>NZ_JHWD01000016.1 GCF_000622225.1 Roseomonas mucosa ATCC BAA-692 | reverse complement strand
CCCAGCTTGGGCTGCGGCTGCCGCGCCCGGCTGTAGCGGAATTCCGTCTCCCCGGACCGCAGAACCTTCCGGACCACCTTTCGCGAAATCCCGAGCTCACGACAGATCGCCTTGATCGACTTGCCCTGCACCCGGTGCAGGCGCCGGATCTTTGCCACTGTCTCCACGACCAGCATCCCAGCACTGGCTCCCGATCATCCCGGAAACCACTGTGAACCCCGCCGTCAGTGGGGTCCCGTTTGGACGCCGATCACCCCTCCAACAGGGTTCCTATTCCATGCCGATCCACAGCTGATCGTCTATCCGAAGACGCCCCGGCCCAGCTTCGCCGACCAGGTCCTGGCGCTGTTCCGCGACCATGGATTGCGCCCCGCCGTGGTGCACGAGATGCGGGAGTTGCAGACGGCGCTGGGCTTGGTCGCGGCGGAAAGTGGCATCTGCCTCGTCCCAGCCTCGGTCGAGACGCTGCGGCGCGACAATGTCGCCTATCGCCCTATCAAGGAGAAGGCGGTATCGCCGGTGATCATGAGCACGCGCAAAGGCGACCGCTCGCCGGAGATCGCCCTGCTGCTGCAACTGGTGAAGGACATCTACCGGCGGGAAGGCATCGCCTTCGGGGTCTGATGCCCTGCCATCTCGGTCACGGCGACAATCGCCGGACCTGCAATGCCGAAGGGTACCGCGAAGTCGTGGCCCTGCTCATTGGCCTATCGGAAGCCGAGACCTTCCAGGCGGCTTTCCCCCGAGGAGCCTGGTCAGGGGCGCCTTGAAGGGCGCGAAGCTGGATGCCCGCGTTCCCGGCGCAACAGGACAAGCACGAAGGCAAAGCAGGCGAGGGCGGCGAAGATGGGAAGGCCATGGAGGGTGAGGCCCATGGCGAAGCCGCCCAGGGGCGGACCGGCCAGGGCACCGAAGCCCCAGGCGACCGACATCACGGCGTAGATGCCGACGAGGTCTCCGCCTGAGAAGCGGCTGCCGACGATGGTGATGGCCAAGGTGTAGAGGCCGACGAAGACGCCGCCCCAGAGGAACAGCAGCGGATAGGCAAGCCAGCCATGGTCCAGCACCAGCGGCCACACGAGGGCCCCCAGGACGGAGGCCACGGAGAGGATGAGCATGAGACGGCGGCGGTCCATGCGGTCACCCAGCCAGCCGATCGGAAGCTGCAGCAGGATGGCACCGATCAGAAGCGTGGAGATCAACAGGGTAGCGGGGATCTCGGCCCATCCGAGGCGCATGGCATAGAGAGCAAGCAGGCTGAGCCCGGCGGTTTCCAACGCGGCGTTCAGGGCGGTGGCGGCAACCGCGACCGGAGCCATGAGAAGAAAGCGCACGGGAGTGGAGCGCCCGGAAGGTTCCAGGGGCGGGGAAGCGGCGCGGCCCAGCAAGACCACCATGAAGGCGGCCAGCGCCAGCAGGGCGCCGACCAGGAATGAAGCGGGACCGGTGCTGCCCATGGCCACCAGCAGAAGCGGACCAAGGGCAAAGCCGGAAGACAGGGCTGCGGTGTAGGTGGCCATGGTGCGGGCGCGGGTGGCTTCCGCCGTCAGCGTGTTCAGCCAGGTTTCCGACACCACGAAAAGGGACTCGGAAGCCATTCCGAGCAGCAGGCGCAGCGGGAACCAGAGCCAGGGGGTGGGCATGGCGGGAAAGAGGGCCAGGAGGGCGGCGGAGGCCATCAGCGCGCAGAGAGCCAGGCGGCGCGGGCCGAGGCGGAAGGCCAGGCGGGGCAACAGGGGTGCGATCAGCAGCACGCCGAGTGCATGCATGGCCGCGTTGAGGCCGATCGCCGTCTCGTCAAAGCCGTCGGCTGCAAGGTTCAGGGCGATGAGGGGAGCACTGAGCCCATAGGTCAGGCCGAAGATGGTGGCGGTCAGGATCACCGTGGCCTGAGCCGCGGCGGTGCCTTGCGCTTCACTGCCCACGGCCGGGGTGGCGCCGGGCGGCCTGAGGTCGGAAGCCTTGCTCATACGCCGTCACTGTTACGCTCATCTGCGCCGAAGCCCGAGGTGACGCCGCTCAAGGTCTTGCGGCGCGAGGCGAACCGGCGATGGGCCCGCAGTGCCCCCAGCAGGCGGTGCCGCCAGCGCTGGTCGCCGTCCTCGGCAACCCGTTGCAGAAGGCGGGCGTAGTCGAGCGCGAGACCGGGCGTCCAGGTCATCAGCTCGGCCCGGCCACGGACCAGGCGCATCATCCAGAAGTTGGGGTCGGCCAGCAGGCGGGCGAGGCGGAGCCAGGGATTGCGCCCGGCCAGGGCCCCCTCCATCGCGGCATCAAGGGCCAGGACCACCGCGGAAGAGCAGTTCCGGGCGGTCAGGTTGTAGGTATTGTCCCGGGCATAGACGGCCCAGAAGGCGCGGAGCGCGGGGGCGTTGAAGCGATGGAAGGTCACGCCGCTATCCGGCGGACACCAGCCGGCCACCTCCTCCGCATGAGAGGGGAGGAAGCGGCCGGGTACGTCGTTATGCGGGCCAGCGTTGAAGGCGCGAAGGAAGTGGGCGGGATCGCGATCGATCTCCACCGCCGGATAATGGCTGATGTAGAGATCAGGCGGCAGTTCCAGGGCCATGTGGCCGGTGGAAACCACTCCTTTCCGGTCCACGGCGGCGATGTAGCGATCCAGCACAGGCCGGCGGCGGGGCTGCTCGGCCGAGCCCAGCGGTGTCCAGGCATGGACGCGCAGGAGAGCATCGGGCGGTGCGGAGACCGGCTCCGTCTCCTCCGGGCGCACCGGGCCGCGTGCATGCCAGTTGCGGGCAGCGTAGAGCGGCAGGGCAGTGACCGAGGCGGTGGGCGACAGACGGCGGAGTTGAAGACCCATCACCAGCAGCGACCAGCCTGAGCTGAGCAGCAGCAAGGCCAGGCAGAAGGGAACCGTCAGGCGATGCGGAACAGGCCAGTCGGTAAAGACCAGGACGCTGAGGCCGATCTCGGCAAGGCCAGCGAGGATGCCGAGACGCCAGCGGGTGGTGGCATGGACGTAGAAGGCCGAGGCGATGCGGAACAGGCCATCGAGCAGGAAGGCAGTGCCGAAGAGGAGCGTACTGCCGATGTTGTTGTCCCAGGGAATATCGGCGACGAGGAAGCCGGTCAGCATCAGCCCGAGGCCACGCAACAGCAGCAGCCAGTTGCGGCGCAGGCCCAGAACGAGGGCGCTGCAGGCTTCTACGAAGCCCTTGATGCCCACGAGGATGCCGAGCGTGTCGGTGAGCACGACCAAGTGGCCATCGGATAGGTCGATCAGGATCAGTACGCCGAGTACCATCCAGGCGGCACCGGCGGCGGCAAGCAGGGCCCACTGACGGCGCAGGGCCTGCGCCCCGAGCAACAGGAAAGCCAGTCGGATCATGACAGCCGCGCTACAGCATTGTGTCAGTGCTTGTCACGAAGCTTCTTCGCGGCGGCCTCAAGCTGGCTGCGGTCCATCCCCCGCTGGGTTTCTTCCTCGCGCTGTGCGGCCTGCTGCATCATGCAGTTTGCATAGGCGTCCGTCCCTCTCTGGAAGCCGAAGCCGTCGCAAACCTTCTGATCGTCGGCTTGAACCATACGGTCCAGTGCCGCGTCCAGGCCACAACCGGCAAGCGGAAGCAGCACAACGAGAGGAAGCAGGATACGCGGCATGGGGCCTGTTCTCCGGTCCATTTTTTAATGTAGTTATGAGTGGATATCAGGGTTTGTTCAACGTCGGATCGGCAGGCGAGCCTGAGCATACCCCTGCCAACACGCTATCTCCCCAGCCATGGCCATGATCGTCGGCGACACCCGTCCTCGAAAGCGGGCGTCAAGCCAGAGTTATGCCGGCACCGTGGACGGACTGCCCTGCTACTTCGTCGTATACCCGCCGTTCACGAGGATCGTCTGACCGGTCATCCACCACCCTTCGGAGACGAGAAAGCGGATCCAAGGGACGATGTCCTCGATATCGGTCAGGCCGGTCTTCGATGAAGGCGACAGCGCTGCCGCGGACTTGTGGTAGGCGACCGCGTCGGCGCCTTCGGCCGGATAGAAGAAGGGCGTATCCATCGGGCCGGGGCCGATGGCGGTGACCGAGATGCCGCGCCCGCCAAGCTCCTTGGACGCCGCGCGCGTGTAATGCTCGACGGGCGCCTTGGTGCCGGCATAGGCGGCGTAGAAGGGCGTGTAGGCGCCCAGCAACGACGTCACCAGCGTGCATATCTTGCCATTGTCGCTGACGGCCTTGCCGGCTTCCTTCAGGAAGAAGAAGGCGGCCTTCGAGTTGACCGCGCTCATCTCGTCGAACTCGGCTTCGCTGACCTCGCTCATCGGCTTCTTGAGCACCTTGCCGACCGTGTTCACCGCGATGTCGATGCTGCCCATTGCGGCCTTGGCATCCGTGAACAGCTTCTCCATCGCCCCTGCCGTGGTGAGGTCCGCCTGGAACGAGAAAGCCCTGGCGCCCGTCCTCTGGATCGCCGCGACGGTCTGCTCGGCTTCGGCTTTCGCCGAGTTGCTGTTGTAGTGGATCGCGACCGCCCTGGCACCATGGGCGGCGAGGTCGCGGGCCAGCAGGCCACCCAGGTTCTTCGCACCGCCTGCTATCAGGACGACTTTGCCGGAGATGCTGTGGCTGTGATCGGCCATCGTATGCCCCATCAGGTCAAAAGACAGGGCAAATTTTATAGTTCCATGAATCGGGATAAATACGCAAGACATGACATCATATGTTCGATTTCATAAACAATGACCTATGGATCGCATCGAACTCTTCCGCATCTTCGTCCAGGTCGTTGACTGCGGCAGCTTCTCACGGGCCGCCGATGTCGTGGGCATCTCCCGCTCATCAGTGTCCATCGCCATCCAGGAACTGGAGGCACGGGTCGGAGCCAGGTTGCTCCACCGCACGACCAGAAAAGTGACAACCACGCAGGAAGGCATCGCCTTTCACGAGCGCTGCCGCCGTGTGCTGGAGGAGGTGGAGGAAGCGGAAACGCTGTTCCGGCCCAGCGGTGACCCTCATGGCAAGTTGCGCGTCGACCTGCCTGGCCGGATTGGCCGGCTGATCGTCGCCCCGCGCTTGCCCGAGTTTCTCGATCGCTATCCCAACATCGACGTCATGCTCGGTGTCTCGGACCGTGCGATCAACCTGCTGGAGGAAGCCGCCGACTGTGTGCTGCGCGTCGGACCACTGGCCGATTCAGGAATGATCGCCCGTTCGCTGGGCGAGTTGCCACTGATCAACGTGGCCAGCCCCTCCTATCTGGCGCGCCACGGCATCCCGAGGGAGCCTGCCGATCTCGATCGCCACCACATGGTTCTCTACGCATCACCATCGACGGACCGGGTCGAAACATTCGAGTGGATCGAGCATCAGCAGGCATGTTTTCGCACGGTCACGGGACGTGTCACCGTCAACAGTGCCGAGGCCTACATTGCCTGCTGCCTGGCCGGACTGGGCCTTATCCAGATCCCGGCCTATGATGTCCGTGACCAGATTGCGACCGGCGCACTGGTCGAAGTGCTTCCACACCATCGCGCCGCACCGATGCCGATGACCTTGCTGTTTCCCCACCGGCGACACCTTCCCCGCAGGACCCAGGTTTTTGCGGACTGGCTGGCCAGCATCATCGCCGAGGCCACGGCACCGTGGCCCGATGCGCAGGGTGCTGCCAGCTGACGGGCGGTGGTCGGAATGGTGAGGCGGGGCAGCCCGGATGACTGCCGCCGCGCTGTCCCAGGCAGCCTTGAGCGTCCGGTCCAGCATCCCAGACCGGCTTCAGGTGATGCGGTGATGCAGGATTCCGGATCGACCGACGGCACGGTCGCCCCGTGGAGGAGCGTTACGCTGGCCGAGGCGCACTCCGCCTGCGCTGTTCGCCGGGGCGGTGGGACGGAACGTCATGCCGGACGCACCGGACGGCTCCTCGGCATGACAGTGCCTCCGAACTGCCCGGCCTCCTCCCGCAATGCCTCGGCGAAGGCCTGCGCGGCAGGGGAAAGCGAGCGCCCGGCCCGCCAGATCAGGATAACGGCGCGTCCGACAACCGGCGGCCCCAGCGGCCGTGCGGCGAGTTCAGGTGCCATACGCAGCTCCGCCGCGGTGGAGGGAAGCAGGGCGATGCCCAGCCCCGCCCGCGCCATGCCGACCAGGGTGCTGGAATAGGTGGCCTCCTGCGCCGGCGAGACCAGCTTGCCGATGCGCGCGAAGGCGTCATCCACCAGTTGCCGGATGCTGCTGTCCGTTTCGAGAAGCAGCAGCGGTTCCTCCGCCAGATGCGCCAGCGTGATGCTGCGGCGCCGCATCAATGGATGGCGCGGCGGCAGCAAGGCAATGATCTGGTCGCGGAACAGCGGTTCGGTCGAGAAGGCTTCGCCCGGTGCGAGATCGCTGGCAATGCCGATATCCACCTGATCGGAACGGACCCGCTCATAGACCTGCCGCGTTACCGCCTCCCTCAGTCGGATCTTGAGTTGGGGATGCGTGGCATGCAGCCGTGCCATGGCCGCAGGAAGCAGGCCGGCGGCGACCGAGGGCAGGGCGGCAACGCGCACCACGCCACGCCGGCGTGCAGCAAGGTCCTGCAGGTTCGTGACGCTGTGCTCCAGCTCCTGCAGCAGTGGTTCCAGCGACCGGGCGAACTCCCGTCCCGCCGCGGTGGGTTCGGCACCATGCGGCATACGATCGAGCAACTTCAGGCCCACTGCGTCCTCCAGCTGCCGGATCTGCACCGTCAGGGCTGGCTGCGTGATGTTCAGAAGGCTCGCGGCGCGGGTGAAGCTGCCGTAGCGCAACACGGTGGTGAAGGCGCGCAGACCCTTCAGCGTGATGGACATAGAAAAACATTATAGCCAGCGCATAAACTTTCAATTGATTTATCGGCCCTGCGGCTCCGAACTACCTGCGCAGAGGCGCCCCCAGGAATGGGGCGCCCAGGGAGTGAAAGATGTCCGGAACGCCACCGCGGAACTATTTCGTGCGGCCCGATGAGGTGCGTGCCTACAGCCCCGCCAACCACACCGGCACCGTGAACCGCCGCCTGATCGCGCCGGAAACGGTCGGCGCGGAATTGATGGAGGTGCTTCTCGGGGTCATCGAGAAGGGGAGCGGCGCCCAGCCCCATGCGCATCCGGGCATGGAGCAGGCCTGCTACATCCTGCGCGGCCGGGCGCGCGTCGAGATCACCGGCCTGAGCCGCGAGATCGGCCCCGGCGAGATGTGCTTCTTCCCGGCAGGCGAGGAACATGTCTTCACCGTGGTCAGCGAGGACCCGGTGCATGTGCTGGTGATCTATTCGCCGCCTTATGGCGAGGACCCGGCCAGGGTCGCCCGTCGCGTGGAGGCACGGGCATGATCGCGCGGCGGACCCTGCTCGGCGCGGCAGGGGCGGCGTTTCCCCTGGCGCGGGCGCGGGCACAGGCCTGGCGCCCGGCACATACGGTCACGCTGCTGGTGCCCTTTGCCGGCGGCAGCGGCACCGATGCCGTCGCGCGCATCCTGGCCGATCTGCTGGCCAAGCCGCTCGGGGTGCCCGTGGTGGTGGACAATCGCGCGGGGGCCAATGGCAGCATCGCCGCGCAGGCCGCCGCACGGGCCGCGCCGGACGGCACGACCCTCTTCGTGACAACCAACACCACGCATTCCGCCAACCCGTCGCTGATGAAGCGCATCGACTATGATCCGGTCGCGGATTTCACGCCGGTGGCACGGGTCGGGAACCTGCCCTTCATGCTGGTGGTGGGGGAACAGGTCCCGGCCCGCAGCCTGCAGGAGCTCCTCGCCATGGCGCGCCGCAAGCCGGGCGAGGTGACCTACGCCAGCGGCAACAGCACCGGGATCGTGGCAGGCGCGACGATGGCCCGCATGGGCGGTGTCGAGATGCTGCACGTCCCCTACCGCAGCACGCCGCCGGCGATGACCGATGTGATGGCCGGGCGCGTCACCTGCATGTTCGTGGATATCGCAGCCGGGCTTTCCAACATCCAGGCCGGCAAGCTCCGCGTCCTGGCGATGAGCACCCGCACCCGTTCCACCCTGATGCCGGACACGCCCTCCATGGCGGAGGCCGGGCTGCCCGATTTCGACATCACCTCCTGGAACGGTGTCTTCGGCCCGGCGCGGATGCCGCCAGAAGCAACCGCGACCCTCAACGCCGCCATCCGTGGCGCGATCGAGCGGCCCGAGGTCCGCAGGCGCTTCGCCGATATCGGCTTCGAGGCCTTCTCCGGCACGCCGCATGAACTGGGGCAGTTCGTCCAGGCCGAGCTCGTCCAATGGCGGCAGCTGATCGAAGCCGCCGGGATCGAGAAGGAGTGATCCGGCGATGACGGCACTTTCGGGCATCCGCGTCCTGGATGCCAGCACGGTCGTGATGGGACCCTATGCCACCCGCCTGCTCGCGGACCTCGGTGCCGATGTGCTGAAGCTGGAGCCGCCGGGAGGCGACATCATGCGCAGAGCCGGCCAGGGCGGCGCGATCTTCGCCCACCTGAACCGCAGCAAGCGTGGCCTCGTCCTGGACCTGAAATCAGCCGAGGGCCAGCAGCGCCTGCACCAACTCGCCGCGGAGGCGGATGTGCTGGTGCACAACATGCGGCCCGAGGCCGCGGCCCGGCTGGGCCTGCGCAAGGCCGACCTGGACCCCGTGAATCCCGGGCTGATCGTGGCCAGCGCCTATGGCTACGGGCCGGGCGGCCCCTGTTCCGGGCGGCCAGCCTATGACGACCTGATCCAGGCCGCCAGCGGCCTGGCGGCGACGATGGGCCGCGCGTCCGGCGGGGCACCGGCCTATGTGCCCATGACCCTGGTCGACCGGGTCGTGGGGGCTCATCTCGCCTTCGCCATCGTGGCTGCCGTTGCCTGTCGCGCACGCACCGGTGTGGCGCAGGAGGTGGAGGTCCCGATGTTCGAGACCTTCACCGATCTGGTCGCCAGCGACCATCTGGGAGGGCTCAGCTTCGATCCGCCGGAAGGCGGGCCCTACTATCCCCGGCTCATGTCGCCGCACCGCCGCCCCTACCGCACGCGGGACGGCTGGATCGCCGTGCTGCTTTACACGGAGGCGCACTGGCGAAGGTTCTTCGCCCTGCTGGGGCGGGAGCAGGAACTCGCGGACGATCCGCGCCTGCGCGATCACGTGGCGCGGCAGGCGAATATCGATCATGCCTATGGCCTGGTGGCGGAAGCCCTGTCCCACCGTGACACCGGAGAATGGATGCGCAGCCTTTGCGAGGCTGACATCCCCGTCTCCGCAGTGAATGATGTCGAGTCCCTGCTGGAGGACCCGCATCTGCGCGCCACGGGCTTCTGGCGGCAGGTGCCGCTGCCCGATGGCTCCCGGCTCCGGACCACGGCGCCCTTCGGCCGCTGGTCGGCCACGCCGCCGGACCCGCCCGGCCCGCCCCCCGCCTTCCGCACCGCCACGGCGGAAGCCCAGGGCGTGGATGCGGCGCGCCGGGCGGCATGGAAAGCGAAGCCTGCCGCGCCAGGCAAAGGAGACCAGACATGAATTTCGCCTTGAGCCCGGAGCAGGAAGCCGTGCAGGAGGCCGTCGCGCGCATCTGTGCCGGCTTCGGCGACGAGTACTGGCTGCAGCGCGACCGTGAAGGCGGCTTCCCTACGGATTTCCACCAGGCGCTGGCCCGTGACGGCTGGCTCGGCATCTGCATGCCGGAGGAATATGGCGGCGGCGGCCTGGGCATCACCGAAGCGGCCATCATGATGCAGACGATCGCCCAGTCGGGCGCCGGGATGACCGGGGCCTCGGCGGTGCACATGAACATCTTCGGCCTGAATCCCGTGGTGGTCTTCGGCAATGAGGCACAGAAGCGCCGCATGCTGCCGCCGCTGATCGAGGGACGGGAGCGGGCCTGCTTTGCCGTGACCGAACCCAACGCCGGACTGGACACGACACAGCTCCGTACCCGGGCGGAGCGGCGGGGCGACCGCTATGTCGTGAATGGCCAGAAGATCTGGATCTCCACGGCACAGGTGGCGGAAAAGGTGTTGCTCCTCGCCCGCACCACGCCGGTCGAGCAGGTGCGGCGCCGCACCGAAGGGCTGAGCCTCTTCTACACCACGCTCGACCGAGCGCGCGTCCAGGTCCGCGAGATCGAGAAGATGGGCCGCAAGGCGGTCGATTCCAACGAGGTCTTCTTCGACAACCTGGAAGTTCCCGTCGAGGACCGGATCGGGGATGAGGGCAGGGGGTTCGAGTACATCCTGCACGGGCTGAACCCGGAGCGCATCCTGATCGCCGCCGAGGCTGCCGGGCTGGGCCTCGTCGCGCTGGAACGTGCCACGCGCTACGCCAGCGAGCGCGTGGTCTTCGGCCGCCCCATCGGCCAGAACCAGGCGATCCAGCACCCGCTGGCGGCCAACTGGATGGAACTGCAGGCGGCGCGGATGATGATCCTGAATGCCGCCTGGCGCTACGATCAGGGCCTTTCCTGCGCCGCCGAGGCGAATGCCGCGAAGTACCTGGCGGCGGAGGCTGGCTTCAAGGCCTGCCAGCAGGCGGTGATGACACATGGCGGCTTCGGCTACGCACGCGAATACCATGTCGAACGCTATCTGCGGGAGGTCATGATCCCGCGCATCGCCCCGGTCAGCCCGCAGCTTATCCTCTGCTTCATCGCCGAGAAGGTCCTGGGCCTGCCCAAGTCCTACTGACGCGCGCGGCACAGCGTCCCGGCCGGAGTCTCTCCGCCCGGGCTGTCGCGGCCCCCGGTCATGCCACCGGCCCATGCGGGAGGAGCTGCTCCGCCGGCTCCTCCCCGGCCCAGCTCCGCTGCAACTGCGCCAGGATCACCGGGCCGAAGCGCTCATAGGGAACGCGGACGGATTCGAGCCACGGCGCCAGCCAGGGATTGAGGGAGCTCCCGTCGATCCCCACCAGCCGGCAGTCCTGCGGCATGCGGAGCTGCGCCTCGCGGGCCGCACGGAAGGCACCATAGGCCACTTGGTCGCTGACGCAGAGCAGTCCTCCTGGCCAGGCGGAACGCGGTCCGATGGCCTGGGCGGCGCGATAGCCGACCTCCACATGCGCTAGGCCGGGCGCCCGCCATTCGGGGATCGCCCCCGGATCGACGCCGAAGGAAGCATAGCGGGCGCGGAAGCCTTCCACGCGCTCGCGGGTGGCGGAGGACCCTTCCAGCGGCGACAGGACCCCCGGCGCGCGGATTCCGGCATTCCAGAGATGCTCGGCCACAAGCGATCCGGCCTGGAAATTGTCGATCCCCACGAAGGCCCCTTCGCCGCAGGGGTTCCGGCGCCCGACGAAAACCATGGGCGTCCGGCGCGCCACCACCTCCGCCAACCCGGGGCTCGGCCGCGCCACCACGAGGATATAGCCCTGCACGAGCTGGGCCCGCATGGCCGCCAGATACTCGTCCTGGAGCTCCGCGCGGTCATGGGTGTCGCAGAGGATCATGATGTAGCCCGCTGTCCGCAGCGCCGCCTCCGTGGAGGCCGCGATGGTCGCCATGGCGGGGTTGTCGAGATTCGCCACCAGCATGGCCACCAGGCGGCTTTCCCCGCTGCGCAGGGTCCGGCCGATGGAGTTCGGGCGGTAGCCGGTGGCCTCCACCGCCTCGCGCACCCGCTGCACGGTTTCCGCCGAGGCACGGCGGGTCTCGCCATTGACGATGCGCGACACCGTCGAGATCGAGACCCCGGCGGTGGCGGCGACCATCGCCAGGGAAACCGGCCGGTTGTCGGGCGGCGGACCACCTTCTCTGTCAGTCACGCATCCTGCCTCCGCTGCTTCCGGGTCCATTCCACTCGGACTCTTATGACTTTCATAAAACCCTTTGACAGGGTAGGCAAACGTTTGCCAAATACCGGCCGACCGACGAAGCGCCCGTCCGAGCGCGCCCGCAGGTCGGACCAGGGAGGAAGTTCATGAAGGTGTTCGCGTACGCTTTCGCGGCCGGGCTGAGTCTCGCAACGACGGCCTTCGGGCCGGCAATGGCCCAGACCACCCTCCGCATGGCCTGGTATTCGGATGGCAACGAGGGCGAGGTCATGAACGACCTGCTCCGCCGCTTCGAGGGAAAGAACCCCGACATCCGCGTGGTCCTGGACCAGGTGCCGTTCAAGGCGATCAGCGAGAACCTGCCGGTCCAGCTCGCCTCGGGGCAGGGACCGGACATGGCCCGCGTCGCCGACATGGGCGGGCTGGCACGCTACGGGCTGGACCTCCGCCCCTATCTGAAGGACGCGGCGGCCTGGGAGGCGGGCTACGGCCCCTTCCTGCCCTGGATGCGGGTGCCCGGCGACACGAGTTCCATCCCCGGCTTCATGACCCAGCTCACCGTCACCGGACCCTTCGTCAACAAGACGCTGTTCGAGCAGGCGGGCATCGCCATGCCCGGGCCCAGGACGACCTGGGAGCAGTGGGCGGAAGCGGTGAAGGCGGTAGCGGCCAAGGTGGACGCGCCCTTCCCCCTGGCGCTGGACCGTTCGGGGCACCGCTTCTTCAGCCTCGCCGTGTCGCAGGGCGCCACCGGCATCGACGAGGCCGGCAAGCCCGCCGTCGTGGATGACGGCTTCAAGCGCGCCGCCTCCCTGGTCGTGGACTGGCACCGCAAGGGCATCATGTCCAAGGAGATCTGGGGCTCGGTGGCGGGCTCTGCCTATCGCGGCGCCAATGACGAGTTCAAGAACGCGCAGGTCGTGATGTACCTGTCCGGCTCCTGGCAGATCGCCCAGTTCGACAAGACCATCGGCGATGCCTTCGACTGGGTGGCCGTGCCGACGCCCTGTGGCCCGGCCAACTGCTCTCCCATGCCGGGCGGCGCCGCGCTGATGGCCTTCAGGTCCAGCAAGCATCCCGCGGAGGTGGCGAAGGTCATGGAATACCTCGCCAGCGAGGAGGTGATGGCCGAGTTCTACAGCCGCGCCCTCTTCGTGCCCGGCCATGTCGGAATCGCGGCCAAGGGCGTGGAGTACAAGTCCGGCTCCGAGGCGGCGCGGGCGGCGCTGAAGGTCTTCACGGCGGAGGTGCAGCAGATCTCCCCGGCGGCCTACCGCCTCCAGGGCTATTCCGGCTCGCGCATCATCTTCAACGCCGCCATCAGCCGCCTCGGCCAGGCCGTGGCCGGCGAGATCGGGCTGGACGAAGCCTATCGCCGCATCACCGACGACGTGACGCAGCAGATCGCCGAGCGCGACAAGAAGTAGTCCTCCCCGGACCGGGATCGCCAGAATGAGCTCCGTCGACACCGCCGTGCCCCCCGTGGGCACGGCAACCGCCCCGGCTGCGCCGCGCCCGGGGGAAAGAAGCACCCTGCGCGCCCTGGGATGGGCCGCGGCGCTGCCGCTGCGCCTCATCGACGCACCGATGCGGGGCGTGCAGAAGCTGATCGGCGAGCGGGGGATGCCCTATGTCTTCCTCCTGCCCAATGCCGCCTTCTTCGGGCTCTTCGTCTTCCTGCCGCTGGCGATCAACCTCTGGTTCTCGCTGACCGGCGGCGCCGCGCTGTTCCCCTCGGAACGGCCCTATGTCGGAACGCAGCAATACGCCTACCTGCTCGACTGCGGCTCCTTCATCGACCCTGGCTCCTGCCGGGAGGACCACTTCTGGCGGGGCGTTGCCAACACCGGCACCTTCACGCTGTTCAACGTCGTGGGGACGGTGCTGGCCTCCCTGGTCACCGCGCTGGTGCTGAACCGCAGGATTCGCGCCCGGGGCTTCTTCCGCGCGGTCTTCTTCTTTCCCGTGCTGCTTTCCCCCGTGGTGGTGGCGCTGATCTGGAAGTGGATCCTCCAGCGCGACGGCCTGCTGAACGCCATCATCATGGGGCTGGGCGGCGACCGCATCCTGTTCCTGAACGAACCCGGCTGGGCGATGTTCTGGGCGATCTTCGTCTCCGTCTGGGCCCATATGGGCTTCTACACGCTGATCCTGCTCGCCGGGCTGCAGGCCATCCCCTCCGATCTCTACGAGGCGGCGGCGATGGACCGCACGCCGACGCACCGCATCTTCTGGCGCATCACCCTGCCGCTGCTCTGGCCGAACATGATCGTGGTCATCGTGCTCGCGCTGATCAAGGGCGTGCAGACCTTCGACGAGGTCTTCGTGCTGACCGGCGGCGGACCCGGCACGGCGACGATGATGGTGGTGCAGTACATCTACGAGACCGCCTTCGCGAACCAGGTGCAGAACTTCGGCCTCGCCGCCGCCGCCTCGGTGCTGCTGGGCGCCGTGCTCTTCATCCTGACCCTGATCCAGCTTGGCGTGGCCGGGCGGCGGAGGAACTGACCATGGTGGCCACCCGCGCCCTGCGCTTCCTCGCGCGCCGCCGCAATCCCGGGCAGCCGCTGCACTGGACCGACATCGCCAGCTACCTCTACCTGGCCATCGGCACCCTGCTGATGTTCGGGCCGGTGCTCTGGCTGCTTCTGTCCTCCTTCAAGACCCCGGCCGGGCTGCTGGAATTCCCGCCCACCCTGCTGCCGCTCTCGCAGGTCGAGGTGACGGTGCCCGGCCAGCCCAACCCGCTGCCGCTCTTCAAGGTCACGCTGCCGGATGGCAGCGTGAAGGAGATGGCACAAATCCGCCGCGTCGGCTTGCAGGCGCAGATGGTGGACCCGGCCGATCCGGGCCAGACCGTCCGCGTGCCGGTGGACCGGCGCGAGCCGGTTCGTGCCTTCTCGCTGGCCATCTCGAACTACATCGAGCCGCTGCGGCAGTTCGACTTCATGCGCTTCCTCGGCAACTCGGTCTTCGTCACCGTGGTGGCGACGCTGATCACGCTGCTGATCAACTCCATGGCCGCCTATGCCCTCTCGCTCTACGAGTTCCGCGGCAAGGGCCTCGCCGTCCTGGCGGTGATCGGCACGCTGATGATCCCGATCACCATCGTGTTGGTGCCGGTCTATCTGGTCATCACCAAGCTCGGGCTGGTGAACTCGCTCTGGGCGGTGATCCTGCCCGGCGCCGCCACGCCCACCGGCGTCTTCCTGCTGCGCCAGTACATGCTGACCCTGCCGCGCGACCTCGTGGAGGCCGCACGCATGGACAAGGCCTCCGAGTGGCAGATCTACTGGCGCATCGTCATGCCGCTGACGGCGCCGGCCCTGGCGGTGCTCGGCATCTTCTCGGTCATGTGGCGCTGGAACGAGTTCCTCTGGCCGCTGGCCGTGCTGACCAAGACCGAGAGCTACACGCTCCAGATCGGCCTCAACGCCTTCCAGGGCGAGCTGCAGACGCAGTGGCACTACCTCCTCGCCATGACGGTCGTGACGCTGCTGCCGGTCGCGCTCGTCTTCGTCTTCCTCCAGCGCTTCATCACGACCGGGATCGGTTCGACGGGAATGAAATGAGCATCGGGAGATCCGTCCATGGCTGAGCTCAGGCTCCGCAACGTCACCAAGAGCTTCGGTGACACCTCCGTGATCCGCGGCGTGGACCTGGAGGTCCGCAACGGCGAGTTCATGGTCTTCGTCGGCCCCTCCGGCTGCGGCAAGTCCACCCTGCTGCGCCTGATCGCGGGGCTGGAGATGGTCACCGACGGACAGGTGCAGATCGACGGTCAGGACGTCACGCGCCTGCCGGCCTCCGACCGCGGCCTGGCCATGGTGTTCCAGTCCTATGCCCTCTACCCGCACATGAGCGTGCGGCAGAACATGGGCTTCGCGCTGGAGAACATGCGCCTGCCGAAGGCCGAGGTCACCGCGCGGGTGGAGCGTGCGGCGCAGATGCTGCAGCTCGCGCCCTATCTCGATCGCAAGCCCCGTGCGCTGTCCGGCGGGCAGCGGCAGCGCGTGGCCATCGGCCGCGCCATCGTGCGGGACCCGAAGATCTTCCTGTTCGACGAGCCGCTCTCGAACCTCGATGCCGAGCTGCGCGTCGCCACGCGCAAGGAGCTGGCCGCGCTGCATGCGGAGATCGGCGGCACGATGATCTACGTGACGCACGACCAGGTCGAGGCGATGACCCTGGCCGACCGCATCGTGGTGCTGCGCGGCGGGCTGATCGAGCAGGTCGGCACGCCGCTGGAGCTCTACAACAACCCCGCGAACCTCTTCGTGGCGGGGTTCATCGGGTCACCGAAGATGAACGCCCTGCCGGCGCGCGTGGCGCGGGCCGGCAGCGGCGGCGCCCTGGCGGTGGAGGGGCGGGAGATCCGCCTCGACCTGCCGGGCGGGCTGCGGGAGGGCGAGCCGGTGACCTTCGGCGTGCGGCCGGAGCATCTGGAGCCCACCGGCGAGGGCGGCGACCTGGAGGCGCATGTCGACCTGCTCGAGCAGCTCGGCTCCGAAACCTATCTCTACGCCTCCGCGCCCGGCCTGCCGCAGATCTGCGTGCGCCAGGAGGGCCAGCTCGGCCTCGCGCGCGGCGACACAGTGCGGCTGCGCGCCCGCCGCGACGCCATCCACCTCTTCAACAGCGAAGGCCTCGCGCTGCGGGCCATGCAAGGGACCGGACATCTCGCATGAAGGCTTTGACCAAGGGCCGCTATATCGGCCGGGACGGGCACTGGGCGGTCTTCGAGGTCGCCGAGCGGCTGGGGCGGCTTTCCGCCGGGATCCGTATCGCCATGCCGGAGCGCGACATGGGCCGCGTCGCCCTGAAGGGCGCCCAGGGTTACCGCCTCGACCGCGGCTGGTCGATCGCTCCCGGTGGGCTGGAGCCGCCCTATGAGGGCCGCGCCCGCGAGGATCTTTCCGGCTTCTCCTGCCCAGCCGTCACGGTGCGGGAAGGCGAGGGCGGCGTGACCCTTTCCACCGAGGGCGGGCTGACCGCCCATGTCACCCTGGAGCCCTTCGGCATCGCCTGGCACCGCCCCGGCGAGTCCGAGCCCTTCCTGGCGGACCGGCCGACCCAGGCCTATGCCGTCTCCCCCCGCACCGGCGCCCTGCAGCACTTCATGCTGCGGCACGAGGGCGAGAGCCATTACGGGCTGGGCGACAAGGCCGGGCCGGTGGACCATACCGGCCGCCGCTTCCGCATCGATGCGGTGGACCCCTGCGGCTTCGATGCGGAGCTGAGCGACCCGCTCTACAAGATGGTGCCGTTCTTCATCGTGGACGGGCCGCGCGGCGCGCATGGGGTCTATTACGACAACCTCGCCGTGGCCGAGGTCGATCTCGGCTGCACCATCGACAACTATCACGGCCTGTTCCGTTCCTATGCGGCGCAGGATGGGGATCTCGACTATACCGTCCTCGCCGGCCCCGGCGTGCCGGACGTGGTGCGGCGCTTCTCCTGGATGGTGGGCGGTCAGGCCTTCCCGCCGAAATGGACGCTGGGCTTCGCCACCACCTCCATGGCCATCGCCGATGCCGACGATGCGGACGCGCAGATCAAGGACTATATCGACCGCTGCCAACAGGAAGGCATCGCCTGCTCCAGCTTCCATTTCGGCTCGGGCTATACCTCGATCAACGGCAAGCGCTACGCCTTCAACTGGAACCGCAGCAAGTTCCCTGATCCGGCCGCGACCATGCGCCGGCTGAAGGAGGCCGGCATGCAGCCGGTCACCAACCTCAAGCCCTGCCTGCTGGACGACCATCCGCGCCTCGCGGAAACGCTGGAGGGCGGCTTCCTGGTGCAGGACGGCGACACGGGGCAACCCGCCGTGGCGCAGTTCTGGGACGGGCTCGGCTACCATCTCGACTTCACCCATCCCCAGGGCCGCGCCTGGTGGCGCAACGGGCTGGAGACGGCGCTGCTCGACTACGGCGTCACCACCGTCTGGAACGACAACAACGAATACGAGATCTGGGACGAGGACGCTCTCGTCAATGGTGACGGACGGCCCTACCGCCAGTCCCTGGCGCGGCCGGCCCAGGCCCTGCTGATGACCAAGCTGTCGCACGAGACGCAGCAGGCGCGCACGCCGGACAAGCGCATCTATGCCGTCACGCGCGGCGGCTGCGCCGGCATCGCGCGCTATGGCCAGAGCTGGACGGGCGACAACGAGACGGCCTGGAAGACGCTGCGCTTCAATCTCGCGCAGGGCATCACCATGAGCTTGTCCGGGATGTACAACACCGGTCACGACGTGGGCGGTTTCCACGGGCCGAGCCCGGGGCCCGAGCTGTTCTGCCGCTTTGTCGAGTTCTGCTCGCTCTGGCCGCGCTTCGTGATGAATTCCTGGAACAATGACGGCATTGTCAACCTGCCCTGGATGCATCCGGAGGTGCTGTCGCAGGTGCGGGAGGCCATGGCGCTCCGCTACCGCCTGATGCCCTATCTCTACACGCAGATGTGGCGCGCGGCGGCGGAGAACGAGCCGGTGGTGCGGCCGACCTTCTACGACTTCCCCGGCGACCCGCGCTGCAAGGGCCAGGACGACGTCTTCCTGCTCGGCCGCGACCTGCTCGTCGCCCCGGTGCTGGAGGAAGGCGCGGTGTCGCGCCGCATCTACCTGCCGCAGCATCCCGGCGGCTGGCACGACTTCCGCACCGGCGAGGCCTTCCCTGGCGGCGAGGAGATCACGGTGGAGGCGCCGCTGGGCCATCTGCCGGTCTTCGTCCGCGCGGGTGCCATGGTGCCGGTCACCGGCCAGCTCGACCGCGTCGATCCGGCCAGCGATAGTGAGCGCAGCCTCCTCGTCTTCGGCGAAGGGGAGGGCGAGGCCCTCCTCTACGAGGATGACGGCGACACCATGGCTTGGCGCGAGTCCGGGCTGCGGCTGCATGTCTTCCGCCGCAAGGAAGGTGGCGAGACGGTGCTGAGCCTGAGGACGGAGGGCAGTCACCGCCCCGCCTTTACGGAGATGAAGCTGCAAAGGGTCGGCCCAGGAACGCCGGTCCGCACATCGGACGGAGAGGGCATCCTCCGCCTCTGAGGCTCGCCAAGGCGGAATTCAATGCCGCTGCGGCACGGTGGCCCGGGTGCGGAGGCGCGGATCACGGCGGCGTCCGTTCCCGTGCCAGTGGCGCTGCCCGTGCCGATGCAGTCGCAGATGCCCACGCAGCAGGGCTTCGGCCTGCTGATGCACGAGACCGCCAAGGTCGACATGCCGCTGGCCCGATGCATCGACAGCGGCGCAGCGCCTGCGCGAGGCCGGCCAGCCGAGGCCCTGCTGGGCAGGCTGCCCGCGCATTGCGGGCTGGTCACGGTGCTGGACGGGCACCCCGCCACGCTGGCCTGGCTGGGGGCCGTCCATGGACACCGGATCCGGGCGCTGGGCGTGGAGCGTCTCGGCCAGACCGGCACGGTGGGCGACCTCTACCGCCACCATGAGCTGGATGCGGAAAGCATCGCGGCCTCGGTCCAGGCGCTGACCCGAGGCTGGCCGGTGCGCCACCTGCGCCGGGTCTCCTGAGCGGCACGGTCCGGCGGTGGCGCCGCCACTGGCCACCCACTGGCCACCCACCGGGCGCCCGGGCATCATGATGTGACGCGCCCGGTCCCCCCGGATCGGGAAGGGAGCAGGGAAGGCCGGGGCATGCGTTACGACGTGATCGTGGTGGGGATCGGCGGCATGGGCAGCGCCGCCGCCTGGCAGCTCGCCCGGCGCGGCCAGCGGGTGCTGGGACTGGAACGCTATGACATCCCCCATGCCATGGGGTCCTCCCATGGCATCAGCCGCATCATCCGCCTGCCCTATTACGAGGACCCGGCCTATGTGCCGCTGCTGCGCCGGGCCTATGAGCTGTGGCGGGAGATCGAGGATGCCAGCGGCGAGGAGCTCCTGGTCACCACCGGCTCCATCGACGCCGGGCCGGAGGAGGGCGGCCTGTTCCAGGGCGCGCTGGCCTCGGCCCTGCAGCATGATCTGCCGCACGAGGTTCTCGACGCCGCGCAGATCGGGGAGCGCTTCCCCGCCTATCGCCTGCCGGGCGGCACGCGGGCGGTGTTCCAGCCCCAGGGCGGGCTGATCGCCAGCGAGCGCGCCATCATCGCGCATGTGCGGGCGGCACAGGCCCTGGGCGCGGAGATCCGCGCCCGCGAGGCGGTCCGCGAGTGGCGGGTGGCGCCCTCGGGCGGCGTGGTGGTGGAGACGGAACAGGGGCGCTACGAGGCGGAGCGGCTGGTCCTGGCCGCCGGGCCCTGGATGGGGCAGCTCGTGCCGGAACTCTCGCGGCTGGCCGTGCCGGAGCGGCAGGTGCTGGCCTGGCTGCAACCACGCCGGCCGGAGCTCTTCGACCGCTCCTGCTTCCCGGTCTTCAACCTCGACGTCCCGGAAGGCCGCTTCTATGGCTTTCCCATCTACGAGGTGCCGGGCTTCAAGTTCGGGCGCTATCACCATCTGGAGGAGCAGGGAGCGCCCGAGGCGCTGCGGCGCGAGCCGGATGCGCGCGACGAAGCGCTGCTGCGCGACTTCGCCGGGCGCTATTTCCCCGAGGGCAACGGCCCGACCATGGCCCTGCGCTCCTGCCTCTTCACCAACACGCCGGACGAGCACTTCATCCTCGACCACTTGCCGGGCCAGGAGCAGGTGGTGCTGGCCTCGCCCTGTTCCGGCCACGGGTACAAGTTCTGTTCCGTGGTGGGCGAGATCCTGGCCGACCTCGCCACCGGGGACGGCCGCACGCGCCATGCCATCGACTTCCTGCGCCTGAAGCGCAAGCCCCTGGCGGCGTGACCCCCCCGGAGGCCTGAATCCGGAAAACCCGCCGCCCTCCATGCAGCCAACCGATCCCCTCGCGCGATAGCCCCGGAGAATGTTCCGCCGGGGCCGGGAAGCGCCGCCGGAACACGGACAGAACATCCAGGGCGATGCGGGGCCGGTCTCCGCATCGCGAAGAAGGCAGGCGGCCATGGACCCGACGATCCCTTATTGCGGCAGCGCTCCACTGCCGGAGGAGCTCTGGGGCCGCTGGAACCTTGATCCGGTCCTGCTCTCGGTTCTGGCGCTCGCGGCCCTGGCCCATGGCTGGTGGCTGGCGCGGGAAGGGCGGGGCCGGCAGGCGCGCTTCGCCCTGGCCGGCTGGCTGGCCCTCCTCGCCGCCTTCGTCTCCCCGCTCTGCGCGCTGAGCTCGGCGCTCTTCTCGGCCCGGGTGGCGCACCACATGCTGCTCGTCGCGGTGGCCGCGCCGCTGCTGGCCGCGGGTCTTCCCCCGGGCCGGGGCGGTGGCGGCCGCGCCCTCTTCCCCACCCTGGCGGGGGCGCAGGCCGTGCTGCTCTGGTTCTGGCATGCCCCGGCCCCCTATGCGGCGGCCCTCGGCAGCGATGCCCTGTACTGGCTCATGGAGCTTTCGCTGCTGTTCCCCGCCCTGATGCTCTGGCATGCGGTGCTCTCGCCGGAGCGGCCGGCGGGGCCGGCCCTGGCAGCCCTGCTCTTCACCACCATGCAGATGGGGCTGCTCGGGGCGCTGCTGACCTTCGCTGGGCAGGAGCTCTACGCGCCGCACCTGGCGACCACCGCGCCCTTCGGCCTTTCGCCGCTGGAGGACCAGCAGCTCGCCGGCCTGATCATGTGGGTGCCCGCCAGCCTGCCCTATCTGGCGGTGGCGCTGTTCCGGCTGGCGGGCCTGCTCGGCACCGAGGATCGCCGCGCGGCATGATCCTCTGGCTGAAGTTCCTGCACATCGCCACGCTGAGCATCTGGTGCGCCGGCCTGCTGAGCCTGCCGATGCTCTATGCCCGACGGCCGCAGGTGGCGGAGGGGAGGCCGCTCTTCGAGTTGCAGGCCTTCACCCGTTTCCTCTTCGTCACCCTGGTCTCGCCCGCGGCCTTCCTGGCCATCGGCTCCGGCACGGCGCTGATCTTCCTGCGCGAGACCTTCACACTCTGGTTCGCCGCGAAGCTGCTGGCGGTCGGGGTGCTGGCCCTGCTGCACCTCGTGAACGGCTATGTGGTGCTGCATCTCTTCGACAATCCGCGCCTGTTGTGGCGCGGCACGAATGCCGGGCTGGCGGGGCTGACCCTGCTGACGGTCCTGGGCATCCTCTGGCTGGTGCTGGACAAGCCGGGGGCTGGCCTCGATGCCCTGCCCGAGGTGCTGCACCGCCCGGGCGGACTGCGGGACCTGGTGGGGAACCTCCTGGGCGGGCTGCTGACGCCCCTTCAGCCGCGTGGCGACACCATGAGGGCGATCCCATGATCCAGGATCAGCTTGCCGCCATGATAGCCCGCGACGCCGGTGAAGGCCGCGCAGAGCACGGACAGCAGCAGGCCGAGCGGCAGGACCGCCGCCGCATCCACCAGCCGGAGGCCCCAGTTCATGCCGATCATGGCGATCAGTGCCATGGCCACGATCGCGTGCATCCAGCTCGCCGCCCGACCCCGGATGCCGGGCACCAGCAGGAGTTCCGCCGTGCCGATCGCCGCCGCGAGCACGCCGCTGACGAAGGCGACGCCGCAGGCCCAGAGGCCGGCGCGCAGCCAGAACGGATCGGCCGACCACCAGTAGAGCAGGTCGCAGCCCAGCGTGGCGAAGACCAGGGCGATGGGGAAATGCACCGCCATGGCATGCAGGGGGTGGCCGGCCACCGCCACGGCGGAGGAAACATCCTCCTCCGACAGGTTCTCGATGATCGGGTTGGTCTCGGTGCCCTCCGCCATGCCGCTGCTCCTTCTGCCTCACGGCAGAAGTCCGCGGCGGCAGGCGGGTTTCGCCGCACGCTTCCCCTGCCGCTTCTCGCGGTGCTCGGGGGATGCGGCGGGCCCTTCTCCACCCTCGACCCCGCCGGGCCCGCGGCGGCCTCGGTGGCGCGGCTGTGGTGGGTGATGCTGGGCGGCTCTGCGCTCCTCTTCCTGTTGGTGATGGTGTTGCTGCTTCTGGCCTTCCTGCGGCCCGGCATCGCCTCGGGCACCGGCGAGCGGCTCTGGCTGTTCTGGGGTGGGCTCGTGATGCCCGGCCTGGTGCTGGCGGCGCTGCTGGTCTTCGCCCTGGCGAGCGGGGAAAGGCTGCTGGCGCATCCGGGCACGCCCGGCATCCTGCGGGTGGAGGCGCGCCCGCAGCAATGGATCTGGCGCTTCACCTACCCGGAGGCGGAGGGGATGGAAACCACCGGCCTGCTGCATATCCCCGCCGGGCGGCCGGTGGATGTCCATGTGATCGGGGGAGACGTGATCCACAGTTTCTGGGTGCCGCGGCTGGGCGGCAAGCTGGACGCCATCCCCGGCCATACCAACATCCTGCGCCTGAAGGCGGCGGAGCCGGGCCTCTATGACGGCCTCTGCGCCGAGTTCTGCGGCACCTTCCATGCGGAGATGCGCTTCGCGGTCCAGGCGCATCCGGCGGAGGAATACGAGGCCGTGCTGGCCCGCCTCGCCAGCCGCCTGCCGCTGCCGGCCGCGCCGCGCGGGGCGCAGGAGCGGGACGACGGAGAGCGGGGCGCGGTAGGCTCCGTGCCGGTCGGGCGTTCGCCGGAGGGGCGGAGGCTGGACGGGCAGACCCAGGGAGGGCACGCACCGTGACCGCCAGGGAGCATCCAGCGGAACGCAACCGCCCGTCGCCGATCCGGCTGCACAAGGAGCTGGAGCGCATCTGGGCCACACCGAAGGGCTGGGGTGCGCTCTCGGCGGTGAACCACACGGTGATCGGAAAGCGCTTCATCGTCACCGCCTTCGTCTTCTTCACGATCGGCGGCCTGCTGGCGATGTTGATCCGCGCGCAGCTCGCCACGCCGCGCTCGGCCTTCCTGGGGCCGGATGTGTACAATCAGGTCTTCACCATGCACGGCACGGTGATGATGTTCCTCTTCGCCATCCCGATGTTCGAGGGGCTGGCGATCTATCTCCTGCCGAAGATCCTCGGCGCGCGCGACATGGCCTTCCCGCGCCTCGGCGCCTATGGCTACTGGTGCTACCTCTTTGGCGGCTCGATCCTGATCGTGGCCCTGTTGGCCGGCGTGGCGCCCGATACCGGCTGGTTCCTCTACACGCCGCTTTCCTCCAGGCCCTACACGCCCGGCATCAACGCCGATGTCTGGCTGCTCGGCATCACCTTCGTCGAGATCTCCGCCGTCTCGGCCGCGGTGGAGATCACCGTCACCATCCTGAAGCTGCGCGCGCCCGGCATGTCGCTCGACAAGATGCCGATCTATGCCTGGTACCTGCTGGTGACGGCGGGGATGATGCTGGTGGGCTTCCCGCCGCTGATCCTGGGCTCGCTGCTGCTGGAGGCGGAGCGCGCCATCGGCCTGCCCTTCTTCGACCCCGCGCGCGGCGGCGATCCGCTGCTCTGGCAGCACCTGTTCTGGCTCTTCGGCCATCCCGAGGTCTATATCATCTTCCTGCCCGCCGCCGGCGCCATCTCCACCATGCTGCCGGTCTTCGCGCGGCGCGAACTGCTCGGCTACACCTGGATCGTGGTGGCCGTGGTGGCGGTGGGCTTCCTCTCCTTCGGCCTCTGGGTGCACCACATGTTCACCGTGGGCATCCCGCATCTGGCGCAGGCCTTCTTCTCCGCCGCCAGCACGCTGGTCGCGGTGCCGACGGCGGTGCAGATCTTCGCCTGGACCGGCACGCTGGCAAGCGGGCGGCCGCGCCTGACTCTGCCGATGCTCTACATCCTGGGCTTCTTCTTCGTCTTCACCTGCGGCGGGCTGACCGGCGTGATGCTGGCCGTCGTGCCCTTCGACTGGCAGGCGCATGATACGCAGTTCGTGGTGGCGCATCTGCACTACGTGCTGGTGGGCGGCTTCATCTTTCCCATGCTCGCGGCCGCCTATTACTGGCTGCCGCATGTCACCGGGCGGATGCCGGTGCAGCGCCTGGGTGTTGCGGCCTTCTGGCTGATCTTCCTCGGCTTCAACCTGACCTTCTTCCTGATGCACCTGACGGGGCTGCGCGGCATGCCCCGGCGCATCCACAGTTACGAGGCCGGGATCGGCTGGGAGGGACTGAACCTGATCTCCTCCCTTGGCGGCTTCATCCTCACCATGGGCTTCGCGCTGTTCCTGCTGGACATGGTGCTGCAGTCCCGCTTCGGGCGGCGCTTCCGCCGCAATCCCTGGGAGGCCGAAACGCTGGAATGGGCCATGCCCGTCCCCGCTGCCAGCTACGCCTTCGCCTCCCTGCCGGAGGTGGCGGGCCGCGCTCCCCTGCGGGACGATCCGGATCTGGGTCGCAGGCTGGCGGCGGGGGAGGGCTATCTTCCTTTCGCCCGGAACGGCCACCAGGAGACGCTGGCGGTGGAGATCGCCACCGGAAAGCCCGAGCAGATCGTGGTGCTCCCTCAGCCGAGCTTCCTGCCGCTCTGGTCCGCCCTGGCCACCGGCGTGGTCTTCGTGGCGCTGCTGCTCGGCCTCTACTGGCTGGCACCGCTGGGGCTGCTGGCGGCCTTGGCCCTGCTGCTGTGCTGGACGCCGGACCCGGCCGGGCGGCGGGACAGCGGCCCCATTCCCGCCGGGCACGGGCTGATGCTGCCCCCGCATGTGGAGAGCGCCTCGGCGCCCTCGCTCTGGGCGATGCGCTTCACCCTGGTGGCGGATGCGACGCTCTTCGCCTCGCTGCTCTTCGGGGCTGCCTTCCTCTACGTGGTCGCCCCGAACTGGCCACCCCCGCCCCTGCCTTCCGTGGGCGGACCGCCGGGAGGGTGGCTGCCGGCCGGCCTCGTCCTGCCGGGGCTGGCTTTGGCAGCCCTGGGCGGGCGATGGGCCGTCGCCGCCAATGTCCGTGGCCGGACGGCAGGGCGGAGCGCCGGGCTGCTGCTGGCCCTGCTGGGCCATGGGGTGGCGCTGGCCGCGCTGGTGTGGCTGCTTTGCCTGGTGCCGGACCCGGCGGCCCATGCCGTGGGGGCGCTGGGTGTTGCCTTGCTGGCCTATGCCGCGTTGCACGCGGCGCTGGGCCTGCTCTTTGCCGGCTTCGGCCTGTATCGCGGCCATGCGGGCTACCTCTCGCCACGGCGTAGCCTGGATCTGCGGATCGGCCGCCTGTGGCACGACTACACCGCCATTACCGGAGCGATCGCCTTGCTCGCGGCTCTGGCGCTGTGCTGGGGGGGCCTGCCAGCAGCGGGAGGCAGCGCGTGAGCGAGTCCGGGCGCCGTTCCGGCCTGCTCCTGCTGGGCGGCTTCGCGGTCTGGGGTTCCGCCTTTCTCGCGCTCTACGGCGGTGTGTCGCTGGGCTGCGCCTGGGGCTGGGAAGAGGCTTCGCTCGGCCCCTTCAGCCTGCTGCGGGGCGTGCTGCTGCTGATCCTGACGGCGCATCTGCTCGTGCTCACGGTGCTGCTCCAGTGGTGCTGGCGGTCCGTTGCCTTCGGCTCCGGCAGGCCGTTGCCCGGCGAACCCTGGCATTTCCTGGGCCTGGCTTCCCTGGCAGCCACGGGGGCCGCGCTGGCGGCCACGCTCTGGACCGGCCTGCCCGTGCTGGGCCTTTCGGCCTGCGCCTGAGCGGACCATGCGGCCCGGAGGACATCATGCGAATGGCAGGATGCATGGACCCTCGGGCATTTCATGGTCCCGCGCCGTCCGCTTCTCCCCCTTCACGGGCCAGGGCCCTCGTCAGGCGCGTCGTTTCCGGTTTTTTAGCATTTTAGGATTTTAGACCTTTATCCGCCCGCGTGGTGGGCGAGTGCCGCCGAGACGCAGGTTCCGGGTGCGGTGACGCCATGGCGGGGGAGGCGAAAGGCATCCAGTCAGGCACGACATCGGGCGTTTGCTGTCGGCGATGTTGGGCTGGTCGGGGATCAACCCGGAACGCGCTGCTGGAGGCGGTCGCGGGTTATGGGACGTCTGTTGATTTTATTCCTATAGCCTGGGGCGGGTTCGGAAAGCAAGGGAGCGTTCGTGGAGGTCGTGCCCCGACCCGGGCGGTGGCGGGACGCATGGCCTCGGGGGGATGGGGCGGAGCCTCTCAACCGTGGCCAGCCATGGAGCGCGACGCCGGAGCTTCGCGCGCCCGCAGGCCGGTACGTTCTGCCGTTCGTCTCAAAGCGAGGAGGCGTCTATGCTCCGCCTGATGAAATCGGCCTTCGCCGACGTATAGGAGACGCGATCCCCCGGGTAACGGCTTGCCAGCGCCATCTTCTCCGCCTCGTACGAGCGTGCGAGGCAGGGTGCGTTGCGGAGGCGGTCGCGGAAGGCGGGGTTCTGGCGCCATTTCCAGCCATTCCATTCCACGACATGCAGGTGATGCGTGCGTGGCGTCCCCTTGGCGAAGAACGCTCCGCCCGGAACCTGCCTGTCGGCCTGGTATTCGTAGCCGATGCCACCGAGCAGGGACCTGTACCGGTCGACGATGGAAAGGCAGCGGACCCCGACCATCAGATCCAGGATCGGCTTTGCGCGGATGCCCGGGATCGAGGTGCTTCCGAAGTGCTGGACGTCCACCAGCAGGCGCTGCATCGCGGAGCGGATGAGCCGCTCCTCGCAGGCATAGAGCGAAGCCCAGGCGGGATCATGTCCCACCAGGAAAACACGGCCATCGTCCAAACCCAGCAAACGGCTTCGCCCCTCTTGTCCCGATCCATGGCGCCGGTGAAGCACCGGGCCCCGCCATTCCCAGCAATGCGGCACCGAAACTGGCATGGTCCGCGGCGGCGCTGCTGTGATCTGGCGCACATCCGGGACGCCCGGAAATCCGGCCGGAAGCACCCCCAGGAAGAGGGGCCGTCGTGGCGGCGCCGTCGGATGTGGGCGCCGCGCTGCCGCGGGAACCGGCCCGGGCGGGCACTGCTTTCCGGGGAGGGTCGTCGCGGCCAGGGCAACGGGAGCGGGGCGACAGGACGACGGCCGCGCGACGGGCGGATCAGCCGGGGGAGGCAGCCTGCGGCATGGGATGGGTGTTCGCCGCCCGCCACTGGCGCTGGACCTCCGCATCCACCTCGTCGGCCGTCTGCCCGGGCCGGACGGTGACCTCCGCGCCGTGCAGCGCGAAGTGGACCGGCCTGCCGAGTTTCCCCGCCTTCTCGACGCAGCGCGTGATGACGTGCGGCAGGTAGTCGGTCGGCTGGGTGGGATACTCGACGACATCCTGAACGGCGGTCATGCGGGCGTTTCCTTATCGTTGGCGCGGGAAGCCTGGACGAGCGGCGACGATTGCGTCAAGGCACGGCGCCGGGGATATGGCGCCGTGCCCGGCTTGACCCTGCGGCGGATTGGTCAACAAGCTGAGATTTGCCATGCCCCAGGGAGGTTCACGGTTGCGACCACGCGGCGGGACGGGCGGCGCCTCCCATATCGGCCTGCCGCCGGCGCTGCTCCGCGCGGCACCGCTGCCGCGGCGCGCCTTCGGGAGCATGCTCCGGCATCCGACGCGGGTGATCCCGCTCGCCTTCCTGGTGGTGATCCTGCTGGGCACCGGGCTGCTGATGCTGCCCCCGGCGCGGACAGATGGGCAGGGGGCGCCGCTTCTCACCGCGCTGTTCACCGCGACCTCGGCCACCAGCCTGTCCGGCCTCTCCATCGTGGACATGGCGACCTACTGGACCTTCCCGGGGCAGGTGGTGATCCTGCTGCTGATGCAGGCCGGCGGGCTCGGCATCCTCACCGGCGCGACGCTGCTCGGCCTGCTGGTCCGGCGGCGCATCCGGCTGTCCTCGCGGCTCATGACGCAGGCGGAGTTGCAGGTGATCGCGCCCGGCGACGTGGCCGCGATCCTGCGGCTGGTGCTGGCCATGACCCTGGGGACCGAGCTGCTGGTGGCGGCGGCGCTCTGCCTGCGCCTGCGCCTCGCCTATGGCATGGACTGGGGGGAGGCGGCCTGGACCGGGATCTTCCACGCCGTTTCCGCCTATACGAACGCGGGCCTGTCCACCTATGGCGACAGCCTGGTGCGCTTCGGCGCGGACCTCGCGGTGACAGGGCCGGTGATGCTGGCGGTGCTGGCGGGCGGGATCGGGGTGCCGGTGGTCCATGACCTGCGCCGCGCACCGCTGGCGCCGCAACGCTGGAGCCTGCACACGCGGCTCACCCTGATCGGCAGCGGCGCGCTGCTGCTGCTCGGCTGGGCGGGAGTGCTGGCCTATGAATGGGGCAATCCGGCCACCCTGGCGGGGCTGCCCGTGGCGGAGCGCGTGCATGGCGCCCTGTTCCACGCGGTCATGACGCGTTCGGGCGGCTTCAACACGGTGGATGTCGCGGCGATGCGGCCGGAGACGCTGCTTCTCAGCAGTGCGCTGATGCTGATCGGCGGCGGCAGCGCCAGCACGGCGGGCGGCATCCGGGTGACGACCTTCGTGCTGCTGGGCCTGGCCGTCTGGGCGGAGGTCCGGGGATCGCCCGATGTCAACGCCTTCGGCCGGCGGATGCCGGAATCCCTGCTGCGGCAGGCGCTGACCATCGCGTTGCTGGCGATCGGGGTGGTCTGCGCCGCCACGCTGCTGCTGTTGTCGCTGACGGACCTGCCGGCGGAGAAGGTGCTGTTCGAGGTGGTCTCCGCCCTGGCGACGGTGGGACTGTCCGCGGGCGTTTCCGCCGATCTGCCCATGCCCGGGCTTGTGGTTCTGACCGGGCTGATGTTCCTGGGCCGGGTGGGCACGGTGACCATCGCCACGGCGCTGGCGCTGCGTGGCGCCCGAGCCACCTACCGCTATCCGGAGGAGCGCACCATCGTTGGCTAGGAATCCCGTGAAGGCCGATGCGGGGGTCGTGGTGATCGGGCTCGGCCGCTTCGGCGGGGCCGTGGCGCAATCCCTGATCCGCATGGGCCATGAGGTGCTGGGGATCGACGAGGACCCCGAGCTGGTGCAGCGCTGGGCGGACGACCTGACGCATGTGGTGCAGGCCGACACGACCGATGCGGACACGCTGCGCAGCCTGGGCGTGCCGGAGTTCCAGCATGTCGTGGTGGGCATCGGCACCAACCTGGAGGCCAGCGTGCTGACGGTGCTGGCGCTGAGCGAGATGGCCATCCCGCAGATCTGGGCCAAGGCGCTGACCGTCAACCACGGGCGCATCCTGGAACGCACGGGCGCGCACCATGTCGTCTATCCCGAGATGGCGATGGGCGAGCGCGTGGCGCATCTGGTGACGGGCAAGATGATCGACTTCATCGAGTTCGACGACGGCTTCGCCATCGTGAAGACCCGTGCCCCGGCCGAGGCGGTGGGCCGGACCCTGGAGGAATCCGCGCTGCGCTCGCGCCACGGCATCACCATTGTGGGCGTGAAGCGGCAGGGGGCCGATTTCACCTATGCCCGGCCGGAAACGCGGGTGGAGGCCGGGGACCTGCTGATCGTTTCCGGCCCGACGAAGCTGGTGGAGGCCTTCGCCGCGCGGACCTGACGGCGGGGGCGTTCCCGCCCGATGGGGTCAGGGCGCCACCGGCAGGCTGATCACCGCATCGGCCTGGTCGAAATCGCTGAGGAGGATCTCGGCGCGCAGGGTCCAGCGTCCCGGCAAGGCCAGCTCCGGCCCTTCCAGCATGAACCGCCCCGGCGCAGCCTCCCGCATCGGGCGGCGGATGCCGGCGATGCCCGCTTCGGGCTGCGACAGTTCCAGCCAGACTTCCTTCGCGGCGAAGGCGCTGCCGTCCGGGCGCACCAGCCAGAGATCGAGCCGGTTCCGCCCGGCCCGGGCCGGCCTCGCCTGAAGGGTGACGGAAAGCCCCGCCACCTCGGTCGCGACGGTGACGCCGTCCTGCGGCCCGGCATGGTGGTGGCCCTGCGCCCCCGCCTGGTGCGGGGAGGTCATGCTCAGCACGGCGGTCGCGGCCAGGACCAGCGCCGCCAGCCCCGCCTCGGCCATGATGCTGCGGCGCAGGAATGCGGGGGCCGAGGGATCGCCGAGCGCCAGGGACGGGGTGAGGCGCCGATGGTTCAGGCCGGCCAGCGCCAGCAGCAGCAGGGCGCCGCCGGCCTTTGCCAGCAGCAGCGTCCCGTAGGTCGTCCCCAGCAGGGCGGAGGGGCCGGGCAGATGCAGCGCCGCCTGGGCCACGCCGCTCAGCAGCAGCAGGGCGACGGCCGGGACGGCGATGGCGGCGAAGCGCCGCACCACCGGCAGCGCGGCCGTCCCGTCGTGCCGCAGCAGGGCCCAGAGGGGCAGGAAGGCCCCCAGCCAGAAGGCGGCCGTCAGCGCATGGAGGGTAAGCAGGAAGCGCGCCGGAAGGTCGCCCGTGGCGGCATGGCCGGACAGGCTCAGACCACCCGCCGCCAGGACGGCGCCCGCCAGGCCGAGGGCACGGCTGAGGCGGTTGCCCTGGCCGCCGAGGGCGATCGCCACCAGGGCGAGGCCGAGCGCCACGGCGGCATCGCGCGCGAAGACCGTGGAGGCCCGGGCGGCGATCCAGGTTTCGCCCTGCAGGAGCGCGCCGAGGCCGGGGGCCGCCAGCATGGTGCCGCCCTGCACCCCGATGCCGAGAACCGCCGCCAGGATGCCGGCGCAGGCACCGGCCTGCATCCAGCGCAGCATCGCCGGAGGCGGCGGTGCGACGAAGGCGCGGAACAGGGCGCCGCCCGCGCCGGGCATGAAGCCCAGGTACAAGGCGAAGCGCAGGAGCTCCGCCGCCCCAATCCAGATCCTCCCCTCGGCCGGGGCGACGGCGGTCCGCTCCGGTGCCATGCCGATGCCGAAGGCGATGGCGCCGCTGACCGGGTGCCCGTCGGCGGAGATGATCCGGAAGCTGGCGAGGTAGGTGCCGGGGGGCAGCCTTGGGGGCAGTGCCGCCCCGATGGCGTCGCTGTCCTTTCCCGCGCCGTGGGAAAGGACCGTCACGCCGCCCGGCCCCGCCAGCCGGAGGTCGAGCGGCGTCACCGCCTCGTCGAAGCGCAGCACCAGCCGGTCCGGCGGCTGCGCGAGGCTGGCGCCGTCCGCGGGCTCGCTGCCCAGCAGCGCGGCATGGGCCCAGGCACCGGAAAGGGACGCCAGCCACAGGCCGCACGACAGGAGCAGCGGGAGCAGGCGGCGCATGCCTTCCGCCTCAGCCCCTGGGCGTGATGCGGACGGCGAAGGCCGGCGCGCGCAGGGTTTCGCCGGGCTTCGAGGGGCGCTCGATCCAGCGGGTGACCTTGCCGCCCTCGCATTCCTGCACCACCGGGAAATAGACGGTCTGCCCGGCTTCCTTCGGCGTCTGCACCCGCAGGACGAACTCCTGGTAGAAGGCGTCGGGCAGGTTGCCGCCCCGCCAGGCGACCTCCCGGACCGGTGCGCTCTCGCCATGGCCTCCGGGCGCGGCGGTGCCTTCCTCGGCCACGGTGGTCAGGGTCCAGCCAGCCAGGGGCATCGGCTTCACGTTGCGGAAGCCCTCGGGGATCTGCAGCCGGATGCCGGTGGTGGCCGCTCCGTCGCAGCCATGCGGCACGCGGATGGCCACGCGGAGGTAGCTGTCCGCCGGCATGGTGGACTGGTCCAGCGTCACATGCGCGGCGGCCGGAAGGGCGAGGAGGCTAGCGCCGAAGACGGCGGCAAAGCGGTTGAGCATGGGTGGTTTCCGTGGTGTCGGGCCTGGGAGTGGATCAGTGATGGCCGTGCGGACCGGTGGCGCCCGCCGCCTGCACCGGCACCGGCACGGTGATGGCGCCGGCATGCTCGAAGGTCAGCGTGACGGGGACGGCCTCGCCCACCCGCATCGGCGCCGAGAGGCCCACCAGCATGAGGTGCAGGCCGCCGGGGCGCAGGGTGACGCTGCCGCCCGCCGGCACCTCGACGGCCTGGACGGGCTGCATGCGCATGACGTCGCCGTCGCGCACCGTGGTGTGCAGCTCCGCCGCGCGGGGCAGGGGGCTGCTGGCGGAGAGCAGGCGGTCCGGCGTGTTGCCGGTGTTGCGGATGGTCAGGAACACGCCGCCCGTGCCCCCCTGCACCGCCGCCCGGGCCCAGGGCTGCTCGATGCTGATGGCGCCCGGCTGCTGCGCCAGGGCGGGAAGGGCGGCCAGGAGGGGGGACAGGAACAGGGCCGGCAACAGCCGGCGACGGCGCAGCGTCATGACGCGGTTTCCTTGCGAAAGGCGAAATTCCGGTCCCGCCGGATGGCGGGGGATGGGCTTGGGGGCGGAACTGCCGGAGCGGGCCGGGAATGGGACCCGGCCCTGCCGCGGCCGCAGGACGAATGGCCGCGCGGGCGGGGAGCCCGGGCGGCGGTCCTGTCAGGGATCAGGCGATGGGAGGGGCGCGGGGCTGCTGCGGCGGGCCGCGTGGCGGGATTGGCGGCAGGCCGGGCAGGGCGACGTCATGCGCGATCACCACGAAGCCAGCGGGCCGGATCATGGCGACCGGAGGGGCGGGCGGGAGCGCGACCCCCGCATGCTGGCACATCGGGCAGCCCGGATGCAGGCTTGCCTTCGGAGCCTCCTTGCCGTCCGGTCCCACCAGGATGGTGCGATGGAGGCCGGAAGGGCTGCACAGCTCCACGAGCTGCGCCGCAGCCGTACCCGTGAAGGGGCGGAGACAGGAAGGCAGCGCCGCCGACCATTGCAGGAGAAGCAGCACGGCCACAAGGCTCAGGAAAGGGCGGCGGACCTGGCGCATGGATGGCCGCATGCGTATCAGCCGCCGCAAACCTTGTCACGGCCGGGGGCCCGGTGTTCGGACGTCAGCACTCGGGCCACCATTCCGGAGCGTGCCCTGTTCCGCGCCGGTTCCCCTGTCCGTTATGCCCCGCCGTCCAGCCAGGTCACCTGGCTGCCATGGGCCTGCGCGGTGGCGAGCCGGTGCTCCGCGCCGCCCGGCCAGAGGGTCAGCCGCAGCTCCGGCCGGGCCTCCGGAGTGGGCGGCTCGAAGCGGAGCCAGGCGAGCGGCGCCTCCGGGGTGGCGCGCGCACCGCGTTCCCGCAGCGTCCCGGCGATGCTCTCGCGCGTCTCCCTGGGCATGTATTGCCACATGATGGAATGGTACAGGATGGTGGCGCACCCGGTCTCCGCTTCAGCCAGGTGCGCCCGGACCCAGGGAGCCGCATCGGCCCGTTCCACGCGCTGCCCGGCTGCCCGCGCCACGGCGATGGCGCCTTCCAGCCGGGCCAGGCGCTCGCGCTGGTCCGCCCAGACATAGGCGCGCAGGCGGAGGCGCTGGGCCGAATCCTCCAGGTCGATCGGCGAAAGGTCGCAGGCCCGGCGCGACGCCACGCGCAGCGGCGCATCCAGCGGCGGCAGCCCGCCTTCCCAAGCCGGGGCCAGATGCACGGGGCTGGCGGGATCGCCCCATGACGCCCCGCCCAGGCGGTAGTGGAAGCGGTCCCACACCGTGTTGAGGCCGGCGCTGGCGCCGATCTCCAGCAGGGCCAGCGGCAGACCGGTGTCCCGCGCGATCCGCAGGAAGCCGCCGAGCAGCACGCCCGATCGCCCGACCTCGTTGGTCTGCGGCGGCGAGGCCAGGAAGCCCCCGATGAAGGCGTGATGCGCCGCCAGCACCCCTGGAAGCACGGGGCCGAGCCGTTCAGGCCCCGCTCCCGCCCGCGGCGGATAGGTGGCGGCGAGTTCCGGCGCCGCGCCGCTCAGCACCAGGGCGTGCAGCGCGCCCGCCAGCCGCAGTGGCAGCGCATCGGCCACCGGGTCGCCGGGCCAGTGGTCCACCAGCGCGGCGGTGGGGCCGCCCGCGGCGAGATCCGCAGCCAGCAGGCGCAACAGCCCGGCGGTGAAGGGCGAGCCAAGACTGTCGCACCAGCCGATCTGCCGGGCGAAGCTGGCGAGGATCTTTTCCCGTTCCGGCGGCGTCGCGGGCATCCGCATCTCCTGCGCTTGACGCGGCAAGGAGGATCGCGGCAGGGGTTGCCGTCAATCTTGATCGAGATGATCAACATCACCGAACCCGCCAGCCCTTGTCTGACCGCCCAGGAGGCCACGGCGCGCCTCGGCGTCTCGCGGCAGACCCTCTACAGCTATGTGAGCCGTGGCTTGGTCCGCGCCGTCGCGGCGCCTGGCGATCCCCGGCGCAGCCTTTATGACGCGCAGGACGTGGCCCTGCTGCTGGAACGGCGGGGGCGAGGGCGGGCGCGGCGGGACATCGCCGCCTCCACCACCGACTGGGGGGAGCCGGTGCTGCGCTCCTCGCTGACGCTGATCGATGGCGGCGGCTTCCGCTATCGCGGCCAGGACGCGGTCGCCCTGTCGCGGCAGATTTCGCTGGAGGAGGTGGCCGCCCTGCTTTGGGGCTTCCCGGTCGCCCTCTCCGTCCCGCCGGAGGAACCTCCCCCGGCGGGGGAACGGCCGCTCGAACGGGCCCTGCGCGCGCTGGCCGCAGAGGCGGCCCGCAGCGACTGGGCGCTGCACCCGCCCCGGATCGCGGCGGGCGCGGCCCGGCTGCTGGGCCTCGTGGCGCAGGCGGTGGCCGGGGAGGGCAAGGAGGGTGAGGGCAAGGAGGGTGAGGGCAGGAATGGCGTGGCCGCGCATGACCGGCTGGGGGCCGCCTGGAGACTCGACGGCCGGGGCAGGGACCTGCTGCGCCGGGCCCTGGTGCTCTGCGCCGACCACGAGCTGAACGCCTCCGCCTATGCCGCGCGGGTTGTCGCCTCCACCGGCGCTTCCCTGGCCGCCTGCGTGCTGGCCGGCCTCGCTGCCCTGTCCGGGCCCCGGCATGGCGGCATGACCGACCGCGTCCGCGCCCTGGCGGCGGACCCGGAGGTGCGGCGCGATCCGGTCAGGGCCCTCGGCGCACGGCTCGCCCGGGGGGAGGAGATCCCGGGCTTCGGCCACCGCCTCTACCCGCGGGGGGACCCACGGGCCATGGCGCTGCTGGACGGCTTTCCGGTCCCCGAGTCCTGGCGGGCGATGATCCGGGCGGCCGAGGCCCTGACCGGGCTCCGGCCGACCGTCGACGTCGCCCTGGCGCTGATGGAGGAAGCTCTTCCCCTGCCAGCGGGAGGCGGGCTCGGCATCTTCGCCACCGGCAGGACGGTCGGCTGGATCGCACATGCGTTGGAACAGCGCGCCGACGGCCGGTTGATCCGCCCGCGCGCCCTCTATGCCGGGCCACGGGCCGGCGGCTGACGGGTCCGGAGCGATCCCTGGGCCCGGCACCGCGGTTTGCGGCGCCGGGCATTTTCCGATGACGGCGCCTCAGGGCGAGGGCGGGCGGCACTCGAAGCTGCCGATCTCTTGCGGATCGCCCTGGCCCTTGTAATGCGCCTCCAGGGGATAGGCGCAGAGGGGCCGGCTGCGTCCCGGAAAGGCCCGGCCCCTGGCCGGCAGGGCCTCCGGCGCCTTGTCCTTCTCGACCCAGGCCTCGATTGCCGCGAGCGGATCGAAGTCGTCCAGGGCCGGGCCGCCGCCGCAGTGGTTCATGCCCGGCACCATGAACAGGCGCGCCCAGCGGGCCAGGGCCGCCTCGCCGCCATTGTCCTGGCCGAGCACCCGCCAGTAGGCGCGCAGGTCATCCGCCGAGAAGACCGGGTCGCTGTTGCCGTGGAAGACCAGCAGCTTGCCGCCGCGTGCCACGAAGCTCGACAGTAGCGTGTTGGTGGCGTCGTTGATCGCGCCGGTCTGTGCCGTCTGCGCCGCGATGCGGTCGAAATCCACCTCTTCCAGCCGCAGGTCCGGCTTCGGTGGGGTCATGAAGTACAGGCCCAGCGAAGCGGCGGCCAGGGTGGCGTTGCGAGCATTCGGGGTACCGGTCTGCGACGTGCCGAGCTTCCAGGCCCTCCAGCCCGGTGCGGCGATCCCGGTGTCCCAGGGCCACGTGCTGTAGAGCGGATGGCCCTGACCGTCCCGGGCGCCGCCGAAGATGCTTCGCAGGGCCTCCAGCTTCGCCGGGGAGAGGCAGGACTGCGTCTGCCCCGCGCCGCAGGCCAGGGGGGCAGGATCGAAGCGGCAGGCGGACATCGCATCGATGCTGCCATCCGCCAACCCGTCCAGCGCATCGCATTGCTTCAGCACGCCCTGGGAGACGAGTTGCAGTTCCTCCGGCGTCAGCGCCGAGGCGAGGACCGGGCGTCCCTGTTCGTCGCGCGGCGCGGCGCGGTTCAGGGCCCACACGTCCCAGGCCTGGGCAATGACGGCACGGCTCAGCCGGAAGCCCGGATTGCCCGCCACCACCCCGTCGAAGAGGGTCGGAAAGCGCTGTGCCGCCATCAGCGCGGTCCGGCCGCCATTCGAGCAGCCCATGTAGTAGCGGCGCTCGGGCGGTCGCCCCTCATAGTTGTCGATCAGGCCCAGCGCCGTCTCCGCCACACGGCCGATCGCGGCATAGGCGTGGTCGATCCGTGCCTGCTGGTCCACGCCGAAGGACGCATCGCTGCTGTCCATGCCCTGGTGGCCGGAATCCGTCGAGACGACCGCATAGCCCCGGTTCAGTGCCGGCGTCGCCGTCGCGCCCGCGACCGGAATGGCCCCGATGGCATCGCTGACGACCCCGTCCATGCCGCCGCCGCCTTGGAAGAGGAAGCGGCCGTTCCAGCCTTCCGGCATGCGGAGCTGGAAGCCGATGCCATAGCGCCGCTGGCTCACGCCCTGGCGCGGCGCGATCAGCCCCTCCACCAGGCAATGGGCCGGCATGGCCGCCTGGGCCCGCGCGGCCCCGGTGAGGGCGGCCCGGCCCGGGTTCTCGGCGGGAAGCTGCCCGGCCGGCAGGGCCTCCGCCCGGGTGATCCGCAGGCCGGGGCCGGCCAGGGCCGCGAGGCCGGCGCAGTCTCTGGGCCCGGTGGCCAGGGCTGCGGGCGCCGCCAGCAGCGCCAGGCCGAAGATCGCCAGGCCCGCCGTGAGCGGGCCGCGCGTCATATCGCTCCGCACGGCGTCAGGCCAGCCTGAAGACGCGGATCAGCACGGCAGTGCGCGCCGGCCGCAGGCTGTCCAGCGTGCCGACATAGACACCCTTGTTCAGCCAGCCATGGGGGCCTTCCGGCGCGGTGATGTCCAGCACGGAGAAGGCGTAGCGCGGGCCGCCCGGAGGATTGTCCACCGTGACATGGTTGTTCACGGTGATGACGGCGCCGTCCTCCGTCTGCAACTCGTACAGGGCGTTGAGCTGCCGCACCCCGTCCCGCCGAACGAGCTGCCGGTCCGCCCCGCCGGGCAGGACCTTGCCGCGCAGCCGGGGCCCCCGGAACTCGCCGCCGGTGATGGGGACCATCCGCCGCTCGCCCAGCGGGCTGTTGCCCAGCGCCAGGGTAGGCGAGAGGTCGCAGATCGCCTCGTAGATGAATTCGGTGCGCGGCGGCGCCATGGGGATCTGCGGCGCCAGGGAGACGTAGTCCTCCGCTCTGGCCTCCGCGCCGGGCAGAGCGGCAGCCATGCCGCCCCCCGCCAGCGCGGTGAGCAACAGGTTCCGACGGAGGACTGTGGCGCGCTTCGTCTCGTGGGCGGGATTCTCGTGGCCCGGGATGGGGTCTTGCATGTCCTGCTCCATGACTCAGGCCGCCCGGGCCGGCTGCAACGGGGAAGCGGAGGGTCGCCGCCCCACCAGGACATAGGCGGACAGGCCGCCCAGGATGGCGATCGGTACGATACCCATAAGCACCTCGCCCGGCGAACGGCCGGAGGCCACGAGGCCGCCCGCAAGCAGCGGCCCGGCGACCGAGCCCAGCCGCCCTGCGGCCACGGCCAGCCCGACGCCGGTGCCCCGCACCGCCGCGGCATAGCATTGCGGCGCCAAGCCATAGAGGATCGCCTGCACAGCGATCACGGCGGCCCCCGTGAAGGCGGCGGCCAGCACCGTCAGCGGCAGGTTCGCCGGCAGCATCGCCAGCACCGCCAACGCGAGGACCAGCGCGCCAAAGGTCGTGGCCACGGTCATGCGGCGGTGCGGACTGTCCAGCGCACGGCCGGTCAGCAGGCTGCCGCCGGCACCGGCCACGTTGAAGACGATCTGCACGATCCCGGCTTCCGCCGGGCTGAAGCCGCGCGAGACCAGCAGCGCCGGCAGCCAGTTCAGCAGCAGGTAGAGCACCAGCAGCGAGAAGAAGAAACCGATCCACAGCGAAAGCGTGGACACCAGCATGCCCGGGCCGACGATCTTCCGCACCGCGCCGGCCGTGCGCGCCGTATCGGCCTCCATGACCGCGGGAACGCGCAGGTCGGGCAACTGGAGGAGCAGGACGGGAATGATGGCGAGCGGCAGGATGCCGCCGATCAGGAAGACCTCCTGCCAGCCACCATGCAGGCCGAAGAGGGGCACTAGGCTGGCGACGGCGCCGCCCAGCGGGATTCCCGCATACATGATCGCCACAGCGGAGCCTCGCCGCTCCGGTGGCGCGGCCTCGGCGGCAATGGCGACGAGGTTGGGCAGGGCGCCGCCGAGTCCCACGCCGGTCAGGAAGCGCAGCACCGCGAGCTCCGTGAAGCCGCTCACGAAGGCGGTGGCGATGGAGAAGACGCCGAAGGCCAGTAGGGCGAGCACCAGCCCCATGCGGCGCCCGAAGCGGTCGGCGATGCGGCCGCCGGCGATGGCGCCGAAGATCAGCCCGAAGGTGGCGGCCGAGAAGAACATGCCCATCTGGGCCGGTGTCAGCCCCAGGGCCGGCGCCAGCTTCGGCGCCGCCACACCCGCCGCCTGGATGTCGAATCCCTCGATCATCGCGGCGAGAAAGCACAGCCAGAGAACCCGTCGGTCCGAGCACCCGGATAGCGTCTTGTTCATGTTTCCTTCCCTTATCCGGGCAGGCCGCCGCGCGGCTGCCCGTCCTGCGCGGTCCCGGAGCGGGACCGCCTTAGCCTTCCTCGTCCTTCCAGATGCGTTGCAGCAGGTCGAGCAGCGTGACCCGTTCCGCTTCCGTCAGGCGGTGCAGGAAACGGTCCTCGTGCTGCCTGATCCGCGCCTGGATCCGGGGCATGGCGGCTTTCGCGGAGGCGCTCAGGAAGAGGTGCTGGATGCGCCGGTCTTCCTTGTACGCCACGCGCTCGACCAGCCCCTGTTCCTCCATCTCGTTGATCAGCGGCGCCGTGTTGGCGCGCTTCATGCCGAGGAGACGGCAGAGCTCCGTCGCGGTGATGCCCGGCCGCTCCGCGATGGTGGCGAGCATGCCATAGGGAACCGGGCGCAGCCCGTTATCCGCGAATTCCACGACGAAGTCGCTGAGCGCATACGACCAGGCGCGGCGCAGATTGTAGCCGACCAGCTCCCCGAGCTTCTCATCCTCCCGTGCGCCTTCCCGCGCCGCAGCCTTGCCACGCCTGCGAACCCTGATTCCGCCCATGACCCATGAGGCGGTTCCCGATCGGCGCTTGTCAAGGCGAAAATGTTATGAGACATAACTATTGAAACTTGCTGGCTATGGGGAGGTCGACATGCAGCGCAATGACGCCGTGTTCCTGCGGATCGCGGGCGAGGAACGGCCGGCTGCGGAAGGGCAATGGTTCGAGCGGCGCAACCCGGTGACGGGCGAGGTCGCGACACGCGCCGTCGCCGCGAAGGCGGCGGATGCCCGGGAAGCCGCCGAGGCCGCCGCGCGGGCCCTGCCCGGCTGGGCCGAGACCGGGCCGGGCGCCCGCCGCCTGCTGCTGCTGAAGGCCGCGGACGCCGTGGCCGCGAAGGCCGGGGAATTCGTCGCGGCGATGATGGAGGAGACCGGCGCGACGGAAAGCTGGGCGCGCTTCAATGTCATGCTCGCCGCCGGGATGCTGCGCGAGGCGGCGGCGCTGACGACGCAGGTGGCGGGCGAGGTGATCCCTTCCGACAAGCCCGGCTGCCTGTCCATGGCCATCCGCGAGCCGGCGGGCGTGGTGCTGGGCATCGCGCCCTGGAATGCGCCGGTCATTCTGGCCACGCGCGCCGTCGCCACGCCGCTGGCCTGTGGCAACACGGTGGTGCTGAAGGCCTCCGAGACCTGCCCACGCACCCATGCGCTGATCATCCGGGCACTGGAGGAGGCGGGGCTGCCCGCGGGCACCGTCAACCTCGTCACCAACGCGCCGGAGGATGCGGGGGAGGTGGTCGGCGCGCTGATCGACCATCCCGCCGTGCGGCGCATCAACTTCACCGGCTCCACCAAGGTCGGGCGGATCATCGCGGAGCGCGCCGCGCGCAACCTGAAGCCCGTGCTGCTCGAACTGGGCGGCAAGGCGCCGCTGCTGGTGCTGGAGGATGCCGACCTGGACGAGGCGGTGAAGGCCGCGGCCTTCGGCGCCTTCTTCAACCAGGGCCAGATCTGCATGTCCACCGAGCGGATCATCGTCGTGGAAACCGTGGCCGAGGCCTTCCTGGAGCGTTTCCGCGCCAAGGCGGCGACGCTGGTGGCCGGCGATCCGCGCGAGGGGCGGGCGCCGCTGGGCGCGGTGGTGGACCGGCGGACGGTCGAGCATGTGCAGGCCCTGGTGCAGGATGCGGTCGCGCAGGGCGCGCGCCGGCTCACCGGTGGCGAGGCCGAGGGCGTGCTGATGCCTGCCACCGTGGTGGACGGCGTGACCAGCGGCATGAAGCTCTATGCCGAGGAGAGCTTCGGACCGGTCGTCGCCATCCTGCGCGCGAAGGACGAGGAGGATGCGATCCGCCTCGCCAATGACAGCGAGTACGGCCTTTCCGCGGCGGTCTTCACGCGCGATGCGGCGCGTGGCCTTCGCGTAGCGCGCCGCATCCGCAGCGGCATCTGCCATGTCAACGGCGCCACCGTGCATGACGAGGCGCAGATGCCGTTCGGTGGCACGGGGGCGTCCGGCTATGGCCGCTTCGGCGGCAAGGCGGGCATCGCCGAGTTCACGGAGCTGCGCTGGATCACCGTCGAGACCCAGCCCGGCCATTTCCCGATCTGACATCCACGAGAAGGAGGAAGATTGCCATGGAACAGGGTCACGACAGCACGGTCGCCTTCGATGTCGAAGGCGGCATTGCCTGGGTGCGCTTCAACCGTCCGGAGAAGCGCAACTGCATGAGCCCGGCGCTGAACCGCCGTATGATGGAGGTGCTCGACGAGCTGGAGTTCCGCGCCGATGTCGGCGTTCTGGTCCTGACGGGCGAGGGCACGGCCTGGTCGGCGGGCATGGACCTGAAGGAGTATTTCCGCGAGACCGAGGCGCAGGGGCTCGGCGCCGTCCGGCGCTCGCAGCGTGAGTCCTATGGCTGGTGGCGCCGGCTGCGCTGGTACCAGAAGCCGACCATCGCCATGGTCAACGGCTGGTGCTTCGGCGGCGGCTATGGCCCGCTCTTCGCCTGCGACCTCGCCTTCGCCGCGGATGAGGCGAAGTTCGCGCTTTCGGAGATCAACTGGGGTATCCTGCCGGGCGGCGGCGCCACCAAGGTGGTGGTGGACCTGCTGTCCTTCCGCGATGCCATGTACCATGCCCTGACCGGCGAGCTGATCGACGGGCGCAAGGCCGCCGAATGGAAGCTGGTGAACGAGAGCGTGCCGCTGGCGCAGCTTCGCGAGCGTGTCACGGAAGTGGCGCGGACGCTGCTGCAGAAGAACCCGGTGGCGCTGAAGGCGACCAAGGACGCGGTCCGCCGTGTGTCCGAGATGACCTACGAGAACGCGGAGGACTATCTCGTCCGCGCCCAGGAGGCGGCCAACTCCCACGACAACACCGGCCGCAAGGAAGGCATCCGGCAGTTCATCGACGAGAAGAGCTACAAGCCCGGCCTCGGCGCCTACGACAAGAACCGCGGCGAAGCCTGAGCAACAGGCCGTCCAGGAATCAGGGAGAAAGATCCATGCCTCTCCGGACCTCGCCGGATCCGGTGGCGCTGCACGCGCGCCTGCAGCCGGAGCGCCCCGCCTGCACCGACCTCGCCACGGGCCGGCACTGGACCTATGCGGCGCTGCACGTGGCGATCCAGCGCATGGCCACGGTGCTTGCCGCGCAGCTCGGCCTCCAGGCCGGGCAGCGCGTGGCGGTGCTGGCGCGCAACAGCGCCGATCTGGTGATCCTGCAACAGGCCTGCATGCGCCGCGGATTGATCTTCGTGCCGCTGAACTGGCGCCTGTCGCGGGTGGAGGTGGAGGCGATCCTCGACGACTGCCAGCCGTCGCTGCTGGTGCATGACAGCGACGAGGGTGCCATCCCCCTGCCGGATGGCCGCCCCATCCCGCTGGCGGAACTGGTGGCGCGGGCGGAGGACAGCCCGCCGGCGCCAATGGCGCCCCTGCCGGATGCCGGGGCGCCGTCGATCATCCTCTACACCTCCGGCACCTCCGGCCGTCCGAAGGGCGTCATCATCACCGAGGCCAATGCCCTGGCCACGGCGGTGAATTTCGGCGTGCTGGGGCGTGTCAGCCACCGCAGCGTCTTTCTCTGCGATTCCCCGATGTTCCACATCATCGGGCTGATCACCAGCTTCCGCGCGCCGCTGCTGGCGGGCGGGTCGATGCTGGTCTCGCCCGGCTTCGACCCCATTGCCACCAATGACCGTCTGGGCGACCCGGACCTGGGGGCCACGCACTATTTCTGCGTCCCGCAGATGGCGAAGCGCCTGCGCGAGCAGGCGAATTTCGACCCGGGCCGCTGGCGCTCGCTCACCGCGCTCTTCACCGGTGGCGCCCCGAACCCGGCGGCGGATATCCGCTGGTGGCTCGAACAGGGTGTGCCCATGGTCGATGGCTTCGGCATGACCGAGGCCGGCACGGTGCTGGGCATGCCGATCGAGCCCAAGCTGATCGCCGCGAAGGCCGGCGCGGCCGGCCTGCCCGCCCCGATGATCGGGTGCCGCCTTGTGGACGAGGCGGGGCGGGACGTGCCGGCCGGGGAGGCGGGCGAGCTGCTCCTGTCCGGCCCGAGCATCACGCCCGGCTACTGGAACCGGCCGGAGGAGACGCGCCGCGCCTTCACCGAGGACGGCTGGTTCCGCACGGGCGATATCGGCCGCCGCGACGAGGACGGCTATGTCACCCTGGTGGACCGCCGCAAGGACATGTTCATCTCCGGCGGCGAGAACGTCTATCCGGCCGAGGTCGAGAATGCGCTCGGCGAGCATCCGGACGTGCAGGATGTCGCGGTGATCGGCGTGGCGGATGCCACCTGGGGGGAGGTGGGCCGCGCCTTCATCGTGCCCCGGTCCGGGCGGGAGATCCCGGTGCGGAGCCTGATCGCACACTGTGAGTCACGCCTCGCCCGCTACAAGATCCCCAAGGAGTTCATCGTGGTGGAGAGCTTGCCGCGTACGGCGTCGGGGAAGCTGCAGAAGCATGTGCTGCGCCAGGAGGGCGGCTGAACCTTCCTGCAGAAGCCGATGTGACCAACGCCGCTCCTGGAATACGAGAAGTTTTTATTTTAGTATCAGCCTTTTATCAGTAATTCCTCAGATGGAGAAGTAGGTTCTGGGGCGCTTCTGCAGCGGCAGCATCCGGTTGCTGCTGGACGAAGCCTGCTATGAAGTGGCAGGGCCATCTGTTCAGCCAGCACGCAAACGGCCTGACAATGCTGAGACATGTCAGGCCGCTTACGTACTGGCATTACGGAAGACCGGCCACTTTTCCGCTCGCCGGGGAAGTGGTGAGAGGTAGTGCGGAGTCGATCACGATCATCGCACGCCCGGCCAGGGGCGACGGGTTGCGATCGGGCAGTAGAAGCGCCCGGAAGCGGATGTCCTCCACCGCCGCCCGCTCATAGTCGCGGTCGATCACGCCGCGCCGGTCGAAGAAGCGGTTCAGCGCCGCCGGGATGCGCACGCAGCCCTGGCTGTCCGGCCGCCCCAGCCTCCGCTCCAGCCGGTCCGGATCGGTGGCGTGCATCTCCAGCCGGATATCGCCCCGCTCCCGATCGGCGCGCCAACCTTTCTCGGCCGACTGCCAGCCGAAATCCCAGACCCGCATACCCTTCACGCCATAGCCGCGGATGTGGTTCTCATTGAAGGTGCCCTGCGCGCGGAAGCCCAGGATCGCGTCCGTGTTGAGGAAGACGCCGACCGGCGTGATGTAGTGGTCGAAGTGGTTCGTCTCCCCGGTAGAGATCCGGGAACGGCCGATCACGGCCCAGGCGGCATCGGGCCGGGCCACCACCAGCCACAGGACCTGCACGCGTGGGTTCCGGTCCACGACCACGGCCAGTTGCGGGCGGTCGATGACGAGCTTTCCGCGGGCCGCCACCACTGCGGCGGCGCGTTGCGGCATCAGGGCTTCGCCCGGTGCTGGCGTGGTCAGCCGTGATGGCACCTCGCGGGCGAAATCCGCCCTGAGCCGGGTGATCTCGGCTTCCGTAGCCGCGGCGGAAAGGGGTGGCGGCTCCGGTGGAACGGAGGGTGCCGGCACGTCGGGCAGCGGGAGCGGAAAGACGGCCGGACCTGTCCCGGGCGGCAACTGCGGGGAGGCGGCGGGCGGGGCCACCGTCGGAAAGCCCGGTGGCGCGGCCGCGGCGAAGCCTCCTGACGGCTGCGCCACGGATGGCGTGCAGCCCGCCAGAACGAGCACCAGCGCCCATCCCGGCCTGGGGAGGCCCAGGGAGGCAGTTGGAGAAGCCAAACCGGGTTGGAGAGAGGAGAAGTGACGCGACGAGGTGGCCATCGACACTCGCTTGGCCGCCCGGGTGCCGGGTGGGCCTGTTGCAATGGCTTCCACCCTAGCATCGGAGTCGCGGATTCCCGTGCCGCATTGCACGACGCGTGGAAGTTGAACACGCTGTGATGCAGGAGCCACAACCCGGTGCTGGGCGGGGTAGAGGGGGGCGTCGCCAGCCGAAGCGCGGGACGAGCCTGGCGGCTGCACACGGAGTTTCGATAATATTTCTTATGTCAAATAAACCGGGAACCGGAGCGGCCGGTGGCCGTCATCCGGCCGCCTCGTGTTAAGCATGCCGCCATGCAGAAAGTCCCCTTCGCCTCAACCCTGTCGGTGGTCGTTGCCCTGCTCGCGGGCTTTGGCCTGCTGCAAATGGGGAACACGCTGCAAGGCACGCTTCTGGCCGTGCGCGGCGGCATGGAAGGCTTCCCGCCCACAGTGATCGGCCTGGTCGGTGGCGCCTTCTCCGCCGGCCTCATGATCGGCTCGCTCGTCGCCAGCCGGCTGATCCTGCGCGTCGGAAAGATCCGCAGCTTTGCCGCGCTCGCCTCGACGGCCTCGATGGTGCCGCTGATCCATCTGCTCTGGATCGATCCCACGGCCTGGGTCATCGCCCGCATGCTGACCGGCTTCTGTTTCGCCGGGCTGTTCATGGTGGTGGAAAGCTGGCTGAACGGCGCCGCCGTCAATGAGGTGCGCGGCCAGATCCTCTCCATCTACGGCATGACCGGGCTGGTCGCGGGCGTCGTCGGCCAGCTCTTGCTGCCGGTCGCCGATCCGGGCGGCTACGCACTCTTCGCCGTGGTGTCGGTCGTCCTGACCGTCGCGGTCCTGCCCGTCACGCTGTCCCAGGCCAAGGCGCCGCCGCTGCCGGCCCAGCCGGTGCGGATCGATCTGTTCCGGCTTCATGCCCAGGCACCCTTCGGGCTGGTCGCGGCCTTCCTTTGCGGTATCAGCGCCGGCTCCTTCTTCTCGCTCGGCCCCCTGTTGGCGCAGTCCATCGGGATGGGACAGCAGGGCATCGCGATCTTCATGGCCGCGGGCGCGCTGGGCGCAGCGGCCATGACCTGGCCGCTTGGCCTGCTGTCGGACCGGATCGACCGCCGGTTGCTGGTGGTGGTCATCGCGCTCGTCGCCGTCGCCGTGCTGGGCACCATGGCGCTGTTCACGCCCTCCGGTGCCTCGGCCTGGGTGTATTTCGGTCTGGTCTTCGTTTTCGGCGGGCTGGTGGTGCCGACCTACAGCGTGGTGCTGGCCCATGTGAACGATTCCGTCCGGCCGGAGGAATTCGTGGCTGCCTCGGGCGGGATGCTGCTCGTCCAGGGGGCCGGCGCGGCCATAGGGCCGCTGGCGATCGGGGCGGCGATGTCGGCCTTCGGGCCGCGCAGCCTGTTGTGGATGACGGTGCTGGCACAGCTGCTGATCGCCTTCTGCGGCGTCTGGCGGATGAGGCGGCAGGCCGCCCCGGCGCGGAAGGAGGAATTCCGCGTACAGCCGCCGACACCGGTGGGCACGGAACTCATCAGCGTATCGCAGGAGGCGGCGCGCTGAGCCGGGAAGGCGGTCATGCGACGCGGCGGATGGCCTCGCCGGCCACTTTGGCCGATATGGGCCAAGGCGCAATCGGGAGAGGTCACGGCATGGCCGCAGGCCGGATGGATACGGGGGAAGATTCCCCCTGGGCGGAGGCCCGCGCGGCGCTGCCGGAATCCTGGCGGGCCACCATAGGGGCCGAGTTCGACACGCCCTACATGCGGGCGCTCGCGGGTTTCCTCCAGGCCGAGGCGGCTGCGGGCAAAACCGTCTTTCCGGAGCCAGAGCGCATCTTCGCGGCGCTGAAGCGGACTCCCCTGGACGCGGTGAAGGCCGTCATCCTCGGCCAGGACCCCTATCACAGGCCGGGACAGGCCATGGGCCTCTCCTTCTCCGTGCCGCCGGGCGTGCGGGTGCCCCCGTCCCTGCGGAACATCCACAAGGAGCTGGAGGGCGATCTCGGCCTACGGCCCCCGCCGCATGGCTGCCTGACCGCCTGGGCCGATGCCGGCGTGCTGCTGCTCAACACCGCCCTGACTGTGGAGGAAGGGCGTCCCGGCAGCCATGCCCGTTCCGGCTGGCACCGCTTCACGGACCATGTCCTGGCCGCCGTGAACGCACGGCCCATTCCCACGGCCTTCATCCTCTGGGGCAACGATGCACGGCGGCGGGCGCCCTTGCTGGATGGCACCCGGCACCTGCTCCACCAGTCGGAACACCCCTCGCCGCTTTCCGCCTATCGCGGCTTCTTCGGCTCCCGACCCTTTTCCAGGGTCAACGACTTCCTGGCGTCGAAGGGGCTGGAGCCCGTGGACTGGCGCCTGGAGCCGTGTGATGCCCAGGCACCAGGGCCCGCGAGTCACGGCGCGGCCTGAAGCCGGGGGGCGCGCTCAGGACCGGCGGGGCGTGCGGCGGCGCCCCGCGCCCGCACCGTCAGGCGGCCAGCAGTTCCGCCAGGGTCAGCGCCACCACCTCGGTTGCCTTGCGCAGGTCGCTGAGCGGCAGCCGCTCGTCGGCACGGTGGGCATTGGCGTCCTCGATGGTCCTCGGCCCGGCGCCATAGAGCGCGGACGGGATGCCATGGGCTGAATAGAGGCGCGCATCGGTGTAGAGCGGGACACCCTTGGCGGTGATCGGCTCGCCCATGACCTGGCTGGCATGGCGGCACAGGGCCTCGACCAGCCGCTCGCCGCCGGGCAGCGGCTTCAGCGGCTCGGCCAGCAGGATGCGGCGCACCTCGACCCTGGCCTTCGGGAAGGCCGCCGCGGCATCGGCGATGACCTGGCGCAGTTCCGCCTCCGCCTCGGCCGGGTTCTCCTCGGGGATCATGCGGCGGTCGAGCCGGAGGGTGACCCGGTCGGGCACGACATTGGTGTTAATGCCGCCCTTGATCAGCCCGACCGTGAGCTGCGGCGAGCCGATGCCCGTGATGGCGGAGGTCTTCGCCGCGAGCCCCTTCCGCCAGTCGTAAAGGGTGGACAGGATCGCCGTGGCGGCCTCCAGCGCATCCACGCCGGTGAAGGGCATGGCGGCATGGGCGGAACGGCCGTTCACCTCCACCTCCAGGTGCAGGCAGCCGTTATGGGCGGTGACCACGTTGTAGGAGAAGCCGGCGCTCAGCACGAGGTCGGGCTTCGAGATGCCTTCGCTCAGCAGGAAGCCCGGCCCGACCTCGCCGCCCGACTCCTCGTCATAGGTCAGGTGCAGTTCCACCGTGCCGGACAGCGGTGCGCCCGAGGCCTCCAGCGCCCGGAGCGCCCAGACATAGGTGGCGAAGTCGGATTTCGACACGGCGACGCCGCGGCCATACATCCAGCCGTCCACCACCTCGGCGCCATAGGGGTCGCGAGTCCAGCCTTCGCCGGGCGGCACGACGTCGCCATGGGCGTTGAGGGCGATCACCGGCCCCTCCCCCGAACCGAGGCGGCGGCGCACCACGAGGTTGGTGACGCTGATCATGCCATGGGCCCGCACCAGCGCCTCCGGCACGGCGTGCAGCTCCACCTCGTAGCCGAGGGCGCGCAGCAGTTCCGCGGTGCGCTCGGCATGCGGTCGGCAGTCGCCCGGCGGGTTGTCGGAGGGCATCCTGACCAGTTCAGCGAGGAAATCCGCCTGGGCGCCCTGTTCCCCATCGAGGAAGGCGCGGATCGAATCCTGGTGGGACATCATGTTCTCTGGAAAGTCCGGGGTTGAAGGTGCTGCAAGGTTTCGAGGAGCAGGCGCAGCGCGGCCAGGGCATCGGCTTCCGTGATGGCCTCGGCCGGATGATGGCTGATGCCGCCCTCGCAGCGAACGAAGATCATGCCGATGGGGCACAGGCGGGCCATGGCCAGCCCGTCATGGCCCGCGCCGCTCGGCAGGCGGAAGGGGCGGAGGCCGCAGCGGAGGCTGGCGCCTTCCAGCGCCTCGATCAGTGCCGGGTCGCAGGGGGCGGCGGCTTCGTCATAGGTCGGCCGCAGCGACAGGCTCACGCCACGGCGCGCCGCGATCGTGGACAGTTCGTCGCGCAACCGCCCGCATGCCGCATGCCGCAGGGCGTCGCGGGGGCTGCGGATGTCGATGGTGAAGCGGGCGCCGGCGGCGATGACGTTCACGGCGCCGGGGCTGGCCGAGACCTGCCCGACTGTCGCGACGAGATCCGGCTCCTCCAGCGCCAGCCGCTCCACCGCCAGCACCATCTCCGCCATGGCCGCCACCGCGTCGCGGCGCAGATGCATCGGCACGGTGCCGGCATGGCCGGCGGTGCCGCCGATCTCGGCCACGAAGCGCGTGGCGCCGTTGATCGCGGTGACGATGCCGGTGGGCAGGCCCTCGGCCTCCAGCACCGGCCCCTGCTCGATATGGACCTCCAGATAGGCCAGGACCTGGTCCGGGCGGCGCGCCAGGGTGGGGATGGCGGCGGGATCGACGCCGAAGCGGTGCAGCGCCTCGCGCAGGCTCACCCCTTCCGCATCGCGGCTTTCCAGCGCCGAGGGGTCGAAGCCGCCCGCGACGGCGCGCGAACCGGTCAGCGTCACGGGAAAGCGCACGCCTTCCTCGTCGCCAAAGGCCAGGACCTCCACGGCGAAGGGCAGGCGCAGTCCGGCGGCGTGCAGGGCCGCCACGGCCTCGATGGCCACCAGCACCCCGAGCATGCCGTCATAGCGGCCGGCATGGCGCACCGTGTCGATGTGCGAACCGAGCAACAGGGCGGGCAGGCCGGGCTCCTGGCCCTCGTAGCGGCCGATCACGGTGGCGGCCGCATCGAGCGAGACCGTCATCCCGGCTTCTCGCATCCAGGCCGTCACCTGTTCGGCGGCGGCGCGATGCTCCGGCGTGAGGTAGAGGCGGGTGAGGCTGCCCTCATCGGCCGAGAAGCGGCACAGCGCGTCCAGGCGCCGCATGAGCCTGGAACCCGGCGCAGGGCTATCGCCCGGCGCGGTCGCCATCCTGAGCGCGATGTCCTGACTCATGCCGGTCCCGGCCCCCCTGGCCGCGTCGCTGCGGGCGAAGCTCGCCCGATCCTTCATGGCGCGGCAGGTTGGACGAAAAGGCACGATAGGGCCAATATATTATCGGACTTGATCCAGTCGTCCTGCCTATCGATGAAACGGCCCTCGCTGGCTGGGATGCCACCGTATGGAATTGCGACACCTGCGCTACTTCGTGGCGGTGGCCGAAGCCCTGAGCTTCACCGCCGCCGCCGCCCGGCTGGGCCTGTCGCAGCCCCCGCTCAGCCAGCAGATCCAGGACCTGGAGCAGGAGTTGCAGACCCGGTTGCTGCGCCGGAACAGCCGCAAGGTCGAACTGACCGATGCCGGGGAAGCCTTCCTGCTCCAGGCCCGCGCCATCCTCGCCCAGGCAGAGGAAGCGGCCGGGCAGGCCCGCGCCATCGGCCAGGGCCGGCGGGGTCGCCTCGACATCGCGCTGACGGGTTCGGTCCTGCTCGGACCCCTGGCACCGCTGGTGGCGGGATTCGAGGCCCGCTTTCCCGAAGTGGAGGTGCGCCTGCACGAGATGCCGCCCCAGGAGCAGCAGGAAGCCCTGCATGCCCGCCGCGTCGATCTCAGCTTCCAGCGCTGGCCACGCGAGGATGATGCGTTGGTCGCGGAGCGCGCCTGGGCGGAGGGGGTCTGCGTGGCATTGCGCGACGATCATCCGCTGGCGGCGCGCGATGGCCTGCGCCTCGCGGAGCTGCGGGAGGAAAGGCTGGTCTTCCTGCGGCTGCGGGATTCGCGCTTCGCCGCCTATCTTCGGGATGCCTGCATCGCGGCGGGCTTCACGCCGCGCATCTCGCAGCAGGTGGTGGAGGCGCATTCCCTGCCCAGCCTCGTGGCCGCGGGCTTCGGCATCGCGCTGGTGCCGGAAAGCGTGGCCCTGCTGTCGCGCCAGGGCGTCCTCTATCGCCCGCTGGCCGATGCGCCCCTGGTGGCGGATGTCCAGATGATCCGCCTGCCCGACCACAGCGCCGTGACGGGGCGCTTCCTGGATTTCGCGCGGGATTTCCTGGCCCGGCAGAAGCAGGGCCGATAGCCGTGCCCGGGGGGGGGGAAGGCCCACCGGGCCCTTCCCTTGGCCCGTGCTCAGGCGGCGGTCAGGCCCGCGCCCAGGAAGCCGCCATCCACCGCGAGGACATGCCCCGTGATGTAGCTGGCATCCTCCGAGCAGAGGAAGGCCGCAGCCCCCGCCATCTCCTCCGGCTGCGCATAGCGGCCCAGCGGCGTGCGCTGCGCCCAGCCGGCCCGGCTTTCCGGGGAGTGCATCCGCCGCACCAGCGGCGTGTCCACCGGCCCGGGCGCCAGGACATTGACGCGGATGCCGCTGGCGGCGAGATCGACCGCCATCACCTTGCTCAGCGTGACCACGCCGCCCTTGGAGGCGCCATAGGCGGAGCGGTGGAAGTTGCCGGTCATGCCCGAGACGCTGGCGATGTTCACGATGGACCCGCCGCCCCCCTCGCGCATCGCGCGGGCGCAGGCCTGCCCGACCACGAAGGTGCCGCGCAGATTGACCGCGACGATGCGGTCGAAGAGCTCGACGGGCGTGTCGAGGAAGTCCCGCTCCGTGCCGGTCCCGGCCGAGTTGACCAGGCAGTCCAGGCGTCCATGCCGGTCCATGACCTGGGCCACCAGGTCCCGCACCTGCTCCGGATCGGAGACATCCGTCCGGACGGGGTCGATGTCCTGGCCGGAGAGGCGTTCCGTATTGGCCGACAGGTCCGCGGCGATGACCCGGGCGCCTTCCTCCAGGAGGCGACGCGCGATGGCATCGCCGATGCCGGAGAGCCCGCCGGTGACGATGGCGACCTTGCCTTCGAGACGGTTCCGCATGCTCATTTTCCTCCCAGGAAGCCGATCGAGATCCAGGGCACGGCGGCGACGAGGATGGTGCCCAGCAGCAGCGCGCCCATGTAGGGCCAGATCTTCCGCATGCCCGCATCCGGGCTGACCTTGCCGATGGCGCAGGCGGCGTAGTAGCCAACGCCGAAGGGCGGCGCGAAAAGGCCGAGGCCCATCGCCAGGATCACCACCATCGAGTAGTGCACGTCGTGGATGCCCATGCTCCGCGCGATGGGGAACAGCAGCGGGCCGAACAGCACGATGGCGGGAATGCCCTCCAGCACGCTGCCCAGGATCATGAAGGCCAGGATCGACACCGCCATGAAGCCGATGGCGCCACCGGGCAGCGATCCCATCATATGCGCCAGATCGCGCGAGAAGCCGGACTGGGTCAGCGCCCAGGCCATGCAGCTCGCCGTGCCGATGATCAGCAGGATCGAGCCCGACAGCGCCGCCGTATCCACCAGCATCGGGTAGAGGCGCCGCCAGTCGAAGCGGCGATAGAGCAGCAGCCCGGCAAGCACGCCATAAGCGATGCCGATGGTGGAGACTTCGGTCGCCGTGGCGACGCCTTCCACCACCGCGGCACGGATCAGGAAGGGCAGCGCCAGGGCCGGCAGGGCCACCAGCAGCGCACGGCCGACCATGCGGGCGCTGGCCTTGCGCACGCCGCTCATATCCTCGTGGCGCGAACGCTTCCACGCGATCAGCCCGAGGACCAGCGCCAGCACGAAGGCCGGCAGCAGGCCGCCGGTGAACAGCGCCGCGATGGAAACGCCGGTCACGGAGCCGATGGTGATCAGCACGATCGAGGGCGGGATGGTCTCGCTCATCGCCCCGGAGGCCGAGAGCAGGGAGATCATCTCGCCCTCGTCGCAGCCGCGCCGCTTCATTTCGGGGAACAGCACGGGTGCCACCGCCGCCATGTCCGCCGCCTTGGCGCCCGAGATCCCGGAGACGAGATACATCGCGGCGAGCAGCACGTAGTTCAGCCCACCCCGGACATGGCCGAGCAGCGAGGCGAGGAAGTTCACCATGGCCGCCGCCATGCCCGTCATCTCGATCAGCGCGCCGAGGAAGACGAAGAGCGGCACGGCGAGCAGGATCAGGGTGCTCATCCCCTCATCCATCCGCCCGACCAGCACCAGCAGCGGCACGCTGGTGGTGGTGGCGAGATAGGCCAGCGTCGCCAGACCGAAGGAGAAGGCGATCGGCACGCCGGACAGCACGCCGGCCATCAGCAGGACGACGAAGAACACCACGAGATTGCCGTGGCCCATGGCCTTCAGGACCGGCGCGGCGAGCCAGAGCGCCGCCGCCAGCACGGCCAGGACGGCGCAGACCAGCAGCAGGTCCCGCAGCCGGTGCTGCGCCAGGCGCAGCAGCGAGGTGACGAGCATCAGCGCCACGCCCACCGGCAGGGCGGCGGCACGCACCATGTTCGACCATCCCAAAGCGGGGGTCTCGATGAACCACTCCTCCTCCGCATACTCCATGGCATGCGGCAGGAGCAGCAGCAGGAAGAGCGCGCCGGCACCGATCGCCAGCGTCTGCATCGCCGCCTGGGTGGAGGGCGAGCGCTTCGAGATCAGTGCCGTCAGCCGCATGTGCTGCCCGCGCTGCAACGCGATCACCGCCCCCAGCATGGCCAGCCAGAGGAACAGGATGGAGGCCAGTTCGTCCGACCAGATGATGGGCTGGTGGAAGACGAAGCGGGCCACCACCCCGGCCAGGAGGATGCCGATCTCCGCCAGCACGATCAGCGCAGCGGGCACGGCCACCAGATGGCACAGCAGGCGGTCCGCGCGCGGCAACAGGCCGGCCGCCATCCCGGTCAGTGGCGGTGCAGCAGCGCCGACCGGGGGTGCATCCGCGATGGAACTCATGCCAGCCCCCCCACCGCATCCTCCAGGGTCTTCCAGGCGGCGTCGCCGAACTTGCCCTTCCACTCGGCATAGAAGCCGGCCTTGCGCAGCGCGTCGCGGAAGGCCGCCGGATCGGTGTCGTTGAACTGCAGCCCGGCGGTGGAGAGCTTCTCGCGCAGCTCGGCATTCAACTTCGCCACATCCTCGCGCTGCTCCTTCGCGGCGCGCGCGAATTCGCGCGACGCGATCTCCTGCACGTCCTTCGGCAGGCGGGAGAAGGCGCGCTGGTTGGCGAGGAGCCAGAAGCCGTCCCACATGTGGTTGGTGAGGGAGCAGTATTTCTGCACCTCGTAGAGCTTCGCGGCCTCTACGATGGCGAGCGGGTTCTCCTGCCCTTCCACGATCTTCGTCTGCAAGGCCGAATAGACCTCGTTGAAGTTGATCGAGGCCGGTGCGGAATCGAAGGCGCGGAACATCGAGGTCCAGAGCGGGCTGACCGGCACGCGGATCTTCATGCCGCGCAGGTCCTCGGGCGTGCGGATCGGCCGGGTGCTGGTGGTGATCTGCCGGTAGCCGTTGTCGAAGATATGCTCGAAGGCCATGATGTTGCGCTTCGCGATCTCGGCCCGGATGAGCTTGCCCAGGTCGCCATCCATGGCGGCGAAGACCTGCTGGCTGTCCTTGAAGGCGAAGCCGACGCCGTTGATGGCGGCGAGCGGCACCAGCGTGGACAGGATCAGCCCGGATAGCGTGAAGAATTCCAGCGCGCCGGAACGCACCTGGCTCAGCATGTCCGTGTCGTTGCCGAGCTGGCTGTTGGGGAAGAGCTGGATCTCCAGCCGCCCGCCGGTGGCAGCCTTGATCCTCTCCGCCGCCTCGGCGTTGCGCGTGTTCAGCGGATGCGTCGCCGGCAGGTTCGTCGCGAGCTTGTAGCTGAACTCCGCCGCCCGTGAGGGGCGTGTCCACAGGGCCACGAGCGGCAGGGCGGAGGCGCCGGCGAGCAGGGAGCGGCGCGGGATGGATGTCATTGGAAAGGTTTCCCCATAACAGCGTGGTCATGACGGGGGTCTTACTGCCCCATGGTCCGGCAACTTCGTGTCCATGCCTCGGGAGGTCCCGGAAGAAAGTTACCCTGGTTCCGTATAGTGGACCTCAAAAGGAACAGCGCGAATTTGCTTTGACGAACTTTTCTATAAGACATAGTTTTTCAGCCGGGAAGCGGTGTTTTTCCAAGAGAAACCAAGGTCCACATGTTGGAATATTTTGCGTTGCACCATGCCTGAGCGTGCGCAACTGTCCGGCACGCAGAGCCTGGAGCGGGCCATCGGCCTCTTGCGCCTCGTGGCCGGGCATGGCGGCCGGGGCGCGCGGCTGATCGATCTCACCCAGCATTCCCGCCTCAGCAAGCCCACGGTCCACCGCCTGTTGCGCGGGCTGGAGCGCCAGGGGCTGGTGGAGCAGGACCGACTCAGCGAGCGCTACCACCTCGGGCCCGAGGCCTTTGTCATCGGCTCCCTGGCAGCGGACCGCTACGGCGTCCACCGCGCCGCCCTGCCCTCGCTCTTCCGGCTGGCGCAGGCGAGCGAGGACACCGCCTTCCTGTCCGTGCGGCGCGGCTGGCACGTGGCCTGCCTGCACCGGGAGGAAGGCCCCTTCCCCATCCGCTCGCATGTGCTGCAGGCGGGCGACCGGCATCCGCTGGGTGTGGGTGCCGGCAGCCTGGCGATCCTCGCCACCCTGCCCGACGACGAGATCGAGGAGATGATCGCCGCCTGCGCCCCGGAATTCGCCGAGGAGCGCTACCGCAGCTTCACGCCGGAGATCCTGCGCGCCTCCGTGGCCCGCACGCGTGCCGAGGGCTTCGCCTTCAACCCGGGCCATCTCACCGCCGGAAGCTGGGGCGCCGGCGTGGCGATCCTGGACCGGCAGGGGCGCTGCGAAGGGGCGCTATCCATCGCCGCCATCGATGGCCGCCTGGGCGATGCCCGGCGGCCGCAGATCGCGGCCCTTCTCGCCGCCGAGGCGAAGCGGGTCAGCGAGTTGCTCGCCCGCCCCAGCGGCGCCACCAACATTGCCGCCACGCTGCGTCGCCCGGCGGCCCATCCCGCGAGGAAACAGAACCATGACTGAAGCCTGCATCGTCGGCTGGGCGCACTCCCCCTTCGGCAAGCTGGAGGACCCGGATGCCGAAGGCCTGATCGCGCGCGTGGCGGGCGCGGCCATCGCGGATGCGGGCATCGCCCCGTCCGAGGTGGATGCCGTCTTTGTCGGCCAGTTCAACAACGGCTTCAGCCGGCAGGATTTCCCGGCCTCGCTGCCGATGCAGAGCGTGCCGGAACTGCGCTTCAAGCCGGCGACGCGCTGCGAGAACGCCTGCGCTTCCGGTTCCGCGGCGATCTACGCGGCGCGCGACTTCATCGCCGCCGGGCGCGGCCGGCTGGCCCTGGTGATTGGGGTGGAGAAGATGACCGCCACGCCGGGTCCGCAGGTGGGCGACAACCTGCTCGGTGCCTCCTATCGCCGCGAGGAAGGCGACATCCCGGGCGGCTTTGCCGGAGTCTTCGGCCGCATCGCCGAGAACTACTTCCAGCGCTTCGGCGACCAGACTGATGCGCTGGCCGCGATCGCCGCCAAGAACCATCGCAACGGCGTGGACAATCCCTATGCGCAGATGCGGCGCGACCTGGGCTTCGAGTTCTGCCGCGCGGTCTCGGAGAAGAACCCCTATGTCGCCGGGCCGCTGAAGCGTACGGACTGTTCCCTGGTCAGCGACGGCGCGGCGGCGCTGATCCTGGCCGACGAGGAAACCGCCTGTGCCATGGAGAATGCGGTGCGCTTCCGCGCGGCAGTGCAGGTGAACGATTACCTGCCGCTGTCGCGCCGCGATCCGACACGCTTCGAGGCCGGTGCCCAGGCCTGGCAGCGCGCCTTCGCCGATGCGGGGCTGGGGCTGGACGACCTCTCCTTCGTCGAGACGCATGACTGCTTCACCATCGCCGAGCTGATCGAATACGAGGCCATGGGGCTGGCGCCGCATGGCCAGGGCGCGCGCGTGGCGCTGGACGGCATCACCGCGCCGGACGGACGGCTGCCGGTGAACCGTTCCGGCGGGCTGAAGTCCAAGGGGCACCCGGTGGGCGCCACCGGTGTCTCGATGCATGTGATGGCGGCGATGCAGTTGACCGGGCGGGCGGGCGACATGCAGCTTCCCCGCGCCGACCGGGGCGCCGTCTTCAACATGGGGGGCGCCGCCGTCGCCAACTACGTCTCCATCCTGGAGCGCCTGTCGTGAGCGGCATCGCCCCCGTCGGCGGCGTCGTGCCGGCCACGAAGCGGGTGATGAACCTGTCGCACTTCCTGCGGCAGGCCGCCCGGCGCCATGCGGGGGAAATCGGCTTCGTCTGGGGCGAGCGGCGATGGAGCTGGGCGGAGATGGACCGGCGCGTGGACGCCGTGGCCCATGCACTGGCGGCACGCGGAATCCGCAAGGGCGACCGCGTGCTGGTGCAGTCCCGCAACTGCAACCAGCTTTTCGAAAGCATGTTCGCCTGCTTCCGCCTCGGCGCCGTCTGGGTGCCGACGAACTTCCGCCAGATCCCCGCCGAGGTCGCCTACCTGGCGGAGTCCAGCGGCGCCTCGGCCCTGCTCTGCGGCGCGGAGTTCCCGGACCATGCCGCCGCGGTGCGTGAGGCGGCGCCGGATCTGCGCTTCGTGGTCTCCATCGGCGGGGACGGAGCGGGCGAGGATTACGACACGCTGGCGGAGAGGCATCTCGGCACGCCCTTCCCGCCCGCCGATGTCGAGCATGACGACCCCTGCTGGTTCTTCTACACCTCCGGCACCACGGGGCGGCCCAAGGCGGCCGTGCTCACCCATGGCCAGATGGGCTTCGTCGCCACGAACCACCTCTGCGACCTGATGCCGGGGCTGGGCCCGGACGATGCTTCCCTGGTGGTCGCGCCCCTGTCGCATGGCGCGGGCATCCATCAGCTCGCCCAGGTCGCGCGGGCGGTGAAGACCGTGCTGCCGGCGGGCGACCGCCTCGATCCGGAGGAAGTCTGGTCACTGGTGGAACGCTGGCATGTCAGCAACATGTTCACCGTGCCGACCATCGTGAAGCTGCTGACCGAGCATCCGGCCGTGGATGCCCACGATCGTTCCACGCTGCGATATGTCATCTATGCGGGCGCGCCGATGTACCGGGAGGACCAGAAGCACGCCCTGCGCAAGCTCGGCAAAGTCCTGGTCCAGTATTTCGGGCTGGGCGAGGTCACGGGCAACATCACCGTCCTGCCACCTGCCCTGCACGAGGCGGAGGACGCCCCCGGGGTCCGGATCGGCACCTGCGGTTACGAGCGCACCGCCATGCAGGTTTCCATCCAGGACGACACCGGCCGCGAGCTGCCGCCCGGCGAGACGGGCGAGGTCTGTGTCTGCGGCCCGGCGGTTTTCGCAGGCTACTACGACAACCCGGCGGCCAATGCGAAGGCCTTCCGCAACGGCTGGTTCCGCACCGGCGATCTCGGCCACCAGGACAGCGAGGGCTTCCTCTACATCACCGGCCGGGCATCCGACATGTACATCTCCGGCGGTTCCAACGTCTATCCGCGGGAGGTGGAGGAGAAGCTCCTGGCTCACCCCGCTCTGGCGGAAGTCGCGGTGCTGGGCATGCCGGACCGCGTCTGGGGCGAGGTCGGCGTCGCCGTGGCGGTGACCAACCCCGGCATGTCGCTGGGCGAGGAGGAACTGCTCGCCTGGATGGAAGGCAGGATCGCCCGCTACAAGCTGCCGAAGCGGGTCTTCTTCTGGGATGAGCTGCCGAAATCCGCCTACGGCAAGATCACCAAGAAGCTCGTGCGGGAGGAACTGCAGGCCCGGGGCTGCCTGGCGCAGCCCGCTCAGCCGGTATCGGCCTGATGCCGCACCTCGTCCGAAGGCAAGGCTGACTCAGGAAGGAACCCGATCATGGGATATTCCGTCACGGCCAGTGTCCCCAGGCCCAGGCTCCTGCACCACCGGGGCAGTTTCAACCCGGTGCGCATCCAGAGCCTGCATGGCCGCGCCGCGCGTCATATCCGGCTCGTGTTGCAGCCGGGGCTGAGCCTTTTCGAGGCACTGGTCCGCCCGCTGGCGGGGGCTGGCATCAGCAGCGCCTCCACGACCATCCTGGGAGGCTATTTCGACAGCCTGCAATACTGCGTGGCGCCGCCCGATCCGTCCGGGCAGGCGTTGATCGCCTATAGCGCGCCCATCGATGCGGGGGCGGCCTGCATGATCTTCGGCAACGCCACGCTGGGCCGCAGTCTCCAGGACAGGCCGCTCGTGCACTGTCATGCCGCGATCCGCACCGCATCGGGCGCGGTGAAGGGCGGGCATGTGGTCACGGAAGCCTGCATCGTCGGCCGCATCCCGATCCCGGTCCTGGTGACCTCCCTCGACGAGTTCGAGCTGCGGCAGGCCCATGACCCGGAAACCAACATCCCGCTTCTGCAACCGCACAGGATTTCCCGGAATGTCTGATGCCATCGCCGTCGAGAACGGCCAGATGGGCCGCGTCGCCTATGCGCGGATCGCGCCGAACGAGGACCTTGTCCTCGGCGTCGAGAAGCTGTGCCTGGCGGAAGGCTTCCGCAACGCCTTCGTGCGCGGGGCGCTGGGCAGCCTCAACGATGCCTGCCTCGGCACGCTCGACGGGCGCTACGTCCATGTCCAGGGACCGGCCGTGGAGGTCGTCAGCATCGCGGGGGAGGTGAGGTCCGGCCAGGACGGCGCCATGCGGGCTGCCCTGACCGGCGTGGTGGCCGACACGGAAGGGAATGTCTTCGGCGGCCCCTTCGTGCCGGGGGCGAACCCGGTCTGCATGACCTTCGAGGTGACGCTGGAGGAATGGCTGCCGGCGCCGTGACTGTCACTCCACCGGGCGCGTGGTGCTTTCCCAGTAGGGCGGGCTGGAGGCGACGAGGGTCTTGAGATCGGCCGGAGGCGTGGCGCCCTGCACTGCCGGGCGACCCAGCACGGCCGCCGTCGCGAAGGCGACCATGCGCTCGCCGACCAGGCGCATGTTCTCCGGAGCCTGGGTGTTCAACGGATGCGGGCCGCGGAAGACGAAGATCTCCTTCGGCTCCCGCGCGCGCCGATAGGCGTCGAGTGAGCCTTCCAGCCCCTCCACATAGTCCCAGATCCCTTTCGCGATCAGCAGGCCCGGCCATTGGGCGATGCCGGCGAAGACCTCGGAGTCCGGGTAGTAGGTGGTGTTGCGTTCGATCCGCAGCGCTGCCTCGATCATGTCGTGCCCCGCCAGGCGATAGCCGAGCCCGCCCGAATTGGGGCCGTAGAGGATGGCGCCACGGATATTGCTCCAGCCCAGGGGCGGCTTGCAGGGCTGGTCCGGCTGGTCGCGGTCGCAATCGGCCACGAAGTTGCGGTGCATGGCCCAGGCCGTGGCATAGGAGCCGCGCGAATAGCCGCCGAGCACCACCGGGATCTCCCGCGCCTTCATCCCGGCCATGAGCCTGCCGCCGGCGGCGGGGCCGGACAGGACCTCGCCCTGCGGCGTCAGGATGCGCAGGCCCTCGCCGCTTTCCATCTGTTCCAGCTCACGCATCATGTCGCGGCCCTGTTCGGCGGTGTTGAAGCCGTTGACGCCGCCCGAGATGCCGTTGCCGCGACGGTCCGTGATCAGCACGTCGAAGCCCGCCTCGTTCAGTGCCCAGACGAAGCCGCGCCAGTAGCGCATGCCTGGTTGCTCGCCCTCCCCCTTCGCCGCGGCATCGACGACATAGCGGCCCTCCGCATCCCGGGCCACGCCGGTCGCGCGGGGATCGTCGGTGGCGGTCAGTTCGCTGCCGCCGCCGTTGTTCATGATGACCAGGGCGCGGCGCCGCGCGCCCGTCCCGTCCTCGATCCCCTGCCCGTCCAGATACCAGCCGCGCAGCCGGATGGGATCGCGCAGCCCGAGATGCAGCCTTTCGTAGCTGTCGCGCGGCACGGTGAACTCGACCGTGTGGGTGCGCGGCTCGGCACCGGCGATCGGCTCGGCGAAAGGCTCCCGCGCGAAGAAGACCGGGCGGCGGATGGCGCGCAGGTCCACCTCGCCATCCTGGTCGATGCGGCCCACGGGATCGACGCTGCCGGTGCGCCGCGGCTCGAAGCTGGTGAAGCCCTCGGCGCCCTTGCGCGCCGGTCCGGCGCAGGCGGCGTTCTCGCGGCATTGCGCCCAACGCTGCCGGATGCGCGCATCGGTGAATTCCCGGGCGTAGAAATCGTTCGGGCCGTAGCCGAGCGGCACGAGCTGGTTCGTGGGCATGAAGGGCAGGCACTGGTCGCGCCCGCCCGAGGCGATCCGGTAGCCGGGCAGATCGGCATTGCGGTCGAAATTCACGTGCATGCTGCAATCGGGCGGCGTGGTGCCTTGGTTGACCGGCGGTGGGTTCGCCGGCCGTGGCGCCTGCGCCAGGACGGGCTGGACGAGACCTAATGCCAGGGCAAAGCCCGCCATGCCGAGATTCGGTCGCACCATATCCTCCCCGACAGCCGCTTTCTGACGCGCGGCCCAGGCTTGGCAAGCTAGCGGCTGGAGGCGGGGCTGGGGAAGTCCCGCCCGCCACGCCCGCATCGGATGAGCCGGCCGGGAGGCGAACGGCGCGGCCTCGCCCCGGGGCCGGGCCCTTGCGGCCCATGCCGGGCGCGCGCAGTCTGCGCGCCCAGAACCGTCACGGGAGAGACGAACCGCCATGAATGGTGCCCATAGCCTTGTCCATACGCTGCTCCAGTCGGGCGTGGACACATGCTTCGCCAATCCGGGCACCAGCGAGATGCATTTCGTGGCGGCACTGGACCAGATCCCCGGCATGCGCTGCGTTCTGGGATTGCAGGAGAATGTCGTGACCGGCATGGCCGACGGCTACTGGCGCATGGCGCGGAAGCCCGCCTGCACCCTGCTGCATTGCGGTCCCGGCCTCGCGAACGGACTCGGCAACCTGCACAACGCCCGCCGCGCCCGCAGCGGCATCGTCAATGTCGTGGGCGACCAGGCGACCTATCACCGCCCCTATGACGCGCAGCTCACGGCCGATACGGAAGGCTGGGCCCGGCCCGTTTCCGCCTGGGTCCGCACCAGCACGGCCGCCGCCGATGTCGGGCGGGACGCCGCGGTGGCCGTGCAGGCCGCCCGCACCGCGCCGGGGCAGATCGCCACGCTGATCCTGCCTTCCGATGCCTCCTGGAACGAGGGCGGCGTGGTGGCGGAGCCGCTGCCCGTGCCCGCCGCCGCAGAGCCCGACCCGGCGGCCGTCCGGACCGTCGCGCGCATCCTGCGCGAGAAGCGGAACGTGCTGATCCTTCTCGGCGGCGGCGCGCTGGGCGAGAAGGGGCAGGAACTGGCCTGGCGCATCGCCCAGGCCAGCGGCGCGAAGCTGCTGGGTGAGATGTCCAATGCCCGCGTGTCCCGCGGCCGTGGCCGCCCGCAACTGGAACGCGTGCCCTATGTCGCCGACGTCGCCATCCAGGCCCTGGCGGAATTCGAGCATCTGATCCTGGTGAACGCCAAGGCGCCCGTCGGCTTCTTCGCCTATCCCGGCAAGCCCTCCACGCATTACCCCCCGGATGCCCAGATCCATGTGCTCAGCCGCCACGAGCAGGATGCCGAGGCGGCGCTGGCGGCCTTGGCGGAGGAGCTGGGCGCTCCCCATGCCGCGATCCCGGACCCCGGCCCGCATCCGGAGCCCGTGCGCGGCGCGCCGACGCCGGAAGGGCTGGCGCGCACCGTGGCGGCCCTGATACCCGAGGGCGCCATCATCTCCGACGAGAGCGTGTCCTATGGACGGGGTTTCTATCCCCAGACCCATGCCGCGCCGCCGCATGACTGGCTGCAACTGACCGGCGGTGCGATCGGGGACGGCATGCCCGTCGCCACCGGCGCCGCCATCGGCGCGGGCGGGCAGCGGCGCGTCATCAGCCTGCAGGCGGATGGCTCGGCCATGTACACCTTGCAGTCGCTCTGGACCCAGGCGCGGGAAAAGCTGCCGGTCACGACCATCATCATCGCCAACCGGAAGTACCAGATCCTGCTGGGCGAGTATCTGGGCGTGGGCGCCAATCCGGGCCCGACCGCGATGAACATGCTCGACCTGGGCAACCCGGACCTGGACTGGGTCAAGCTGGCCGAGGGGATGGGCGTCGAGGCCGCCCGGACGGAGAGCCTCGACGGGCTGGCGGACCTCCTGGCGGGGAGCCTCGGCCGGAACGGTCCCTTCCTGATCGAACTGCTCGTGTGATGCGGATGGCGGCCTGGGCCCCGGGCAGATTCCCGGGGCAGGTTCCCGGGGGCTGGCCGGGCGGTGCTGGTGGCCTTTGCCGCTTTGCCTTCATGGGCTGCGGCGGACCGCCACGCGGGTCGTTCTCGTATTTTAGGGTTTTAGGACTTTAAGGTTTTAGCCCTTTATTCCTTCGGATGAATGCGAGGCCTGGCCCCGCCGTCCATTCGAAGGGGATGAGATCCGACGGTGCTGATGGAGGCACAGCGGATCGTGCGGCGATGGTGTTGATTATATTCCTATAGCGCGGCGGCGGTGCGGAAGCAAGCCGCGTCTGCTGCGGCCTGCGCCAAGCCCTTAGCGCAACCCCATGGCACGGTCGCGGGCGCTGTTCACATGCTCGCCCATGGCATCCGCGGCCTGCTGCGGGTCGCGCGACCGGATGGCGGCGATGACCGCGAGATGCTCCTCCATGGTTGGCAGCAGGACGGTCTCGTTCAGCCGGGTCTGCTCCTGCTTGATCAAGCGGATCTTGATGGAGTTGACGCGGTAGATGTCGGCGATGATGGAGTTGTTCAGGGCATTGATGATGCTGGTGTGAAGGCTCCAGTCGATGTCCTGGGCGTGCTGCACATGCGCGGTGGTGATCCCGCCGCTCGCGGCGGCCGCCCGGCACTCGCCGATGATGGCCTGATGCTCGCTCTCCAGCGCCGCGATCGTCTCGTCGCTGGCTGTGCGGGTGAAGCTCGCCACGGCCTCCCGCTCCAGGAAGAGGCGGAGCTGGAAGGCTTCCCGGATCAGGCCCAGATCGACATGGGGGATCTGCATGCCGCGATTGGGCACGGTGCGGACCAGCCCCTCCGCCTCCAGGCGCGGGATCATCTCCCGGATCGCCGCGAGCGGAAGCTGCGTCATCTCCACCAGTTCCCGCTGGGAGATGAACTGGCCCGCGCGCAGGTCGCGCGCGAGCAGATGCCGCGTGAAGCTGTCATAGGCGCGGGACCGGAGATTGGGTGAGTCCCGGTCCAGCAGGGCCTGTTCGACGATGGCGACCATCCGCGTTCCTATGAGGTGAAGATCGCCCGCAGGCGTGCCCCGAGCGCGCCGGCCTCCCCGGCAGACAGGGGCAGCAGCGGTGCACGGGGGATGGCCCAGGCGGGATCGCCGGTGCGCGCCGCGACCAGGGCCTTCACGGCGGGCGTGACGGGGTATTTCAGGAGCTCGTCCACGGCCTCGTCCATGGCCGCGTCCGGTTCGCCCGTTCCGATCATCCTCAGCAGGCGATCGGGATGGATATTGGCCATGCCGGAGATCGCGCCCTGGGCACCGATCCGCACGGCCTGCGCCAGACGGCGCTCGTCGCCGATGAGGATGACGAGGTCGCGATGCGCGGCCAGCAGCGCCTGCGCGTAGGCCCAGTCGCCGGAGGAATCCTTCACGCCGAGGATCGCCTGGGGATGGGCCTCCCGCAGGCGGGTGATCAGGGAAACCGGAAGCGGGACCGCCGTGACCGACGGGATGTTGTAGAGGATGACATCCCGCGCCGCATCGCCCAGCCCGTCCAGGAAGGCGCCGAACCACCGGAAGAGCCCCTCCTCGCTCGGGTTCTTGAAGTAGAAGGGCGGCGCCAGGAGGATGGCGCGGCAGCCATGGTCGTAGGCCAGGCGGGCCTGTTCCAGCGCGTCCTCCATCGCCGAGGCGGCGACGCCCGCCACGACGGAACGGCCGAAATCGAACCCCGCCTCCGCCAGCGCCGCGAGGATCGCGCGCCGGGCGGACAGGCCGATCGAGGCGCCCTCCCCCGTCGTGCCGAAGACCGTGACGCTGTTGCAGCCCTGTTCCAGGCACCAGCCGGCCTGCGCGACCAGCCGCGCGAGGTCCACGGCGCCATCGGCCTCGAAAGGAGTCGTGAGGGCGCAGGAGAGGCCGAAAGGCTGGGTGTCCCGGGGCATGTGTTCCACTCCCTTCGCCCCTGACAGGGCGGTGTTATGAAGCCGACATGTTACTCCCCTCGAACCATGTTGCAAGCTTCACGCGGGGCGGCTATGGGAATCGCTCATGGATGACCGCCGCCTCCGCGACAGGAAGGCGGCGAGCCCCGGAGAGGGCTGGGCGGCGATGCCGTCCCGAAGATCCGGCCAGGCGGGTGATACCGCCGAGGGGAGTGGAGGAACGTATGGCGGAGCTGCGCATGCCGACGCGTCGGCGGCTTCTCGGCACGGGAGCGGCACTTGGGGGAATGGGGCTGCTGGGCGCCCGGTCCTCCTGGGCCCAGGGCGGTAGCGGGATCAACTGGCGCAAGCACGCCGGAACGACCATCGAGGTCTCGCTCATCAGGAGCCCGCGCGGCGATACCCTTCAGCGCCACCAGAAGGAGTTCGAGGACCTCACCGGCATCAAGGTGAATGCCGAGCAGACGCCGGAGCAGCAGCAGCGCCAGAAGGCCACCATCGAGCTGGCCTCCGGCAAGCCGAGCTTCGACGTGGTGCATCTCAGCTATCACGTGCAGAAGCGGCAGTTCGAGAAGGGCGGCTGGCTGGCCGACCTCACGCCCTACATCAACGACCGCGCCCTGACGCCGCCGGACCTGCTGTCGGACTTCTCCGAGGCCGGGCTGACCTTCGCGCGGGACGGCAAGGCCATCGGCGGCCTGCCCTGGTCCGTGGACTACTGGATCCTCTACTGGAACAAGGAGCTCTTCGCGCAGAAGAAGATCGCCTTCCCGGCCACTTTCGACGAGATGGTCGCGGCCGCCGAGGCGCTGACCGATCCGCGCAGCCGCACCTACGGCTTCGTGGCGCGCGGGCTGCGCAATGCCAACACGCCCGTCTGGACCACCTTCATGCTCGGCTACGACACGCCGTCGGTGGATGCGAAGGGCGAGCTGCGCACGGATACGCCCGAGGCGATCGAGGCGGCGAAGCTCTACCAGCGGCTGATGAGCAAGTCGGGGCCGCCGGGCATCTCGGGCTTCAACTGGGCGGAATGCCAGTCGGCCTTCCTGCAGGGCCGCATCGGCATGTGGCTGGACGGCATCGGCTTCGCCCCGCCGCTGGAGGACCCGGAGAAGTCCCGCGTCGTGGGCAAGGTCGGGTACGGGCTGATGCCCAGGGGGCCGAAGGCGCATGCCGCCGGCACCTTCGGCGACGGGATCGGGGTCGCCGCGGCCTCGGCGAAGAAGGAGGCGGCCTATCTCTACTGCCAGTGGGCGGTGTCGCGGGAGATGGGCGCGCGGCTGCTGCAGACCGGCTCCGGCGTGCCCTTCCGCAACTCCGTGCTGGCCGATCCCGAGGTCCGCAAGGGGGTGAAGATGCCCGGCGAATGGGTGGATGCCGTGGCGCAGTCGGCGGCGGTCAGCCGCCTCGCCCTGCCGGTCATCATCCCGGTCACCGAGTTCCGCGACGTCTATGGCGTGGCGCTCACCAACATGATCTCCGGCGCCGACCCGGCCACGGAGCTGAAGCGCGCGACGCAGGAGTTCCGGCCGGTGCTGGAGCGGAGCGAGCGGGCATGAGCGTGGCCGCCTCGGCCGAATCGCCGGCGGAGCCGCGGGCGGCGCCGGGCGGGGCGGCCCTTTCCACCGGCGGCGGCGACCATCTTCGCCGCGGCTACTGGGCCTTCGTGCTGCCGGCCCTCTTCACCGTCTGCGCGGTGATCCTCTTTCCCTGGGTCTTCACCCTGTGGATGAGCCTGAACGAGTGGCGCGTGGGCGAGAGCCATCATCTCGTCGGGCTGGCGAACTACGCCAGGCTGGCCGGGGATGCGCGCTTCCTCGAATCGCTCTGGCACACGCTGGTCTACACGGTGCTGTCGGTGGTGGCGCCGCTGGTGCTGGGCACGGCGGCGGCGCTTTTCTTCCACAAGGAGATGCCGCTGCGCGGGCTGTTCCGGGGCATCTTCGTCATGCCGATGATGGCGACGCCGGTGGCCATCGCCCTGGTCTGGACGATGATGTTCCACCCGCAGCTCGGCGTGCTGAACTACCTGCTCTCGCTGGTCGGCATCGGGCCGCAGGAATGGGTCTTCCATCCGGCCACGGTGATCCCCTCGCTGGTGCTGGTGGAGACCTGGCAGTGGACGCCGCTGGTGATGCTGATCGTGCTGGGCGGGCTGGCCTCGCTGCCGCAGGAGCCCTATGAGAGCGCGCATATCGATGGCGCGAATGCCTGGCAGCGCTTCCGCTATCTCACCCTGCCGATGCTCGGCCCCTTCCTGATGGTGGCGGTGATCATCCGCACCATCGATGCCTTCAAGAGCTTCGACATCATCTACGCCATCACCCAGGGCGGCCCGGGCACGGCCTCGGAGACGATCAACCTCTACCTCTACAGCGTGGCCTTCGCCTATTACGAGGTCGGCTACGGCTCCGCCATCGCGGTGGTGTTCTTCGTCTTCATCGTGCTGCTGTCGCTGCTGCTGCTCCATCTGCGCCGCCGCGCCGACCGCGCCGTGCGGGGGGCCGCCTGATGGCCCGCACGCTGATGCGCAAGCTCGGGATGATCCTCTGCGGGCTGCTGGTGGTCTCGCCGGCGCTGCTCTTCTTCGTCTGGATGCTGTCGCTGTCCCTCAAGTTCGAGATCGACAACGGCGCCTACCCGCCCATCCTGATCCCGGACCGGATCGCCTGGAAGAACTACGCCGGCGTCTTCGAGAGCAACAACTTCCTGCTGTACTTCTGGAACAGCATCGTCGTCACCGGCACCGCCACCCTGCTCGCGCTGCTGGTCGGCGTGCCGGCGGGCTACGGCATCGCGCGGCTCGGCGCCCATCGCGCGGCGGTGGTGATCATGATCGCCCGCATGACGCCGGGCCTGTCCTTCCTGATCCCGATGTTCCTGCTCTTCCAGTGGCTGGGCCTGCTCGGCTCGCTGGTGCCGCAGATCGTCATCCATCTCGTGGTCACGGTGCCGATCGTGATCTGGATCATGATCGGCTATTTCGAGACCACGCCGCTGGAGCTGGAGGAGGCCGCGATGATCGACGGCGCCAACCGGTGGGAGATCTTCCGGCAGGTGGCGCTGCCCATCGCCAGGCCCGGCATCGTGGTGGCCTTCATCCTGTCGGTCATCTTCTCCTGGAACAACTTCGTCTTCGGCATCGTGCTGGCCGGGCGGGAGACGCGGACCCTGCCGGTTGCCGTGTACAACATGCTGTCCTTCGAGCAGGTGAGCTGGGGCCCGCTGGCCGCCGCGGCGCTGGTGGTCACGCTGCCGGTGCTGATCCTGACCATCGTGGCGCAGCGCCAGATCGTCGCCGGCCTCACGGCGGGGGCGGTGAAGGGTGGCTGATCCCCGCCCCGCTTTGCCGGCGCGGCCCCTCGGCCGCTCCGGGCTGACGGTTTCCGCCATCGGCTTCGGTGCCGCGCCGCTGGGCGACCTCTATGCGCGGATGGAGGAGGGCGTGGCCATCGGGGCGGCCGTCGCCGCCATCGAGCAGGGCGTCACCCTGCTCGACACCTCGCCGCTCTATGGCCATGGCCTGTCGGAGCACCGCTGCGGCACGGCGCTGCGGATCGCGGGGCGCGAGGGCGTGGTGCTGTCCACCAAGGCCGGCCGCTGGATGGAACCGCGGCAGGGGCGCGGCGACGGCTCGGGCTATCTCGGCGGCCTGCCGCACCGGGCGGTGGTGGATTACTCCTATGACGGCACGCTGCGCAGCGTCGAGCAGTCGCTGCTTCGCCTGGGCACGGACCGGATCGACCTGCTGCTGATCCATGACGTGGACCGCTGGACCCATGGCGATGCCGTCGAGCGGCGTTTCCGCGAGGCGATGGAGGGGGCCTATCCCGCCCTGGACCGGATGCGCCGCGAGGGTGTGGTGAAGGCGATCGGCGTCGGCGTCAACGAGAGCGCGATGTGCGCCCGCTTCGCCCGCGCGGGCGATTTCGACGCCATGCTGCTCGCGGGCCGCTATACGCTGCTGGAACAGGGGGCGCTCGACGATTTCCTGCCCCTCGCGCTGGAGAAGGGCATCGGCATCCTGCTGGGCGGCGTCTTCAATTCCGGCATCCTGGCGACCGGCGCCGTGCCGGGCGCGAAATACAACTACCGGGACGCGCCGCCGGCGATCCTCGGCGCGGTGCGTCGCATCGAGGCGATCTGCGCCGCGCATGACGTCCGCCTCGCCGACGCGGCGCTGCATTTCGGCCTCGCGCATCCGGCCGTCTCCTCCGTGGTGCTGGGGGCGGGCAGTGCCGGGGAGGTCGGGCGCAACCTCGCCGCCCTGGAACGTCCGGTTCCCCCCGCCTTCTGGGCCGCGATGCGGGATGCCGGGCTGCTGCGCCCCGATGCGCCCGTTCCGATATGAGCGCCGCGCCCTCACCCCGGATCGACGCGCACCAGCATTTCTGGGCCCTGTCCCGGGGCGACTATGGTTGGCTGACGCCGGAGATGGGGGCGATCCACCGGGATTTCGGCCCCGGCGATCTGGCGCCCCTGCTCCGCGAGGCCGGGATCGGCGGCAGCATCGCCGTCCAGGCCGCGCCCACGGAGGCCGAGACCCGATACCTGCTCGGCATCGCGGCGACGGAACCCAGCGTCCTGGGCGTGGTCGGCTGGAGCGACCTGGAAGCCCCCGATGCCCCGGCCGGTCTCGGGCGGCTGGCGGCGGACCCGCTGCTGGTCGGGCTGCGGCCGATGCTGCATGACCTTCCCGACGACGAGTGGCTGTCGCGCCCGGCGCTGCTGCCGGCGGTGGAGGCGATGCAGGCGCTGGGGCTGGCCTTCGACGCGCTGGTGAAGCCTCGCCACCTGCCTCATCTGCTCCGCTTCGCGGAGGCCCATCCCGGGCTCGCGATCGTCATCGACCATCTGGCCAAGCCCGCCATCGTGGAGGGGCCGGGCACCCGGTCCTGGCGCGGCTGGGCGGAGGGTATGGCGGCGCTGGCGCGGCTGCCGCATGTCCACTGCAAGCTCTCGGGCCTGATCACCGAGGCCGGGCCCGGCTGGAGCCTGGAGGGTCTGCGCCCTTATGCGGAGCGGGTGCTGGAGCTCTTCGGGCCGCGGCGCGTGATCTGGGGCAGCGACTGGCCCGTGCTGCGCCTGGCGGGAACCTATTCCGGCTGGTGGGAGGCCACGGCCGCGCTCCTCGCCTCCCTGCCGGCGGATGACCGGGCGGCCATCCTCGGCGGCAATGCGGCACGGACCTATCTCGGCAAGCGGGGGCGCAAGCCATGCTGAAGACCATCCATCCCCTCCTGACGCCGGACCTGCTCTGGGTCCTGGCCTCGATGGGCCATGGCGACGACTTGGTCCTGGTGGATGCCAACCATCCCGCCGCGGCCATTGCGCGGTCCACCGCATCGGGCCGCCTCGTCATCCTGCCGGGCCTGCGCATGGCCGAAGTCGCGGCGGCGATCCTGACCCTGCTGCCGATCGACGATTTCGAGCCCGGCCCGGTCCGGCGTATGGAGGTGGTGGGCGCCCCCGGCGAGGTTCCGCCCATCCAGCGCGAGGTCCAGGCGGAGCTGGAACGGGCGGTGCCGGGGCTGACCATGCAGGGGCTGGAGCGCTTCGCCTTCTACGACGCCGCCCGCAGGGGCTTCGCCGTGGTTCAGGTCGGCGATGCCCGTCCCTATGGCTGCTTTCTGCTGCGCAAGGGCGTCATCGCCGGGCACTGAACACGAAAAAGGAGAGCGACCGGAAATGGCATCCGTCACCATCAGCAATGTCCGCAAGGCCTATGGCGCCCATGCGGTGATGCACGGGGTGTCCATCGACATCCCCGACGGCGCCTTCGTCGTCCTCGTCGGCCCGTCGGGCTGCGGCAAGTCCACTCTGCTGCGCATGATCGCCGGGCTGGAGACCATCACGGGCGGCACGATCAGCATCGGCCCGCGCGTGGTGAACGACGTGCCGCCCAAGGATCGCGACATCGCGATGGTGTTCCAGAACTACGCGCTCTATCCGCACATGACGGTGGCCGAGAACATGGCCTTCGCCCTGAAGCTGAAGAAGGCGAGGCCAGAGGAGATCCTCCGGAAGGTGCGGCCCGCGGCGGAGATCCTCGGCCTGTCCAGGCTGCTCGACCGCCTGCCGCGCCATCTCTCGGGCGGGCAGCGGCAGCGTGTCGCCATGGGCCGGGCCATCGTGCGCGACCCGGCGGTCTTCCTGTTCGACGAGCCGCTGTCGAATCTGGATGCCAAGCTGCGCGTCCAGATGCGCACGGAGATCAAGGCTCTCCACCAGAGGTTGCGCACCACGATGATCTATGTGACCCATGACCAGATCGAGGCCATGACCATGGCCGACCAGATCGTGGTGATGCAGGACGGGCGCGTGGAGCAGATCGGTGCGCCCCTGGAACTCTACGACCGCCCGGCGAATGTCTTCGTGGCCAGCTTCATCGGTTCGCCCGCCATGAACCTCCTGCCCGGCACCGCCGTGGAGGGCGGCGTGCAGCTCGGCGACGGGATGGTCCTGCCGCTGCCCGCGGGCTCGCCGGTCGCGCCGAGCCGCCGCGTGACCTATGGGATACGGCCCGAGCACCTTCTGGTCGGAGAGGGCGGGCTGCCGATGGTGGTGGATGTGATGGAGCCCACGGGCTCGGAAACGCAGGTCTTCGGGCGGCTGGGGGAACACCGCTTCATGGGCAGCTTCCGCGAGCGCATCCAGGTCGCGCCCGGCGAGGTCCTCCCCATCCACTGGGACACCCGCCTCGCCCATCTGTTCGACCAGGCGGACGGGCTCCGCGTGGAAACCTTCCGGCAGGACCTCGCCGCCTGAGGCGGCGCGGGGCCATCGCCCGGAGGGCGTCCCCACCCCCGGCGATCTCGTCCCCCCCGTATCAGCAAGCACCGTGCCCGGAACCACGGCCGACGGACATGTGCGGCCGGGGCACAGCCCCGTGCCCTGGGCATGGCCGTGTCAAAGAAGGGTGTTACATCGGGAGGCGATAGCTTACATACACCGACGTCAATCATGGGATGTGAACATTGAAGGCCATCGTCTTGTGTGCTGGCCAGGGGCGTCGTCTCCTGCCGTTTACGGAGCAGACCCCGAAATGTCTCCTTTCCGTGGGTGGCAGACCCATCCTTGGCTGGCAGCTTCTGGGACTGGCCAGGTCCGGGATTCGGGAGGTCACGCTCGTCACGGGGTTCCGGGCCGAGGCCATCGAGGCGGCGCTGCCCGGCATCACGCCCGCGGGCCTGACGGTCCGGACCCTCTTCAATCCTTTCTTCGGCGTCGCCGAGAACATCGGCAGCTGCTTCCTGGTCCGTGACCTGCTGCGGGCGGCCGACACGGTGCTGCTGAATGGCGACACCTTGTTCGAGCCCGCGGTGTTGCGCCACCTGCTGGCAGCCCCCGCCGCAGACATCACCGTCACCATCGACCGCAAGTCCGCCTATGACGCCGACGACATGAAGGTTTCGGCGGATGGGGCGATCCTCCGCGCCATCGGCAAGACCCTGTTGCCGTCCGAAACGAATGGCGAGTCCATCGGCATGCTGCGTTTCCAGGGCACGGGCGGCGCGCTCTTCGCCGATGGGCTGGAAACGGCACTGCGCCAGCCGGAAGGGCTGCGCCGCTGGTATCTCTCCGTCATCCATGCCCTCGCGCAGACGGGACAGGTCCGGGTGACCTCCATCGAGGGCCTCAGCTGGGGCGAGGTGGACTATCCGGACGATCTCGCCGAGGCGGAGGCGCTTGTCCGCTCCTGGGCCACGCCCACCCCGGCCCTGGCCGGGTGACGCCGAGGTGATCATGCTCCCGACGCGGAATTCGCTTCCCCGACGCCTGGGGTCCTTTGCCACCCTGCCCGATGCCCTGAACTACGCCGCCGGTGGGGAAACGGGCCTGAATTTCCATGATGGCCGGGGTGAACTGGTCAGGGCCTTGTCCTACCGCGAGTTGCGCGAAACGGCGCGCCGCCTGGCAAGGCAGCTGATCGGCGCCGGGCTGGAGCGCGGAAGCCGCGTGGCCATCGTCGCCGAGACACGGCCCGATGTGGTGGAGGCCTTCCTGGCCTGCCAGTATGCGGGCCTGGTGCCGCTGCTCCTGCCCCTGCCGGTCGCCTTCGGCGGGCGCCAGACCTATATCGAGCATGTTTCCCGGCTGACCCTGGCGGCCCGCGCCTCGGCGCTCTTCGTGCCGGAGGCCCTGCAGCCCTGGCTGGCACCCTTTGCCGCCGAGGCCGGGCTGACGGTCTTCGGAACCGTGGCGGGGCTGGCCTCGGCTCCGGAAAGCGCGGCCGACCCGGTTCCGCTGGGCGAGGACGAGATCGCCTATCTCCAGTTCTCCTCGGGCAGCACGCGCTTCCCCATGGGGGTGGCCGTTACGCAGCGGGCGCTGATGGAGAACATCCGCGCCATCCTCCGGCACGGGCTGCAGGTGGGCGAGGAGGACCGGGCGGTGTCCTGGCTGCCGCTCTACCATGACATGGGCCTGGTGGGCTTCATGCTGGCGCCCCTCGCCGGGCAGGTGACGGTGGACTACCTCTCGCCGCAGGAATTCGCGCGGCGGCCGCAGCTCTGGCTGAGGCTGATCTCCGCCAACCGCGCCACCCTCTCCTACAGCCCCAGCTTCGGCTACGAGCTCTGCACCCGGCGGGGGCGCCCGGACCCGGCCAAGGGCCCGGCCCTCGACCTTTCCTCCTGGCGCGCCGCGGGCATCGGCGGGGACATGATCCGGCCGCACGTGCTGGCACGCTTCGCCGAGACCTTCGCGCCGGATGGCTTCCGCGCGGAAGCCTTCGTGCCCAGCTACGGCATGGCCGAGGCGACCCTCGCCATCAGCTTCGCACCCCTGGGCAAGGGGCTGGCGACGGACATGGTGGACCTCGACCGGCTGGAGCGGGAGGGCGCCGCCATGCCCCCCGGCGACGGGTCGCGGCTGCGGGAATTCGCCCTGTGCGGCCCCCCGGTTCCGGGCACCGAGCTGGAGATCCGCGACGCCACCGGCGCCGCGCTGCCCGAACGGCAGGTGGGGCGCATCCTGGTGCGCGGTCCGGGGCTGATGCAGGGCTATGACGAGCGGCCCGAGGAAAGCACCGCCGTGCTTTCGGCGGATGGCTGGCTCGACACGGGCGACCTCGGCTACCGCCTGAACGGACAGGTGGTGATCACCGGCCGCGCCAAGGACCTGATCATCGTCAACGGCCGCAATGTCTGGCCGCAGGACCTGGAATGGTCCGTGGAGCAGTCGATCCCCACGGCGCGCAGCGGCGACGCCGCGGCCTTCTCGGTGGAGGAGGACGGCGCGGAGCAGGTGGTGATGCTGATCGAGGCACGCGGCGCCCCGGACAGCGGGGAGCGTGAGCGGCTGGCCACCGAGGCGGCCGGCATGCTTCGCGCCCGCCACGGGGTCGAGGCCCGGATCGTGCTGGTGTCGCCGGGTACGCTGCCGCGCACCTCCTCGGGCAAGCTCAGCCGCACCCTGGCGCGACGCCGCTACCTGGCCGGGCGCTTCACGGCGGGGGCCAGCGCGCTGGCGGCCCTGCCGGAATGACCGACGCCCCGCTGGCCGCCGTCACGGGCGGAACCGGCTTCCTGGGGCGCCATGTGGTCGCGGCGCTGGCGGCGCAGGGCTGGCGGGTGCGGGTGCTGGTCCGGCGCGAATGCGGTGCCGAGGGGCTGCCGGCGGAGCCCCTGCGCGGGGATCTCGCCGATGCGGCGGCCCTGTGCCGGCTGGTATCCGGTGCCCAGGCGGTGGTGCATCTGGCCGGGCTGACCAAGGCGCACGGACCCGCCGAGTTCCTGGCCGTGAACCGGGACGGCAGCGCGCGCCTGGCGGAAGCGGTCGTCCGGGCGGCACCCGAGGCACGCTGCGTGCTGGTGTCCTCCCTGGCGGCGCGGGAGCCGCACCTGTCCCCCTATGCCGCCAGCAAGCGGGCGGGGGAGCGGGCGGCCGTGGCGGCCCTGGGGCCGGCAGGGCGCTGGGTGGTGCTGCGCCCCTCGGTGATCTATGGGCCGGGGGACCTGGAAGGGCTGCTGCTGCGCCGTCTGGCGAACTCCGCCATCGTGCCCGTGCCGCGCGCGCCGGAGCCGCGGATCGCCATGGTGCATGCGCGGGACGTCGCGGCGGCCGTCGCGGCCCTCTGCCGCTCCGGCCCCTTGGCTACTCCCTGGGGCGGCACCTTCGAGGTCACGGATGCGCGGCGCGAGGGCTATGGCTGGCGCGAGTTGCTGCGCGGCTTGGCACAGGGGCTGCGGCAACGGCCGCGCTTCCTGGAGGTGCCGGACGCGGCCATGCTGGCGGCGGGTGTGGCGGCGGATGGCTGGGCCCGGCTGACCGGGCGCAGCGGGCTCTTCGGCCTCGGCAAGGCGCGGGAGATCCTGCACCGGGACTGGGGCTCCGGTGCGGAGCGGCAACTGCCGGAAGCGGTCTGGGCACCCCGCATCGGCTTCGAGGAGGGGTTGCGGGACACGCTGGCCTGGTGGGCCAGCCTCGGCCTCGCCCCGGCGCCGGGCTGAACCCGGGCCGGCCCCTATGACGCCCCGCCGCCCATGCGCGCCGCCTCGTAGCGATAGCTGCAACCGTCCCCCGTCTGCGCGGCATTGACGGTGGGGATTTCCGCCGCGCTCAGCCGGTCGCCGGCGATCCGCCCCGCGGCCCGGCGCTCCGATCCGTCACGGTCCAGCGCGATCTCGCCATGCGGTGTCACGGTGCCTGTCATGACGGGACGCTGCACGGCGGAATGGCGATGGCGCGAGGTCCGCAGTTCCACCAGCCCGTCCCGGATGCGGAACCAGACGGTGTGGGGCTCCTTGCGGCAGTTCGCCGCCGTGCCGACCGGGATCTGCTGGCCCTGGTACAGGCCGTTGAACCGTGCCAATGCCTCCGGCGCGGCCGGACTCTGCGGCGCCGCCCCCTCCCCGGCGCAACCCGCCAGCAGGGGCAATATCAGCAGCACCAGCGTGGCCGCGCGGCGGCCACGGAGGAACGGATGACCCAGTCCGCCACGCCTTCCGACCATGCGACCGGCCGTCCGGTCGTCTTCATCCACACCAACGCCAAGCAGCGGCTTGGGGCGCTGGTCTCGGCGCATTCCTTCCGCCGCAACGCCCGGCAGCCCGACGGCTTCGAGGTGCGGCTGCTGGAGGCGGAGCATTCCGCCCCGCTCCGTGCCGCCGAGGGGCGGAGCTTCCTCCGCGCCGGGCACAGCCGCACTTGGCGTATGGATGACCTGCAATCCTTTACCCCTCTCCGCTTCGCCGTGCCCGATGCCATGGGGCACCGGGGCGTGGCGCTGGTGGTGGACCCCGACGTCTTCGCGGTGGGCGATGTGGGCGAGCTCTTCGCCCGTGACCGCGAAGGCAAGGCCATATGGTGCCGGGCGCGGCCCGGGCACAACGGCGCGCCGGACTATCTCGCCACCAGCGTGATGCTGCTGGACTGCGCGCTGCTGCCGCACTGGCGCTTCGGGCCGATGCTGGAGGACCTCTTCGCGAAGCGGCTGGACTATGTGGAGATGATCGAGCTGCGGCGGGAGAAGCGCGAGACCATCGGGCTGCTGGAGACGGTCTGGAACGATTTCGACCGGATGGGCCCAGACACGCGGCTGCTGCATACCACCAAGCGGCGGACGCAGCCCTGGAAGACGGGGCTGAAGGTGGACTTCACCCTGCGCGAACGCGGCTTCGGGCCGATCCCGGCGGCGGTGGTGCGGCCCATCCTGCGGCTCTGGACCTCCCAGGCCCGCTACAAGCCGCATCCGGACAAGCGGCAGGAGGCCTTCTTCTTCGCCATGCTGGCGGAATGCCTGGACGAGGGATCGGTCACCCGCACGGAGGTGGAGCACGGGATCAGGGAGAAGCATATCCGCCCGGATGCCCTGGCGCTCGCGGATCGCTGCCGGGGCCAGTTCCCCCGGCCCCTGCCGGCAGCAGCGGCCTGATGCGCTCCACCGCCGCCGCGGCCACAGGCGGCGGCGGGGATCTTCCTTCCGTGAGCCGGTGATGCTCCAGACCCTGCCAGAAGAACCACAGGTCGCGCGGCCAGCCGGCCCAGCCGCGCCGCACCAGCCCGCCCCAGGCCCGGCCGGGGATACGCAGCCAGGGCGGGGCCGCCTGCCCGGCATCCGCCAGCCGCAGGGCGCGCATGGCGCGGAGCCAGGCGCCGCCAGGACGGTTCGCCCGCACGGGAATGAGGGTGACGGGCCTTCCGGTCGCCACCGTTTCCGAGGCCATGGCGACGCTGTCGGCGGTCACGGCGAACTCGTCGGCCAGGGCCAGCAGGCCGGGATAGGGGTTCCGCTCGCCCGCGCCTTCCAGCAATGCGGCGGGCACCGGCGCCCCGGCCAGGATGCGGCGCAGGCGCCCGGCCAGGGCGGCGGGCGTGCGGCGGCTGGCGATGGCCAGGACACTGCCGCCCTCGTCCCGGGCCCGGGCGAGCAGCGCGTGGCAGGCGCTTTCCACTTCCTCCGGATGCAGTCGCCAGGGCCAGGACGGCCCGCCCAGGAGCAGGGCGCGGCGCGGCGCCGGGAACCGTTCCAGCTCGCCCCCCCAGGCCACCGCCGCCGCGGCCAGCTTCTCCGGGGTCTGGCGCGTCAGGGAGAGCGGCTGCTCCAGCACCGCGGGGCCGGGCGGCACGCCGTATTGCGGCGTGGTCAACACGAGATCGAAGCGGCCGGGATGGCAGCGTGGCCGGCCGATCTGCACGATCCGCGTGCGGCCTCCGGAGCTTGCGCGGACCCAGCGCGCGGCGGGCACGCTGCGGCGCCCGACGCCGATCACGAGGTCCGGCCAGGGCGGGGCCAGCCTCGCGCGGGAGGCCCGGTCGAGGCTGGCCAGGCCGATGCCGCCGAAGCGGGTGGGCAGCAGGCGGAGCAGGTTGTGGCGCAGGGGGATCGCCTCCACCACGCCGCCACAGGCGTCGGCTACGGCCTCGGCCAGGGCCAGCACCTGGTTGTTGTCGCCGGTGCGGGGGCCGAGCAGGGCCCAGACCAGGAATCCTTGGTGCGCACCTTCGTGCGCCCTTTCGTGCACCCTTGGGGCCTTCGTGCTGTCCGTCTCACCCATGTGCTCTTCCCGGGGGCGCGGAAGATGGCCCCGGGCCGGAATGCCGGCAAGGCCGTCCCATGCGCATAGCTTATGTCGCGGGCACGGCCCTGCCCTCCCGTGTCGCCAGCGCCGTCAACGTGATGAGCATGTGCCGCGCCCTCGCCGCCGCCGGGCACGAGGTGACGCTCTACGCGCGCGGGCGGCAGGCGGATGCGGCGGCGGTCTTCGGGGCCTTCGGGATGGCCCCCTGCTTCGAGATGGTGCTGCGGGCGCCGCCGCACCTGCCGCTGGCGAAGAACCTGCTCTATCCGGTGCTGGCGGCGCGGGAGATGGCGGCGCGCCCGGCGCCGGACCTGCTCTACGGGCGCCATGCCTATGCGCTGGCGGCGGCGGTCGCGCGGAGCCGGGCGCCCTTCGTGTATGAGGCGCATGCGCTGCCGCTGCGGCGCGCCCGGCGCGTGGCGGAATCCTGGCTGTTCCGGCACCGCCGGATGGCGCTGATGGTCGCGATCTCCCGCAGCCTCGCGGAGGATTATGCCGCCCGGGTGCCGGCGCTGCGCGGGCGCCCGGTGATGGTGGCGCATGATGGCGCCGACCCCGTGACGGACCCCGGCCCGCCGCCCGGACCCTGGCCGGGCCGGCCGGGCGTGCCGCAACTGGGCTATGTCGGGCACCTCTATCCCGGCAAGGGCATGGAGATGGTGGCGGCGCTGGCCGAGGCCCTGCCCGGATGCGACCTGCATGTGGTGGGGGGGACGGAGCGGGACCTCGCCATCTGGCGGCAACGTTGCGCGGGGCAGGCGAACCTGCACCTGCATGGCCATGTGCCGCACGCCCGGGTGCCGGCCTGCCTGGCACGCTTCGACCTGCTGCTGGCGCCGCCCTCGCCCAGCGTGGCCTCCGCGGCGGGGCGGGAGATCGGGCGCTGGATGTCGCCGCTCAAGCTCTTCGAGTACATGGCGGCGGGAAAGCCGATCCTCGCCTCCGACATCCCGGCGCTGCGGGAGATCCTGGCGGATGGCGGGACGGCGCTCCTGCTGCCGCCGGGGGATGTGGCGGCCTGGGCGGCGGCGGCGCGGGCCTTGCTGGCCGATCCGGCGCGGGCGGCCGCGCTGGGCGCGCGGGCGCGGGCGGTCCTGCTGGAGACCTATACCTGGGACGCGCGGGCGGCCCGCATCCTGGCACATCTGGCGGAGACCCGGCCATGAGCCGGGCGGCCAGCGCGGCCACCGCCGACGCGCTGTTCCGCCGCATCCTGCGGAATGCCGGGCTGGTGCTCGGGGGCAAGGCGGCGACGGCGCTGCTGAACCTCGCCGCCTTCGGCCTCGCCATGCGGAGCCTCGGCCCGGCGGGGATGGGTGTGCTGGTGCTGGTGCACGGCTTTGCCCAGACCGCTTCCTCGCTGGTGAAGTTCCAGTCCTGGCAGGCCGTGCTGCGCTATGGCACGGACAGCCTGGGACCGGAGCGGCGTCCGGCTTTCCAGGCGCTGCTGCGCTTCACGCTGGGGCTGGATCTCGGCTCCGGGGTGGTGGGCAGCCTCGCCTGCGCCCTGGCGGCCTGGTTCCTGGGGCCTTCCTTCGGCTGGCCGCCGGAGGTGGTGCCGCTGGCGGCCCTCTATGCCACCAGCACGGCCTTCATGGTGACCGCCACGCCGATCGGGCTGCTGCGCCTCTTCGACCGCTTCGACCTGCTGGCGCGGCGGGATGCCATGGGGGCCGGGTTCCGGCTGCTGGGCGCGGCGCTGGCGGCGGCCTGCGGGGCCGGGCTGCCGGGCTTCCTCGCCGCCTGGTACCTGGCGACGGTGCTGGGCGGGATCGTGCTGATGGCGGCGGCCTGGGGGGAGGTGTCGCGCCGTGGCCTGCTGCAAAGGACAGGCCTCCCCCGCCTGGGCGCGGCGGAAGCGCATCCCGGCATCTGGGGCTTCGCCTGGTCCACGAACCTGATGACCACGCTTTCCCTCGGCTCGACGCATCTGGCCACGCTCTGCGTGGGCTGGATGCTCGGCCCTGCCGAGGCGGCGCTCTTCGCCCTGGCGCGGCAGATCGGGGAGGCCGCGCTCAAGCCGAGCCGCTTCCTCACCCCGGCCCTGTATCCGGAGCTGGCCCGGCTGGCGGCGGCAAGGGACCGGGATGCGCTGCGCCGGCTGCTGCTGCGGGGACTCGCCCTGTCCACCCTCCTGGCCGCGCTGTTCCTGCTGGTCCTGGCCGCGCTGGGGGAATGGCTGCTCCGCTTCGTGGGCGGGCCGTGCGCGGCCGGCGCCTATCACGTGATGTTGCTCCTGGCCATCGCCGCCTCCATCAGCTTCGCCGGCTTCGCGCTGGAGCCCCTGCTGGTTTCGGTGCAACGGCACGGGCTGGCGCTGCGCCTGCGCGCCTTCGCCACCGCGGTCTATGTGCCCCTGGCGCTGGGCGGACTGGCGGCTTTCGGGCTGCCGGGGGCCGGGCTGGCCTCCGTCCTGTCGGCCCTGCTGCTGCTGGCCGGACAGGCCATGCCGGCCGCGCAATGGCTCTCCGTGACATCCGAAAGCCCCGGAGAACGAAACTTGCATTAAACTTCATGAACGGGTTAGTCGGTCCCGGGCCTGGGGGAAGGCTGGGGAACAGGGATTAGACGATATGCTGGATGAGCGGGCCGCCCTACGGGAAATCACCGCGGCCTTGGAAGAGACGGGGAAGCTGACAGGCCCCGTCACCATGGACACGAACATCCTCAAGGACCTGAATTTCGACTCCGTGGGTGCCGTCGATTTCATCATGGTGCTGGAGACCCGTCTGGACATCATCATCCCGATGGACCGGATGACGGAGATAGAGACCATCGGCGACCTCGTCCGGGTCGTGACCAGCGATCCCAGCCTGGCCTCCTGACCGTGCTGTCCAAGTTCCGTGCGTTGCACGAAGAGCACGCGGCCGTGTCCGCCGCCGGCCGCAGTCCCTTCGGCGTCACCTTCGACGCCGTGCTGTCCGCCACCGAGGCCATGCTGGATGGGCGGCGCATCCTGCTGCTGGGAACCAACAACTATCTCGGCCTGACCCTTGACCCCGATTGCATCGAGGCCGCCGTTTCCGCGACGCGGGAACAGGGGACCGGCACCACGGGCTCGCGCATCGCCAACGGCACCTATGGGGAGCACGCGGCGCTGGAGGCGCGCCTGGCCGCCTTCCTGAAGCGCCGGTCGGCCATGGTCTTCACCACGGGCTACCAGGCCAATCTCGGCGCGCTTTCGACGCTGGCGGGGCGGGGCGACCACCTGCTGCTCGACGCGGACAGCCATGCCAGCCTCTATGACGGGGCACGGCTGGGCAGCGCCCAGGTGACCCGCTTCCGCCACAACGACCCCGACGACCTGCGGCGGCGCCTCCGGCTGCTCTCCTCCCAGCCCGGGGAGAAGCTGATCGTGGTCGAGGGCATCTACAGCATGCTGGGCGACACCGCGCCGCTGCGGGAGATCATCGAGGTCAAGCGCGAGGCCGGGGCCTGGCTGCTGCTGGACGAGGCGCACTCCCTTGGCGTGCTGGGCGAGAACGGCCGCGGGCTGGCGGAGGCCGAGGGCGTGGAGGCGGAGGTCGATTTCGTTGTCGGAACCTTCAGCAAGAGCCTGGGCGCGATCGGCGGCTTCCTGGCCTCGGACCATGAGGGCTTCGACGCGCTGCGGCTCTCGGCGCGGCCCTACATGTTCACCGCCTCCCTGCCGCCCTCCATCGCCGCCTCGGTGACCCGGGCGATCGAGGCCGTCGAGGCGCGGCCCGAGCTGCGCGCGGCGCTGCGGCGGAACGGGCTGCGCCTGCATGCGGGCCTGGCGGCGGGGGGCCTTGCGGTAGGCGCCATGCCGAGCCCGATCGTGTCCCTCATGATGCCGGACCGGGAAGCGGCGGTCGTCTTCTGGAACCGGCTGCTGGCGGAGGGGGTCTATACCAACCTCGCGCTCGGCCCGGCGACGCCGGGTGGCAAGCCGCTGCTGCGGATGAGCGTGAGCGCGGCGCTGACGCCGGAGCAGATCGACGGCGCCCTGGCGGCGATCATCCGCACGGCCCATGCGCTGGGGCAGCTCGGCACGCCGCTGGCGGCGGAGTAGTGCGCCCGGCGCTGCTGTCGGAGCCAGGGCTGGCCCGGGGTCCGGCCCCGGGCCTCGTGGCCCGGACCTGGCCCGATCTGCGGGCCGTGCTTCTGCTGCTGGCCGTGGCCCTGCTGGCACGCGGCTTCTTCTTCGGCAATCCGGTGCTGGAAAGCGACGAGCAGTTCTACCTGCTGGTCGGCGACCGGATGCTGCACGGCGCCCTGCCCTATCTCGACATCTGGGACCGCAAGCCCGTCGGGCTGTTCCTGATCTACGCGGCGATCCGCGCCCTGGGCGGCGAGGGGATCGTCCAGTACCAGCTGGTGGCGACGCTTTTCGCCACGGCGACCGCCTTCCTCGTCGCGCGGCTGGGGGCGGAGCTGGGCTCCCGCCGGGGCGGGCTGTTCGCCGGCATGGCCTACCTGCTCTGGCTCGGGGCCTTCGGAGGCGAAGGCGGGCAGGCACCGGTCTTCTACAACCTCTTCGTCGCGGCCGCCGCCTGGACGACGCTGCGCGCCGTCGCATACCCGGTGTCCTTCGCGCGGCTGTTCGGGCTGGGGGCGGCGGCGATGCTCCTCACCGGGCTGGCGATGCAGGTGAAGTACACCGCCATCTTCGAGGGGATGTTCTTCGGCTGCGCGCTGCTCTGGGCGGGGTGGCGGGCGCGGACCGGGCCGGGAAAGCTCCTTCCCGTCGCCCTGGCCTGGGTCGGCTGCGCGCTACTGCCCACGGCGGCGGCCCTTGCCGCCTATGCAGCCATGGGGCAGGCGCAGCCCTTCCTCTTCGCCAACTTCCTCTCGGTCTTCGAGCGCGACACGGCGGTGCTGGGCTCCCCGCTGCCCCGGCTGCTGGCGATGGCGGCACTGCTGCTGCCGCTCAGCCTTTGCGCCGTGATGGGCCTGCGGCTGTCCTGGCGGCACTCGGCGGGCGCGGCGGAACTCCGGCGCGCGGTGGGGTTCGTGACGGGCTGGGCCCTGGTGGCGGTGGCGGGCGTGCTGGCTTTCGGGACCTACTACAACCACTATGCCCTGCCCCTGCTCCTGCCGCTTTCCGTGGCGGCCGCGCCCTTGCTGGGCCGGCCGGAGGCGCGGGTCTGGAAGGTGACGGCCGCGGCGGCGCTGCTTCTGTCGGGCGCGGTCGCCACGGCGGTTCCGGGGGTGCTGCACCTCCGCTCGCGCGGCGATGGCAGCCAGGTGCGGGCGCTGGCGGCGGCGATGCGGCCGGGGGCGACGCTCTATGTCTTCGACGGGGAAGCGGTGCTCTACCTGCTGGCCCAGAGCCCGCTGTCGACGCCCTATGCCTTCCCGACCCATCTGAGCGACCTGCGGGAGGCCGGCGGGATCGGGGTCGATCAGGAGGCGGAGCTGAGGCGCGTCCTGGCGTCCCGGCCGGACTATATCGTGACGACGGACATCGCCCGGGGACGGATCAACCCGGAGGCGCAGCGGCTGCTGCGGGAAACCCTGGCCACGGCCTACCGGCCGGTGCGCAGCGTGCGGATCGGCAAAGGCCACCGCGTGCTCTACGGGAAGCTCCCCCAGGCAGGGCTCAGCGGACGGCGCCCCGCCGGCGCAGGCGCCACAGCAGCAGGGGAGCCGCCAGAATGGGATGCCGGCGCTGCCAGGGGGTGAGTTCCACGGGCATGCCCGAATGCCGGGCGATCTTGTCGGCGAGGTAGTCCGGCCCGCCATCGAAGGTGAAGGCGGCCTTGACGAGCCGGGCGATGTTCAGCGCCTTCCCACACAGGCGGCGCAGGGCCCAGGCGAAGCGCCAGTTTCCGGAAGGGTGCCGGCCGATGCGGCTCAGGGCCGCGGGCAGGACGGCCGCGAACCAGGCGGGGGCGGTGGCGACGATGCTGTCGGGACGGTTGCCACGCTCGGCCCGCAGCTCGGCGCCGTAGGTACTGGCAAAGAGATGGCGCCAGAGCGCCGCGGGCGGGCCGGTGGGCGCGTCCAGGCGCAGGGCCCAGGTGACGGCGGTTTCCACCGCCCGGGCGGTGGCGGCTTCGGTGCGCCGGCGGGCCGGTTCGTCGCGGGCATGGACGAGGGTGGCGGGCTGGCAGAAGCGGGCCCAGAGGGTGGTGTCGATCGAGGCCGGCCGCATCCGCCGCTCGAAGGCCCTGAGGGTCATGACCGCGACCTTGGCCCGGAGGGGCCCCCCGGGACCGTCGCAGCGCCAGTGGAGGACCTGCGGCGGCAGGACGGCGTTGAGGAGCGCGGGGAGCCGGCGCCGGTGGAAGGCGAGGTTTCCCGTCGTGAGCACGTAGAGGTCGAGCAGCCCCGCCGTTTCCCCGGTCCGGCGGCAGGAGCCGTAGAACAGCACCGCCGCCACCGCATCCCCGTGCCGGGCGACGATATCCTCCCCCAGGTGGCGCGCGGCGCGCATGGCGGGATTGGGGTCCGGCGGGAAGGCCAGTTCCGCCGCGACCAGGGCGGACAGGCTGTCCGGCGGGGTCATGGCATGGCGAAGGTGGCGGTGGCGGGGGCGGTGAGGACGAGCCCCTGCGGGCCGGGCTCGAAGACCTCGCCATCCAGCACGAAGGGCGTGTCGAGGCGCAGGGCGAGGCGGCCGGCGCGGCCGCTGGCATAGCCGGCGGCCGGCATCCAGGGGCGCTGCCGGCCCTGGCGGGCGGCCCAGACGGCGGCGGCCAGGCGGCGTGGCGGGGCCGCCACATCCAGCCAGTGCAGCGGCCCCGCCCCTTCGCCCGAGAAGGGCCAGAAGCCGAGCATCAGCCGGTCCAGCGGCGTGGCGAGCACGAGGAAGCGGCGGCCTTCCGGGTTGGGCCGGCCATCCACCGACAGGGCCATCGGCGACCCGGCGCGCAGGGCGTGGTCGCGCTGGACGATGCTGCGCAGGGCAGTCCCGGCCAGGGCCAGGAAGACGGCCAGCCGGTCATGGATGCCGCGCCCGTGCAGCCCCTTGTCGGCCATCGTCTTGGCAGCGGTGAAGGCGCCGGCGCCGAACAGGAGGCCGCGCATCGGCGCGTCGTCCAGGCCGGGGCGGTGGACTTCCAGCACGGGAAGCCGGTGGTGGCGGAGTGTGCCGGAAGCGGCGGCGCGGCGCAGGGCGGCGAGGCCCTCCTCCCCCGGCCCGGGCGCCCCGACGACACGGGCGGCGAGGTTGGTCTTGCCGGTGGCCAGCAGGGCGATGGCGGGGGGCGTCGCGCCAAAGGTTTGCGGCAGGGCGGAAAGCACTTCCCGCAACGTGCCGTCGCCGCCCTGGACGGCCAGCAGGTCCACGCCCCGGTCGGCGAAATCCGCCAGGGCGGCGCGGAGCTCGGCGGGGGTGGCGGGGGCGGCGCTCGGCAGGCCGGCGGCGGCCTCCGCCAGGGGAAAGCGGCCTTCGCGGAGGGCCCGGCTGCGGGGGTTGGTGATGAGGCCGATGCGCCCCGCGCCGCTCATCCCTCGAGCCAGGAGCGCAGCGGCCCCCGGCGGCGCGCCAGCCCGGCCTGGAGGGTGACGACGACCTGTTCCAGGCAGCCGAACACGGTCCAGGCGGCGACGGCGAGCATGCCCCAGTCCGGGCGGCCGAACAGGGTGAAGAGGCTGAGGATCAGCAGGTTCGGGTTCCGGCGCGCGATCCAGAGGCGGAAGAAGCTGTCGAAGCGCCGCCAGACATGGATCTCCATCTTGTAGAGGGCGAGGAAGAGGCCCTCCTGCAAACGCTGGAGGACATAGCCGCCGAAGACGATGGCGCCGACCGCCGCCGGATGCGCGAGGGGCATTCCCACGGCGGAAAGTCCGTAGATCCAGGCCAGCCACCAGAAGGGCGGGTGGATCAGGTCGATGGCATGGTCGAAGACGTTGCCGAGCGGCGTGGAGGTGAGCGTCACCCGTGCCAGCTTGCCGTCCACCGTGTCGAGGAAGGTCATCACCCAGGCGGCGAGCAGTCCGGGCAGCCAGGCGCCCGTGGCGAAGAGCCAGAGGGCGACGAAGACCAGGAGCAGGCTGGCGAAGGTGACCTGGTTGGGCGTGATGCCGAGGGCGGCGCAGCCGCGCACCACCTGGAAGGCCGGGCGGGGCCAGACATGCTTGGTGATGGCATCGGTGACGCCCTTGTAGGAGCCGCCGAACATCTCCCATTCCACCGCGCGCCGCGTCCCGGCATCGAGGCGGAGGAGATAGGGGTTGGCACGCTTGCGCAGGGCCTTGTTGTAGAGATCCGCGAGATCGGCGGGGCGCGCGGGCAGGAGGCCCGCGAAGGCGGGGTCGCCGGCGGGGCGGCCGGCCAGGAGCGCGGCGGCCACGGAAGCGGCCAGGGCCGTGTCCGTCAGGTGGGCCGCCACCGGCAGCCCGTCCTCCGGCCGGCAAAGAAGCGTGCCGGGGCGGCGCGCCAGGCCCGCGACCAGCGAGGCGTCATAGACGTGATCGGCACGCAGCAGCAGCAGCGGCGCCTGCGGGGCCGTGCCGGTCCAGGGGGCGGCGTCGGCGGTGCCGGCGCGGAGAAGGGCCCGGCGGAGCAGTTCGGAGCCCGGCATGCTCCAGACGGGCACGGGGGATTCCCCCAGCCAGCGGGCCGCTGGCGCCGGGGCGGGGGACGGGCGAGACTGCGCCGCACCATGTCCTTCAGCCTCGCGCACCTGTCCGACCTGCACCTGCCTGTACCCTCCGGGGCGATCCACCCGCTCTCGCAGCTCGCGGGGAAGCGCTTGCTCGCCTATTTCGCCTGGCGGCGCAAGCGGCGCCGGGCCGTGTCCGCCGCAGCCCTGCTGGCCGATATCGTGGCAGCCGGGGCGGACCACCTGGCCATCACGGGAGACCTGACGAACCTGGGCCTGCCAGGGGAATTCGCGGCCGCGCGGGACTGGCTGCTGGCGCTCGGCCCGTCGGAAGGGGTCACCGTGGTGCCGGGCAACCACGACGCCACCGTGGCCCTGCCATGGGCGGATGGGACCGGGCTCTGGTCGCCCTGGATGTCCGGGGAGGCGGGCGGCGCGCCCTTTCCCTTTCTGCGGCGGCGCGGGGCGGTCGCGCTGATCGGGCTTTCCTCGGCGGTGCCGACCCGGCCGGGTTCGGCGGCGGGACGGCTGGGCGCGGCACAGCTCGCGGCGCTGCCCGGGCTGCTGGAGGTGGCGGGGCGCGAGGGGTTGTTCCGGATCGTGATGATCCACCACCCGCCGCTGCTCGGCCCCGGGGGGCGGCGGAAGGCCCTGGCGGACCGGGCGGCGCTGTGCCGTGTGCTGGCGCGGCACGGGGCGGAACTCGTGCTGCATGGGCACCACCACCGGCCGCTGCGGGGGGAGGTTCCCGGCCCCCGGGGGCCGATCCCGGTGCTGGGCACGCCCCAGGCCCTGGCGGCGGGGCATGGCGGGCCCTCCGGCTGGCAGATGCTCCGTATCGCGCGCGAGGCGGAAGGGTGGCGCGTGGCGGTCGAGCTGCGGCTTCGGGATGCGGCGGACGGGATGTTCAGGGCCTCGCCCGCCACGGTCCTGCGGGTCAGTAGCGGAGGCGGATGGTCATCCGCGACTCCCCTGGCGGCACGGTGAAGCGCACGCTGTCGAAGGACGGCAGGCCGACGGAGGTGGGGGCGTCGTTGGAGAAGCCGTAGCCCTCGGAGGGCAGGCCGAGCAGGCTGCGGTTGAAGTTATGGTCGTCGTTCTCGTCATGATAGACGGCGACGGCGTAGATGCCGGGCTCGGCCAGGGCGAAGCAGGCTTCCGCCGAACTCGTCCGCAGCGGGACACGCTGCCGGGCGAGATAGGCATGGCTGGCCAGGAAGCGTTCCGGCTTCGGGCCATAGACCGTGATGGTGATGTTGCCGGCGACGCGGCGGGCGCCGGTGACGGCGACATGCAGGCGCGGGCCGGCCGGCGCATCGGCGGCGGTGCAGGCGGTGACGCGGGGGCCGTCTTCCGGCCGTGCGGCCGCCGGCTGCGGCGCGGCGAGCAATGCCAGCAGCGCGGCGCAGCACCACAGGCGCCGCAAGGGTCCGGGCCGGCCGGGGAAGGGCCGGAGCATGGGGCGGCCGGGGTCCGTCTGGCGTCTTCCGGCGACAGGGCGTAGGTGTCTGCGCATGCCCAGTGCCATACCGGATGCCACACCAAATGCCACGCTGGTCAAGTTCGGCTATCCCGCCACGCTGATCGGCGAAACGCGCTGCTGGACCGTGCTGCTGCGCCCGCAGCAGGTCACGCTCGGCGCGCTGGTCCTCGTCTGCCGCGAGGAGGCGACGCGCTTCGGCGAGGTGAGTCCCGCGGGTTTCGCCGACCTGCACGCCGCCGTGGCGCGCCTCGAGCCCATGCTCCGGGACTTCGTCGGGTATGAGAAGATCAACTACCTCATGCTGATGATGGTGGACCCCGACGTCCATTTTCACGTCATCCCCCGTTATGACGGGGTGCGGACGCATCTCGGCCAGGCCTTCCCGGATGCCGGCTGGCCCGGGCCGCCGGCACTTGGGCAAGCGGTGGAACCGGAGGATGCGGTGCGGGACGGCCTGCTACGCCGCCTCCGCGAGAGCTGGGCCTCCGCGGCGGCGTGAGCGGGTCGGTCGAGGAGAGGCGCGCCCGGGCGGAGGCCACCCGCGGGCCGCCGGCCGGGGGCGGGCTGGTCAGCCGCTACATGCTGCGGCTCCTGATCCGGCCGCTGGCGGGCACCTTGCTGCTGGTGCTGCCGGCGCTGCTGCTGGAGCGGCTGCTGCGGCTTTTCAACCTGCTGGCGGGGGCGGGCAGCCCGGCCAGCTCCATCGCGCAACTGGTGCTCTACCTGATCCCGCACTACCTGGGGCTGGCGGTGCCGGCGGCGCTGTTCCTGGCGGTCTATGTCGTCGTCTCGCGGCTCAGCCAGAACCACGAGCTGGATGCCTTGCAGGCTTCGGGGCTCTCGCTGGCCTGGCTGTCGCGGCCCTTCCTGGCCGTGGGGGTGGCCTGCGCCCTGGCGGGCGTGGCGCTCTACGGCTATGTGCAGCCGGTCAGCCGCTATGCCTATCGCGCGGCCCTGAGCACCCTGATGGATGCGGGATGGAACGCGACCCTGGTTCCGGGCGAGTTCGCCCAGATCGGCAAGCGGCTCACCGTCCATGTCGAGCGCCGGGACCCGGAGACGGGCCTCCTGCACGGCATCTTCCTGCACCAGCGGCAGCAGGACGGGACAGACGTGCTGACCACCGCCGCCACGGGGCGGATGCTGCTGAGCGTGGAGACCAGCGAGCTGCTGCTGGAGCTGGAGGACGGGCGGCAGCTGACGGTGGACCCGCAGGGGCAGGCGCATACGCTGACCTTCTCGGCCTCGGAACAGTCGCGCCCCTTCGTCCGGCGCCTGCCGATCTTCCGGCTGCGTGGCGCGGATGAGCGGGAGATGACGCTGGACGAGCTCTGGACGGGGCGGGAGCGGGCGGACGCGCCCGTGGCGCCGCGCCGCATGGCGGGGGAGCTGCACGCGCGGCTGGTGCGCTCGGCCTCGCTGCTGCTGCTGCCACTGCTGGCCATGCCGATGGGACTGGCCGCCAAGCGCTCGCGCCGTTCGGTCGCGATCCTGCTGGGGGCGGCGATCCTCGTGGTCTATCAGCAGGCGCTGCAACTGGCGGAATCCCTCGGCGCCATCGGGCGGCTCGACGCGCCGCTGGCGCTGTGGCTGCTGTTCGCGCTGTTCGCCGCGTTCAGCATCCTGGTCTTCCGGCACAGCAACCTCCATCCGGAGGAAGGCCCCTTCGACCGCATCCTGGCGCGGATGGACGATGCGGCGGCCTGGGCCGGTGGACTGCTGGCGCGCTGCCTGCCGTGGCGGGCGAGGGCCGCGCGCTGATGCTGCCACGGGTGCTGGCGCGCTACCTGACGCGGATCTTCCTCGGCCGGGCCACGGCGGTGCTGCTGGGGCTGGCCGCGCTGCTGCAGCTGCTGGACCTGCTCGACAAGGCCGGGGACGTGCTGGCCCGCGGCGGGGTGTGGGACATCGGGCGCTATGCCCTGCTGCGCCTGCCCACCACGCTCGGGCAGCTCGTGCCGCTCTCGGTGCTGGTCGGGGCGATCCTGACCTTTCAGCGGCTCGCCGGCTCGCTGGAAATCACCGCCATGCGGGCCACGGGGCTGGGAAGCTGGCGGATCATGGGGGCACTGGTTCCCGCCTGCGCCCTGGCGGCCGGCCTGCAGTTCGGTCTTCAGGTCGGCGTGGCGCCCTACAGCGAGCGCGCGCTCTCCGACTGGTGGGACCATCTGGAGGCGCGGGACCGGCCGCTGGCCCTGGATCGCCGGATGTGGCTGCGCGACGGGACGGACATCCTGGCCGCCGATGCGGTATCGCCCGACGGCGCGGTGCTGTCCGGCGTGCTGCTGGTGCGGCGCGATCCCTCGGGGAGGGTCACGCTGCGGATCGGGGCGGAGGAGGCGCGCCACGCGGCCGGGAGCTGGCGGCTGACCGGGGCGCGGGTGCTGCGCCCTGGCGAGGAGCGGGAAACGGTGGTGGGCGGGTATGACTGGCCGGAGGGGCCCACGCCACGGGCGATGCGGAACCTCGCGCGCCCCACCGATGCGCTGAGCCTGCCCGCGCTGCTGCGCGGCAAGGCTGGCGAAGGCGCGGTCAGCCGGGGGGCCGCCTATTTCGGGACGCGGCTCCAGGCGGCGGCGGCGGCGGCGCTGGTGCCCTTCCTGATGCTGCTGCTGGCCATGCCCGCCGCCTTCGGTCTGCCGCGCCAGCATGGCGGCACGCGGCGGGCCGCGGTTGGCCTGACGCTCGGGCTCGGCTATCTCGTGGCGCAGGGCCTGATGATCGCGATCGGCGAGGCCGGCGGGCTGGGCCCGGTTCCGGCGGCCTGGAGCATGCTGCCCTGCTTCGCCACCGCGGGCCTCCTGTGCCTGTGGCGCGAGGAGGCCTGAAGGCACATGCGGTTCCGGCATGCTCTCATCTGAGCAAGGAGGCGGTTTCATGTATGGTCCCTGGCGGGGCGGACGCAGTTTCGATCTGGGGCGGATGACGCTTCGGGAACTCGTTGTCGCCTATGCGGCGCATCCGGCGATCCATCTGTATGGGCTGCTCGCCATCATCTCGGCCGGGCTTTCCGTGCACTGGGCGGAGGGGGTGCTGCGGCCGGCGCTGGCGGTGGCCGCCACGATCCTGGCCTATCCGCTGGCCTGGTACGCCATCCACCGCTTCATCCTGCATTCGCGTTTCCTCTACCGCTCGCCGCTGACGGCGGCGCTGTGGAAGCGCGTGCATTTCGACCACCACCAGGACCCGCACCGTCTGGACGTGCTCTTCGGCGCGCCGGTGACGACGGTGCCGACCATCCTGGCCATCCTGATCCCGGTCGGCTGGCTGATCGGCGGGGCTGCGGGCGCGGCGGCGGCCTGCGCGGCGGGCTTCGTGATCACCTGCATCTACGAGTTCTGCCACTGCATCCAGCACCTGAACTTCAAGCCGCGCGGCCGGCTGCTGCGGCGGATGAAGGAGCTGCACCTCGCGCACCATTTCCACCACGAGGGCGGGAATTACGGGATCACCAGCTTCGTCGTGGATCGTGCCCTCGGCACCTATTATGGCGAGGTGCGGCAGCGGCCGCGCAGCCCGCATGTCTTCAACCTGGGCTATGACCGGGAAGAGGCCCGGCGCTTCCCCTGGGTGGAGAAGCTGACCGGCGCGCCGCCGCGCGACCGGCCCGCCCGCCCGGATGCCCGCCCGGATGCCCGCCCGGACAGGGCTGCGTGAGCGCGGCCACCGCGCGGGCTCCCTCCCCCGTCGAGATCCTCTCCGTCACGGACCGTGCGGGGATGGAGCGTTTCATCCGGCTGCCGCACGACCTGATGCGGCACGATCCCGCCTGGGTGCCGCCGCTGCGGCTGGAGCGGCGGGAAGCGCTGTCCCCGGCGAAGAACCCCTGGTTCCAGCACGGCGAGGCGGCCTTCTGGATCGCCCGGCGTGACGGGCGCGAGGTAGGGCGCATCAGCGCGCAGGACGACCGGCTGGTGCCGGAGACGGAAGGCGGGAGGCCGGCCTATTTCGGGCTGCTGGCCGCCGAAGACAGTGCCGAGGTCTTCGCGGCGCTGCTGGACACCGCCGAGGCATGGGCGCGCGGCCGTGGGCTGCGGCGGATGCTGGGGCCGTTCAGCCTTTCCATCAACGAGCAGACGGGGCTCCTCGTCTCGGGCTTCGATACGCCGCCGATGATGATGATGCCGCATGACCCGCCCCATGCCGGCACGCGGCTGGAAGCGCTGGGCTATGCCAAGGCGCGGGACATGCTGGCCTATATCAGCCCCGTGACGGAGGCGCTGCCGCCGGCGGCGGCGCGGGTGGTGGCGCGTGGCCTGCCATCCGGCGTCACCCTGCGGCCGCTGCGGCGCGCGGCGCTGCGGCAGGAGGTCGAGGCGCTGATCGGCATCTACAACGAGGCCTGGGCGGGAAACTGGGGCTTCGTGCCCTTCACCGCCGCCGAGGTAGCGCATCTGGCCGCCGAGCTGAAGCCGCTGCTCAACGAGAGGCTGGTCTGGTTCGCGGAGATGCAGGGGCGGCCCGTCGCCTTCGCCGTCTGCCTGCCGAACCTGAACGAGGCGATCCGCGACCTGTCGGGGCGGCTGCTGCCGCTCGGCTGGGCGAAGCTGCTGTGGCGGCTGAAGGTGTCGGGCGTTTCCACCGCGCGCGTGCCGCTGATGGGGGTGCGGCCGCAGTTGCAGGCGGGGCTGCTGGGGCGCGTGCTGCCGCTCTTCCTGGTGGAGGCGCTGCGGCGGGAGGCCCGTGCCCTGGGCATCCGGCAGATCGAGATGTCCTGGGTGCTGGAGGACAATCTGCCCATGCGCCACCTGGCCGAGGTCCTGGGCGCGCGGGCCTACAAGACCTACCGCATCTATGGGAAGCCGCTGTGACGGGTGTCACGGCGCTGGTCCTGGCCGGGCAGCGGCGCGGGACGGACCCGATGGCGGCCGCGGCGGGGGTTTCGCACAAGGCGCTGCTGCCGGTGGCGGGGGTGCCCATGCTGCTGCGCGTGGTCTCGGCCCTGCGATCGACGCCCGGCATCGCCCGCATCGTCGTGTCCATCGAGGAGCCGGCGCGCGTGCTGGCCGGGCTGGAAGGGCTGGAGGGCGCGATCCTGCGGGCCGCCGCGCCGGGCCCCGCCATGAGCGCGGCGGCGGCGTTCGAGGAATTCGGCGCCCCGCTGCTGGTCACCACGGCGGACCACGCGCTGCTGACGCCGGCCATGGTGGCGCACCTGCTGCGGGAGGCCCCGGGCCGGGCATCCGCCGTGGCGGCGCTCGCGCGGCGCGACACGATCCTGGCGGAGTTCCCGGAGACCCGGCGCACCTGGCTGCGCTTCCGGGACGGCGATTTCAGTGGCTGCAACCTGTTCCTGCTGGCGCGGCCCGAGGCGATCCGGGTGCTGCGCTTCTGGCAGCGGCTGGAACAGCAGCGGAAGCGGCCGACGGCCATGGCCCGGATGCTGGGGCCCATCGTGCTGCTCCGCTATGCCCTGGGCTGGATGACGCTGCGGGCCGGACTGGATGCGCTGGGGGCACGCTGCGGGACGCCCGTGGCCGTGGTGGAGATGCCCTTCGGCGCGGCGGCCGTGGATGTGGACAAGCCGGACGACCTGGCGCTGGTGGAGGCCCGTCTCGGTGGGGCGGAACGGCGGCGGCTGCCGCAGGTGGGGTAAGGGCCGCCACCGCTGCCTCATGCGGCGCGGGCGCGCCCTGGTCCGCTCCGTGACGGCGGCCTCCCCGGCCCGGGGCGGGGAGCTTGCGGGAAACAGGCCGGCGTGGCGGGCTTCCTCGCCGGTGCCCCTGCCCCTTATCCTGCGGGTCCGGTCATCCGTGCGGATGGCAAGCCGACCGCCCATAGTCCGAGGATAACGTCATGGCTCTCGATTCCACCGCTTCCGGCCTGTTTCCCATCGCGCCGACGCCCTTCCAGCCGGACGGGCGGATCGATGTGGCATCGGTCAATACCCTGATGGAGCGCTACCTCGCCGCCGGCGCCACGGGCGTCACGGTGCTGGGCATCATGGGCGAGGCGCCGAAGCTGGAGCCGGAGGAGTCGCTCGACATCGCCGCGCGCTTCGTGAAGGGCATGGCGGGGCTTCCCGTCATCGTCGGCGTGTCCGCGCCCGGTTTCGCCGCCATGCGCTCCCTCAGCCGCGCGGTGATGGACAAGGGGGCGGCGGGGGTGATGATCGCGCCGGTGCCGTCGCTGCGCACCGACGACCAGATCGTCACCTATTACCGCCAGGCGATCGAGGCCATCGGCGACGACGTGCCCTTCGTGATCCAGGACTATCCGCTGACCCTCTCGGTGCAGATGACGCCCGGGGTGATCCGCCGGATCGTGCAGGAGCATCCCTCCTGCGTGATGCTGAAGCACGAGGACTGGCCGGGCCTGGAGAAGATCTCCACCCTGCGGCGCTATCAGGAGGACGGCTCCCTGCGGCCCCTCTCCATCCTGACCGGCAATGGCGGGATGTTCCTGGACTTCGAGATGGAGCGCGGCGCGGACGGGGCCATGACCGGCTACGCCTTTCCGGAAATGCTGGCGGATGTGGTGCGGCTGCAGAAGGAAGGCGCGCGGGAGGCGGCGCACGACCTGTTCGACGCCCATCTGCCACTGCTGCGCTACGAGCAGCAGCAGGGGGTGGGCCTCGCCGTCCGCAAGTATGTGCTGATGCGGCGCGGCTTCATCGCCTCCGATGCGCAGCGCAAGCCCGGCGCGGCCCTGACTGCCGCCGCACGGGCGGAAGTGGACTATCTGCTGCTTCGCCTCGCCCGGAAGGATGCCCGCGCGGGCCTGTGAGCCTCCGGCCGGCGGCGGCGCGGCGCGCTTCCGCCGCCCCGGGAGACGAGGCCGCCTGCGTGCCTCAGGGGACGTGGCGCAGCCAGGCGCCGGAGGAGAACTTCTCCGCCGCGAGCTTCTCCGCCGCCGCATGTTCCTCCGCCGTGATCCGCCCGGCCACGCCGCCATGCAGCGACACGAAGGTCTCGCGCATCCGCCGGATCACCGCCTCGCGCGGCAGGCCTGTCTGGCTGCGCAGCGGATCGACCCGCTTGACGGCGCTCACCGTGCCCTTGTCGCTCAGCTTCTCGCGCCCGATGCGCAGCACCTTCACCATCTTCTCCGCATCCATGTCATAGGCCATGGTGACGTGGTGCAGCACCGTGCCGCCGGAGAAGCGCTTCTGCGCCGCGCCGCCGATCTTGCCCTTGGCGCTGGAGATGTCGTTGAGCGGCTTGTAGAAGGCGTCGATGCCGAGGGAGATCAGCGCCTGCAGCACCCAGGCGTCGAGGAAGGCATAGGAATCGGCGAAGGTCATGTCGCGCACCAGATCGCCCGGTGCATAGAGCGAGTAGGTGACGCTGTTGCCGGGTTCCGCCAGCATGGCGCCGCCGCCGGTGACGCGGCGGACGACCTCCACGCCCAGCGCCGAGGCTGCGTCGAGGTCCACCTCGTTGCGCAGCGACTGGAAGGCGCCGATGATGATGGCGGGCCGTTCCCATTCCCAGAAGCGCAGCATCGGGCCGCGCCGGCCAGCGGCGACCTCCTGCGCCAGGACCTCGTCCAGCGCCAGGTGCATCGCGGGGGAGAGCGGGGGCGTGTCGATGATCTGCCAGTCGTAGTCCCGCCAGCCGCCGCGCGAGCCGAGGGCGCGGCGCACCGCGATGGCCACCGCCTCGGCACTGAAGCCGATCAGCGCCGCATCCGGCCTCAGCGCCGCGCGGATCGCCGCCGCGATCTGCTCGACGTCCGAGGCCGCAGGCAGGCCCTCCACCGCGCCGCGGATGTCGTCCAGCGCCTCGGCGGGTTCGAGGAAGAAGTCGCCGGCGATCTGCACATCCGCGATGCGGCTGTCCCGGAGTTCGAGATCGACGACGACGAGCTTGCCGCCCTGTACCTTGTATTCACCGTGCATGTCTCGCGAGACCCGTCCGTCGCATGAGGCCCGGCATCGTGCCGGGGCCGCCAGGGGAGGCACGAGGATGGACCACCTGGGCGGGCGCAGCCAGAGGGACGCGGAAAGGGCGGCCGTATCCGTTCTGACCCGGACCCTTCAACGAATCTTCACTCTCCGGCGGCAACCGAGACCTTATACCGGCGCCATAACGGGTTACCGGGCATCGGATGCAACAGACATTCGTGAGGCGCCACTACCGCACGGTGTTCCTTTCCGACCTGCATCTCGGCCTTCGCGCCAGCCGGGCCGACCTGCTGCTGGATTTCCTGGGCGGCATGGATTGCGGGCGGATCGTGCTGGTGGGCGACATCGTGGATGGCTGGCGCCTGCGGAAGTCCTGGTACTGGGACGCCCACCATGACGAGGTGATCCGCCTGCTGCTGCGCAAGGCACGCGAGGGTGTCGAGATCCTCTACATCCCCGGCAACCACGACGAGATGTTCCGCGACTGGGTGGGGCTGGAGGTCGCCGGCATCCACCTCGTGCAGCAGGCCGAGCACGTCACCGCCGACGGCCGCCGGCTGCTGGTGATGCATGGCGACGAGTTCGACAGCGTGGTGCGCTACTGGCCGCTGCTCGCCCATCTGGGCGACTGGGCCTATGACGCGGCGCTGCTGCTGAACCGCTGGTTCAACACCGCCCGGCGGCGGATGGGATACCCCTACTGGTCGCTGTCGCAATGGCTGAAGCGGCGTGTGAAGGAAGCCGTCAAGGCGATCGACCGCTTCGAGGAGTCGCTGGCGCACGAGGCACTGCGCGGCGGCTATGACGGCGTCATCTGCGGCCACATCCATCATGCCGAGATGCGCGACATCGGCGGCGTGACCTACATGAACACCGGAGACTGGGTGGAGTCCTGCACCGCCCTGGTGGAGCATCCCGACGGACGCTTCGAACTCCTCGATTGTTCCGTCCGCGATCGCCTGGCCACGCCGCCCGCGCAGCCGGTGCCCGCCTGATGCGGCGGATGGACGGGCTGCCCAGCCTGCTCCCCCAGACGCCCGCGCGTATCCTGATCGTCTCGGATGCCTGGGAACCGCAGGTGAATGGTGTTGTGCGGACCTTGCGGACCGTCGCCGATCTTCTCCGGCGCGATGGCGACGTGGTCGAGATCCTGGGCCCTGACCGTTTCACCTCCCTGCCTATGCCCTCTTATCCGGAGATCCGGCTTGCCTGTTCCTCCCGCGCAGCGGTCGAGGCCCAGGCGGAAGCCTTTCGTCCGCAGACCATCCATATCGCCACGGAAGGACCGCTGGGCTGGATGATGCGGGCGGTCTGCCGCCGCCGCGGCTGGCCCTTCACGACGTCCTTCCACACCCGCTTTCCGGACTACCTGCATCTGCGGGCCCGTGTGCCGCAGAGCTGGTCCTGGGCCGTGCTGCGCCGCTTCCATGCTGCCTCCGCCGGAACCCTGGCGGCGACTCCCTCCCTGCTGCGGGAGATGGAGGGCCGTGGTTTCCGCAACCTCCAGCTCTGGACGCGTGGGGTGGATCTGGAACGCTTCCGGCCAGGGCTGCGGGATGGACCTCTCGACCCCTATGCCGGGCTCCAGCGTCCAGTCTTCGCTTGCTTCGGCCGGGTGGCGGTGGAGAAGAACATCGAGGCCTTCCTGAACCTCGATCTTCCGGGCTCAAAGGTGGTGGTGGGCGATGGACCGCGGCGTGCGGCGCTCCATGCCCGCTTCCCGGAAGTGCGTTTCCTCGGCCAATTGCACGGAGAGGCGCTGGCGGCCTGCTACGCGGATGCGGATGTGATGGTCTTTCCCTCCCGCACCGACACTTTCGGCTTGGTGATGCTGGAAGCCCTGGCGAGCGGAACGCCTGTCGCCGCCTTCCCCGTTCCGGGGCCGCTGGATGTGCTGGGCGGGGTGGCCGCGCCCGTTGGCGCCATGAACGAGGATCTTCGCGCCGCGTGTCTCGCCGCCCTTGTCGTGGATCGCGCGGCCTGTCGGGACCATGCGGAAGGCTGGTCCTGGGGCCGATGCAAGTCGCTCCTCCGGGCTGCCCTGGTCCCCATCGCCCAACTCGGCTGAAAACCTATGGCTCCGCAAGCCTGGCATTTTGCTTCTGCACCATCGGATGGGCCATGTCTGTCCCGGGAAGGCAGGAACATGCCTCCGGACCCGTCCTGAAGCCGGGCCATGGAAGTCACTTCGGCACTGGGAACGATGGCACGAATGTTACCCTGGCCCCGGAAGCGTGAGGTCGTCAGCATGCTACGAGCCCTGTAACGGCCCATTACATCGGCTCCGAAATGATGTCTGTTGATGGTGGACATGTCCTGAGGCGACCACGGCCTGGAGTTCAGAGTAATGACTCGCGCGAACGCTCTGCAGCACTGCGCCAGATCCCCCATGGATGGACCGGCGGGGATGGAGCAGCCAATCGCGTCCTGCGGGACGGATTCGAGCCCGTTGCAACCGGTGGTCTTCTCGACCGACCTCGTTGAGCCGAACCGCCGTCTCGATCTGTGGCAGAGCAAGTACGAGTCCTTCAACATCATCACACCGATGGGAGAGGCGGACCCGAGTTTCTCCGGCCGCAACGTGATCTGGTCCTTCGGTGCCCTGGCCCTGAGCCGTAACACGGCACCGGGCGTGTCGATCGAACGCAGTGCCCGGCAGGTCCGTCGCGACTCGATCGACCACTGGGTGGTGCGTGTGGCCCGGACCGGTGCGTCCAGGTACCGCTCCGCCTCGGCTTGTTTCGTCACCAGCCCGGGCGTGCCGGCCCTGTTCTCGCTCGGCGAGCCTTCCGAGAGCGACCGGACCAATGCGGATTGGCTCTCGCTCTACATCCCGCGCGACGCTTTCCCGGAGCTTTCGGTGGGCTTGGCCGCGCTTGGAGCTGGAGTGCTTGAAACCCCCGGGGCGGCTCTCCTGGCGGACTACCTGCTGCTGCTGGAACGACGCCTGTCGGCGATGACGCCGGAACAGGTGCCTGTTCTGGCCACGGCGACGCGTTCCATGATCGCGGCTTGCCTCCTCACCGGCATTGCGCCGAAGGCCGTCTCGCCGGTGGACAAGGCGACTGCCCAGATAGAGCGAATAAGACAGGTGATCCGACAGAATATCGGTCGCGCCACGCTCGACCCCCAGAGAATCTGCCGCCTGGCGGGTGTCTCGCGTTCTGTCCTCTATCGGCTTTTCGAACCGCATGGCGGCGTGGCCCACTACATACAAGGGCAGCGCCTGCACATGGCGCATGCGATGCTCTCGGAACGCGGGTGCCGCCTCTCGGTGGGCGAGATCGGTGAGCGGGTGGGCTTCTTCGACGCCTCCACCTTCAGCCGGGTTTTTCGGCGGGAGTTCGGCTACACGCCGGGCGAGGCACGTTCGGCCGGCCAGCAGGGCCTCCGGGCCGCCGGGGCGGAGACCATGCATTCCACATCCTTCGGCCTCGACTTCGGCGGCCTGCTTCGCCGGCTCGGTGCCGGCGACAGGCGTGGGGCTGCGGCGCCGCCAGCATGACCGCCAGAGGCCCTTCCAGTCCAGCCTGGGACGGGCCACACAGTGGCGGCATCCATGGCCCATGATCGCTGGTTGCCAGAAGCACTAGCCTTCTCGGACATGCGGCCTCTCACCAACCTCATCTTTGTCGCGGCCGGGCCGGCGGAAGTCACCGGTCGAAGGTACAGATCGCGGAACTGGCCGTCGGTCGAGGCGGCGACCCCTGCCGTAGCCCCGCTGGTTTCCGGCTGGCCTGCAAGGAGGAAGGTGGAATTTCCATGGAGAAGCTGGATCAGGGCCTGGCACGCACTGGTTCCGAACTGGAGGCGAGCCTGGAGAAGCTCTTCGTCCTGCTCCATTTCCATGGACCCCACCGCCTCTGCCAAGGTCCTCTTCCGCCTCGTCTTCGAGCAGGGTCCGGATCCTGGCGGATTGCCGGTTGGAATTCCAGGAGCATGGCGCCGGCCGGGCGATCCGTTGTCCCATCAAGGGTTTGGCTCTCGCGAAGGCGCGGGAGGCCCTGATCGCGGAATGGGGTCGGCCCGCAATCTTCATCGCTGGCAGCGGCTCGATCCTGATCACGCGTAAGCTGAAGGTGGCCGGAGCCTGCGTATCGCGCCCTAGACGATCTTGCGCTGCGGCGACGCCAGGGAGATGGATGGAATGCACAAGGAATTGTTCGGCGGCGAATCCCGGGACCAGACCTCGGTCTCTACGGGGCACCTGCCTCCGCCCGAGAGGGTGGATGAGCTTCTGGAGGAAGCGCATCATCGCTTTCGAAGCAACGATGACGGCGTGGTCGCGGACTACATTCCTGCCCTGGCGAAAGTTCCGAGAGACCTCTTCGGCCTGTGCGTGGTGGAGGCGGACGGGGCCGTCCACACCGTCGGCGACGTGGACCATGCCTTCTCGATCCAGAGCGTCTCCAAGCCCTTCGTCTTCGCCCTGATCTGTCAGGCCATCGGTGCCGAGCCGGCCAGGGAGCGGGTGGGCGTGAACGCGACCGGCCTGCCTTTCAACTCGGTGATGGCGGTGGAACTGAATACCGACCGCACCATGAATCCGATGGTCAATGCCGGTGCCATCGCAACCACCAGCCTGGCTCCCGGCGATACGGCCGAGGCGAAGTGGCACTTCATCCAAGAGGGCCTATCCCGGTTTGCCGGGCATGAGTTGAAGATGGACTCGGAGATCTACGAGTCCGAGGCCGCCACCAACCTTCGCAACCGCGGGATCGCCAAACTGCTGGAGGGCTACGAGCGCATGTATTTCGACGCCCTGGAGGCCACGGATATCTACACGCGGCAGTGTTCGCTGCTGGTCACGGCGCACGATCTTGCAGTGATGGGCGCGACCCTCGCCGATGGCGGGGTAAACCCGCTGACAGGCGAGCGGGTGATCGACGAGGAGCACTGCAAGCGGATCCTGGCGGTGCTGGCGACCGCCGGGCTCTACGAGGAGTCCGGCGACTGGCTCTACGAAGTGGGACTGCCGGGCAAGAGCGGGGTCAGCGGGGGCATCGTCACCATCGCTCCGGGCAAGGGGGGACTCGGCACATTCTCCCCACCACTGGACGGGGCAGGCAACAGCGTCCGTGGGCAGCTTGCCACCAAGTTCCTGTCGGAGCGCCTCGGCCTCAATCTATTTGCCTCGCGGCCGATCGAAGCCAGCCACCGGTGATGCAGGGCTCGCAAGAAAGGGATGTCCATGGATAAAACAACGACGACGTTGGGCGACACGCTCCCCGAGGCTCGGTCATCCTGGGTGCCCATGATCGCCATCGCCCTTGGCCAGGCCATCATGTCCTTCAATGTGGCTTCCCTGCCCGTGTCCCTGGCAGGCATGGTCAACAGCTTCGGCGTGCCGCCGACCACGATCGCCACGGGCATCGTGATGTATTCCCTGTCGGTGGCGGGCTTCGTCATGCTGGGCGCGAAGCTCGTGCAGCGCTTCGGCTCCACCCAGGTCTTCCGCATCGTCGTCGCCCTGTTCGGCGTGGCGCAGGTGCTGATGGTGGTGAGCCCGGTGGCAACGGTGATGCTGCTGGCGCAGCTTCTTGCCGGGTTGGCGGCAGCAGTGATCGTGCCCGCCCTCGTGGCGCTCATCGCCAACCATTATCATGGCCAGCAACAAGCGACCGCTGTCGGCACGCTGGGTTCGGCACGGGCCGGGGCCGGGATGGCGGCCTTCCTGATCGGCGGGTTGCTTGGCACCTTCATCGGTTGGCGGCCTGTCTTCGGCATCCTGATCGCTGCCTCGGCACTAGTGTTCTTCCTGAGCTTCCGCCTGAAGCCGGAGGAACCGCGGCCCGAGGTGAAGATCGACGGGGTCGGCGTCATCCTGGCCGCGGCCGCGATCGTCATGACCGTCTTCGGCTTCAACAACCTCAATCGCTGGGGTCTCGGCATCGCCCGGCCGAGCGCGCCCTTCGACCTCCTGGGCCTTTCGCCCGCGCCGGTGATGATCGTCATCGGCATCGTGCTTCTCCAGGGCTTCATTGTCTGGACACGGCGGCGCCAGGCAGCCGGCCAGACGCCCTTGCTTGATCTACGTGTCATCACTTCGGGGCAGGAGCGGGCCGCAGTCTATGCCATGTTCGCCGTGGTGGCGCTGGAGGCGATGCTGAACTTCTCGGTGCCGCTCTATATCCAGATCATCCAGGGCCGCACGGCGATCGAGACGGCGATCGCGATGCTGCCCTTCAACCTGACCGTCTTCTTCACCGCCATGCTGGTGGTGCGCCTGTATCCCTTCCTTGCACCGCGCCAGATCGGCCGCCTTGGCTTCATCCTCTGCACCCTGGCGCTGCTCTGGCTTGCCTGGGTGGTCCGCAACGACTGGTCGGCCGTGGCGGTGATGTTCGGGCTGATCGCATTCGGCATCGGCCAGGGGGCCCTGGTGACGCTGGTCTTCAATGTGCTGGTCACCGCGGCGCCCAAGGATCTGGCGGGCGATGTCGGGTCCCTACGTGGCACGACGCAGAATCTGGCGGCCGGTGTCGGCACCGCATTGGCCGGCGCGCTGCTGGTTGGACTGCTGAGCAGCGCCATCCTCTACCGTGTGGCGGAGAATCCGCGCTTGCCGCCGGCGGTGGTGTCGCAGATCGACCTCGACAGCATCAACTTCGTCAGCAACGACCATTTGCTGGAGATCATGCAACGTACCGGTGCGGCCCCCGAGGTCGTACAGGAAGCCGTCCGGATCAATGCCGAATCCCGCCTCCGGGCCCTGAAGATCGGCCTGCTGGTGATGGCCTGTGTCTCGCTTCTCGCCATCTTTCCGGCGGGACGGCTTCCGGCCTACCGCCCTGGCGAGATCCCGGCGCATCCGCCTGTCCCGGCCGCTGGCGCTACCGTGGCGGCAATCAGGGAGGATGAGGAGGCCGCCCTATGAGCCTGCCTCGAACGCTGATCCTGTCCCTGGGCGGCACCATCGCTATAGTGCCGGGAAAGGGGAGGGGCATCGCGTCGAAACCGGGGGGGCACCGATCTCGTGGCCATTGTTCCGGCCCTCTCGGGGCTGGCGGAGATCGAGGCCCGTTCGCCCCTGCGCCTGCTCAGCCCCTTCCCCGGAGGATCTGCTGACAGTGACAAGGGTTATCGAAGCCGGCTTCCAGGTCGGCTTCGACGGCGCGGTGATCATCCAGGGTGCGGACACGATCGAGGAATCCGCGTTCCTCCTCGACGTGCCGGTGACAGGCGATAAGCCGGTCGTGATGCGAACCTGCCCGGCGCTGTCCAGGCGGCGGCTCCGTCGCAGGCCCGCGGGCTCGGCGCCCTGGCCGTGTTGACTGCTGCTCGGCCTCGCCCTGCGGCCAGGGTCTGGGCTTCCTCCCGACGAGGCCCTCGCGCCCTATCAGTAGAGTTCTGTGAACAGGCCGGGGAACGGTGCGGCGTGCGCCGAACGAACCGGAGTACAAGACGCTCCCGGGCCGTGCCTTTAGCGGACCATCACATCTGGGACGGTCCAACGCATTTGGAACATGTTTATGTCGAGGGCCTTGTCGATAAACCTGCAAAACAGATGGAGGCGGCGCGCACCATGGTTGTCTTCGGACGCACAGGGAAAAGGTTCCCGATGCATTGGAACAGTGGCCGGCGCGATCGGCGTGGGCCGACGCGATCGCCATGATTCAGCGGCATTTGCATCGGAGACGCCCCAGGATGCCGCAGGCACTCGGACCCGCCACCACGACGAGGCTGCTGCGGCCGGGTTTGACACTCACCAGCCTCCTGGCTCTCTTCGCCTGCGGCCCGGCCGAGCCGCCACCGCCGGAGCCGCCGCGGCCGGTTCGTGCCATCACCACATCGCTGGAGCCGGGTGGCGAGGCGGTGACGCTGACCGGGCAGGTGGAGGCGGCTGAGGAAGTCGGCTTAGCCTTCCGCATCGGCGGACGGATGATCGAGCGCAACGTGAACGTCGGCGACCAAGTCCGCGCCGGCCAGATCATCGCAAGGCTGGAGGACCGCACGCCGCGCGACAACCTGCGGGCCGCGCGGGCGGCCACCGCAGCGGCGCGGGCGGCGCTGGTGCAGGCGCGCAACCACTACGACCGGCAGAACCAGCTGCTGCGCAGCGGCTTTACCACCCGAGCTAATTACGACGACGCGGTCCGGCGCCTGCAGGCCGCCCAGTCCCAGGTGGATGCCAGCCTGGCGCAGGAGAACATCGCCGAGACGACGCTCGCCTATACGGATCTCGTGGCGGATTCCAACGGCGTTGTCACGACCCGTGGCGCCGAGCCGGGCGAGGTCGTGGCGGCGGGACAGCGCATCGTGACCCTGGCCCGTGAAGGTGGCCGCGACGCGGTGTTCGACGTGCCTGCCCGGCTGATGGAGCAGGCAGGACCCGACCCGCTGGTCACGGTGTCACTGAGCGGCAACCCATCGGTCAGGACGACCGGAAGGGTGCGGGAGATCTCGCCGCAAGCCGATCCGGTGACACGGACCTTCCGGGTAAGGGTCGGGCTGATCGATCCGCCGGAGGCCCTGCGGCTGGGCTCGACGGTCAATGGCAGCATCCAGATCGGCGGAGTGAGCGGCATCGATGTCCCGGCCTCCGCCCTGACCCGGGGCAGCCAGGGCCCGGCGGTCTGGGTGGTGAACGGCCAGGATTCCACCGTTGCCCTGCGCCCGGTCGAGGTGGCGCGCTACGACGCCGCGCGGGCCATCATCGCCGATGGACTGCAGGAGGGCGAGGTGGTGGTGACCGCGGGGGTGCAGACCCTCCGGCCCGGCCAGAAGGTCCGGCTGCTCGGCAATGGGCAGGCTGCCCCTCAGGCTGCGGCCAGGGACGGTGCGCGGTGAAGCCCTTCAACCTTTCCGAATGGGCGCTGAACAACCGCTCCATCGTCGTCTATCTGATGATCGTCGCGGTGCTGGCCGGCACCCTGTCCTTCCTGCGCCTGGGCCGGGCGGAGGACCCGGTCTTCACGATCCGCACCATGATCGTGCAGGCCAACTGGCCCGGCGCCTCCATGAAAGACACGCTGAACCAGGTCACCGAGCGGCTGGAGCGCCGACTGCAGGAAACGCCCAACCTGAACCGGCTGCGCAGCTTCACCCAGCCTGGCCAGAGCCTGATCTATGTGGAACTGCTGGGAAGCACGCCGGGCGCCAAGGTCGCGGACACCTGGTATCAGGTCCGCAAGTACATCGGTGATATCCGCCACACCCTGCCGCCCGGCATTCAGGGCCCTTTCTTCAACGATGACTTCGGCGATACTTTCGGGATCGTCTATGGCTTCACGGCGGACGGCTTCACCCATCGCGAGCTGCGCGACCATGTGGAGGAGATGCGTTCGGAACTGCTGAAGGTCCCCGACGTTTCCCGGATCGAGTTCATCGGGGCTCAGGATGAGCGGGTCTTCATCGAGTTCTCGATGGAGAAGCTGGCGGGGCTGGGCATCGACCGGAACGCCTTGATCGCCGCGTTGCAGGCGCAGAACCTGATCTCACCCGCCGGCACCATCGAGGGTGGGCAGGAGCGGCTGCTGCTGCGCGTCTCCGGCTCCTTCGAATCCGAGGACGACATCCGGGCGACGAACTTCTCCATGGGCAACCGCATCCTGCGCCTGAGCGACGTCGCGGAGGTCCATCGCGGCTATGCCGACCCACCCCAGCCGATGTTCCGCGCGAACGGGCGGGAAGCGATCGGCCTCGGCATCTCCATGCGCGACGGCGGTGACGTGCTGCAGCTCGGCCGCAACATCGATGCTGCGGCGCGGCGCGTCATGGCCGACATGCCGGTGGGGATCGAGATGCATTCGGTGGCTGAGCAGCCGCGGACGGTCGAACTGGCCATCGCCGACTTCATGGACTCCCTCTGGCAGTCCATCGCCATTATCCTGGTGGCGAGCTTTGTCAGCCTCGGCCTGCGGGCCGGCGCCATCGTCGCCCTGGCCATCCCGCTGACGCTCGCCATCGTCTTTCCCATCATGCAGGTCGCCGGCATCGACCTTCAGCGCGTCTCCCTGGGTGCTCTGATCATCGCCCTGGCGCTCATGGTGGACGACGCCATGACCACCGTGGACGCCATGATGAACCGGCTCGCGGCGGGCGATAGCAAGGAGGCGGCCGGCACCTACGCCTTCCGCGCCCTCGCCTTCTCGATGCTCGCGGGCACATTGGTGACCATCGCCGGCTTCGTGCCGATCGGCTTCGCCCGCAGCTCGGCCGGCGAATACACCTTCTCCATCTTCGCGGTCGTCACCATCGCCCTGCTGGTGTCCTGGCTGGTCGCGGTGATCTTCGCTCCCCTGCTCGGCGTGCTGATCCTGCGGCCGCCCAAGCCAGGAACCTCCAACGAGCCCGGGCGGCTGGTGCGGATCTACCGCTCCTTCCTCGGGGGGGCGATCCGCTGGCGGTGGTTGACCATCGCCGCGACAGTGGGGCTCTTCGCCCTGTCGGTCTTTGGCATGCGCTTCGTCAGCCAGCAGTTCTTTCCGCCCTCGGACCGCTATGAGCTGATGGTGGACCTGACCCTGCCGCAGAACGCCTCGATCCACGCGACCGACGCAACGGCGGCGCGGCTGGAGGCCATTCTGGCCAAGGACGCGGATGTCGAGCGCTGGAGCACCAATGTGGGCCGCGGCGCCATCCGCTTCTACCTGCCGCTGGATGTGCAGCCGCCGAACAACTTCTTCGCCCAGCTCGTGGTGATCACCAAGGGCCTGCAATCCCGCGACCGGCTGGAGACCCGGCTGGAGCAGTTGCTGCCGGAGCAGTTCCCCGATGTGGTCGGCCGCGTCTATCCGCTGGAACTGGGCCCGCCGGTCGGCTGGCCCATCCAGTACCGCGTCTCCGGCGACGATCCGGACAAGGTGCGTGATCTGGCGATGAACCTGGCCAAGGTGGTGGCCGCGCATCCCTCCACGCGCGGCACCAGCTTCGACTGGATGGAGCCCGCCCGCCAGCTTCGTGTCCGGGTGGACCAGGACGAGGCCCGGCGCCTCGGGCTGAGCTCGGCGGCGGTGGCCAGCGCCCTGAACGCGGCGATCTCCGGCACCACGGTGACGCAGATGCGCGACGGCATCTACCTGATCAACGTGGTGGTGCGGGCGGTCGAGGCCGAACGGATGTCGGTCGATGCTCTGCGGACCCTGCAAATTCCGATCCCCGGGGGGCGCACGGTGTCGCTGAGCCAGTTCGCCACCTTCGACTACGATCAGGAATATCCGATCATCATGCGCCGGAACCGCGTGCCCACGCTGACGGTTCAGGCCTATCTGCCGCGGGGCGTGCTGCCCAACGACGTGGTGGACGACCTGGAGCCGGGGATCGCCGCGGCGGTGGCGGCGCTGCCGCCCGGATACCGGATCGAGACGGGCGGCATCGTCGAGGAAAGCGCCGACTCCCTGGCCTCGGTGAAGGCGGTTGTGCCCATGATGCTGTTCATCATGCTCACCGTGCTGATTTTCCACCTGAAGAGCTTCTCAAGGCTCCTCATCGTGCTGAGCGTGGTGCCGCTGGGCCTGATCGGCGTCGCCGCCGCCTTGCTCCTGTCCAGCAGCCCGCTCGGCTTCGTCGCCATCCTGGGCGTGTTGTCGCTGATGGGCATGATCGCCAAGAACGCGGTGATCCTGGTCACGCAGATCGAGGCCGAGCGCAAGGCGGGACGCAGCGTCACCGAGGCGGCGCTGGAGGCCAGCACCTCCCGCTTCAGGCCGATCATGCTGACCGCCGTCTCCACGGTGCTCGGCATGATCCCGATCACGCCCACGGTGTTCTGGGGGCCGATGGCCTTCGCCATCATGGGCGGCCTCCTTGGTGCCACGATCCTCACGCTGATCTTCCTGCCGGTGCTCTATGTGACCTGCTTCGAAGGGCGGGTTGCGGCGCGACCAGGCTGATCCGGCCACGGCCAACCGTTCCGCCGAACAGCCTTCCCGCTTGTCCACACACCGGAAAGCATGGAGCCCCGTATGAGCAAGACATCCAACACGTCAGACGCTTCCAAGGACGGGACGGCATCGCAGCCCGGGGAGGCCACTCCGAAAGCCAGCCCGCGCGATCCTGTCGCCATCGATCTCGGCCTGCAGGGTGGAGGCTCGCACGGCGCCTTCACCTGGGGTGTACTGGACCGGCTGCTGGAGGAATCGTGGCTGGAGATCGATGCGATCAGCGGCACCTCGGCCGGGGCCATGAACGCCACTGCCCTGGTGGCCGGCTACCAACAGGGAGGACGCGATGGCGCGAGGGCGGCGCTGGAACGCTTCTGGAGCGCCGTGGCCCGGGCAGCACTGCTGAGCCCCCTCAGGCGCGGTCCGCTCGACATCCTGCTGGGCCGCTGGTCGCTGGATAGCTCTCCGGCCTTCCTGGCAATGGACATGATGGCCCGCCTGGTCTCGCCCTATGACATCCACCTGACTGGCGGCAACCCGCTGAACGCGGTTCTGGCCGAAACCATCGACTTCGGCCGCCTGGCCCATGCCCGGCAGCGCCTCTACGTCACCGCCACCAATGTTCGCACTGGCCGGGGCCGGGTCTTCCGCAACGCCGAGGTCACGCCCGAGGCGCTGATGGCCTCGGCCTGCCTGCCCACCCTCTTCCGGGCCGTGGAGATCGATGGCGAAGCTTATTGGGACGGCGGCTATGCCGGCAATCCGACCATCACCCCCCTTGTCCGCGATGGCGGTTCGGCTGATGATCTCCTGCTGGTGGCCATCAACCCGGTGGACCGGCCCGGCACGCCCCGCTCCGCAACCGAGATCCAGAACCGGCTGAACGAGATCTCCTTCAACGCCACGATCATCAAGGAGCTCCGCATGATCGCCTTGCTACAGCAAGTCGTCGCGGAGAGCCCGGCGAAGCTGGACAGTAGGCGAGTGGAGGGAGCGCGCTGGGCCAGCTTCCGTGTGCATCTCCTCTCCAGCCCCGTGATGATCGATCTCGGCTACTCCTCCAAGCTGAACGCGGAATGGGAGTTCCTCACTTTTCTGCGCGACGAGGGCAGGCGGACGGCGGAGCGTTTCCTCGCCGAGAATGGTGACAAGATCGGCCGCCGCTCCTCCGCGGACCTGAACAAGCTGCTGGAGGGTGTCTGAACCCATGGGTCTTCTCGGAATCCTCCTGGGACTGGCCCTTCTCATGGGGCTGGCCTTCCGGGGCTGGAGCGTGCTTCTCCTCGCACCCGCGGCGGCCCTCGTGGCGGCGGGCTTCGCCGGTGAGCCGTTGCTCGCCAATTGGACCCAGACCTTCATGGGCGGCGCGGCGGGCTTTATCGCGCAGTTCTTTCCGCTCTTCCTGCTGGGCGGAGTCTTCGGCAAGCTGATGGATGACAGCGGGTCGGTCACCGCCATCGCCAACGGCATGACGGCCCGGCTCGGCACCAAGCGGGCCATCCTGTCCGTGGTGCTGGCCGGCGCGCTCGTCACCTATGGCGGCGTGAGCCTCTTCGTGGCCTTCTTCGTGCTGGCCCCGATGGCACATGCGATGTTCCGGGCCGCGGATATCCCGCACCGGCTCATGCCGGGAACGATCATGCTCGGCGCCTCGACCTTCACCATGTCGGCGCTGCCGGGCACGCCCGCCATCCAGAACGCCATTCCGATGCCCTTCTTCGGCACCTCGCCCTGGGCGGCGCCCGGGCTCGGCATCATCGCCGCTCTCGTCATGGCGGCCACCGGACTCTGGTGGCTGGATTACCGCGAGAGGCAGGCACGTAGGGCCGGGGAGGGTTACCGGCTGTCGGGCGCCGGCGGACAGGAGGCCACGGAGCGGGCAGCCGGCGATTCCGTGGTCCGCGAGCACGCGGCGGTCTCGGGGGAGTTCGATCCGGCCGAAATCCACCGCGGCGAGCACGGCCGGAGCGAGCCGGGCTTCTGGACCGCCCTGGCGCCGATCGGCGTGGTGCTGGTGGTCAACCTGCTGATGACGGCGGTCGTCCTGCCACGTATGGACACGGGCTTCCTGGCCGATCCGCGCTGGGGCGGCACCGCGATCGAGGCGGTCGCGGGTGTCTGGTCGGTGGTCGTGGCGCTTTTCGCGGCCTGCGTGGCGGTGGTTTTGCTGAACCGCGCCAACCTGCCTTCCTTGCGCGCGACGCTGGACGCGGGCGCCAACTCGGCCGTCCTGCCCGTCCTCGGCGTCGGCAGCCTGGTCGGCTTCGGCGCGGTGGTGGCCTCCCTGCCGGCCTTCGAGATGGTGCGCGACCAGGTCCTCGGCATCGGCGGGGGGCCGCTGGTTTCGCTGGCGGTGGCGACGAACGTGCTGGCGGCATTGACGGGTTCGGCCTCGGGCGGGTTGACCATCGCGCTCGACACGCTGGGCCCGACCTATCTGCGTATCGCCGCCGAACAGGGGATCGATCCCGGTCTGTTGCACCGTGTCGCGGTGATCGGTGCCGGTACGCTGGATGCCCTGCCGCACAATGGAGCGGTGGTGACGCTCCTCGCGGTCTGCGGCTCCAGTCATCGGAACAGCTACCTGGATATCTTCATGTCCAGCGTTGTCAGTGCTCTCGTGGCCCTGGTGATCGTGATCGTGTTGGGAGGCCTGATCGGCTCCTTCTGATCCGCTTGCTACGGTTCAGCAGATCGCCGGGGGGCGGTCTTCCCGGAGCTGGAGGCCCGGTTTTTGCCGGTGCTTCTGCTACGCATCGCGGTGATGTTCGGCACGGCAGCCCTGACAACGGCAAGTCGCATCCATTGTCCCTGTCCGATGGAAGAAGACGTGTAACGGATCAGCCCCGAAAAACACCATTGACATTGGTCATATATAAGACATAAGCTCTTTCTAATACGTATTAGGAGCGAGGATTATGGTCCGGGGGAGGTCGCAGGAACGTCCTCGGCGCACAGGCGCCGCGACCAGCCTGGACGTGGCGCGTCTCGCTGGCGTGTCGCAGACCACCGTTTCCCTGGTGCTCAATGACGCCAGCCGAAAGGTCGGCCTGTCGGAAGCAACGCAGCAGCGCGTGCGGGAAGCGGCGCTGCAACTTGGCTACACGCCGAATTCCGTCGCCCGGAACCTGCGGCGGCGGCGCACGAACACCCTGACCTTCATCTGCCCTGACCTGAGCAACCCCTATTTCGCCGAGGTGATGGGCGCGGCGCAGCGGGCGGCGCAGGAGAAGGGCTATCTCCTCGACATCCTGGCCGCGCAGGACGCAGCCGACAAGCTGCGGGCCGTTGCGCGCATGCGGAGTGGCGTGTCGGATGGCGTGATCACCTCGGCGCCCACGCAGGCGATCTGGGAGGAGCTGAAATCCCTGACCCGACAGGGGTTTCCCTGCGTGACTCTGCAGGATCAGGGCGAGGACGCATCCATTCCCTGCGTCGGGGTGGATCTCGAAGCCGGCGGACACATGGCGACCCGGCATCTGCTGGACTGCGGCTACCGGCGGATCGGCCATGTCTGCGCCCATCAGAGCCATCCTCTGCGACGGCAGGAGCGTGTGCACGGATACCGGCGCGCCTTGCTGGAGGCCGGGCTGGAGCATCGCCCCGCCTGGGAGATCGAGGTGCCGAACAGCCCCGAAGGCGGTGTCGAGGCGGTCGGGCGTCTGCTGACACTGCCTTCGCCGCGCCCCGAGGCACTGTTCGTCTTCAACGATCAGATGGCGATCGGCGTCTTGCACGCCTTGCGCCGCCATGGGCTCCGCGTACCGGAGGACATGGCCGTGGTCGGCTTCGACGGCATTGCGCTGACAGGTTTCGGCAACCCGACACTGACCACGGTGGAACATCCGCGGCAGGAACTCGGCCGTCAGGCTGCCATCAGCCTGATCGAACGCCTGGAAGGGGTGGAGCGGCCGGAACCGCACAGTCTCCTGCCAGGGCGGCTTCTGATACGCGAATCCTGCGGTGGCTTGAAACGGAGCGGGCTGCTGGAGGGTGTGGCCGCCTAGCGCGGCGTGAGGTGACGAGCCGCGGAAAGCGGCCGGACAGAGAGGGACGGACCATGAAGCAGACATACGCGACGGGATGGCGGCCAGGCCGCCGGAGCCTGCTGGGGGCCGGCATCGCGCTGGCCGGTGCGGCGGCCCGGCCGGTATGGGCACAGGGCGCCGTGAACCTCAACTTCGCCGTCTGGGGCAACCGGGCGGAGGAGGAGGCCTTCCGGCGGCTGATCGCGGGCTATACCGCGCAGCACCCGAACGTCTCCATCCGGCTGGAGCTGAACGGCTCCTCGGCGCAGCTCTACCAGCAGGTGGATACGCGCCTCGCCGGCCGGCAGGCCCCGGACCTCATCCGGATCCAGTACCAACAGGTGGGCCGCTACGCGAAGGCGGGGGCCATCGTCGATCTGAGCGGGCAGCTGGACGCCGGCATGGACAGCCAGTTCGCGCCTGCCTTGTGGAAGGCAGCGACCTACCGCGGCAAGTCCTTCGCCATACCGCACCACACCGACACCCTGGCTGTCTATTGCAACATGGAGATGTTCCGGCGCATCGGCGTCGAGCTGCCCTCCAGGCTGGAGGACAGTTGGCGCTGGGAGGAGTTCATCCGCATCGCGCGGCTGCTGAAGGAGAAGGCCGAGGCGCCCTTCGGCTTCGCCTGCGCCTGGCAGAACACCGCCGCCTATCGCTTCCTCCCCTTCCTCTACCAGCATGGCGGCCGGTTGCTGGATGCGGATCTGCGCCAGCCGCAACTTTCCTCACGCGAAGGCATCGAGACCCTGGCCTGGACCCAGTCCTGGTTCATCGAGAAGCTCGTGCCGCCCACCACCTCGATCAAGAGCAACGAGCAAACGCAGAACCTCTTCGCCAACGGCACGATCGGCATGATGGTGCATGGCGACTGGCAGATTCCCTTCCTGCAGGAAGCGATGACGCGGGCGGAATGGCGGGTCACCTACATGCCACGCGACCTGTCCATGGCGTCCGATCTAGGCGGGAACTGCCTAGCCGTCACACGCGACAGCAAGAACCGCGACGTGGCCATCGATTTCCTCCGCTTCGCCACCACCGAGGCCAATATGCGCGACTTCTGTCTCGCGGGCGGCTTCCTGCCGGTGCGGAAGAGCCTGATGGAAGGTACGCTCGACTATCCGCTGCGGCCCGACGCGATGAAGGTCTTCGTGGAACAGTCGCGCACCATCCCGGACCATCTGGCGGCCACGGTGACGCTGCCGGATTTCAGCCGCATCAATGCGAAGCTCGCCGAGCAGCTGGATCTCACCTTCACCTCCGGCCAGACGCCGAAGGTTGCCGCCGAGAACGTGGACAGCACCATCCGCAGCGTCCTCAAGGACTGAACCCCCTGACCCGCCCCCTCCTGCCCAGAGGCGAACCATGCCCAGCAGCCTGGTCCTGACAAGCGCCGCGCATCCCTCCGCCGCGGTACGGGCGCGCCGGTCCTTCCGGCGCCCCTGGATGACGGCCTATGCCTTCATCAGCCCCAATCTGGTGCTGTTCAGCGCCTTCAGCTTCTTTCCGCTGCTCTATGCCTTCTACATCAGCTTCCATGACTGGAGCCTGATCGGCGATGCCGAGTATGCGGGCCTCGCCAATTACCGCCGGCTGCTGGGCGACACGCAGTTCTGGCACGCCCTGCTCAATACCGCGGCCTATGCACTGGCTTCCGTCCCGACCACCATGGCGGGCGGCCTGCTGCTGGCGGTGGCGCTGAACCGGCAACTACCGGGCCGGGTCTTCCTGCGCAGCGTCTACTTTCTGCCCGTCGTCGTCTCGGCCGTTGCCACCGGCATCATCGCCGCCTGGCTGTTCAACGAGCACTACGGCGTCATCAATTCCCTGGTCGTGCGCCTGGGCGGAGATCGCATCCCCTGGCTGTCCTCGCCGAACTGGGCGCTGCCCTCTCTCGTGCTGGCGACCCTCTGGGTGCGGGTGGGCTTCTGCATGGTGGTCTATCTCGCCGCCCTGCAATCCATTCCAGCCCTGTACTACGAGGCCGCGGCGATGGACGGCGCCTCGCCCTTCCGCCAGTTCCGCAAGATTACCCTTCCCCTTCTGCGGCCGGCTACCTTCCTTCTCCTGGTGCTGAGCGTGATCCACTCCTTCCAGGTCTTCGACCTCATCTATGTCATGACCGGCGGCGGACCGGGCTTCTCCACCACCATGCTGGTGCAGTACATCTACCAGTCTGCCTTCACGACTTCCGAGATGGGCTATGCCAGCGCCATCGGCGTGGTGCTCTACGCCATCGTGCTGGGCTTCACCATCATCCAGTGGCGGATGAGCCGCCAATCGGAGAACGTGCTGTGAGCGGCGCAACCCTGGAAACGGGCGCCTCGCGCCCCGGCCATCGCCGGACCGGCACCGTGCTGATCTGGATCGCCCTGGCCCTCGGCGCGGCGGCCATGATCTTCCCGCTCTACTGGATGCTCGCCACCGCCATCCGGCCTCGTTCGGAGGTCTTCCAGCCCGTGGTCAGCCTCATCCCGCAGGTCCTGACGCTGGAGAACTTCCGCAACATCTGGGAACGGCATCCCTTCCTGACCTGGACACTGAACTCCACCTTTATCGCGGTGGTGGCGGTGGTGATCACGGTCTCCGCCAACCTGCTCTGCGGCTATGTCTTCGCCAAGTTCCGCTTCCCCGGGCGCGATGTTCTGTTCTTCGCGATCCTGGGCGCGCTGATGATCCCGATCCAGGTGATCCTGGTGCCCGAATTCCTCGTGGTGTCCTGGCTCGGCCTGCTGAACTCGCCCTGGGGGGTCATCCTGCCCCGCGCGGCGGAGGCCTTCGGCGTCTTCATGGTGCGCCAGTTCATGGTGAGCATCCCGGACGAGTTGCTGGAGGCCGCGCGCCTGGACGGCGCGGGCGAGATGCGGATCTTCCTGCGGATCGTGCTGCCCCTCTCCAAGCCCATCATCGCCGTGCTGGTGATCTTCACCTTCATGTGGCGCTGGAACGACTTCGCCTGGCCGCTGGTGGTGTTGACCGACCAGGACCTTTTCACCCTGCCGCTCGGCTTGAACCTGCTGCGCGGCGAAGCCAATCCGGACTGGGGCGGCGTCATGGCCCTGGCCCTGATCTCCCTCCTGCCGATGCTGCTCATCTTCCTGATCTTCCAGCGCTACCTCGTGCAGGGGATCGCCAGCACCGGCCTGAAGTGAACCCGTTCCGACCCTCATCAACCGAGAAGAGAACATGACAAAGATCGCCATGATCGGCGCCGGTAGCGTCGTCTTCGTCAAGAACCTGCTCACGGACATCCTCAGCCTTCCTTCAATGAAGGAGTGCGAGATCGCGCTGCACGACATCGACCCGGAGCGCCTGGAGACGGCCGGGATGATGGCGCGCTGGACCTCCGGGCAGTTCGCTGCCGGGGCCGCCGTTACCGAGCACGCCGACCGCCGCCGCTGCCTGGAAGGCGCGGATTTCGTGATCAACATGGTGCAGATCGGCATGCACCAGGCGACACTGCTGGACTTCGATATCCCGCGCCGGTACGGCCTCAAGCAGACCATCGCCGACACGGTGGGCATCGGCGGAATCTTCCGTGGGCTGAGGACCATCCCCTTCATGATGGACCTCGTGCGCGACATGCGGGCGGTCTGCCCCGGCGCCCTGCTGCTGAACTATACCAACCCGATGAGCATCCTGACCTGGGCGGTCTACAGGGCCTTTCCGGAGCAGCAGGTGGTCGGGCTCTGCCACAACGTGCAGCACACGGCGCGCGACCTCGCTTCCTATCTCGGCGTGGACCGCTCGCGTCTCAGCTACGACTGCGCCGGCATCAACCACATGACCTGGTTCCTGCGGTTGGAGATCGACGGCAAGGACGCCTACCCGCAGCTCCGCCGTGCGGCACGGAACCCGGAGATCTTCGCCAAGGACAAGATCCGCTTCGAACTGATGGAGCATCTGGGGCGCTTCGTCAGCGAATCGAGCGAGCACACCGCGGAGTACACGCCCTACTTCCTCCGCCGCGAGGACCAGATCGCCGAGTATGACGTGCCAGTGGACGAGTATGTCCGCCGCAGCGAGCGCAACCTGCGGCGCTATGCCGAGACGCGGCAGAAGCTGCTGGCCGGCGATAGCTTCCCGCTGGAGCGCAGCGACGAGTACGGCGCCGCGATCATCAACGGCATGGTGACGGGCGAGCCTCAGCTCATTTACGGCAACGTCCGGAACACCGGGCTGATCGAGAACCTGCCGCGCGACTGCTGCGTCGAGGTGCCGGTGATCGTGGACCGCAACGGACTGCGTGCCTGCCATGTCGGGACCCTGCCCCCGGAACTGGCGGCTCATTGCGCGCCGCATGTCTTCGTGCAGGAGCTCACGGTCCGTGCCGCGCTGGAAGGTGACCGGGATGCGGTCTATCGCGCCGCGGTGCTCGATCGCCATGCCGCGAGCGTGCTGTCGCTGCGGGAGATCCGCAGCATGGTGGATGACCTGATCGCGGCGCATGGTCCGGCCATGCCCCTGGGGGTCCGTTCGGAAGCGATGGCCGCCTGACGGAGCGCCGAGCTGGGCGGAAAGGTCCGCCCCGCCCATACCAGAATGTCAGAAGGGGAGAGATGGATGAGCTGGCTGACCCTGGAACATGTCCACAAGCGTTTCGCTGAGCACGCGGTGATCCAGGACGTGAACCTGTCCGTGACCAATGGGGAATTCGTGGTCTTCGTCGGCCCCTCGGGCTGCGGCAAGTCCACCCTGCTGCGCATGATCGCGGGGCTGGAAAGCATCAGCGAAGGCGCCCTGCGCATCGATGGGGAGGTGATGAACGACGTGCCGGCGGCGCAGCGCGGCATCGCCATGGTCTTCCAGTCCTATGCGCTCTACCCGCATATGAACGTGTACAAGAACATGGCCTTCGCGTTGGAAACGGCCCGGATGCCGAAGTCGGAGATCGACGCGCGGGTCCGCCGCGCCGCCGGGATCCTGCAGCTCGATCATCTGCTCGACCGCAAGCCGAAGCAGCTTTCCGGCGGGCAGCGTCAGCGCGTGGCCATCGGCCGCGCCATCGTGCGGGAGCCCAAGATCTTCCTCTTCGACGAGCCTCTCTCGAACCTCGATGCCGAGTTGCGCGTACAGATGCGCGTGGAGATTGCGAAGCTGCACCAGCAACTCGGCAACACGATGATCTACGTGACCCATGATCAGGTCGAGGCCATGACCATGGCGGACAAGATCGTGGTCCTCCGGGGTGGGAAGGTAGAACAGGTCGGCTCGCCACTCGAACTCTACAACAACCCCGTCAACCGCTTCGTGGCGGGCTTCATCGGCAGCCCCAAGATGAACTTCCTGCAGGCAACCCTGCGGCCAGCGCGGGATGGCACGGCCCAGGTGTCGTTGGGCGACACGGTGCTGCCCCTGCCGCATCTTCGCTGGCAGGGCGAGGCAGATTGCAGCTTCGGAATCAGGCCCGAGCACCTACGCCTCGGTGGCGACGGCACGTGCCTCGGTGATGCCAGGGTCCAGCTCGTCGAGCAGTTGGGTGGCTCGTCGCTGATCTATGGAACCCTGGCCGATGGGCAGCCCATCACCGCCCAGCTCGAGGGCCAGCAGAAGCCCAGGCCTGGTGAGAGCGTGCCTCTGCATCTCAACGTGTCGCTGGCCCATCTCTTCCGCCTGGATGGGGAGCAGGTGGTGCCCCGGTCCCCTTGATCATGGCCGGAAACAGGCCCGTCGTTCTGGACCGTCGGTAGTCTCGGCGGGCCGGACGATGCGGGGCTGTCACGGAATGGTCGCCAGTGCGGTTGTTGGCATGTCCGCATAGCAGCAGGCAGGGAGCGTGGCCTCCGGGATTCTCCAGCGTGAATGCCGGCCATCCTTCGGGCTGTGGCAACGGCATCAGTACACCGCGCTGCCGCGAGTGCGGCACGCGGCATCGTCCAGCCCTTGCACCAGGGTCACTTCCTTGCGCTTTACCGAAAACGTAAGTCCACAAGGCCCGGTGATAGCCGGCTTGCGGGCAGCCCGTCCGCCTGGAAGCCGTCCCATGGGGCGCAGAGCCCGGCGCCGTTCTGGACGTCCAACTCTCTATGCCTCCGATGCTGGCATCAGTAGCCTTTCAAACAGGCACCTGAACCTCATGACCGGACCGTTGCAGGTTTGGATATCTACTGGACCCTAAAGTATTTCTGAAGTAAATATTAATAAATTTCACTAAAGTTTCTTGGAAATTTACCTTGTCATAACCTGAGGATACTTTGAAGGAATGATAGACTGAAATTCAGTCAGATGCTGTAGCTTCTTTCACGAAGCAGTTGACCATCCACCCATTACCATGCAGCAATCTATTTTGCGACACCGTCGGCCTTGGCGGAGCGCGCCGGCTTCATCATGCCAACAAGGCAACACCGCACCACGGAGATTCAAGTCTTGGATCGTAAAAGCATCCGACTGTCTCGTCGCGCCGTTCTCGCAGTCCCAGCGGTTGCCCTGCTGAGTAGCGGTGCCCTCAAAGCCAGGGCTCAAGGCAACTCATTGATGTTGAGTTTCGCTGAGAACTGACCCGGGGTTTTCATCGAGAACTGACCCGTGCAGGGATATGTCCCGCGGGCTCTGGTCGTGGGTCAAGCGGGTGTTTTAGCTCTCCTGTTCCTGGGTTCGGCCGAACTGCTCCTGAACCGGAAACTGTCGTTGCCGGTTTCCAGGATGTGGCAGTGGTGTGTGAGCCGGTCGAGCAAGGCCGTCGTCATCTTGGCGTCGCCGAACACGCCACCCCACTCGCTGAAACTCAGGTTGGTGGTGATCACGACGCTGGTGCGCTCGTAGAGCTTGCTG
>NZ_KK211413.1:55320-121209 GCF_000622225.1 Roseomonas mucosa ATCC BAA-692 | reverse complement strand
CGGCCTGCCACGGCCCCAGCTTGGGCTGCGGCTGCCGCGCCCGGCTGTAGCGGAATTCCGTCTCCCCGGACCGCAGAACCTTCCGGACCACCTTTCGCGAAATCCCGAGCTCACGACAGATCGCCTTGATCGACTTGCCCTGCACCCGGTGCAGGCGCCGGATCTTTGCCACTGTCTCCACGACCAGCATCCCAGCCCTGGCTCCCGATCATCCCGGAAACCACTGTGAACCCCGCCGTCAGTGGGGTCCCGTTTGGACGCCGATCACCCCTCCAACAGGGTTCCTATTCCATGCCGATCCACAGCCCGCGGCATCATGACCGGCCAAGCCAAGCGCCAGCAGGCGGCTGCGACGCGTCAGAGCGCCAAACAGGTCACAGACTTCTGGACGGCAGCGATGACCGGCGCGGCGCCGAAGAAGCGGACCAGAAAGAAGCGGCCCTGAGAGACGGTCGATGTGCAATCTCTACTCGATGACCAGCAACCAGCGGGCCATCCTCGACCTGACGCGAGCCACGCGTGACAGCACCGGCAACCAGCCGCCGTTACCCGCCATCTATCCGGACAGCATGGCGCCTGTCGTGCGCCAAGCCGAGGATGGCGAACGCGAGCTCACAATGATGCGCTGGGGATGCCGGGGCCAGAGCAGTATGGCGGCCATCCCGTGACCAACATCCGCAACACCCGCAGCCCGCACTGGCGCCGGTGGCTCGGCCCGGCGCACCGTTGCCTGGTGCCGGTCACCTCCTTCTCCGAGTGGGAAGATACGAAGCCCAAGAAGACGCCGGTGTGGTTCGCGCTCTCGGAGGAGCGGCCGCTGTTCGCCTTCGCGGGCATCTGGACCCAGTGGACTGGCACCCGCGGCCCAAAGTCAGCCCCTGTTGAGGGAGAGCACGAACTCTACGGCTTCCTGACCTGCGACCCGAACGAGACGGTGGGTGCCATCCACCCTACGGCGATGCCGGTTCTGCTAACCACGCCGGACGAGATGGACACCTGGCTGGAGGCGCCGTGGGAGATCGCCCGGGAGCTTCAGCGGCCCTTGCCGGATGCCGATATGCTCATCGTGGCCAAGGGCAACCGAAAGGATCCGGCATAAGGGCGTTCTTAGACGCCCGCGGCTTGAGACTCGAGGTCACCGGGGTAGGAACAGGCCCTTGATGCAGGTGTCATTGCACACTGCAATCTGGGTGTGGGACTTCAGATAGAATCCGCCGTCTGGATAGACAGGCTCGCCTTCAGTAAACAGGCCGCGGACTGTATCGAAGGGAGCCAGTGCTTCGGTGCCGGGAGGCAGGTCGTCCTTCTGCTCCAAGATGGAATGGAGGCGGCGGATGACGGCGCAGTCCAGATTGCGAAGCAGCTTATCGTTGGTCGTGCTGCCCTTGATGTCCTTGTTACGCGGCAGCGCTAACCCGCTCTTCTCGTGCGAAGCTGCAAGGCTCTCATAAGCGATCTTCAGCCAGTCAAGGTTCTCGCGGACCAGAAGATCCAGGCAGTTGCCCAAGTCAATGACCGCGCCGAGAACGAACGGCTTCTCGTAGGCGCCGCGGGCGACCTTCTCCTCGGCCCACTCGCGGGCTCGTCCGGGATCACCCTCCCAGAAGTAGACACCCGGACCAAGCCAGTCGTAGTCCCTCTCGCTGCGCAGCAGGTTCACTTCCCCAGCAAGGGCTTTCCTGCCCACCTCTTCGTCGCAGCCGTGATAGCCGAGAACGAAGGAAGTAGCGTACCGGCTCAACTACGGACTGCGGCTGGCTTCTTCGCTGACTTCTTCGACGCTGTGCCGCCGTATTCAGGAGCAAGACGGCCATCAGCCAGCCGGATACCCTCGCGAACCAAAGCGGCCCGGGCAACATCACGGGTAGTCGTGTTCACCTCAGTGTACCGCCTGGCCATCATCTCGAAGGTCTTGCGTTGAGCTTCCGTCATCTACCGCTCCTGTCACCCAACAACCTAGTGCGCCTCGGGGCTGGAAACAACGCCTCCCTAGCCTCTCAGGAGCTTGGTTCCTGAGTGAGGCACTTCGTCGCGCATCTAGTAACTTATTGTTATGGCTTCACCTTCAATGACATGGAGGCGTTCCGTAGCCTCGCGCCACGGCTGATGAAGAGCTTGATACCTCCCCTCCAAGCATAGCCTTCCGGTAGGTCCAAGCAGCCCGCCATCCAGGCCAGGTCACTGAAGCCGAAACGTGGTGCCCTGTGTACAGGGCGCCGGGCGCTCAGCGGCGGACGAACTGCGCTCGCGCGACCATCCTGCGCCAAACTCCGTGACTCTGATGATCGCGCAGACCGGCTTGGGTCTGCTGAGCGAGGTCCTCCAGCGTCTGGCGCGCCTCCCCCGAGGCGTTATCAAGCTGGAGCAACTTGGCTTGGGCGTCGCTCGGGGCGCGATCAAGCCGCAGATAGCGACCGCCTCCGAGGCGGGCTTTGGCCTCTGCGATCCCATGAGCTTCCTGGACAGCCATCATCAGGTCGACAATGCCGCGGCCGCCCAGGCGCCCGAGAGTTCCCGGCACGCCGAAAGCGGCTGGAGTAAGAGTGCCGACCCCTCCCTGTGCGGGGGCACAGGTTCCTACCGAGAGGATGGCGAGCCGTTCCTCCGGCAAGCCAAGGCTGAAGGTGGCCTCGCGGATGGCCAGAGCGTCCGGCGCGTTGGCCGCAATGCCCCCGTCCACGAGATCCATGGAGGTGCCCCCCGAGCCCAGGCTCGCCCGATGTGAGGGGAAGTAGGTCGGAGCAGCCGAGGTCGCCATAGCAGCGTCCGCGGTAGACATGAGCGCAGTGGCGCCGCCGTCCCAACTCGACAGCACCACCAGTCTTGCCGTTGCAGGCGACACCGAGACGACCATGACGGGAGTCGGCGCCGCAGAGAGTGAGAGACTAGCCTGAGCGGGAAGGATCCGCTTCACGGCATCGCCGACCCGCCCACCGCGATAGGGCGGCCCAAAGGCGCGCCGTAATCCTGGGAGGGGATATCGTGGGAAGATCGCCGGGCCGTGCTCCCCGATCATGTCCGCCAAGGTGCGCGCAGGCACCCCGTGGGCCAAGCCAAGCGCCAGTATGCCGCCGATCGATGTTCCCGCGATAAGGTCGAAGATCCGGTTGCAGGGTGCACCAACCGCCTCTTCGACGGCTGCAAGCACGAGGGCGCTGTAGTAGCCACGGAAGCCGCCGCCTGACAGGCAAAGGAGCAGCGGCATTGTCTGGCGGGCTTCTGCCGCATCGTCAGGTGCCATGTGCACCTAGCCAGGTCGATGCAGGGACAAAGCGGACGCCAAGACCATCGAGTACTCTGATCGTTGCAGGATCGTCAGGACCTGGCCCGATCAGCGGCTTGAGGTGGGCGGCGGCCGTGGCGAAGACGAGAAGCTCGTCAGGCCCTAACTGCTGGGCAACGTGCTGGGCGATCCCATCATCATAGGCGGCGATATTCACCTCCAGGGATCGGATCTGCGCCCAGATGTCCAGCGCTGGTTCATCAGGATATGGGTATTGGGTAGGGTTAATCCGCGCCATCTGCCGGGCATGCGCCTCTACCGCCTGGTATCCCCGCTTTCTGAGTTCCGGTGACGCGCCACTCTCTCCGAAGAACTGATCTTTCATGATGGCGTGGGAGAGCGGCGATACCCAGATCTCCTCAGTTGGTGCAGTGCGGATGTACTTGGCGAGGGGGCTGTCCGCCCACAGCAAGCTGACACGCAGCCCGGCAGTCGTCAGGAAAAAGCCAGCCACAACCGTTCAGCCGGGCTCGCCAAGCAGTTCGGCGATGGCGCGCTCGCGATCCGCAGCCTTCTGCCGCTTCGGCAGTGGCCGGTTGAAGTCACCGGAACTCAATTGCGCGGCTTCCGAAGCCGAGAACTCAACCGGCATCAGGTCACCGGCTCGTGGCTTCGACTTGAGGGCCTCTTCAGCCAGTTCCATGATGACCTCGAGAACGCGCCAGTCGACCATCGCGACCGCCTCGTCCACCTTCCCCTGCTTCGAGATGACAGACACGAAGCTCTCCCGCGTCCCACTCATCAGCCTGGGAAGCGCGGCCCTGGCACGCTCCACCGTGGCCTCGGTCAAAGGCGCCGCATCCTTCTCCTCGCTGACGGGCTCCAAACCTACTCGCACAGCCAGCCCTGTGATCACCTGGCGGACGCGGTCAGCCAGGGAGCGGGCCAACTCATCGGGCGAGCTAGGCGTGCTGGCTTGGATGTGGACGAACTCGGCCACAGATACCTTGTCACCCGCCGAGCCCGCCAACTGCTGCTGGCCACGGATACGAAAGATGCGGTTCTCTCCCCTGCCTTGAGGCTGGCTGGGACGGGCGCTTCGAGCGGTCAGGAAAAACATGTAGCCTCCTTCGCCTGCGGGGCACCGGCCCACAAGCTGTACAGCCAACACATAGATCTGTACATGTTTTCGCCCCAAGAGACAAGAATCCTCCGCAACCGCCACAGCGACGTGCGGTACTTCTTGATACCTCGCCCTCCAAGGCATAGCTTGCCGATATGCCCAAGCAGCCCACTCTCCAAGCCGTCCCTCGTCCCTCCCCGGACTTCACGGACCGGAGCTACTGGGCCGGAACCATCAAGATGGCCCTCAGCCGCTTCTTCGTGCTCCAGGTCCTGCACGATGGCCCGGCGCACGGCTACGACATCGCCCGAGCGGTTGAGCGGACCACCAATGGCTGCTGCTCGCCGTCCGAGGGTGCCCTGTATCCGACGCTCCGGGAGTTCGAGCAGGGCGGTTATCTGACCTCGGAATCTGAGGTCGTCTCCGGCCGTGAGCGCAAGGTCTACACCCTGACCGACAAGGGCCGGGAAGCCTTCAAGGTTGGCCTGGAGGCCTGGATGGATGCCACAGCCGCCCTGACCGAAACCGGCCGCGCCGCCAAGGCCCGCCGCAAGGCCAAGGGCACCTGCCAATGCTGACCCTTGGCTTATTCGTATGCATCGCCCACCGAGGCATAACAAAGGGGAACGTCAGATGAGCTCCTGCTGCTCCGCCAAGCCTGCCCCTCAGAACAGGGCCCCTGAGCGCTCCGCGAGCCCCGGATCGCTGCCCGTCGCCATCATCGGCGGTGGTCCGGTCGGCCTGGCTGCCGCCGCGCACCTGCTGGAGCGCGGCCTGGAGCCGGTGGTGTTCGAGGCCGGACCTTCGGTCGGCACGGCGCCTCTGGACTGGGGCCATGTCCATACCTTCTCCCCCTGGCGGTACAATGTAGACCGGGCCTGCCGCGCGCTCCTGGAGCGGCACGGGTGGACGGCGCCAGATGCCGAGGTCTTCCCGACCGGCCGCGAGCTCGTCGAGGACTACCTGGCACCTCTGGCCGTCTTACCGGAGTTCGCCGCCTGCCTGCGTCTGAACACCCGGGTGACGGGCGTCGCACGGTTGCGGGCTGGCAAGGTTCGCAATGACGGTCGTGAGCAGCAGCCGTTCGAGGTCAGGTTTCAGACCGGGGGCCAAGAGGGCCGCCTGCTCGCGCGGGCCGTTATCGTGGCGACCGGCACCTGGGGACATCCCAATCCGGCAGGCGCCTCTGGCCTGCCCGCCATCGGTGAGCAATCAGCCGCCGACCGGATCCGCTACGGCATGCCGGACGTCCTGGGCGCCGAGCGAGGCCGGTACGCGGGCAAGCGCGTGCTGGTTGTCGGCTCTGGCCACTCGGCCATCGGCAGCCTCATCGACCTCGTCGCCCTGGCCGACCAGGCGCCGGGCACCACCGTCATCTGGGCGGCGCGCAGCCCTGATCTGACGCGGGCCTACGGTGGTGGCGCGGCCGACCAGTTGCCGGAGCGTGGCGCTCTGGGGCAGCGGCTGAAGGCCTATGTCGAGGGTGGCCGGGTGCAGTTGCTGGCGCCCTTCGCTGTGGAGGAGATCCGCCGCCAGACAGACGGCTCGCTAGATGTCCTCGATAGCAGCGGCCGGTCGGTTCAGGCGGACGAGATGGTGGTGGCCACCGGCCTGCGCCCTGAGCTCTCCATCCTGCGGGAGGTCCGCCTCGACCTGGATCCGGCGCTGGAGTGCCCGCGCGTCCTGGCGCCTCTGATCGACCCCAACCTGCACTCCTGCGGGACCGTCCGGCCGCATGGTGCCATCGAGCTCCAGCAGCCAGACAGCGGACTCTTCCTGGCGGGCATGACCTCCTACGGGCGGGCCCCGACCTTCCTGCTGGCCACCGGCTACGAGCAGGTGCGCTCAATCGCCGCCTTCTTGGCAGGCGACATCGAGGCCGCGCGCCGGGTGGAACTCGACCTGCCGCAGACTGGCGTGTGCACCAGCAACCGCGTGCTGCCTGCGGACGCTGACGCGGCATCCTCCTGCTGCACGCCTGCAACGCCCCAGGGCGCCTGCTGCGCGCCCAAGCCCGAATTGGCGGAGGATGCTCCGTGCTGCGGGACCGCAGCCCAGAAAGTGTCCGTCCCGGCCGAGCCTGCGGAATGAGCCAGGCCGCCATTCAGGCTCAGGCTGGCTCCACAGGTCCGGCGGCCAGCCGCAGCCGCCTGACCGTGGTCTCCGCCATCGGTGTCGCCCAGATCCTGGCCTGGGGAAGCAGTTACTACCTGCTGGCCGTGCTCGCCGGACCGATCGCCTCGGACACGGGCTGGCCGCTCACCTGGATCATGGGTGCCCTGTCCATCGGCATGCTGGTCTCCGGTTTGGCCTCCCCGCGCATCGGCCACCTGATCGACCGGCATGGCGGCCGCCCCGTGCTGGCAGCCAGCGCTGTCCTCCTCTCCGCTGGCCTGCTGCTGCTTGGGCTGGCACCCAGCCTGCCGGTCTTCGTGCTGGCCTGGGTCATCCTCGGGCTGGCCATGGGTGCCGGGCTGTACGACCCCGCCTTCTCGACCCTGGGGCGGCTCTACGGCGAGCAGGCGCGCTCCGCCATCACCCACGTCACCCTATTCGGCGGCTTCGCCAGCACGGTCTGCTGGCCGCTCAGCGCCTTCCTGGTCGACCATCTGGGCTGGCGCGGCGCCTGCCTGACCTATGCCGCCATCCACTTGGCCGTCGTGCTGCCGCTCTACCTGTTCGGGGTGCCGCGTGAAGCCGCTAAGCCCGCCACAGCACCCACGGCCGCCAAGGCTGCCGCGCCGTCGGGCCATGTGCAGGCGGGTCAGCGCTATGCCTTCGTTATGCTGGCGGCAGGGTTCACCCTGGCGGCGATCATCATGACTGTGCTCTCCGTCCACCTGCTGACCCTGCTCCAGTCGCAGGGACTAGCGTTGGCGGCGGCCGTCGCCTTGGGCACGCTGATCGGCCCGGCGCAGGTCGGCGCCCGCGTGCTGGAGATGCTGTTCGGCAAGAAGGCGCATCCCATCTGGAGCCTGGTCGCGTCCGCGGTGCTGGTGGCGGTCGGCCTGGGCATGCTGGTGGGCGCCCCGGGTGTCATGGCGGTGGGCATCGTCATGTACGGCATGGGCAGCGGCATCCGCTCCATCGCCCGCGACACGGTGCCCTTGGCCCTGTTCGGCAAGGAGGGCTACGCCGTGCTGATGGGCCGCATCGCCATGCCGACCCTCATCGCGCAGGCAGCCTCGCCCTTTCTCGGCGCCTGGCTGCTGGACAGCTTCGGCACGCAGGCGACGCTGGCTATCCTGTGCGGGGCAGCGATGCTGAACATCCTGATGGTGCTGGCACTCGTGCCCAATGCGCTCCGGCGTTCCTGACAGTCATCCTCCATCCAAGAAAACGAGGTTCCCGTGCCTGAACTGATCACAACCGCCCTCACCAATCAGCCCGCCGAGGTGACCATCCGGCCTGCCAGAGAGGCCGACATGGACGCTGTTGCCACCATCTATCGGCACCACGTGCTCCATGGCACCGCCACCTTCGAGACAGAGGCACCGACGGCCGAAGATATGCGGCAGCGACGCATCGCCATCACCGAACGCGGGCTGCCCTACCTGGTGGCCGAGGACACCGATTGTCGCGTGCTCGGCTACGCCTACGCGGGCGCTTATCGGCCCAGGCCTGCCTACCGGAATACACTCGAGAACTCGGTCTACATCAGCGAGGAGGCCCGAGGGCGCGGCATCGGCCGCCGCCTGCTCGAGGCCCTCATCCAGGAGTGCGCCGCACTCGGCTACCGGCAGATGGTGGCCGTCATCGGCGACAGCGCGAACGAGGCGTCCATCCGCCTGCACAAGGCGTTCGGATTTCAGCCGATCGGCACCTTGCGCTCGGTTGGCCGCAAGCACGGGCGATGGCTGGATACTGTGCTGATGCAGTTGGCTTTGGGGGACGGTGACGAGACGGCACCCGAGGTGGAGTAAGGGCCTTCCCCCTGACATCCTTCGCCAGCAAACTGGCGAAGGCGGTACTCGGCATGGTGGGAACCAGCCTCCGCATCAGCAAATGCAGATCAGCTTGGCGACGCTGCCGATTTGGCCGCTATGCCCGACGCAATGGCCGCCACGACCACTCACAGCAATCGACTGCTAGCCCATGGCCCTCCTTGCGCTGCGCCTAGGTAGTGGCCGCTGTTCCCGACAAGGTCTCAATCAGTGGGCATGTGGCCTGCTCCCCGGATTGACATTGCTGCACGGCACCATCCAGTACACGCTCCATCGCCTGGAGGTCGGCAATTCGGGAGCGGACATCCGCGAGGTGTGCTGCGGCGATGCCATGGACCTCGGTGCAGGCGCCTGCACCAAGTTCGAGGAGCGCGCCCACCTCGTTCAGGGTGAAGCCAAGCTCCCGCGCGCGCCGCACGAACCTCAGCCGCCTGATGTCCTCCTCACCGAAGAGGCGGTAGCGCCCCCGGCGGGCCGGTATTGGAAGCAAGCCAATCCGCTCGTAATAGCGGATCGTCTCGATGTTGCAGCCCGTCCGCCGCGAGAGTTCACCGATGGCAACGCCGCTCTGCCCCATCCCATGCGCCTCCTCAGAAAGGACTTGAGTCTGTAGTCGCTACAGACGGTAGGTAGGCTGCATAGCTGAGACAAGGAGGCCGACCGTGTCCGACACCCAAGTGAATGCTACCCCGGCACATGGGGCGGTCCAGGAAGCCGGTGCGATGGTGCTGACGACGACGGGCATCGCCGCAGCCTTCGGTGCGGCCTCCTGCTGTGCGCTGCCGATGCTTCTTGGCTCCCTCGGGCTGGGAAGCGCTTGGCTCTTCGGGCTGGCGGTCCTTCTGGGGCCGTACCGCACGATCCTGCTCGCCGCCGCAGCCGCGTGCCTGGCTGGCGGAGCGGTCCTGCTCTGGCGCCAGCGGGCAGCGGTTGCCTGCGAGCCGGGCTCCGCCTGCTCCCCCAACCCAGCCCTCCGGCTTGTCGTTCCGGCAGGTTTGGCGGTCGGGATCATCCTGTTGGTGCTCGGTTATGCGTACGTGTGAGGACCCGATGATCCTGGAGTCGACAATCACCTGCCCGCACTGCGGCACGGCGAGAACCGAGACAATGCCGACCGATGCCTGCCAGTACTTCTATGACTGCACCGGCTGCGGAACGCTGCTCCGGCCCAAGCAGGGCGACTGCTGTGTGTTCTGCTCCTACGGCACGGTGCCGTGCCCGCCTGTCCAGGTGGACGGGAAGGGTTGTTGCCACGCGGAAGATCCGCCGCCAGCGGCTGGCTGACCCTTTCCCCGCGTGGTCGGCAACGGCGGGATGACCGTCACTCCGCAGCAAGGCCGGGGTTGGCGGGCACCAGCCTCGGCACCCAGCGGATGTAGACCAGCATGGCGACGAGTTCGACGAGCGTCTGCGTCACCACCGCGGCAGGCAGCAGCGCACCGGCTTCCGGGATAGCGAAGGCCAGCGGCAGGACGACCAGGGAGTTCCGGGTGCCGCCGCTGAAGGTGACCGCCCTCGCCGCGCCCGCCTCCATGCCTGCATACCTGGAGATGACGCTACCTACGACCGGCATCAGCGCGGCTAAAGCGACGTAGACCGGCACCAGCATGGCGACGGAGCCTGCCTGGGCCGCCACGTTCGGGGCAACGGCCGCGATGACCACCAACAGCACCACGGCCATCAGGGGAACGGGCAGCCATCCCATGGCGTCCGCGACCGCCTTCCCGGCGCCGAAGCGCGCCGCCCACGCCTGAGTGGCCGCGGCGAGAGCCAGGGGCACGGCGATCAGCCAGACGAAGGCTTCGATGAAGGGACCGGGCTGCATCATCGCCATGGCCCGCTCGCCGATGAACAGGCCGAGGTAGACGGGGAGCAGCAGCATCTGCGCCACCAGCAGCACCGGCGTCGCCGCCAGGATGAGGCGGGCGTCCCCGCGGCCGAGGTGGGTGAACACGACCACGTAGTCGATGCAGGGCGCCAGCAGCACCATCAGGACACCCAGGCGCAGCACCCATTGCTCGCCGGGCAGCATGGAAGCCAGGGCGAACGCCACCAGGGGCGCGGCAACGAAGTTCACCGCCAGCAGCGTCAGCAGGAAGCGCCCGTTGGCCAGGCTCCTTCGCAGGTCCGCCAGCGGCACCTGGAGGAAGGTCACGTACAGCAGGGCCGCGAGGGCGGGGTTGATGACCGCCCCCCACGCCGCGCCGGGCGCGGCGACGGCCGCGATCGCGCCCGCCACGACGGCGGCGAAGTAGATGGCGACTTGGTTCTCTTCCAGGCCGGTGCGGGTGATGGCCAAGTTGTCGGCTCCTCCGTGGTGAGCGGGCAACCGATGTCACGCCGCGGGTGTGGTGACGTGGTTAGGCTCGCCAGCCGCAGCAGGCAGCCCGCTTTGCAAGGACCGGAACGGAAAGGTCTTCCAGGAAGGTGCACCGGCTGGCCGGGCCCCGGCGCAAGCCGCCGTGCCATACCCCAGGAAGCCGCGCCCTCGCTGTGGCGCCTGCCCACCTGCTGCTCCTGCCAAGGGCAGCAACGATGGGCAGCGCCGTTATCATCATGCCTGTTGCATGCACCACCAAGCAGGCAAGCTGATAAGTTGATGGCGGCTATCGGTCGGACTGCTGTTCTCCCTGGCCTGCCTTATCAAGGTCGCTACGAGCATCACGGATGATTGCCCAGGCGGATTGCAGGAACAGCCCGGCGATGACGAACGCCACGGCGAGGTCTGGCCACGCAGTTTCGGTCCACCAGACCAGGCCCGCCGCGACCACCACGGCCAGGTTGCCGATGGCATCGTTGCGACTGAACAGCCAGACGGCCCGGACGTTGGCGTCGCCCTCGCGGTGCGGCATGAGGACCGCTGCGGAGGCCACGTTCACCACCAGCGCGACGGCGCCGAAGAGGCCCATGAGCTCGGCCTCGGGCTGGTTCAGCACCAGCACCCGATAGCCGGTGGTGGCGAGCACGCCCACGCCAAGCACGGCAAGAAACAGGCCCTGAATGAGGGCGGAGCGGGCACGCCAGGCGAGGCTCCAGCCGATCGCCAGCAGGCCAAGGAAGCTGATTAGGCCATCGCCGAGGAAGTCGAGGGCGTCCGCCTTGAGCGCCTGGCTGCCGGAGATGAAGCCGCCGACCATCTCCACCAGGCCATAACCGACATTGAGGCCGACCACGATCCAGAGCGCCCGGCGGTAGGCGGGCGTGATGTGGGCGAGGTCCTTGGGCAGGTCGTCGTCGTCGCTCATCCGATGCTCCCGAGCCAAGACCGTACCGATACGTTCAGGGGGTGCCGGATCTGAAATAGCGGACCGGCGCGGCGCCCATGGCCATCAAGATGTCGCGTGCTACGAGGTGACGGGCGCCTTTCGTACATTGGAAAGACCTCAGCACCGCCACCCAGATGCACGGCCCAAGATGACCGTGAGCTCAATGCTGGGATCGCTGGCCGCTTCGGAGAGGCCGTCCAAAACCGGCCGATCATTCTGCGTCCATCGCCCTGGCAGCGCTCGTTCGAAAGCGGTCAATCGGCAGCTTCAGGTATGAGGTGCCATTCGCTTCCGGCTTCGGCAGACGTCCGCCGCGGAGGTTCACTTGCAATGCAAAGAGCATCATCGCTGGCAGAGGAAGCGTTCGATCACGTTCCTCCCGCAGCCGAACGAACCCGTCCTCTCCGCCGCTGTCCCGTAGGTGAATGTTGGTTGCCCGCTGCTCCGCTACGGTGGACTCCCAACGCGGTTCGCGCCCGCCCGGACGGTAATCGTGGCCGGTGAAGAGGCGTGTCGTCGGTGGCAACGCGAGGATGCTCTGGATGCTGCGGTACAAGGCCCGCGCGTTACCACCAGGGAAGTCGGCTCGTGCCGTGCCCGCATCCGGCATGAAGAGGGTGTCATGCACGAACGCGGCGTCGCCAACGACGTAGGTGACCGAGGCCGCGGTGTGGCCTGGGGAAAAAATCACCCTCACTTCCGAGGCGCCAAGATTGAAGCAGTGACCATCTGCAAACATGTGGTCCCAATAGTCGCGGCCACCGACCTCGAGATCGGGGATGTTATAGATGTCCGACCAGATCGCCTGAACTGCGAGGGTCTGTTCGCCAATGCCTGTTGGCACGCCAAGGCGCTCGCCCAGGTAGGCGACGGCAGAAAGGTGGTCAGCATGCGGGTGGGTGTCGAGCACCCATTCCGGGATCAGTCCGCGCTCCCGGATATGGGTGGCAATCTCGTCGGCTGGCTGGGTCGCAAGGCTGCATGAATTGCGGTCGAAGCTTAACAAGGGATCGATAACCGCGCATTTCTTTGTTTGCGGATCCGCCACGACGTAGGAGACGCTTCCGGTCTGATCATCGTAAAAGCCCCGTACGATCGGCTGAGACGGCATTCTGTTCTCCCTGTTTTTGCGCGGTGTCGCGGAAGCCGCGATGGTGGCCACCTTGGGACACCGAGCACGATGTCTTTCGGCAAGGGCGCACCCGGCGAGGGCCGAGGAGCGCTAAACCCAGCCGGGCGGAGTTGCATGCTTCGCGGTGTGGCTGACGGCGTATTAGGCGCGCTTCTTAGAATCCGCGGCGCCGCTCATCCGATGCTCCCGAGCCAGGGGAAGAGTTGGAGCATCAGGATGGCGAAGTCAGTCAGGTGGCCGGTAATCATTGCCACCCCCATCGCCACCATGATGCCACCCGCCACGATCTGAAGAACGCGCCCGACGCGTCGCAGGCTGCGGAACGGGCCGCGTAGAAAGGCGTCGGCGAAGGCGGCCACCAGCAGGAAGGGCACGCCCAGCCCGGCCGCATAGGCGGCCAGGAGCATGATGCCGAGGTGGCTGATTTCGCTGGTGGCGGTCAGCGCCAGGATGGCGCCCAGCACCGGACCGATGCAGGGCGTCCAGCCGAAGGCAAAGGCCAGCCCGAGCACGTAGGCGGAGAGCGGCGTGCCGCCGCTGAGAGTCGGCATGAAGCGGAGGTCGCGTTGTAACGGCATCAATCGCAGAACACCCGCAGTCATCAGGCCGAACAGGATAACGACCACCCCGCCCACGATCCCAGCCTCGTAGCGGTAGCGCAGCAGGGCTTGGCTCAGCGCCGAGGCGCCCGCGCCCATCGCCACGAAGACGGTCGCGAAGCCCAGGACGAAGCAGAGGCCGAGGCCGACCGTGGCGAGGCGATCCGGCGCGGTGCGCTCGGCGGCGACCGAGCGCCCGGCGACATAAGAGACGTAGCCGGGCACCAGCGGCAGCACGCAGGGCGAGAGGAAGGAAACCATCCCCGCCAGGAAAGCGGTCAGGAGGCCGGACATCTGGAGGAGCGGGTTCACGCCGGTCCCGCCCTCAGGGTCGCGCCACGGAGGTCGGCGCGCCCGCCGGTTCGCGCCGCCCGCTGACGAGGAGCAGGAGCGCAACGCCGACGAAGATCGCGCTGTCGGCGAGGTTGAAGGCGGGCCAGTGGTAGCCAGCCACGTGGAAGTCCAGGAAGTCCGTCACGGCGCCGTGCCGCAGCCGGTCGACGACGTTTCCCAGGGCGCCACCGACGATGAACCCGATCGAAGCCGCCATCCCGGGGCGCCGGTCGCGCGTCGTCCAGACGACGAGGCCTGCGATGACGGCGAGCGCGAGGGAGGACAGGAGCCAGGGCGTCGCGGGGTGGTCCGCCGACAGCAGGCCGAAGCTGACGCCCCGGTTCCATGCCAGCACCAGGTTGAAGAACGGGGTGACGGGGATGACGCGGGGCGGATCCATGAGATGGGCCAGCACCCACCACTTCGTCGCCTGGTCCAGCGCGAAGGCCAGCGCGGCCGTCCCCGCGCCCCAGGTCCAGGCGAGCCGCGCCCTAAGCAGGCCCTCAGCCATGCGCCATGCCCTTGAAGCGGTACCCGAGCAGGCGCATGGCGTTGAGGGTCACCAGCACCGTGGCGCCGGTGTCGGCCAGCACGGCGGGCCAGAGGCCGGTGATGCCGACCACCGTCGTCACCAGGAAGACCGCCTTGAGGCCGAGGGCGATGGCCACGTTCTGGTGGATGTTGGCCAGAGTCGCGCGCGACAGCCCGACCAGGGCGGCCACGTCCACGACACGGCTGTTCAGCAGCGCCGCGTCGGCGGTCTCCAAGGCCACGTCGGTCCCGCCACCCATGGCGATGCCGACCGAGGCGGCGGCGAGCGCGGGCGCGTCGTTGATGCCGTCGCCGACCATGGCCACGGGCGCCTTTGCCTTGAGGGCGCCGATCTCGCGCAGCTTGTCCTCCGGCAGCAGCCCCGCCTTCACCTTGAGGCCGAGCGCTCCGGCGATGGCCTGACCCGTGCGGACGTTGTCGCCGGTCAGCATGACGGCCTCGACGCCGAGGGCGTCGAGCGCCCGGATGCCCGCGGCCGCGTCCGGCCGGGGCTCGTCGCGCACCGCGACCAGGCCAGTGGGCGCGCCGTCCACAGAGACGACGACCACGGTCTTTCCTTGATTCTCCCACTCGGCGACCGTCCGCGTTGCGTCAGCCGTGAGCGGCGCCTGAGCGGCAGCGTAGGTGGGTGAGCCGACCGTCACGCGCTTGCCGGTCACGACGGCTTCGACGGCCTTGCCGGGGATGGCGCGGGACTCCTTGGCCGGGCGGAGCGGGATGCCGTCCGCGTCCGCCCGCTCCAGGATGGCGCGGCCGAGCGGATGGCTGGAGCCGTTCTCCACCGCGGCGGCGAGGCCAAGCATCGTGCGTTCCGAGCCAGACAGGGCGAGGAGGTCGGTCACGCGCGGGCGTCCCTCGGTCAGGGTGCCGGTCTTGTCGAAGGCGACGGCGCGGATCCGGCCGATGGTCTCCAGGGCGCCGCCGCCTTTCACCAGCAGGCCCCGCCGGGTGCCGACGGCGAGGCCGGAGGCGATGGCCGCGGGCGTCGAGAGGACGAGGGCGCAGGGGCAGGCGACCAGCAGCAGCGCCAGGCCGCGGTAGATCCAGGTGTCCCAGTCCGCGCCGACGATAAGCGGCGGCGCGACGACAACCAGGGCCGCCACGGCAACTGCGATCGGCGTGTAGATGGCCGAGAACCGCTCGATGAAGCGGGCGGTCGGCGCCTTGGCGTCCTGCGCCTCCTCCACCAGGCGGATGATGCGGGCGATTGTGTTGTCGGAGGCAGGCTTCGTCACCCGGACCTGGAGCGCACCGGAGGCATTGATGCTGCCCGCGAAGACAGGGGCGCCCTCCGCCTTGGGAACGGGGATAGACTCACCGGTCACCGGGCTCTCGTCGACCTCGGATTCGCCCTCGGCCACATCGCCGTCGGCGGAGACGCGGTCACCCGGGCGGACCAGGACGAGGTCGCCGACCTTGAGGCTGGCGGCGGGCACCTCCCGTGCCGTGCCGTCTTCGATGCGCAGCGCGGTCCTCGGCACCAGGGCGCCGAGCGCCTCGATCCCCGCGCGGGCGCGCCCGGCCGCGATGCCCTCCAGGAGTTCGCCGACAGTGAACAGGAACACCACCACGGCCGCCTCGGAGGTTGCTCCGATGGCGATGGCGCCGACAGTGGCGATCGACATCAGCATCTCGATGCTGAAGGGCGAACCGGCGCGCGCCGCGGCGATGGCCTTCCTGCCGAAAAAGACGAGCCCGATCAGGGCGGCGGGTACGTAGGCCCAGTGGTCCAGCGACGGGACGGCGAGCGAAGCGGCGAACCCGGCCACCATGAGGGCGCCGATCGCCGCGGCAAGCCGCGCCTTCTTCCCCTTCCACCAGGGCTGGCGTGGGCGAACGAGCGGTACGTCGGCGGCGACCGCGCCAGGCTCGCCCGCGACCACCCGCGGCGCCTCGACCGGGGCGACGCCGTAGCCGAGCTTGCGGATCCCCTCCTCGACGGACGAACGCGGGGTCGCCGCCTCGTCCAGCCGGAAGGCCAGGACCTGGCTGTGGTAGTTGACCCGGATGTCCTCGGCCCCGCCGAAGCGGCCAACGGCAGTTTCGATCTTCGAGGCGCAGGACGGGCAGTCCATGCCCTCCACGTGGTATCGCAGGGCCGCCCTGGACTTGGGGGCTAGTTGAGCCGTTCCGCCGTCAGCCATGGCTGTCATCCTGTTCCTGTTGGTTACGCCAGGGCCGCGACACCGTAGCCCAGACCGCGGATCTTCTCCTCGACGGCCGAGCGTGGCGTGGTCGCCTCATTCAGGCGGAACTCCAGGGTCTGCGTCTTGTAGTTGACCTGGATGTCCTCGGCGCCGCCGATCTGCTCGACCGCACCCTCGATCTTCAGGGCGCAGCCGGAGCAATCCATGCCCTCCACCCGGTAACGCAGGTCGACCGATGTTCCTGCTGCCGTGTCACCATTCGCCATCGCTTGCCTCCTTCGCAGGTGGGTCCCCGCTGGTTGCGGGGAACTGATGACGTCTTATATAGACCCTGTAGTCGCTACAGGGTCAAGGTGATGTCTTTGGAGAACTTGCTGAACATCGGCGCTCTCGCCAGGGCGACCGGGACGAAGGTGGAAACCATTCGCTGGTATGAGCGTGTGGGGCTGCTCCCGGCCCCGGCCCGCAGCGCCGGGAACTACCGGACCTACGGCGAGGCCCACCTTGGCCGCCTGAGCTTCATCCGGCGTGCGCGGGACCTCGGCTTCTCGCTGGATCAGATCCGCACACTGCTCGACTTGGCCGAGGACCGCGAGCGCTCCTGCGACGCGGTGGACGTCATCGCCAGCGAGCACCTGGAGGATGTGGACCGGAAGATTGCCGACCTCCAGGCACTGCGCCGCGAACTGGATTCCCTCATCGGACAGTGCCGCCACGGCAAGGTGGCGGAGTGCCGCATCATCGAAGCCCTCGGTCCCAGCACTGGCGCCTGACCGTTCACACGGCTCTTCCCAGCCGTGTCCACTCCGGGCCGTTTCAGCGGTTGCCCGCCGGAACGGCCATGATCTTAGGCGCGGATCAGGCTCACCGTGTCACCGTTCGGGTCCTCGGGCGCCGGGGCCGGAGGCTGGCCCTGGGCAGGACGCGGCGCCGAGCGGGCTTTGTTGCTGACATAGGCGAGCCCCGTGCGCCGATCCACGGCCACGGTGTTCGGGTGCGTGCCGGTCTGCAGGCTCGCCAGCACGGTCAGCGCGCGCGTGTCCACCAGGCTGACCGTGCCAGCCCCACGGTTGGTGACATAGGCCAGCGCACCGTCGGTCGAGAAGGTGACGGCCAGCGCGCCCGCACCTGTCTCCAGCACCTTGACCGGCTGGCCGGACGCGGCATCCAGCACGGCCAGTTGGCCGCTCTTCTGGTTGGTGCAGAACAGGCGCCCGCTGGCGGCGTGGAAGGCCAAGTTGATTGGCCCGTCCCCGCCGGAGGCGAAGCGGCGCACCCCGGCGCGGCGGGCAAGGCTCACTTCCACCACCTCGTTCGTCTGCAAGGCGGCCACGAAGACCCGGTCTCCCGCAGGGTCATGGGTAAGGCCCGAGATACCCCCTTCCAGCCCTTCCGTGATGACGCTGGCGAGGGTGTTGGCAGCCGTGTCCACCACCCACACGGCGCTCGGCTTCTCCCGGAAGCCGAAGTTGGAGACGAAGGCGCGGTTGCGCGCCTCGTCCACGACGACCTGCCGCGGATGGTTGTTCTCGCCCTCGCCGATCTCCGTCTTGACCTTGCCGGTGCGGAGGTCAATGGCGAGCACCCTGCCTTTGCGCGTGCCGGTGCCGAACAGCATGCCGGTGCTGTCGTTCACGCCGAGGCCGAAAGCTGTGTTCGCGCCGAGCTCGATGGTGGAGCGGACCTCCAGGGTACGCGGATCCAGGCCAAGGATCTTGGCGTCGTCGGCGCCGCGCGGGCCGGTGCTCGCCACATGCACAAGGCCTGTGGTGGTGCTGACAACCAGTTCGCAGAGGCCGGGCGCCAGCTTCACGCTCTTCTCCACCGCGGCGGCACGCGCCGGTGCAGTCCGCAGGGCAAAGCCAGCCGCGCCGAGCAGCGCGAGCGCGTGGCGGCGGCGAAGCGTGGGCATGGCGGGATAGGTGACGGAGTTCGTGTTTGTCATGGCGGGCCTTTCCCGGTGGACGGGTAGCTGAGATTAACTCTCGTTAACAATAACGCGCCGCACCAACAATCCTGTCAGCTACCTGAGCCCGGCCTTCTCGTGGGCTTGGTGTCAGTGGAAACGTCTTTATCCGTTCACGAGCAGAGGTTGTCCTCTCTTGCCTACTGTCCGCACGAGAGCTCCAGCGCCTATCCGACGGCGCCCGAGAGCTTAGCCAAGTCCGCCTTGGCCTGCTTCTCCGCCCGCTCCTTGCGCTCGCTGTAGCGGTCGGTCAGGTGGCTCGAAATGTCACGAGTCAGCAGGGTGAACTTCACCAGTTCCTCCATGACGTCGACGACGCGGTCATAGAGCGGCCCCGGCAGCATGCGTCCCGCCTCGTCGAACTGCTCATGCGCTTTGGGCACGGAGGATTGGTTGGGGATGGTGATCATCCGCATCCAGCGCCCGAGCAGGCGCAGGGTGTTGACGCTGTTGAAGCTCTGGCTGCCGCCGGAGACCTGCATCACCGCCAGCATGCGCCCCTGGGTCGGACGGACGCCGCGGCTCTCCAGCGGCAGCCAGTCGATCTGGTTCTTCAGGATGCCGGTGACGGCGCCGTGCCGCTCCGGGCTGCACCAAACCTGGCCCTCGGACCACAGGGACAACTCTCGGAGTTCCGCCACCTTGGGGTGGTCGGCGGGTACGCTGTCGACCACCGGCAGGTCGCGGGGGTCGAAGACCCGCGTCTCGGCGCCGAGGCGGCGGAGGATACGCTCGGCCTCGAGGACCAGGAGGCGGCTGTAGGACCGCTCCCGCAGCGAGCCGTAGAGCAGCAGGATGCGCGGCGGATGCTGGCTCGCACCGGAGATGCCCAGCTTACCCAGGTCCGGCGTCTGGAGGTATTCGTCGGCCACGTTGGGGAGCGAGAGGTCGAGGTCGGAGGGCATCAGGGTCTCCCCGTCGTCAGGAACTGTTGGATGGCGTGGACGGTGTCGCGGGCGGACCGGGTGATGCCCGCCAGCGTCGCGGAGGCGGCGCCGGTCCAGTCGCCATAGCCGAGCAGCCAGAGACGCCGCTCGCGCGTGGCGCGGCCGTGTTCGACGGCGACGTGACCCTCCGCCGTCAGCACGCCCAGATGCGCCAGGTGGCTCAGGTTCGCCCGGAAGCCCGTGCACCAGATCACAGCGTCCACGGCCGTACGCGTGCCATCCGGCCAGACCACGCCGTCTGCCACAAAGCGGGAGAACGGCCGGACCGTGTAGAGCACGTCCAGGTCCCGGGCCTCTCGCACGGACGGCACCATGACGATGTCGCCCAGGCCACCCTTCGGCAGATCCGCCTCCCGGCCTTCCATCTGCGCCCGCACCCGCTCTGTCGCGCGCTCGAACAGCACACGGCCGTCCACGCTATCCGGCAGGAAGCGGGGCGGCTCCAATGTGACCCAGGCCGTCTCCGCGACCTTGGAGACCTCGGCCAGGATCTGCGCGCCCGAGTTGCCGCCACCCACCACCAGCACGCGCTGGCCTGCGAACTCGTCGGGGGAGCGGTAGGCAGAGGAATGGACCTGCCTGCCCTGGAACAGCGCTCGGCCGGAGTAGGGCGGAATGTAGGGCTGGCTGGCGCCCCCGGTCGCGCTGATGACCGCCTTCGCCAGCCATGTGCCGCGGTCGGTGCGCACCGACAGCCCGTCCGGCGAGGTCAGGATGTCCCTGACGCGCACCGGCCTCTGGATCGGCAGGCTGTACCGCTGCTCGTACTGCTCCAGGTAGTCGACCACGTGGTCCCGGGTGGGGTAGCCGCCCGCAGATGGGGGCATGGGCCAGCCAGGCAGCGAACTCATCTGCGCTGGCGAGAACAGGCGGAGGGAGTCCCAGGCGTCCGGCCAGGCGCCGCCCGGTCGGTCGTTGGCGTCCAGGATCTCGAAGTCGATGCCCTGACGGCGCAGGAAGTACCCGGCGGCGAGGCCGGACTGCCCGCCACCGATGACCACGACGTCGCGGAAGACCCGACCGCTCATGGCGCGCGGACCACGGGCAGCCAGAGCGCCAGGGCGGCCAGCACGGCCAGCAGCACCGGCGGCGTGATGACGAGGCCGACCCTCATGTACTGCCCCCAGGTGATGGTGGTGCCCTTGCGCGCCAGCACGTGCAGCCACAGCAGCGTCGCCAGGCTGCCGATGGGGGTGAACTTGGGGCCGAGGTCGCAGCCGATGACGTTGGCGTAGACCATGGCCTCGCGGATGGCGGGCGGGATGCCCTCGGCCTGCTCGATGGCCAGGGCGCCGACCAGCACGCTGGGCATGTTGTTCATCACCGAGGAGATCAGCGCAGCGCCGACGCCGGTGCCGATAGTCGCCGCCCATAGGCCATGCCCGGCCAGCCACTCCAGCGTGCCAGCCAGGTGGTCCGTCAGCCCAGCGTTCCGCAGGCCATAGACCACCAGGTACATGCCCAGCGAGAAGACAACGATCTGCCATGGCGCCTCGCTCAGCACCTTGCGGATGGAGACCACGGCGCCGTTGCCGCCCCGGTGCCAGCGCCCGGCCAGCACCAGCAGCACCAGGGCGGCCGCGCTGGTCACCGCCGCGACCGGCACGCCGAGCGGCGCCAGGACGAAGTAGGCCAGCAGCAGCACGGCGAGCAGCGGAAAGGCCGCCCGGAAGACGAGGTGGTCGCGAATGGCGGCGCTCGGCCGCTCCAACTGGTCCAGCGCGTAGGCGGCGGGCACCTGGCGCCCGTAGTAGGCCCAGAGCACGGCCAGCGTCGCGACGAGGGCCACCAGGTTCACCGGCACCATGACGGCGGCGTAGCGGCCGAACTCGATGCCGAAGTAGTTGGCCGAGACAATGTTGACGAGGTTCGAGATCACCAGCGGCAGGCTGGTAGTGTCGGCCACGAAGCCGCAGGCCACGATGAAGGCCAGCGTGGCGCCTGCCGAGAAGTTCAGCCGCAGCAGGATGGCCATGACGATGGGCGTCAGCAGCAGGGCCGCGCCGTCGTTGGCGAAGAAGGCGGCGATGAGCGCGCCCAGCACCACGATCAGCGGGAACAGCCGCCGTCCGTTGCCGCCGCCCCAGCGCGCCACGTGCAGCGCGGCCCACTGGAAGAACCCGGCCTCGTCCAGCAGCAGCGAGATGATGATGAGCGCCACGAAGGTGAAGGTGGCATCCCAGACGATGCCCCAGACCACCGGCACGTCGGCCCAGCCGATGACGCCGGTCAGCAGGGCCAGCGCGGCGCCGCCCATGGCGCTCCAGCCGATGCCGAGGCCGCGGGGCTGCCAGATGACCAGGACGAGGGTGAAGACGAAGATAGCCAAGGCCAGCATGTAGAGGGTGCTCTCAGACTTCAGGGCGCGCCAGGATACCCGCTCACCTGGGACGGAGCGGTGCAGTACGTCGTCGTCAAGGGGGGAGAAGGCGCGGACGCCCGGCTCTCAGATCAGGCGGCGGCCCTGCTCATCGACCACCGGCTCACCACCCTCTTTCGCGTAGGCGCCCTGCTGCGGGTTCGGCAGGATGTCGAGCACCGCCTCGGACGGCCTGCACAGCTTCACGCCGAGCGAGGTCACCACGATGGGACGGTTGATGAGGATGGGGTGCGCCATCATGGCGTCGAGCAACTGGTCGTCCGTAAGAGACGGGTCGCCAAGGCCAAGCTCTGCATAGGGCGTGCCCTTCTGGCGCAGCACGTCGCGCACCGACACGCCCATGCGCTGGATGAGGCCCTTGAGTTCCTCCCGCGTCGGCGGCGTCTTCAGGTACTCGATGACCTGCGGCTCCTCGCCACTGTTGCGGATGAGGGCCAGGGTGTTGCGAGACGTCCCGCAGGCCGGGTTGTGGTAGATGGTCACGTTGCTCATGGGACAGCCTTCTCTTGCGGGCAGCAGGGCAGCAGGTCGGCGATCAGGGGCTGGCACAGGTCGGCGCGGCCGCCGCAGCAGTCCCTGACCAGGAACAGCATCATCTCGCGCAGGCGCTCCAGGTCGGCCCGATAGACGATGGAGCGGCTGAGGCGCTCGGAGCGGAGCAGGCCAGCGCGCGTCAGCACCGCCAGGTGCGTGGACATCGTGTTCTGGGGAACGTCGAGTTGCCGGGCCACCTCACCGGCGGGCAGGCCGTCCGGCTCATGCCGGACCAAGAGCCGGAAGGTTTCCAGGCGCGTGGACTGCGACAGGGCACCGAGGCAGGCCAGGGCGTCATACGATTCCATATATCTGGTATTGCCGATATATTCCCGATGTCAAGCCGGATTGGCGGCCCGAATGAATGCCAGAAGTGCCGCATGCTTTGTCCGTCGGGTCGATACGGCCGCCCGCCGCCTCCATGAAATATCTTGTCACACTCGGGCAATCTTCGGCTCGCACTCGGCCGCCATCCTGACCCCGTCACATCGAGCGTGGGCCTTGCCTTTCCCGCGCCTGCACAGACCGGGGAAGCCTAGAGATGCGTCTTGTCACCTCCGTCGCGGCCGCCGCCCTGGCCCTCCTCGCCGTCGCGGGCCAGACCTGGCCCGCCGCCGCGGACCAGTCCTACCAGGAGTTCGGCACCCTCGGCCGCGCCCAGGACGTCAAGCGAACGATCGACATCGTCATGCGCGACAACAGCTACCAGACGCAGCGCATCCAGGTCCGCGCTGGCGAGACCATCCGCTTCCGGGTGCGCAACGCGGGCGAGCTCCTGCACGAGTTCAACATCGGCACCGCCGCCATGCACCAGCAGCACCAGCGTGAGATGCGGGCCATGTTCGAGAGCGGCATGATGTCGGCGACCCGCAAGGACGCCATGGCAGGCATGGACCACTCCAGCATGCCGGGTATGAACCACGGCGCCATGGGCCACGGCGGCATGAACCATGGCGGCGCTGCGATGCGTCACGACGACCCGAACGCTGTCCTGGTTAACCCAGGTCAGACCGAGGAAATGATCTTCAAGTTCACCAAGGCCGCCGAACTGGAGTTCGCCTGCAACGTGCCGGGCCACTACGAGTCCGGGATGGTGGGCAACGTCGTCTTCTCGCGCTGACCAGCCAGCAAGGCCACGCCGCGCCGTCGCGGCCAAGGATCGAACGATGACCAACAACATGCTGAGCAGGCGGCAGGCGCTGAGCCTTGGGGTCGCCGCCCTGGCGTTCCCAGCCGCCCCTGCTGCCCTGGCACAGCCCGCCGTCGGCCGGGTGATGCCGCGCGAGTTCAACCTGACTCTGTCCCACGTGACGGCCAACATCACCGGGCGCCGCCGCCCGGCCATGGCCATCAACGGGCAGATCCCAGGACCCGTCCTGCGCTTCCGCGAGGGCGAGGAGGTGGTGATCAATGTCACCAACCGGCTGCGCGAGCACACCTCGATCCACTGGCACGGCCTGATCCTGCCGAGCAGCCAGGACGGCGTGCCCGGCATCAGCGACGGCTTCCAAGGTATCGACGCAGGCGGGACGCACCAGTACCGCTTCCCGCTCGTCCAGGCCGGGACCTACTGGTACCACAGCCACTCGGGCTTGCAGGAGCAGTCCGGGATCTACGGCTCCATCGTTATCGACCCCGCGACGCCGGAGCCCTTCGGCTACGACCGCGACTACATCATCCAGTTGTCGGACTGGACGGACGAGACGCCGAGCCACGTCATCGCCAACCTGAAGCGTGACCCCGGCTACTACAACTACAACAAGCGCACCCTGGCCAGCCTGGTCGGTGAGCTCCGCCGCGCGCCAGACGGCGCCGCCCGCTCGGCCATCGTCTCCGACCGCATCATGTGGGGCGACATGCGGATGGACCCGACCGACATCGAAGATGTCGGCGGCTACACTTATCTCGTCAACGGCCACACTCCGGCGCAGAACTTCACCGCAGTGTTCCGGCCGGGCGAGACGGTACGCCTGCGCTTCATCAACAGCGGGGCCATGTCCCACTTCGACGTGCGCGTCCCCGGCCTCGAGATGACCGTGGTGCAGGCGCATGGCAACAACGTGCGCCCGGTCACCGTGGATGAATTCCGCATCGCCCCGGCCGAGACCTTCGACGTGCTGGTCCGCCCGCGCGACGGGCGCCAGTACCAGGTGCTGGCGGAGTCCATGGGCCGCCAGGGTTTCGCGCAGTTCAGCCTCGCCACCCAGGAGGGCATGCCCGCCCTGCCGCTGCCGCCGCACCGCCCGCGCCCGGTCCTGACCATGGCTGACATGGGCATGAACTACGGGCCCAAGGGCCTCGACCGCGGCACGCCGATGCCGGAGGTGGACGCGCCCGGCCACGTCGCGCCGATGGACATGGGCGGCATGGACCACTCCGCCATGCAGATGCCCGCCGGAGGCTCCCAGGGCATGCAGCACGGCTCCATGGGCGGGATGAACCACGGGAGCATGGCCGGGATGGACCATTCCTCCATGGCGGGCATGGACCACTCGGCGATGCCGGGGATGGACCACTCCAACATGGCCGGGATGAACCATGCCGGGATGGCTGGCATGAACCACGGTGCCATGGGCGGCATGGACCACAGCGCCATGGGCCATGGCGGCATGGCGATGCCAGATCCGCTGGTGAACGACGTCGGCGCGCCGCCGGGCGCCCGCGTGCTGTCCTACCGCGATCTGCGGGCCGCGAAGCCGCTCTACCCGGTGCGCGAGCCCACCCGGATCATCGAGATCCGGCTGACCGGCAACATGGAGCGGTACTTCTGGTCCATCAACGGCAACAGCTTCAGTCAGGCGCAGCCCATCCAGTTGCACCTCGGCGAGCGGGCGCGCTTCCGCTTCGTCAACGAGACCATGATGAACCACCCGATGCACCTGCACGGCATGTGGATGATGCCGCAGGTCGGCAACGGGGCGGAGAATCCCTTGCTGCATACGGTCAACATCAAGCCCGGCTCGACGGTCGACGTGGACATCGAGGCCGACGCGCCCGGCGGCTGGGCCTTCCACTGCCACATGCTCTACCACATGGAGACCGGAATGATGCGCAAGGTGTCGGTCGTGTCGATGCCCCGCACGGCTGCGGCGCGGTGACGGCCATGAAGACCAAGAGCATCCTGGCCGCCGCCGCCTCTCTGGCCGTGCTGACCTGGGGCGTCCTCCAGGCCGCACCGGCGCAGGCGCAGGCCATGCAGCACAGCACCGAGCCGCCGTTCAGCCACGAGATCTTCACCGGCGCGGTTCTGTTCGAGAAGCTCGAATACGGCTGGGGGCTGGACGGCCCCAACATCGGCCGCTGGGATGGGCAAGCTTGGTATGGCGGCGACGTCAACCGCGTCTGGCTGAAGACCGAGGGCGAGACGTCTCGGAACGGGACCGTCGAGGGCGCCGAGGTCCAACTGCTCTACTCCCGCCTGCTCAGCTACTACTGGGACTTCCAGGCCGGTGTCCGCTACGACATCCGTCCCCGGCCGGACCGCTTCTATGGCGTCATCGGCCTCCAGGGGCTGGCGCCCGGCATGTTCGAAGTCGACGTCCAGGGCTTCGTCAGCGAGAAGGGCGACCTCTCGGCGCGTGCCGAGGTGTCCTACGATGCCTACATCACCCAGCGGCTGGTGCTTCAGCCCAACGTCGAGGTCAACCTAGCGCTCCAGAAGGTGCCCGAGCTTGGCGTCGGCAGCGGCTTCAATGACATCGAGGCCGGGCTGCGCCTGCGCTACGAGGTCACCCGCGAGGTCTCGCCCTACATCGGCGTCAGCTACGAGCGGAAGCTCGGCGATACCGCGCGCTACGCCCGCAATGAGGGCGAGGACGTCGGCGGCTGGGCCTTCCTGACCGGCATCCGGCTGTTCTTCTGAAGCCGGTCATGGTGCTCCGCACGCCCCCCGCCGCGATGGTGACCTTCGGCCGTCCCGGCGTTTACCCCGTGCGGTGCACACCCCACTCTGGGCTGGGCATGGTCCTGACCGTGATGGGAGACGCCGACATGAACGAACTCGCAGCGCAGACTGCATCCGCCGATGCCGCCGGTCGATCCTGAGACCGAGCGGGAGGCGCGGGCCGCCAGCCCGCTCCCCCCCGAGGCCCACATCCTCGTCGTCGAGGACGACGGCGAGATGCGCACGCTGATCGCCAAGTTCCTGCGCCAGAATGGCTTCCGGGTGACGGGCGCGCGGAACGGCGCGGAGATGTGGGACACCATCGCCCTTGCCCCGGTGGACCTCGTGCTGCTCGACGTGATGCTGCCGGGCCAGTCGGGGCTGGACCTGTGCCGGATGCTCCGCGCCAGGTCGGAGGTTCCGATCATCATGGTGACCGCACGTGGCGAGGAGGCCGACCGGGTCGTAGGCCTGGAACTTGGCGCCGACGACTACCTCCCCAAGCCGTTCGGCCGTCCGGAACTCCTGGCGCGCATCCGCGCCGTGCTTCGTCGTGCGCAGGGAGGAGCCGCGCGGATGGGGCTGGTGACCGGCGACCGCATGGTGTTCTCCGACTGGGTGCTCGACACCCGACGCCGCGAACTGGCGGCGCCGGACGGCTCGGCCGTCGACCTGTCGAGCGGTGAGTACGACCTGCTGCTGGCCTTCTGCGAGCATCCGCAGCGCGTCCTGTCGCGCGACCAGTTGCTGGACCTCGCGCGCAACCGGATCTCGGACAGCATCGACCGCTCAGTCGACGTCATGGTCAGCCGCCTCCGCCGCAAGCTGGAGCCGCTGCCAGACAGTCCCTCCATCATCAAGACCATTCGGGGCGCGGGTTACATGTTCGTCCCCGCGGTGGCCCGACAGTGAGACGCCTGCTGCCCAGCACCCTGGCTGGCCGCATCATCCTGGTGCTGCTGGTCGGCCTGATGGCCTTCCACGTGGGTAGCCTGTGGCTGCACCAGACGGGCAGCGACATCCTGCTGGGCAGCACGCAGCAGAGGGTCACCGCCGAGCGGGTCGCCGCCGCCGCGCGTGCCGTCGGCATGGTGCCGCCGGAGGCCCGCGAGGCCGTGGCGCAGGCTCTGTCCTCGCCGGGTTTCCAGGTGCGCTGGCAACCCGGTGCTGTGGAGGGCACCGTCGCGGCCGAGGACCTCACCATTACGGGCCACCGGGAGGCCCAGGGCACGGTCGGCCTGCCGGAGGGCGGCTCCCTCTGGTACCACGCCGACCCGCTGCAAGCGCAGCCGGAGCACGCCACGCTGCTTTCCACCACGGCGATGGCGGTCGGCATCCTGGTGCTGGGACTGCTGGTGGTGCGCCTCATCGCGCGGCCGCTGCGCGAGCTTTCCAGCGCGGCCGACCGCATCGGCAGGCCGGGGCAGACGGTCACCGTCCCCGAGGAAGGTCCCCGCGAGGTCCGGCAGGCGGCCCAGGCATTCAACCGCATGCAGGCGCGCATCGACCGCCTGATCGCCGATCGCACCCAAGCGCTTGCCGCTGTCAGCCACGACCTCCGCACGCCTCTGGCGCGCCTGCGCCTGCGCGCGGGCTTCCTGGACGACGCCGAGGTGCAGCAGCAGATCGACGCCGACCTCGACGAGATGGACGCCATGATCGGCTCCACGCTGGCCTACCTGCGGGGCGACGAGGAGCAGGAGGAGGTGCGGTCCGCTGACATCGCGGCGATGCTTCAGACGCTCTGCGGCGACGCTGAGGACATGGGCAAGGCGGTGACCTACGAGGGTCCGCCGCAGGCGCGGCTGCCTTGCCGGGCCATCGCGCTCAAGCGTGCCTTCGCCAACGTCATCGACAACGCGGTGAAGTACGGGACTTCGGCCCGGGTGGTGCTGGCCGACCGCGGCCGGGAACTCGTGATCCACGTCGACGACGCCGGACCGGGGGTGCCGGAGGAGCAGTTGGAGAGTGTCTTCCAGCCCTTCTACCGCCTCGAGGAATCCCGCAACCGCGGCACCGGCGGCTCGGGGCTCGGTCTGGCCATCGCCCGCCAGGCGGTCGGCCACCACGGCGGCTCGGTGACGCTCCAGAACCTCGCGGGCGGCGGCCTGCGCGCCAGCATCCGCCTGCCCAGGCTCGCCTAGGAGAATGACGATGCCCGCCCGAAGCACGCGCCGGAGCTTCACCACTGGCCTGCTCGGCCTGGCCGCGTTGCCCACGGCCTGCGGTGGCCCGCCCAAGGTGGAAGCTTGGCGGGACCGCACATGCGGCTGCTGCGGCGGCTGGGTCGAACACCTGCGGGCCGAGGGCTTTGAGGTGGACGACAAGGTGGTGGACGCCGTCGGCCCGCACCGGCAGGCGCTCGGGACGCCTCCCAACCTGATGTCGTGCCACGCTGGGAAGGTCGGCAGCTACGCCCTGGAAGGCCATGTCCCGGCCGCCGCCATCCGGCGGCTGCTCAAGGAAAGGCCCAGCGGCGTCGCCGGGCTATCCGTGCCCGCCATGCCGGTCGGCGTGCCGGGCATGGAAGTCCCGGGCGCGGAGCCCTCGACCTACGAGGTCGTCGCCTTCGGCCGCGACGGCTCTTGGCGGCCGTGGATGCGCTTCTGCGGCCTGGAGGCCGTGTGAGCGCGGCCGCCACCTTCGCTTGCGGCGGGCCGCCCGAGTGCCTGCCTTCACCCCACGTCCTGCACGGCGCGTCGGTCGCGGCGCCTGGCCTCCGACCCACCGTGCAGCGTCGTCACCCTGGCTGGCCGCGGCGGGCCGGGGCGCCCGAAGAACCCCTGCCACCCCTAGGAGGACACATGGTCCACATCACATCGAAGGCGATCGGCAAGGTCGCCTTGGCCGCGACGCTGCTGCTGGGCGTCGCCGCCTGCGCGCAGCCCGGAGGCCCCCCGGCAGCGACCCCGACCTCGTCGCAGATGTCCCTGACCCCGGCGCCGAGCACCCCGCCGGGCTCGTCCGCCGCCACGGCCACCTCGGGCGCCCAGGGCGGCATGGGCTCCATGCCCGGCCACGACATGTCCAGCATGCAGGGCCACAACATGGGTGGCATGGGCGGCATGAACATGCAGCAGATGATGCAGCACTGTCAGCAGATGCGGGCCCAGGCCCAGCGGGGCTCGCTGTCGCCGGAGATGCAGCAGATGATGCAGCACTGCCAAATGATGAACCACTGACCCCCGGGGCGGGGCGCCCCCGGGCGCCCCGTCACGCGACATCGGCCAGCGGCCTCAGGCGGCCACCTGGTTGGCGTAGCCCGCCTGCTCGATGGCCGCGGCGAGTTCCGCCTGCGGCACGGAGGAGGTGACGGTCACCCGCCTGTTTTCGACGTCGGCGCTAAATCCGGCCGACGCGTCCTTGGACTTCACGGCGCGCTCCACCTTCTTGGCGCAGCCGCCGCACTTCATGCCGGGAACCTCGAAGCGGTACATCGTGCTCTCCTCGCGAGTGACCGCGCCACAGGTGGGGCTTGCCCCCGTGGGAAGGTCAAGGCGCTGGCCGAACCCTTGCGGCGCCTTGACCTTCCCACACTGGGAAACTCCATCTCAGCCCAATGGAACGGCCACGGCGGCCGTAGGGAGTGCCGCAGATGGACGAGCGTCATCACGATCACCACCATCACCATGGCCACCATCACGGCCATGATGTGCCACCGGCCGTGCACCCGGCCAACAACAACGCGCCCAAGGTCCGCGACCCCGTTTGCGGGATGGAGGTCGACCCGGCCAAGACGCCGCACCACGCACATCACGGCGGCGCCGCCTTCCATTTCTGCTCGGCGGGCTGCAAGTCAAAGTTCGAGACCGACCCCGACAGATATCTGAAGGCAGAGAAGGTGGCCGCGCTGACGGCGGCGGAGAAGGCCGCGATCTACACCTGCCCGATGCACCCAGAGGTCCGCCAGCAGGGCCCGGGCAACTGCCCAATCTGCGGCATGGCCCTGGAGCCGCTACAGGTTACCGCCGAGGCCGCGCCTAACGCGGAACTCGCCGACATGACGCGGCGGTTCTGGGTCGGCCTGGTCCTGACCCTTCCCATCCTTGTGCTGGAGATGGGTGCGCATATCCCGGGCCTCGACATCCACCACCTGGTGCCGTCCAGGGTCTCTGTGTGGCTCCAGTTCCTGCTCGGGACGCCCGTGGTGCTCTGGGCGGGTTGGCCGTTCTTTGTGCGCGGCTGGCAGTCGGTCGTGAACCGCAGCCTGAACATGTTCAGCCTGATCGCGCTCGGCACCGGCGCCGCCTATCTCTACAGCCTGGTCGCGACCTTCGCGCCCGGCGTCTTCCCCGAAGGGTTCCGCAGGATGGACGACACGGTCGCCGTCTACTTCGAGGCTGCGGCCGTCATCACCGTCCTGGTGCTGCTAGGCCAGGTGCTGGAACTGCGCGCCCGCGAGCAGACCGGCGGCGCCATCCGCGCCCTGCTCAACATGGCGCCCAAGACCGCGCGCCGCATCCGTGCGGACGGCTCGGACGAGGAGATTCCCTTGGCCGAGGTGCATGCGGGTGACCGGCTGCGCGTGCGGCCGGGCGAGAGCGTGCCGGTGGATGGCGAAGTGCTGGAGGGGAGCGGGGCCGTGGACGAGTCCATGGTGACCGGCGAATCCCTGCCGGTCGAGAAGCAGCCCGGCGCCAAGGTCATCGGTGGCACGGTGAACGGCACCGGCGCGCTGGTGATGCGGGCGGACAAGGTCGGCTCCGACACCATGCTGTCGCGCATCGTCGCCATGGTTGCCGAGGCGCAGCGCAGCCGGGCGCCCATCCAGCGCATGGCCGACACGGTGGCGGGCTGGTTCGTCCCCGCCGTCATGGCCATCGCGGTCATCGCCTTCGTCGCCTGGGCGGTCTGGGGTCCGTCGCCAGCGCTCTCCTACGGGCTGATCGCCGCTGTCTCCGTGCTCATCATCGCCTGCCCCTGCGCGCTCGGCCTGGCCACGCCCATGAGCATCATGGTCGGCGTCGGCAAGGGCGCGTCCGCAGGCGTGCTCATCAAGAACGCCGAGGCGCTAGAGCACATGGAGAAGGTCGACACGCTGGTGGTGGACAAGACCGGCACGCTGACGGAAGGCAAGCCGAAGGTCGTGGCCGTGGTTCCGGCTCCCGGCCTGACCGAGGCCGAGGTGCTGCCGTTGGCGGCCAGCCTGGAGCGGTCCAGTGAGCACCCACTGGCGGCGGCAGTCGTGGCCGCCGCCAAGGAGCGCGGCATCGCCTTCGGCGAGCCCGCCGACTTCGCCTCCGTTACCGGCAAGGGCGTGACCGGCATCGTAAGCGGGCGCCGGGTGGCGCTGGGCAACGCGCGGCTGATGCAGGAGCTCGGGGTGGACCTGGGTGGTCTCGCCGCCAAGGCCGACGAACTCCGGCGCGAGGGCGGCACGGCGCTGTTCCTGGCGGTGGACGGAGGCCCGGGCGGCGTCATCGCGGTCGCCGATCCAGTCAAGCAGAGCACCCCCGCAGCGCTGGAGAGCCTGCGCGCCAGCGGCATCCACATCGTCATGCTGACCGGCGACAACCGCACGACGGCGGAAGCGGTGGCCCGCAGGCTCGGCATCGATGAGTTCCAGGGCGACGTGCTGCCCGAGGACAAACACCGCATCGTCCGGGAGCTCCGGGCCCAGGGGAAGGTTGTCGCCATGGCGGGCGACGGGGTGAATGATGCCCCGGCGCTGGCCGAAGCCGATGTCGGCATCGCCATGGGCACCGGCACGGACGTTGCCATGCAGAGCGCGGGTGTGACGTTGGTGAAGGGCGACCTCGCGGGCATCGCGCGGGCCCGGACACTGAGCCGAGCGACGATGAGGAATATCAGGCAGAACCTGTTCTTTGCCTTCGTCTACAACGCGGCTGGGGTGCCCTTGGCGGCGGGTGTGCTCTACCCGGTGTTGGGCCTGTTGCTCAGCCCCATCGTCGCGGCCCTGGCCATGGCGCTGAGCTCCGTCTCGGTGATCGGCAACGCGCTGCGCCTGCGGACCACGCGCATCTGACGGGCGTGGTCGAGGGGAACGCAAATTGACCGACCGCTCCACCACCGACGGTTTCCGGGGCACGTCGCCCGCGGACCTGCCTCCTATGTCCGGCGAGGGGCGGCACGTCCTGGTCGTCGAGGACGACGAGGATCTCCGCAAGCTCCTGCTCTCCCTGCTGCGCCGGAACGGGTTCCGGGCCACCGGCGCCCGGGACGGTGTCGAGATGCGGCGCCTCCTGGCGGCGGCGCCGGTGAACCTCGTCCTGCTCGATGTGATGCTGCCCGGCCAGTCGGGATTCGAACTCTGCCGCGACCTCCGCGCCGAGGGGCGGGTGCCGGTGATCATTCTCACTGCTTTGGCCGAGACCTCGGACCGGGTCATTGGACTGGAACTGGGTGCCGACGACTTCGTCGTGAAGCCAGCCGATCCCCGCGAACTGGTGGCCCGCATCCGCGCTGTTTTGCGCCGGGTCGAAGACCAGGAGGGCTCCCCGGGTGCGCTGGGGCATGAGGTGGCGCGCTTTGCCGTGTGGTCCCTGCACACCAGGCGGCGCGAACTGCTCCGGCCGGACGGGGTGGCCGTCGAACTGACGAGCGGCGAGTACGACCTCCTGCTCGCCTTCGTCGAGCGGCCGCAGCGGATCCTGACGCGCGACCAACTCCTGGACCTCGCCCGGAACCGCCCTTACGGCGGGCTGGACCGCTCCATGGACGTGCAGATCAGCCGGTTACGCGCCAAGCTGGGTCCTCGTCCGCACGAGGATGGTGAGCCGGGCCTGATCAAGACCGTGCGGGGCATCGGCTACCTGCTATCGAGCCCCGTGGAATGGTCGGCGTGAGGCGCTTCATCCCGCAGTCCCTGGCCGCCCGCACGCTCGCGGCACTGACGGTCGGCTTCGCGGTTCTCTTCGCGGCCATGATCGGGGTGCACGACATCCTCCTCCGCCAAGCGGTGGAGCGCGGGACCGAGGAACTGCTGGCCCACCGCCTCGCGACACTGATGGACGCCGTGGGCGCCGCGCCCGAGGCGGACCGCGACCACGTGGCGCACGCCCTTTCCCGGGTGGACCTGAGCGTGCACTGGCGGCGCGACCCGGCGCCCACGCCCGAACACCCTCTTCCGGGTGAGTGGGGCACTCTGGCAGCCCGCACCCTGGCCTTGTCGGGCCTCGCCACCGAGGTGCGGGTCCGCCCCGGGCGCCACGACGCGACATCGGACCGGATCGTCGACATCGCTGCCATGGCGCGCCTCCAGGATGGATCCTGGCTCGACGTGGAGATCGCCTCCCTCAACGTCCTGTCCGCCGACAGGAGTGCGCTGCACCTCTATGCGGCCGCCATCGGCCTGGCGCTGCTGGTGGCCGTAGGCGTCGCCGCGCGCTCGGTCTCGGCGCCGGTTGCCGCCCTGGCAAGGACCGTCTCCGGCATGGACATCGAGCGCGCGGCGCCGCTCCTGGCAGCCTCCGGCCCCCGCGAGGTGAGGCAGTTGGCCGAGGCGCTGAACGACATGGCCGCCAGGACGCGCGACGCGTTCCGGCAGCGGACGCTGGCCCTGGGCGCGCTGTCGCACGACCTAATGTCGCCGATCGCCCGCCTGCGCCTGCGCGCCGAGGAGATGCCCGACGAGGTCCGGGAGCCGGTTCGGCGCGACCTTGCGGAGATGGAGACCATGGTCTCAGACGTGCTCGCCTACCTGCGCGGGGGGCATGCTGGTGAGGCCGTCCAGCCGCTGGCGTTCACCGCGCTCCTCCGCACCGTCGTGGACGAGTTCGCCGAGGCGGGCACCCCCGTCCGGGAGGGGCGCATGGACGAGGAGGCGGTTGCATCGGTGCGGCGCGTCGCTGTGAAGCGGGCCGTGACCAACCTGGTGGCCAATGCCGCGCGCCATGGGCGCGATCCCTGGGTGGAGGTTGAGGCCCACGCCGACGACGTGCTGGTGCGGGTCGGCGACCACGGTCCCGGCATTCCGCCGGAGGATCTGCCAAGGGTTACCGAGCCGTTCTTCCGCGGCGACCGCACGCGTGCGGCGGGCGGCGGGAGCGGCCTCGGCCTCTCGACCGCGCGCGCCATTGTCGAGGCCCACGGCGGCGGGCTAGCCATCGAGAGCGCCGCGGGACGCGGGACGGTGGTGACGGTGCGGTTCCCTCGTGGAACTGTCGGCGTGGGCTGCAATAAAGCGTTGTAATTGGCCGACGATCCCGACGTCCGCAGCGATCGTTAAAGCAGGCGTCGAGAACGATGTTCACCGGCCGTGTCACGCGCGGTCGGTCTCGGGGCATCGCGTCCGACCAGAGCAAAGGACCGAAGCCGATGACGATCGACCGCCGCGCAGCCCATTCGGCCGCCCTGGCTATCATTGCGGCCCCGCTCCTGTGGGCTGCGCCCTCGCTGGCGCAGGGCGCCAGTCAATCCGCGACCGGCCAGGGTGCGGCCGCCCAAGGCGCCACAGCCGGGTACCACGCCGCCATGGAAAAGATGAACCGGGAGATGGCGGCCGAGGCCCCCTCTGGTAACGCCGACCGGGACTTCGCGAGCATGATGGCCAAGCACCATCAAGCCGCCATCGACATGGCTCGCGTGGAACTCGAGCATGGCCGCGACCCCGAGATGCGGAAGATGGCCGAGGAGGTCATCCAGAAGCAGCAGCAGGAGATCAGCCACCTGCGGACTTGGCTGTCCCGGCAGCCCGCGAGGTGAGGTCGTCCATGTTCGCCGTGTTCCCGACGTGGGTAGCAGCCCAGCAGCAATAAAATGGTGGGAAAACGCCGCTGCGGGGTGTCCACTGCCTGCTTATTGAGGGGGTCGGATGATCGCCGGGGCGGCAGGCCGCGGCGAGCGCTGACAGGAGATTTCCATGCTTTCTCGCTCCACCTTCCTCCGCCACGGCATCCTCGCCGCCGCCCTCGGCGTCCTGGTTCCCGGCGCCGCCTCCGCGCACGCGATGATGCACTCGTCCGACCCGGCCGACGGCGCAACGCTGAACGCGTCCCCCCGCACGCTCAGCCTGGCCTTCACCGAAGACTGCCGCGTGACCGCGTTGCGCCTGCTCGACGAGGGCGGCCGGGAGCACCAGGTGCGTCGCGAAGGTGGCCGGGCTGCGTCCAGCCAGGTGACGGCAACGCTGGTGGCTCCCCTGCGTCCCGGCGCCTATCGGCTCGAGTGGCGCGCGATGGGCGACGACGGCCACGTCATGAGCGGGGCGGTGCGGTTTGCGGTGAACGCGGCCCGGTGATCCTCGAACTGCTTGGGCCTGAGCCGGACCTGCTGCGCGCCCTCTCCGTGGCGCTGCGCTTCGCCTACTACGTGTCGTGCCTCGGTGCGGCTGGCCTTGCCATCTTCGCCATGGGCTTCGGGCGCCTACAGGACGCCGGTGACGTCGCCGCATGCCGCCGCCTGACCCTGGTCATGGTGGCGGCGGGATTGGGCTCGAGCCTTGCTTGGCTAGCGGCCCAGGTCGCCCTGGCGTCGGATGGCGATCCGTTCGACGCCGAGATCTGGGAGATGATGCTGGGTTCGCGTCCCGGCATGTCCGTGCTGGTCACCTGGGCGGGCCTGCTGGCCGTGGCGCTGGCGACCCGGATTGGACGCGCGGCCTGGCCGCTCGGGGCCGCTGGCGTGCTCGCGGTCGCCGCAAGCTTCACGGCGGTCGGCCATACGACGCAGCACCAGCCACGGTGGCTGCTGGCCACGGCGCTGGTGGTGCACCTGCTTGCGGCGGCCTTCTGGGCGGGCAGCCTGTGGCCCCTCCTGATCGCCTCCAAGCGAGCGGGCCCGGGGGCCGTCACCGTGGTCGAGGAGTGGGCGCGGGCAGCCTCCTGGGTCGTCGGTGGTCTTATCCTGGCCGGTGTGACGCTGGCGTGGCTGTTGGTCGGACAACTGGACCTGCTGGTGACCACCGCCTACGGCTGGGCCCTGCTCGTCAAGGTCGCGCTGGTCGGCGCCTTATTGGGTTTCGCCGCCTGGCACCGCTTCCGACTGACTCCAGCCCTGGCTGCCGGGGCACCGGGCTCCGGCGCCCGCCTCGCAGCTTCGATCGGCTGGGAAATCGTTGTGATGGTGCTGGTCTTCTGGGCCGTTGCCGAGATGACGTCGACCAGCCCGCGCCCCGAGGGCGTGTAGCCAGCCGCGTGCCAACGCGGAGCGCTGGCCATGTCGGCGCGGCGCTCCGTGCGTGAACCACCTGTCCGCTGGACCCAGCCGGGCGTCGACGCGGAAGGCTCCCCGGTGCCTTGTCCCAGATCAAGGCGCGGGCACGGACCGGAGGGCAATGATCCGGATGTGGGAAGGAGATCCAAGATGCATGACCATGCTGATTCCTCTTGGTGGCGCAGCCGGACCGGCATCGCCGTCATCGGGTTCGCCTTGATCGCCGCGTTCTATGTCCTGCGGGAGCACTACGCGCACGTCCTCGGCGTGCTGCCGTACCTGCTCCTGCTGGCCTGCCCCCTGATGCATCTGTTCATGCACCACGGCCACGGCGGGCATGCCGGTCACGGGGAGGCGCGCGACGACGTCAGGCCGGGAGTGGAGCGCGGTGGGAGTTCCTCGTTCGGCCCTGGCCGCGGCTGACGGCGATCGTACAGGATCCTCGGCAGCCGCAGGCGTCTTGCCAGGTCAACGCAACCCGGCCGTGGCTCCGGCGGCCACTCTGACGCCCTGGTGGCCCAGGTCGGGACGGCGTGTCCCGGATCGCCGCCTTGTGCGGCTGGAAGCGCAACCCGGCCTGGATTGACGCCTTACTGGGGTACCAGTGGAGCGGACGAACCGATGCGCCTGACGGCGAGCGCAATCCAAGCTGTAGTTGTTCTGGCGCTCACCCTGTGCGTGTCCCTGCTTGCCGTGCCCGCTTCGGCCCATCGTGGTGCCCCCATGGCGTCCGCCGTCCCGGTCGCCATGCAGGCCTCCGTCCATGCGGGCCGTCCGGCACCCGCGTCCCAGGCCATGCGCTCATCCGGCCCCGCCATGAAGGGCCGAGGGACTGGGAAGAAGTGCTGCCCGAACTGCGGTGACGACGGCATGCGGCCCGGGTGCTGCACCCTCGGGCATTGCGGGAGCGGCGCCGCGCTGCTGCCGACGACGAGACTTCAGGCCGCGCTCCTGGTCAGCCGTGGCGGCTTCTTCGCCACGCCCACGGCGGCGGTCGTGGGCATCACGCCGGACCTTCCCTCTCCACCACCCCGATAGGGCGCACCAAGCCGTCCGCGGAGCCAATGGCCCGCGGATGGCGGAGCGTGGCCTTACCGCTGCCGAGAGGGCGCGGGACCAAGCCAGCGCTCCACCTGGACCGGCCGTCGGCCCGGCGCACGGGTCGGCGAGCCTTCCCTCATGGAAGCCCTTACGGAGAAGAGAAATGCATCAGATGACCCCCGCCATGCAGGCCTGCATCGAGGAATGCCTGCGCTGCCACTCCACCTGCCTCGGCATGGCCATGAACCACTGCCTCGAGGCGGGCGGCAAGCACGTAGAGCCGCAGCACTTCAGGCTCATGATGGCTTGCGCCACCATCTGCCAGACCTCCGCCAACATGATGCTGATCGGCACGCCCCACCATAAGCACACCTGCGCCGAATGCGCCGAGATCTGCGAGGAGTGCGCCAAAAGCTGCGAGGCCGTGGGTGGCATGGAGGACTGCGTCGCGCAGTGTCGCAAGTGTGCCGCGTCCTGCCGCGAGATGAGCGCCTGACGCCGAGACAGGGACCGGGCATCGGGCCTGGTCCTTGTCGCCTCAACCGGAAGCACAAGCGCTTCCCGAGCGGGTCAACACGTTCTGACGGAGCTTCGGCATGACTTGGGGCCAGCACCACGACAACCTTCTCGCGAGCCTCGCAAACCGTGGGGCGGACAGCCTGCACGGCGCATTGGGCGGGCTTCACTTCAATTTCACGGCCGGTGACCACGTTCATAACGTCACCTTCGGCGGTGAGAACCCCGACACCTTGGGCGGCACTGACGGCGCCGAGTTCACCTGGGGCCTGGGCGGCGACGACCGCATCGGCGGGGGCGGCATGGACGACGTCCTCCATGGCGGTGCGGTCGCCGACCTCGTCTCCGGCAACATGGGCGACGACGAGGTCGAGGGTGGCGACGGCAATGACACCCTGTACGGCGGCGCGGGCGCCGACACGGTGCGGGGTGGCGCCGGGAATGACTACCTCGACGAGGGCGAGGGCCACAGCACCGTCGACGGCGGCATGGGCGACGACACCCTGGTCGGCGGCGGCGGCCCGGATGCCTTCATGATCGGCCGGACGAGCGGCCACGACGTCATCAAGGACTTCACCGCCGGTCCCGGCATGTTCGACCACCTGGCGGTCATGGACGGCCTCCAGTGGACGGATTTGGCCTTTGCCGACACCGCGGACGGGGTACAGGTCAGTTGGGAGGGCGGATCCGTCCTGCTGGAAGGTGTGTCCAAGGCGGCTCTGGCGCAGGACGACTTCATGTTTGGCGACGCGGCCGAACTGCCGCCTGGCTTGCGGGAACCCGTGGGCCCATCCGACGAGGCGCCGACGCCCAGCGTCGCCGGGCCCAACATCGTTGGCGAGCCGCAAGCGGGCGCGGTGTTCGATGTTCTAGCCGACCACCTGTTCAACGGCCGCACCCTAAGCTTCAACATCGAGGGGAACGCCATCCTCCGCGGCACCGACGGTGACGACGCCCTGGCCGGGTCGTCGGAATCGGACACGGTCTTCGGGCTGGCCGGGGACGACCATCTCCAGGGCGGCGACGGCATGGACCGCCTGATGGGCGAGGCTGGCGACGACAGGCTCTCAGGCGGGGCGGAATCCGACGAGCTCATGGGCGGCGACGGGGACGACTACCTCGACGAGGGCGCCGCGCACGGCATGCTGAACGGCGGCATGGGCGACGACACCCTGGTCGGCGGCACCGGCGCTGACGCCTTCATGGTGTCGATGGACAGCGGCCACGACGTGGTCCTGGACTTCGAAGCGACCGGCGATGCCCAGGGCGCCTTCGACCACATCGCCTTCATGGAGGGTATCCAGCCCGCGGATGTCGTGGTCCGGGACACCGCCGAGGGCGCCCTGGTCGGCTGGGGCATGGAGGCGGACGGCACCTTCGCGGGGTCCATTCTCCTCGAGGGCGTCGGCAAGGACGACCTGCGGCAGAGCGACTTCATGTTCGCCGAGGTGCCAGGTTTCGTGGAGGGCATCAGCGACATCGGCTCCTGGTACGTCTTCCCGGAGAGCGGCGGCCCGATCGCCTGAGCCTGACGAACGTCCAATCGGACGGGTTCCCCACATGGCCGATGCCTGCGGGCGTCGGCCACCCCTCAACCGATTCCTGATGCCGAGGCTTGCCGGGACTGAAGATGCCCGGCCTTTCAGAGAGACACTCTGCCATGAGCTATACGCGCTTCGGCCTGATGATCCTGACCTCGACCGTGATCATGTTCGGCCTGATGTACCTGAACACCTACGCCTTGGACCACGTCTTCTACAGCCAGACCCGGACTTGGATGGCACTCGTCATGGGAGCGACCATGGCGGTCATCATGCTGCTGTTCATGTTGGGCATGTATCGCAACCGGACCGCCAACATGGCCATCCTCGGCGCCAGCGTCCTGGTGTTCGCGGGGGCGCTGTGGCTGGTCAGAAGCCAGCAGACGGTGGGCGACGTGGCCTACATGAAGGCGATGATCCCGCACCATTCCATCGCCATCATGACTAGCGAGCGCGCCCGCATCCGGGATCCTCGCGTTCGGCAACTGGCCGACAGCATCATCGAGGCCCAGGTGCGGGAGATCGGCGAGATGAAGCAGTTGATTGCCGAATTGGAAGCTAATCCTCCCGCCTCGTCCTCACCGGTGCTCCAGCCAGCGCAGTAAGCCGCATGGCCGGTCACTCCGGAGGCTTGGCCAGGGCCGAAGATGGCAGCGGCTTCCCGCTTCGTCTCTTACCTGGAAGTGCATCCAGGTGGCCAAGTTGGCTGAGCGGCTAGGCTAGGAGCTCGGGGCGCAATCAGCGGAATGTACTCATCTGAAGGGACGCGTAGCGGCCGTCCATGCGCTCAAGGGAAACCCTCTCCCTCGCTCCAGCCCCGCACGAGGCTCAAGACTCGATCACGCATCTCGCCACCCTGTAGTAGCGCCTCCCTGGGTGTCAGGCCGTCGAGGGTGTCATCAGGGGTGATTAAAAACTCGGATGTCACCCACGGGCCGGAGACTTCGAGGCCCTCCACCACCCTCGCGAGGTAGGGGATTGTTTCCGTCCCGGCGAACTGCGCGCGCGGGTAGGCCCATTCGTCGCCGTGTTGGATAGCCAGGAGAGCTCGCTCCCGGCGCCGCTTGTCGACTTCCTGAAGGGTGACGCCCAGAAGATGTCCGACATCCTCTGCCGACAGGCTGCCCCCGGCACGCATCTCCAGCGCGGACTCGTAGTCCGTCGTTTCCTGCGGCTGGCTATGGCTCATCGTGCGGATCTCCCGGCGAGCGAGGCACTATTGTCTGCCAAGGTGCTCAGCATCGCCAGATTATTTCTCTTCGCGCAGGCGCGATTCAGCGCTTGCAAGCCTCTGAATCTGCATCCTGTTTTGGCCATCTCCCCTACGAATCGCGCTGAACTCACTTCCTATGTTCCCTACAGTTCGCGCCTTGCAACGAGCCTGTGGCAGGTTCCATGCACCCCGGTGAGCCTGCCCACCTCATCACATCGACAGCGGTCTCCACGAATCGCATTTCGTCGTTGACGGCCTACATCGTTCTACATACGTTCTCTCCATGACGGACCGCGCCGACATCTCGGCCTTTGATGCCGCTGCCAGGAGCCTGACCCAGGCTTGGTGGGCGATCCGTCCTCTGGACACCTTGCGAATACGAACAGGGCGGATGGCGCAGGCCTGAGGCGTTAGCGGACTGCCGCTGACCGTGTGAGGCCTGGCTCTTCCGTTCCCCCCACCTCCCGCGCCTCGGTGCGGGAGGTGGGTAAACGCCACTCGAACGCAGGGCTTCACCCCCATGACTATCATGCTGCGCGTCGGGCTGTCCGGTGCCAGGAGATGTGCGCCTCACTACCAGGCGGCGGAGGTGCTCTCATGAGCCGTTCCGGGCAGGTCTCAAACACGCGCCGAGTTATCGACGTCGTCACCGCACGTCGCGATCACCTGAACCACATCTCTGCCGAGGCTTCTGCCGGGAAGCGTGTGCCCTCGCTTCCCGAGGTCCTGGATGGCTGTGCGCTGTTTCGAGATGATGTACACCAAGATGCCGGGCATTTTGCTGCACGCGCAGTCGAGTTCCTGGACCCTCAGGACCTCGCTACCCACGCATTGATCCTGGCTCTTAGCGACCTGACCGAGAAGCCAGTGGTCAAAGACTACATCACGGCAGCCGAAGCCATCGAGGGCTTCCTGGCCCAACGCAGACTGCCCTCCCTGGCACAGATGCATGGGGATATCCGCTGTTATCTCTATGCCGCCCTGTCGGGGCATGCCGCGTCAATCCACAAGGTCGCGGCCTTCGCGGTCGCCCGTGCCTATGAGCCCGGCATCGAGCAGCATGAGGCTATCCATCGTGCCAGGTCAGCCGTCGGCTGGCTGCTGGCAGCGACCGGGCAGATCGAGTTGCCCGAACGTTGGTCCCGAAATGGGGCGACGGTGTTCCTGGAGGCCGCACTCGCTGGCCCCGGCGAGCAGATGATGGCCAAGATGTTGGCTAACCGCTCAGGAAAATCCGGCTCATCACCTACTGCTGACCAGGCACCTGCCCGGACGAAGTCTCAATCTAGCTTGGCCACGCAGTTCATGAAGGAGGATGAGACACCCGCGCCTGACGAGACTGGCGCCTGTGGTACGGGCACTGACGCACGGTGCCAATCGGACATCGTGTTCATGGAGATCGGTAATCTGTCTACCGCGGCTGGGCAGCGGGTTTTCAAGGAGTTCAAGGACCTCCTGAACCTGCGGCTTCCTCTGGAGCCAGTGTCTGACCTGGCAGAGGTACGGCGATCGCTCCATGCAGAATTCCCGCATGCAGCGGCCGTCACGGAGGTTATCCTCGGCGAACTCGTCGGCAGGCCATATGTTGCGCTGCGGCCAACTCTGCTGGTCGGACCGCCCGGCTGCGGGAAGACGACCTACGCCCTGCGGCTGGCCACGCTCCTGAACCTGCCATCGCAGATCTATGGCTGCGGCGGAGTGGCCGATGCAGCCTTCGCGGGTACCGCCCGCCGATGGAGCACCGGCGGTCCCTCCTCTCCAGCAAGCCTCATGCGGGATTATCGACATGCCTCACCTGCCGTCATCCTGGACGAGGTAGACAAGGCGGGCACAGCCAAGGTCAACGGGAGCCTTCTCGATGCCCTTTTGTCGATGCTGGAGCCGCGAACAGCCAGGTGCTGGCGTGATCCTTATCTCGAGGCGCCGGTCAACCTGGCCCATGTGATCTGGTTCGCCACGGCTAACGGACTGGACGATGTGCCAGTCGCGCTGCGGGACCGCTTTCTGGCCCTTTCCTTCCCGAAGCCGAGGTCCGAACACCTCGCTTCCCTAGCTGGTCGCATCCTGGAGAGCCTGACCATTGAGCGCGGCCTGGACCGCCGGTGGGCTTTGCCGCTTGATGGTGTCGAGTTCGCCGCTCTGGAAGCTGCGTGGCAGGGCGGTTCCCTGCGGCGCCTGACCCGGCTGGTCGGTACTGTGCTCGCTACCCGGGAGCGCCCTCATGTCTACCATTGATGGGACCACAGCGGTCGCGGGCTCAGGCCGCCAGGCATTACTGCACGCATGCAAGGACAAGAGGTTCGCGATGACGCCGGAACGGCCGCCTGAAGAACCGTTATGTCCAGCGATCAGGGACTGGACCGCTGGTGCGGGCGCACCGGCCACCCAGGACGATGACAAGGAATTCTGGGCAGGCGGAGGCGGTCGGCGGGGGGACTCAGCGGTGCCTGCGGTGCTTCACTGCCGTCCGGGTGACGCGGTTGACGGGTCCGGATTCGTGGTCCACAAATCCTTCGCGGGCGGCCTGGAAAGCCTTGAAGGCCTAGAGCGTGGTCGGCTGATCAGGGAATCCAGGTTCCCCAGCCAATTTCCTCATCATAGCTTTGATCTGGTTCGCACCACCGGTCTCGACCAGCCCCTGGACCATGGCGCACCATCATGCCCGATCCCTGGACTTCACACCCATCAGTTCCGGGCGTGTTTTCGCATGAGGTTTTTGTTCCCTATTTGTTCTTTTTTCGCTAACCTTCGCCCATGGCCCACGAATCCTCCCCTCCCCCTACGACGCTCGATCTCCTCGCCGCTCGCGAGGCTGCCCGGCAATACGAGGAGTTGCGGCGAACAGGGCATTCCGAAGGCGAATCATGGGCAGTCGCCACCGCCATCTTCGGCGCGGCGCACCAGAACTGGGCAGCGGACATGGTGCAGCGGGAAATGCGCCGGCTGATCAAGCCCCTGGCGGCGCTGCAGGCTACCCGGCGTGAGGAGCGGGTCGAACGTTGCGGGACGGGCCAGCCGGACCGGAAGCTCCTGCCGCGCCCGCTTCTGCTGCGCCTGGCAAAGCCGGCCCTGCCGGATGAGATGGCGGAAGCGGAATCCGGGGAAGATCCGCTTCGGGCCATGGTGCCGCTGTATTCGCCAGGGTGGCGGGACAGGTTGCGCCCTTTCGGCTGATCCCCGCCGCGCCGCTCGGATGAGGCTTCCTCAGCCCTCGCGCTGCGCGGCGACTTCCAACACGCGCTGGATGCGCTGGGCTTCGGCCATATGCGCCATGGCACGGGCGATGTGCTGTGCCTTGATGGCCCGCATCGGGGAAACCAGCGCCGCGTCGATGGCAGCGGAAGCCTGGCGGAGATCCTCGTCGATGGAGGCCAGCAAGGCGGGGTCCTCGGTCACGTGTGGGGGGAGGATGTCCTGGCCGGCGAGCCGTCCGACCCAGTTCATGTCCATGGCGAGCAAACCTTCTGTTCCATGTTCGGGCATCAGTTCCGCATGAAAAGCGTTCAGGAAGGGTGAACACTGCGAGCATCGATGCGCCTTGTGAGATGTCTCATAACACGAGATAAATCTTCACAATAGATAAAACTTCCTGTGATCGCCGGAAGATTGCACAAACTCCGGTTTTCATAACGATCTGGCCCGCTTCCGGTACTTTCTCCATCGGACGGCCTGGCATGGTCCGGAAGCACAAGCATGTCGTGCGCGATGCACGCGTCCCGCCATTCCATGGCCTATTTGCCTGTTTTTCCGCCATAATCGCGCCAGGGCCATTTTCATACCCCGCTCATTTGGGCTAACTTGCGCCGGCTTTCCGCCCCGTATCCGGCCAGCCGGCGGGAAGCCCGGGCAGTTCTGGCCCGCCGCAGCACAGGCCGATCCGGAGCTCCCCGAATCGATGGAACAGGCTGGCGATCGGACGGATCAGCCGTCCCCGGTGCCCCTTCGCCCCGGCGACAAGGTCCTGGTCACGGGCGCATCCGGCTTTCTCGGCTCCGCCGTGGCGCGCAGCCTTCTGGCCCGCGGGCTGGAGGTGCGCGCCCTCATCCGTCCCACCAGCCCACGCAGCAACCTGTCGGGCCTGGGCTTCGAGGTGGTGCAGGGTGACCTCACCGATGCCGCATCCCTCGCCGCCGCGCTCAAGGGGATGCGCTACCTCTTCCACGTGGCAGCGGATTACCGGCTCTGGGCGCCCGATCCCTCGGTGATGACGCGCGCCAATGTGGAGGGCACGCGCAACCTGATGCGCGCCGCGCTGAAGGAAGGCGTGGAGCGCATCGTCCATACCAGCAGCGTGGCCACGCTTCGGATCGCCGGGGCCACCGGCCCGGTGGACGAGACCTCCCCTGCCGCGCCGCAAGAGGCGATCGGCGTCTACAAGCGATCCAAGACCTGGGCCGAGAGGGTGGTCGAGGAGATGGTGGCGAAGGAGAATCTCCCCGCTGTCATCGTGAACCCCTCCACCCCGATCGGGCCGCGCGACATCCGCCCGACACCCACGGGGCGCATGATCCTGGATGCGGCGCGCGGCAAGATGCCCGCCTTCGTCGATACGGGGCTGAACTTCGCGCATGTGGACGACATCGCCGCCGGGCACCTGCTGGCCTTCGAGCGCGGGCGGATCGGCGAACGCTATATCCTGGGCGGCGAGAACGTGTCGCTGAAGGAACTCCTTTCGGTGATCGCCGGGCTGACCGGGCGCAAGCCGCCCCGGATCAGCCTGCCGCGCGGCCCGCTCTACCCCCTCGCCTACGGCTTCGAGGCGGTGGCGCGGATCACCGGCAAGGAGCCGCTGCTGACCGTGGATGGCCTGCGCATGTCGCGCTACCGGATGTTCTTCTCCTCCGCCAAGGCGGAACGGGAGCTGGGCTACAGCGCCCGCCCGTACCAGCAGGGCGTGGCCGATGCCCTGGCCTGGTTTCGCGAGGCAGGCTACCTGCACTGAATGCTTCTCACCCTGCTTGCACTCGTGCCCGTGGCGATCTGGCTCGTCATGCTGCTGGCACGCGGCGGCTTCTGGCTGGCCCGCGACCGCGACGATCGGGACGAGGCCCCCGACCCCGCCTCCTGGCCCGCCGTCACCGCCGTGGTCCCCGCCCGCAACGAGGCCGATGTCATCGCCCGCTCGGTCGGCAGCCTGCTGGCGCAGCGCTATCCCGGCCCCTTCCGCGTCATCCTGGTGGATGACGGCAGCACCGACGGCACGGCCGAGGCGGCACGCGCCATCCCCGGTGCCGAGGAGCGGCTGGAGGTTCTGCCCGGCATCCCGCTGCCGCAGGGCTGGACCGGCAAGCTCTGGGCCGTGCGCCAGGGCGTGGCCCATGCCTGCGCCGGGACTGGCGAGGCGCCGCCGGAATACCTGCTGCTGACCGATGCCGATATCGGCCATACGCCGACCAACCTGCGCGCCCTGGTGGCGCGGGCGGAGCGCGACCGCTGCGCCCTGGTCTCGCTGATGGCGGAGCTTTCCTGCGCCAATGCGGCGGAACGCTTCCTGATCCCCGCTTTCGTCTTCTTCTTCCAGATGCTCTATCCCTCCCGCTGGGTCTCCGACGACCGCAACCCGATGGCCGCCGCCGCCGGGGGCTGCATGCTGGTCCGCCGCACGGCGCTGGAGGCCGCCGGGGGCATCGACTCCATCCGGCACGAGATCATCGACGACTGCGCCCTGGGCCGCCGGCTCAAGGCGCAGGGGCCGATCCGCCTCAGCCTGACCTACCGCGCCGCCAGCCTGCGCCCCTATCGCAGCGTGGCCGAGATCGGTCGGATGGTGTCCCGCTCCGCCTATGCGCAGCTCGGCTATTCGCCCTGGCTCCTGGCCGGGACGGTGCTGGGGATGGTTGTGACCTACATGCTGCCGGTGCTGCTGGCGCTTTTCGCGGGCGGCTGGGCGCAGTTCCTGGGCTTCCTGGCCTGGGGGCTGATGGCCCTGGCCTTCCATCCGATGCTCCGCTTCTACCGGCTGTCCCCGCCGGGCGCGGTGCTCTGGGGCCTGGCCCTGCCTGCCATCGGCCTCGCCTACACGGTCTTCACGCTGCGTTCCGCGCTCGATGTCCGGCGTGGCCGGGGCGGCATGTGGAAGGGCCGCGCCCAGGCGCAGATGGAAACGGCCGGCCAGGGTTCCGGCACCGGCACAAGCACCGGAGGAGCCCGGCCATGACCCAGGCCGCCGATCTCGCTTCCGGCAAGGGCTCGGGGGACGAGAACTTCCCCGTCGCCTCGCATCTCGTCAGCGCCCGGCACCGTCCGGCCATCCTGGCCTTCTACCGCTTCGCCCGGATCGCCGACGACGTGGCCGACCATCCCACCGCCGCCCCGGCGGAGAAGCTGGAGCAGCTCGCCCGCATGGAGCGCGGGCTGCGGGGCGAGGCAGGCGCCAATCCTGAGGGCGAGGCGCTGCACCGGGTGCTGCGCGAGCGCGGGCTGGACGAGCAGCACCCGCTGGACCTGCTGGAAGCCTTTCGCCGCGATGTGACCCGGCTCCGCTACGCGGACTGGGCGGAGCTGATGGACTATTGCCGCTATTCCGCCTCGCCGGTCGGACGCTTCGTGCTGGACGTGCATGGTGAGAGCCGGGCCCTCTGGCCGCGCAACGACGCCCTGTGCAGCGCCCTGCAGATGATCAACCACCTGCAGGACTGCGCCAAGGACCGCCGGAACCTGGACCGGGTCTACCTGCCGCGGGACCTGCTGGAACGCGCCGGGATCGGGGTGGAGGCGCTGGACGCTCCTGCCGCCAGCCCCGCCCTGCGTGGCGTGATCGCCACGCTGGCGGAGAAAACCGCCGGATTGCTGGACGCCTCACGCGCTTTTTCGACACAGATCCAGGATCTGCGTCTCTCTGTGGAAGTAGGAGTGATCCAGAAACTGGCGGAAAGCCTGACGATTCGGCTGCTCCGGCGCGATCCCCTGGCGGAGCGCGTGCATCACCGGCGTGCCGAGGCCCTGGGCCTCGCCCTGCTGGGAGCGGCCGGAACGCTGGGCACCCGCTGGGGCTGGCCCTCCCGGAGAGGCACACGGCTGGCTATGGCATCACCCGATGGGGCCGGCGGAACGGAGAAGGAGGCGCGACGGCGGGAATGACGAGGTGACAGCCGCCGTGAGCACAACCGCCGACCTGGCCGCGCTGGAGCGGCAGGTTTCCGGCAGTTCCTTCTATGCCGCCATGCGCCTGCTGCCGAAGCCGGAACGGGCGGGCATGTTCGCCATCTACGCCTTCTGCCGGCAGGTGGACGACATCGCCGACGACGGCACGCGCCCCCGCCCCTCCCGCGCTGCGGAGCTGGAGGATTGGCGGCGCGACCTCGCCGCCCTCTTCGCCGGCCGGCCGGCCGGGCGCGCGGCCTTCCTGCACGGGACGGTGCGCCGCTACGGGCTGCGGCTAGAGGATTTCCTGGCTGTCGTCGAAGGCATGGCGATGGATGTCGCGGGCGATATCCGCGCCCCGGACCGCGCCACCCTGAACCTCTACTGCGACCGCGTGGCCTGTGCGGTGGGGCGCCTGTCCTGCCGCGTCTTCGGCATGGAGGAAGCGCCCGGCCTCGCCCTGTCGCACAGCCTCGGCATGGCGCTGCAGCTGACCAACATCCTGCGCGACCTGGATGAGGACGCCGCGATCGGGCGGCTCTACCTGCCGCGCGAGGAGCTGGCCGCCGCCGGCATTCCGGCCAGCCTCATGGACGACCCGGCGGCGGTGATCGCCGAGCCGCGTGTGGACATCGCCTGCCATGCCCTCGCCCACGAGGCCCAGGCCCATTTCGCCGGGGCGGAACGGGTCATGCGGGCCCGGCCCCGTGGCCGGCTGATGGCGCCGCGCCTGATGGGGGCGGTGTACCGCCGCATCCTGGACAGGATGCTGGCCCAGGGCTGGCGCGCGCCGCGCCGGAGGGTGCGGATCGGCAAGCCGCGCCTGCTCTGGATCGTGGCGCGGCACGGGCTGTTCGGATGAGCGAACCGGGCATGACAGGTCGGGCGCGGGACCATCTAGGACGGGCCCATGTGGTGGGGGCCGGGATGGCCGGGCTCTCGGCGGCGGTGGCGCTGGCCGGGCGGGGCCTGCCGGTGGAGTTGTCGGAATCGGCCGCGCAGGCCGGGGGGCGTTGCCGCTCCTATCGCGACAGCCAGCTCGGCCTGGTGATCGACAACGGCAACCATCTCATCCTGTCCGGCAATGAATCCGTGACCCGCTATCTCGCCGCCATCGGGGCGGAGGACCGGCTGGCCGGGCCGGAAACGGCCGATTTCGCCTTCACCGACCTGCGCGACGGGGATTCCTGGCGGCTGCGGCCGAATGACGGTCCCCTGCCCTGGTGGATCCTCAGCCCCTCCCGCCGCGTGCCCGGCACCGGGGCGGCGGGCTACCTCGCCCTTGGCAAGCTGCTGCGCCCGCATCCCGGCAAGCGGATCGACGAGGTGCTGGACTGCTCCGGCCCGCTCTGGGAACGCCTGCTCCAGCCCTTCCTGGTCGCCGCCCTGAACACCCGCCCGCAGGAAGGCTCGGCCGACCTCGCCGGCGCCGTGGTGCGGGACAGCCTGGCCCGGGGCGGTGGCGCCTGCCGCCCGCGCATCGCCGAGCCGACCCTGGCCGCCGCCTTCGTGGACCCGGCCCTGGCGCATCTGGGCCGCCAGGGCACCGGAATCCGCCTGTCCCGCCGGCTGCGCGGGCTGGAATTCGAGGGCGAGCGCGTCTCCGCCCTGGCCTTCGCCGATGGCCTCGTGCCGGTCGGGCGGGACGAGGCCGTGGTGCTGGCCGTGCCGCCCTGGGTGGCCACGGAACTGGTGCCGGGGCTGGAGGCGCCGGACGATTTCCGCGCCATCCTGAACGCGCATTTCCGCCTCGCCCCGCCGGAAGGCGCGGAGCCGATGATCGGCGTGGTCGGCGGCACGGCAGAATGGATCTTCGCCTTCCACGACCGCTTCTCCGTCACCATCAGCAATGCCGATGCGCTGCTGGACGCCGATCCGGAGGCGCTGGCCCGGCGCATCTGGGGCGACATCGTGCGCGTGCATGGACTTACCGATGCCCTTCCCCCCTGGCGCATCGTGAAGGAGAAGCGCGCCACCTTCGCCGCCACGCCCGCGCAGGACGCAAGGCGGCCATCCACCCACACCCGCTGGACGAACCTGTTCCTGGCAGGCGATTGGACCGATACCGGACTTCCTTCCACCATCGAGGGCGCCTTGCGCTCCGGAGAGAGGGCTGCCGCTCTGGCCCTCTCCATCATGAACTGAGGCTGCTGCGAAATGTTCGACGCACCGGCTGGTGTACCGCAGGACAACACCGACGACATCGCTTCCCTGGCTTCGCACCCTGCGGCCCCGCATCCCGCGGCTGGGGAACCGGTCAGCGCGGCCACGCTCGATGCGATGGTCGGGCGTGCCGCGCAGGCACTCAAGGAGATGCAGCGCGAGGACGGGCACTGGGTCTTCGAGCTGGAGGCCGACGCCACCATCCCCGCCGAGTACGTCCTGCTGCGCCATCATCTGGCGGAGCCGGAGGACCTGGAGCTGGAGCGGCGCATCGGCAACTACCTGCGCCGCATCCAGGGCGATCATGGCGGCTGGCCGCTGTTTCATGGCGGCGCCTTCGACATCAGCGCGACGGTGAAGGCCTATTTCTGCCTGAAGATGATCGGCGACAGCCCCGACGCGCCGCACATGGCGCGGGCGCGCGAGGCTCTGCTGGCCCGTGGCGGCGCGGGCGCCGCCAATGTCTTCACCCGCATCCTGCTCGCCATGTACGGCGAGATCTCCTGGAGCCGCGTGCCCTCCATGCCGGTGGAGATGGTGCTGCTGCCGCGCTGGTTCCCGATCCACCTGAGCAAGATGGCCTACTGGGCGCGCACGGTGATCGTGCCGCTGCTGGTGCTGCAGGCGAAGAAGGCCCGCGCCCGCAACCCGCGCGGCATCCATATCCCCGAGCTCTTCCTGCCCCGCGACCGCATGCGGCTGCGGCGGGCGAAGACGCATCGGAAGCCGGGCTGGGCGCTGTTCTTCAACAGCCTCGACCTCGGCCTCAAGGCCGCCGAGCCGCTCTGGCCCAAGGGCTCGCGCCAGCGCGCCATCGACTGGTGCGTGAACTTCGTGCGCGAGCGGCTGAACGGCGAGGACGGGCTGGGCGCGATCTATCCGGCCATGGCCAACAGCGTGATGATGTACGACGTGCTCGGCTATCCGGAGGATCATCCGGACCGCGCCATCGCCCGTGCCTCGGTCGAGAAGCTGCTGATCGTCGGCGAGGACGAGGCCTATTGCCAGCCCTGCGTCTCCCCGGTCTGGGACACCGCGCTGACCTGCCACGCGCTGATGGAGGCGGGCGAGCTGGACCATGCCGAGGCGGTGGAGAAGGGCCTGGCTTGGCTGAAGCCGCTGCAGGAGCTGGAGGTGCGCGGCGACTGGGCCGAGATCCGCCCCGACGTGCGCCCCGGCGGCTGGGCCTTCCAGTACCGCAACGCGCACTACCCCGATCTCGACGATACGGCCGTGGTGGTGATGGCGATGGACCGCGCCCGCCGCAGGCTGGACCCGGGCGAGGATTTCGACGAAGCCATCGCGCGCGGCGCGGAATGGACCATCGGGCTGCAAAGCCGCAACGGCGGCTGGGGCGCTTTCGACGCCGACAACAGCTACCATTACCTGAACAACGTCCCTTTCGCCGATCACGGCGCGCTGCTCGACCCGCCGACCGTGGATGTCAGCGCGCGCTGCGTGGCGATGCTGGCACAGCTCGGCGAGACCGAGGCGAACCCACGGATGCGCGCCGCGCTGGACTATATCGTGCGCGAGCAGGAGGCCGACGGAAGCTGGTTCGGCCGCTGGGGCGTCAACTACATCTACGGCACCTGGTCGGCTCTGTGCGGGCTGAACGCGGCGGGCTGGACATCCGAGCATCCGACCGTGTGGCGCGGTGCGCAATGGCTGCTGCGCATCCAGAACGAGGATGGCGGCTGGGGCGAGGACTGCGAAAGCTACAAGCTCGACTACCGCGGCTATGAGAAGGCGCCGTCCAACCCTTGCCAGACCGCCTGGGCGCTGCTCGGGCTGATGGCGGCGGGCCATGTGGACGATCCCGCCGTGGCGCGCGGCGTCGCCTACCTCAAGTCGCAGCAGGACGAGACGGGGCTGTGGAACCAGGAGGCCTATACGGGCGGCGGCTTCCCGCGCGTCTTCTACCTCCGCTACCACGGCTATGCGCGCTTCTTTCCGCTCTGGGCCGTGGCGCGCTACCGCAACCTGCGCAAGGGCAACGCGACCCAGCCTTCCTGGGGCCTCTGAGCCACCCGTGACCTCGATCCCCCCTATACTCCTCGCCGCGACGGGCTTGCGGCGGGAAGCCCGGATCGTGTCCGGTCCCGGTGTCCTCACCGTCTCCGGCGGCGGCGACGCCACGCGGCTGGAGGCGGAGCTGGAGCGGCTGGCACCCCAGGTGCGCGGCATCCTGAGCACCGGCCTGGCCGGCGCCCTCGCCCCGGGGCTGGAACCGGGCGACTGGGTGGTGGCCGGCGCGGTGCTCGACGGCCACAGCCGCATCCCCACCCATCCGGAATGGACGGAATGGCTGCTGCACTACCTGCCTGGCGCCATGCCAGGGCTGGTGGCGGGGTCGGAGGAGATGGTCACCGGCGCGCGCTGGAAGGCCCAACTGCGCAAGGCCTCTGGCGCCGTGGCGGTGGACATGGAATCGCATATCGCGGGGCGTGTGGCACAGCGGCATGGGCTGCCTTTCGCCGTGGCTCGCGCGATCTCGGATTCCGCGAAGCGCAACCTGCCCCCGGCCGCGATGCTGGGCATGCGGCCGGACGGGCGCATGGCGCCGCTCGCCGTGCTGGGTTCGGTGCTGCGCGACCCGCTTCAGATCCCGGCGCTGCTGCGCACCGGGATCGAGGCGGAGAAGGCGTTCCGCGCTCTACTCCGCGGCAATCGTCGCCTGGGCGCCGGGCTTGGTGCTCCCGCCGTGCTTGGCGCTCTTCGTACGGCGGATCTCCACTAGCTTCTTCTCCACATGGCCGGAGAAGACGAACTGCGCCGGACGCTGGTTCTCGATCGAGATATCGGGCGCCATCGGCCCGTCCGTCCGCACGCCGCGCAGGAAGACCATCGCCGCCTTCACCGGGTTCTGCACCGTGTGCTTCACCGCCGAGGCCTCGAAGCCTGAATGGACCATGCAGTCGGCGCACTTCTCGTAGTTGCCGACGCCGTACTTGTCCCACTCCGTGTCGTCCATCAGCTCCCGGAAGGTCTTCGCATAGCCTTCGCCGAGCAGGTAGCAGGGCTTCTGCCAGCCGAAGACCGTGCGCGTCGGGTTGCCCCAGGGCGTGCAGGCATAGGCCTCGTTGCCGGCCAGGAAGTTCAGGAACATGGTGGACTGGCTGAAGGGCCACTTCTTGCCGCCCTTGCCCCGCGCCAGGATGCCGCGGAACAGCTCCTTGGTCTTGGTGCGGTTCAGGAAGTGCTGCTGGTCCGGCGCGCGCTCATAGGCATAGCCCGGGGAGACGGTGATGCCGTCCAGTCCGATCGCCTTCATGTCGTCGAAGAAGTCGGCGGTCTGCTGCGGGTCGGCGTCGTTGAACAGCGTGCAGTTGATGCTGACGCGGAAGCCCTTGCTCTTCGCGAGCCTGATGGCCGCGACAGCCTTGTCATAGACGCCCGCCTGGCAGACCGACTTGTCGTGCATCGCCTCGTTGCCATCCAGGTGGATGGACCAGGTGAAGGCGGGATGCGGCTTGTAGTCGTCGATCTTCTTTTCCAGCAGAAGTGCGTTCGTGCAGAGGATCACGAACTTCTTCCTCGCCAGATAGCCCTCGACGATCTTCGGCATCTCCTTGTGCAGCAGCGGCTCGCCGCCCGCGATCGAGACGACGGGGGCGCCGCATTCGTCGATCGCCTCCATGCACTCGTCGTAGGAGAGACGCTGGTTCAGGATCTCCGACGGATAGTCGATCTTGCCGCAGCCCGCGCAGGCGAGGTTGCAACGGAACAGGGGCTCCAGCATGAGCACGAGCGGATAGCGCTTCCGCCCCGAAAGGTGCTGCCCGAAAATATAGGACCCGATCCGGGCCGCCTGCAGCATGGGAATGCCCAAAGCCGCGCTCCTTGCTGTCTCTCACGGCCGCCGCGTCGGGCGGCCAGGTTCCATCTCAACATGCCGCCGGGCACCCGGCCCGGACGGATCTCCCGGCAGACCAAGCCGTTCGGGCGATCCATCCTGGGCCATCCTCCTCCGGAACGGCTTCCGGCACGATCCGGCGGGCAGCTCCGGGCCCGGTCGCCCGGACCCGTTCACGGCCAGGATTCGCGAGCTTCCTCCGTCTCCTAGCACGCATGGCCGGACCGCACGCCCGCACAGGCCGCACATCGGCCCTGCCCTCCGCACCAAGGCCGAGTTCCGGGGTTCGAGACCGTACCGGTCGGGTTCATCCTTCCTGATTGGAGCCGCAAGTGCAGGGCAACAAGCCGGTGAGCCCCTTCTTCCGTCAGGATTGTGGCTGATCCGCCACAGCCCGGACCACCCCGCCGCCACAGACGACCGGAAACCGGACAGGGGCATGGAGGCCCGCCCACGCAGCTTTGTACCGGGCCACCGCGCGCCGCCCACCGGCCAGGCTTGCCAAGCGGCGGCGCGCCGGGGAAACACAGGCATGCCCATTTCCCGCCGGCAGGGGCTCCTCGTGGCCGTCCTGCTTCCCGCCCTCGCCCCGGTTGCCATGCCCCGGTCCGCCATGGCCCAGGCTGCCGATCCCGCCGCGGCGCAGATCGAGCGGCTGCATGCCACGTTGCTCGACGTGATGAAGCGGGCGCAGGCGCTGGGCATTCAGGGCCGCTACCAGCAGCTCGCCCCGGTGGTGCAGGCGGTCTTCGACATTCCGGCCATGTCCCGCTTCGCCGTGGGGTCCCGCTGGACCTCCTTCACCCCGCAGGAACAGCAGGCGGTCATCCAGGCCTTCACCCGGATGACCGTCGCCAGCTACGCCAGCAACTTCGATGGCTACAGCGGCCAGGGCTTCGAGACCCAGCGGGTCGAGGACCGGGGCGACGAGAAGATCGTGGTGAGCCGGCTGCTGAACCCCTCGGGGAAGCCGGTGGACCTCACCTACCGCATGCACCAGGCGGACGGGGCCTGGCGCATCACCGACGTGCTGCACGATTCGATCAGCGAGCTGAGCATCCGCCGTTCGGAATTCGCCGCCCCCGTCCGCCAGGGCGCGGCGACCCTGGTGCAAAGGCTGAACGAGCTCAGCGACCGGCTGATGAAGCCAGCTTGAGGCGCCGCACCTGAGGCACGGGACGCCGGGCGGCGGTCAGCGCTTCCCGGCCGCCGGCCTCGCCAGCAGTGCCGGCTGCAGCAGCAGGATCACCAGCAGCACGCAGGCGAGCGAGATCATCAGCAGCCGCCCCATGCTGGCCGTGCCCGGATGGGTGGAGAGCCAGAGGCTGCCGAAGCCCGTCGCCGTGGTCAGGGCGCTGAAGACGATGGCGCGGGTCAGGCTGCTGGACAGCAGCGCCGTCTCCCCATGTCGCCAGGCCATCACGTAGTAGATGTTGAAGGCCACGCCGATGCCGAAGAGCAGCGGCAGGGCGATGATGTTGGCGAAGTTCAGCGCCTCCCCCAGCACCACGCAGGCGCCCAGGGTCAGCAGGCCGCTGGCGATCACCGGCAGGATGGTCAGCAGCACGTCCCGCAGCCGCCGCAGCACCAGGGCCAGCAGCAGGGTGATGACGATGGCCGAAAGCACCCCGGCCTGGAGGAAGGCGCGGACGATGCTGTCCCCGGCCTCCTGCAGCGAGATCGGCGCGCCGGTGGCCTGGGGCGCCACCGCCTGCACCGCGGCGGCGAAGCGGCGCAGCGCCTCGTTGCTGCTGGTGCCACCCTGGGGAAAGACCTGCACCCGCGCCCGCCCGTCCGCCGCGACCCAGTCGGCCCGCAGCTCCGGCGGCAGGGTTTCCGCCGTCACCGGCCCGGCCGAGAGCATGTCGCGGATCTGGGCCAGCAGGACGCGCAGCGGGGTGATTACCGCCTCCGAGGCCCGCGCCCGCACCTCCGGTGCAGCGGCGGCCAGGCGCTCCAGCGCCGAAGCGAGGCCCCGTGCCGCCTCCGCCCCCGAATCATGCGCCTCGCCCGCCGCGCGGCGCAGCCCGGCCGCCGTCGCGCGGAAGCTCTCCACCACCTCGGCATCGCTGGGTGGCGGGCGGCCCGTCACCGGGTCCAGGGTCAGGGAAAGAAGGTCGGCCGCGTCGTGGATGGCGGCCAGCTTCTCCTCCTGCTGGCCGGGCACGAAGCTGTCCAGGGTGACGACCTGGGCCACCTCGGGCAGCGGCGCGATGCGCTTCGCCAGCGCGTCGGCATCGGCCAGAGAGGGCATCAGCACGTCGACCGTATAGGGAGAGCGGTCGGGGTCCTTCATCAGGTCCTCGATCGTCGAGACGGACTCCACCTTCTCGCTGCGCAGGTGCAGCGGGTTGAAGTCGAAGTCCAGCCGCGGCATCAGCGCCACCGATCCCAGGACCAGCAGCACCGCGGCGCCGATCACCCCCCGGTGGTGGCGGTGCAGCCAGGTCTCGACCGGGACCAGGGCGGCAAAGCCGACCTCCCGCGCCTCGCCCGCCGGGCGCAGCAGGGCCAGGAGGGCCGGCAGCAGGGTGATGCTGAGCACGAAGGCCACCACCATCCCCACCCCGGCGATGGCCCCGAGCTCGGAAACGCCGATATAGCTGGTGGGCAGGAAGGCGAAGAAGCCCGCCGCGATGGCCGCCGCCGCCAGGGCCAGAGAGCCGCCTACGCCATTCCCGGCCGCCACCAGCGCATCGCCCAGCGCCGGGTGGCGCAGGCGCTCCGCCCGGGCGCGGACCGACACCTGGATGCCGAAATCCACCCCCAGCCCCACGAAGAGCGGGATGAAGGCGACCGAGATCAGGTTGAAGCGCCCGATCACCAGCAGCCCCGCCCCGGCCGTCAGCACCAGGCCCAGGATGGTGCTGAACAGGATGGCCAGGGTGAAGCGCCAGGACCGCACGGCGAGCCAGACCATGGCGACGAGGCAGACGACCATGGCGATGCCCATCAGCGAGGCGCCTTCCGCCAGGGTGGCGAATTCCTCGTCCGAGAGCGGCACGCTGCCGGTCAGGCGCACGCTCACGCCATGGGCCGCGTCCAGCCCCAGCCCGCGCGCCGCCTCGCGGATCGCGGCGCTGGCCCGGGCGCCGGGCTCCAGCGAGCCGTAGTCGAGCTTCGCCTGGACCAGGATGAACTTGCGCGTTTCCCGCACCCCGGCCGGCCGGTCGGAGAAGAGGTTGCGCCAGGAGAAGAAGCCTGGCCCGCCCTCCGCCACGGCACCGAAGCTGGTGGCCAGGGCCACCAGCGGCCGGCGGATGTCTTCCAGCTTCGCCTGCCCGCGCTCCACCCCCAGCAGCACCGTGTCCAGTGCCCCCATCACCCCGCGCAGGCTGGGATCGGCGGCCAGTGGCCCCAGGAAAGGCTGGGCCTGGATCAGCTGGTCGGTATTGGCCTGCACCTCGGGCAGCGGCAGCAGCATCAGCCCATAGCGGGCGAAGAAGGGGCCGCCATCGGGGCGGCGGACGCTGCGGAACAGGTCCTCACGGCCCTTCAGCCGGTCATAGAGCCGCGCCGCCCCCAGTTCCGCCAGTTCCGGCGTGGCCCCGTCCAGCACCACCACCGTCATGTCCTGGTTCTGCGGAAAGGCGGCGTTGAGCGCGATCTCCCGCTGGCGGTAGGGCAGCTCGGGCGAGATCAGCTCCGCCGTGTCCGTGGTCATGGCGAAGTGCCGGGCGCTGTACACCCCGGCGGCCGCCGTCAGCAGCAGGGCCAGCAGCAGGACCCACCAGGCATGGCGGCAGCAGGCGCCGACGATCCGCCCGGTGAGCGAGTCCGGCGCGGCGGCGGGCGGGTTGTGGGGCGGCTGGGCCATGCAGTCCGGCATCCTCTGGCATGGCCCGCGAGAGCCGGTGGCGGCCGTCCGATCCTGGCGCGGCGGGTGGGGCAGCGCCCGGGGATGGCGGCGTCGTGACATTGCATCCCGGCCGGGCGGTGGCTAAGCAAGGAAGCCGGTCGGGGGTTGCCCGGCGCTATCATCGGTGTTGCCCATGTCGTCAAGACCCGTGCCGCCCGGAGCGTTCGACGGCAATGCCGAGCATCCGGCCGAATGGGACGTCCCGCTCAACAGCATGATCGTGGCCGCGGCCGACCGGACGGCCCGGTACTGGACCTTCGGCAAGCCCGGCCGCATCCGCATCGGCAGCCACGACCACATGATCATGTTCGCGCGGATGCTGCTGGAGACGCACAACCCCTACAAGCCGCGCGTGCTGGACTGGCCGAAGCTGGACCCGGAGGCGCATGCCCGCCTCACCGGCCTGCCGATCTGGGACATCGCCGTGCAGACGGAGGGACGCGCCTCGCTGCGCGTGCTCGACTACGCCGCCGCCATCGAGGACCCGCTGCTCAAGGAGGCGATGGTCATGGATGGCAACGAGGAGGCGCGCCACAAGGTGGTGCTGTCCAACCTCGTCGAGGCCTATGGCGTGGTGCTGGAGCCGGAGCCGGAATATACCGGCTTCAAGGACACCGAATGGGGCTGGATGCGCACGGGCTACAGCGAGTGCATCGACAGCTTCTTCGCCTTCGGCCTGTTCGAGGCCGCGCGCCGCTCCGGCTTCTTCCCGCCCGACCTGGTGGAGACCTTCGAGCCGGTGATCCAGGAGGAGAGCCGGCACATCCTCTTCTTCGCCAATTGGGCGGCCTGGAAGCGCAGGCAGCAGCCCTGGTGGCGCAAGCCGTACTTCCTGGCCAAGACCGCCGCCGTCTGGGCGGTGCTGGTCTGGGACCGGCTGGTGATGGCCCGCGACATGAGCGGCGCCTCCAAGGACACGAACTTCACCGCCAATTCCCAGTCCATCGGCGTCAGCATGAGCGCGGCGGAGCTGATCGACATCTGCCTCGCCGAGAACGACCGGCGGCTGGGCGGCTACGATCCCCGCCTGCTGCGGCCAACGACGGTTCCCTTCGTCATCCGGATCGCGCGCCGCTTCATGCGCGGCCCGAAGCAAAAGGAAGCGGCTCAGGCCGCCTGAGACCCTCCCCGTGAGCCACGACACCATCATCCACCGCATCGTCCGGCCGGCAGTACGGCGAGTCGCGCTGACCGGCGTGACCCCCAACCAGATCACCACGCTGCGCCTGCTGGGCGGCATCGCCGCCGCCCTGGCCTTCGCCGGCCCCGCGCCCTGGCCCGCCATCGGCGGCGGGATCTTCCTGTTCTCCATGCTGCTCGACCGGGCGGATGGCGAGTTGGCGCGGCAGACCCGGCAGTTCAGCGCGGGCGGCCACCGCTATGACCTGATCAGCGACTGCTCGTCGGGCATCATCGCCTTCATCGGCATCGGCGTGGGGCTGATGCCCATCCTGGATCTCACCGGGCCACTGCTGGGCGTGGTGGCCGGCCTCGGCATCGGGGCGCTGTTCTGGCAGCTCAACGTGCTGAAGCTGGGCGAGCTGCGCGGCTATCAGATCGCCCCGGGCCTGACCGTCGATCCCGACGATGCCATGGTCTTCGTACCCGTGCTGGTCTGGCTCGGCCTGTCCGAGCCGATGCTCTGGGCCGCCGCGGTCATCACGCCGCTGGCCGCGCTCTGGCTGGGCCTGACGGGGCGGCGACGGGACCGGATCGCTTCCTGACCTCCGCGCCCGGGCGGTCTCCGCACCCGTTTTCCGGCTAGGCAGAGGCCCGGACCTCCTCCACGGCGGCGAGGAGCCGCTCGAAATCCCCCTGCCCCAGCGCGCCGATGCAGCCGATGCGGAAGCTCTCCGCCTGGGTCAGCTTGCCCGGGTAGATCAGGAATCCCCGTTCCGCCAGCGCGTCGTAGAAGCGCCGGAAACCGAAGCCCTCCGGCGAGCGGAAGGTGGCGATGATGGGCGCCTGCACCGCCTCGTCGAGGTAGAGGTCGAAGCCCATGCGGCGCATCCCGGCCAGCAGCACCCGCAGGTTGTTCGCGTAGCGAGCCCGGCGCGCCTCCGGCCCGCCCTCGGCCTCCAGCAGCCGCAGCGCCTCGACCAGCGCCGCCACCACCTGCACCGGCGGGGTGAAACGCCACTGGCCATTGCTCTCGAAGCCGCGCCACTGCGCCTCCAGGTCCAGGCTGACCGAGGGGCTGTTGCCCTTACGCGCCGCCAGCATTTCCTCACGCACCAGGGCGAAGCCGATCCCCGGCACGCCCTCCAGGCATTTGTTCGAGGAAGCCAGCACCGCCGCTACGGGCTGGGTGGCGAGGTCGACCGGCAGGGCGCCGAAGCTGCTCATCGCGTCCAGCAGCAGGTGCCGCCCTGCCCCCGCTACGGCGGCGGCGATCTCCGGCAGGGGGTTCAGGATGCCGGTGGTGGTCTCGCAATGGACCAGGGCGACATGGGTGACGGCGGGATCGCCCCGCAGCGCCTCGGCGACGCGGGCGGGCTCCACCACCCGGTCCTCCGGCCAGCTCAGCGCCTCCACCTGCCGCCCCATGCGACGGGCGATGGTCACCATGCGTTCGCCATAGGCGCCGTTGCAGAGGACCAGCAGCTTGTCCCCCGGCGCGATCAGCGTGGCGATCGCAGCCTCGACGATGAAGGTGCCGGAGCCCTGGAGGGGCACCGCGGCATGGCTCCCCTGCCCCTTCGCGACATCCAGCAGCCGCTGCCGCAGCTCCGCCGTCAGGGCGATGAAGCCCGGATCGCGCGAGCCCCAGTCGCGCAGCATGGCCTGCCGCGTCCTGAGCTGCGTGGTCAGGGGCCCCGGAGTCAGGAGGATCGGTTCCGGTGCCATGTCAGTGCTTCCCCATTCCCGGTTTCGCCATGCCCACCAGAGCGGGTTTGCCGAGGTGCGGCCCGGAGGCGTCCAGGCGCCAGGCGACCAGCCCCGGCAGGCCCAGGGCGATGTCGCGCAAGCGGCGGACCAGCGCCAGGGCGAGCGCCTGATCGGCCGGGATGCCGAAGAGGCCGCAGAGCAGGACATAGCCGCCCTCCTGCACCCCCAGCGCGCCGGGGATGAAGAAGCCGGCGCTGCGGACCGCCTGGGCCAGGCTCTCGATCACCATGGCCTCGGCAAAGCTGGCCTCGATGCCCAGCAGCCACATGGCCGCCCAGGTCTCCACCACGCCGATCAGCCAGGAGGCCAGATGCCCCGCACCGCTGCGCCAGAGATGGGAGGGCTGGCGGTAGAGGCGCAGCACCGCCTCGTTCAGCCCGGTCATGTCGCCGAGCGAGGCCCAGCCGGCCCGGGCGGCGAAGCGCGGCAGCAGCTTCTCCACCAGCCGGAACAGGCCGAAACGCTGCGCCAGCATGAAGGCGACAGTCAGGCCGCCGCCCAGCAGCGTGGCCGCGATCAACCAATGCGTTACCGTATCGCCGCCCTCATGCGGGATCAGCAGCAGCACGGCCACGCCCATCAGCGAGAAGACGATCTGCGAGGCCATCTCCGTGGCAAGGTCCACGGCGATGCTGGCCACCACCCGGATGCGCCCGACGCCCCGGCGGAGCAGGAGCTGCGCCCGCGCCAGCTCGCCCGCCACCTGCACGAAGGGCAGCATGGCATTGGCGGATTCCCGCACCCAGCGCAGCTTGGTGAGGGTGAGCAGCCCCGGCCTGCGCGTGTCCTCGATCAGCGGCTGCCAGCCCAGGGCGGAGCAGAAGATCTGCGGCACGTGCAGCGCCGCCACCAGCAGCAGGCCCCAGCCCGTCTGGAGCAGCAGCGCCAGGATCTGGGCCGGGTCGCTGGTGAGGATCAGGGTCAGGAAGGCGGCGAGGCCGATGACGAGGCTGAGGGCGGTGGACCAGATCACGCGGCAGGTGCCCCCGCGGGCGGGCGGGCGAGGAAGGCGCGGAAGCGCCGCGCCACCTCCGGCGGCCTGACCGTGGGCCGGCCCAGCTTCTCCATGGAGCCGGGCGCGATCCTGGCATGGATCAGCGCCGGGCCGCGCGTGGCCAGGGCCTCGCGGAAGGCGGCCTCGAACCCATTCAGCGAGGCACAGACGGCGGCGCTGCGATAGCCGCAGGCCAGCGCGACGCCGGCGAAGTCCACCGAGGCGGAGACCGTCGCCTGCCCGCCGGTCGAGTCGTGAACGCCGTTGTCGAGGATGACGTGGATCAGCCGCTCCGGCGCGTGGGCGCCGATCGTGGCGAGGCTGCCGAGCTTCATCAGCGCCGCGCCGTCGCCATCCAGCACCACCACGGGGCGCGGGCTGTTCAGGGCGATGCCCAGCCCCATGCCGCTGGCCCCGCCCATGGAGCCGACCTGATAGAGGTGCTGTTCCCGGTCCGCGAGGGTGAAGAGCTCTCGTCCACATTTGCCGGTGGTGGCGACCACCGCCGCCTCCTCCGGCACGATGGCGAGGAAGCGCTCCAGCACGGCAGCGCGCGCGGGGCGCCCGCCCTCACCCGGATGGTCGGTGCGCCGGCCCGGCGGCGGCAGGGGCCGGGGCGCCTGGTCCAGCGGGCTGTCGGTGACATCGCCCTTGCGCATGACGAAGGCATAGGGGAGCCCGGTCGCCTCCATTCGCGCGGCCGCCTGCGCCAGGGCCAGCGCCAGGGCGACGGGCCCGCCCGGGAAAGGCGCCTGTTCCAGCCGCATCAGGGCGATCAGGTCCTGGGTGATCTGGCCCATCAGCTCGTGCTGCGGCTCGTCCGGGATGCCCGGTTCCCCACGCCAGGTGGTGACGAAGAGGGTCGGGATGCGGAAGGGATGGTTCAGCGAGGTCAGCGGGTTCACCGCGTTCCCCAGACCCGAGTTCTGGCACATCACCACCGTCCGCCGTCCCGCCAGCCAGGCACCGGCGGCGATGGCCACGGCCTCCCCCTCGCTGGCCGCGCCAACATAGGCGAGGCCCGGCGCGGACAGCACGCCGTTGATCAGCGGGGTCAGGAAGGAACAGGGCACGCCCGTATAGAAGTCGAAGCCGGCTTTGCCGGCTTCGTGGAGGAACTCCGATGCTGTGATCATGGTCTCAGGTGAAGTTTCGGGCCTCGGCGAGGTCGGTCAGCGTGTCCACGTCGAGCCAGTGGCCGGTGAAGTACTTCACCCGCACCGGATGCTTCGCGGCGAGGCGCGTCAGCAACAGCGGCATGTCACCGCCCTCCAATAGACCCTCGGCCGCCATGGCGTCGAGTTCCTCCCGCAGCCATTGGGCGCCACGGGCGCTGAAGCGGGCGAGGCCGATCCATTCGCCACAGCTTTCCTCGGAAGCCGAGCCGCCATGCGTCATGGAGACGAGATGCGCCGGCGCGTCGTCGAGATAGTCGCCGGAGAAGCGCTTGTCGGCCACCACGCCGTCGCGCTTGTTCGGGCGGGTGCCGTCCTGCGTCTTGTCCAGCGCATCCACCGCCACGACGATGTCGGCGGAGGAGGAGAGCAGGCTGTCCAGGATGTAGCGGCGGAACAGCACGTCGCCATAGGCGATCACCGTCTCGCCCTGGAGCGCCTCGCGCGCCTGGGCCAGCGACCAGGTTTCTCCCGTTTCGGCGTAGCGATCATTGTCGATCATCTGCACGCCGGACATCACGACCGCTTCCTTGCGGTATCCACGCACCACCGATACGTCGCGGACGCCGCTCTCGCGCAGCGTGCCTACCAGGCGTTGCAACAGCGACTGGCCGCGCACATCGACCATGCATTTCGGCTGGTCCGCGGTGAGGCCACCGAGTTCGCCGCCCGAGGCGGCCAGCACCACCGCGCCCGCCGCGGCCCGGGACGGGAGGTAGCGCTTCTCGGCCTCCTCCAGCTCGGCATTGCCGGCGAGGCGGAAGATGTCCTTCACCGAGGCAACGCTGCCCTCGACGCGCATCAGCGACTCATCCTCGTGGATGCGTGCCGCCGTCTCGCGCATCGCCGTGATCGAGGCGCGCAGCAGGTGGTTGGCCCAGATGATGGTGGAGATGCCAGCCTGGCGGAACAGGTCCGTCGGCGTCGCATAGTACATGGTCGGCACGATCACGAGCGGGCAGCGGTTGCCCCAGCGTTCCGCGAAGGTGAAGATCTCGTCGGCCTTCGCCTTCTTGGAATGGATCAGGATCGCATCGGCCCCGGCCGCGTGATAGCGCTCGGCCCGGTGCAGCGCCTCCTCCATGCTATGGCCGGAGATCAGCGCTTCGACACGCGCGACGAGGACGAAGTCGTCATCCGTCTGGCTGTCCTTGCCCGCCTTGATGCGGCCGCAGAACTCGTCGATGTCGGCGAGCGGCTGCGCCTCCCCGATGAACGAGTTGGTCTTCGGGAAGAGCTTGTCCTCGATGCACACGCCGGCAATGCCGCGCTCGCAGAGCTTGCGCACGAAGCGGCGGACATTGTTGAAGTTGCCATGGCCCGTGTCGCCGTCCACCAGGATCGGCAGCGTCGTCGCATCAGCCATGTATTCCAGCACGTCGAGCACCTGGGTCCAGGACGCCTCGTTGCTGTCGCGCAGGCCGAGTGCGGCGGAGGTCGTGAGTCCGGAGGCCCAGACGCCGCGGAAGCCGGCCTCCTCGACGATCTTCGCGGAGAGGCCGTCATGGGCCTCCATCAGGAAGGAAAGGGTCGGCGAGGTGATTTCCCGGCGCAGGGCCGCAAAGCGGCTCTCCTTTCGCCGCGACAGGTCCGGGCGCGGCGAGGCGAGCTGATCCAGATCACTTCTCAAAGCTTGGTTCCCCAATAACCGGGACAGGTGCGCCAAGACACCGTTGGCCGGTCTTGTCTACATCGAACTGTCATCCTTATCGTTCAATGGGCCGGAAGCCAGAAACGGAAACCTTGATTTGTCGTCATATCTTGCTGCGCCGCAATGTTCTGCTGTCGCGATCATCCTGGCCGCAGGTGTCGGGCGCCGCCTGGGCGGTGCCGATGACAGGCCCAAGGTCCTGCTGGAATTCGGCGGCCTGACCCTGCTCGCGCGGCATCTGGCGGCGCTGGAGACGCATGGCATCCAACGGGTGGCGATCACCATCGGCTATCAAGCAGATCTGATCCGGGAAGAGGTCGCACGCCTCGGCTGGCAGGACCGGGTGCGCTTTGTCGAGAACCGGGATTTCCGTCAGGGCAGCCTCGTGTCGCTGTCCGTGCAGGCCGAAACGCTGCGTGAGGGTGTTCCAGTGCTGCTGATGGATGGCGATGTCCTCTACGATCCCGCCATGCTTGGCCGTCTGCTGCGTGCCCCGGGCGAGAACCTGCTGCTGGTGGACCGGGAGATCGAGCCGGGGGACGAGCCGGTGAAAATCTGTTTCCGCGATGGGCTGATCGTGGATTTCCGCAAAAAGCCGGAACGCGTGCATGACTGGCATGGCGAGTCCGTGGGCTTTTTCCGCTTCTCTCCGGAGATGGCGGGGCTTCTGGCGGCGCGTTGTGAGGACTATCTTCAGCGCGGGGAAAGGCAGGTCGAGTACGAGGAGGCGATCCGTGACCTGATCCTGGCCGGACCGGCGCGTTTCCAGGCCGTGGAGATCAGTGACTTGTCCTGGACCGAGATCGACTTTCCCGAAGACGTTGTCCGCGCGGAGAACGTGATCCTCCCACATCTTCAGGTTGCGAGCCCAGCATGAACGAGACTTTGAGGCTTTCCGTTCCGGCGGAGGCAGGCCCCCTCTCCACGGATGACGTGGCGCATTATGCGCGGACCGGTTGGGTCGCGGCACGCGGCTTCTACAGCCCGGAGGAAGCGCAGGCGATCTCGCGCTGGACGAACGAACTGGTTGCCGCTCCCGAAGTTCCGGGGCGCCACATGGTCTATCGCGAGGACAGCCTGTTGCGCAGTGGCGAGCGCGTGATTCAGCGTATCGAGAACTTCTGCCCCTTCCACCAGGGGTTCAAGGATCTCGTCCGCGACAGCCGTCTGGAAGCGGCCGTGGCGCAGTTGATGGGCGGGCCGGTGACGCTCTTCAAGGACAAGATTAACTTCAAGATGCCGGGTGGCGCGGGGTTCGAACCGCATCAGGACCAGCAGGCGGGCTGGTCGGTCTATGCGCCGATCTTCGTTACCGCGTTGGTCTGCATCGATCGCGCCACAGAGGAGAACGGCTGTCTGCAGATGACCGATGCACCGCGCCTAGCCGGATTGATCGGCGAGGAATGGAAGCCATTGAGCACCGAGCAGATGGCGCGATTCAAGCTGATTTCGGTACCGACGGAGCCAGGCGATGTGTTGTTCTTCGACAGCTATGCTCCCCATGCCTCGGAACCGAACATGACGGCTGCGGCGCGGCGGATCCTGTACCTGACCTACAACCTGCTTTCGGACGGCGACCATTGCGGCAGGTACTTCGCGGACAAGCGGGCGAGCTTTCCGCCGGATGTCGAACGCAAGCCGGGTAAGAACTACAAGTTCCGGGTGTGAGAGGTAAGCGAGGCCAACAAGCCCTTGGCGGTTTGACCTGAGGGTCAGCCTGCGTCGGCGGTCCAGCACCAGGGCATGAGTTCGTCGAGGCGGCTATT
>NZ_KK211413.1:33194-53070 GCF_000622225.1 Roseomonas mucosa ATCC BAA-692 | reverse complement strand
CCTCCAGCAGGCGCTCCAGCTCGGCCTGCCACGGCCCCAGCTTGGGCTGCGGCTGCCGCGCCCGGCTGTAGCGGAATTCCGTCTCCCCGGACCGCAGAACCTTCCGGACCACCTTTCGCGAAATCCCGAGCTCACGACAGATCGCCTTGATCGACTTGCCCTGCACCCGGTGCAGGCGCCGGATCTTTGCCACTGTCTCCACGACCAGCATCCCAGCACTGGCTCCCGATCATCCCGGAAACCACTGTGAACCCCGCCGTCAGTGGGGTCCCGTTTGGACGCCGATCACCCCTCCAACAGGGTTCCTATTCCATGCCGATCCACACCGCCCATGTGGCGCGACACGCCGCGGATATGGAAGCCCGCCCCGGCCAGGCCCAGCATCACCGCCAGCTAGGAGGCGCCCCGCGCCCGCTGGCTGGCGTGCGGTGCGTCCGGCCTTGCCGCCGCCCGGCCCAGCAGCCCCGCCACGGCGGGCGGCAGCAGCACCGGCAGGTACATGGCGCGGTTCTGGAAGTTTCCCCGGAAATGCAGCAACGCCGCCTCCGCCGTGGTGCCGAGCAGCCCGGCGGCCACCAGCGCGGCGATGCCCTGGCCCAGTTCGCGGTCGCCGAGCGGTTCCCGCCGTTCCAGGCCGAGGCTTTCCAGCCGGTCCAGCGGCTGTTCCCGCACCTGTTCCGCCGCCAGCCCCACCGCGCCGGACAGCAGCATGGCGGCCGGGGCGCCCAGCGGCGCGCCGTAGAACAGGTTCTCGAAGCTCAGTCGGCCAGGGCGCTTGAGGACATTGTAGACATGGAAGCCCGTCCCGATCAGGCCGGTCAGCGCCGCCAGCCCGTGCACCGCGTTGCGCAGCCGGTGCGGCAGGGGCCTCTGGTCCGCCAGCCCGTGCAGGGCGGACAGGAGCGAGACGCTGGCGGTCAGCAGCGGCGTGACCATGGCCTTGTTCCGGAAGGAGCCGCGGTAGTGCTCGATACCGCTGTCGCCCAGCACGGCCAAGGCCAGGACAGCGGCCCCGCCATGCAGGTGCCGGGCGGCGTGCACGCGCCTTTCGTGCATGGCAGGCGGGCGAGGCGGCCACAGGCGGGCAAGGGCACCGCCCCCCGGCGGCATCCGGGGGAAACCGTGGCCCGCGCGGGTTTTCAACCGGATCATGCGCGTTCCTTCCTGGAGGGCTCGGCGGTCAGGAGACGAGATAGCGGGCGGCATCGGCCCGCCGGAAGGCGAGCCCCATCCCCGGCCGCGACAGGTCGGGCGCGATGGCGCCGTCCAGCGGCACGGGTACGCCATCGAAGAGCATCGCCTCGATCCGCACATGGTCGTGGAACCATTCGAGATGGCGCAGGCGCGGGGCGGCGCAGGCGGCGTGCAGGTGCAGGGCCGGCGCGCAATGCCCCGAGAGATCGGTGTGGAACCCCTCGCAGAGCGCGGCGGCACGCAGGAAGCCGGTGATGCCGAGGCAGCGGCTGGCATCGGCCTGCATCACGTCCACGGCGCCCGCCACCAGCATCCGGCGCACATAGGCGGGATCGTAGGCATATTCCCCGGCCGCGATCTCCTGGCCCGGCGGCCCGCCCTGCCGCACCAGGCGCAGCCCGTCCAGATCGTCGCTGGACACCGGTTCCTCGAACCAGGCGACGCCTGCCTCCATGGCGCAGCGATGCGCGACCGCCAGGGCCTGCTTCGCGGTGAAGGCGCCATTGGCATCCACGAAGAGGCCGGCCTTGCCGGTCGCCTCGCGCGCCACGGCGACGCGGTGCGGGTCCTGCTCCGGATGGGTGCCGATCTTCATCTTCACCCAGCGGCAGCCATCCCGCTCCACCCAGCCGGCGAGCTGGTCGCGCAGCACCTCGTCGGGATAGGTGGTGAAGCCGCCGCTGCCATAGACCGGCACCTCCCGCCGCGCGGCGCCCAGCAACGTCACCAGCGGCAGGCCCAGCAGCTTCGCCTTGGCGTCCCAGAGCGCGGCATCAAGGGCGGAGATGGCGCAGGCCGCCACCCCCTCCCGCCCGATGTTGCGCACCGCCCGGACCATTGCCTCCCAGGCGGCGGGCAGGTCCATGGCGTCCCGGCCCCGCAACGCCTCCGCCAGAACGCCCCGCACCAGCCCTGCGGCGGCGGCGTCCGCATAGGTATAGCCCAGCCCCCGCTCGCCCCCGGCCTCCACCTCCGCCAGGACCAGGGTGGTGCGGTCCCAGGCGATGGTGCCGTCCGCCTCGGGCCGGTCCGTCGGGATGGTGTAGGCGGAGGCCGACACCGCCCCGACCGGGGCCTGCCCGCGCAGCCGGCTCACGACCGGTGCGGCAGGACCGAGCTGGCGACCTGTCGGAAGGTGTCCTTGATCACGCTGCCCAGTTCCGGCTCGCCCGCCATCGAGCGGGTGAAGGCCAGCGCCTGCTTCATCGTGATGTGCGGCGGCAGCGGCGGCACGTTGCCGTCGGCCCGGAATTCCACCACCACCGGGCGGTCGGAGGCAAAGGCTTCCTCCCAGGCCGCGCCGATCTTCTCCGGGTCGTGCACCTCGATGCCCTTGAGCCCGATCATCTCGGCGAAGCGGGCATAGGCGACGTCGGGGATGTCCTGCGACGCCAGGTACTTCGGATCGCCCTCCATCACCCGCTGCTCCCAGGTCACCTGGTTCAGGTCGCGGTTGTTCAGGACCATGGCGACGAACTGCGGCGATTCCCACTCCTTCCAGTACTTGGCGACGGTGATCAGCTCGGCCATGCCGTTCATCTGGAAGGCGCCGTCGCCGCAGATGGCCAGGACCGGGCGGCGCGGATGGGCGAACTTGGCGCCGATGGCATAGGGCATGCCCGAGCCCATCGTGGCGAGGCCGCCGGACAGCGAGGCCATCATGCCCCGCCGCATCTTCACGTCGCGCGCGTACCAGTTGGTATGGGAGCCGGAATCGCCGGTGATGATCACCCCGTCCGGCAGGCGCGGCGACAGCTCCCAGAAGATGCGTTGCGGGTTGATCGGATCGGCCGGCTGCATCGCCCGGTCCTTCAGCGTGTCCCACCAGCTGGCGAGATCCTTGGCGATCGTGTCGCGCCAGGAGGTATCGGTCTTCTGCTCCAGCATCGGCAGCAGCGCACGCAGCGTCGCCGCCGCGTCGCCTTCCAGGTTCACCTCCATCGGGTAGCGGATGGAGAGGTTCCGCGCCTGCATGTCGATCTGCACGCCGCGCGCCGCGCCTTCCTTCGGCAGGAACTCCGAATAGGGGAAGGAGGAGCCCACCATCAGCAGCGTGTCGCAGCCCTGCATCAGGTTCCAGCTCGGCTTCGTGCCCAGCAGGCCGATGGAGCCGGTGACCCAGGGCAGGTCGTCCGGCAGGGCCGCCTTGCCCAGCAGCGCCTTGGCCGCCCCGGCCTGGAGCTTGTCGGCCACGGCGATCACCTCGTCGGTGGCCTCCAGCGCGCCGGCACCGATCAGCATGGCCACCTTACTGCCACTGTTCAGCACCTCCGCCGCCCGTTCCAGCGTCGCCGCGCCGGGAACGACGCGCGGGGCGGAATAGCCGCTGCCGGAGGGCACGATCCCGTGCGCGCGCGGCAGGTCCTCGACCGCCGGCAGGTCCTGCAGGTCATTGGGGAAGATCAGCGCCGTGACCGCGCGCTCGCCCATCGCGATGCGCATGGCGCGGTCAACCAGGTGGCGGACCTGTTCCGGCACCATCGCCGTCTGCACGAAGGCACGCGCCACATCCTTGTACAGGGACTGGAGATCGATCTCCTGCTGGAAATGCCCGCCCAGGGCCGCGCGCGCCTGCTGCCCGACCAGGGCCAGCACGGGCTGATGGTCGGCGCGCGCGTCATACAGCCCGTTCAGCAGGTGCACCGCACCAGGACCCGAGGTGGCGATGCAGACGCCGACCTCGCCGGTGAACTTGGCATGGGCACCGGCCATGAAGGCCGCCATCTCCTCATGCCGCGCCTGGACGAAGTCGATCTTCCGATCCGGAACCTTGTTGTGCCGTGCGAGGCCGCCGATCAGCCCGTTGATGCCGTCGCCGGGGTAGCCGAAAACCCGGCGCACCCCCCATTCGCGCAGCCGTTCCCAGACCTGGTCGCCCACTGTCTTCGCCATGACGCCGCTTTCCTCTTCATGAACTTCTGGAAAGTTCTGCGGCGAAACAGGAGGAGCACGCCGCGAATTACGGCGTTTGAACGTGTCGGCGCGGGATCTGTTGCCTGCGGGCGCCCGTGGATGCCGTGTCGCAACGTTTCACGGCGGCCCTCGGCCGGTCAGACGATCCCGCCCCCGCCGCCCTGCCGGATAGGCCGGCGCGCCGCGCGGTCCTGGCGGTAGCCGCTGGCGCGATAGGCCGAGATGGGATCGATCGCCGCCCCCTTGCGCTGCCGCACCATGGCCAGGATCGGCGAGACATCCGTCTGGAAGGCCTGCTTCAGCAGGCGATGCGCCATCAGCGCGTCGTTCGCCTCCTGATGCGCGGCCAGCGCGGCGCGGTCCACCAGCAGCGCCTGGGCATAGGCGCGCTGGATCTCCATGGCCGATCCGATCAGGCTCTCGATCGGGTCGGTGACGTTGTGCGACTGGTCGATCATGTAGGCGGGCGGCCGGTCGAAGGCCCCCGCCGCCCCGGCATCCACCAACTCATTGAAGACCAGGAACAGGCGGAAGGGATCGATCGAGCCGCTGTCCAGGTCATCGTCGCCATACTTGGAATCATTGAAGTGGAAGCCGGCAAGGCGCTTCGCGTGCACCAGCCGCGCCACGACCATCTCGATGTTCACGTTCGGCGCGTGGTGGCCGAGATCGACGAGGCAGCGCGCCTGCGGCCCGATCTCCTGCGCCGCCAGCAGCGAGGAGCCCCAGTCCTGGATCACCGTGGCATAGAAGGCGGGCTCGTAGAGCTTGTGCTCCAGGAAGAGCGACCAGTCCGGCGGCAGCGCGGCGGCGATCTGCCGCACGCTGCCGATATAGCGCTCGTAGGCCCCGCGCAGGTTCGACTGGCCGGGGAAGTTGGCGCCGTCGCCGATCCAGATCGTCAGCGCCTTGCTGCCCAGCGCCTCGCCCGCGCGGATGCAGGCGATGTTGTGCGCCACGGCCTGCGCCCGCACCGCCGGGTCGGTGTGCGACAGGCTGCCGAACTTGTAGGACAACGGGTGATCGGGATGACCCGGATGGTCCTGGAAGGTGTTCGAGTTCACCGCGTCGAAGCACAGGCCCAGCGCCTCCGCCTCGGCGCGCAGCGCGGCATGGTCCGCCACCTCGTCCCAGGGGAAATGCAGCGAGACGCCGGGCGTGGCGCCCGTCAGCGCCTGCACCACGGCGCAATCCTCCAGCCGGTCGCGCAGGCTGGCCGGCTCTCCGCCGCCGGGAAAGCGCGCGAAGCGTGTGCCGCCCGTGCCCGTGCCCCAGGAGGGCAGCGCCACCGCGAAGCCCGCCAGCCGCTCCGCCACCGCCTCCACATCGATGCCGCGCGCTGCCAGCTTGCCGCCCAGCCAGTCATAGTCGCGCGCCGTCCCGGCCTCCAGCCCGCGGTTGCTTTCCGCGCGGAACACCTCGTCCACCGGGCGGATTCTCGCGATCCGGTTCATTCCCTCGCCCCCCTTCCGCGTCTTCCGGCCTAGCGCGTGAAGGCAGGCGCGTGGCCCGCATCCACGTTCAGGATGTTGCCGGTGGATTTCCCGGATCGCGCCTCCGCGGCGAAGAAGGCGATGGCCTCGGCGATGTCCTCGGGATGAACGCCGCGCTTGAGCAGCGAGCGCTCGATATAGACCTTCTCCAGATCCTCCCGCGTCGTCCGGTTGGAGGCGGCGCGCTGGTCGCCCCATTCCCCCTGCCAGATGCGTGAGCCGCGCAGCACCGCATCCGGGTTCACCACATTGGCGCGGATGCCGTGCGGCGCGCCTTCCAGCGCGAGGCAGCGGGCGAGGTGCAGTTCCGAGGCCTTGGCGACGCAATAGGCGGAGGCGCCCGGCGAGGCCACCATGGCGTTCTTGGAGGCCACCAGCACGATGGAGCCGCCCGTGCCCTGCACCCGCATCAGCCGGAAGGCCTCCCGCGTCACCAGGAAATAGCCGGTGGCGAGGATCGAGAGGTTGCGGTCCCAGAGTTCCAGGCTCGTTTCCTCGATCGGCGCGGCGGAGGCGATGCCGGCATTGGAGACGCAGATATCGATGCCGCCGAAAGCCAGCGCGGCCTCGGCATAGAGGGCCTGGACCGCTTCCTCCCGCGTCACGTCCACCCAGGCCGAGGCCACGGCATCGGCGCCATGGCTGCGGCGCAACGCCGCCTCGGCCTCCGCCAGCGCGTCGCGGTCGATGTCGCAGAGCACGATGCAGGCGCCCTCATCCGCCAGGCGGCGCGCCGTGGCCAGGCCGATGCCGCCTGCGCCGCCGGTGATCAGCGCCACCTTGCCGGCCAGTGCCTTCGGCCTCGGCATGCGAGCGAGCTTCGCCTCCTCCAGCAGCCAGTACTCGATGTCGAAGGCTTCCTGTTCCGGCAGGCCGCGATAGGTGGAAACCGCGGAAGCGCCGCGCATCACGTTGATGGCGTTGGCGTAGAACTCGCCCGCGATGCGTGCCGTCGCCTTGTCGGCGGCGAAGGTGATCATGCCCACACCCGGCACCAGATAGACCACAGGATTCGGGTCGCGCATCGCCGGGCTGTCCGGGCGCCGGCAGCGTTCGTAATAGGCGGCGTAGGTTTCGCGATAGGCGGCGATGGCCGGCTCCAGCCGCGGCAGCAACTCCTCCAGCCCCTCGCGCACCGGATCGAAATCCAGCACCAGCGGCGCGATCTTGGTGCGCAGGAAATGGTCGGGGCAGGAGGTGCCCAGCGGCGCCAGTTCCGCCAGGGCCTGCGAGCCCACGAATTCCAGCACCGCCGGGCTGTCGTCGAAATGCCCGATGCGGGTGGGCGTGGCGCCGCCATGGTCGCGCCCGGCGACCAGCCCGCGGATCCGGGGCATCAGCGCCGCCGCCAGGGCCCGGCGTTCCTCGCGCGGCAGGGCAGCCACCTTTCCGCCGCCGAAGGCGGGGCGCCCCTGGGATTGCAGCGCCAGCCATTCGATCGCCCGGTTGATCGTGCCGATCGTGGTCTCGTAGCATTCCCGCTGCGTCCCGCCCCAGGTGAAGAGCCCGTGCGCTTCCAGGATCGCGCCCTTCGCCTTGGGGTTCTCCGCCACGAAGCGTTGCAGCCACAGGCCCAGCTCGAAACCCGGGCGGCGCCAGGGAATCCAGCCGATCGTGTCGCCGAAGATCTCCTGCGTCAGGCGCCGGCTGTCGGCCGAGGCGGCGATGGCGATGATCGCGTCCGGATGGACGTGATCGACATGCGGCCAGGGGATCAGCCCGTGCAGCGGCGTGTCGATCGAGGTGGCGCGCGGGTTCAGCCCGAAGGTCAGGTGGGGATAGAGGCCCACCATCGCATCCTCCCGCTCCGCCCCCCGGTAGAGGTCCTGCAGCCGCAGCAGGCGGTCCTGGTAGAGCGTGGCGAAGCCGTCCAGCTTCATCGTGCCGATGTCGCCGCCCGAGCCCTTCACCCAGAGCACCGTCACCGTCTCGCCCGTCAGGGGGTCGCGCATCGGGATCTTGGAGGAGGTGTTGCCGCCGCCGTAGTTGGTGACGCGCTTGTCGGAGCCAAGCAGGTTCGAGCGGTAGAGCAGCAGCTCCTCCGGCGCCAGGGTCGCGGCATGCGCGGCGTCCCAGCGGTTCTCCAGCAGGGGAGCGATGGGGGTGACGGTGTTCATGGTGCCTCCCTGGACGCGGTTGTCGGCCCGCTTCCGGATGCAGGCTTCCATATCGATCATAAACGATCAAGTCCAATCCAAACCGACCGATTCTGATCGAACGCCCTTGACGCCCTTCCGGCCGCGCCCTTAGCTGTCCGCTCGACCTCCCAGGGAAGGACCGGCGGGTGCTGGAGCGGGAACGTCAGCGGCTGATCCTCAAGACGGCGGAGGAACGCAGCGTGGTCAGCGTGACCGACCTCTGCGACCTGCTCGGCGCCTCCGAGGCCACCATCCGCCGCGACATCGTGGCCATGGCCGAGCGCGGCGAGATCCGCCGCGTGCGCGGCGGCGTGGAGGCGCTGGAGCCGCGCTACCAGCCACAGCTGGTCGGCCGCCCCTTCGCCGTCAGCCAGGAGGTGCAGGCGCCGCAGAAGCGCGCCATCGCGCGCGTGGCCGCCGGCCTGATGCGGCGCGGCGAGAGCGTCATCATCGGCGCCGGCAGCACCACCTATTGCCTGGCGGAGTTCCTGGAAGGGATGAGCCTGGACATCCTGACCAGCTCCTTCCCGCTCGCCAGCCATCTCGTCGCGCAGAGCCGCAACCGCATCACCCTGCCCGGCGGCCCCGTCTACCGCGAGCAGGGCATCGTGCTCAGCCCCTTCGAGAGCGACGTGGCACGGCATTTCCGGGGCGAGCGGATGTTCACCTCCTGCTACGGGCTGAACCGCTTCGGCCTGATGGAGAACGACCCGCTGATCGTGCAGTCGCAGATCCGGCTGATGGCCAGCGCCGAGACGGTGGTGGTGCTGGCCGACAGCCGCAAGCTGCGCCAGCAATCCTCGATGATCGTGGTGGAGCCGGGGCGGATCGGCACGCTGATCACCGACTGGGAAGCGCGTCCGGAGGAGCTGGAGCCGTTCCGGGCCCTGGGCATCGAGATCATCCAGGCGGAGCCGGGCCAGGAGGACGGGATCAGGCGGGTGGCCTAGCCGCCGGCGACCGGCGAAGGGGCAGGCCGCCGGCAGAGCGGCCGCCAGGAACAGGGAGTGGAACCATGAAGGACGGCGCGGGGGCGGCAATCCGCCCCGGAAACCCATGCCCTGGGCCATCCGCCGCGCGGGGCGGCGGCAGGATCGCCTTCCGGATGCAGCTCGACCCCGGGCAGGCGGCCGCCTACAAGGCGCGGCACGACGCGATCTGGCCGGAACTCACCGCCCTGCTGCGGGCATCCGGCATCAGCGACTACAGCATCTTCCTGCACGAACCGACGCGGAGCCTCTTCGCAGTGATGCGGCGCGCCCCGGAACACCGCACCGACCAGTTGCCGGAGAAGGAGGTGATGCGCCGCTGGTGGCGGCACATGGCGGACATCATGGCCACGGATGCCGGCGGCGCCCCGCTTGCCGAGCCCCTGCCCCTGATGTTCCACATGGACTGAGCCCCATGTCCGGCGCATACCCCCTTGGCGGATGGACCCCGGGCCGGCTGCTGGCCGTGCTCGATATCGGCAAGAGCAACGCCAAGCTGGTGCTGCTCGACCCGCTGGGCGGCGAGGAAATCGCCCTCCGGCAGAAGCCCAACGCGCCTTGCGGGGGCGGCCCGCTGCGCCAGCTCGACCTGGCCGGGCTGGAGGACTGGCTGCTGCGGTCCCTGTCCGGCCTGCCGGAACGCCATCGCATCGCCGCCATCCTGCCCGTGGCGCATGGCGCGGCGGCCGTGCTGCTCGACGCGGCGGGCGAGCCCCTGCTGGCGCCCGACTACGAGGACCCGGCCCTGGCGGGCGAGGACGCGGCCTATGAGGCCCTGCGCGATCCCTTCGCGGCGACCCTGTCCCCCTCCCTGCCGGCGGGCCTCAACCTGGGGCGGCAGATCCATTTCGTGCAGCGCCGCCTGCCCGCGACCTTCGCCCGCACCGCCGCGGTCCTGCCCTATCCGCAATACTGGGCCCACCGGCTCTGCGGCACCGCGGCCAGCGAGGTCACCTCGCTCGGCTGCCACACGGATCTGTGGCAGCCGGCGCGGGCCCGCTTCTCCGCAATGGCCATCGGCCAGGGCTGGGAAAGGCTCTTCCCGCCGCTGCGCCCGGCCGGGGCCGTGCTGGGCCGGCTGCGGCCCGCCCTTGCCGCCCGCTGCGACCTGCCGGGGGATTGCGCGGTGCTCTGCGGCCTCCACGATTCCAATGCCTCCTACCTGGCCCATCTGACGCATCGCGCGGCGGCGGAACCCTTCGCTGTCGTGTCCTCCGGCACCTGGACGGTGCTGATGGCGCGCGGCACCCCGGCCTCGGCCCTGCGGCCGGAGCGGGACATGCTGGCCAATGCCGATGCCTGGGGCGGGCTGGTCGGCACCGCCCGCTTCATGGGCGGGCGGGAATACCGCGCCGTGGCCGGCCCGGATGCTCCGCAGCCCGGCGAGGCGGACCTGTTCCACGCCCTCGACAGAGGCGCCTCCGTGCTGCCGGGCTTCGCCGGGGGCGGCGCCTTCCCGGGGCGCCAGGGCGCGGTGCTGCGGGCGGAAGGGCTGGACGGCGCGGGCCGCAGCGCCCTGGCCAGCCTCTACCTGGCGCTGTTGACGGACCTGTCCCTGGACCTGCTGCACGCGGCCGGGGATGTGGTGGTGGACGGCCCCCTGGCTCGCGATCCGCTCTACCCCGCGCTTCTTGCGGCGCTGCGGCCCGGCTCGCGCCTCTTGCGCTGCCAGGACAGCGCGGGAACGGTCGCGGGCGCGCGCTGCCTCGTCCTGGGCCGGCAGGCACCGCCTCCCACCCCGGATGAGATCCCGCCCCCCACCTGGGCCAGCCGCATCCGCGCGGCGCGCCAGCGCTGGCGGCGGGCCCTGGCAACCACCCCGCCGGCAATCACCACCCTGGCGACCGGGCCCGGGGATGCGGCCACGCCCATCGGACACGCCACCGGCAGCGCCTTGCCCGCCAGCCCGCCCGGCACCTTGCCCCTGGCGGAATCCGTCCCGCCCGCCGCGCCGGGCGGGATGATCTGAGGCTCCCGCATCCTGGGTCGAGGCCGTGCCCGCACTGCCCCGGCTGGAAGGGACGCAGGCGGGCGCGGGTCCTTCGCCCCGGACATCCCGGACCCCGACGAACCGCGGCGGAATTCGCATGGCCCCGGCTTGGCACCCCGCCCCCGACTGCCTAGCTTCCTCCGCAGGTGGGGGACATCCCGCGCCGTGACGGCCCCCACGAGGGCGCCACGGTCAACAAGAATGGGGGACGCCACCGGACCAGGACTTCCTGCGGCCGCGCACGATCCTCCACCCCGCCAAACCAAGGAGGAAGACTTGACCGCGACTGACAATCTCCGCGTTCTGCGCCAGAATCTCCGGCAGGCCCGCGCCCATGTCGCCGCCAGCGTCATGGGGCGCGCCAACCTGAACGCCAACCAGGGCCGCCTCGGCAGGGTCCAGCGCCTGATGCTTTCCGTCAACCGGACGCTCTGGCCGCGACAGGGCGAGGCAGGCATGGCGGCGGAACGGGACAGCCGGCAGCACTGAGGCCAGCCGTCGGGGCCAGCGCACCGGAACATGATCCGCCGGCCTCCACCCGCGGATCACGCCCGGCGCTCCCCATCCGGATGGGTCAGGCGGCCACGGCGCCTGGGCTCCAGGCCCGCACCGCCTCGCCCAGCCGCTCCGCCGCGCGCCGCAGCGCCGGCAGGGAATGGCCGGAAAAGCCCAGCACGAAGCCGTCCGGCCCCTTCCGCACCAGCCGGGTTTCCGACAGCAGCCAGCCCTCGATCCCGGCCGCCGCGCGGATGCGCGCCGCCGTTCCGGGCGGCCAGTCCTCCGGCAGCAGGGCCAGAAGGGACAGCCCCTGGTCGGGCACCGTCACGCGCAGCAGGCCGCCGGAGGCACGCGGCAGGAGTTCCGCCAGCAGGTCGCGGGCGATCCGGTAGCGCGAGCGCATGCGCCGCACATGCGTGGCGAAGCCGCCGTCGCGGATCAGCTCGGCCAGGGCCTCGCCGGTCAGGCTGGGCGGGAAGCGGTCGCTGACCAGCCGCGCGGCGGCGACCCTCTCCAGCAGCTCCCCCGGCAGCACGGCGAACCCCGTCCGCAACCCGGGGAACAGCGTCTTGGAGAAGGTGCCGAGATAGATGACCCGTTCCCGCGCATCGATCCCGGCCAGGGCGGTCAGCGGCGGGCCGGCGTAGCGGAACTCGCTGTCGTAATCGTCCTCCACCACCCAGCTTCCCGCCTCGCGCGCCCAGTCGAGCAGGGCGAGGCGCCGCTCCATGCTCATCGTCACGCCGGTCGGGAACTGGTGGGAGGGCGTGACATAGGCCAGCCGCGCCGAAGGGGCCTGGCGCCGCCCCTCCCCCGCGTCCAGCCCGTGGCGGTCCACCGGGACGGGCACCAGCCGGGCGCCGCAGGCCTCCAGGATGCGCCGTGCCGAGGGATAGCCCGGGTCCTCCATCCACACCGCGTCGCCGGGACGCATCAGCACCTCGGCGCAGAGGCGCAGCGCCTGCTGCGTGCCGCTGGTGACCAGCACCCGCCCCGGATCGCAGGCGATGCCCCGCGTGGCCGCGAGATGCTCCGCGATGGCGCTGCGCAGCCCCTCGCCGCCGCGCGGGTCGCCATAGCCGAAATGCGCCGCCTCGGCCGTGAGGTGGCGCCGAACGAGGCGGCCGAACTGGCGCAGCAGCGCCGGATCGGCATGGGTGCGGCCCAGTGCGAAGGGCGCCTGTCCCGGCAGGGGAATGGCGGCCCCGGCCGGCGCCGCAGCGCCCGGCCCGCGCGGCACCCGGGCGGCCACGAAGGTGCCCGCCCCGACCCTGGCCTCGGCCAGCCCGTCGCTCAGGAGCTGTTCATAGGCGATGACCACGGCGTTGCGGCGCAGCCCGAGCTGCGCGGCGAGGTCCCGGCTGGAGGGCAGGCGCAGCCCCGGTGCCAGCCGCCCGCCCAGGATCGCGGCGCGCAGCCCGGCATGCAGCCGGCCCGACTGGCTGCCCGCCCCGTCCAGCAACAGGGGCATATCCAGCACCTCCGGCTTCCGCCGGGAATTGGTTGGCATATCGTGCTCCGGATTGGCCCTCGCGCCAACCAATCTCACGGCCTCATGATGGCGGCGTCAATCAAGGCCTTTCCGATGTCCGAAACCCAGACCTATCCCGTCGAGGCGCGCAACCGCGTCAAGCGGCGGCACGACCGCGGCTTCTACGATCACGAGACGGTCCACCGGCTGCTCGACGCCGCCGCGCTCTGCCATGTCGCCTATGCCGTGGACGGCCAGCCCTATTGCACGCCGACCCTGTTCTGGCGCGAGGGCACGCGGCTCTACTGGCATGGCAGCAGCGCCAGCCGCATGCTGCGCAACCTGTCCGAAGGCCAGCCGGCCTGCCTGACGGTCACGCATTTCGACAGCCTGGTCCTGGCGCGCTGCGGCTTCAACCATTCCGCCGACTACCGCTCGGTGATGGCCTTCGGCCAGGCGCGGCTCGTGGCCGATCCGGAGGAGAAGTGCCGCGCCCTGGTGATGATGGTGGACCGCTTCTTTCCCCACCGCACCGCCGGGCTGCGCCAGAGCACCGACCAGGAGATCAAGGCCACCGCCGTCATTGCCATGGAGATCGAGAGCGCCTCGGCCAAGATCCGCGCCAAGGGCGTGGCCGATGACGAGGAGGATTACGCCTTGCCGGTCTATGCCGAGCGCCTGCCCATCCGCACGGTGATCGGCGCGCCGGAACCCTGCCCGCGCCTGCGGCCCGGCGTCGCGCGGCCGGCGGACCTGGCGTCCTACCGCGCGGAACGCCCGCTGGAGGAGGCCCTGGCCGAGGCCTATGCGGAGGCCTATCGCGGCTGATCGTGCGGGGAGGGCGCGCGCCTGTCCCCGTCGATCCGGCAGGCTGCGCGCCCCTCCCCCTGCCCGGATCGAAGGCGGCCTTTCCGGTTCAGGGACCCGGAAATCACCCCCGGGGGATAGCCAGGAGGAAACAGCCAGGGGAAATTGGCCTCTCCATGTCCTTTCCCTGGCACCGCCGGGCCGGAACCGTCTGGCATGGTCCGCAACAAGGTGACACAAGCCGCCGGATTTTTCGGGAACGGGGTGGCCCCATGGCAGATCCAGCCAGAGTCTTCGCAGCATCGGAACAGGAAAGGGACAGGATCACGCCCGCCGCGCGGAAGGCGCTGTGGGGCTCCGCCCTGGGCTATGCCATGGATGGCTTCGACCTGCTGATCCTCGGCTTCATGCTGCGCGCCATCTCGGCCGATCTGGGGCTGAGCCCGGCCCAGGCCGCCTCCCTGGTCACGGCCACCCTGGTCGGCGCGGTGATCGGCGGCGTGGGCTTCGGCATGCTGTCCGACCGGCTCGGGCGCGTGCGGGTGCTGACCTGGACCATCGTGCTCTTCGCCGTCTTCACCGGCCTCTGCGCCCTGGCCCAGGGCTACTGGGACCTGCTGGTCTACCGCACCATCGCGGGCATCGGCCTGGGCGGCGAGTTCGGCATCGGCATGGCCCTGGTGGCCGAGGCCTGGCCGGCCAGCAAGCGCGCCCGCGCCTCCTCCTATGTCGGGCTGGGCTGGCAGGCCGGCGTGCTGCTCGCGGCCGTTGTGACACCGATGCTGCTGCCGGTCATCGGCTGGCGCGGGATGTTCGCGGTCGGCCTGTTCCCGGCCATCGCCGCCTATTTCATCCGCCGCAGCCTGCACGAGCCCGATGTCTTCGTGGAACGCTCGGCGAAGGCCCCCGGCGCCTCGCCGCTGCGGCTGCTGGTGGCGGATGCCCAGGCCCGGCGCAGCAGCCTCGGGCTGGTGATCCTCTGCTCGGTGCAGAACTTCGGCTACTATGGCGTGATGATCTGGCTGCCGAACTATCTTTCCAGCCGGTTTGGCTTCGGCCTCACCCAGTCCGCCACCTGGACGGCCGTGACCATCCTCGGCATGGCGGTGGGCATCTATGCCTTCGGCCAAGTCGCCGACCGCGTCGGGCGCAAGCCGGCCTTCTTCGGCTGGATGCTGGGCGCGGCGGTCATGGTCGTCGTCTATTCGTGGCTGACCGATCCGGCGGCGCTGCTGGTCGGTGGCGCGGTGATGGGCTTCTTCGTCAACGGCATGCTGGGCGGCTACGGCGCGCTGATGAGCGAGCTCTATCCCACCGCCGCCCGCGCCACGGCGCAGAACGTGCTGTTCAACATCGGCCGCGCGGTGGGCGGCTTCGGCCCGGTGGCCGTGGGCGCCGTCGCGGCCGCCTATGGCTTCGAGACCGCCATCGCCCTGCTGGCGCTGCTCTACGTCCTCGACATCCTGGCCATGTGGTTCCTCATCCCCGAGCGCCGGGGCGCGGAGCTGGCCTGATCCGGTCCAGGCGCCGCGATCCGTCCGCCGGCCGCGCGCCACCCCGCGCCGGCCGGGCTCGGTCCGGCCCGCACCCGCTGCGCCAACGCCGCCGGCACGAACCTTTCCCGGCTCTCGCATGGAGGGCCAGGGGCGGATCACAACCGGCGGCCAGACATCCGGGCCGCCGCACCGGGTTCCTGGCGGAGCGGGGGTTTGGAGGCGAGGCAGAGCCTTGGCCCCCAGGAACGCCCGATCAGTCCTCCAGCAGCATCGGGCAGGCAGACTGCCCCGCCACCGTGGCAACAGCCGCCGCCAGGGTGAAGAGGCGCCGCTCGTCGAAATAGCGTCCGACGAGCTGGGCCGCGAGCGGCAGGCCGCCGGCGGACAGGCCGGTCATCACCGCCAGGGCCGGGTGGCCGGTGACGTTGAAGGGCGTGCGCGCCTGCCGCGCATAGGTCCGGGCGATCTCCGCCGGGTCGTCGATCCGCGCCGCCGGGTCCATGGAACTGGCGCAGAGCAGCACGTCCACCTCCCGGAAGGCTTCCTCCACCGCCGCGATCATGCGGTGGCGGGCACGCTGGGCGCGGCCGAGATCCTCCGCCGTGAGGAAGGCGCCGGTCAGCAGCGAGGAACGCGTGAGCTGCGCGTAGTCGCCCGGCCGCTCGCGTAGCCAGCGCGCATGGATGGCGAAGGCCTCCGCATGGAGGATGACGCGGTTCACCGCCGCGAACTCGTCGAGCGAGGGCAGGGTGACGTCGCGGACCTGCATGCCCAGCGCGCCCAGCCATTCCGCCGCCCGCTCCAGCCCCGCCGCCATCTCCGGATCGGCGGGCATGTCGCGCTCGTGGAAATGCCGCACAAAGCCGACGCGCAGCCCCTTCAGGCTGGCGGCGGGGCCGGGGCGGTAATCCGCTGCCTGCGGCACGGCACTGCCGGGGTCCCCGGGATCATGGCCGGCGATGGCCTCCAACAGCAGCGCGGCGTCCTCGGCACTGCGGGCCATGGGGCCGATATGGTCCAGCGTGAAGGCGAGCGGGAAGACGCCGGCGCGCGAGACCAGCCCATAGGTCGGCTTCAGCCCGGTGATGCCGCACTGGCTGGCCGGGTTGCGCACCGAACCGCCGGTATCCGTGCCGAGCGCCAGGGGAAAGAGCCCCGCCGCGAGTCCGGCGCCGGAGCCCGAGGAGGAGCCGCCCGGGTGGTGGTCCGTGTTCCAGGGATTGCGCGCCGCCGGGAAGGGCAGGTCGTGGCAGGGACCGCCGATGGCGAATTCATGCGTGGACAGTTTGCCCAGGATGATGGCGCCCGCCGCGCGCAGCCTGGACACGACAGTGGCATCCCGCGCCGCGACATTGCCCAGCAGGATCTTCGAATGGCAGGTGGTGGGCAGGCCGGCGACGTCGATGATGTCCTTGATGCCGACCGGCACGCCATGCAGCGGACCGCGCTTGCGGCCCGCGGCGATCTCGCGCTCCGCCTGTGCGGCAGCGTCCAGCGCCGCCTCGGCGTCGAGACGGATGAAGGCATGGACCTGCGGGTCCATCCTGCCGGCGCGGTCCAGCAGGTGGCGGACCAGCACGATCGGGGTCAGCGTCCCGGCCTCGTAGGCGGCGGAGATCGCGGCGGCGCCGAGGCGGTGCGGAGCGGATTCGGCGCGGCTCACGGGCGTGGCCTCACCTGCATGGGAGGCCAGGGTTCCGCCGCCGGGTCCGGATCGGGCGGCAGCCTGCCGCGCGCATCGGCGGCGCGCCGCGCGGCGGCCAGGACATCGTCGCGATGCCCGGCCAGGGCTTTCTCCAGGCCCATGGTCCGGGCCAGGGCTTCGATCAGGGAATCGTCCATGGCGGACAGGCTGGCATAAGCCGTGCCATCCTGCCTCCTGGCCGGTGAGCGGGCGTGCCGAGGCCGCCGCGACGTTCCGGCGGCAGGCGGGTCCGGTCCCGCCCATCGCGATCCACCGGCTCGGGAAAGCTCAGGCCGAAAGGCCGACCCGGCCCCGGCGCTGGGTGCGCAGCACGTCCTCGATCCAGCGGTCGAGGCGCATGGTCTCCGCCTCGGCCTCGGCCCGGTTGGGATAGGCCTCGGGGAAGCGCAGGGAGAGCCAGCGCCAGGCGACAAGGCGCTTGTGGACCTTCTCCGCACGTTCCAGCTCGTCGCGCTGGGCGCGTTCCGGCGCCGGCAGGCGGCCGGCCATGGGAGGCGTGACCGAGCGGCCCGCGCCATGGTCCACGGCCCAGCGCGCCAGCCGGACGATGCCATTGTCGCGCTGGTCCACCGGGCAGAGGGCGTAGGTCCAACGCTGCGTCAGGGCGAGGCCTTGCACGCCGTCCACGGCGGTGGCGATGGCCATCTGCTGGCTGAGATCGGCCAGCCGGTAGTTCGGGTCGTCCCGCCGCAGCACGGCGCGGCGGATACGCGCCAGCACGCCGAAGAGGCTGTCCGACCCGATCTCCGCCGCCACGGCGGAAACGATGTCGGAATCGGGCTGCACCTGGGGGCGCAGGTCCTCCGGCAAGTCCGGCGGGGCTTCCAGCAGGCGCCGGATCTGCTCCGGCGCACCGCCGCCGGCCAGGACGGAGACGATGCCTTCCTCGAAGCGCCCGAAGCGCCCGGCACGGCCGCCGATCTGCTTCACCTCCTGCGTGTTCAGGTCGCGGCGCTGCTCGCCGTCGAACTTGCGGAGGGTGGAGAAGACGACGCGGCGGATGGGCAGGTTCAGCCCCATGCCGATGGCGTCCGTGGCGACCAGGATATCGGCCTCGCCATCGCGGAAGCGCGCGGCCTCGGCCCGGCGGACCTCGGGGCTGAGGGCGCCATAGACCACGGCGACGCGCCGCCCGCGCCGCACCAGCTCGGCACGCAGGTCCAGCACGTCGCGGCGGGAGAAGGCCACCAGCGCGTCCCCGGGACGCAGGTCGCCGAAATTCACCGGCGCGCGGGCGGCATTCAGCGGGCTCTTGCGCTGGAGCGAGATCTCCTCGACCGGATCGTCGCAGAGCGCGGCGATACGCTTGACCATCGGCACGCAGTCCGGCGCGCCGAGCACGAGGACATGCCGGGCCGGGGCGCCCATGATCGCCGCCGTCCAGGCGGCGCCACGGTCGCGGTCCTGGAGGAGCTGCGCCTCGTCCACCACCGCCACGTCGGTCGGGTTGTGGAAGGGGCACATCTCCACGGTCGCGGCGAGGTGGCGGCTGCCCTCCACAGGCATGCGCTCCTCCCCGGTGGAGAGCGAGGCGGCGATGCCGCGGCTGGCCAGCGCCTCGCGGAACTCATGCGCCAGCAGGCGGAGCGGGGCCAGGGCCATGCCGCTTTCCGCGGTGGCGAGGCGGTCGAGTGCCAGATGGCTCTTGCCGGAATTGGTCGGGCCGGTAACCAGGGTGATGCGGCGATTCAGCGCCCGCGCGGTGCGGAAATGTGCCGCGAAACGGTCCAGCGCAGCGACACGGGCGACGGCGGCGTTGAGGCCCTTGCCGCCGATCAGCGCCGGGGCCGCAGGGCGCCCCGGGCGGGGCTGCTCCGCCTCGCGCCAATGGGTGATCTCGCCGCGAAGCGCCGCGACGTCCGCCGGATCGAACTCCCAGCGCTCGCCCTTGCGCGACGGCACGCGGCGGGCGACGGGGATCAGGCCGGTGCCGGCCCAGCGCGTGGCCTCCCGCAGCGAGGCGTCGAGCATGTGCGCGACCTCCTCGATGCCGATGAGGCTCTTCTCCCATTCGCGCAGCCGGCTGACCTCGGCCCGGCGACGTTCGCGGGCGAGTTTCTCCGCCTCGCGCTGTTGCGCGCGGCGGGTCTGCTCGGTGGCGCTGACGCGACCGACGAAGTCGCGGATGGCGGGGCGATCGAGCGAGAAGGCCTCGGCCACAGTCTGCGCAAGAAAGGCCTGCCGCTCAGGGTTCAGCTGAGTGCCGGAAACATCGCTGAGCTCGGACAGCACCGCCTCCATCACCCCTTCCGGGGTAGGGGCGAGGTTCCGCAGGCGCTCCCGCACCACCTTGTCGAGTTGCGAGAGGAGCTGTTCGTCCGCCGGCTCGGGCGTCTCGATCGCGGCGGCGGCTTTTGTCGCGTCGCTCCGCTGCACCCAGACTTGGCCGGCACGGTTGGCGAGGTCCAGCAGGCGGGATGCCCAACGGCGGCCGCGCACTTCGCAAAGGGCGAGGCGTACCGTGTCGCCATCGGCGGGCAGGCGGCGGATGACAAGGCGGAGAAGCTGCTGCAGTTCTCGGCTGTCAACGGCATAGCCGGCCGCCTCGATGGCGGCTTCGGCTGGATTGCCAGGGGAAAGAGCGGTCATGGAACACATTGTCTTACGCCCCTGTGGTTGGGGCTGGAACACGGCATACTTCTTTTGTCCGCGCTGCTGGGTGCGCGTGCGGGGGTATGTGGCGTGCTTGTGTGTGGGGGGGGGGGGATGTTTGGATGCGGGGACAGGATTTGAACCTGTGACCTTCAGGTTATGAGCCTGACGAGCTACCGGGCTGCTCCACCCCGCGCTGGGTGATGGTGTGATGGTGACGTGGGCGGCGATCGGGTCGGGGGGTGTGGGGGGTTCCCATCGGGTGGCCTGGCGGCGACCGACTCTCCCGCGTCTTGAGACGCAGTACCATGGGCGCTGAGGCGTTTCACGGCCGAGTTCGGGATGGGATCGGGTGTGGCAGCCTCGCTAGGGCCACCAGGCCACCGGATGGGAACCTTGGATTTGTATATACCGACCTGATGCTGTTGGGTGATGGGAGGATCTGTGCCGGGCGGCCCTGTTGTGTGTGGGCATGCGGCGCTGGGAGGGCGATGTATATTCGGGTGTGATGTGTGTGTGTGTGAGCGGGTGCGCTTTGGTGCTGCGCGCGGTGTCCCTTGTTGGGGGGACTGCGGCGGCGGGGAGTGATG
>NZ_KK211413.1:18221-33184 GCF_000622225.1 Roseomonas mucosa ATCC BAA-692 | reverse complement strand
GCTCGCTACCCATCGCGCCATCGCCACACCTCCGCGACGACCTACCTCGCGGGCTCAGTGGACCAGATCAAGAAGGGTGGTCACGCCGCGCTTACGAAGGACAGGACATCGACGATGACCAGCGCCGCGGCCCGCTCATGGAGGGCGAGGAGCCCGGCCATGCCCCATTCGCAGAGAGTGTCCGGCATGGATGTCCCTCGGCACGTCATGTCCAGATCACTGGACTCGGGGCCCGACGTCACACATCACCCGCTGCGGCACCGGCCCTTTCCGGCCTGTCACGGACTGCCAGCCGGCATGTCCATGTCCATCATCTGCTCCAAGTCCTGGGGAGCGCCGCGATCTCCCGCGATTGGCTTTCCTGCTCATCGTGGAGCGTATAGGCCCGGAGCGGCGATACGGCAGGAAGTTGAGCGCCCGGGCTGCGTGGCGTCGTGATCTCGCTGAGGGTTCCATACCAGCCGAGGATATTGCGCGCGTCATCGCATCGTGGCGCGCCCCAGGCGCGCATCCAGTGCCACCTGCCATCGGAGAGCCGGGCCTGGAAATCGACATCATAGACCTTGCCCGTTCTCAGGCACTCCATCCACTGTGCGCGGACTGCGGCGCGCTGCTCGGGATGGACGATATCCAGCCAGCCATGGTTGCGCGTCTGCTCATAGGTCTGGCCGGTCAGATGGAAGATGCGCGGATTTGCGCGTGTCATCTGGCCGTCCGGCGTCGTCATCCAGAAGAGATGGGGGCAGTTGTCCAGGATGAAGCGGAACTGCTCTTCCTGATCGCGCAGGGCATCCAGGGATATTTTTCTGGTATCGATATCCTCCTTCTGGCCATACCAGCGCAGCACGGTGCCATCAGGCGCCTTCTGCGGGGCGACATAGGAGCGGAACCAGCGATAGCTGCCATCGGGCATCCGGTAACGCAGTTCCTCATCGTAAACGCTCCCGTTGCTGAGGGCACGCCCCCAGGACGCCTTGATCCGGTCGCGATCAGCGGGATGGACTATGTTCGTCCATTTTGTTCCCCGCACATCATCGAGTACCAGGCCCATCATCCTGGCATAGCTTTCGTCGATCGCTTCGATCTGGCCCTGGGCGTCCATCTGCCATGAAAGCCGCGGACTGAGAGTGGCCGCGATGCGGTAATGTTCTTCGCTCTTGCGCAGGGCCTCCTCGGTTTTCTTGTTCTCGGTGATGTCGATGACAATGATCGAGTAACCAAGCAGTTCGCCGACTTCATCGGGAACCCGGTGGATGAAAAGGAGGTGTGTTCCGCCGTCGGGCAGCTTTCTTTCATAAGCCGGGGCAGGCAGATTCCGCGCCCAGTAGGAGTGAAGCCAGGCGATCCGGCCCACACCCTCCGGCATCACGTCATTGACTTGGCGTCCGATGACATCGTCGAGCGGCCTGCCGAGATTCCTCGCAAAAACGGGGCTGGCATCCTTGATGACGTAATCCAGCCCCAGGAAACAGATCGACATGTTATCGGAAGCATAGAGCGCGGAAATCTGGTGCGCCCGTTGTTCCAGGGTCAGGTTCGCGGGATCTGTGGCGAAGGCAGCAGAGGCGGGGCCCCGAAGAAGGCCCGGCACCGCATTGGCCGGGACAGGGCGGCTGAACAGATAGCCCTGGGCGTAGCCACACCCGATCTTTTGCAGCAGTTCGGCCTGTTCCAGGGTTTCCACGCCTTCCGCGATCACGGAAAGGTCCAGGCTTTGTCCAAGGCCGACCACCGCTGCCACGATCTTCCGGCTTTCCTTCTGTTCCAGCATGGACCGGACAAAACTCGTATCGATCTTGATTTTGGAGAATGGCAGGGTCCGCAACCAAGTCAGGCTCGAATAGCCGGTGCCGAAATCATCCAGTGAAATGGCGCAGCCCATGGCGATGATCTGTTCCAGGACGCGCCTGGAATTCTTCTCGTCTTCGAGAATGGCTGTTTCGGTGATTTCGATATGCAGCCGTTCCAGGGGGAAGCCGAACTCCTTCGCCAGGCTGGCGATGCGTTCCGGCAGATGGGGATGTTGGAGTTGTGTTGGCGAAAGATTGAAGGCGAGGTAGAAATCCCCATCCCAGTCCTGCGCCGCGGCAAAGGACTGGCGCATGAGTGAATCGAGCAGCTCGTCCAGCATATCGGCCTTTTCGGCATGGAAAACAAAGACGGAAGGTGGAATGTTCCCTTGTTTTTCGTCATGCCAACGGGCCAGAACCTCGAAGCCAACGGTTCTGTTTTCCTCCAGGGAAACAATCGGCTGAAAATAAGGCGTGATGTTGCCGCCGATCAGTGCCGAGGAGAAGGCGATATTGAAACGTGCCTGAGATGTGAACATCAAATCGCTCTTCATGCAATTTTCGTGGACCACGGCGTTCCACTCGTTACGGGTTTCATCCCGGCCATGAAAGTTCGGGGTGACGGCGTGGCACCGGAATTGTTCTGACCACGAATGCCTGTGGCGGCTGCCCGGTGGTCGGGTCCGCGTGGGGGCGAGGCGGTATTATGCCGAGGCATGCTTCGGGGTGCAGTCGCGGCGGGCTTCATGCCAAAGGCAGCATGCCGTCCTATGGGAGTCATCACGGTACACAACCACGAGTTGCTTTTCAATGTTTGCTTAACTTTAAGGGCGCACGTCCATTTGCGATCCCGGCAAGGAGGTTCCGCGACGAGGATTTTCGGTTCCAGCGAGCCTAATCGCCGGTTTCTGTTCAGGACATTCCAGGGGCACTGGATAACATCGGAGCAGGCCGTTTCACGCTCTCTCTCGCCCAAAGCGGCAAGCGGTGGTAACTGCGCCCGATCATGGCCTCCCAGCTTCAGCCCGCCCGCGGTACGCGCGATCTCATCGGCGAGGATTTCGCCCGGCACCACCATGTCATCGCCACGGCGCATCGCGTCGCGGCGCTCTATGGATTCGAGGAATGGGCGACCCCCATCTTCGAGGATACGCGGGTCTTCTCGCGCTCGCTGGGCGAGACCTCGGATGTCGTCTCCAAGGAGATGTACACCTTCCCGGACCGGGGCGGGGAGAGCCTGACGCTGCGGCCCGAGGGCACGGCCGGGGTGTGCCGGGCGCTGGTCTCCAATGGGCTGACCCAGGGCAACCTGCCGCGCAAGGTCTTCTATGCCGGGCCGATGTTCCGCTACGAGCGGCCGCAGAAGGGCCGCTACCGGCAGTTCCACCAGATCGGCCTGGAGATCCTGGGCGCGGCGGAGCCGCTCTCGGATGCCGAGGCCATTGCCTGCGGCTGGCACATCCAGCAGGAGCTGGGCATCGCCGAGGGCACGGTGCTGGAGATCAACACGCTGGGCGATGCGCCCTCCCGCGAGGCGCACCGGGCGGCGCTGGTGGCCTATTTCACCGAGCGGAAGGGGAGCCTTTCCGCCGACAGCCTGGTGCGGCTGGAAAAGAACCCCCTGCGTATCCTGGACAGCAAGGACCCGGGCGACAAGGCGCTGGTGGCGGACGCACCCTCGATCCACGACCACCTGACCGAGGCGGCGCGGGCGCATTACGAGGCGGTGCGGCGTTACCTGGACGGGTTCGGCGTGCCCTACCGGGTCAATCCGCACATCGTGCGGGGCCTGGACTACTACAGCCACACCGCCTTCGAGTTCGTGACGGAGCGGCTGGGGGCCCAGGGCACGGTGATGGCCGGCGGCCGCTATGACGGGCTGGTCGAGGAGATGGGCGGGCCGCACACCCCCTCGGTCGGCTGGGCGGCGGGGATCGAGCGGCTGTCCATGCTGATGGAGGGCGCCCCCGAGGCACCGCGCCCGGTGGCGGTGATCCCCGTGGGCGAGGCGGCCGAGGCAGCGGCGATCGCGGCGGTGCAGTCGCTGCGCCGGAGCGGGCTGGTCGCGGAGATCGCCTACAAGGGCAACACCAAGCGCCGCATGGAGCGGGCCAACAGGCTGAAGGCGCGCGCCGCCGTGCTGATCGGCGAGGAGGAGCTGGCGCGCGGCGTGGCGCAGGTGAAGGACCTCGATGCCGGCACGCAGCGGGAGGTGCCGCTGGATGCGCTGGCCGCCGCGCTGCTGGAGGCGGGCGAGGGCTGACCGTGGCGCTTCCGGAGAAGCTGGATCGGCTCCTGTTCCGCGCCGAGGAGATCCGCCACACGCTGAACACCGCCGATGGCGGGCAGATCGGTGCGCTGACCAGGGAGCTTTCGGAACTCGACCCGCTGGTCGAGAAGGTCACCGCCCTGCGCAATGCCGAACGGGCCCGGGACGAGGCCGAGGCGCTGCTGGCCGACCCCGAGATGCGCGAGCTGGCCGAGGCGGAGTACCAGGCGCAGAAGGAGGCCGTGCCGGCGCTGGAGCATGAGATCCGCCTCATGCTGCTGCCGAAGGACGCGGCCGACGAGCGCAGCGCCATCCTGGAGATCCGCCCCGCCGCCGGGGGCGACGAGGCCGGGCTCTTCGCCGCCGAGCTGTTTCGCGCCTACCAGCGCTATGCCGAGTCGCGCCGCTGGCGCTTCGAGGTGCTGGACTACGACGAGAACGAGCTGGGCGGGGTGAAGGGGGCCAGTGCCGAGATCGCGGGGCAGGGGGTCTTCGCCCGGCTGAAGTTCGAATCCGGTGTCCACCGCGTGCAGCGCGTGCCGGCCACGGAGACCCAGGGCCGTATCCACACCTCCACGGTGACGGTGGCGGTGCTGCCGGAGGCCGAGGAGGTGGATGTGCAGATCGACGAGAAGGACCTGCGGATCGACACCTATCGCGCCTCGGGCGCCGGCGGGCAGCACGTGAACAAGACGGACAGCGCCGTCCGCATCACCCACCTGCCCACCGGCGTCGTGGTGGCGATGCAGGAGGAGCGCTCCCAGCACAAGAATCGCGCGAAGGCGATGAAGGTGCTGCGCGCGCGGCTCTACGACGCGCAGCGCACCAGCCTCGACGCCACGCGCACCGATGCCCGGCGCGCCCAGGTCGGCACCGGCGACCGCAGCGAGCGCATCCGCACCTACAACTTCCCCCAGGGGCGAGTGACAGACCACCGCATCGGCCTGACCCTGCACAAGATCGACCGGGTGATGCTGGGCGAGCTCGACGAGCTGATCGATGCCCTGACCGCCGAGGACCAGGCGGCCCGCCTGGCGGCGCAGGGAGAATGAGGGCGGAGGAATGAGCGACTCCTGCGCCGATCCGAAGGGCTCGGTCGGTGCCTTCCTGTGCCGGGCGGGGCAGCATCTGCGCGCCGCCGCCATCCCGCAGCCGCGGATGGAGGCGCGGATGCTGCTGGCCCGTGCCATGGGAGTGACGCAGGAGGCCCTGCTGCGCGACCCGCGCGCCCCGGTGCCGGAGGCGGCCGCCGCGCCTTTCGCGGAAATGCTCCGGCGGCGCCTCGACGGGGCGCCGATGGCCTATCTCACCGGCAGCCAGGGCTTCTGGACGCTGGACCTCGCGACCTCGCCGGACACCCTGATCCCCCGCGCTGATACCGAGACCCTGGTCGAGGCGGCGCTGGAGCTGTTTCCGCAGCGGGCGGCGGTGGGGCGCATCCTCGACCTTGGCACCGGCACCGGGGCGATCCTGCTGGCGGCGCTGGCGGAATTCCCGGCGGCCTTCGGGGTGGGGGTGGACCTGGTGCCGGGGGCGGCGGCGCTGGCGGCGCGGAACGCCCGCCGCAACGCGCTCGGGGATCGATGCGCCTTCCTGGCCGGCTCCTGGGCGGAGGCGCTGGCGGGGCGCTTCGACCTGATCCTGTCCAACCCGCCCTATATCGAAAGCGCGGCCATCGCCGGGCTGATGCCCGAGGTGGCGCGGCACGAGCCCCTTTCCGCCCTGGATGGCGGGCCTGACGGGCTGGTGGCCTATCGTGCCCTGGCAGGCTGCCTGCTGCGGCTGCTGGCGCCGGAAGGCCGGGCCGTGCTCGAACTCGGGCAGGGGCAGGAACCGGCGGTCGCGGCGCTGATGCGCGATGCGGGGCTGCGGGTGCCGGGGGCGAGGCAGGACCTGGGCGGTATCGCCCGCGCCCTGATCGTGGCCCCTTGACCACGGCCCTGGAAAACGCGGGCGGGCCTGCCTATCTATGCGGCAACCGGCTTCGTTTCCCGCGCGGCGCATGGCACCTTTGCCATGCCGGGTGCCGGTTGCCCGCCATGGCCCCGAAAAAAGGGTTGGCGTGGCCGGATGGCGCCGTTAGGTTGCCCTGGCGGACCCTGCGGACCTCAAGAGGCGTAAGCAGGTTGTCACGTTCGGCGCTTCAGGTGGCAAATCCACCAGCCGGCGTGCCGCGTGGGAAGAGAACCACCATCGCTAGTCCAGCCGGCGGAGCACGAAGATGCCCCCGGCCGGCTGCAGCATGAGAGTGCGAACACGACACCCATGAATATGAAGCGCATGCGCGGCCGTGGCGGCCACCGTCATGGCGGCGGCGGCCAACAGGGCGGAGGCGGCGGCGGCGGTTTCCGCCAAAGCGGCCAGCAGCCGATGAACCGGAACCACGTGTTCGACTCTTCCGGACCGGATATGCGAATGCGGGGCACCGCCCAGCAGCTTTTCGAGAAGTATCTCCAGCTCGGCCGCGACGCGACCGGCTCCGGCGACCACGTGATGGCGGAGAGCTATTTCCAGCACGCCGAGCACTACTTCCGCATCCTGAACGCCATGACCCAGGCGCAGCAGCAGAACCAGCCGGGCGAGCGCCAGGGTGGCGACCGCCAGAACGCGGAACGCCAGAACGGTGAGCGCAATGGCGACCGGCGCCGCTGGCAGAACAATGCCGGGCCCGACGACCAGGGCCACGGCGGCGAGCCGGGCGAGGGCGAGGAACAGGGCCTCAACGGCCATTCCGACAGCGACGACGCCTCGGACGAGCCGCGCCACCCCATCCAGTGACGGCCGCGCGGTGACGCCGGTCCTGTAATGCCTGCCCGGTAATACCTGCCCGGTAACGGCCCGGTCCGTCCGGGCTGGGCGCCCCGGCTGCCCGTCACTCCGATCCGGCCCGCCCTTCCGGGCAGGCCGGGCTACGAGGCCGCGCGCCTCAGGTGATGACCGCCACCTCGACATGGCCGCGCCGGCCCAGGACGTTCAGCGACACGCTGCCGTCGGTCCCGTGGCGGCGCAGCCGGACATCGACGCTGGCGTCGTTCAGCGTCAGGTTGTCGATGCGCAGCTCCTCCAGCCAGGGCGGCAGGACCGGGTGCACGAAGCGGATCACCCGCATCTCCGGCCGGAAGGAGATCCCCAGCATGGCGCCGATCACCGCGAAGGCGCTGGCGGCGGCCCAGGCCTGCGGCAGGCAGGCGACGGGATAGGCGGTCGGCCCCTCGGCATCGATGCGCGGGAAGCCGCAGAAGAGTTCCGGCAGGCGCTTCATGTCCACGGCCAGCGCCGTGTCGAAGAGGCCGCTGGCGATCCGCTCCAGGGCCTCGTTCATGCCGTAGCGCTTCAGCCCCATGGCGATCAGCCCATTGTCGTGCGGCCAGACGCTGCCGTTGTGGTAGGACATCGGGTTGTAGCGGGCCTCGCCCTCCGGGATGGTGCGGATGCCCCAGCCGCAGAAGGATCGCGGGTCGAGCAGGGTCTCGGCGAGCTGCGCCGCCCGTTCGGGCAGGGCGAGGCCGGTCAGCAGGGCATGGCCCGCATTGCTGTTGCGGACGCGGCAGGGACGGTTCTCGCCGTCCAGCGCCAGGGCATAGGTTCCCAGTTCCTCGCACCAGAAGAGACGGTCCACGGTTTCCCGCAAGGCGCCGGCCCGCGCCAGCCAGCCCCCCGCGGCCTCCTCCTCCACACCCAGCAGGCCGGCCAGCTGCGCCGCTCCGCGCCAGGCGGCCTCGGCATAGGCCTGCACCTCGATCAGCGCGATCGGCGCATCGGCGAGGCGGCCGTCGGCGTGGAAGACGCTGTCGAAACTGTCCTTCCAGCCCTGGTTGACCAGCCCGTTCACCGAGCGCCGGTCATAGCGCAGCAGCCCGTCCTCGCCCGACCCGCCATGCGCCTCCATCCAGCTCAGGGCCCGGACGACGGCTGGCCAGATCTCGCGGATCGTCGCGAGGTCGCCGCTGCGCTCCGCATAGGCGGCGGCGAGCACCACGAACAGCGGCGTGGAATCGACCGAGCCGTAATACTGGCCGAAGGGGACCTCTCCCAGCGCTGCCATCTCGCCGCGGCGCATCTCGTGCAGGATCTTGCCCGGCTCGGCGTCCCGCTTCGGGTCCAGCGTCTCCGCCTGGTGCGCCGCCAGGAAGCGCAGCGTCCCGCGCGCCAGGAAGGGGTCCACCCAGAGGCATTGCAGCGCCGAGATCAGGCTGTCCCGCCCGAAGGGGCAGGAGAACCATGGGATGCCAGCATAGGGGAAGGGGCCCTGGGGCATGCTGGTGGTGAGCATGGCCAGGTCCGCCTGGGAGCGGTGGACCCAGTCGTTGAAGGCGGCGTTGGAGGTATGGACCATGGCACGCTCCTCCACCCGGCGCATGGTCCAGCGACGCAGGTCGTCCAGCAGCATGTCGAAATCCGGCACCGGCTCCGGTGCCCGGTCGCTGCGGAGGCAGCGGATGGTCACGGCGAGATGCCAGGACTCGCCGGGCTCCAGAGCGAGTAGCCAGATGCTCTCGCGGCCCTGGTGGCGGGCCGGCCGGGGCTCGAAGGTCAGTTCGGTCTGGCGGGTGACGCCGTCCAGCCCGGTATAGCCCAGGCGTATCCCGGCTCCGGTCTTCGCCACAGGATGCCTTTCGCCCCGCCGGGCGCGCTTCATGCCGCGCACCTCGAAGATGTCGGCGAAATCAGCGGAATGGGTGAGCGAGATCTCGAAGCTCAGCGGCTTGTCGCCGAAATTCTCGACATAAAGCCGTTCCTGCACCACGCCCGGGCCCAGGACCATCTTCCGTTGCAGATGTAGCGTGTCCCGCTTCAGCACCGTCCCGTCGGTCAGGTGCAGGTCGGGATTGGTCATGTTGATGGAGAGCAGCGCGTTGTCCTGGCTCACCGCCGAGGAGAGCAGCAGCGGCCGGATGCCGCCCAGGCGCAACGACATGCGCGACAGGTGGCGGGCATCGTCGTGGAACAGGCCCTCCGCCGTGTTCCCGATCGCCTGGGCATCGCCGTAGTGGTCCAGAACCAGGAAGGTGTCGCCGCATTTGAGCGTCCGAGGCCGGTAGAGGCTCAGGGCCGTGGCGGCGGTGGCGGCGATCGCCCATTCCCCTTCCGTGTTGACGACGGATGGCGCCGGCGAGTCGTTCATGCTGTCTCTGCCCCTGTTGCTGTCTGCGGAAGCGCCGTTCCGGAGCCAGGCCCGGCCACGCCCCGGCAGAGGGACGCCGCACGGGACGCAGCCCGAGTTTCCTCGGCCCGGAGGCCGCGGAAACACCGTGGAGGAACGGAAAAGGCAGTCCGACCCCACCGGACTGCCTCAACTTCCGCTTGCGGGGCGGAGTTTCCCGGAAGCGGCCGGCGCCTGTCCAGGGGGACATGCGCCGATCCGCAAGCGTATCAGACGGCCCGGAGCACCGCCGGGCGCTGCTGGGCGATCATGCCGTGATAGAGGGCAAGATGGTCCTCCGCCATGCGCCGGGCGGTGAAGCGCTCCTCGAAGCAGGCGCGGACCTTGTGGCGGCTCAGTTCGCCCAGGCGCTTCACGGCGGCCACGGCGTTCACCTCGTCATGGACGATGAAGCCGGAACGGCCGGGATCGATCACCTCCGGCACGGAGCCGTGGCTGAAGGCGATCACCGGGGTGCCGCAGGACATCGCCTCGATCATCACCAGGCCGAAGGGCTCGGGCCAGCAGATCGGCATCAGCAGGGCGCGGGCCTTGCCGAGGAAGGCGGCCTTCTCCTGCTCGTTGATCTCGCCGATGAACTCGACGCCCGGGCCGTCCAGCATCGGACGGATAACCTCGTCGAAATAGTCCCTGTCGGCGCGGTCCACCTTGGCGGCGATCTTCAGCGGGATGCCGGCGGCACGCGCGATCCGGATCGCGGCGTCCGGACCCTTCTCCGGCGAGATGCGGCCGAGGAAGGCGAGATAGCCGCCTTCGCCCTGGCCCATCGGCAGCAGGTCCTTCGGCAGGCCGTGCAGGATGGTGCCGGCCCAGTTCACGTTCTTCAGCGGGCGGCGCTGCGAATCGGAGATCGAGATGAAGGGCGCGCGGGGATAGGCGTCCATCAGCGGCTGCAACTCCTTGAGGTCGAGCCGGCCGTGGAAGGTGGTGACATAGGGCGTGTCCCGCTCCCGCATCACGGGGAGCTGGAAATGGTCGATGTGGAAATGCACGATGTCGAACTGGTCGAGCATGTCCACCACGCGCGTCACCGCCAGCACATGCGGCGAGACCGGGTCCCGCGACTCCGGGTCCAGGCGCAGGGCCACCGGCACGACCGCTTCCAGATTGGCGCTGGTGATGCTGTCGCCGGAGGCGAAGAGGGTCACCTCGTGCCCCATCGCGACCAGTTCTTCCGTCAGGTAGGAGACGATACGCTCGGTTCCCCCGTACAGCTTGGGGGGCACGGCCTCGGCCAGCGGGGCCACCTGGGCGATACGCATTCTCGAAGTCTCTCCTCGTTACGGACCGGTACAGGACAGGGCCGCTGGCGAGGTTCGGAAGCCGCCACGGGCCGGGCTGGCCTCAGACTCCGGGCGGTCATTTCGCATAAGCGAAGAACCGTCCGCCGGGTTTCGTCCTGCACGATGGTGCCGTGCAACAGGACGCAGTTGCACCTCGTCTCTGGACGCCATCAGGGCCGCATTGCGGCGTTTTCGTGGCGGCCCGGGAACGGATCGGGAAGCGGATCGGTTCCGGGGCGCGCCGGCCGGGCGCCACGGGAGGCCGGTTTTCCCGCCAGGCGAGGCCAGGTCCCGGGACGGGGCAGCCGACCGGAACCGGCACCGCGGCCCATCCCCTTGATCCCCATGGGTTCGCGGCGCGGCGAGGGGAGGGCGGTTCAGACCGGCTCCAGGGAATCGCCCGCGGCCACCCGGCCACCTTCCAGCACGGCGGCATGCACGCCCAGATCCGCATGGCCGAAATGTTCCCGCAGCAGGCGCGGCACGTCGCAGTCCCGCTCGCCGGTCTCCAGGTCCACCTGGGTCGCCGGGCAGCGCACCGTGCGCTTGAAGATCTCCAGCCGTGCGCCGCCGAGCAGGACCTCCTGCCCCAGCCAGCCGAACTCGGCCCAGGCGGGCAGGCCGGAGAAATAGATGTTGGCGCGGAAACGCAGCGGGTCGAGCTGCCGGCCGATTGCCTGTTCCAGCGCCCGCAGGCTGGCGAGGTTGATCAGGGAGATGCCCTTGCGCTTCTGGTCGGTGAAGGCGTGGCCCGGCGCCTCGACGAACCGGAGCTGGCCGCGCGCCTCCGTGCCCAGGAACCGGGTGATGAAATCGGCAATGGCGGCGCGGCCTTCCGCGCTGTGCGTCGAGGCGGCGAGTCGGCCCTCGCCTGCCGCCCCGCCCTGAGGACCACGGATCACGAGGAAGCCGGGGCGGGAATCGAAGGCGCTGTGCAGCAGGGCCACCCGGGCATTGGCCATCAGGCAGGCGAAGTTCTGCTTGGGCAGGAAGCGCGGCGCCGATTCGTCGAAGGGCGCGTCCCCCTGCGCCAGGGCGAAGCGGCGATCATGCGGGATGACCTCGCCCTCCGCGAGCATGATCTCCTCCAGGCTCTCGGCGCTCAGCCCTTTGACCGGGTAGCGATAGAGATGTTCGATGCGCATGACGGCTAACCTCTTGAACTCCCTCTTCGAGCGTTACCACATCGGAGGCAGCAGCGGCGCCCCCATTGCCTGATAGGGATGGGGGTGCCGGTCGCCTCAAAGGAGGGGCCATAACAGATGGATATCGAGAAGCTTACCGAACGCGCCCGCGGCTTCCTGCAGGCCGCGCAGACCATCGCGATCCGCGAGTTCCACCAGCAGATCACCCCGCAGCACCTGCTCAAGGCACTGCTGGACGACGAGGAAGGCGCGGCTGCCGGGCTGATCCGTGCCGCCGGCGCCGATCCCGTTGCCGCCAAGCGGGAGGTGGATGCCGAGGTGGCGCGCCTGCCCGTGGTGAAGGGCAGCGGCGCCGGCCAGCCGCAGGTGACGCCGGAGCTGATGCGGGTGCTGGACGCCGCGCAGCAGCAGGCAACCAAGGCGGGCGACGCCTATGTGGCGCAGGACCGGCTGCTGGTCGCCCTGGCCGGCAGCGACACCGCCGCCGGGCGGGCGCTGAAGCAGGCAGGCGTGACGGTCAAGGCGCTGGAGGCCGCGGTGACGCAGGTCCGCAAGGGCCGCACCGTGGACAGCCCGAGCGCCGAGCAGAATTTCGACGCGCTGAAAAAGTACGCGCGCGACCTGACCGCCGCCGCGCGGGAAGGCAAGCTCGACCCGGTGATCGGGCGCGACGAGGAGATCCGCCGCTCGATCCAGGTGCTGGCGCGGCGGACAAAGAACAATCCGGTGCTGATCGGCGAGCCGGGCGTCGGCAAGACGGCGATCGTCGAGGGACTGGCGCTGCGCATCGTCAACGGCGACGTGCCGGAGGCGCTGAAGAACAAGCAGGTGCTGGCGCTCGACCTGGGTTCGCTGGTGGCCGGTGCCAAGTATCGCGGCGAGTTCGAGGAGCGGCTGAAGGCCGTGCTCTCGGAGATCGAGGCCGCGGCGGGCGAGGTCATCCTCTTCATCGACGAGATGCACACGCTGATGGGCGCGGGCAAGGCGGATGGCGCGATGGACGCGGCCAACCTGCTGAAGCCTGCCCTGGCGCGCGGCGAGCTGCACTGCATCGGCGCGACCACGCTGGATGAGTACCGGAAGTACGTGGAAAAGGACGCGGCCCTGGCCCGCCGCTTCCAGCCGGTCTTCGTAGGCGAGCCGAGCGTGGAGGACACGATCTCCATCCTGCGCGGCATCCGGGAGAAGTACGAGCTGCACCACGGCGTCCGCATTGCGGACTCGGCCCTGGTGGCGGCGGCGACGCTCTCGAACCGCTACATCACCGACCGCTTCCTGCCGGACAAGGCGATCGACCTGGTGGACGAGGCGGCCTCCCGTTTGCGGATGCAGGTGGACAGCAAGCCGGAGGAGCTGGACGAACTCGACCGCCGGTTGATGCAGCTCCGTATCGAGCGCGAGGCGCTGCGGCGTGAGACCGACACGGCCTCCCGCGACCGGCTGGATCGGCTGGAGCGCGAAATCGCCGATCTGGAGGAGCGTTCCAACACGCTGACCCAGCGCTGGCAGGAGGAAAAGGACAAGCTCAACAGTGCCCAGAAGGCCAAGGAGGAGCTGGACCGCGCCCGGACCGAGGTGGAGCTGGCGCAACGCAAGGGCGACTATGGCCGGGCCGGCGAGCTGATGTACGGCGTGATCCCCAAGCTGGAGGCGCAGATCGCCCAGGCGGGCGATGGCGGCCAGCTGGTGAACGAGGCCGTGACCGAGGAAAGCATCGCCCAGGTGGTGAGCCGCTGGACCGGTATTCCGGTGGACCGGATGCTGGAGGGAGAGCGGGCCAAGCTGCTCCGCATGGAGGACGCGCTGCGCAAGCGGGTGGTCGGCCAGGAGGAGGCGCTGGAGGCGGTGTCCAAGGCGGTGCGGCGTGCCCGCGCCGGGCTGCAGGACCCGAACCGGCCGATCGGCAGCTTCCTGTTCCTGGGCCCGACCGGTGTGGGCAAGACCGAGCTGACCAAGGCGCTGGCGAGCTTCCTGTTCGACGACGACAAGGCACTGCTGCGCATCGACATGTCGGAATACATGGAGAAGCACGCGGTCGCCCGGCTGATCGGCGCCCCTCCGGGCTATGTCGGCTATGAGGAAGGCGGCGCGCTCACCGAGGCGGTGCGGCGGCGTCCCTATCAGGTCATCCTGTTCGACGAGGTGGAGAAGGCGCATGACGACGTCTTCAACATCCTGCTGCAGGTGCTCGATGACGGACGGCTGACGGACGGGCAGGGGCGGACGGTCGATTTCCGCAACACGCTGATCGTGCTGACCAGCAACCTGGGTTCCGAGATCCTGGCCGCCCAGCCGGACGACGAGGACGTGGACCTGGTACGCGGGCAGGTGATGAACGTGGTGCGGAGCCGGTTCCGGCCGGAATTCTTGAACCGGCTGGACGAGATCGTGCTGTTCCGCCGCCTGGCGCGGAAGGACATGGCCTCGATCGTCGATATTCAGCTCGGCCGGCTGCGGAGCCTGCTGGCGGATCGCAAGATCGCGCTGGAGCTGGACGAGAAGGCGCGGGAATGGCTGGCCGAGGCGGGCTACGACCCGGTCTATGGGGCGCGGCCGCTGCGGCGGGTCATCCAGCGGAACCTGCAGGACCGGCTGGCCGGCATGTTGCTGGAGGGCACGGTGCTGGATGGCAGCCGGGTCGAGGTCACGGCCGGCCCGGATGGGCTGGAGATCACCGACCGGCCCGCGGCCGAGGCGCAGCGTTCCGCGGCGTGACGGGGCTGCCCGGGGAGATTTTCTCCCCGGGCGACCGGCGCCGAGGTGCCGTGTGACGATGGGATGAAAAAATCGCCTGAGGGGGGTTTACCAGTTTTGCTGCCCCCCATATAAGGCGGCCCACGGACGGCGCGGTTGGTCCTGAGGGGCTGACGGGGCGCTGGGCTGTGATCCCCTGAGGGGTGTTGTTGATTTGTGCTGGATGGCTTTTCCGGGAGGGAGGGCGATCTGGGTGGATTGACGGCGCTGTGAGGCGGGAATTGTTCCTTGAAGGTGTGAATAGGGGTTTTACTGTAGGAAGCCTGGATGTTTTGCTTGAGTGATTTGGCACGAGGTTGCTGGATGACTTGAGTGGGACCGTGGCTGATCTGGCGGTGGACTGGCGGGCCTTGAGAGGCTGGGGGCTGGTGCGTGCTTGAACTGGGGCGGAGGCGTCTGGGCTGTTGTGCCTGGGTGCCGAGGTGCTGGGGAGGGATGCGTGGCTGGCGTCCTGGCGGAGCGGGGAGTGTTGGTTTGCGGCGGGTTGGCTGCTGGTGGACCTGGGGACAGGGCGACATCTGGGTGATGTGAGAGAGTGAGCGGGGGCCGAGGAAGGGT
>NZ_KK211413.1:0-18211 GCF_000622225.1 Roseomonas mucosa ATCC BAA-692 | reverse complement strand
GCTCGCTACCCATCGCGCCATCGCCACACCTCCGCGACGACCTACCTCGCGGGCTCAGTGGACCAGATCAAGAAGGGTGGTCACGCCGCGCTTACCGCAGAACTGCCCCCAGTCCTCCATCAGCGGCCGGCGCTGCTCCAGCATGTCGGATCCCCGGTAGGCGGCGCGGACCGCGTCCCGCTCTTCATGAGCCAGGGCCTTCTCTGCGGCCTCGCCGGCAGCAGGGCGGGTGTCATCCACCCAGGACCGGAAGGACCGGCGGAAGCCGTGCGGCACCACGCCGCGCCCATCCACATCCTTCCAGGGCAGGGGAGCATCCTTCTCCCGAGCCTCGTTCAGCCGCCGGATGCAGGCCCCGAGCGCCGCGTCACTGAAGGGCTTGCCGGAAGGGGAGGGGAAGACATAGGCGCGGCCCTTGAGGCTGGGCTGGGCTGCCAGTTCGCCAAGTGAGATCGGCTTCCCTGTTTGTGCCACCGCCACCTTGGCCAGCACCTCCAGCATGGCATCGGACAGCGGAACCCGGTGCGGCGGAAGCGCGCGGGCCCGGCCGCCCTTCATCCGCTGCGCCGGAATGGTCCAGATCCGGTTGGCGAAGTCCATCTCCGACCAGACGGCATTCCGGACCTCAGCCGAGCGGACCGCGGTCAGCACACCGAAGCGCAGGGCCAGGGCCGCCACTCCCTCCATCCCAGCCAACTCCGAGAGGAAGGCCGGCACCTGCTGCCAGGGCAGGGAGGGCTGCTTCTGCTCGGGCGGCTGCTTCGGGAGGGCCTTGGTCAGTCGCAGCACCCGGCCGGTGGCGGGATTGTCGGTCGATCGCCAGCCCAGGGCAGCGGCATAGTCCAGCACCGCGGCAATCCGACGCTGCAGCTTGCGCGCCGTGGCGGGCTGGGAGGTCCAGGCAGGGGTGAGGGCTTCCAGGATGTGCTCCCGGGTCACATCCGATACGGGGACGGCCGCAAGCACCGGATAGGCATGCCGATCCAGGGTGAGGCGCCAGCTCGCCAGGGTCTTGCCGCTGGTCCAGCCAGCAGACTGCGCCGCCACCAGGCGCTCTGCCACCGCCTTGAAGGATCGACCGTCTCGTTCCTCCTCGGCAGCACGCCGCGCCGCAGCGGCTCGCTCCTCGGCATTCCGGGCAGCGATCGGATCCTGTCCATGCTCCGCCTGCTGTGCAGCTTCGCGTGCCTTCTGCCGGGCCTTGGCCAATCCGACCTCGGGATAGGCCCCTAGCCCCATGTCCCGGCGCCGGCCCCCCATCATGAAGCGGAACAGCCAAGCCCGCCCGCCGCCAGGCCGGACCTCCAGCAGCAGGCCGTCCCCGTCGGAGAGGCGATAGACCTTCTCCCGGGGCTTGGCGGAGGCCACTCCGCGCTCGGTCAGCTTGGGCATTCGATGTCTCCAGTGGGGCGGGAGCAAGCGGGAGCACAACTCCGCCACCCCCACAATCACCCCCACAATGAGACATCAACACGGGCGAACGTTGGCGGACAAGCGAGAACAGATCACGGAATAATGGACTGTTTTGAAAGGGATGTTCTGGACAGCCACGAACACCCCAGAACGCCGGTCACACTCCCGTACGGGACGCCATAACCCTGGATTTTCCACGGTTTCAGGGCAGGGATTTCATCCACAACACTCCCCACACGGGAAATGACCTGTGCCCCGGCCCAGGTCGTTGATGAGCGCTTGGCATCATGTGCAGCCGGGAGAGCTGAGAAACTCTCCCGCAGGAAAAACAGCCGACTTCCCTGGCGCCACGGCAGGCGAGAAGCCTTACCGGGATGGGAAAGGCACCATCTGCTCCAGATCCTCGTCCCAAAGCACGAAACTGGGGGCTCTGAGAGCGTCACGCAACGTGAGCACCGTGGCGGCGCCGGAAATGTCCGGGCACTCTTCATGACTAGCCTGTAGCCGGTAATTGGGAATGCCGGGACGCAGGTGGTGCATATGGTGAAAGCCGATATTGCCGCTGAACCATTGCAGCACCCGCGGCAGCTTGAGGTAGGAGGTGCCGTGTAGGGCAGCCTGGGGCAGGTTCCAGTCCTGCTGCCGCGTTCACTGTGCCTCTTCGAACCGGTGTTGCACCGAGAACAGCCAGATCCCGATTGTGGCGGCCAGGGCAATGCTGGGCAGGTGTACCAGGAGCACGTCCGAGAGCTCGAAGGCAAGGACGAGGGTGGTGAAGACAGCCACCAGCGAGAAGTTCAGCAGGTAGACGCTGAGGTGTTCCCGCCGGCAGGACCGTGGCGTGTCAAAAGGCAGGCGGTAGAGCACCATGAAGATCACGGATGGCAGAACCATGTGGATCAGCAACGGGTGGTGTGTGGTGCGGTAGAGCCAGCGCCGCGCTGGGCCAAGAGCCCGATATTCGGCAAGGGTCAGGCAGTCCGAATAGAAGTCCGCCGGGATGCCGCGCTTGTCGAGGTTGTTCCACATGCCGTGATGGCGGGCATGGAGGCGCCGCCAGTACGCGAAAGGTGTCAGCGTCACCAGGCTGCAGGCGCCGCCGGCGAACCAGTTGAACCGGGCGGATCGAAACAGTGCATTATGGCCGCAATCATGCTGCAGCATGAAGATGCGCACGATCAGGCCGGCGGCCGGAATGGAGAGAGCCAGTGTGAGCCACACCGAGATGTCGGTGGCGGCATACATTGCTGTGATCGTGAAAAGGTAGAGCCCGAACGTGGAGAAGACCTGCCAGGCAGCCATGGCATCGGATGGTGTCTGATAGGCGCGGATACGTGCCAGCTGAGGCTTGTTGAGCAAGGGAGGCTGCGGTCGAGGTGCTGCTATCGGCACTTTGGAATTCCATGAGTTGTGCCGCCCGGCTTCAGCGAGCTGGACCGGGGGATCAGGGAGGTAGCATACCGAGAGCGGAAGGGCACGCGGGACTGGCCTTCCAGCGTGCAGCCGAGGACGGACTGTCATGTCCCTGTGGGGCAACCCTGGCCGTTGGCGCGCCTGGTGTTCATCGCCTGGTTGCGGAAGATGCCGATTTCCGCATGGGACAGAAGGCTGGCATCGTTTCCTTCCGGAACGGCGCCTGCTTCGGGTTCCTTCGTCGCGATCCTGCGCGGCCTTCCGCGCCGCACCGATGCGTGCCTCGCCGGCAGCAAGACGAGTTGCGCCCGTTCTGCACTGTGCCGGCCGCTTTCATCCTCAGGCGGCAGGGTGTCGCCAAGGATGCCGGTTGAACCGGCGACTCTTCAGCCGCCGATGCCAACCTCCGAACCGGCCGCCGCGCTCTGCCGCGGAACCGCTCCGGCTACCCGGCTGTCACATAGTCCCGCAGGGCCTCCGCCTCGCCCACCGCCTGCTCGATGCGGGCCTTCACCAGATCCCCGATCGAGACGATGCCGCAGAGGGTCTCGCCCTCATAGACCGGCAGGTGCCGCACCCGGCGGTCCGTGATCATCTCCAGGGCCTTGGTGATCGGCGTTTCCGGCGCCACCGTGTGCACCACGCGCGTCATCACGTCGGCGGCCACCAGCCCATCGACCGAGCCCGCATCACCGGCCAGCGCCCGCACGATGTCACGCTCGGACAGGATGCCGAGAACAGGTCCCGCCGCTTCCTCCGCCTCCCGCACGAGCACGGCACCAAGCCGGTGCTGCACGAGGATGCGCGCCACCTCCACCAATGGCAGTTGCGGCCGCACGCTGATCACCTCGGAGCCCTTGTTGCGCAGGATGGTCTTCACCGTCATCGTTGCCTCCACCGCCCGCCGGCTCTTATCCACCGGTTGAAGCCATGGTGGCCGTGGGTGGGGCGCCGGTGACAAGCGGAAACACCTGCTGCTCACCGCGCCGTGAAGGAGCGTGCCCCCTCGCTCCATGACGGCTTCCACGCCGACCGTTGGGGCGGACCGGGGTGGCCACCTCAGAAACGATCAAGGAACGCATGTCGGCAAAGCTCTGGTCCCTCGGAACCTTCCTCGTGGCGCTTGGGATCGCGGCCTATGCGATGGGCTGGGAAACCCTGCTCTGGGTACCGCGCCGGGTCCTGGATTCCCTGGCCTGGGTGCCCGGTGCGATCCTGGAAACCGTGCGGACCTCGCCGGCCACGGCCATCGTCATCGGGCTGGGTATCGTCCTGATGGTGGCCGCACGCGTGCTCGGCCGGCATCGGGGATAAGGCAGGCTGCTGCGGCACGGCGCCATCCGGGAGTCTCCATCCGGGGTGGATGCGCGTGCCGGAAGTGCCCAGGCATCCTCCCAACGTCCCATCCGGTCGGGACAAGCCCACTGTGGAAGCAAGGCTGCGGCGGAGGCCAGGCACGGCTCCGAGCCCTTGCGGCAGCAACCCCGGGCCACGAACTGGGCTTTCTGCCACGGATGGGGATCCGCAACAGGCAAGGGGGGTCACGCTTGACCGAATGGAAGAAAGTGATCCTGGGGATCGCGATGGTGGCCTGTGCCATGACGGGCGGGACGACGGCCGCCGCTACCGCCAAGCCGCATGCCGCCCCGCATCGCCCTCATGCCAGTCATCACACCATCCACCATACCGGCCACCATACCGGTCACCATACCGGCCAGGGGACGCAGCATCGCCCGCGTCCCGTGGCCGGGCGGCATCCCGCGCCACGTCACGGGGCGCAGCGGCAGGCCACGCAGGAGCAGCGTGGCCATGCTTCGGTCTATTCCCGGCGCCTCGCCGGGAGGCCCATGGCCGATGGCGGCCGTTTCGACCCAGGGTCCGACACGGTGGCTAGCCGGACCCTGCCGCTGGGCACGCAGGCTCGCGTGACGAACCTGCGCAACGGCCGTTCGGCCGTCGTCAGCGTGCGCGACCGGGGACCGCATCGCGGCGGCCGCATCCTCGATGTCAGCCCGGGCGTCGCGGCCAGGTTGGGCATGCCGGAAACCGGCACGGCGCCCGTGGCGATCGTCGCGCTCTCCACCCCCGGCCTCGCGGGTCGTGCCGAAGCCGCGCCGATGGGGAGGCCCGGCCGCTGACGGAAGAAGCGCATCCCCGGCGGCGGCGCGGCCGCGCCTCTCACCGGAGGCGCGCGGTCCGCTTCCGGAAACGGGCCGTCACCGCGGCGGTGCCGGGGGCTTGCCCACCGGTTTCACCCGGGCCTCGACCTGGGCCTTGACCACCGAGGCCTCGAACTCCCAAGGCGTCATGTCCAGCACCAGGCGCTCTTCCGGCGCATCCCGCAGCAGGCTGGCCGGCACGGAAAAGGGTGCCGTCCCGATCCCCAGGGCCGGACTGGGCAGGATCCTCACCACGGCCGAAGGCGGAACGCCGGTGACGCCGTTCACCGTGCCGATCCGCGTCTCGTCCATGGCCCAGACCTCCTTGCCGCGCAGGTCATCCGGTCCCCGCAGATTGGGCGCGGCCGCGAGCGGCGTTGCCGTGAGCAACGCCAGCATCGGCCACTGGGTCATCCATGGGGCACGGCGCCGGCATGACCGCGCGGGGCCCCGGGCACGGGGAAGGGACGGGAACATGGTGGAGGGCTTCTTGCATTCTCCGCCTCCCAATGCCAGAGCCGCGAAGGCCCGGCAGGCCGCGCGGACCCGTCCGGATCGCAGACGAGGGCTGGCTCACAGCGGAAAGAAACCCGGGATGAGGGTGCAGGAAGGCTTTGTCGTGCTGTCCTCGGCGGTGTGCAGCGGCGCCAGGGCGGGGGAGATCGCCAGGGCCCTGGTTGCGGCGCGGCTGGCGGCCTGCGTGCAGGTCACGCCGGCCGAAAACACCTATCGCTGGCAGGGTGAGGTGCAGGCCGGACCGGAATCCTGCTCCAGGCAAAGACCACGCGCGACCGGCTGATGAGGGCGCTGGCCAAGCACGCCGGGGTGGCATGGACCCTCTGACACGCCTGCTGATCCAGATGGCGCAGTGGTGGCGCCATCCGCCTGGGCGCCGGAAGGCCGTGGTGATCCTGGCGGCGCTGCTCCTGTCCTTTCTGCTCGTGGGCATCGAGAGGATCGTCGGCTGGCCCAGTTGGCTGCGGACCGAGCCGGTGCCGATCCACCGCCTGCCCTGACCTGGTTGGGGGGGCATGGCGACAGCGGCGCTGGCCGATGGTGCCACGGCGCGGGCCGGCGGCAGGGTTGCGTGGACCGGGCTGGACCGGCACGGTGCCCTGCCGCAGCTTCGCCCGTGATGTTCGCCACGATCCTCGACGGTTCCGCGCGGAGGCTTCTGCGGCCCCTCCTTCTTCTGGCCTTCCTGGTCGCCTCTCCACAGGCGGTCAGCGGCGCCGGCCTCGCCCCCCCATCCTGTGCCATGTCCCAGCTCCTGGCGGTGGATCAGGACCGGGCGGCGCCGTCCCCCACCTGCTATGGAGGGCGCGCCGTGGTGCGGTTCGGCTGGACGCTGGTGGATTATGGCCTCGCCACGATGAAATACGTGATCGGCCTGTTCCTGGTGATCCTGGGCTTTCTCTTCCTGATGCTGGGCTACGTCCTCAGCTTTCTGGACTTCCTGCTCTGCTGGCGATGAAGGCGGAGCCGTCTGTCAGCACCGCACTCAACATCGGCAGTCGGGCAATGGCTGGAGAAGCGGCGGGCCGCCGCCGTCCCAGCAGGACTTGATGCAGGGGATCAGGGGCGCGCCGCTGGCGATCAGCCCGATCGTCGAGCTCTGGCCCGGATGCAGCGGTTCCGATCCCTCGGGATGCAGGCAGACGGAGTCGCCCTGGGCGCCCTGGCCGTCATAGCGGGCGTTCCAGATCTCCAGGATCTGCCAGCCGGGAGTCAGGCAGAGCACCCAGCGCAGCATCGGGACCTGCCCGCCATTGGTGATGACGATCTCGGCCTGGAAACCCTGGCTCCAAGTGCTGACGATGCGGAACTGGACGTGGAGCGACAAGGCGGTGATCCCAGCCCGTGAGAGTGCGTACCGGGAATGTCTATATTAAGAGATTTGCGAGAAAAACGCATCACAGGTTGCCATACTGCTGAACCCGAAGCGAAACGTGGCAAAATGCTACGCTTTGTTGCGGTGCAAACGCCGGACTGCTCATCCAGTTGATGGGATTGTAACACATAAGGTAACTCGTGCGTGCGGCATCCTTCCCCGTCGCGCGGAATTGGTCTGTCCAATCCCTGCCATGCCCCTGGCAGCCATCATGGATTCACCGGACCCGGCAGCATGCCCCCGCGATTCGGCCACCCCTTCCGCAAACGGCCCTGGGGCGCCGCTTCAAACCGGCACTCTTCATGAAACGGACATCGTCCGGACGCGTGGGGCCGCAGCCGGACGAAACGCCCTATCCGCCCGGGCAGGATCCGGCCGGCAGCGCGGCGACATGGTCGTGGATCGCCCCTGCGGTACAGAGCCAGACCTCGGGGTGGGGGGACAGCACATGCGACAGGGCCCGGCGCAGCGCCGCCAGCCGATAGGGCTGCCCGACAATATAGGGATGCAGCGCGATCCCCATCACCTGCGCCCTTCCGTCCCGCACCTGCCGCAGCCGCTCGTCGAAATCCGCCACGATCATCGCCGCGAACTGCTCAGCCCCGTCCTTGCGCGCCACGATGGCGGGGATGTCGTTGACCTCCTGCGGATAGGGGATGGCGAGGATCGGGCCGGAACGGGTGCGGTGCCAGACGGGCTGGTCGTCGCTGCACCAGTTCAGCGTGTAGCGATAGCCTGCCTCGGCCAGCAGGTCCGGGGTCGCCACGCTCTCGGCGATCCAGGGCGAGAGCCAGCCCCGCGGTACCCGGCCCTCGTGGTGGGCCAGCACCGCCGTCGCCTCGGCGATCAGCGCCCGCTCGGCCTCTTCCGACAGCACGCTCTGCCGCTCGCTGTTGGTCCGTCCATGCCCGGCGATCTCGTCGCCCCGCGCCCGGTGCGCCGCCATGAGCTGTGGCGCGTGGCTGTACATGGCGCTGTTGGCCAGGACGGTGCAGGGCGCGCCCAGCTCGTCCAGCAGCTCCAGCAGCCTCCAGGCACCTACCCGGTTGCCGTAGTCGCGCCAGGCATGGTTCAGCACGTCCGGCTGCGGCCCGCCGGGCGCCAGCTCCGCGCCCAGGCCCTCGCCGAAGGCGAAGTGCTCCAGGTTCACGCCGAGATAGACCGCGAGGTGCCCGCCATTGGGCCAGGCCCAGCGCGGTCGTTCCGGCCAGGGGTGGTAGTCGTGGCGGCCATGCTGGCGCAGCATGCGAGACCCTCGCGAGACCAAGGAAGAACGGAGGAAAGGGTGCATGCGGAAGCGGAGTGGTCTAGAGGGTGCCGCCATGTCGTCCTCCAAGTCGGATGACGCGGCGGCCCGTCGGCTCCTGTCCCGGGTCGCGCGCGAGGATCGTCCGCGCCTCCTCCGCTCCACCGGCCTCGGCCTCGCCGCGGCCGTCTGCGGCATCGCCCAGGCCTGGTTCATCGCCACGCTGCTCGCCGCCCTGCTCGGCTTCCCGGAGGCCGTGCCCGGCCCAGGGGGGGGATCGGGCTGGACGGCCTTCGCCGCCGCCGCCGTCCTGCTGCTGCTGCAGACCGGACTGGGCATGGCGCAGGAACGGGCCCAGCACGCCGCCGGGGCCGCCGCCCGTGCCCGGCTGCGGCAGCAGGCCCTGGCCCGCCTCCTGGAGCTCGGCCCGTCCGACGAGCGCCCGGCGGGCGAGCGTGCGGCGCTCGTGGTGGACCGGGTCGAGGCGCTGGACGGCTATTTCGCCCGCTGGCTCCCCGCCGCCATGCTGGCCCTCCTGGTGCCGGCTGCCATCGCCCTGGCGGCGGGGCTGACGGACCCGGTGGGCGGTCTGATCCTGGCCGCCGGCGGGCTGCTGGTGCCCGTCTCCATGGCCCTGACCGGCATCGGCGCCGCGATCCAGAGCCGCCGGCAGTTCGACGCCCTGCAGCGCCTTTCCGGGCGCTTCCTGGACCGCGTGCGGGGCCTGCCGACCCTGGTCCTGTTCAATCGCCAGGAGGACGAGGCGAAGGCGCTGGGACGCGCCGCCGACGAGCTGCGGCAGCGCACGATGCGGGTGCTGCGCGTGGCCTTCCTGGGTTCCGCCGGGCTGGAGCTGATCGCCGCGGCGGTGCTGGGCTGCCTCGCCTGGCGCCATGCCGCGCTGGTGACGGGGGGGCATCCCTCGCCGGTCTCGGCGCTTTTCGTGCTGCTGCTGGTGCCTGCCTTCTTCGCGCCGCTGCGCGCCTTCTCCGCTGCCTATCACGAGCGCATGTCCGCCGCCGGCGCCGCCGCCGAGCTGGCGCCGCTCCTCGATGCACCGGAACGGGAGGGACTGCTGCTGGAGGAAGTGCCGCCCTCGGTGGTGCTGACCTTCGAGAATGTCTCGCTGCGCTATGACCCCGCCCGTCCCCCGGCGCTGGACGGCGTGACCTTCCGCGTGATGCCGGGCGAGACGCTGGTGCTGTCCGGGCCTTCCGGCGCCGGGAAGTCTTCCGTGCTGCGCCTGCTGCTGGGCTTCCGCCGGCCCGATTCCGGCCGCATCGCGCTGAACGGGCGCGACGCCCTGGCGCTGCGGCCGGAGGAACTGCGCCGCCTGTCCGCCTATGTCCCGCAGCGCCCGCATCTGTTCCGCGACACGATCCGTGAGAACATCCGCCTCGCCCGGCCGGAGGCCGACGACGCGGCGGTGGAGGCGGCGGCGCGCGAGGCGCGGGTGACGGATTTCGCCGCGGGCCTGCCCCAGGGCCTCGACACGCTGGTGGGCGAGGGGGGCTGGGGGATTTCCGGCGGGCAGGCGCAGCGCGTGGCTCTGGCCCGGGCCTTCCTGCGCGACCGGCCGCTGGTGCTGCTGGACGAGCCGACCGCGCACCTGGATCCCGGCACCGAGGCCGAGGTGCTGGACGGGCTGCGACGCCTCTGCGCCGGGCGGACGGCGGTGATCGCCAGCCATTCCTCCCTGCTGCGCCAGCGCTTCCCGGCCCGGGTCCTGACCCTGGAGGAAGGGCATGTGACCGGCCAGGCGCGCCGGGGCAGGGAGGCCGACCATGTGGCGTGACCTCGCCCGCATCCTGGGCCTGTGGCGGGCGCACCGGACCGCGCTGGCGCTGGGCGCGCTGGTCGCCTGCCTCGCCGCCCTGTCCGGCGTCGCCCTGCTGTCCCTGGCCGGGCACGGCGTGTCGCAGGGGCTGCGGCACGGCGCCATGGCCGCCGCCGCGGGCGCGCTGCTGCTGCTGCGGCCACTGATCCTGCTGCGCCCCGTGCTGCGCTGGCTGGAGCGGATGACCACCCATGCCGCCACCTTCCGCGCCCTGGCCGATACCCGCGTCTGGTTCTTCCGCCGGCTGGCGGAGCGCCTTCCAACAGGGATCGGGCTGCACCGCGCCGGCGACCTGCTGGGCCGGCTGGTTTCCGATGTGGAGGCGCTGGACGGACTCTACCTCCGTGCCCTGGCGCCGATGGCGGCGGCCACGGCCACGGTGCTGGCCATCGCCGCCCTGCTGGGCTGGGCCTCGCCCGGGCTGATGGCCGTGGTGGCCCTGCCGCTGGCCCTGGCCCTGCTGCTGCCGCCGATCCTCGCCCCGCTGGCGGCGCGCCGTTCCGCCGCGGTGGCGGAGGCGCGGGGTGCCCTCCGCGCCCGCGCCGTGGAGCCGCTGCTGGGGCTGGAGGACGTGCTGTCCAACAATGGCGAGGCCCGGGCCGGGGCGCGCCTGGCCGAGGCGGGTGTGGCCCAGTCCCTGGCCGAGGGTCGCGCCTCGCGCATCGGCACGCTGGGCGGGGCCGCCGGGGCGCTGCTGGCCCAGGCTGCGCTGCTCGGCGCCCTGGCCTGGGGTCTCGCGGGCGGAGCCTCGGCGGCGGTGCTGGCGGTGCCGGCCCTGTTCCTCGCCCTCGCCGCCGCCGAGAGCCTCGCCGCGCTGCCGCGCGCCGGCCTCGCCCTGGCGGGGGCCGGGGCCGCCGCGCGCCGCCTGCTGGAGGCCGCCGATGCCCCGGTCCCGGCGCCCGACCCGGCCGTGCCGGCGCCGCTGCCGCCGGGCCATGCCATCCGCATGCGCGACATCCGTTTCGGCTGGGAGGCGGGGCGGGAATCGGTGCTGGACGGCTTCTCGCTGGAGATCCCGGAAGGGGCGCGGGTGGTGCTGCTCGGCCCCTCCGGCGCCGGCAAGTCCACCGTGGCGGCGCTGCTGCTGGGCCTCGCCCGGCCGCAATCCGGCAGCATCACCCTGGGGGGTGTGGAGATCGCCAGCCTCGCCGCCCACGACCTGCGCCGCCGCGTCACCTGCCTGACCCAGGATGCCCGGCTCTTCGACGACACGATCGCCGCCAATCTCCGCCTCGCCCTGCCGGAAGCGGAGGAGGCCGCGCTCTGGCAGGCGCTCGACCGCGCCCGGATCGGTGATCTGGTCCGCGCCTTGCCGGACGGGCTGGAGACGCGCTGCGGGGAGGCGGGAGCGCGCTTCTCGGGCGGGCAGGCGCGGCGGCTGGCCCTGGCCCGGGCGCTGCTCTCCCCGGCGCCGGTGCTGATCCTGGACGAGCCCGCCGCCGGCCTCGACGTCACCGCCGAGCGCGCCTTCCTGGAAACCCTGGACGAGGCCGCCGCCGGGCGCACGGTGCTGCTGATCGCGCATCGCCTGACCGGGGTGGAGCGCCCGACGCGGGTGCTGCGCCTGGCCGGCGGGCGGGCCTTCCATGCGGCTGGCTGATCACAATGAATCAGGCGGATGCGCGCGGTGGCCGCGAAGCCGCCCTGGCCCGTTGACGGGGCGGAAGGGGCATCGCATGGCACGCGCTGTCACATTGTCCCGGAGACGCGCGCCGATGCGCCGGTTTTTCCTGCTTGCCTCCCTTGCGGCCCTGCCCCTGCTGGCGGCCTGCGCCAGCCCGAGGATGGGCACGCCCCAGGCCCGCGTCGTCTTCTTCGAGCGTGACGACGCGACGCTCGACGATGCGGCCAAGGGCCTGATCGCCGAGGCGGCCGACATCGCCAACCGCTATCCTGAAACCAAGGTCAGCGTCCTGGGCTTCGCCAATCCCGAGCCGACCCCCGTGCCGGGCGGCAACCGGGAGCTGAGCCAGCGCCGGGCCGAGGCCGTGGCGGCGCAACTGCGTGCGAACAAGGTGGATGCGTCGCGCATTACCGTCCTGCCACTCGGCGCGGTCCCCTACGAGCGTGCACCCGTCGAGAGCCGGCGGGTGGAGATCAAGATCGGAAACTGATGCTTGGATTTCTGCGTGACCGCCTGACCGACCGAGGGACCGGGCAGGAGGCCGACGGCCCCCGCAAGGTCCTGAACGACGTCTTCGGCCACAAGGAATTCCGTGGGCGCCAGGAGGAGATCGTCCACCACATCGTGGCGGGCGGCTCCGGTCTGGTGCTGATGCCGACGGGTGGCGGCAAGAGCCTGTGCTACCAGGTCCCCGCCCTCTGCCGCCCCGGCCTGGGCGTGGTGGTCTCGCCGCTGATCGCGCTGATGGAGGACCAGGTCTCGGCCCTCCGCCAGGCGGGCGTGGCGGCCGCCGCGCTGCATTCCGAGATGGAGGAGGGCGAGCGCGGCAACCTGTTCCGCGACCTGTCGCGCGGCGCGCTCAAGCTGCTCTACGTCTCGCCCGAGCGGCTGAACCTCGAATCGACGCTGGAGCGGCTGGGCCGCACCGAGCTCGCCCTCTTCGCCATCGACGAGGCGCATTGCGTCAGCCAGTGGGGGCATCACTTCCGTCCCGACTACCGCGGCCTCGACGTGCTGGCGCGCCTTTTTCCCGAGGTGCCGCGCATCGCGCTCACCGCCACCGCCGATGCGCGGACGGTGGAGGATATCCGCGAGCGCCTGAGCCTGACGGAGGATCCGGTCTTCCGCGGCGGCTTCGACCGCCCCAACATCCGCATCGAGGCCGCGCCGCGCGAAAGCGCCCGGCGGCAGATCCTGGCCTTCGCGCGGGAGGCCTCGGACGGGCGGGGCGCCGGCATCGTCTATTGCGCCACCCGCAAGGGCGCCGAGCAGACCGCCGGCTGGCTGCGCGAGAACGGGCACGACGCCATCTCCTTCCATGCGGGGATGGAGGCCGCCGACAAGCGCGCCGCGCACAAGCGCTTCGCCAGCGGCGACGCGGTGGTGATGGCGGCGACCGTCGCCTTCGGCATGGGCATCGACCGGCCCGATGTGCGCTGGGTCGCCCATGCCGCGCTGCCGGCCAGCCCGGAGAGCTGGTACCAGGAGATCGGCCGCGCCGGGCGCGACGGGCTGCCGGCCCGCGCCCTGCTGCTGCACGGGGCGGAGGACATCGTCTGGGCGCGGCATCGGCTGGAGGACAGCCCGGCCTCGGACGAGCAGAAGCGCATCGAGCGCGAGCGGCTGAACCGCATGGTCGCCATCGCCGAGAGCCCGACCTGCCGCCGCCGCATCCTGCTGCGCTGCTTCGGCGAGGACCTGGAGCAGGACTGCGGCAATTGCGACGCCTGCCTGCGTCCGCCCAGCCTGCGCGACGGGACCGTGGCGGCGCAGAAGCTGCTTTCCGCCGTGGTCCGCACCGGCAGTCGCTTCGGCCTGGGCCATCTGGTGGACGTGCTGCGTGGCGAGAAGACGGAGAAGGTCCTCCAGTTCGGACACGACCAGCTCCCCACCTTCGGGGTGGGCCGCGACGTCTCGCCGCAGCATTGGCGCAGCATCGCCCGCCAGCTCGTGGCGCGTGGCGCGCTGGACGTGGCGGTGGAGAACCACGGCGAGTACCGCCCGACCGAGGCGGCCCGCCCCATCCTGAAGGGGCAGGAGAAGGTCATGCTGCGGGAGGACGCCGCCCTGCCGCGCGTCTCCGCCCGTGGCGGCCCGCGCCGGCGCGAGGCACCCGCCGCCTCCGGCGATCCGATCTTCGAGGCGCTGCGCTCCTGGCGGCGGGACGAGGCCCAGCGCCAGGCGCTGCCCGCCTACATGATCTTCAGCGACCGCACGCTGAGCGAGATCGCGGCGCAGAAGCCCACGGACCTGGACGAACTGGCCACCGTTCCCGGCGTCGGCGCCAGCAAGCTGGAGCGTTACGGCGAGGACGTGCTGGACGTGCTGGCGACCTGCGGCCGGGGGTGAGGGAGCTCTCCGGCCACAGGTCGCCGGGAACGAACTGCGAAGGAAACTAAGAATGACTTGCATCGAATCGGCAGGGATGCGATAGCGGCTCCGTCAAAGCACGGACGCGACATCCCGCATGTATGTTTGCCTCTGCAACGGAATCACCGACACGCAGGTCAGGGATGCCATCGCATCCGGCGCCAGCCGCTGTTGCGAGATCTATTCAAAGTGCGGCTGCAAGGCGCAGTGTGGCACCTGTACGCGCATGATTCTGGCCATGATGCGGGAACAGCCGGGACAGGTTCAGGCGCGCGCCACTCGCTGAAACTGTTTCTCACTCTCAGAGTCGTTGAAAATCAATGACTTGACGCTTGGTGGGCTTTCTGTCTTCTCGTCGCCTCAGACGAGACGGGAGACAGACCATGTCCGCTTACGGCGACCCCAAGGTCATCGAGCACCTGAACACGCAGCTCACCAACGAGCTGACGGCGATCAACCAGTACTTCCTGCACGCCCGCATGCTGAACCATTGGGGTGTCACCAAGCTCGGCCGGCACGAGTACAAGGAATCCATCGAGGAGATGCGGCATGCGGATGACCTCATCCACCGCATCCTGTTCCTTGACGGACTGCCGAACGTGCAGCGGCTGAACCAGGTCCTGATCGGTCAGTCCGTGAAGGAAATCCTGGAATGCGATGCGAAGCTCGAGGAGAAGGCGATCAACGATCTCCGCGAGGGCATCGCCTATTGCGAGAGCGTGCGCGACTTCATCTCGCGTGACCTGCTGGTGAAGATCCTCGCCGACGAGGAGCACCATGCGGACTTCCTGCACGCCCAGTTCACGCTGATGGGGAAGATCGGCGAGGACCGCTACACGATGCTCAACAGCGACGCGGCGCCGGACCAGAACCAGGACGGCGATCACTGAGGCCCCTTGCCGGCGGGGCGATCCCGCCGGCGCCGGGGGTGGCCTGCGCCACCCCGCGTGGCGAAAGCCGCCGAAGGGCCGGAGGACGTTCCTCCGGCCCTTCGCATGTTCAGGCCCCGGCGGTGGCGACCGGGGCGAGATGGCCGTTGCCCAGGCGCAGGCCGCGGTCGTGGAAGCGCGCCACTGCCGGGCGATGGGCGATGGAGACGATGCCGGTCCCCGGCAGCTTCTCCCGCAGCCGGGCATAGAGCACCTCCTCCGATTCCGGATCGAGATTGGCGGTCGCCTCATCGAGGAAGAGCCAGTCGGGCTTCTGCAGAAAGGCACGGGCCAAAGCCAGGCGCTGCTGCTCGCCACCCGAAAGGCGCCGCTCCCAGGCATCGCTCTCGTCCATCTGCGGGATGAATCCGTCCAGCCCGGCGCTGTTCAGCGCGTCCAGCACCTGCTCCTTGCTGAACTCGCCTTCCGCCATGGGATAGCAGACCGCATGGCGCAGCGTGCCGAGCGGGATATAGGGCCGCTGCGGCAGGAAGAGCACGCGTGCGCCGGCCGGGACCTCCACCCGGCCCCGCCCGAAGGGCCAGATGCCCGACAGTGCCCGGAACAGCGTGGACTTGCCGCTGCCCGAGGCGCCGGTGACCACCACCGCCTCGCCCGGCGCCAGGGACAGGTCGGCATCGCCCACCAGCACGCGGCCATCGGGCAGCTTCAGCTCGATATCATGCGCCACGAGATGCGAGCCGGTGGCGGTGACGAGCTTCGGCCCCTCGTCGGCGCGCGCCTCCGACATCGCGATGGCCTGCCGGAAGCCGGCGAGACGCTGCACCGTCGCGCGCCAGTCGGCGAGCAGGCCGTAGCTGTCCACGAACCAGGACATCGCGCCCTGCACCTGGCCGAAGACGGAGGAGGTCTGGGTCAGCGCGCCGAGCGGGATGCGGCCTGCGAAGAAGGCGGGGGCGGCGACGATGAAGGGGAAGATCACCGCGAGCTGCCCGAAGGCGGAGGTGAAGAAGGTCAGCCGCTTCGTCACCGTCATCAGCATGCGCCAGTTCGCCACCACCGCGGCGAAGCGTCCGGCCAGGCTGCGCTCCTCGCCCGCCTCGCCGCGATGCAGGGCGATGCCCTCGGCATTCTCCCGCACGCGGATCAGCGAATAGCGGAAATCCGCCTCCAGCCTCTGCTGCTGGAAGTTCACGGGGATGAGCCTGCGACCGACCAGATGCGTCAGCCAGGTGCCGAGCGCCGAGTAGAGAAGCGCCACCCAGACGAGGTAGCCGGGGATCGGCAGTTCCAGCACGTTCACCGGATCGGACAGGTTCCACAGCACGGCGATGAAGGAGACCAGCGTCACCACCGAGTTCATCAGCCCCAGGCCCAGCGACAGGTTCTGGCTGACGAAGCTGTTGACGTCCTCGGAAATGCGCTGGTCCGGGTTGTCCGTGCCCGTGTCGGAAAGCGCGATCCGGTAATAGGCGCGGTCCCGCAGCCAGTCCCCGGTGATGCGCCCGGTCATCCAGCGCCGCCAGCGGATCTGCAGCAGCTGGCGCAGGTAGAGCTGGAACACTGCCACCAGGATGAACAGCGCCGCCACCACGCAGAAGCCGGGCAGGTAGCCTTCGTCCGGATCATGCCGGCCCAGGAAGAGAAGCTGGGAGAAGGCCTCCCAGTTCTTGTCCTGGAGGGAGTTGTAGAAGGCACGGTTCCAGAAGGTGAGGATCACGTTCATCCCCACAAGGGCGAGGTTCAGCAGGACCACCACCGCCAAGAGGCCCCGGGCGGACCAGCGTTCCTCGCTGAACCAGAAGGGGCGGGCGAGGGCCCAGGCGTCCCTGAGGGCACCGCGCGTGTCACGCATCGCGGGATCTCCAACATGTCAAAGAGAAGAAAGCCGGAAACGGCGGCGTCAGCGCGCGGCGATCCGCAGGCGGATAACCCCGCGCACTTCGCCGGGCTCCACCGGCTTGCCCTTGCGCAGCACCTCGATCTCGCCCTGGCGGGCCAGTTCCATCGCCGTGTCGCGCACCGGCCGCATCAGGCCGCGCCAGGATTCGCCACCCAGCTCGCGGGCGACCTCGCTGGGACAGATGGACTTCTCCGCGCCACGCTGCGTGGCAAGGCGCCGGATGCTTTCGGCGATCCGCTCCCGGTCGGGCGGCGCGGCACTGGCCGGAGGCTCTGAGGCCTGTGGGTCAGAGGTCAGGGGATCAGCCATCTTGCCTCCACGCCCTGGCCCAGGAAGCGGAAGCGGGCCCGGCGGTGTCGTTCGGGGTCGAGGTGAAGCCACTCCATCTGCCGCAGCCGGACCGTGATGACACAGAAATTCGCGCGGGCCTGCGGTGTGACGACGGGCGGCGGGGGAGGGGCGGGCACGGCGCTTCCGGGCGGGGCGGAGGCCGCGTAGCTGCGGCGCTCGCCTTCCGGCATGGCGGCCCAGGCGCGGTCGGCCAGGGCGTCGCCGCGATGCAGCCGCGCCTCGCCCTCCAGCCGCAGCTGCCACTGCCGCGCGGCATCCCAGCCCAGCAGGGAGACGCGCGGATCGGCCGCGATCTCACCCACCTTGCCCGCACGGGCATCGCTGTGCAGCCAGAGAGTGAGGCTCCAGGGCTCGAAGCCGCGCAGCACCACCATGCGCTGGCGTGGCGCGCCATCCGCGCCCTGGCTGCCCAGGGCAAGCAGCCGCCATGCGTTTTCCCGGTCGCCGGGCGCCACATGCAGGAGGTCGAGGATCTCCAACAGGATCCGGTCCGCTTCCGGCTCAGCCGCACCGGTGGTCACGCCTTGGTCCTCAGGGTTTCGATCCTGCGTCGGCAAGGAGGCAGGCCTCGTCTGGCGTCGTGGCGATGATGCCTCGGTGTTTCCAACGATCCACCGCCCACGCATCCGGTGCGGCGGGGTTCGTGGGAGCGAGACTAGCAGCTTCCCCCGGCCGGCACAGCGGGCAGGCTTGTGCCGTTGCGTAACGTGGCCCGGGGCAGGCGTACGGCGCGCAAAGAAGAAGGGCCGGTCCTTGCGGACCGGCCCCCTTCCCGAAGCGACGTCTGGAGCGTCTGCGCGATCAGCGCAGGACGATCTCCACGCGGCGGTTCTGCGGCTCGCGCACGCCGTCGGCGGTCGGCACCAGCGGACGGCTCTCGCCGAAGGCCTCGACCGTGATCTCCGAGCGCTGGATGCCCTGGCGCACCAGCTCGGCGGCCACGGCGTCGGCGCGGCGGCGCGACAGGCCCATGTTGTACTGCGGCGTACCGGAGCGGTCGGCGTGGCCGGCCACCTCGATGCGGGTCGAGCCCGTGCTACGCGCGTTCTGCGCCGCCTCGGTGATGATCTGCCGGGCGCGGTCCGTCAGATTGTAACGGTCCCAGTCGAAGAAC
>NZ_JHWD01000013.1 GCF_000622225.1 Roseomonas mucosa ATCC BAA-692 | reverse complement strand
CCGCGGATCAGGATCGGCCATCGCGGCCGCCCACGGCAAAGGCCGGGCAAACTCCACGCCGATAAGGCCTACGACCACCGTCGCTGCCGCCGGGAGTGCCGCGCCCGTGGCATCACCCCGCGCATCGCACGCCGTGGCATCGAGAGCAGCGCCCGCCTCGGACGACACCGCTGGGTGGTGGAGCGTACCTTCGCCTGGCTCGCCCGCTACCGACGCCTGACCATCCGCTACGAGCGCCGCGCCGACATCCACCTCGCCTTCACCACACTCGCCTGCGCCCTCGTCTGCCTCGGCCAGATTAGGCGGTTCTGTTAGGCGCTCTAAGCAAGGGCCTCTTCGGCAAGGTGACGCATACGGTGCGCGCCGTGGACGGGATCTCCTTCGACCTCCAGCCGGGCGAGACGCTGGGCCTGGTCGGCGAATCCGGCTCCGGCAAGAGCACCACCGGCCGGCTGGTGCTGCGGCTGGAGGAACCGACGGCCGGGCGCGTCTTCTTCGAGGGCGAGGAGATCAGCCGCCTGCGCAAGCACAGCCTGCGCCGCGTGCGCCAGCGCCTTCAGGTGGTGTTCCAGGACCCCTATGCCTCGCTGAACCCGCGCATGCGCGTGGGCGACAGCGTGGGCGAGCCGCTGACCAACCACGGTGCGGTGCGTGGCCGCGCGGCGCAGCGCGAGAAGGTGGCGGAGCTGTTCCGTCTCGTTGGCCTCGATCCGCGCTTCATGGACCGATTCCCGCACCAGTTCTCCGGCGGCCAGCGGCAGCGCATCGGCATCGCCCGCGCCATCGCCCTGCGCCCCAGGCTGATCGTGGCGGACGAGCCGATCACCGCGCTCGATGTCTCGATCCAGGCGCAGATCGTGAACCTGTTCATGGACCTGCAGGAGGAGATGGGCATGGCCTATCTCTTCATCGCGCATGACCTGGGCATGGTGCGCCACCTCTGCCACCGCGTCGCGGTGATGCTGCGCGGCCGCATCGTGGAGCTCGGCAGCACGGCGCAGGTCTTCGGCGATCCGCAGCACCCCTATACCAAGGCGCTGCTTTCCGCCGCGCCGATCGCCGATCCGGACCGGGAGCGTGCCCGGCAGCGCCTCTTCTACGAGCCGAAGCCCGCCGCGCCGGACGCAGCGCTGCGCGAAGTCTCGCAGGGGCATTACGTGCTGGCCTGAGCGCGGCCCCGTTCCGCCAGGGACCGGGGAGTTCAGCGCAGCGGGAAGCCCAGCCTGCCCAGCGCCTCCCGCAGCCGGTCCCGCCCCGCCATGGCGCGCAGCGTGCCCCAGCGCGCCATGGCCCGCTGCGTCCAGGTATAGGGGCTGCGCTCCTGCCCCCTGCTGAAATCCTCCAGCGCCGCGTCGTAGCCGGGCAGGGCGCGCATGTCCGCCTCCGGGTCGTAGCGCCCGTGATGCAGGACCGCCGACTGCGGCAGGCGCGGCTTCACCGCCCCGCCATCCGGCGCGGGATAACCGACGCAAAGGCCGAAAACCGCCGTGGCGCCGGGCGGCAGGCCGAGTTCCGCCGCCACCGCCTCCAGATCGTTGCGCAGGGCGCCGATATAGACCGTGCCGAGGCCCAGGGATTCCGCCGCGACCACGGCGTTCTGCGCCGCCAGCCCGGCATCCAGCGCGGCGACGAGGAAGGTTTCCAGGAAGGGCAGGCCTTCCAGGGGGCGCCCTGTCCGCTCCGCCAGCCGGGCATGGCGCGACAGGTCCGCCAGGAAGACGAGGAAGAGCGGGCATTGCTCGACATGCCGCTGGCCGCCCGCCACCGCCGCGAGCCGCCGCTTGCTGTCCGGATCGCTGACGGCGACCACCGACCAGGCCTGCATGTTCGAGGAGGTGGCCGCCGACTGCGCCGCCGCGACCAGCGCCTCCAGTGTGCCCTCCGGCAGCGGGTCGGGCCTGTAGGCCCGCACCGAGCGGTGGGAAAGCAGCAGCTCCAGCGCCGGATTCCAGGGGATGGTGATGGCGGGGGCGGCCTCGCCATAGCGGGCACGCAGGGCGGCGGCGGATTCGGTCATGGGCATCCGGTCCAGATGGGATCGTGTCGTCCGGCAGGTTCGGGCGGCTTCTGCCGCGGGGCAACATGGCCGCGGCAGGCAACACCCGTCCCGGCCACGCGTTGACGCAGCGCACAGGACGCAAAGGAGACCGCCATGCCCGCACGCCAGGTGAAGGGCCGCAAGGTACGCTACGCCGTGGTGGGTGGCGGCTGGATCTCCCAGGCCGCCTTCATGCCCGGTGTCGGCCAGACAGGAAATTCCGAGATGACGGCGCTGGTGACGGGCGATCCCGTGAAGGCGGAGAAGCTGGCGGCGCTGTACGGGCTGAAGAGCTACCACTACGACGACTACGACAGGCTGCTGGCCTCGGATGAGATCGACGCGATCTACCTCGCCCTGCCCAACGACCAGCACGAGAAATTCGCCGTGCCCGCGCTGGAGGCCGGCATCCACGTTCTGCTGGAAAAGCCGATGGCGGTGAGCACCTCGCAATGCGAGGCGATCAACACCGCCGCGAAGGCCTCGGGCGCGAAGCTGCTGATTGCCTACCGCCTGCATTTCGAGCCCGGGACGCTGGAGGCGATCCGTCGTGTCCGTTCCGGCGAGTTCGGCGAGATCCGCTCCTTTGTCTCGAACTTCAGCCAGACCGTCAGCCCCTCCAACCACCGCGCGAAACATGGCTACTGGGCCGGGCCGGTGACGGATATGGGACCCTATCCGCTGAACGCCGTGCGCAACCTCTTCGGCGCGGAACCCGTCGAGGTCTCCGCCATGGGCATCCGCACGCCGGGCTCGGGCATGGACCTTGACGACACGGTGTCGGTGACGCTGCGTTTTCCGGGTGAGCGGCTGGCGCAGTTCACCGTCAGCTACACCGGCGCCAGCACCGGAACCTACCGCGTCACCGGCACAAAGGGCGACCTCTATGTCGAGAACGCCTATGGCTTCGGCCCCGGCGTCTCGCCGAAACACGTCGCCACCGTGGAAGGAGAGACCGCCACGCGCGAGTTCCCGGTGGTGGACCAGTTTGCCGGGGAGACGGATTATTTCTCCGACTGCATCCTGAACGGCCGCGATCCGGAGCCCGGCGGCGAGGAGGGGCTGCTTGACGTGCGCGTGCTGGAGGCGATCGAGCGGGCGCTGGAAACCGGCCAGCCGCAGACCCTGCCTCCGGCCCAGCGCAGCCGCCCGATCGATCCCGGCCAGGGCCGCGAATTCCCGCTGGCCGAGGCGCCGGAACTGATCGACGCCAAGGAGCCGGGGGAGGGCTGAAAGCCTCCGGTCCGGGCCGGGCTTGCCCCGGCGGGCCGGACGCGTGATGGGAGGGGCATGTCCGGCCTGTTCCCTCCCATCGAACCTTACGCCTCCGGCCATCTCGACGTGGGGGAGGGGCACCGTCTCTACTGGGAGTGTTGCGGCAATCCGGCAGGGATGCCGGCGCTGGTGCTGCATGGCGGGCCGGGTTCCGGTTGCTCGCCCAGCGCCCGCCGCGCCTTCGATCCGGCACGGCACAGGATCGTCCTGTTCGACCAGCGGAACTGCGGCCGCAGCACGCCCCATGCTGGCGGCGAGGGGATCGGCCTCGCCAACAACACCACCGCGCATCTCCTGGCCGACATCGAGCGCCTGCGGGAGCATCTGGGGATCGGAGGCTGGCTGTTGCGCGGCAGTTCCTGGGGTTCCACCCTGGCGCTCGCCTATGCCCAGCAACATCCGAAGCGCGTGACGGGGATCGTGCTTTCCGCCGTCGCCACCACCACGCGGCGGGAGATCGGCTGGATCACCCGGGGTGTCGGTGCCTTCTTTCCATGGGAATGGGCGCGTTTCGCGGCCGGCGTGCCGGAGGCGGAGCGCGGCGGCTGTCTGGCGGACGCCTATCACCGGCTCCTGATGCATCCCGACCCGGCGATCCAGGACAAGGCGGCGCGGGACTGGTGCGACTGGGAGATGGCCATCGTCGTCGTCCAGCCGGGGCACAGGCCGCACCCCCGCTACCAGGACCCTGCCTTCCGTCTTGGCTTCGCGCGGCTGGTCACGCTCTACTGGCGCCACGCCGCTTGGCTGGAGGAGGGCATCCTGCTGCGCCGGATGGACCGGCTGGCCGGCATCCCAGGCGTGCTGATCCATGGGCGGCTCGATCTCGGCAGCCCGCTCGCCACGGCCTGGGAACTGCATCGCGCCTGGCCCGGCAGCGAACTGGTGGTGCTGGAGGAGGCCGGGCATGACGGCCGCGACACCGGCATGGCCGAGGCGGCGGTGGCGGCGATCTGGCGCGTGGCGGACCGCGCCCCGGCGGGCTGAGCCGGAATCACCCCCGCCAGATCACCTCCGGCCCGATCGCGGCGAGGTTGCGGCAGCCGGTCAGCGCCATCGCGGCCTCCAGCTCCGTGCGCAGGATCTTCAGCAGATGCGCCACGCCCACAGGCCCGCCGACCGCCAGGGCGTGCAGCACCGGCCGCCCCACCAGCACCGCCTTAGCGCCCAGGGCCAGCGCCTTCACGATATCCGTGCCGCGCCGGATGCCGCCATCGAGCAGGATGGGCAGTTGCCCGCCCAGCCGCTCCGCCATCGGGGGCAGCAGGTCGATGGTGGCCGGCAGGGTGTCCAGCGCCCGGCCGCCATGGTTGCTCAGGACGATCCCGGCCATGCCTTCCCCGGCGGCGCGCAGCGCGTCCTCCGGATCGGTCACGCCCTTCAGCAGGATCGGCAGGCGCGTGCCGGCACGCAGCCATTCCAGGTCCCGCCAGGTCGGCGCGGCGTCGAGCATCCCCCGGAAGACCGCGCTCTCCGCCATGCCGGCCCGGTTCGGCGGGGCGGGCGGCAGGCCGCGCAGATGCACCGCCTCGATCCCTGGCGGCAGGGCGAAGCCGGCCCGGGCCTCGCGGTTGCGGATGCTGACCGGCGCATCCACGGTCAGCACCAGCGCGGTGCAGCCGGCGGCCTCAGCCCGCTGGATCAAAGCGCGGGTGAAGCCCCGGTCGTGCTGCGGATAGAGCTGGAACCAGAGCGGCGCCCGCCCGCCGCCCGCCGCGTATTGCGCGGCGACCTCCTCGACCGGCACGCTGGACTGCGTGCTGACCACCAGGCCCGCCCCGACCGCGGCGGCGCCTAGCGCGGTGGCGGCCTCGCCGCCCGGATGCGCCAGCCGGTGGAAGGCCATCGGGGCCACCAGCACCGGATGCTCCAGCGCAGCGCCGAGGAGATCCAGCCGCGTGTTGGCGCCGTCCATCCCGGCCAGCACGCGTCCGCGCAGCCGGAGCCGGTCGAAGGCTTCGCGGTTCCAGCGGAGCGTCAGCTCGTCCGCGCTGCCGCCCGAGAGATAGGCCCAGGCGGCCGCGTCCATGTGCTGCCGCGCCTCGGCCTCGTAGTCGGCGGCGCAGACGATGCCGGGTGGGATGGGAGGGACGGCGAAGCTCAACGCGGACCCTTTCGCGGATTGGCCGTGGCGCGGCCATCCTAGCCGCCCGGCCGGATGGCGACAGCCTTGCCGGGGTCGCGCGAACACGAAAAAGCCCGGCCCCGCAAGGGAGGCCGGGCTCGGTCATGTTAGCCGGGCGTGGGGCCGGATACCCGGACCCGTCCCCGCTCAGCGCGTGCCGGAACGGTCCGTGTCGCGGAAGTCGCTGTCCCGCCAGGAACGGTTCTTGGCCTCGCCCTCGTGGCGCGCGTGATCGGCGCGACGGTCGCGGCCCTCGCCCTGCGGGCGGCCGCCCGACGGCTTGCGGTCACCCGCGAACTGCGGGCGGCGGGCATCGCCGCGGCCGTGGCCGCCGGCGCCGTGCCCACCCGCCGGTCGGGGCGCGCCGCCGGGGCGGCCCTGGCCGCCACGGCCGCGATTCGGCTGGCGCCCGGGCGCGCGCGGCACCGGGCCGGTCGGGATGTCGCCCTCGGCCGGAACCGCCTGGCGCGTCAGCTTCTCGACCGCGCGCAGCAGCGGCACGTCGTCCAGCGACACCAGGGCGATGGCCTCGCCCGAGGCGCCGGCGCGCGCGGTGCGGCCGATGCGGTGGACATAGGTCTCCGGCACTTCCGGCAGGTCGTACTGGATCACATGCGTCACGCCGGACACGTCGATGCCGCGCGCGGCGATGTCGGTCGCGACCAGGATCGGCGCCGTGCCGCGCTTGAAGGCGTCGAGCGCGCGCTCACGCTGGCCCTGGCTCTTGTTGCCATGGATCGCGTTGGCGGCGAGCCCGTCCTGCTCCAACTGCTTCACGATGCGGTCAGCGCCGTGCTTGGTGCGGGAGAAGACCAGGGTGCGGCCCACTTCCGGCTTGCGGAGGATGTCGGCCAGCACCGTGCGCTTGCCGTCGCGGCTCACATGGATGGCGCGCTGGTTCACCCGCTCCGCGGTGGTGGCGACGGGCGTGACCTCGACCTTCACCGGCTCGCGCAGCAGGTCCTTGGCGAGCGAGGCAATGGCCTCCGGCATGGTGGCCGAGAAGAACATCGTGTGGCGCTGCTTCGGCAGCATCCCCGAGATGCGGCGGATCGCGGGCCAGAAGCCCCGGTCCAGCATCTGGTCGGCCTCGTCGAGGATGAAGGCCTCCAGCGAGTCCAGGCGGCAGTTGCGCGTGCCGATATGGTCCAGCAGGCGGCCCGGCGTGGCGACGATGATGTCCACGCCGCCCGACAGCGCGCGGCGCTGCGGGTTCTCCGGCACGCCGCCGAAGATCAGCGCGCTGCGCAGGCCCAGGTGGCGGCCATAGGCCTTGATGCTGTCATGGATCTGCGCCGCCAGTTCCCGCGTCGGCGACAGGATCAGCGCGCGGCAGCCGGTCGGCGGGGCACGGCGCTTGTCCATGATCAGGCGGTGCAGCAGCGGCAGCGCGAAGGCCGCGGTCTTGCCGGTGCCGGTCTGGGCGATGCCCAGCACGTCCCGCCCTTCCATGGCGGCCGGGATGGCCTGGGCCTGGATCGGGGTCGGGGTGGTGTAGCCCTCTTCGTCCAGCGCGCGCAGGATGGGCGACGCGAGGCCGAGGGTCAGGAAATCGGTCATCAGTGTTCGATCGGTCCGTGAAGCGCCCGGCCCATGGCTTCCCTGGGGCAAGAGCGTCTTCCAGTGGGCCGCGAACGACGCGGATGGCGGCCCGGGAGAAGGTTGCTCCGCCGCAGGGCCATGATGGAAGCGGCCCGCTCGCGTCAGGGAGCATGACCGGCGCGGATCGCCGGTGGGCGGGATATGGACTGTTGCAGTGCAGGATGCAAGCGCGGCCGTGGACGCACGGGTCGGCGCTGCGCCCGGCGCGGGGCGGGGGCTGCTCCGGCTCCGCCCCAGATCCCTGGCGCCCGCCCGCCCGCCCGCCCGTGCGATGCCGATGCCGCGAGCGGCCGTTCCGGATTCCGGCCGAATCCCCCATCCGCGCGTTGTGGCGGTGTCGGAAAGGGATGAACGCGATGGACGACAACCGGGTCTGGGATTTCGAGACGAGCCTCTGGACCGCCGATGCCAAGCATTACCGCGACTCGATCGACGACGAGTGCCTGATGGTCCTGCCGGAACCGCCCTATGTGATGAGCGGGCAGCAGGCTATCGCGGCGGTGTCGGACACGCCGCGCTGGACCAGGGTGACGCTGAGCGAGCGGCAGGTGATGCGCCCGCAAGAAGGGCTGATCGTGGTGGCCTACAAGGCCGAGGCGGAGCGCGAGGGCTCGCAGCCCTACGTGGCGCACTGCACCTCCACCTACCGCCGCCTGGGGCATGAGGAGTGGCGCGTGGTGCAGCACCAGCAGACCCCGCCGCTCACCGTGGGCGGCTGATCCGCGCCGGATCGACGCGAATCGCCGCGCGGCGCTACCTGTGGCGCGGGAAGGGCGCGAGGCGGACATGACGGCGCGGAGCCATCGCTACAGGGTCACGGTGGTCTGGACGGGCGACCGCGGCGAGGGCACGGCGCATTACCGCGCCTATGGCCGCGACCACCGCATCGAAGCCCCCGGCAAGCCGCCGGTCGAGGGCTCTTCCGACCCGGCCTTCCGCGGCGACTCCGCCCGCTGGAATCCGGAGGAACTGCTGCTCGCCTCGCTCTCCGCCTGCCACAAGCTCCAGTACCTGCATCTCTGCGCCGAGGCCGGGGTGGTGGTGACGGCCTATCGCGACGAGGCCGAGGCGGAGATGGTGGAGGAGGGCACGGGCGGCCGCTTCGTCGCCGCGACCCTTCGCCCGCAGGTCACGATCCGCGCCGGCTGCGACGCGGAACTCGCCTGCACCCTGCACCATGCGGCGCATACGCGCTGCTTCATCGCCAGCTCGGTCAATTTTCCGGTAGCCTGCGAGCCGGCGATCCGGGAAGCGTAGCCTCGCCTCAGGCCGTCGGCAGGCGGCGGAATCCCGGTTCGTCCGGCGCCTCGGAGAAGGATTCCACCAGCTCGTCCACCCGCGCCAGGGGCGGGCCCAGGCGGCAGGCGGACAGTACGTCGCGCACGGCGGCCTCGTCGCCGGACAGGAGCGCCTCCACGGACCCGTCCTGCCGGTTGCGGACCCAGCCGGCGAGACCGTGCGCGCGCGCCTCGCGCAGCAGCCAGTCGCGGAACCCCACCCCATGCACGCGGCCCCGGATGCGGATCAGCCGGGCTGCCATCAGTGCGCCCTCGCCAGGAAGAGCAGCCGGGCGGACAGTGCCACGTCGGCCGCCAGCCTCTCGCGTCGGGCCAGGGCCTCGGCATCCTCGCCCCAGAGGGCTTCCTGGTAGGTCTCGTCCAGGATGGAGAGCCGGTGCGCGGCGACCGGGTCCAGCGCCCCGGCCGAGAGCGCCAGGCCGAGCACGAGGCTGCCCAGCGCCGGCACGGCGAGGCCCAGGGCGGAAAGCTCCAGCGGCGAATGCTGCGCCACCACGCCATGCAGACGCTCCAGCGCCTCCGGGTCCTGCCGGCGGTAGGCGATGCCGCTGGTCGGGTGCAGGCGGGCGCCATGGCAGGCCGCGCACCAGTCGAGGATGGGGTCCCAGTCCGCCGCCTCCAGTGCGGCGAGGCGGCGATCCTCGGCGCGGTAGCAGAGCAGGTCGGTCTCGGCGTAGCGGGCAATGGCTTCCACCGTTGGGCCGGGGTCCGGTGCGATCCGGTCCAGCCCGGTGCCGGCGAGGCGGGTGAGCGGCACCTCGTCCAGGCTCATCTCGCCGCCCTTCCCGCTGCCCGCCTGCTGCCACTCCCCGGCCACGGCCTCGGCCAGCGGGCGGCTGGGCAGGGTGAAGCCGGCGGCGCGGCCATCAACGCCGGGCAGGCGCAGCGGCTTTCCGTCGAGCGTGATGGCGAAGCCGCCAGGCACCTCGGCATAGTCGGCCCGGTCCCAGAATCGCTTCATCGCGGGTCCTCCGGAGCGGCTCCACCCCATCCGGGCGGGGGCGGAGCACTTCTCTCCCCTCTGCGGTTGGCGGAAGCGCTCTCCCGGCGGAACGCTCCGCGACAATTCGTTCCCGGCCCTCGCCGAACCTTCGGCCGGAGGGTTTCCCGACGGGAACAGCAGGCTTCCCCTGATCTAGACCAGATCGTCGCCATGGCAAATGCGGCTGGAGCGCTGCCGCTCCGGCGTGTCAGCGCCGCAGCAGGCCCCGCAGCAGGTCGCCGACGCCGCCCTGCCGGTTCTCCGGCGCGGCCGGGGCCGGCACCGGCCCCTCGCGCCCGCCCCGGGCGATCCGGAGCTGCGCGGCGCAATCGGCCTCGCTGTCGCCTTCGCCGAGGATCTGGCCCAGAGCCTGGTTCAAGGTCTGGCCCAACGTGCCGCCGGGATCGTTCCGGCGGTTCGAGAGCTCTTTCAGGATCGCGGCGCCGGCGCTGGCCGCGCCCTGCGGATCGGCACGCAGGCGCGGCTGCGCCAGGGCACCGTCCACCACCACCGGGATGGCCAGACCGATGCCGCCGAGGCGGGCGCGGGGCAGCAGCCGCAGGTCCAGCCGCTCCTGCCCCAGATCGACCGAGCCGGAGCCCAGCACGCTGGCGATGTCGGTTTCCAGCAGCATCGCCTGGGCGCTGGCCACGCCGTCCCGCGCCTGGAGGCGCAGGGCGAGGCAGCGCACCGCCTCGCTGCCGTTGCGCGGGGCATTGGGAAGCAGCAGGCGTCGCAGGTCGCCCGCCACCGCGTCCAGCAGGCTGATATCCACCCGCCCATCGGCCAGGGCGAGGCCGAGCGAGCCGTTCAGCCCGGCGGCCATCTCGCGCAGCGTCCTTCCCCTGGCAGACAGCGCGGTTTCCGCATCGAGCATGCCGCTGACGCCACCGGGCAGGCCCAGGGCGGGAAGCAGCGCCGCGAGGTCGACCGAGGGGGCATGGGCGGAAACATCCAGGCTGGGCGGGCTGGCCGCGCCCTCCGCCGCCACGCGCAGAGCGATCCGGCCCCCCGCGCCGTCGATGGCCAGCGGATCGGCCAGCAGCCGCCCGCCATGCAGGGCCAGCACCGCCTCGCCGTTGCGCCAGTCCAGCCGGCCGGCGCGCAGCAGCCCGACCCGGAGGCGGAGATCGGCCTCAAGCGCGGCGAGGCGGTCCAGCGGCACCGGCAGGTCGGGAATGACCTTACGGCTTCCGGTGGGCAGGGCGGGTGGTGCGGGGGCGACCGGGGCGGTGGGCGTGGCGCCGCCGGCATCCTGGCCCGCCCCTTGGCCTGTCCGCTGGCCCGCATCCGCCTTTGCCGCCGGGGCGGGCGGCAGGGGCGGCGGGATGGCGTCGAGATCGAGCCGTGCGACGTCGATCCGCCCGTCCACCGCCGGCACGCTGCCGGGCCGCAGCCGCAGATCGCCCGTCGCCTCGGCCTGTTCCGAACGCAGGGAAAGGTTCCGCAGCCCGACCCAGCCCTCCGCCTCGCCCACCAGATGCGTGCTGGCCTCCAGGCTCCGCAAGCCGGGCAGGGGCAGGTGCGCCCGCTGCCCGAGGGTGCGGAGGTCCTGGATCTTCAGGGAAAGGTCCATCGCCGCGCCTTCGGGGCCCGGTCCCGCCAGCGTACCGCCAAGGGACAGGGCGAGATCCTCGCCGGTCACCGAGAGCTGCAGCGGCCAGGGGCCGCCCCGGCCCGACCGCACCGCCCGCGGCGGCGGCAGGTCGGCCCTCCAGCTCAGCGGCAGGTCGCCGATCTGGGCCTCGCCGGTGGCGGAAACCCGGGCGCCGAGATCCGGTGCGGTGACCGTGATGGGGCCCAGCGAGATGTCCGGCCCGCTGTCGCGGCGGGGCAGGTCCACCTTGCCCGCGGCGAGGCGGATCGACGTCGGACCCCCAGGTGCGAGGTCCATATCGAGGGCAAGGTCCTCGGCCGGCGGCAGCGCCAGTCCCGGCACCAGCATCGCCAGCCGTGCGGTGTTGTCGGCGGAGACCCTGAGCCGGCCGGACCAGACGTTTCCGGAGAAGGTGCCCGAAAGCTGCGCCTGTATCCCCTCGCCGGACAGGGAGGCGTCGATGGGCCAGTCCTGGGCGGAGGGCCGCCCCGGCTGGGTTCCCGATTGGGCGGAAAGCAGGCCGGACAGGCTGCCGCCACGCGCGTCCAGCGACAGGGCGAGACCCCGGAAGCCGACATCGCCCATCATGCGGAGCGTGCCGTCGCCCTCGGTGTGCAGGGCCAGCGCAGGCAGCGCCAGCTGCTCCGTCTGGCCGGAACGCATGTCGTGCCAGACCGCCCTGCCGTCGCGCAGCTCCACCTGGCGCAGCTCCACCGCATAGCCCTGGACGGGGCGGCCCCCGGTGGAAGCGGCACCCGGTGCCGGGGCGGGCCGGGAATCGGGCGCCTGCGCTGGGGCAGCGGCCGGATGGAAGCGCCAGTTGGGCTGCCCCGCGGCATCCGTCTCCAGCAGCAGTTCCGGCGCCACCACCGTCAGGTGCCGGATCTCCAGCCGCTGCGACAGCAGCGGCAGCAGCGCCACCTCCGCCTCCACGCGGCGGGCGGTGAACATCTCGGGCCGCGAGCCGCCCGGGGCATTGGCGAAGCGCGGGCCTTCCAGCACCACGGTCGGCACCAGGGCCAGCTTCAGCCCCACGGGGCCGGACAGGGTGAACGGGCGGCCCGTGGCGGCGGTCACCGCGCTTTCCACACGCCGGCGCAGGTACTCGCCATCCAGCAGCACAGACAGGGTGGCATAGCCCAGCAGCGGCAGGGCCAGCACCACCCCGCCCGCGATCCACCAGCCCCGGCGGCGGCGTGGCGGGGTGGGCTCGCGGCCTGGCGGAAGCCCCGCGGGCGGTTTCAGGGGTGGTCCCGGCGGGCGCCCGCCATCCATCGGCGCCTCGGGCGTGGCCATTAGCCGCGTATCCAGCGGGAGCGAGGGGTCTTCGGGCGATCGAAGCCGAGAAAGACGAAGGTCTCGTTCATGTGCGGCGGCAGCGGCGCCGCCACCTCCAGCCGCCCGCCCTCGGGGTGCGGCACGGCGATGGCCCGGGCATGCAGGTGCAACTGGCCGGACAGGTCCTCCAGATGCGCCGTCGAGCCGCCATACTTGCCGTCGCCCACGATCGGGCATTTCAGCGCCGAGGCGGCATGGACGCGGAGCTGGTGCGTACGGCCAGTGAGCGGGTTCATCTCCAGCCAGGCGGCATGGCCGCGCGCCGCGTCCACGGTGCGGTAGTCGGTGACGGCGCGGGTGCCCTCGCCATCCTCGGCCGGGGCGGTGCGCTCGCCACGGGCGCCGGCCAGCTTGGCGAGCGGCATGTTGATCCGCCCCTCGCGCGGCGTGGGCACGCCGGCGACCACGGCCCAGTAGGTCTTCTCCGCGTCGCGCCCCCGGAAGGCGGCGGCCAGCTTCGCGGCGGCGGCGGCGGTGCGGGCCAGCAGCAGCACGCCGGAGGTGTCGCGGTCCAGCCGGTGGACGAGGCGCGGCCGCTCCTCCGCGCCGAAGCGCAGCGCGTCCAGCATGGCATCGAGGTTGCGGGTGATGCCCGGCCCGCCCTGGACCGCCAGCCCGTGCGGCTTGTCGAGCGCGATCACGCTGTCGTCGCGGTAGATCACCATGCGCTCCAGCATCGCCGCGTCGCGTTCCGAGACCTCGCGGACCGGCTTCGGCGCCGGGGCGCTGGGCATGGGCGGGATGCGGATCTCCTGCCCGGGGGCGAGGCGCGTGCCGGTCTCGGCCCGCTTGCCGTCGACACGGATCTGCCCGGTGCGCAGCATCTTCTGCAGCGCACCCTGGGTCAGGGCGGGATAGTGCCGGCGGAACCAGCGGTCGAGGCGCAGATCGGCCTCGTCTGCCGCGACGGAGCGGGTGGAAACGGTCATGACGGGGCGGGTTTAGCATCGCCGGGGGCCGGGCACAGCCCGCCGCGACGTGGTTCCGTGGCGACGGGCGCGGGCAGGAGGCCGGCGCCCATCCCCGGCAGCCGGGCGCCCGGGCCATGCGGGCGCGTTGAGTGGGGGAGGCGACATGCGGGCCGAACCGGGGCAGGTTCGGCCCAACCACGCCACCGGAGCAGCAGGGCCCAGCATGAGCCAGCAGGACGACACCCACTTCTACGAGCCGGCCAAGGGCCACGGCCTGCCGCACGACCCCTTCAACGCCATCGTCGGGCCACGTCCGATCGGCTGGGTCTCCACCCAGGGCCAGGATGGCAGCGTCAACCTCGCGCCCTACAGCTTCTTCAACGCCTTCAACTACACGCCGCCGATCATCGGCTTCTCCTCCACCGGGGCGAAGGACAGCCTTCGCAATGCGCGGGAAACGGGGGAGTTCGTCTGGAACCTGGCGACGCGCGAGCTGGCCGAGGCGATGAATGCGAGCTGCGCCCCGGTGCCCTACGGCACCGACGAATTCACCCTGGCCGGGCTGGAGAAGGCGCCCTCGCGCCTCGTCGCGCCGCCGCGCGTGGCGGCGAGCCCGGTGCAGTTCGAATGCAAGGTCTCGGAGATCGTCCAGCTCAAGGGCTATCGCGGCAACCCCGCCCAGGCCTGGCTGGTGCTGGGGGAGGTGGTGGCGGTGCATATCCGCCGCAGCCTGCTGAAGGAGGGCATCTTCGACACCTTCGGCGCCGGGGTGATCCTGCGCGCCGGCGGGCCGAGCGCCTATGCCGCGATCGGGCCGGAGAACCGCTTCGACATGCGCCGGCCCGGTTGAAGGGCGGCCGCCGGGTGCCTCCCGGCGGTCAACCCTCGGCCTGCCCTTCGTTCCGGCGCTGCGCCCGCAACTCCTCCCACTGCTCCAGCCGCGCCGCCATCCGGGCCTCGGCGCCCCGGTCGGTGGGGCGGTAGAAGCGGCGCCGCGCCATCCCCTCGGGGAAGTAGTCCTGGCCGGAGAAGGCATCCTCCTGGTCGTGGTCGTAGGCATAGCCCTGACCGTAGCCGAGCTGCTTCATCAGCCTGGTCGGCGCGTTCAGGATATGCGCGGGCGGCATCAGGCTGCCCGTCTCCGCCGCGGCGGACTGGGCTTCCTTCCAGGCGACATAGGCGGCGTTGGACTTGGGTGCCGCGCCCAGATGCAGCACGAGCTGCGCCAGGGCCAGCTCCCCCTCCGGCGAGCCGAGCCGCTCATAGGCCTGCCAGGCCGCCAAAGCGAGGTGCAGCGAGGCGGGATCGGCGGCGCCGATATCCTCCGAGGCGAAGCGCAGCAGGCGGCGGGCGATGTAGCGCGGGTCCTCCCCGCCCCGGACCATGCGGGCGAACCAGTAGAGCGCGGCATCCGGGTCGGACCCCCGCAGCGACTTGTGCAGGGCCGAGATGAGGTTGAAATGCTCCTCCCGGTCCTTGTCGTAGAGCGCGGCGCGCCGGGCCAGCAGTTCCGATAGCCCCCGCGCATCCAGCGGCGCCGTGCCTTCGGGCAGGGCGAGAAGCTGTTCCGCCATGTTCAGCAGGTAGCGCCCGTCGCCATCGGCCATGGCGCGCAGCGCGGACCGCGCCGCCTCGTCCAGCGGCAGGGGGCGCCCGGCCTCCGCCGCCGCGCGGTCCAGCAGCAGGTCCAGCGCCGCGTCGTCCAGCCGCCGCAGCACCAGCACCTGGCAGCGCGAGAGCAGGGCGCCGTTCAGCGCGAAGGAGGGGTTCTCGGTGGTGGCGCCGACCAGCACCACCGTGCCGTTCTCCACCACCGGCAGGAAGCCGTCCTGCTGCGCCCGGTTGAAGCGGTGGATCTCGTCCACGAAGAGCAGCGTGCCCTGGCCGTTCTGGCGCCGGGCGCGCGCCTCGTCGAAGGCGCGCTTGAGGTCGGCGACGCCGGAGAAGACCGCCGAGAGCGGCGCGAAGCGGAGCCCCGCTTCCTCCGCCAGCAGGCGCGCGATGGTGGTCTTGCCCACCCCGGGTGGCCCCCAAAGGATCAGCGAGGCCAGGGCGCCGCGGTCGAGCATCCGGCGCAGGCTGCCCTGCGGGCCGAGCAGGTGGTCCTGCCCGACCACCTCCGCGAGGCGGCGCGGGCGCAGGCGGTCGGCCAAAGGGGTCGCAACCGGGGCGCCGCCGGAGCGTGTGGCGCCCGGTCCGGATGCGGGGGCTTCGCCGCTGGTCTCGTGTGGCTGGCCGAACAGGTCCGGCGCGGCATGGGGGGCCTCGGGGGCACGCTTGGGCGGCATGCGACGCAACCTAACGCATCGCCGGTCCGCTGGGGACCGCCCCTCTCAGCGCAGCCGCGGCTCCTGGCGGTAGCCGCGGCTGCCCGGCACCTCCGGCGGCGGCGGCACGGGCGGCGTGGTACGGACGGGCCGGATGTCGCGCTGCGCGGTGGCCCGCATCGAGGGCGGGCTTTCCCAGCCTTCCTCGGGCGTCAGGCGGCGCGAGGAGGGGAGTTCCGGCAGGCGCATGGCCAGGGCGCGGATGTCGTCCTGGATCTCGTCGAGCTGCGCCTCCAGGGATTCCAGCCGGCCCTTCACGCCGAAGACGCTGAAGGGCATCAGCAGGAAGGCGATCGCCGCCAGCAGCAGCAGCAACGCCACCACGAGGCCCGACCATTCAGGCAGCCCCGGGATCGCAAGGGAATTGATCAGTTCGGACGGCACGCTCAGCCCCCGGTGACGGACATGTGACGATGCAGTGCAGGACGAGCCTGCCTCCGGTCAATCACGAAGTCATGTCCCTTCGGCTTGCGGGCGATGGCGTCGCGGATCGCCGCCTGCAGACCGGCTTCCCCGAGCGCCGGGTCGCGCAGCGGGCGGCGTAGGTCCGCGGCATCCTCCTGTCCCAGGCACATGTAGAGCGTGCCCGTGCAGGTGAGGCGGACCCTGTTGCAGCTCTCGCAGAAATTGTGGGTCATCGGCGTGATGAAGCCGAGGCGGCCGCCGGTCTCCGCCACACGGTAATAGCGCGCCGGGCCGCCGGTGCGGTGGTCGCTTTCCTCCAGCGTCCAGTTTCGACGCAGCCGCGACCGCACCAGCGAGAGCGGCAGGTACTGGTCCGTGCGGTCGCCGCTGATCTCGCCCAGCGGCATGGTCTCGATCAGGGTGAGGTCGAAGCCGTGTTCACCGCACCATTCGATCATGCGGTCGAACTCGGGCTCGTTCACGTCCTTCAGCGCCACGGCATTGATCTTCACGGCCAGGCCGGCGGCCTTGGCGGCGAAAATGCCTTCCAGCGTCTGGTCCAGCTTTCCCCAGCGCGTGACCGCGCGGAAGGTGCCCGGGTCCAGCGTGTCGAGCGAGACGTTCACCCGCCGCACCCCGGCGCCGTAGAGGTCGCCCGCCAGCTTCGTGAGCTGCGTGCCATTGGTGGTGACCGTCAGCTCCCGCAACCCTCCGCCATCCAGTCGCGCGCCCAGCGAGCGGAACAGGGAGATCACGTTGCGCCGGACCAGCGGCTCCCCGCCGGTCAGCCGGATGCGCTCCACGCCCAGGTCGATGAAGGCGCCGCAGAGCCGGTCCAGCTCCTCCAGGCCGAGAACCTCCGCCTTCGGCAGGAAGGTCATGTCCTCCGCCATGCAATAGACGCAACGCAGGTCGCAACGATCCGTGACCGACACGCGTAGGTAGCTGATGCGGCGCCCGAAGGGGTCCTCCATCGGAGCGGGTGTCGTGGCAGGGAAAGGGCCGGTGAAGGCGGTGCCGGCGGAAAAGGGGAGGGGCAGGTCGGTCACGATGGCCTTGGCGTCTGTGGATGGGCCCGGCGAAACGACGGCGGTGGCCTTCCGATGTGGCGGGACACGGGCGCCGCCGCAAGGCCCTGTCGGCACGGCACGGCACAGCCCGGCGCCGGCCTCAGCGGTCCGGCACGATCTCCAGCGTCACGTGCACCGTGTTGATCAGCAGTTTGCCGGCATGTTCGAAATTGACCGTCACGCGCTCCCCGGTCACGGACTGCACCTGTCCGATGCCCCAGTCCGGGCGCGACGGATGGCGCACGCGCATTCCAGGCTCGATCAGGTCGCTGTTTCCGGCGGACATGCCGGCAGAATGGCACCGGCCAGCGCCGGGTGTCCATGACGGGGCCCATCACGGAGGCGCAAGGAAGGGCATGCGTTCATCTTGCGGCAACCCCTGATCCGCCAGAGAGCATGCTTTCCCACGGAACCGATACCGGAATGCGATTCGACCTATCCCTGACCCAGGATCTCTGCGCCCGCCTTTGCCACGACCTGGGCGGGCCCCTGGGCAGCGTGTCCGGTGCACTCGACCTGATCGGGCCGGTGGACGAGGCCGCGCTGGTGGCTCGCGAAAGCGCCGAGGTGCTGGAAGGCCGGCTGCAGCTCTGGCGCGCCCTGGCCGGCGCCGGCACCGGCCCGCTGGACCGCGAGGGCCTCGCTGCGCTGCTGGCCGGCGGCTTCGGCGGCAGCCGCGTTTCCGCCGACCTGTCCGGCATGGAGGATGGCGAGCTCCCCGCCACCATGGCCCGCGCGGCCCTGGCGGCCGCCATGCTGGGCGGCGAGGCCCTGCCGCGCGGCGGCGTGGTGCATCTTTCCGGCGGTACCGGCGCCCTGCTGGTGGTGCCGGAAGGGCGGAACGCCCATTGGCCGCCCGGCTTGGCCCTGGCCCTGGCGGGAGAGACGGTCAGCGGCCCGCGCGAGGTGCTCGCGCCGCTGCTGGTCTCGCTGGCGGAAACGGCGGATTGCCGGCTGGACATGGTGCCGTCCGGGACCGACGGGATCGATGGGCTGAGCCTGCTGCCGCTCTGAGCACGGGAGCGGGGATCGCCGGTAGGGCCGCCTCAGCCCCTCCTGCCGCGCAGCCCCGCTGCGTCGAGCGCCTGCCGTTCCGATTTCGCGGCGCACTGCCCGGCCTCGGCCTCCCGCCGTTCCTGCAGCCGTTCCACCGCCCGTTCCGTGGCCCTGGCCGCGGCCAGGGCCACGCGCGCCTGCTCCGCCGCGGCCTCCGCCCGCCGCACGGCTTGCGCGGCCTCGCCCCGCTGCCGCAAACCGAGGGGAAGCCAGGCCGCATGGTCGCGCGGCTCGGCGGCCAGCGCCGCCTCGCGCCGCAGCGCCTCCTCCGCCGCCTGGCCGGATTGCTCCGCCGCCGCGAGCCGCGACAGGCGGTCGCCGAAGGCGCGCTTCGCCTGCTCTACCTCGGTCGCCCGCAGCCGCCGCAGCACGACCAGGGGATCGCGCGCGCCCGGCCGGCTCATGCGTCCTCCATGGCGTCCGCCAGGCGGTGGAAGGCGTCCTCCACCGTCCCGCGTTCCTCCCGCCCCTGGGCGAGCACGGCCTCGATCCTGGGTGCCAGGCGGATGGCCTCGTCCACCGCCGGGTCGCTGCCGGCGCGATAGGCTCCCAGCCGCACCAGATCCGCCATGTCCCGGTGCAGTGACAGGATCTTCCTCGCCCGCGCCAGCAGGGGGCGTTCCTCGGGCCGCAGGCAGCCCGGCGAGGTGCGCGACAGCGAGCGCAGCACGTCCACCGCCGGATAGCGCCCCGCCTCTCCGATGGCGCGGTCCAGCACGACATGGCCATCGAGGATGCCGCGCACGGCATCGGCCACCGGCTCGTCATGGTCGTCGCCCTCCACCAGCACGGTGAAGAGCCCCGTGATGCTGCCGCCGCCCGCGCCTTCCGCCGCCATGCCGGCGCGTTCGAGCAGGCGCGGCAGTTCCGCGAAGACGGAGGGAGGATAGCCCTTCGTGGTGGGCGGCTCCCCGGCCGCCAGCCCGATCTCCCGCAGCGCCATGGCGAAGCGGGTGACGCTGTCCATCAGCAGCAGCACGCGCTGCCCCTCGTCGCGGAAGTGCTCGGCGATGCTCATTGCCGCCAGGGCCGCGTCACGGCGTTCCAGCGGCGAGGCGTCGGAGGTGGCGCAGACCACCACGCTGCGCGCCCGCCCTTGCGGCCCGAGATCGTCCTCCAGGAACTCCCGAAGTTCGCGCCCTCGCTCCCCCACCAGGCAGATCACCGCCACGTCACAGTCAGCGCCACGGGCCAGCATCGACATCAGCGTCGATTTGCCGACGCCCGAGGCCGCGAAGAGGCCCAGGCGCTGCCCGCGCCGGCAGGTGGCGAAAAGATCGAGCGCCCGCACGCCCAGGTCGATCCTGTCCCCCAGGCGTGCGCGCAGCCCGGCCGGGGGTGGTGCGGCATGGAGTCGGCTGCGCCGAGGCCCCGGCGGCGGAGTCGTTCCGCCGTCCATGGGGCGCCCATAGGCATCGACAACTCGCCCTAGCCAGCCGGCCGACGGGGCGATTCCGGCCTCCCCATCGAGCCACACCGTGTCTCCGACAGCCACGCCATCCGGTCTGCAGTCCAGTGCCGCCTGGACGCATCCACAATTTATGCCAATCGCCTCTAATCTGAGATTATTTCCATGATCTGAGGCCATTCGTAGTTGGGAGCCCAGGACAAGAGGGGGATGGAAGCCGGATAGTGTCACACCCTGGCCGAGTACCGATTCTATCATGCCGTACCTTTTAACTATATGTTTTTGGCTAATAATTATTGATAGGGCCTGGAGGCGGGAAACCAGGGGAAGCTGAGGGTCCATGTCTTTTAAGATTTCCGTCTCATGTCTTCATTCGCCCAATCTCTAAAATGACCCTTTTCAGTTTCCGAATTATGAGGCCAAATGCACGCATAAGGTGTGGAGCAAAAAAGATGCGAGTTCTTCTGGTTGAAGATGATCTCACGACCGCCCGCGGCATCTCCCTGATGCTGAAGTCGGCCTCGATGATCGTGGACACGGCCGATACGGGCGAGGAGGCGCTGGAGTTGGCCCGCCTCTACGACTACGACATCGTCATCCAGGACCTGATGCTGCCGGACATGGAGGGCTACGAGGTCGTGCGCCGGCTGCGGGCGGCGCGCATCGAGACCCCGGTGCTGATCCTTTCGGGCCTCTCGCGGCCACAGGCGAAGGTGAAGGGTTTCGGCATGGGGGCCGACGACTTCATCGTGAAGCCCTTCGACCAGCAGGAACTGATCGCCCGCATCCAGGCCATCGTGCGCCGCGCCAAGGGTTTCGCGCAGCCCAGCCTGACGGTGGGCGACATGACGCTCGACCTCGCCTCCCGCGAGGTGACGGTGAGCGGAAGGCCGGTCCACCTGACCAGCAAGGAGTATGCAACGCTGGAACTCCTGACGCTGCGCAAGGGCGCGGTGCTGACGAAGGAAGCCTTCCTCAACCACCTCTATGGCGGCATGGATGAACCGGAGGTGAAGATCATCGACGTCTTCATCTGCAAGCTGCGCAAGAAGCTGGCCCAGGCGGGCTGTTCCGACCTGATCGGCACGGTCTGGGGCCGTGGCTATGTGCTGCGGGACCCTGTGGGAAACACCCGGACTGCGAAGACGCTGAAAGCCGAGGAAAGCCCTAAGATCCCCCTCGTCGCCGCCTGAGAGAGGCGGATCAGGCCAGGGGGCTTTGGTTGTCGCGTGATGGCGCCGCCCTACCGTGACGGCACGGTAGCGGCGCCGCGCAGCCGGTGCGGTCCGCGTTCGCCGGGCAGGGGCACCAGGCCGTCGGTCACGCCGAGCACCGTCTCGGCTCCGCCCAGGTAGAGCAGGCCATCCGGCGCCATGCGCCCGGCCAGCGCCTCCAGCACCCGGCGCTTGGTCGGCGTGTCGAAATAGATCAGCACGTTCCGGCAGAAGATCACGTCGAAGCGGCCCAGTCTGCGCAGATCCTCCAGCAGGTTGCCTTCCGCGAAGCGCACGCGGGCGCGCAACTCAGGCGAGGCGCGCCAGCGCGTGCCTTCCTGTCGGAAATGCTTCACCAGCAGCTGGATTGGCAGGCCGCGCTGCACCTCGAACTGGCTGAAGCTGCCTTCCTGCGCGCGGGCCACCACCTCGCGGCTCAGGTCGGTGCCGAGAATCTCGCAATCCCGGCCGCCCAGCTGGCCCCGCAGCTCGTCCAGGATCATGGCGATCGAATAGGCTTCCTGCCCCGTGGAGCAGGCGGCGGACCAGATGCGCAGCGCCTGTCCGGGCGGGCGGGCGGCCGCCAGTTCGGGCAGGATGCGGCGCAGATGATCGAAAGGCTTGCCGTCGCGAAAGAAGGAGGACTCGTTGGTGGTCAGCGCCTCGGTGACCTCGCGCGCCAGCCCCTGGGCACCGGGGCCCTGCAGGCGGCTGGCCAGGAGCTGCAGGTCGCGCAGACCGTGGCGGCGGAGCAGGGGAGCCAGCCGGGTTTCCAGCATGTAGCCCTTGTCCTCGCCCAGCACGATGCCGGAACGCGCCTGCACCAGCGTGGCGATGGCCGACAATGCCGTGGCGGTCATGCTTCCACCCCTGCCGCGCCGCGCCGCGCAAAGGCCCAGCGTTGCTGCCGCAGCCGCTCCGCCAGTCCTTCCGGCGGCAGCACCGCTTCCGCGAGGCCGGCCCGGGCCACGGCGCCGGGCATGCCCCAGACCACCGATGAGGCCTCGTCCTGCGCCAGCACGGTGCCGCCCGCCGCCGCCACCGCGCGGCTGCCGGCCAGGCCATCCGAGCCCATGCCGGTCAGGATCACCGCCAGGACGCCCCCCCCGAAGGCGGCGACCAGGCTGCGCAGCATCGGGTCCACCGCCGGACGGCAGAAATTCTCGGGCGGCGCGTCGCTCAGCCGGGAAACCAGCGCCCGGCCGTCGCGCACCGCCAGCATGTGGCGGTCACCGGGCGCGAGATAGAGCCGTCCCGGATGCAGCAACTCGCCATCCCTGGCCTCCCGCACGGGCAGGACCCCCAGGCGGGACAGGTGGTCCGCCAGCATGGAGGGGAAGCCCGCCGGCATGTGCTGCACGGCCAGGACGGGCACCGGCGGTGCGGCGCCCAGGCCGCGCAGCAGCGCCGCCAGCGCCTGCGGCCCGCCGGTGGAACTGCCGATCGCCAGCACCTGCGCTTCCTGCCGCCCGCGTTGCGGCGGGGGCGGGACGGCGGCTGGCCGGGGCGTGCTCCGGCGCATGCGGGCCCAGCCCTTGACCTTCTCCACCAGCTCCGTGCCGAAGGCTTGGCCGGCGACGCCGCCGGCGGCGGCCACGGGCTTGGGCATGTAGTCCACGGCGCCGGCCCGCAGCGCCGCCATGGCCATCGCGGCGCCGCGCTGCGTCAGCGAGGAGGCGACGATGACGCTTGGCCGCGGCTCGCAGCGCAGGAGATGGGGCAGGGCGGTCATCCCGTCCATCACGGGCATCTCCAGGTCGAGCAGCACCACTTCCGGCCGCTCGGCGACAGGCAGGGCGGCGAAGGCGGCGAGAGCGGCGCGCCCGTCGCCCGCCCGGGCGACGATGCGCAGGCCAGGGTCCGCCTCCAGGATGCGGCCGAAGGCGGCGCGGACGGTCAGGCTGTCGTCGCACAGCATGACCCGCACGGGCGCAGGGGTCATGCCGCTCCGCCGCCAGGGGCGAAGCCCATCACCGCCAGCTTGTCCGCCAGGATCGCCTCGTCAAAGGGCTTCATGATGTATTCCCGCGCCCCGGCCTCCAGCGCCTCCATGATCCGGGGCAGGGCGGCCTCCGTGGTGCAGAACATCACCGGCGGGCAGGCCTCGCCGAAGTCCCGCCGCAGCGCATGCAGGCATTCGAGGCCGTCCATCACCGGCATGTTGCGGTCGAGCAGGATCAGGTCGGGCCGCCCCGCCCGGCAGGCGCGCAGGGCCTCCGCCCCGTCCGCCGCCTCACGCACCATGAAGCCGAGACGCTCCAGCATCCCCCGGGCGACACGGCGCACCACGCGGCTGTCATCCACCACCAGACAATCGGGCATGTCCCGCCTCCTCATCCGATCGCGAGAAGGCGATCGACGTCCAGCAGGATCAGGAGCTGCCCCTCCTCGCCCGCCATGCCGCGGAAGACGCCCCGCGAGGTTTCCCGCCAGACCGGCTCCAGCGTCGGCGGGTTGGGCGCCGCCTCGCCGATGGTCAGCGGCACGACATCGCCGACGCCGTCCACCAGCAGCGCGTAGAGCTCGCTGCCTTGTTCCACGACGACAGCCATGGGACAGGGCGCCCCGGCGGGGCGTGCCGGCAGGCGCAGCCGCCGCCGCAGGTCCATCGCCGTGACGATGCGGCCGCGCAGGTTCAGGCTGCCGGCGATCTCGGGCGGCGCCAGCGGGATCGGGGTCGTGGCCTGCGGCAGCAGCACATCCCGCACGCGCTGGACCGGCACGCAGCAGAGCTGCCCGCCCACGGTCAGCGTCAGGAAGACCTCCATGTCCCGGGATGGCATGTCCCGGGATGGCATGTCCCGGGATGGCATGTCCCGGGATGGCATGTCCCGGGGGGACCCTTCCCGGGCAGGGCCCAAACGGACCGCCTCGGTCGTGCTCATGGCCGTCTCCTCACTTCATCGCCATGGCGGGCATCTGCGTCGGCGTGCCGAGGCACTGCCGCAGGGAGGCCAGTAGCCCTTCCCGGTCGAGCTTGCCGATATAGTCGGTGAAGCCCGCCTCGCGCGCCTGACGGATCGCCTCGGGCGTGGTGCGGGAACTGAGCGCGATCATCGGCAGGCCGGACCAGGCGCCACCCTGGCGCAGCGTGCGGGCCAGCTCGATGCCGCCCAGCTCCGGCATCTCGATATCGGAGACGATGGCGTCGAAGCCTTCCTCCGTCTCGCGCAGCCGCAGCGCCTCCGCCCCGTTCGCCACCGCCGTGACCTGGTAGCCGGCGGCGGACAGCATGGGAGCCACGACGCCGCGGAAGAAGGCGCTGTCCTCGACCAGCAGGAGGCGCATCCGGGCGGTGCCGGCCTCGAACCAGCCTTCCCCGCTCTGCTCCAGCCACCAGGCGCAGTCCAGCACCTCCGTGGCACGGCCGGCGATCACCGCCGTGCCGAGATAGCCGGGGCAGGTCGAGGCCTGCTCGATCCGCAGGCCGTCCTCGACGACATCCAGGATGCTGTCCACCATCAGCCCCATGGCGCGGTCGCGCTCGGTGAAGACCAGCACCGCCTGGCGCGTCCCGGCCAGGCCCGGCGCCCATCCCGGCGAGAGCGGCACGAGGGACATCAGCCTGCCGCGATACTGCGTCATCCAGCGGCCGCCCGAGAACTCGATGCGCTCCACCGGGATGTCCTCCAGCCGCGACACCAGGGCCAGCGGCACCGTCTTGGGCGTGGCGTCGCCGGCGGTGAAGAGCAGCAGGGCCGAGGCCGCGCTGGCGGCGCGCGCCGCGGCGGGCTTGCGCTCCGCCTCCAGCCCGCGGTCGCTGCCGATGCCGGCGGCGCGCGCGATGCCCGCGGGATCGGCGATCATGATGACGGTGCCGTCGCCCAGGATGGTGTTGCCGCTGAACACGGTGAGGTGCCGCAGGATCGGCGCCACAGGCTTCACCACGATCTCCTCGGCATCGAAGATCCGGTCCACGACGATGCCGAAGAGGTCGCTGCCGACCTGCGTCACCACGACGAAGCCGCCTTCCTCGCCCGCCCCGCCATCCAGCCGCAGCAGGCCGGACAGGGAGACCAGAGGCAGCAGCCGGTCGCGCAGCCGCAGCACGGCGGCGTCCTTGATGCGCTCGATCCGGGCGCCGCTGCCGCCCACGCGCACCAGCTCCAGCACGCCGATCTGCGGGATGGCGAAGCGCTCGCTCCCCGCCTGGACCACCAGCGCGGAGACGATGGCGAGCGTCAGCGGGATCTTCACCACGAAGGTGCTGCCCTTGCCCTCGCGCGAATGCACCTCGACCGTGCCGCCGATGCGCTCGATATTGGTCTTCACCACATCCATGCCGACGCCGCGGCCGGAAACGGCGGTGACGGCGGCGGCGGTGGAGAAACCGGGATGGAAGATCAGCCGCTGCACGTCGCGCTCGCCCATGGCGGCGAGCTCCGCCTCCGTCGCCAGGCCCTGCGACAGCGCCTTCGCGCGGATGCGATCCAGCGGCAGGCCGCGTCCGTCGTCGCCCACCTCCATGATGATGTGCCCGCCTTCATGATAGGCGTTGAGCAGGATGCGCCCGGTCTCCGGCTTGCCGGCGGCGCGGCGCTGCCCGGCATCCTCCAGCCCGTGGTCGGCGCTGTTGCGGACCATGTGCGTCAGCGGATCGCGGATCATCTCCAGCACCTGCCGGTCGAGTTCCGTCTCGGCGCCGCGCATCTCCAGCTCGATGCGCTTGCCGAGCTCGTGCGACAGGTCGCGCACCAGGCGCGGCAGCTTCTGCCAGGCATTGCCGATGGGCTGCATGCGCGTCTTCATCACTCCTTCCTGCAGGTCGGAGGTGATGTGGGAGAGGCGCTGCAGGGGCACCGACAGGGTGGCGTCGTCGCGTCCGCGCACGCTTTGCAGGAGCTGGTTGCGGGTGAGCACCAGCTCGCTCACCAGCACCATCAGCTCCTCCAGCACCTCCACCGAGACGCGGATGGTCTGCTGCGCCGCCACAGGGGCGGCCTCCGGGGGCTCGGCGGGTGGGGGCGGTGCGGGCGGAACGGGGGCGGCGGCTTCGGGCGGCGGCTGCACGGGGGGCGTGGGCGCGGCTGGCACCGGCGCGGCGGCTCCAGGGGTCTCGGCCAGCCGTCCCGCATAGGCCTCGTCCAGCGCGTGCAGCAGCGCGGCGTCTTCCCCCTCCATCTCCGCCCCGGTGCCGGCGATATCGGCGACGATGAGCTTCACGCGGTCCAGCGCCGAAAGGATCAGCGTGACGCCGGCCGAGGTGACGGGGAGCTGTCCGTCGCGGTAGCGGCCGAGGAGGTTCTCCGCCGCATGGGTGACGCGCTCCAGCCTCGGCAGGCCGAGGAAGCCGCAGGTGCCCTTGATCGTGTGCACCAGGCGGAAGATCTCGGAAAGAGTCTGGCAGTCCTCCGGCGTTCGCTCCAGCCGCAGCAGCGCGTCGTCGAGGGCCACCAGCCCTTCATTGGTTTCCGTCAGGAAATCGGCGAGCAGCTCGTCCATCGTCGTCCCGCTTCAATCACGGCGATGGCATAAGGCCCCGGTCACGAAGATTCCGTGAAGATGGTGCCCGTGAGGACGGTGCCGGGGCGGCGCTCAGCGCCAGCGGCGGTGCATCCAGAGCCATTGGCCGGGATGCTCGCGGATCCAGCCGGCGATGACGTCGTTCATCGCCTGCGTCGCCGCCGCGACGTCGATCTGCCCCTCCGCGTCGCGCGGCAGGTCCAGCGGCTCCGTCACCTCCACGCGGAAGCGTCCGCCGGGCAGGCGGATGGCGCGCACGCCCCGCACCGGGCAGTCGACGCGCCGGGCGAGGTTGGCGAGCAGGGGGTTGGCCGGGGTCGGGCGGCCAAGGAAATCGATCACCGGCCCGCGGCTGAAGCGCTGGTCCACCAGCATGGCGACGATGCCGCCGGCCTGCAGCACCTTGGCCAGCTTGGTCGGGGCGGTGATGCCGGCCGGCACCATCTCCCCCATCAGGTCACGTCGCATGCCGATGATCAGCTCGGCGATCGCCCGGTTGTTCGGCGTCCGGTAGAGCACGGCGGTGTCCAGCCCGTGCTTGCGCGCCGCCACGGCCGGCAGCTCCCAGTTCGCGAGATGCGAGGCGAAGACCACCACGGGTCCGCCGCTCTGGCGCACCTCCTGGAAGCGCGCGTAGGTCGCGTCGTCGATCTCGATGCGGCCACCCGGGCGGCGCTCCTCGGTCAGGTCCCAGATCCTGCCCAGATGCACGTATTCGCAGGCGGTGCGGCCCAGGTTGTCCCAGGCCTCCATCGCCACCCGCCGGTGCCAGGCCTCGTCCTTTTCCGGAAAGGCGGCGCGGATGTTCTCCAGCGCGATGCGATGCTGCTTGAACAGCGGGCCGAGCTTCCGCGCCACGGTAGCGCCGAAGCGGGGGCCGCGGTCCGGCCCCATGGCGCGCATGGCCGCGAAGGCGCCGCGCACCAGCAGGGCCAGCGCGCCGTCGCGCCACCGGAGGGCACGGAGCTGGGCCTTGCGCCAGCGGTAGCGGAGTTCCGGAGTCACGATACCGGGCCTACAGCGTCACCACGATCTTGCCGAAGACGCGGCGGCTTTCCAACCGGTCCAGCCCCTCGGTGAAGCGTTCCAGCGGGATCACCGTGTCCAGCACCGGCGTCATGCCGCCCGCCATCTTGGCCAGCCCGTCGGCCACGTTGCGCATGGAGGCGCCGAAGGAGCCGAAGATCCGGAGCTGGCGCTGGAAGATCATCATCAGGTTGGTCTCGGCCGAGACGCCGGAGGTCGAGCCGCAGGTGACCAGCCGCCCGCCCATCCGCAGCGAGAGCAGCGAGCCCGCCCAGGTCGAGGCGCCGACATGCTCGAACACCACGTCCACGCCACGCTTTCCGGTCACGCGCCGGGCGACGGTGGGAAAGTTCTGGGTGTTGTAGTTCACCACATGGTCGGCGCCGAGTTCCTTTGCCCTGGCGCACTTCTCGTCGTCGCCCGCCGTGGCGATGACGGTGCAGCCGATGGCCTTGGCCTCCTTGATCGCCACCGTGCCGATGCCCGAGCCCGCGGCCTGGATCAGGATGGTCTCGCCCGGCTCCAGCTTCGCGTTGTCGAACAGCATGTGCTCGACGGTGGAGAAGGTGATGGTGGCGCAGGCGGCGTCGTTGGTCGTGACATTCTCCGGCACGCGGATCAGCAGCCGCGCCGGGATGTTCACCAGCTCCTGCGCGAAGCCGTCGAGATGGAAGCCCATCACACCGCCGACATTCTCGCAAAGATTGTCGCGCCCCTCGCGGCAGGCCCGGCAATGGCCGCAGGTGAGCGCGCCATAGGGGGCCACGCGGTCGCCCGCCTTCCAGCCCGTCACGCCCCCGCCGGCCGAGACCACCTCGGCCACCGCCTCGGCGCCCGTCACCAGGGGCAGGTTGCGCTTGGCGAAGGCCATGCCGCGCCAGCCCCAGACATCGATGTGGTTCAGCGCCACCGCCAGCGGGCGGATCTGCACCTCGCCCGGGCCGGGCGGCGGGGGCGGGGCGATGTCGTCGATCCGCAGGTCGCGGTCGCCATGCAGGCGCAGGGCGCGCATCAGCGGGCACTCCGATTCACGTTGCGCATCTTCGATGCTTCACGATCGGGGTGTAGGCGGGCACCCCGATTCACGCCGCGCATCTTCGATGCTCCACGACAGGAGCGCATCAGCGCGGTTCCGCCGAGAGGACGAGGCAGGTGTTCTGGCCGCCGAAACCGAAGGAATTGGACAGCACGTGCTTCACCTGGGCATCGCGTGCCACGTTCGGCACCACGTCCAGGGTGATGCTCGGATCGGGCTCGTCGTAGTTGATGGTGGGCGGCAGGCGGCCGTCGCGGATGGTGAGCAGCGAGAACACCGCCTCCAGCGCCCCGGCGGCCGAAAGGGTATGGCCGATCATCGACTTGTTGGAGGAAATCGGCGGCGCGTCCTCGCCGAACACGGCGCGCATGCCCAGATTCTCCATCTTGTCGTTCTCGGGCGTGCCGGTGCCGTGCGCGTTGACATAGGAGATGTCCCCCGGCTTCAGCCCGGCATCGGACAGGGCCACGCGCATGGCCCCGATCACCGCGTTGCCGTCCGGGTTGGAACGGGTGCGGTGGAAGCTGTCGGCCCGTTCGCCGCAGCCGGAAACAAGGCCGAGGATGCGGGCGCCGCGCGCCACGGCGCTGTCGTAATCCTCCAGCACCAGCGCCGCCGCGCCCTCGCTCATCACGAAGCCCGCGCGGTTCTTCTCGAAGGGGCGGGAGGCCTTCTCCGGTTCCTCGTTGCGGGTGGACAGGGCCGAGAGCAGCGAGAAGCGGATCAGCGATTCCGGCTGCACCGTGCCATCCGCGCCCACCGCGATGCAGGCCGTGGCCTCGCCGCGCTGGATGGCCTCGACGCCGAGCTGGATGGAGGAGGCGCCCGTGGCGCAGGCGGTGGTGATGGCCACCGGTGCGCCGCGCGTGCCGAAGCGTTCGGCCAGGCGCTCGCCGATGCCGCCATAGAGGATGCGCTCGTGGATCTCCGGATGGCCGATCGCCGCGCGGGTCATCGCGGCATAGCCGGGGCCGGCCTCCCGGGCGAGGGTGAAGCGCTCCGGCCACTCCATCTCCACTGGCGGCATGCCGAGGAAGAGCGGGCCGGGGAAGCTGCCCGGCTGGCCCAGCGCGGCCATCTCCAGCGCCTCCTGCACGGCGATCGCGGCAATGCGCTCCACCCGGACGGGAGTGGAGAAGGGCTCGCGCCCGGCCTCCTCCGGGAGGTCTACCGTGCCGGCGATGCTGGTCCGCAGGTGCTCGGTCGGGAAGCGGGTGATCCGCCGCAGGCCCGAACGGCCGGCCAGCAGCGCGGACCAGCTTTCCGCCACGCCGAAGCCCAGCGGGGTGACGGCGCCGATGCCGGTGACGGCGACCAGGGGCCGCCCGCAATGGTCCTGCATGGCGCTCACGCCTCCGCTTTCGACAGGCTGGCCAGGGCCTCGCCGCGCCACTGGCCGAAGCCGGTGACGAGGATGCGATCGGGTGCGGCGGCCTCGCCCGTTCCGGCCTCCGGGTCCGCCGGGTCGATCGGCGGGTAGAAGCCGCCGCGCGACAGCGCCAGCGCCGCCAGGGCGGTGTTGACCATGAAGGTGCCTTCCAGCCCATGGCCGAGCAGGCTGCCGGTGCGGCGCGGCACCGCCGCCGCCACGCCATCGCCGAGCGAGGCCAGGAAGCGCTCTTCCTCGGCCCAGGCGGCGGGGGCGCCGGAGGCGCCGGAGATCACCGCACGGGCCGGGCCGCCCACCAGCGGCAGCAGCGCCGTGGCGGTTGCGGCGGACTGGCCAGGAGCGGAACGGCGGGCGGAATCCGTGGCCACGGCATCGAGCCGGGCGAGCGCCCTGGCGCCGCGCGCGCGGGCATGCTCGGCGGCTTCCAGCACGAGATAGGCGGCCATGGAGCCCAGCACCATGCCGCCGCCCTCGCGCTCGGAAAGGGGGCGGAACCCTCCCTGCCACAGCCCGCTGCGGGCATAGAGGATCAGCATGTCCCAGCGCGAGGCGGCGAAGCCGCCGCCGACCAGCGCGATCTCGCCGCGCCCCTCGCCGATCCGCGCCCGGGCGATGCGCAGCGCATCGGCCGCGGCCACCTCTTCCCCCATCAGGGTGCGGGAGGAGCCGGTGACGCCGTGCACGATGGAGATGTTGCCGGCCACGAGGTTGGAAAGCTGCGCCAGGAACAGCGTCGGCCGCAGGCCGGTGGCCAGCATCTCGTTCAGCCGGGCACCCCGGTCGCTGCTCTGGGCCAGTTCCGCGGTGATCTGCTCGTCCAGCGCGACGTCGCGCTCGCCGCCGCCGGCGGCCACCACCAGATGCGTCTCGCCCACCAGGCCGCGCGCCCCGGCATCGTCCAGCGCCAGGCCGGCGGCATAGGTGTTCAGCCGCTGCCAGGGCTCCATCTGCCGCTGGTCGCCGCGCTTGGGGATCTGCCGGTCGAGGTCCAGGGCGGGCAGGGGATGCACCGTCCAGGGCGCGAAGCCCGTTTCGTCCAGCACCGGGCGGCGATCCGACGCGTGCAGCACTTCCCAGTGCGCGTCGTTTCCTTCGCCCAGGGAGGTGACGAGGCCGATGCCGGTGATGACGACGTCTCGCTGGCGCATCAGCGGGGGGCTTCCTGGAGAGAGGAACGGGTGGCGGCCAACGCCGCGTCCAGGCCGATAGAAGCGGCGCGCTCGCGCATCGCCTGGGCCAGTTCCGGGGCGGGGAAGGGCATGATCCGCAGCATGATCTCGGCATCGCAGAGGCGCTTGCCGCCGCTCTCGATGCGCGCCGCCGTCACGGCATAGCCGGAGCCGTCATGCACGATCCGGGCGGTGACCTCGAGCTTCGCGCCCGGTCCCACGAAGGAGCGGAACTTCGCCTCCTTCACCGAGGAGAGGAAGGGCATCGCGGACAGCCCGTTGCGCGCCAGCAGCAGCCAGCCCGAGGCCTGGGCCATGGTTTCCACCAGCAGCACGCCCGGCACCAGCGGATGGCCGGGGAAATGCCCCTCGAAAACCGGCGAGGCCTCCGGCACGGTGCTTTCCACCGCGATGGCGTCGCCGTCGAAGGACCGCACCCGGTCCACCATCATGAAGTATTCCAGGCGCACCGGGCGTCCTCCGTCTCTGGCCATCCTTTCCGGCGATGCCGGGAAGCGCGGGCGTCAGGCGCTCTTGGCCGCCACCAGTTCCTCGACCCGGGCGGCGAGGTTCTTCATGACGAAGTACTGCTCGGCCGGGGCGGTGCCGGCATTCACGTCCTGCGTCCACTTCTCGACCGGCACCTTGATGCCGAACTCCTTGTCGATGGCGAAGACGATGTCGAGGAAGTCCAGGCTGTCGATGCCCAGATCGTCGATCACATGGCTGTCGGGGGTGATCTTGTCGCGCGGGACTTCGGAATTGGCGGCGATGATGTCGGCGATGCGCTCGAAGGCCGAGGCCATGGACGGCTCCTGAAAGGGCAAGGGTCGCCGCCCGTACCTCCCGGCCCGGAAAAATCCCGGGTGGGAAGACGAGGGCGTCGGTCGGAACAGGGGGCGGGTGATGGACCGGAATGGGGGCGGGTGTCCATAGGTCTTGCGGCCCCGCCCTTTTCGATGGGCACCCCGGGAGCCGGATGGCTCTTGCGGGCGCGCGGAGCATCCGGCCCTGGGCCGGTCGCCCTGGGCCGCCATCGCCCCCGGAAGCTTGAATTCGAATCCCGAACAAATGGCGCCGGGCATACGCGGCGAAGGCATGGGTTCCGGCGACATGATCTAGCCACGGCCGGTCCCTGGCCTCCGCCAGCCCTGTTGGGCCAGCACCCAGGCCTCCTGTTCCGCCGCCTCGATCGCCCTCGGCCTTGCCCGTCGCACCTGCGCGATGGCCTCTGGCGCCGACAGCCCCCGGGCCAGCAGCAGCGCCGCGGCCAGGGTGCCGGAACGGCCCCGGCCGCCCCAGCAGTGGATCGCCACCCTTTCCCTGGCATCGAGCCGTTCCAGGGTCTGGTCCGCCAGCGTCCGCCAGCCCTGGCCCGGGGCGGGGATGCCGCAGTCCGGGATGGGAAAGCGGACCCAGCCGATATGCGCGCGGGCGAGCCGCGCCTCCAGCGCCGTGGCATCGGGGAACTCGCCCGGCTTGCAAAGGCTGAGCAGCCAGTTCGCCCCCCAGCGCCGCAGGGCGGCCAGGTCGACGGCGAGATCACCGTAGCACCCCGGGCAATGGGTGACGGCCAGCGCGCCCGGCGGTGGCCAGGGCAGGGGCGTCAGCTCCGGGGGCGGCGTCCGGTTGGAATGGGGGCCGGTCTCGATGGCGGTGCGTCTCCCCGGGCGGTCAGAGGCCGGGCCGGGCCGGGGCGAGCAGGCGCAGGGCCCGGTCCGCCAGCAGGGCCAGCCAAGCGGTGAAGATGCCGCCTTGCAGCACCCAGGCGGGATTGCCGTTCGACAGCCCGACCACGATGGGCGTACCCAGGCAGCGCGCCCCGGCCACCGCCCCCACCGCCGCGGTGGCGATGGACAGCACCACCGCGATGCGCAGGCCGGACAGGATCACCGGCAGGGCAAGCGGAAGCTCGACCTGGAAAAGCTGCCGCGCCGGTCCCAGGCCAAGCCCCTGGGCGGCGTCGCGCACCGGGCCGGGCACGGCATCCAGCCCTCCGGCCGCCGCCCGCATCACCGGCAGGGCGGCGTAGAGCACCAGGGCCAGCAGGGTGGGCGCGGCACCGAAGCCCAGCAGCGGCAGGGCCAGGGCGATCACCGCCACCGGCGGCACCGACTGGGCCAGGGAGAAGAGCGCGTCCAGCAGCGGCCGCAGCCGGCGCCCGGTGGGACGGCTGGCCAGCACGCCTGCCGCCAGCCCCAGTGCCGTCGCCGCCAGGGCTGCGCCCAGCGACAGGGCGAGGTGGCTGCCGAGCAGGACGAACCAGCTTTCCGAGGTCCAGACCGGGCGCGACACCTCCGGGAAAAGGCCGCCCCAGAGCGCGCCCAGATGCGGCGCGGCCAGCAGCGCCAGCAGGAACAGCGCCGCCTCGGCCAGAAGGCGCGGCAGGCGGCCCCTCATGCCCGCGCCCGGTCCCCAGCCGGGGACAGCAGGTCGCCCAGGTGCAGGATGCGTGGCGGGCCGGCTTCCTCCGCCTCCAGCACGAGGCGATCCGTCCGCCGGTCCAGCATCAACAGCAGCGCCTGCTTCAGCGTGGCCTCCGCCGGCAGCAGGGGCAGGTCGCTTTCCCCGGGCTCCGCCACCGCCCGGGCATGGCGCCGGGCGGGCTGGGTGGCGAGGCGGTGAAAGGCCAGTGCCTCCTCGCCCAGCAGTTCGCGCACCGCGCCATCGGCCTGCCGTTCCAGCACCTCGGCCGGGGTGCCGCTGGCCACCAGCTTCCCGTCCCGCAGCACGGCGAGTTGGTCGGCCAGGGTCAGCGCCTCCTCCACGTCATGCGTCACGAAGAGGATGGTCTTGCCGGTGCGGGCATGGATGGCGCGCATCTCCCGCTGCAGGCTACGGCGGATGCTGGGGTCAAGGGCGGAGAAGGGCTCGTCCATCAGCAGCACCGGCGGGTCCGCCGCCAGCGCCCGCGCCAGCCCGACCCGCTGCGCCTGCCCGCCCGAGAGCTCGTGCGGCCAGCGCGCGGCGAAGCGCTCCGGATCGAGCCCCACCAGGGAAAGCAGCTCCTCCACCCGGCGGGCGATCCGCGCCGCGTCCCAGCCCAGCAGCCGGGGCACGGTGGCGACGTTCTCCGCCACCCGCCAATGCGGAAACAGCCCCACCGACTGGATCACGTAGCCGATCCCCCGGCGCAGCGCCTCCGGATCGGCCTGGGCGACGTCACGGCCGTCCAGCGTCACGCGGCCGCCATCCGGCCGCACCAGCCGGTTCACCATCCGCATCAGCGTGGACTTGCCGGAACCCGATTCGCCCAGCAGCACGCAGAACCGCCCGTCCCGGATCTCCAGGCTGACGGCATCCACGGCGCGGCGGGCGCCATAGGTCTTGGTGGCCCCCTCGAAGCGGATCATGCCGCACCGCCATGGCGCCGCGACAGCCAGGATTGCAGCGCCGCCAGCCCGGCATCCGCCGCCAGCGACAGCGCCACCACCGGCAGCACGCCGAGCAGGATCAGGTCCGTCGCCAGCTGACCGACGCCCAGGAAGACCAGCCGTCCCAGCCCGCCGCCGCCGATCAGCGCCGCCAGGGTGGCAAGGCCGATCGCCTGGATCACCGCCGTGCGCAGCCCGCCCAGCACGATCCCGGCGCCGAGCGGCAGCCGCACCCGCCACAGGATCTGCGACGGGCCGAGCCCCTGGCCGGTGGCGGCGTCCAGCACCGGGGCGGGCACGGCGCGCAGCCCGGACAGCACCCCCGCCGCCAGCGGCAGCAACAGGTAGCCGCCGATCGCCAGCACCGCCGGGGCCGGGCCGATCCCGCCAATGCCGAGGGCGCGCAGGACAGGAAAGGCGGTGGCGAGCGCCGCCAGCGGCGCCATCAGCAGTCCGAACAGGGCGATGGAGGGCACCACCTGCAAGCCGTTGGCGAAGCCCAGCAGCATGGCTTCGAGCCTGGGGCGGCGCAGCGCCAGGACCGAGAGCGGGACCGCCACCAGCGAAGCCAGCAGCAGCGAGGCGGCGGCGATGAAGACATGTTCCAGCAGGGCGCCCCGCAACTCGGCGCCGCGCGAGGCGGCCTCCCGCAGCAGGGAAAGGGAATCGAGCAGGCCGCTGCCCACCAGCAGCGCGAGGCCCAGGCCCAGGGCCAGCAGGAAGCGCCCCGGCGTGCCGCCCCGCCCGGCGGCGCAGCACCCCGCCGCCAGGGCGGACAGCAGCAGGCCCAGCCAGACCCCGGCCGCCGGAGCGGCACGGGCGACGGGCGAGGCCTCCGACAGGGCCGCCGCAGCCCCGAGGCCCGTGGCCGCCAGCATGGCGAGCACGGCGAGCGCCACCAGCGCCTCGGCCCAGGGCAGCAGCGCCGCGCGCCGGGCCAGGGCCGCGGCGACCAGGGCGGACAGCAGGAAGACCGCCACGGCCGCCCAGACCGGCGGCGTCAGCGGCAGCGCCACCGGGCGCGGCGAGATTAGCCGATTCGGCGCCACCGAGAGCCAGCCCAGCAGGAAGGGCGCGAGCGCCGCCAGGGCGAGGAGTACCCCCGCGGCCAGGGCCTCGCGCGGGATCGGGACCGGGGCCGCCCGGTCGCGGAGCGCCGGCAGCGCCGCGCTGCGCGCCATTCAGCGCGCCGCGCCGAGGTTGCGCAACTGCGCCTGCGCCACGTCGCGCGGGTTGGCGCCCTCCACCACGACCTTGGCGTTCAGCTTCTGGAGCACCTCCAGGCTGAGCGAGTCGAAGACCGGCTTGAGCCAGTCGCCCATCTTCGGATGGGCGTTGAACACCGCCTGGCGCACCACCGGGGCGGGACGGTAGACGATCTGGGCACCCTTGGGATCGGCCAGGACCTTCAGCTCCAGCGCCTGGATGGCGCCATCGGTGCCATAGACCATGGCGGCATTCACGCCGTTCAGCCGCTCCGCTGCCGCGCGCATCGTCACCGCCGTGTCGCCGCCGGCCAGGACCAGCAGCCTTTCGGGCGGCAGGGTGAAGCCATAGGCCTTCTGGAAGGCGGGCAGGGCGGCGGGGCTTTCCACGAATTCCGCCGAGGCGGCCAGCTTGAAGGTGCTGTCGCCGCCCTTCAGGTAGCGGGCGAGGTCCTCCAGGCTTTCCAGCTTCGCGTCCTTCGCCAGATCCTGCCGCACGGCGATGGCCCAGGTGTTGTTGGCCGAGCCGGGCGTCAGCCAGACCAGCTTGTTGCGCTCCAGGTCCAGCGCCCGCACCTTTTCCGCCCCGGCCTGCGGGTCATGCCAGGCGGGGTCATCCTCCATCTGGAAGAAGAAGGCGCCATTGCCCGTGTACTCGGGATAGACATCCACCTCGCCGTTCAGGATCGCGGCGCGCAGGATGCGGGTCGGCCCCAGTTGCAGCTTTCGCTCCACCGTCACCCCCTGCGCCTCCAGCGCCAGGGCGATCATCTGGCCGAGCAGGGCGCTTTCCGTGTCCAGCTTCGAACCCACCACGACCGGGCGCCCGGAGGCGGCCTGCGCGCGGGCGGACCGGGGCAGCAGGGCCGGCAGGGAAAGGGCAAGGCCGGCCAGGAGGACGGCGCGGCGGGAGAGGGCGGGGGTCATCCAGGGCTCCTCGCATCTCGCCCGGAGCCCCGGGCGGCATGGCGCGCCCACGGCGGGATGGCCGGGGACAGACGGTTACATAGCCCGTGGCCCTGCCGGCGGAAGATGGCACGAAGGCATCCGGCGCACACGCCTTTGCGATGACGCCGTTCCGGAGGCGGCTGGCCGTGGGATCCACCGCCCTGCGGCACGGGGCCCGGTACCCCCGGAGGAACTCGAACTCCGACGCCCTTCCGGGCCGCCGGTCCCAAGGCGGTTCCCCGGTCACGAATATTGGTAGGGGCGGCCGGACTCGAACCGGCAAGCCTGTGAAGGCAAACGATTTTGAGTCGTTCGTGTCTACCGTTCCACCACGCCCCCAAACGCCGGGGAGGCGCCCGCGATGGCTGCCGGCCACCTCGGAGAACCCCCGTCGGCGGCGGGAGATTTACGGGAAGCGGGGGCGCAGTCAACCGCGGCCGGGCCGGAGAAACGGCTTGTCCCCCAAGGACATCCGGCCCTCCGCAACCACGGCAGGGGGCGGGTGCTTTCCAGGCTGTCCCGGCGTGGAGGCGAGAGGCGGATGGTGGGTTTCATCGGGCGCTGGCTTTCCGATTCGCTGCGGATCGGGCTGGCCCTGGTCCTCGGCGTGGCGGCGATGCAGATCCCGGCGCTGACACATGCCTATGACGCCGCCTTGCAGCAGGTGAGCCAGGATGCGCGCCGCGACATCGAGCAGCGCAAGGAAAAGGCGCGGCAGTTCTACGGACTGGCGACGGACACGGACGAGGGCGTGATCGGTGCCCTGCGGCAGGCCGAGCCCTCGAATGCCGAAGGGCTGGCTGTTTCGGTCGCCAAGGCGGAGGCGCTGCGCCGGGCGCATGAGCGGATCGGGAGCGCGCCGCCGCTGTTGCAGCCGCTGGACGCGGCCTGGGACCTGATCAGCGAGCCCGATGCCGACAAGCGCGCCGTGCTGCGGACGGCGATGGACACCCACGTGCCGCAGCTCATCCTCGGCAGTGCCGCCGCCACCTACGGGCTTTGCGGCCTGGTGCTCGGCCTGTTCCTGGCGCAAGCCGTGATCTCGCTGCCGGGCAGCCTCGCCCGGCGCAGGCGGCGTCGTCACTTGCCCACCTGACGGAGCGGACGCAGCGTTGCGGCCATGATTCGCCGCTCCTCCCTGTCGCTGGCCGTGCTGGCCGCCGCAGCGCCCTTGGCCGCCCTGGCGTCCGAGACCTTCATGGGCCTCGCACCCTGCGCCCTCTGCCTGTGGCAACGCTGGCCCTACTGGGTGGCGGTGCTGCTGGCGCTGTTGGCGGCTCTCCTGCGCTCGCGCGGCCTGCTGGTCCTGGCGGCCCTCGCCGTGCTGGTGTCGGGCGGTCTCGCGGTGCTGCATATCGGTGTGGAGCAGCAATGGTGGCCGTCGCCCCTGCCGTCCTGCCAGGCTCCCACGGCCTCCCTGGGCCTGAGCGTGGATGACATGCTGAAGGCCATGGCGGCCAAGCCCGACAAGCCCTGTGACGCGCCGACCTACCTGATCCCAGGGCTGCCCGTTACCATGGCTCAGTTGAACCTGCTCTACGCGCTCCTGCTGGGCGGTTTCGGACTCCAGGGGGCGCTGCGCCGCCACGCCTGACCGGTTCCGGTCCGGGAGCGGGGTGCCGCCGACACGGGCCGCCGGGTGCCTGCCCAGACATATCCATCCGGCAATCCTGGGCAGTCATTGGCCGCCGGGCGGCCCGTCCGATAACGTCCATTTTTTTCTTCGGAACGACAATAAGCTTCGGAAGAGGCTTTATGACCCATAATCATGCGGCGTTTTGGAACATAGTAGGAACGTTTTGGTACCTTTAACCCGCGAAAACGTGAAATTCACGAATTGATGATTAATTTCTCTCGTAATCGTGTTCGTAAGTGCTACCTATGGTTGCAAGCGGATGAGAGATGACACCTAGGAAGAGTGTCCATTTCTGCCCCGCACGGAAGAATTTTGTCCTTCAGCACAACCATAGGTTGCAAAGATGGCCAGCACGACGGCTTCCCGCGTCGGGGATTTCATCGACTCCCTCGGTGTCAACATCCACTCCCAGTTCTATGACACGCCCTACTACGACATCGATCAGGTGCTGGCCTCGCTCCAGTACCTGGGCATCGGCAACGTGCGCGACGCCGCGGGCTATGCCTCGCTGCAGCTCGACCGCCTGGCCTACCTGGGCGAGAACGGCATCAAGCTCGACATGATGGTGGGCGTTCAGGGCGACACCTACGCCAACCAGTTCGCCCTGGTAGAGAAGCTCGCGCCCTATCTGCGCAGCCTGGAGGGGCCGAACGAGGTCAACTACTGGGAGGCCACGCTGGACGGCGTGGGCGGCATCGCCGGCGCCCGGGCGGTGCAGAAGCTGATCGCCGACTATGTGAGCTCCAGCGCCGCGCTGAAGGACGTGCCGATCATCAACTTCAGCGTCGCGGCCTCGGATTCCGGCAGCTTCGCGGCCTATGGCGACAACTCGGCCAATGCCGATTACGGCAACGCGCATATCTACTACGGCGGCGGCGCGACCTCCTACTCCGTGCTCAGCACCTACGTGCCGATGGCCAACCAGATGAATCCTGGCCAGCAGATGGTCATCACGGAATCCGGCTACCCGACGCAGACCTCCGGCGCCGGCAACCAGGGCGTGAGCGAGGCGGTCCAGGCCAAGTACACGCTGAACCTGCTGCTGGACACCTACAAGCTCGGCTACAAGGCCACATACCTCTACGAGCTGGTGGATTCCTTCCAGGACTCTACCGACACCAACCAGGAGGCGCATTACGGCCTCTTCAACTATGACTGGTCGGCCAAGCCCGCGGCGATGGCCATCCACAACCTGACCACGATCCTATCCGACACCGGCAGCACCTCGGACAGCTTCACCACCGGCACGCTGGGCTACTCGGTTTCGGGCCTGCCGGCCACGGGCAACACGCTGCTGCTGGAGAAGTCCTCCGGCACCTACGAGCTGGCCGTATGGAACGAGCAGAAGCTCTGGGACAGCACCACCCTCACCGAGATCGCGGCCAAGAGCACCACGGTCACCGTGACGCTGGACCACGTCTTCGGCACCGTGAAGGTCTATGACCCGCTCCTCGGCACCGACGCCCAGAGCACCTACTCGAATGTCAGCCAGCTCCAGATCAGCCTGACCGACCACCCGCTGGTCATCGAGATGGCGGATGCCAAGAGCGTCGCCATCCCGCCGGACAGCAGCACCACGACCGACGCGCACACGATCACGCTGAAGCTGTCGGGGGACAGCTGGCAAGGCGATGCCCAGGTGAAGGTCTTCATCGACGGCGTGGCGATGAGCGACACGGTCACCGTCGCCGCCCAGCACGGCAGCGGCCAGACCCAGGACCTGACCCTGAGCGGCCACTGGGATGCCGGCGCCCACACCATCTCGGTGCAGTTCCTGAACGACGCCTATGGCGGCGCCGCCGGCACCGACCGGAACGCCTATGTCGACCAGATCCTCGTGGACGGCAACGAGCTGCTGACCAGTGCCTCCTGGCTCACCTACAACCGCACGATCGACTATGCCGTCTCCCTGACCGACCAGATCGTGGCGGGCAAGACGCCGGTCACGGTGAGCAGCGCGGTGAGCACCACCCTGGCATCCACCGCGGACAACCTGGTGCTGACGGGCTCGGCGGCGCTCAAGGGCGTCGGCAACGCGCTGGACAACGTGATCACCGCCAACGACGTGGGCAACAACCTCTACGGCAAGGACGGGGCCGATACGCTGAACGGCGGCGCGGGCAACGACTACCTCGACGGCGGCACCGGCGCGGATCACATGGCGGGCGGCGCGGGCAACGACACCTACAAGGTGGACAATGCCGGCGACGTGGTGACAGAGGCCGCCAATGCCGGCGACGACCGGGTCTATGCCTCGATCAGCTATACGCTGACCGACAATGTCGAACGCCTGAACCTGACGGCCGAGGGCCTGACCGGCACCGGCAATGCCCAGGACAACGTCCTCTACGGCAGCGACGGCGCCGACACGCTCAAGGGCATGGCCGGCAACGACGTCCTCTACGGCAATGCCGGCAACGACACGTTGGAGGGTGGCGACGGCAACGACACGCTGAATGGCGGCACCGGCGCGGACCACATGGCCGGCGGCGCCGGCAATGACGCCTATATCGTGGACAATGCCGGCGACGTGGTGGTCGAGGCCGCCAATGCTGGCGACGACCGGGTCTATGCCTCGATCAGCTATACGCTGACGGACAATGTCGAACGCCTGAAGCTGACGGCGGAGGGCCTGACCGGCACCGGCAATGCCCAGGACAACCTCCTCTACGGCAGCGACGGCAAGGACGTGCTGAAGGGCATGGCGGGCAACGACACGCTCTATGGCTATGCCGGCAAGGACACGCTGGCCGGCGGCGCCGGCAATGACGTGCTCTTCGGCGGTGCCGGGGCCGATACCTTCCTCTTCCAGAAGAGCGATGGCGCCGGCCGCGACACGGTCGTGGACTTCAGCCATGCGGAGGGCGACGTCATCCAGTTGCTGGGCTTCGGCGTGGACAGCTGGGCCGAGGCCCATGCCGCGATGAAGCAGTCCGGCACCAGCGTCGTCATGACCCTCGACGGCGGGGAGAGCGTCGTCTTCAAGAACATGACCGTCGCCGGCTTCCACGCCAGCGACTTCCTGTTCAGCTGAGGCTCAGCAGGCAGAACCCGGGAGGCGCCTGTCCCATGGCCGGGCGCCTCCCGCGCGACAGGGTGTCCCGTCAGCTTTCCAGTTCGCTGTCCCAGTACAGGTAGTCGCGCCAGCTCTGGTGGAGGTAGTTTGGCGGGAAGGCCCGACCGTTATCCTGCAACTCCCAGGAGGTGGGCTGGCGCGGCGTCACGCGCGGGATCATCTGGCAGTCCCGCGGCAGGCGGGATCCCTTGCGCAGGTTGCAGGGGCCGCAGGCGGTCACGACATTCTCCCAGGTCGTCCGGCCGCCGCGGGAGCGGGGGATCACATGGTCGAAGGTCAGTTCCGGCGTGGGAAAGCCATCACCGCAGTACTGGCAGGAGAAGTGATCGCGCAGGAAGACGTTGAAGCGCGTGAAGGCCGGCTTGCGCGCCGAGGGAATGTATTCCCGCAGGGCGATGACGCTAGGCAGCTTCATGGTGAGAGTCGGAGACCGCACCTCATGCTCGTATTCGCTGAGCACCGAGACACGGTCCAGGAACACGGCCTTCACCGCGTCCTGCCAGGACCAGAGCGACAACGGATAATAGGAAAGCGGCCGAAAATCCGCGTTCAGCACCAGTGCTGGGAAAGTTTGACCACCGTCAGGCAAGTGTGGCTCCCCATCCCGGAGGGACGGGACCACCAGCGCTGGGGCCTGTCCGGACGATCAGGCCCCAGATGAAGTGGCGCCGTCCGATGTGTGTGGCTGGTTTGCCATGCGGTGGGCCACGCCGCAACAGCTTGTGCCGCAAAGGTCACGAAGGCTTCATGCAACGCCGCAGGAAGGCCGCGCCCGCCATCATGCCTTCCGGCGAGATGGTGTGGTCCACCCCCGGCTCGAACAATGCCTCCACCGGCACGCCGAACTGCCGCAGCCGGAGTGCGGCGCGGCGGGAGGCCTCGGCCGGGACCACGGGGTCAACCTCACCATGCACCAGCAGCACCGGCGGAGGCGGGCGCACCAGTTCCCGCTCCAGCCCCTCCGGGTCCAGCAGCGCCCCGGCATAGGCCAGGATGGCGGCGGGCGGATGCGGCAGGCGGAGCCCGGCATGCAGCGCCATCATCGCGCCCTGGGAGAAGCCGAGCAGCACCAGCGCCCCGGAATCCAGCCCCAGCCTGTCCAGCCAGAAGGCGATGCGCCGCGCCAGCAGCGGCGCGGCGGCCCGGATGGCGGGCACCAGCACGGCAGGGCGGCGGTCTTCCAGCGAGAACCATTGCCGGCCGAAGGGCGCGCCGTCATAGGGCTCCGGCGCATCCGGCGCCAGGAAGAGCGCATCCGGCAGGACCCCGCCCAGGGCGGGGGCGAAGGGCAGCAGGTCGTCGCCCCGGGCTCCAACGCCGTGCAGCAGCAGCACGAGCTGGCGGGGCGTCCGGCCAGAGGGCGGGCCCCAGCTCCGCGCCGGGCCACGCCCTGGCTCCGGACCTTCCGGCAGGATGTTGGAACTCTCCTGCGCCATTCCATCTTCTCCTTCCTCGCTTTCCCCGGCTCGTCTTCTCCTGGGCAGGGAGCGGCTATAGAGCCTGCCCCGCCTGCCCGGCGTTCAGGACCCTCCGATGCCCCGCGAACCCCATCCCGCTCCGTTGGACCAAGGCATCGCCATATCCGCAGCCGGCACGCATCGCGGCGGAGCGGCGTCATGACAGCGGAGGTGGTCACACGCTTCGCCCCGAGTCCGACGGGCTACCTGCATCTCGGCCATGTGCGCTCGGCCCTGCAAGGCTGGCGCGCGGCGCGGCGGGCGGGCGGGCGCTTCCTGCTCCGCATCGAGGACATCGACCCGACCCGCTGCCGCCCCGAATACCGCGCGGCAATCGGGGAGGACCTGCGGGCGCTTGGCCTGGACTGGAATGGTCCGGTGCGGGTGCAGTCCGAACACCTGCCGGAATACCGCCTGGTCCTGAACAGCCTGGCGCGGCGCGGCCTGCTCTATCCCTGCTTCTGCACCCGCGCGGAGATCGCGCGCGAGATCGCCCACAGCGGCGCGGCCCCGCATCCGGGGGAGGCCGGGCCGGAGGGGCCCGCCTATCCCGGCACCTGCCGCCGGCTGGATCCGGCGGAACGCGCCCGCCGCCTGTCGGCCGGGGAGCCGCACGCGCTGCGGCTGGACATGCCGGCGGCCCTTGCCACCCTGGATGGCCCGCTTTCCTACGCGGAACAGGGACATGGTCGGGTCCGCTGCGACCCGGCCCGTTTCGGCGACGCGGTGCTGGCCCGCAAGGACGCCCCGGCCTCCTACCACCTCTGTGTCACGCATGACGACGCGCTTCAGGGCGTGACGCTGGTGACGCGGGGCGAGGACCTGCGGGCCGCCACCGACATCCACCGGCTGCTGCAGGCACTGATGGGCTGGCCGGAACCCCGTTACGCCCACCACCCGCTGCTTCTCGGGCCAGATGGGAAGCGGCTGGCGAAGCGGGACGGCGCGAAGCCGGTGCGGCAACTCCTGCGGGAAGGCTTGTCACCCCGGGAGATCCTGGCCCTGGCGGAAGGCTCCCCGGCAGGAGGGGCGACGCCTGCCGCTTGACGGGATGGGGGGAAGTATGTCCCCCCTCCGCGCATGGTTCCGCACCACACCACGCCGCCCTCGGCCGAGGATATCGCCAGCCTGGCCGAAACCGCCCTCTGTGCCCTGCCGGAGGAGCTGCGCGTCTCCGTGCGCAACCTCGCCATCGCCGTGGAGGAGGTTCCTGACGACGAGACGCTGGAGGAGATGGGACTGGAGCATCCCTGGGAGCTGACCGGCCTGTACCGCGGCGTGCCGCTGACGGAACGCTCCACCGGCGACCTGCCGCGGGAGCCCGATATGATCACGCTGTACCGGGAGCCGATCCTGGTCGAATGGGTGGAAACCGGCGAGGATCTCTTCCGTCTGGTGCGGAACGTCATCATCCATGAGGTCGGCCACCATTTCGGTTTCTCGGACGAGGAAATCGCCCGGCTGGAAGGCGAGGGGGACGAGGCCGCGCCGGGCTGACGCCGCCCCGCCCCGGAACGGGCCGGGAGCCCGGCGCCGGAGCCAAGCACCCGCCCCCTGTTCCTCAGACCGGGTTCTTTGGCGAGCGCCCGGCCTCGTCACGGCGGGGGTCGGTCCCTTCCTTGCCGATGCCGTAATCCTCGTCGGTCCGTTCCTGCTTCTGCCGGTCGGACTGCTCCTGCCCCTCGTTCGGCAGGTTCGGGTCGTCGCCCCAGCTGCGCTCGTTCTGGCGCTGCGCGTGCTCCCAGTCCGCGCTGTGGTCGATCGGCTTCTTCGGGTTGTTCATGCCTGTTCTCCCTGGAGACATGTTCCGGTAACGCGGCAGGGGGCACTTGGCTCCCTTCCGCCGCGCCTCCGGGCTCATGACCCCCGCCGTCAGGGAAGCGGCCATGGCGCCACGCGTCCGCCCTGGCGGGAGAAGTTGGTCCATGTCCGGCAATCCACCAGCGCCCAGCCGGGGCCCGGGCTTTCCGAGAAGGGGACCGGCCCGCAGCGGCCGGTGCGTGCGAACCAGCGGCCCCGTTCCGGCGTGTCGGCCAGGAAGGCGCCGTTGTTCCAGCGCTCCCACCGCACCATGCCGAGGTCGCGGGCGAACCAGAAGCGTTCCAGGTGGTCGGAGGCGACGATCTCCGGCCGGGCATAGTGCTCGGAGACGATCGTCTCCACCGGCAGGCTCCTGGGCGTGGGGTCGTCATGCCAGCGCATCGGCAGGGCGATCCGCGCCCGCCGCCAGCGGGTCAGGGCGCGGCCGAAATCGCGCGGGCAGGCATTGGGCGCGGCGGCGATGTTGATGGGCGCGATCCGCTCCGCCCAGCGGCCGTCGGGAACCTCTCCGGCGAAGGCCAGCCAGGCCGGGGCCGGGGGTGCGCCGGGGCGGCAGGCCGGGGAGAGGAACCATTGCAGCACGCCGGGCCGTCCGCCGTCCTGCGTGACCACGAAACCCGCCTCCACCCCGTTGGGGCCCGGGCTGAGCAGAGCGGCCTGCCCGCCCTCATCCGGCTCGAAGCGGCCGAACTCATGGCCCTGGAAGCCGCCGCCGATGTCGAAGGTCTGGATGATGGCGGGACGGCCCAGCAGCCGCCCGACCACGGCGTCGGAGGCCATGTAGCCCTGCGGCCGGGCCAGCGCGGCGCCGCTGTCGGGAAAGTCGGTCTTGCGCCATGGCAGCACCTCCTCGATCCGGGCGGGGCGGCGGCGGTCGCAGCCGGGCTCGAAGGGCAGGCGGCCGGGGATCGGCGCCCCGGCGCCGTCCAGGCAGACGGATTGCGCCAGGAAGGCCGTGGCCTCGGCCCCGCTCAGCCCTTCCGCGCTCGCCGCCCCGGTGGAAAGGAACAGGGGCACGGCCAGCAGGAGGTTCCGCAGCCTCGGGCGGGCCGGTTCCGCCCAGGGCCGGCGGGGACGGGACGGGACCGGGGCGGCGCTCATCCCGCCAGGATCTCCCGCACCACCTGGCGCAGCCGGGGGATGACCTCGGCCTCGAACCAAGGGTTCTTCGCCGCCCAGGCGAGGGTGCGCCAGGAAGGGTGGGGCAGGGGGAAGTAGTGGGGCAGGAAGTCCTCGTGCCGCCGCACCCGCTCGGCCAGGCTGCCCGGCCCGAGCACGAGGCGCTGGGCATAGCTGCCCACCAGCAGGCGGCAGCGGATCTCCGGCATCAGCGGCAGCAGGCGCGGATGCCGGAGCGGCGCGCATTCCGGCCGGGGCGGGGCATCCCCGCCGCGCGGCAGGCGGCCGGGATAGCAGAAGCCGGTGGGCAGGATGGCCACGCGCTCCGGGTCGTAGAAGACCTCTTCGTCCAGCTCCAGCCAGTCGCGCAGCCGGATGCCAGAGGCGTCCCGGAAGGGGATGCCGGAAAGATGCGCCTTGGTACCCGGGGCCTGGGAGGTGATCAGCAGACGCGCCCGCGTGCCCACCTGCAGGATCGGCCGCGGCCCCAGCGGCAGGCACGGCGCGCAGAGGGTGCAGGCGCGGGCCTCGGTCTCCGCCCGTTTCAGGTCCAACGGGCCAGGACCTCCGCCACCCATTCCGGCACCAGCCGCGTGGCCGGGCCGTGCCGGGCCTCGTCGAAGAGATCCGACCCGGCGGAGGGCTCCAGGTTCAGCTCCAGCGTGTCGGCACGGTTCCGCACCCCGGCCACGAAGCCTGCCGCCGGATAGACGCTGCCCGAGGTGCCGATGGAGACGAAGAGCTCGCATTCCTCCAGCGCCGCCTCGATCCGCCCCATGTGCAGCGGCATCTCGCCGAACCAGACCACGTTCGGCCGCATCCCGCCCGCTTGGCCGCCCGCTTGGCCGCCCGCTTGGCCGCAAGCAGGACAGGCGGTCGCGGTGGACAGGTCCTCGTCCCAGGGAGTGACCGTGCCGCAGCGGGTGCAGCGTGCCTCGCGCAGCGCCCCGTGCATCTGCACCAGGCGGCGGGAACCGGCCCGGCCGTGGAGCCCGTCCACGTTCTGCGTGACCAGCAGGAACTCCCCCGGCCAGCGCGCGTCGAGAGCCGCCAGGGCACGGTGCGCGGCATTGGGCTCGACCTCGCGCAGCTGGGCACGGCGGGCGTTGTAGAATTCATGCACCCAGGCCGGATCGCGGGCGAAGGCCGCCGGCTGGGCCACTTCCTCCAGCGGGACCCTGGCCCAGATTCCATCCCGGTCGCGATAGGTGGACAGGCCGGATTCCCGGCTGATGCCGGCACCGGTGAGGACGACGATCTTCGGCGGGGAGGCCATGCCCGTTTGGGGCACGGCGCCTCGCCGCCCGTCAAGCGGGCCCGAGGTCACGCTGCGGTGGGCGCGCCGCTCAGGCCAGGGCGTACTCCACTTCCGGCGTATAGACCGAGTGCTCCTTGCCGAGCAGTGAGGAGAAGAGCGTGAACTGCTCCATCCGCACCGGCGGGGCGCGGAACAGGTTGTGCGCCTGGACATAGGAGACGAGCTTCGGCACCTCCGCCCGGTCCACCCGCGCCAGGGTGATGTGCGGTGCGAAGCGGCGGCGCTCCGGCTCCAGCCCCACGCGCTGCAGGGCGGTCTCCACCTTGGCCTGGAGGTGCGACAGCGCCTCGGTGCGCTCCACCCCGACCCAGAGGCTCTGGATTCGCCCGGCCTTCTCGAAGGTGCCGACGCCGCAGAGCGACAGGTCGAAGGGGCGGGCGCGGATGGCGGCGAGCGCCTCGTCCACCTCCTCGGCCCGCCAGCGCTCGATGGCGCCGATGAAGCGCAGGGTCAGGTGGTAGTTGCCGGGCGGCACCCATTTCGCCCCGGGGATACCGCCGGCGAGGCCGGCAAGCTGGTCGCGCAGCAATTCGGGCAGGGCGAGAGCCACAAACAGTCGCAACATCGGATCGGAAAGCCCCCATGGCGTCGGGATGGTGGTCGTGCGCGAGCCTCGGCGGCCCCGCGGCGGCATCTGGTGCGTCGGTCTCGGCGGCTGGCTGCCCGGTCTCCCTCCCTCTCCCTCAGCCTTCGCCGGAAGGGCCGGTGGGAATCCGCGCGATCAGCGCCTCCACCGCGGGCCGCATCCTCGCCACCAGCACCTTCACCCCCTGAGGGTTCGGGTGGATGCGGTCGACCTGGTTCAGGGCCGGGTCCCCGGCCACGCCATCCAGCAGGAAGGGGTAGAACACCGCCTCCGGATGCGCCTTGGCCAGCCGGGCGAAGACGCTGGAGAACTCCCGCCCGTAATCGGCGCCGAGATTGGGCGGCGCCAGCATGCCCGCCAGCAGGGCGGGGACCTTGCGTACCTTCAGCGCGTCGAGGATGGCGGCGAGATTGGCCTCGGTGTCCCGGGGCTCGATCCCGCGCAGCCCGTCATTGCCGCCCAGCGCCACGATCACCGCATCCGGCGAATCGGCCAGCGCCCAGTCGAGCCGGGAGCGCCCCCCGGCCGTGGTGTCGCCGGACACGCCGGCGTCGATCACCTGGACCGGACGGTCCGGCCGCGACAACGCCGCCTGGAGCTGCGCGGGCAGCCCATCCTCCCGCGACAGGCCATAGGCGGCGGTGATGGAATCGCCCAACATCAACAGCTTGATGGGCTTCGCCGCCGCCCGGGCCGGCTGGGCGGCCAGGAGCGGCAGCGCCATGGGCGCGGCCAGACACAATGCGAAACGGGTGAGCCCCCTGTGCAGCGCAGCGCGCCGGGACAATCTCTGGGCGATGCCGGACATGATGACCTCCTCCTCGCCCCCCGCCGGACCTCTCATCGAGGCGCAGCGCGTGACCTTCAACGTGGTTGCCAGCGGCGGACCGGTCAACATCCTCAAGGGGCTGGATCTCGCCATCCGGGCGGGGGAGGCGGTGGGCATCGTCGGTCCCTCCGGCTCCGGCAAGACCTCGCTGCTGATGCTGCTGGCGGGGCTGGAGCGCGCGAGCTCCGGCACGCTGTGCGTCGCGGGCCAGGACCTTGGCGCGCTGGACGAGGATGCGCTGGCGCGGCTGCGGCGGGACCGGATCGGCATCGTCTTCCAGGCCTTCCACCTCGTGCCCACCATGACGGCGCGGGAGAACGTGGCCGTGCCGCTGGAATTCGCCGGGCGGCGCGATGCCTTTGAGCGCGCGGAGGCTGCGCTGCGCGAGGTCGGGCTCGGCCACCGTCTCGACCACTATCCCGGCCAGCTCTCGGGCGGCGAGCAGCAGCGCGTGGCCCTGGCGCGGGCCTTCGTGGGGGAACCCGCGCTGCTCCTGGCCGACGAGCCGACCGGCAACCTCGACCGCGCGACCGGGGAGGCGGTGATGGAGCTGCTTTTCGGCCTGCGCCGGCGCCTCGGCACGACGCTGGTGCTGATCACCCACGATCCCGCCCTGGCGGATCGCTGCGAGCGGCAGGTGCGCATCGAGGATGGGCGGATCGTGTCCGACACCGGCGCCGGGGATGGGCGGCATTCCACGATCTCCGGGGCTGGCGCACGCGCCGGGGCGGGGCTTGACCTCGGCGTGGCGGGATCGCCCTCGGCATGAGCGCCTCGGCCTTCCCGGAGCGCGCCGCCCTGGCCGGGAGCGCTCCCTCCGCCGGCACCTTGGCCCTGGCCTGGCGCCTGGCGCGGCGGGAGCTGCGCGGCGGGGTGAAGGGGCTGCGGATCGTGCTCGCCTGCCTCGCGCTGGGCGTGGCCGCCATCGCCGCCGTCGGCACGCTGCGCGCCGCCGTGGAAACCGGGCTGGCGGCCGATGGCGCGCGCCTCCTGGGTGGCGACCTGGAGGTCCGGGCCTCGCAGCGCCCGATGCCGGAGGAAGGGCGACGCTGGCTGGAGGCGCAAGGCGCGCGGGTCAGCGAGGTGGTCTCCATGCGCGCCATGGCGGTGGCCCCGCGCGGTGAAGGTGGCGGCGTGGCACCCACGGGACCGGACACGGAGCCGCGCTCCGGCACCGATCGCTCGCTGGTGGAGCTGAAGGCGGTGGACGGGACCTATCCGCTCTATGGCACGCTGGAGCTGGACCCGCCCGGCCCCCTGGGCGACCGGCCCGACGCGGAGGGCCGCTGGCCCCTGGCGCTGGACCGTCTGGTGCTCGACCGGCTGGGAATGAGGGTGGGCGACACGGTGCGGATCGGTGAGGCCCGCTTCGTGCTGCGCGGCACCGTGGCCTCCGAGCCCGACAAGGTGGCCAGCGCCTTCCAGTTCGGGCCGCGCGCCATCGTTCCGCTCGCCGCCCTGCCGGCGACGGAGCTGATCCAGCCGGGATCGCTGGTGACCTATGCCTACCGCCTGCGCCTGCCGTCCGGGACGGAGGAGGCGCGCTTCACCGCAGCCCTGCGTGCCCAGGGCTTCGCCGACAGCGGCTGGCGCATCCGCGACGCCTCGGACGGCGCCCCGGGCGTGGGGCGCTTCGTGGACAATGCCGCCTCCTTCCTCACCCTGGCCGGGCTGACGGCCCTGCTGGTCGGCGGCATCGGGGTGGCGACCGGCGTGCGCGCCTGGCTGGACCGGCGCGCGCGGACCATCGCCACGCTGCGCTGCCTGGGCGCCCCGGCGCGGGTGATCTTCGCCACCTACCTGCTGCAGCTCCTGGTGCTGTCGGCGCTGGGGATCGCGATCGGCCTGCTGGGCGGCATGGGGCTGACCTGGCTGGCGGCGCAGGCCCTGGCCGGTGTGCTGCCGGTGCCGCCACGCTTCGGCTTCTATCCGCTGCCGCTGCTGCTGGCGGCGGTCTATGGGCTGCTGGCGGCGCTGGCCTTCTCGCTCTGGCCGCTGGGACGGGCGCGGGAGATCCCCGGCGCGGCCCTGTTCCGCGACGCCGTGCAGCCGGCGGCCGGGCGCCCGCGCCTGTGGCTGCTGCTGGTGAACGCGGCCGTGGTCGTCCTGCTGGTGGCGCTGGTCGTGTTCAGCTCCGAGCAGAAGCTCTTCGCCCTCTGGTTCTGCCTGGGCGCCGCGGCGACGCTGGGGCTGTTCCGGATCGGCGCCTGGGCGCTCCAGGCGGCCGCGCGCCGCTTCCGCACGGTACGGCGCCCCGAGATCCGGCTGGGCCTCGCCAACCTGCACCGCCCCGGTGCGCCGACCGCGCTGATGCTGGTCTCGCTGGGCATCGGCCTCACCACCCTGGCGGCGGTGGCGCTGATCGAGGGCAACCTGCGCCGCCAGATCACCGAGCAGATCCCGAACGGCGCGCCGAGCTTCTTCTTCATCGACATCCAGAACGACCAGGCGCAGCGCTTCGACGCGCTGGTGCAGGGCCTGCCGGGCGTGCACGAGGAACAGCGCGTGCCCTCGCTGCGCGCCCGCATCGTGGCGGTGAAGGGCATCCCGGTGGAACAGCTCCAGGTCAGCGAGGATTCCGCCTGGGCCCTGCGCGGCGACCGCGGCCTGACCTATGCCGCGACGCCGCCGGAAGGCACGCGCCTCACCGCCGGGCAATGGTGGGCGCCGGACTACAAGGGGCCGCCGCTGGTCTCGCTCGACGCCAACCTCGCGCGCGGCTGGGGCGTCGGGCTGGGCGATACGGTGACGCTGAACATCCTGGGCCGCGACCTGGAATTCCGCATCGCCTCGCTGCGCGACATCGAGTGGCGCGGCCTCGGGCTGAACTTCGCCCTGGTCGCCTCGCCCGGCCTGCTGGAATCCGCGCCGCACACGCATATCGCCACGATCCGCGCCGACCAGGCCGCCGAGGGCGGCATCCTGCGCGCCGTGACCGACACCTTCCCCAACGTCACCGGCATCAGCGTGCGGGAGGCGCTGGACGCGCTGCGCGAGACGCTCGGGCAGCTCGCCATGGCCATGACATCCACGGCGGCGCTGACGCTGGTCGCCGGGGCACTGGTGCTGGCGGGCGCGGTGGCGGCGGGGCAGGCGCGGCGCATCCGCGACGCGGTGGTGCTCAAGACGCTGGGCGCCACCCGGGCGCAGATCCGCAATGCCTGGCTGGTGGAATTCGGCCTGCTGGGCGTGACGGCGGGGCTGATCGCGGCGGCGGCCGGGACGCTCGCCTCCTGGGGCGTGGTGCGCTTCGTGATGCGCATGGACTGGGTCTTCCTGCCCGGCACGCTGCTGCTGACCGTGCTGGGCTGCGCCGTGCTCACCCTCGGCATGGGCTGGGTCGGCACCGCGCTGGCGCTGCGGGTGCGCCCGGCGCCGCTGCTGCGGAACGAGTAGGCCGAATGGCCCCGGGGCGAGGCGGTGCCCGTCCCAGGGCCCCGGCCGCCTCAGCCCGCCGTCACATGCACGCCGGGGCGCTTCCCGTCGTTCCAGCGCCCGCCGATGGCGCGCTCGACCTGCGCCGCCAGTTGCAGCAGCAGCCCGTCGCCCGCCTGCCGCGTCTGCGCCTGGATGCCGAGCGGCAACCCGCTTTCCTGCCAGGCGAGGGGCAGGGAGATCGCCGGGATGCCGCAGAGGTTGGAGAGCGGCGTATAGGCGAAGTTGCGCCAGAGATTGCCGAACCAGTCATAGACATCCGGATTGTCGCTGATCGTCAGGTATTCGGTGGTGCCGATCACTGGTGTCGGCAGGGCGGTGATCGGGGTGAGGATGATGTCCCATTCCTCGAAGAACTCTCCGAAGGCGCGGGAGGTGCTGTTGAACACCGCCTGCATCCGCGCCCGCTCGGTGAAGCTGGTGCCGATGCCCGCCTCCCAGATGCGGATGTTGATCGGCTCCACCTTGTCCGCCGGCGGGCGGTCCAGCCCGAGCGGCGCGATCAGGTTGTTCACGGTCTGCGCGAAGTTGCTGACGTAGCAGGTGGTCTGCGCGGCGAAGGCGGCGCGGAAATCCACCCGCGGCAGCGCCCATTCGACATGGTGGCCCAGGCTTTCCAGCAGGCGGCCCGCGCGCTCCAGCTCCGCCACGAAATGCGGCACCGCGCGGTAGTCGCCCCATTCATGCGACAGCGCGATGCGCAGCGGCTTCGGGTCGCGCCGGATCAGCGCCGAATAGGCCTCGTCCGCCTTCCAGTAGGGCATGAACTCGCCCGGCGCGCCGCCGCGGCAGGCATCGACGAAGAGCGCCGTGTCGCGCACCGTGCGGCTGTGGCAGCCCTGGATGGAGACGAGGCCGGTCAGGTCCGAGGCATAGGGCGCGATGGAGAAGACGCCGCGCGAGGGCTTCAGCCCGATATTGCCGGTGGCGCCCGCCGGGATGCGGATCGAGCCGCCGCCATCCGTGGCATGCGAGATCGGCAGCACCCCCGCCGCCACCGCCGCCGCCGTGCCGGCGGAGGAGCCGTTGGTGGTGTAGCCCGTGTTCCAGGGATTGCGCGTCACATACATCGCCGGGTTCTCGGCGGCGGAGCAGCAGCCGAATTCGGGCGTGGTGGTGCGCCCCAGGATGTTCAGCCCGGCGCGGCGGATCTGCCCGGCGAGGAAGCTGTCCGCCTGCGCCCGGTTCCCCTGCATGAGATGCGAGCCCATCTCCTGCAACCGGCCCTTCAGGGTGGGGCCGAGATCCTTCATCAGATAGGGCACGCCGGCGAAGGGGCCATCCGGGGAGGTGCCGTCCCGGAAGGGCTCGGCGACGAGATCCTCGAAGACCTCGACCACGGCGCCGAGCGCGGGGTTCACCTTGGCGATGCCGGCGGCGACCTGGGCGGCGAGTTCGGCCGCGCTCACCTCGCCGGCCCGGACGCGATTGGCCAGCGCCACCGCGTCATGCTTCGCCCATTCGTCCCAGCCCATCGCCAGCGTCATGTCGCGTCCCAACGAAAATGCGCCGCGAGCCTAGGTGAGAGGCATCCGGGGTCAAGGCCGCGACGAAGGAAGGCTGGCGACGGATGGCGGCACAATATAGGTTCGATTTCGAAATTAACTTGCCGCGGCGGGCCGGACGGATGCACGGTCCGCCGGGAACTCTTCCCCGGTTCGCGGACGGGACGGCGGATGGCCATCGTCGCGACATGCCATGCCCGGCCCGGCTTCCGATCCCGCGACGCGCTGGCCCGGTGCCGCGAACGGGACATGGATGCATGGGAGGAACAGGCAGCATGGACGAGACGAAGCTTCACCAGGTGATAGGCCAGATGCTCGGCGATCTCGGCGGTGCCTGCAGCGTGGCACTCGTCCGTCTCGGCGACCGGCTGGGCCTCTACAAGGCGCTCCAGGCCCGGGGACCCATGACCCCGGCCGAGCTGGCGGCGGAGGCGGGCGTGGCCGAACGCTATGCCCGGGAATGGCTCTCGCATCAGGCGGCCTCCGGCTATCTGTCCTACGATCCCGGCAGCGGACGCTTCACCCTGCCGCCGGAGCAGGCGATGCTCCTCGCCGACTCCGAGGGGCCGCTCTTCATGCAGGGCGGCTTCGACATGGCGGCCGCGCTGATGGACAACGAGCCGCTGGTGGAGAGCGCGTTCCGCAGCGGCAAGGGCGTCGGCTGGGGAGGGCAGGCGCCCTGCCTGTTCTGCGCCGTCGGGCGCTTCTTCCGCCCCGCCTATCAGCGCGACCTCGTGGCGTCCTGGCTGCCCGCGCTCGGGGATGTCGTGGCGAAGCTGGAGCGCGGGGCGGCGGTCGCCGATGTCGGCTGCGGCCATGGCTTCTCCACGATCCTGATGGCCAGGGCATTCCCGAATTCCCGCTTTACCGGATACGACTTCCATCCGGGCTCGGTGGAACAGGCCCGGCGCCATGCGGAGGAACATGGCGTGACGGCCAACACGCGGTTCGAGGTCGCGCTGGCCAGTGACTTCCCGGGCCGGGACCTCGACCTCGTGACCTTCTTCGACTGCCTGCACGACATGGGCGACCCGGCCGGGGCGGCCCGGCACGTGCTCCGGTCGCTGCAGCCGGAAGGCTGCTGGATGGTGGTCGAGCCGCGGGCGGGCGACCGGCTGGAGGAGAACCTGAACCCGGTGGGCCGCCTCTACTACGCGGCTTCGACCATGATCTGCGTGCCGACCTCGCTCGACCAGCCGGTGGGCGCGGCCCTCGGCGCGCAGGCGGGGTTCGCCCGCATTTCCGGTGCCATCAGGCAAGGCGGCTTCGGCACCGTGCGCAGGGCGGTGGAGACGCCGTTTAGCATGGTCATCGAGGCGCGCCCGTAGGGCCCCTGCCACGTTCCGCCGGGTTCGGCGCAGTCCCGTCCCGGATGCGACCGGCTCCGGGAACGGGCGCCCGCAGCCCCGGGGCATCAGGAGCGCCAGGGCCCGGCGGAAACGGCCAGGCCGCGGGCGGCCGGCACCACCGCGTCATGCCGTCCCCTTTCTCCCCGGGCTCTTGTGCGGTGGCCCCGCTGCTTCCAACCTGCGCGGGCCCGAGGCGCCCGGCTTCGGCTCCGCGCCGGCCGCTGCCATGACGGCTGCTTGCGGCAGGTCCGGCGCCACCGGCGCCCCACTTCGAGGAACCACCGATGACCGAACCCTGTGATCTCTCCGCCGTCGAGGCGCGCGCCCTGATCGGCGGGAAGAAGCTTTCCGCCTCCGAGCTGCTGGAAAGCTGCATCGCCCGCATCGAGGCGGTGGATCACGCGGTGAACGCCATGGTGGCGCGCGACTACGGCCGCGCCCGCGCGGCGGCGAAGGAGGCCGATGCGGCGGTGGCGCGCGGCGATGTGCTGCCCGCGCTGCACGGCCTGCCCATCGGCGTGAAGGACCTGGAGGATGTGGCGGGACTGCGCACCACCTATGGCAGCACGTTGTTCCGCGACCATGTGCCGGAGAAGGACCAGCTGATCGTCGCCCATACCCGCAAGGCGGGGGCGATCGTGCTCGGCAAGACCAACACGCCGGAATGGGGCGCCGGCGCCAATACGCGCAACGGGGTCTATGGCGCGACGGGTAATCCCTTCGACCCGTCGCTTTCGGCGGCGGGCTCCTCCGGCGGCTCGGGCGTGGCGCTGGCCTGCGGCATGGTGCCCGTCGCCACCGGCTCCGACACCGGCGGCTCGCTGCGCAACCCGGCCGCCTATAATGGCATCGTCGGCTTCCGCCCGACGCCGGGCCTGGTGCCGAACGAGAAGAAGCCGCTGGGCTGGGCCGCGCTCGGCGTGCTCGGGCCGATGGCGCGCACCGTGCCGGATCTCTGCCTGCTGCTCTCCACCATGGTCGGCGACGATGCCGGCGACCCGCTGGCCACCACCATCGAGGGCCGACAGGTCCGCCGCCCGGAGGATTTCGCCGTGCCGGGGGCGGTGGACCTCGCCTCGCTGCGCGTGGCGCTGACGCCGGATTTCGGCTTCGCCCCGACCGAGAAGCACATCCGCGCGGTCTTCGCCGAGAAGACCGGCCTGTTCCGCCATGTCTTCGCCCGGGCGGAGGACACCACGCCGGACTGCGCCGGGGCCGACGAGTCCTTCGAGGTGCTGCGCGCGCTGTCCTTCCTCGCGGGCTTCCATGAGAAGGTGCGCGACACGCCGGACCAGGTCGGCCCCAATGTCCGCGCGAATGTAGAGGAAGGGCTGGGCTACAGCGCCCTCGACGTGGTGCGGGCGATGAAGCTGCAGATGGCGATGTACAAGAGCTGGCAGGGCTTCTTCGAGAGCCATGACGTGATCCTGGCCCCGGCCGTCACGCTCAGCCCGCGCCCCTGGACCGAGCTCTACCCGGCCGAGATCGACGGGGTGCCGACCCGGACCTATTTCCACTGGCTGGCGCTCGCCTATGCGGCGACCCTGGTCGGGCATCCGGCCATCTCGCTGCCGGTGGGGCTGGACCACAGGGGCATGCCGTTCGGCCTGCAGATCGTCGGGCCGCGCGGCGGCGATGCGAAGGTGCTGGCCGTCGCGGCGGCGCTGGAGCGGCTGCTGGCCGGGGACCCGCGCACCGCCCGGCCGGTGCCGGACCTGGCGAAGCTCAAGGCCGCCGTGCCGCTGCGCGAGAGCCCGGGCTTCATGGGCTTCGGCTGAGGCAGGCTGAGGGCCGGAGAGGAGGCTTCCTCCGGCCCCGCTTCCATCCGGCCACTTTGCCCGAGAAAGCGGCCGAGGGGCGCGCTTTATGAAAACAGGACATGACGTGACACCAGAATATCATTAAAGAGACAACAAAAGATATTTTGGATGGCACATCCATGTTCAGGCTCACGCATCGCGCTTCGGCCTGTTACCCCTGGCAGGGAACGGAGCCGGCCGACGAGGTCTGGGGAAGCGGCTGGGCCGATACGACCTGGGGAGCGACAGCCGCGGTCGCGCCGCTGCCAGGCGAAGCCGCGAGGCCACCGGAACCACCGCCCGCGACGACATGGTCCATGCGTGCGAGAGCGCGGGGCCGCGTTCCACTGTCACAGCCGGCGGCAAGGCTCCCGGCATCCGGCGAGGGGGCGAAACCGGCGCGGATCGGCTGAATTCTGGGCGTCCTGGCGCCCCAGGTGCCAGTCCGTCACCATTTGCAATCCGCAGGACACGGAAAGCCCATGGTCCTTCCTCCATCAGCGCATCATCTTCCCCAGGTACGCCCCTGGAGATTCCCTTGGGGAAGAGGAGGTGCATCGGCATGTCCCGGTTCGGACCGGCGGGTTCCGGCGAAGAGAGTGGCGTCCTGGCGCGGTGCGTTCCCGATATGGTCTTTCAGGCCCGGGCGCTTGGTGCAGGCTCTTTCCTTCGGGGCGATTCCCGGCCCGCGCGATATCCGGCCGGAAACGGCGGGATCGTGTTATCCTGCTGGGATGTGTCGTGTGCCGCCCCATATCACCGGTCCCTGCCGGGAGAAGGAAGGGGCGGAATCCGATCGCGGCTCCTGGCGCGAGGCGGCCCGAGGGGCCGGGCCGTTCTCGCCCATTGATCCGCATTACAGAATGTCCATATAGTCCCGTGACTGCGGGGATGGCCCAAACCTCATTCCCGCTAGGAGGAGTCCTAAACACACCATGGCACTGCGTCCCGACAACCGCTTCACGACCGGCGGCTCGGCGTGGACCCAGCCTCTGGGGCGGGCGAGCACGGATGCCGCCGTCCTGGATGCCGGGCTCCGCGCCTATATGCTGCGGGTCTATAACTGGATGGCCTCCGGCCTCGCGCTGACCGGCGTCGTCGCCTATGTCATCGCGAACACCGCGCTGTCCCAGGCCTTCTACACCGTGGGCCGCACCCAGTCCGGCTACCTTGTCACGCAGCCCACGCTGCTGGGCTGGGCCGCGATCCTGGCGCCGCTGGCCTTCGTGCTGGTGCTGTCCTTCGGCGTGAACCGCATGCAGAAGACGACGGTGCAGGCGCTGTTCTGGGCCTTCGCCGCGGCGATGGGCGCCAGCATGGCGAACCTCTTCGTCATCTACGCGGGCACCTCGATCGCCACGACCTTCTTCGTGACGGCCGGCATGTTCGCGGCGGTCAGCCTCTACGGCTACACCACCAACCGCGACCTGACCCGCATGGGCAGCTTCCTGATGATGGGCCTGATCGGCATCATCATCGCCGGGCTGGTCAACATGTTCGTCGGCTCCACGGCGCTGCAGTTCGCCATCAGCGTCCTGGGCGTGCTGATCTTCACCGGACTGACCGCCTACGACACGCAGCGCATCAAGGCGGACTACATCGAGTTCGCCTATGCTGAGGGCAGCGACGAGGCCGCCAAGCGTTCCGTCTTCGACGCGCTGGGCCTCTACCTGAACTTCGTGAACCTGTTCCAGTTCATGCTGCAGTTCATGGGCGTGCGGAACCAGTCCAACTGATCCGCCCCGGCCCCCGCCCGGACGGGGGCCGGAACGACAAGAGGCCCCGGGGAGCGATCCCCGGGGCCTTTTCCATATCCGCCGTCCGCATCCCGTGGCCGGAAGGGAAGGGGGATCACTCCCCCTTGTCGGCGCTCTTGTCAGCCTTGTTCAGGTGCTCCATCAGCTTCACCGTGGCCTTGATCTTGTCGGTGCTGTCCCGCGCCGCGACCTCCATGGCCAAGCGGTCCAGCGCCAGCTCGTAGATCTGCCGCTCGGAGAAGGACTGGTCCGGCTGGCCGGCGTTGCGGTGCAGGTCGCGCACCACTTCGGCAATGGCGATCGGATCGCCGCTGTTGATCTTCTGCTCGTATTCCTGGGCGCGGCGCGACCACATGGTGCGCTTGATGCGGGCCTTGCCGCGCAGCGTCGCCATGGCCTCGTCCATCACCTTCGGCGAGGCGAGCTTGCGCAGGCCGGAGGAAGGAGCCTTGGCCATCGGCACCTTCAGCGTCATCCGGTTCTCCTCGAAAGTGATCACGATCACCTTCAGGGTCGTGCCGGCGACAGGCACTTCCTCGATGCCCTGCACCTGGCCCACGCCATGGGTTGGATAGACGACATGGTCGCCCGCCTTGAAGTCCTTGCCCTGGTTGCCGAGCGGCTTGGGCGGCGGGGCGGGGCGGATCGGGCCGCTGGGAACGGAGTTGGCCTGGCTTTCCTCGGCCCGGGCCTCGGGAGCCGGGGCGGGGGCGGCGTCGGCCATGGTCTCTTCCGGCTTCGGATCGGCGCTCATGCACGGACACTCCCCTGCTGGTCCCATCCGGATGCGACGCCGGGGGCGGCCCCGGGGATGACGATGGGGGCTGGCGCTTGCGCGGGAGCCTTCATTCTCTACCTCCAGTGCGGATGAACGCGGCCCCGCGGCGAGGGCTGCCTTCTCCGGATCGGGCCATGTCCTTCCCCTGGTCCCGCCCTGCTCGAACGGAACCGACCGGGCGGCGGAACGGGCCGGCCACGGGAGATTGGGGATGCCTTGACCGAAAACGAGCGGCCCCATACCAGAAAATCCGCTGCTCGTCACATGCGGGGCATCCGCCGCCGGGGCTGGCCCGACGGACGGCGGCAGGGGTCTTCCCGGCGGAGGACCACCGGAAGGGCGGCGGGCAGAAGGGCCTGCCGCCGGAGAGGCCTCAGGGCTTGCCGGGGTTGGGGCTCAGCAGGCCGGCCTTGTCCGGCTTGCCGTTCCATTCCTCCGCATCCGCCGGCGCCTCGCCCTTGCGGGTGATGTTGGGCCATTGCTGGGCATAGGTGCGGTTGACCTCGGCCCAGGCGGTCGCGCGATCGTCGCTGTCCGGCAGGATCGCCTCCGCCGGGCATTCCGGTTCGCAGACGCCGCAGTCGATGCACTCATCCGGATGGATGACAAGGAAGTTCTCGCCGACGTAGAAGCAGTCCACGGGACACACCTCGACGCAGTCCATGTACTTGCAGCGGATGCAGTTCTCGGTGACGACGTAGGTCACTGCGGCAGTCTCCTGTCCGGTATCTCTTCCGGCACGCTGGCGAAAGTTCCGGCGTCACATGGCGCGAACGGGGCGTTCCGGCAAGCCGTTCATGCCGCCGGTCTGCCCCGTGGGGACGGTTCCCCTGCCCGGCGGCGGCATCAGGCCACCAGGGGCAGGGCGATGGCCTCCAGCGCGTCGCGGGCCTCCGCCGGGGCCAGGCGTAGCTGCAGGCCGCGCTGGCCGCCATTCACGAAGACATAGGGCTCGGCCATGGCGGCCTCCTCGATCGCCGTGGGCAGGCGGCGCCGCTGGCCGAAGGGGCTGATGCCGCCGACATGGTAGCCGGTGAGGCGCTCCGCCTCCCCGGGCGGCATCATCCCGGCCGATTTCCCGCCGAAGCCGGCGGCGAGGCGCTTCATGCTCGCCTCACGGTCCGAAGGCAGCAGCACGCAGACCGGCCTGCCATCCACGCGGGCCAGCAGGGTCTTCAGCACGCGCGACGGCGGCTCGCCGATGGCCTCCGCCGCCTGGAGCCCGATGCGTTCCGCCCCCGGGGCGTAGTCGTAGTGCCGGCGCTCATAGGCGATACCGGCCTTGTCGAGGAAGCGGGTGGCGGGAGTGGCGTTGGACATGGGCCCGATCCGGCAGGATGACGCCGGCGGCAGGGGCCGCGCGGCCTGCGGGCAAGCCTAGGCCACCAGGACGGAACATGGCAGGGCGCGGGACGAAGCCCTGTCCCCACGATCTCCCGGGGAGGGCGCGCCGCCCCCGCTCAGTCCGCGAGTTCCTCGTAGAGCAGCCGGGCCTCGGGTGCCGGGCCACGGCGCATGGCGAGGGACAGGACGCGCCAGACCTGGATGCGGCCGTGCTCCGGGCCGCCGAGCGCCAGGGTCAGCACATCCCCGGGCCGCAGCCGGGCGTGGGCCTTTTCCGCCGGCTGGCGGTTCAGGCGGACGGCACCGGCCTCGACCAGACGGGAACAGGCGGCGCGGGTCTTGGCCACCCGCGCGCACCAGAGCCAGGCATCCAGCCGCTGCCAGTCCTGGCCCTCCTGCCCTCCCTTCTGGCCCCCTCTCGGGCCTACGCCCGGGCCGCTCAAGCCGTCACTTGCCGAGCTTCAGCTTGGCCAGGGCCGCGAAGGGGCTGTCCGGGTCGGGGCCGGAGTCGCGCTTGCCACCGATCTGGAAGACGCGGGGCTCGCGGTCGCCACCCTTCCGGTCGCGGTCGGAGAAGGGGCGGTCGCCGCGCGGCCGGTCGCCCCTTGGCCTGTCGCCGCGCTCCTTGTTGCCCTGGCCACCCGCGCTTGGCCCGCCCTTGCCGTGGCGCTCGTCGCGATGACCCTGGCGGCCCTGCCGGTTGCCGTCGCGCGGCCTCTCCTCGCGGGGGCGCGGCGTCTCGGCCGGCGTGCCGGCCTGCCCGGCCTCGCCCTCGGCCGCGGCGGGGGCTTCCCCTTCGGGCGTGGTGGCGGGCACCGTGCGGGAAGCTCCCCCGCCGGAACGCTCGCCGCGTTCGCCCCCCTGGCGCGGCCCCCTGCCGGGCTGGTTCCGGCCGCGCTGGTCGTGGCGCGGATGGTGGCGGTGCTCGTCGCGCCGGGCCGCCACCATCAGCGGCGCCGGCGGGCCGAACATCTCCTCCGGCAGCGGCTCGGCATTCAGCAGGCGGAAGCCCAGCGCTGTCAGCGCCGGGGCCAGGGCCTCGGCCTTCACGCCCAGGCGGCTGGCGATGTCACCGGGCAGCAGGGCCGGGGCGCGCCGGGTCAGGTGGCCCAGCTCCCCCGCCACGCGCTCGGCGACGTCCAGGCGGATCATCACCTCGCCCGCCAGCACCCAGCCCATCTGCGCGGCGAAGCCGGCGGGCCAGTTGGAGGGCGGGGTGATCGAGACCAGCCCGCCCACCGGCAGCGGCGGCACCGCGCTCTCGGCGGCCAGCGCCCAGAGCTGCGCGCGCAGGCCCATGGGCTTGGGCTTCAGCATCTCCGGCAGGTAGAGCGCGAAGCGCCCCGCCCGCACGCCGATGGCCTTCAGCTTGGCGCGGAGCTCCGGGGTGATCTCCCGCTCCGTGCCGCCGGGCACCAGGCCCAGATATTCCCGCAGCCGGAACAGATGGCCGCGCAGGCTGGAATCCTCGGCCGCCTTGGTCTCGGCAGCCTCCAGCGGCGCCATGGCCTTCTTGATCGTGCTCTCCAGCCAGGTCGCCAGCCGGGCGCGCACGCGCTCCCGCTGGGCGCTGTCCAGGAACTCGGAGTTCAGCGGCTCGACCAACGGCTTGTCCGGGCTTGGCCCGGCCTTGAGCCGCGCGATCTCGGCGGCCTCGTGACCGGGCGAGCCGGGCGGCGGGGAGCCGGGCAGGGTCCAGGTGACGCGCTGCAGCGGGGTGAGGCCGAAGGCGTCGTCGTTGCTGGCCTCCAGCAGCGAGACGCGGCGCGGCATCTCCTCCTTCAGCGCCCGGCGGGCGGCGCGGAGCAGGGCCTTGCGCTCCTCCTCGCCGGCCCCGGCCTCGGTCGCGGCCTCGAAGTTGAAGCCGGAGATCCTGCCGACCGGATGACCCTCGACCACCACCTCGCCCCGGCGGGTGACGGCGGAAAGCAGCTCCTCCTCGCCATCGTCCAGCTTGCGCATCAGATGCGCCGCGCGTCGGTCCACGAAACGGGCGGTCAGACGCTCGTGCAGGGCGTCGGACACCTTGTCCTCCGCCTCGCGCGCCTCGCCCTGGAAGCGGGCGGCGTCGCGGAACCAGTCGTTGCGGGCGGCGACGAAGCTCCAGACCCGGATCGAGGCGAGGCGGGCCATCAGCGTGTCGAGGTCGCCCTCGACATTGTTGCAGGAGGCGATGCCGGAGGCGATCCAGTCCTCCGGCAGGTGCCCGTCCTCCGCCAGGTGCTTGAACACCCGGGCGCAGAAGTTCTGGTGCGTCTCGTCGGCCAGCTTGCGGAAATCCGGGATCTGGCAGGCTTCCCAGAGCAGACTGACGCGGGAGCGGCTGGTGGCGAGGCGGCGGACATCCTCGTCCCGCGCCAGGGCTGCGAGGGTGATGTGGTCGTCCGCGTCGTTGCCCTTGGCCAGCCCGGCGAAGGGCGGCGGGGCGGCGAGGCTTTCCAGCAGCGCCTCGGGCGAGGCGAAGTCCAGCGCCGAGTTCCGCCAGGCCAGGGTCTGCAGCGGCTCGAACTGGTGGCTCTCGATCTTCTCGACGATCTCGTCGGACAGCGGCGGACAGTCGGCGGTGACGCCGAAGGTGCCATCGCGCATGCCGCGCCCGGCGCGGCCGGCGATCTGGGCGGCCTCCTGCGCGCTCAGCTCGCGCGAGCGGTGGCCGTCGAACTTGGTGAGGGAGGCGAAGGCGACATGGTCCACATCCATGTTCAGCCCCATGCCGATGGCATCGGTGGCCACCAGGAAGTCCACCTCCCGCTCCTGGTACAGCGCCACCTGGGCGTTGCGGGTGCGGGGGGACAGGCGGCCCATGACCACGGCGCAGCCGCCCCGGCGGCGGCGGATGGCCTCGGCGATGGCATAGACCTCGCCGGCGGAGAAGGCGACGACGGCGGAGCGCGGCGGCAGGCGGGTGAGCTTGGCCGGGCCGGCATAGGTGAGCTGGGACAGGCGGGGGCGGGTCTCGATCTCCGCCCGGGGCACGAGGCGCTGGAGCAGCGGCCGGATGGTCTCGGCGCCGAGGAACATGGTCTCCACCATGCCGCGGGCGTGCAGCAGCCGGTCGGTGAAGACATGGCCCCGGTCCGGGTCGGCGCAGAGCTGGATCTCGTCCACCGCCAGGAACTCGACCTTCCGGTCGAGCGGCATGGCCTCCACCGTGCAGGCGAACCACCTCGCCTCGGGCGGGATGATCTTCTCCTCGCCGGTGATCAGGGCGACGTGCTGCTCGCCCTTGGCGGCCACCATCCGGTCGTAGTTCTCGCGCGCCAGGAGGCGCAGCGGGAAGCCGATGATGCCGGAACTGTGCGCGAGCATCCGCGTGATGGCGAGATGCGTCTTGCCGGTGTTGGTCGGCCCCAGGACAGCCTTGACCCGGGGCTCGAACATCTGCGTGTCGTGGTGACTCATTCCGGGCGGAGTGTGTGGCAATGGCCGAGGCGCTTGGCAACCGTCACCGAGCCGGAGAATGCGGCTCGCGCCCTGCCATGGCGCGATTCCGTGCCCTGAAATCCGCTCCCGGCGGTATCGGGGTGCTCGCAGGGGCTCTTGGCGGCGATCCGGGGCGGGACTGGCCCGGATGCTGCTAGGGCGGCATTCATCTCCCCGGATCGGCCTTCCCGGCCGGTTGCCTGAGCCTGGACGCCCCTTCCGAACCGCATTCGTCGCGCGGACGGTCTGGCGGCAGCCAGGCCGTGGACGGATAACCGATGTTTGACCGGCGTTCGCCCTGGGGAGGGGCCGCCTTGGAAAGGGAAGTCTCGATCATGATCTCACGACGCCTGATGGCCGGGACCGGCGGCTTCGCGGCCCTCGCAGCGGGGTCGGGGCTCGGTGCCTCGCTGGGTATCCCTTCCGCCGCGGCGCAGAACCCGCCCGCCGAGAGCGGCGAGCCCACGCTGGACCGGATCAAGCGCACCCGGAAGCTGCGCTTCGGCGCCGTGGCGGGGGCCACGCCCTACTACGTGAAGGACCTCGCCACCGGGGAATGGAAGGGGTTCTACATGGATCTCGGCCGCGCCCTGGCGCAGGAGCTGGAGGTGGAGCTGGAACTGCACGAGACCACCTGGGGCAACGCGGTGCTCGACCTGCAGAGCAACAAGCTCGACGTCTTCTTCGGCCTGAATCCGACGCCGCGCCGTGCCCTGGCGGTGGACTTCTCGGTGCCCTGCTTCAACAACGCCTTCTCCTTCATCACGAAGAAGGGCTTCCGGTTCGAGACCTGGGACGACCTGAACAAGCCGGAGGTCCGCATCGCGGTGGACAGCGGCTCCTCGCAGGACGGCGCGGTGACGCGGCTCTGCCCCAAGGCGACGATCTCCCGCTTCAAGTCGGCGGACGAGGCCACCATGGCGGTGCAGACCGGCCGCGCCGACGCGCAGTGCCTGGTGATCATCCTGGCGCTGACGGTGAAGAAGAAGGTGCCGAACCTGGGCGAGATCATCACGCCGAAGCCGGTCTTCCTGACCACCTCCAACGCCGGCTTCCGGCGGGAGCCGGACAAGACCTGGCGCGACTTCGTCAATGTCTGGATCGACTACAACCGCGGCCTGGGCGTGGTGCGTCAGGCGATCGTGTCGAACATGCAGCTCGTGGGCGTCGAGGAATCGGATTTTCCGGCCGGCCTGACGCTCTGACCCCGCATCGCCGCCCGGCCCAGACGCCCGGCGGCATCCTGCCCCCACCCGCCCTGGGCTGAGGGGAAGGGCCGGGCCGCATCGCGCTGCCCGGCCATCCGCCCCCCCTTCCGGGCCGGGCGGGCGGCACGAGAGAGACCGTATGTACGAGTGGGACTTCTACTTCATCTGGGGCTACCGCTGGCTCTTCCTGCAAGGGCTCGGCGTCACCATCGCCTTCACCGTCGGCATCGTGCTGATCGGGCTGGTGGTGGGGCTGGTGGCCGGGCTGGGGCGGCTCGCGCCCTATGCCATCATCCGTTGGATCGCCCAGGCCTATATCGAGGTCTTCCGCTGCACCCCCGTGCTGGTGCAGCTCGTCTGGTTCTACTACGCCCTGCCGATCCTCTCGGGCATCGACATGTCGGCGACCTCGGCAGCGGTGCTGGCGCTCTCGCTCTACGGTGGTGCCTTCTATGCCGAGATCATCCGCGGCGGCATCGTCTCGATCGACGCGGGACAGCGGGAGGCGGCGGAGGCGCTGGGCATGACGCCCGGCCAGTCCATGCGCCGCATCATCCTGCCGCAGGCCATCAAGCGCATGGTGCCGCCGCTGATGAACCAGTCGATCATCCAGTTCAAGAACACCTCGCTGGTCTCGGTGCTGGCGGTGCCGGACCTGCTCTACCAGGGCCAGGCCATCGCGCACGACACCTACCGGCCGCTGGAGACCTATTCGCTGGTGGCGGTGATCTACTTCGCCGTGCTCTTCCCGCTGACCCTGCTGGTGCAATACCTGGAGCGCCGCATGGCGCGCAGCGACTGAGGAGGAGGCGGTGAGCACATCCCAGCCCAAGATCGACGTGGCCGCGCTGCGCAAGAGCTTCGGCGACCACGAGGTGCTGCGCGACATCAACTTCCGGGTCGAGCCCGGGCAGGTGGTGGCGCTGATCGGTCCCTCCGGCTCCGGCAAGTCCACCCTGCTGCGCTGCCTGAACCTGCTTGTCGTGCCCGATGGCGGGCGGGTGCGGATCGGCGGGCAGGGCTTCGACTTCGCTGCCGGGCAGCGCCTGCCCGGGCGGCGGGAGCTTGCCCGTTTCCGCGCCAATACCGGCATGGTCTTCCAGCAGTTCAACCTCTTCCCGCACCTGACGGCGCTGGAGAACGTCATGGAAGGCCCGCTGACGGTGCGCCGCATGGCGAAGCCGCAGGCCGAGGCGCTGGCGCAGCGGCTGCTCGCCCGGGTCGGGCTGGCGGACCGGGCGGACTACTACCCCTCCCGCCTGTCCGGCGGGCAGAAGCAGCGCGTGGCCATCGCCCGGGCGCTGGCCATGGAGCCGGAGGTGATGCTCTTCGACGAGGCGACCTCGGCGCTGGACCCCGAGCTGGTGGGCGAGGTGCTGGGGGTGATGCAGAGCCTCGCCGCCGACGGGATGACCATGGTGATCGTCACCCACGAGATCGCCTTCGCCCGCGAGGTCGCCGACCGCGTGGTCTTCATGCGCGACGGGGTGGTGGTGGAGGAAGGGCCGGCCCGCGCGGTGATCGACACCCCCCGCGAGGCCGCCACGCGGGCCTTCCTGTCGCATTTCCACCGCCAGGGCGGGCTGCCGGACGGCGCCCTGCCTGGTTCCCTCCCTGGCCCGGCCACCCGGGGTTTCCCGGGATGATCATCGGCCGCATGCGGCTCTTCCTGGTGGAGAGCCCGATCAGGATGGCCCGCGCACAGGGCGTGGGCTCGGTGAAGGGCAGCGTGAAGCGCGTGCTGATCGCCCTTTCCGCCGACGATGGCCTGACCGGCTGGGGCGAGGCCGCGCCCTGGGAGGTCTTCACCGGCACGCCGGAGGGGGCCTTCTCTGCCCTCGACACCTATCTGCGCCCGCATGTGGTCGGCCATCCGGCGCTGCGGCTGCGCGCGATGCTGGCGCGGATGGACCGGGCCCTGATCGGCCACACGGATGCCAAGGCCGGCGTCGAGATGGCCGTGCTGGACCTGCTCGGCAAGGCGAAGGGGCTTTCGGTCGCCGACCTGCTGGGCGGGCGGGTGCGCGACACCATCCCGCTCTCCTTCTCCATCGCCGATCCGGATTTCGCGGCCGACATGGAGCGCATGCGGGCGATGGTCCCGGCGGGGCACCGGCTGTTCAAGGTGAAGACCGGGGTGAAGCCGCACCGCGAGGACATGGCGCATCTGGAGGCGATCCGCGATGCCTTTGGCGACGGCGTGGACCTGCGCCTCGACTACAACCAGGCGCTGGAGCCCTTCGCGGCGATGACGGTGTTGCGCGACGTGGACCGCTTCCGCCCGACCTTCATCGAGCAGCCGGTGCCGCGCCGCCATCTCGACGCCATGGCCGGCTTCGCCGCCGCGCTGGACACGCCGGTCCTGGCCGACGAGAGCTGCTACGACGCGGTTGACCTGCTGGAAGTGGTGCGGCGGCGCGCGGCGGATGCCATCTCGGTGAAGCTGATGAAGTGCGGCGGCATGCTGAAGGCGCAGGCCATGATGGCCATCGCCGACACGGCCGGCCTGCCGGGCTATGGAGGCACGCTGTGGGAGGGCGGCATCGCGCTCGCCGCCGGCACGCAGCTCATCGCCGCCACGCCCGGCATCTCGCTGGGCTGCGAGTTCTACATGCCGCACCACGTCCTGACCGAGGATGTGCTGGAGGAGCGCGTGCCCAACCGCGACGGCGCCGTGGTGGTGCCGGAGGGGCCGGGCCTGGGCATCCGGGTCAGCGAGGCCTCCGTGCGCGGCGGGGCGCGCATCCTGGCGGAAGCGGGCTAGGACCGCGCGCCCGCTCCTCGCTCCGGCGGGAGGGCCGCGTTGCCGGATGCGGCGGGGCGGGGCCCCGTGCCATCATGGGCAGCCACGGGCGAATCCGTTACAAAGCCAGGCCAGCATGACCCTGCGCCGCGCCACCTGTCGCAAGACCCCGCCGGGGAGGCCCGGCATTCCCGGCGGGTGTCGCCGGATCGTCGCCGTGCCCCGCCCGGATGTCGCCGCCGGTCCTGACGGAGCCGCCCTTGGCTGACCGCAGCCTGAGAGATGCCGGCCCGGTGCTGATCCTGGCGCCGACCGAGCGGGACGGGTTGGGCCTGTTCCGCCTCCTGGCCAGCGAAAGGATCGAGGGCCAGCGGGTCGAATCCGTGTCGGCCCTGGCCGAGTCCGTCGGCGTGGCCACCGGGCTGGTGCTGGTGACGGACGAGCTGCTGTTCCATGCCGATCTCGGGCCGCTGACCGCCCATCTCTCGCGCCAGCCGCCCTGGTCGGACCTGCCCTTCATCGTGCTCAGCCAGATGGGCACGCAAGCGCGGCGCCAGATGGACGAGATCCGGCTGGCCGAAAGGCTCGGCAACGTCCTTTTCATCGAAAGGCCGCTGAACGCCGTCACCCTGCTCAGCGCGGTGAAGACCTCGCTGCGCGCCCGCTCCTGGCAGCGCCGCCTGCGCGGCCACATGGAGGAGGAGGCCGCCGCCGCGGAGCGCATGGCGGAGCTGCTGGAGGCCCGCGTGCGGGAGCGCACCGCCGCGCTGGAGGCGGCCGAGGCCGAGCGCCGCCGCATCGCCGCCGCCCTGGCCCAGTCGCAGAAGATGGAGGCGGTGGGCCAGCTCACCGGCGGCATCGCGCACGACTTCAACAACATGCTCACCGGCGTGCTCGGCAGCCTGGACCTGATGCAGGCGCGGCTGGCGAAGGGCCGGTTCTCGGAACTGGAGCGTTTCCTCGGCCTGGCACGCACCGGAGCGGAGCGCGCAGCCGGGCTGACCCAGCGCCTGCTGGCCTTCTCCCGCCGCCAGGTCCTGACGCCGCAGCCGGTGGAGCTGCAAAGGCTCGTGGCGGGGATGGAGGGGCTGATCCGTTCCACCATCGGCCCGGAGATCGACATCGAGGTGGACGCGCCGGCGGGATCCTGGCCCGTGCTCTGCGATCCGCACCAGATGGAGAGCGCGCTGCTGAACCTCTGCATCAATGCGCGCGACGCCATGCCGGGCGGCGGACGGCTGGCCATCGCCCTGGCCAACCTTCCCGGTTCCGGCGCCCCGGGTGGCGGCGCGGAGGACCGGGTCACGCTGTCGGTACGCGACACCGGCAGCGGCATGGCGCCGGAGGTGATGCAGCGCGCCTTCGACCCCTTCTTCACCACCAAGCCGATCGGCCAGGGCACCGGGCTGGGCCTGTCGATGATCTACGGCTTCGTGCAGCAGTCCGGCGGCCGGATCACTATCGAGAGCGCGCCGGGACAGGGCACCACGCTGCGCCTTTGCTTCCCGCGCCACAGGGGCGCCGCCATCGCGGCGCCCGAGGCCGGAAAGCCGGAAGCCGCCGCCACCGGCCCGGGCGGCACGGTGCTGGTGGTCGATGACGAGCCCTCGCTGCGCCTGCTGGCGGCCGAGGTGCTGCGCGAGCGGGGCTGCACCGTGCTGGAGGCCGGGGATGCCGCCTCGGCCCTGGAGATCCTGCGCGGGGGGAGGACGATCGATCTGCTCGTCACCGATATCGGTATGCCGGGGGGCATGAACGGGCGCGATCTGGCCCTGGCGGCCCGCGAGTTGCACGACACGCTGCGGGTGCTGTTCATCACCGGCTATCCCGAGGCGGCGCTGGAGGGCGTGGCCCTGTCCGGCCCGGATATGCAGCTCCTGACCAAGCCCTTCACGATGGAGGCGCTGGCCGAACGCATCCGCCGCATGATGGCGCCGGACTGAGGCAGGCCGGCCCCGTCCCGGGCCCTCCGGATCAGGCGGTGATCTCGGTGGCGCGGTTCAATTCCAGCCTTTCCCAGCCCTGGCCGTTCCAGGCCCGGGGCTCGCAGTCGATCCCCCCGGGGGCGATGGTGATGCGGTTATAGGTGTTCACCTCGTTGCGCAGCCTGACGGAGGTGGCGGAGCCGGCGCTGACGATCTGCAATCCGCCCCCTTCCGCCACGATGTTCTCGTATTGCGAGGTATAGGTACGGTGCAGGTGGCCGCTGAGGACCAGCCGCACGCCGGCCTGGGACAGGACGGACAGCGCCTTGCGCGCCCGCCCGGCCAGCACCGTGTCCGGCGCCCAGGGCGGGGCCAGGAAGGGGTGATGCGCCACGATGATCCGCACCGTGCCATCGGGCAGGGCACGGAGCCGCTCCAGCAGCCGCGACAGCCCGCCCAGGTGCACGGTGCCGTCGGCCCAGTTCATCCGCAGGCCGCCCCGGCTGACGGTGTTCAGCCCCAGCACTGCGATCTCCTGGTCCACCCAGGCGGGCTCGATATCGTCCTGGATGAAGCGCCGCCAGCGGGCATAGGGGTTGGTGAAGCGTTCCCAGGGATCGTAGTAGGGGATGTCATGGTTGCCCGGCACGGCGATCCAGGGCGCCTTCAGGGCACGGAGGAACTCCGCCGCCGCGGCGTATTCGCGGCGCCGGGCCCGCATGGTGAGGTCGCCCGAGACGGCCACCAGATCCGCCGGCGCGGCGTTCAGCTCGGCCAGCAGCCCGGCCACCACCGCATCGTCCACCCGGCCGAAATGCAGGTCGGAGATATGGTCGATCCGCCTCATGCCGTCAGCGTTTCCGTCCGCGCTACGCAGTCTGCCTCCGCCACGGGGGCGAGGGCGAGCACGCACAGGGCGCGGGGGTGCAGCTGGAACCGTAGCGGCGTCGAGAGCATCCGGATCTCCCCGTCGGTGGAGACGCGCAGGTTGGGGCGGCGCGACTCGATGGTCAGCTCGGAGGTGAGGAAGTGCTCCACCTCCTCCGTCCGTCGCCAGAGGCCGAGGCCCATGGCCATCAGCATCACCAGCGACCAGAACAGGCCGAAGCGCTTCGGCCGGTGCACGGCGAGGAGGCCGGTGTCGAGCCTGGGACGGTGGAAGAAGCTGCCCAGCGCTTCCTCATAGGGGTTGTTGACCACGGACAGCGCCCGGGCCCGGACATGCTTGCTGGCCGGCGGGGCGCCCGGCCGGTCGGTCCAGACGAGGTTCAGGCTCAGGGGCGGGCGGCCGAAGGCCCGCAGCGTGCCGAGGATGGTCCGCATCCGCGCGGCGATGCCGGGGGTGCGGCGGTTCGCCTGCCGCAGCCGCGCGAAGCGGTTCGGCAGGCCCAGCACAGCCTGGCAGGTGAAGATCTCGCCGTTCACCTCGCCGATATCGATCCGCTTCGTTTCCGCGCCAGCCAGGGCGCGGGCGGCCTCCAGAGGGTCGAGCGGCATGCCGAGGTCGCGGGCCAGGACGTTGAGCGTGCCGAGCGGCAGGATGCCCAGGGCGATCCCGGTGCCGGCCAGCTTGCCGGCGGCGCCGCACACCGTGCCGTCGCCGCCGCCGACGATCACCAGCGGCGCGGGCAGGTCCCGCGCGGCCGCAACGGCGGCATCGATCCGGCCCCCCATGTCGGGCGCGGCATCCTCTCCGATGATCCGGAGGTCGAAGCCGGATTCGCGCAGGGCGTCCTCGATCTGGCCGGGCAGTTCGGGCCGGCCGTCCAGCGTTCCGGCACGGTTGTTCATCACGAGTACGGCACGCATCATCCCGGTCCCCCAGCCTGTTCCAGCATGGCCAGCCGGGGCGGCAACGCGGCCCCGGACGGGATGGTTGCCCATCCCGCCCGCAGCGGTCCGGGGGGATCGGCTCCCCGGAGGATGCGGCGTCAGGCCGCCTGCGCCGCCTGCGCCATGGAGCGCAGCACGTAGTGCAGGATGCCGCCCTGGCGGTAGTACTCGACCTCGTCGGCCGTATCGACGCGGCAGAGCAGGGTGGTGCGGTGCTCGGTGCCGTCGGGGCGGTGGATCACCAGCGTCACGTCCATGCGGGGCTTGATCTCCTCCAGCCCCAGGATGTCGATGGTCTCCTCGCCGGTCAGGCCCAGGCTCTCGCGGGTCTCGCCGTTCTTGAACATCAGCGGCAGCACGCCCATGCCCACGAGGTTCGAGCGGTGGATGCGCTCGAAGCTCTCGGTGATCACGGCCTTCACGCCCAGCAGGAAGGTGCCTTTCGCCGCCCAGTCGCGGGAGGAGCCGGTGCCGTATTCCTTGCCGCCGAAGATCACCAGCGGCACGCCCTCGCTCTTGTAGCGCATGGCCGCGTCGTAGATCGGCAGCACGTCGCCGGAGGGCAGGTGCTTGGTGATGCCGCCCTCGATGCCCGGCACCATCTCGTTCTTGATGCGGATGTTGGCGAAGGTGCCCCGCATCATGACCTCGTGGTTGCCGCGGCGGGCGCCGTAGCTGTTGAAGTCCGCCTGCCGGACCTGGTGCTCCAGCAGGTACTCGCCGGCGGGCGAGGCCTTCTTGATGGAGCCAGCGGGCGAGATGTGGTCGGTGGTGATCGAGTCACCCAGCTTGGCCAGGATGCGCGCACCCTCGATGCCGCCGCGTGCCTCGGGCTCCATCGTCATGCCCTCGAAATAGGGCGGGTTCTGCACATAGGTCGAGCCGGAGTTCCAGCGGTAGGTCTCGCTGTCCGCGTCGATCTTGATCGCCTGCCACTGCGCCGTGCCCTCGAAGACATGGGCATAGCGCTCCTGGAACATCTCGCGCGTCAGGGACTGGGCGACGATCTCGTTGATCTCCGCCTGGGTCGGCCAGATGTCCTTCAGGAAGACGTCCTTGCCGTTCTTGTCCTGCGCGATCGGCTCCTTGGTGATGTCCCTGGTGATCGTGCCGGCCAGGGCATAGGCGACCACGAGCGGCGGGGAGGCGAGGTAGTTCGCCCGCACGTTCGGGTGGATGCGGCCCTCGAAGTTGCGGTTGCCGGACAGCACCGAGACCGCCACCAGCTTGTTGGCCTCGATCGCATCGACGATGTCGTCGCTGATCGGGCCGGAATTGCCGATGCAGGTGGTGCAGCCATAGCCCACGGTCTGGAAGCCGATGGCGTCCAGGTCCTCCTGCAGCTTGGCGCGGTTCAGGTAGTCGGTGACCACCTGGGAGCCGGGGGCCAGCGAGGTCTTCACCCAGGGCTTCGGCTGCAGGCCCAGCGCCCGCGCCTTGCGGGCGACGAGGCCGGCGGCGACCAGCACATAGGGGTTGGAGGTGTTGGTGCAGGAGGTGATGGCCGCGATCACCACGTCGCCATGGGCGATGTCATGGTTGGCGTTGGCCACGCCGTGGCGCTTCGTGACGTCGGCGTTCGGGTTGCCGGACAGGCCCGGCAGCTCGCGCAGGAAGGCCGGGGCGGCGTCGCTCAGCAGCACGCGGTCCTGCGGGCGCTTCGGGCCGGCGATGGAGGGCTGCACCGTGGAAAGGTCCAGCTCCAGCGTGTCGGTGAAGACCGGGTCCGGCGTGCTGGTCTCGCGCCACATGCCCTGGGCCTTGGCATAGGCCTCGACCAGCTTGATGCGGCTTTCCTCGCGGCCCGACAGGCGGAGATAGTCCAGCGTCACGCTGTCCACGGGGAAGAAGCCGCAGGTCGCGCCGTATTCCGGGGCCATGTTGCCGATGGTGGCGCGGTCGGCCAGCGGCAGCTGGTCCAGGCCCTGGCCGAAGAACTCGACGAACTTGCCGACCACGCCCTTCTTGCGGAGCATCTGCGTGACCGTCAGCACCAGGTCGGTGGCGGTGACGCCCTCGCGCAGCTTGCCGGTCAGGCGGAAGCCGATCACGTCGGGGATCAGCATGGCGATGGGCTGGCCGAGCATGGCGGCCTCGGCCTCGATGCCGCCGACGCCCCAGCCCAGCACGCCCAGGCCGTTCACCATGGTGGTGTGGCTGTCGGTGCCATAGCAGCTGTCCGGATAGGCGTAGGCGGTGCCGGCCTCGGAACGGGTCCAGACGACCTGCGCCAGATGCTCCAGGTTCACCTGGTGGCAGATGCCCGAGCCCGGCGGCACGACGCGGAAGTTGTCGAAGGCGGCCTGGCCCCAGCGCAGGAACTCGTAGCGCTCGCCGTTGCGCTCGTACTCGATGTCCACGTTCTTCTGCAGCGCGTCGGCGCGGCCGGCGACATCGACCATCACCGAGTGGTCGATCACCAGGTCGACCGGCACCAGCGGGTTCACGCGGCGCGGCTCGCCGCCCAGCTTCAGGATGCCGTCGCGCATGGCGGCGAGGTCCACCACGGCGGGAACGCCGGTGAAGTCCTGCATCAGGATGCGCGTCGGGCGGAAGGGCACCTCGCGCTCGCTATGCGCGTTCTCCAGCCAGCCGGTGAAGGCCTTGGCGTCCTCGACGGTGTAGGCGCGGCCGTCCTCGAAGCGCAGGACGTTCTCCAGCAGCACCTTCAGGCTGTTGGGGAGGCGGGAGAAATCGGTGCCCAGCGCCTTCCCGGCCTCGGGCAGGCTGAAGTAAGTGTATTCCTTGCCATCCACCGAGAGAGTGCGGCTGGTCTTCAGACTGTCCTGCCCGATCATTCGCATGGCGCGTAAAACCCCTGCTTGACGTTGGTGACGTTTAACCGGCTTGAAGCATGGCGGCCGGTGCGGGTCCAGGGGGACCGCGGGACCAGTCATGAGGTGGGAGCCGTGCTGACGGCGGAAAAGCTGCATTTGCGCCGTGGGGGCCATGACGTGGTTGCCGATTTGGACTTCACTGTGAGTCCTGGCGAAGCGATAGTAATTCTCGGTCGCAATGGGGCGGGCAAGTCCTCGCTTCTTCGCGCCCTGGCCGGGCTGCTGCGCCCGGCCGGGGGGCGTGTGGCCTGGGATGGCGCCGACATCGCCGCCGATCCCGCCGCCCATGCCCGGCGCCTGCGCTGGGTCGGGCATCTCGATGCCGCCAAGCCCTCCCTCTCCGTGCGGGAGAACCTGGAGTTCCTGGCGCGGCTCCTGGGTGGGTCGGTGCCGGCGGCGCTGGACGCCCTGGCGCTGAACGCCATCGCCGAGCAGCCGGCCCGCGCCCTGTCCTCCGGCCAGAAGCGCCGCCTCGCCCTGGCGCGGCTGGCGCTCTCGCCTGTTCCGCTCTGGCTGCTGGACGAGCCGACGGTGGGGCTGGACACGGCCTCCGTCGCGCGGCTCGGCCCGCTGCTGGCGCGGCACCGGGCGGCGGGCGGCATGGTCCTGGCCGCCACGCACCTGCCGCTTCCCTTGCCGGAGATGCGGGAGATCACGCTGTGACCGGGACCTGTCCGATCGCGGGGAAAAGGCGGTGAAGCCCTGGCTTGCCGTGCTGTCGCGGGAATTGCGCCTCGCGCTCCGCCACCCGGGCGATGCACTGGCCGCAATGCTGTTCTTCCTCGTGGTCTGCTCTCTTTTCCCCTTCGGCGTCGGCCCAAGTCCGGAGGCCCTGGCGCGCCTCGCGCCCGGCGCGCTGGTGGCGGCCGGGCTTCTGGCCGCGCTGCTGCCGCTGGACCGGCTCTTCGGAGCGGAGGCCGAGGATGGCTCGCTCGACCTGCTGCTGCTGTCCGGGCTTTCGCCGGCTGCCCTGGCGCTGGCCAAGGCCGCCGGCCATTGGCTGACCACCGGCCTGCCGCTGGTGGTGGCGGTGCCGCTGGCCGGCGCCATGCTGAACCTTGATCCCGCAGCCTGGCCCGCCGCCTGCGCCGCCCTGGCCCTGGCCGGGGTGGTGCTGTCGCTGCTCGGCACGCTCGGCGCGGCGTTGACGCTGGGCGCGCGGCGCGGCGCGGCCCTGCTGCCCATCCTGGTGCTGCCCCTGTCCGTGCCGGTGGCGATCTTCGCCGCCGCCGCCATCGAGGCCGCCACCGCCGGCCTGTCGCCGCGCCCCTACCTGCTGCTGCTGGCGGCGCTGGCGGCGCTGGCCGCGCCCTTGGCGCCGCTCGCGGCCGGCGCCGCCCTGCGGGGCGACTGAGGCGCGCGGCCGCGCCGGGCTCCGCGCGATGAGTCCCTTGAATCCCGTCGCCAGCCGGTTCATTCGGAGGAGCAAGGAGAAACCACGGTCATGCCGACCTTCAAGGGCAAGCCGCCCGGCGCCGGCGCCGGCGAGATTTCCCGGCGCACCGCCGCCCTGCGCCCATCGATCGCATTGGAGCCGAAGCAGCGGGACAAGGCGCGCCAGTTGCGCCGCCAGGGTCATGAGCCCGAACAGATCGCCAAGGCGCTGAACGTTCCGCTGGAGGAGGTCGAGAAGGCGCTGGTGCAGATGCGGATGCCCCGTCCCGAGACCACGCGCGGCACGCTGAACGTCACGCTGGACGCGCATCGGCTGGTGATGAAGGAGCGCAAGGGCGACGAGCCCGTCTGGGTCACCATGGACCGGCTGTTGGGCGAGCTGCTGCGCCTGCGGGCGGAGCGGGACCGGCCGAAGCGGCTGAAGGAGAGCCAGGCCGCGCTGCCCCTCTTCAGCAGCGAGGCGTGAAAGGGGGCTCCGCGATGCCGCCGGGGTGGAGCAGTGGCGACCCCGGAGAGACGGCCCCGATTCGAGGGCAGGGGTTCCGCCGGGTCGGACTGGTCCTGCTCCTGCTCCTGCCTCCGCTTCTGCCGGGGGGAGCCGGAGCGGCGGAGCCGTTGCGGACGCCCTTCGCTCCCCTGCCGCCCGCGACGGCCCCGGAGACGGGCTGCCCGGCACCCCCGGAGGCCCTGCGCAACATCGAGGGCGTCTCCTTCTACACCGACCCCGCCTTCTCCCGCCCCGATCCCGGGCGCCTGGCCGCCGACGCCGCCGTGCAGAAGCGGCTGGATGTCTGGCAGGACGCGGTGCAGGCCGCCGTGGCCCGCGCCCGGGCCGGGGAGGCGGGGGCGGCCGCCTGCGCCCTGTCCCTGCTCGACGACTGGGCCAAGTCCGGCGCCATGCTGGGGGCCGTGAACCAGCAGGGCGCCTATCACCGCGTCTGGGCCCTGGCCGGGGCCGGGCTCGCCTTCCTGCGGATCCGCGACGCGGCGGGGCTGGAGCCGGTCTCGGTCGGCCGTGTCGGCCGCTGGATGCGCGAGGTCGCGGATGCCATCCAGCCCCGCTACGACCGTGCCTCGCGGGCGCTGATCAGTGATGTGCGCAACAATCACGCCGCCTGGGCCGGGCTTGCCGTGGCGGTGGCCGGCATCGCCAGCGACAGCCGGGCGCATTTCGACTGGGGCATGGCGCGGCTGCACGCGCAGCTCGCCCAGGTGACAGGGGAGGGGGCGCTGCCGCAGGAGCTCGCGCGCGGTGCCCTGGCGCTGCACTATCATCTCTTCGCGCTGGAGCCGGTCGCGGCACTGGAACGCCTTGCCGCCGCCAACGGCGTGACCCTGCCGCCGGAGGATGAGGCGGCGCTGGAGCGCCTGACCGGCTTCGTCCTCGCCGCGGCGAAGGACCCGTCACGGATCGGGGCGCTGGCGGGCGTGCCGCAATCCGACCCCTGGCTGAAGGGCCGGCCGCCGCTTTCCGAGGCGGCGGGGCTGGAGATCCGCGCCCAGGCACGGCCCGATGCGGCGCTGGAGGCCGCGCTCGCGCCGTTCCGCCCCTACCGCATGCGCTGGCTCGGGGGGATGGTGACAGGCCAGTGGATAACAGGCCAGGGGATAGCAATTCCCGATGGTGGAAGCCCGGCCCTGGAAGGGCCTGCCAGGACCCCCAGCCCAGGCTGAGGGAGGCCGCGGCTTCTCCATGGTTCGTGCGGCATACCGGTGTTGCGGGCAGGACATTCACGGAAACATTTCGCATCCTGCATATTGAGATTGATAATCTTTCTTAATAAGAGCCCCGACCAGGAATACCCGTCGGAGACAGGAATTGAGTACCGCACCGAAGCACCCATGGGCGCTGAGCCGTACGGGCGCTGCCGCGTTGACGGCGGCTTCCCTGGCGCTAACGCCCCATGCCGCCCTGTCCCAGGATACGACGGTGCAACTGCCCGAGATCCAGGTGCAGGGGCAGCGGCAGACCTCCACTGGCCCGGTGCAGGGCTATGTCGCCACCCAGAGCGCCTCGGCCACCAAGACCGACACGCCGCTGATCGAGACGCCGCAATCCGTCACCGTCGTCACCCGCGACCAGATGGACGACCGCGCGGTGCGCAACGTGGAGGAGGCGCTGGCCTATGTGCCCGGCCTCGCCACCGGCTTCTCCGGCAACGACACGCGCTTCGACAGCTTCCGCCTGCGCGGCTTCGACGCGCGGCCGAGCCAGTTCCTCGACGGGCTGCGCCTGCTGCGGCAGTTCGGCCCGACCTCGATCGAGCAGGACGGGCTGGAGCGGATCGAGGTGATCCGGGGCCCCAACTCGGTGCTCTACGGCCAGACGCCGCCGGGCGGCATGATCAACATGATCAGCAAGCGCCCCACCGAGCGCCCCTTCGGCGAGGTGAACCTGCAGGCCGGCTCCTATGACCGCTACCAGGGCAGCTTCGACCTGGGCGGGCCACTGACCCAGGACGGGCAGTTCCTCTACCGGCTGACCGGGCTGGTGCGGCAGAGCGGCACCCAGGTCGATCATGTCGATGACGACCGCTACTTCATCGCCCCGGCCATCACCTGGCGGCCCGGCGCGGACACGACGCTGACCCTGCTCGGGCGCTTCCAGTACGACCAGGGCGGCTCGCCCATCGGCCTGCCGGCCGTGGGCACGCTGCTGCCGAACCGCAACGGGACGATCAAGCGCAACTGGTTCGCGGGTGAGCCGGGCTTCAACAACTCCGACATCACCACCACCAGCATCGGCTGGAACCTCGAGCACCGCTTCGACGATGTCTGGAGCGTGCGGCAGAACGCCCGCTACATGCACAACCGCGTGGCCTACGAGACCATGTATGTCAGCGGCCTCTCGGCGGACCAGCGGCGCCTGACGCGCGGCAGCCTGCTGCAGCGGGAAAGCTCCGACACGGTCAACCTCGACAACAGCGTCGAGGCGCGCTTCGACACCGGGGCGCTGCGGCACACGGTCCTCGCGGGCTATGACTTCCGGCAGTACTGGGGCCACTACCAGGCCAGTTTCGGCCAGACCGGCACCGTCCCGTCGCTCGACATCTTCACCCGCAACTACGGCGCGGCGGTTCCCGACCCGCGCCTCGGCACGGGCGCGAAGACCGACCGCAACGACGACTATGGCCAGCACGGCATCTACCTGCAGGACCAGGTCCGGCTCGACCGGCTGCTGATCACCGGCGGGCTGCGGCAGGACTGGTCCACCACCAGCCAGACCTCGCGCCGCAACGGGGTGCGCACGCGCTCCAACGACGATGCGCTGACCGGGCGCATCGCGGTGATGTACCTCTTCGACTTCGGCCTCTCGCCCTATGCGAGCTACACCACCTCCTTCGACCCCGTGATCGGCGCTACCGCGGCCCAGCGCGGCGCCACGCCGTTCAAGCCGACCGAGGGCGAGCAGTACGAGCTCGGCGTGAAGTACCAGCCTCCGGGCCGCAACAGCTTCGTCACCGCGGCGGTGTTCGAGCTGACGCAGACCAACGTCACCACCCGCGACCCAGTCTATACCTCCTCCCAGATCCAGACGGGCGAGGTGCGCTCGCGCGGCGTGGAGCTGGAGGCCGTGGCGAGCCTGGCGGAAGGGCTCGACCTCACCGCCTCCTACACCTACCTCGATGCCGAGATCACCAGGAGCAACACGCTGATCACCGGCACGACGCGCACCACCAAGGGCAACCGCCCGGGGCTGGTGCCGGCGCATACGGCCAATCTCTGGATGAAGTACCGCTTCGACCGGGATTCGAAGCTGGCCGGCCTCGGGCTGGGCGGCGGCGTGCGCTATATCGGCAACCTCTATGGCGAGGATGCCAACCAGTACCTCTCGCCCTCGGTGACGCTGTTCGACGCCTCGGTGAGCTACGACCTCGGCCAGTACCGGCTGTCGGTGAACGCGAGCAATCTCTTCGACAAGGAGTATGTCTCCTCCTGCACCGGCACCTACTACTGCTACTGGGGCAATGGGCGCACCGTGATCGGCAATCTCGCCTATCGCTGGTGAGGACAGCGGGGAGCCGGCGCGTGCCGTTCCCGTTCAGCCGGGGCCGACCCAGTAGGTCCCCTCGAAGGGCACGGCGGCGAAGCGGCGGTTGATCTCCGCCAGCGTCGCCGCCGGGTCGAGATCCGCGAAGAGGTCAGGCCGCAGCCAGCGCGCCATCGCCTCCAGCGCGGCGATGCCGACCGGGCTGCCGAAGACCGGGTTCCACAACCCATAGACGCGCCTGTCCCGCGTGGCGGGCAGGGCCACGAGTTCCGGCGAGGCCATCAGCGCCTCCAGCGAGGCCCTGGCCTCGGCCAGCGTGACGCCCGTGCCGACGCGCAGGCCCTGCTGGTCCTCGTCATGGCGGTTGCCGGTGTTCACGACGATCTCCGGCGCCACGGCGAGGAGCTGCTCCAGGTTGATCTCGCCGCCGCGCGGGCCGGGCAGCATGCCCTCGGACAGGTTCCGCGCGCCCACCAGCGAGAGCATCTGCCCCGTGCCGTCATTCCCGGCCACCCAGCAGCAGGGCCGCCGCCCGGCGAAGGCGTTCATGATCACCCCCGGTTTCGGGCCGGCATGGGCGGCGACACGCTCGCGGATGCGCGCCAGCCGCTCCTCCTGGAAGCCGATCACCGCCTCGGCCCGTTCCTCGCAGCCCAGGGCGCGGCCCAGCAGCCGGATGCTCGGGATGCCGTTGCTGAGCGGCCGCTGGAAGTTGTCGATGAAGACCACCGGGATGCCTGCGGCGGCGAGATGCTCGACATTCTGCCGCGTCTCGGCCGAGCCGAGCTGCCAGGTGCTCAGGACTACCAGATCCGGCCGCAGCGTCAGGGCGCGCTCCACTGAGAAGCCCTGTCCCACCGCGCTGGTGAGTTCCGGGACCCGGTTCATGGCGGGGAAGCGCCGGCGGAAGGCGAGGTCGCTGCCCTGGTCGTGCTGCTTCAGGTCGCCGCCCATGCCGACCAGCAGGGAGACGGGGTCGGGCAGCAGCACCGACAGGGTCAGGAGCTGGAAGTTCTCGGCCAGCAGGAGCGCCCGCGGCTGGCGCGGCAGCGTCACCTCGCGCCCCGCCAGATCCGTCACCCGGCGCGGCCAGCCACCGTCCTGCGCCCCGGCCTGGGCCTGTGCCGGCGGGGCGAGCCAGGGCAGCAGCGGCAGCAATGGCAGGACGAGGCGCAGGCGGGAGGAAACGAGGGCCAAGGACGGGGCCTCCTGGAAGACGAGAACCATTCGCAATAAGGGGCGCCCGGCCCACGGCACAAGGCGCCCGCCACCATTCTCCCGGCGCTACTCGCTCCGGCGCGGCCGCTCCATCAGCCGCCCGACCGCCTGGGCCACGTCGAGCCGCCCCGCCAGCACGGCGGCGACGGTGGCGCTGACCGGCATCTCCACCCCCACCGCCGCGGCGCGGGCCAGCAGGGCGGGGGCGGTGGCGGCGCCCTCCGCGACGCCCCGGCTGTCCGCCAGCGCCTCGGCCGGGCTCAGGCCGCGCCCCAGTGCATGGCCCAGGGCGAAGTTCCGGCTGCTCGGCCCGGTGCAGGTCAGCAGCAGGTCCCCCAGCCCCGACAGCCCGGCGGCGGTTTCGGCCCGCCCGCCCAGCGCCACCACGAGGCGGGCGATCTCGGCCAGGGTCCGCGTGACCAGCGCGGCGCGGGCATTCTCGCCCAGCCCGGCGCCCATGGCGGCCCCGGCGGCGATGGCGGCGACGTTCTTGGCGGCGCCGCAGACCTGCACGCCGAGCACGTCCTCGCCCTCGTAGAGCCGGAAGGCCGGGGTGGCGAGGCGGGCGCAGGCGGCGGCGCGCAGCACCGGATCGGTGCTGGCCAGCACGGCGGCGGCGGGCAGGCCGGCCGCCACCTCATGCGCGAAATTCGGCCCGGAGAGCACGGCGGCGGGCAGGCCCGGCCGCAGCTCGGCCAGGACCTCCAGCGGCAGGAGAAGCGAGCTGCTCTCCACTCCCTTGGCCACCGCCACCACCGGCGGCAGTTCCGGCATGGCGGCGACGGCGGCGCGCAGCGGCTGCATCGGCACGGCCAGCACGGCGAGGCTTGCCCCCTCCAGAGCCTCGGCGGCATCCGCGGTCACGCGCAGCCCCTCCAGCACCGCATCCGGCAGGCGCGGGTTCCGCCGCGTCCCGCGCATCGCCGCCGCCTTCTCCGGGTCGCGCGCCCAGAGCGTCACCCGGTTGCCCGCCCGGGCCGCCTGGATCGCCAGCGCCGTGCCCCAGGCCCCGGCGCCAAGGACGGCGAGCCTGTTCGCCTCACTCATCGGTCAGCCTCGTCACAGTGCAGCCCTGGCCCGGTTCGCCCTGGCCCAGGCGTTCCAGCAGCGCGCGCAGGATGCCCCCGGCCACGGCCTCGAAGCTCCCCTCCGGCACCCAGGGGCCGTTGCTGACCACCAGCCCGCAGCCGTTGAGCCGCGTCGGATCGGTGGGCTCGCGCAGCCAGAGCTCGCAGGCCAGCAGGTCGCGTACCCCGGAGGCGCGGAGCCGGTCATGGAAGTCGCGCACCGGGGCGCGGTGCTTCACCGGATACCAGGCCGCCTGGATGCAGCCCCGGAAGCGCCCCGAGACGGCGATGATCGTGTCGGCGAGGCGGTCGAACTCGCCCTCCTGCTCGAAGGGCGGGTCCATCAGCAGCAGCCCGCGCTTCTCCGGAAAGGGGGTGAGGGCGGTCGCGGCCTCCCAGCCGTCGCGCGCATGCACCGCCACGCGCCGGTCGCGGCCGATCCGGGCCCGCAGCTCCTCCTGGTCCTCGGGATGCAGCTCGCAGAGCACCAGCCGGTCGCCCTCCCGCAGCATCGCCTGGCTCAGCGCCGGGCTGCCGGGATAGAGCGGCGGCCAGCCGAACTCCCGCACGGCCGAGAGCCAGGGGGCGAGCGGACCCTCTGCGATCCCCTCCAGCCGCCCGATCCCGGCCCGCCATTCCCCGGTGCGCTCGGCCCTTTCCTCCCGCAGGTCATAGGCGCCGATCCCGGCATGGGTGTCGAGCACGCGGAAGGCCGCCGGCTTGCGCCGCAGGGCGGCGAGGATGTGGTGCTGCAGGGCATGCTTCACGCAGTCGGCGAAGTTCCCGGCATGGTAGGCGTGGCGATAGTTCACGGCATTCCCTGGCCGCGCGAGGCGGCGAGATCATAAAGCGGATGGCGGAACAGCGATTCCGAGGCGCGGTTGTAGCTGATCGCGGGGCACCGCCAGCCCGGCGGCGCGGCACCGAAGCGCGCCAGGATCAACCCGTCGCCGGAGAAGCCCTCGCCCACATCGTGCTCCACCTCGATGACGCCGCCCAGCGCCCGAACCGCCTCGACGCAGCGCTGGTGCGTCAGCGGGTCGCCGCTGATGAGGTGGTGATGGGTGGACAGGAACAGCCAGTCCACGCGCCCGTCGCGCAGCAGCGGCGCCGCCTGCTCCAGCATGGTGAACTCGGCGCCCTGCGCGTCGCAATGCAGGATGGTGAGCCGGTCGAGACCCCGCGCGGCCATCAGCCCGGCCACGTCATGGCAGGCGAGGTCCAGGGTTCCCGATTCCTCCGTGGGGAAAGGCAGGGTCTCCCCCGGCCGGTCGCCGAGGAAGCCCTGCACGATCTCCGCCGCGACGCCGTTCAGCGCGAGATTGGCGCGCCCGACCTCGATGTGCCGCGGATCGGGCTCCAGCAGCACCGCGCGCCGGCCCGGCGCCGCGAGCAGGAACCAGATGGAGTAGAAGGCCCAGTATCCGCCAAGCTCCAGCATCGTGCCGCCCGGCGGCAGGCAGCGGAGAAGCTCGTGGAACAGCCGCTCCTCCTGCGGCTCGTGATGGCCATGGCAACGCTCGATCAGCTCGGTCATCCAGGCGCCGCAATAGCCATCCGCCAGGACCTGCACGCCGTTGTGCATGACCTGGACGCGGCGGCCATCCGTCATCCTGCCGACGCGCCCGGCATCCGGCACGCGGGGCATGGGCTCCGCATCGCGGCATCGCATGCCCATGGCGATGCGATGGGCATTGCTGACCGAGGGCAGAACCTGCGTTTCCAGCCGCCTCGGGTCCAGGGGCTCCGGCGCGGCGGGCAGCAGCAGCGGCGGCAGGATGGGTTCAAGCACGAGGCCGGCGGCGCCACGGCCGATCCCGTTCCGGCCGATCTTGTCCCTTTGGGCGGCGGGAAGACCGGTTCGCGGCCCGCTCGGGTCAGGCGCGGCCGCCGTGCCGCGGGAAGGCCGGAAGGGCCACATCAGGATATCCGCTCCCCGGCGGGAGAAAGCTCCGCCAGCGGCCAGCGCGGCCGTGGCGCGTGGTCCACCGGATCGGTGAGGCCGGCGCGCAGCCGCTCGATCCCGGCCCAGGCCACCATCACCGCATTGTCCGTGCAGAGCCGGATGGGCGGGGCGATCAGCGGCAGCCCGGCCCGTTCCGCCACGCCGCGCAGCGCCTCGCGCACCCCGCCATTGGCGGCGACGCCGCCGGACACCACCAGCGCCGTGGCGCCGGGCATCATGCCGAGGGCGTTGCGCGCCCGGTCGGCCATCACGGCGGAAACGCTGGCCTGGAAGGCGGCGGCGATGTCCGCCTTTCCGGCTTCGTCGGTGAGTTTGCCCACCGCCTGGGCCACGGCGGTCTTGAGGCCGGAGAAGGAGAAGTCGCAGCCCGGCCGCCCCAGCATCGGGCGTGGCAGGGGGATGCGCTTCGGGTCGCCCGACGCCGCCAGCCGTTCCAGATGCGGCCCGCCGGGCCAGGGCAGGCCGAGCAGCTTGGCCGACTTGTCGAAGGCCTCGCCCACCGCGTCGTCCAGCGTCGAGCCGAGACGGCGGTAGCGGCCCAGCCCCTCCACCGCCACGCACTGGCAATGCCCGCCGGACAGCAGCAGCAGCAGATAGGGAAAAGCCGGCGCCTCGGGCAGCAATCCGGGAAGGCGCGGCGTCAGCGCATGCGCCTCCAGATGGTTCACCGCCACGAAGGGCAGGCCATGCGCCAGGGCCAGGCCCTTGCCGAAGCTGGCACCGACGATCAGCCCGCCGATCAGCCCGGGCCCCGAGGTGGCGGCGATGCCGCCCAGCGCCGCCGGCGCGATCCCGGCCTGCTCGAAGACCCGGGCGGCGAGGTGCGGCATGTGGTGCAGATGCGCCCGCGCCGCGACCTCCGGCACCACGCCGCCGAAGCGTGCGTGCTCCGCCACCTGGCTCAGCAGCGCCTCGGCCAGCACGCGCCCGTCCGGGGCCAGCAGGGCCGCCGCCGTCTCGTCGCAACTGCTCTCCAGGCCGAGCACGGGGCCCTTCGGTTCCATATCCATTCCTCTCGGGGCCGGTTCCGGCCCCGGCCTGTGATCCCGCGATCCCTGGGCCGTACCTGGGACATTTCGTCCCGGAACAAGCCGCTTCCACGATCCGCGGGCCGGTTCTATGACGCGCCGATGCTTCCTGCCCACCCCGCAGCGGCCGGCAACAAGACCGGCCCTCTTTCTCCCGAGCCCAGGCCGCGCGTGCTGCCGCATGCGGGCCGGAACCTGCCGCTGCGCGTCGGCACGCGCGGCTCGCCGCTGGCGTTGTGGCAGACCCGGCATTTCCTGCAGAAGATCCTGCATTTCTGCCCTGTGCTGCGCATGGCGGAGGCCTTCGACGAGCATGTGATCGCCACCTCGGGCGACAGGATCCAGGACCGGCGCCTCGCCGATATCGGCGGCAAGGGGCTCTTCGCCAAGGAGATCCACGAGGCGCTGCTGGACGGGCGGATCGACTTCGCCGTGCACAGCCTCAAGGACCTGGAGACCGAGATGCCGCCCGGCATCGTCCTGGCCTGCACCCTGAAGCGCGAGGATGCGCGGGACGTGCTGCTCCCCGGCCCCGGCTGCGGCGCGCTCGACCCGGCGGACCCGCTGGGCTCGCTGCCGGCGGGCACCCTGCTCGGCACGGCCAGCCTGCGGCGGCAGAGCCAGGTGCTGCATGCGCGGCCGGACCTGCGGGTGACGATGATCCGGGGCAACGTCCAGTCCCGCCTCGGCAAGCTCGCCGCCGGGGAGGTGGATGCCACGATGCTGGCCCTGGCCGGGCTGAAGCGGCTGGAGATCGTGCCCGAGGGCATGGTGATCCTGGACCCGGAGGCCATGGTCCCCGCCGCCGGGCAGGGGATCGTCGGCGTGACGGTGCGCGAGGGCGATACCGAGCTGCGCCAGCTCCTCGCCGCCATCGAGAATCCGGAGGCCCGCGCCGTGTCCCGCGCCGAACGGGCGCTGCTCTCGGCGCTCGACGGCTCCTGCCGCACCCCGATCGGCGGCCATGCCAAGCTGCTGCCGGACGGGCGGCTCCGCCTGACCGGGCTGGTGGCGCGGCCGGACGGTTCCTTCCTGCTCAAGCGCAGCGTGCATGGCGATGCCCGGGATGCCGAGCGGCTGGGCGACGCGCTGGGCCAGGAGCTTCGGCTGGACAGCCCGGCCGACCTCTTCACCTGAACGGCGACCCGGATCGCGGCGGGGCCGGGCGCCCGCGCCCGCCAGCCGGGGAGGTCCCCGGCTGCCTCGTGACGCGGCCGGAGCCCGGGGCGGCGGAGACCTCCGCCCGCGTCGCCGCGCTCGGCTGGCGGCCCGTCCTGGCCCCCGCCCTGTTGCTCGAACCGCGCCCCGTGCCGCTGCCGCCGGCCCAGGCGCTGCTGCTGACCAGCCGCGCCGCCGCGCGCGCCCTGGCCGGCCGCATCCCCAACCTGCCGGTCCTGGCCGTGGGCGAGGCCACGGCGGCGGAGGCGCGGCGGGCCGGCTCCACGACGCTATATGTGGCAACCGGCGATGCCCAGGCCCTGGCAACCCTTGCCACCTCCGTGCTGGACCCGGCGGGCGGGCCAATCCTGCTGGCGGTGGGCCGTGGCTACGCGCTTGATCTGGCCGAGATATTGCGGGGGAGGGGATTCCGCGTCCGGCGCCGGGTGGTCTATGACGCCCACCCCGCAAGGCACCTGCCGGAGGAGGCGCTGCTGGCGCTGCGGAACGGGAAGATCGGCTCGGCCCTGTTCTTCTCGCCACGCTCCGCGGAGGTTACGCTGTCGCTGATGCGGGACGCGGGCCTGGCCGCGGCGGCAACGTCCGTCGAGGCCCTCGCGTTGAGCGCGCGTGTCGCGATGACGCTCCGGGGCCTCCCTTGGCGCGCCATCCGTGTCGCGTCCGATCTGAACCAGAATGCCTTGTTGGCCCTGTTGGGTCCGGCAGGCCAAACAGGAGAGCCGCCGCCCTCATGAGCGATTCCCCCGACAAGGACATGGCCCCAAGGGAGCAACCAGGGGCACAGCAGGGGCCTCGTCAGGAGCCGCAGGCGGCCGGCCCGGCCGGGTCCGGCGCGCCGGCACGCTCCACCCTTCCGCCCTCGCCGCCGCCCCGCAAGCTCGATCCGGCGGTGCTGCCCATCCTGATCGGCGTGCTGGTACTGGGTGGCGCCCTCGCCTTCCTGTTCCTGACGCCCTCCGGCACGGTCAATTCCGGCGAGACCAACCGAGTCCGCATCGCGGCACTGGAGGAGAAGCTCGCCTCCGCCACCGAGCGCCTCCAGGCCGACGAGCACCGCATGGCGGCGCTGGAGCAGCAGGCGCAGCAGCTCGCCGCGCGCCCGGCCGGCGACCCGGCCGCCCTCCAGGACCTCGCGGCCCGGCTGCAGGGCATCGAGACCCGGGACGGCGAAAGCACCAAGCGGCTGACCGACAGCCTTGCCGCCCTGGAGAGCGACCTGCAGCAGCGCCGCCAGGCCAACGAGGCGCGGCTGACCGCCATCGAGAAGAACGCCGGCGAGGCCAGCCAGCAGAACGCCCAGCGCATCCAGGCCATCGACAGCCGGGTCGGCGAGGTGGAGAACCGCGCTGCCGCCCGGGCCGCGGAGGCCGAGCGCAACCTGTCGCAGCGCATCGCCGAGGCGGAGAAGCAGATCGCCCAGCGCGTCGCCGATGCCGAGGCCGCCATCGCGCCACGGCTGGCGGCGCTGGACCAGAGCATCGCGCAGCGGGTGCAGGCCGCGACGCAGGAACTGGACCGCCGCGTCAACGCGCAGAACAGCGCGCTCGACCAGCGTCTCGCGGCCTTCGATGCCCGGGTGAAGCAGGCCGAGAGCGCCGAGCGCCGGGTGGGCTTCCTGGCCGCACGGGGGGCCATCCAGTCCGCGCTTGAGGCCGGGCAGCCGCTGAAGCAGCCTCTCTCCGGCCTGCCCGGCACGCCGCCGCCCGCCTTGCAGCGTTATGCCGAGACGGCGCCGCCCACTGAGGCCACGCTGCGCCTGAGCTTCGAGGAGGCCGCCCGCGCCGCCCGCGCCGCCGCGGAGCCGCAGGGACAGGGGGTCATGGACTCCGCCCTGGCACGCATCCAGGGGCTGGTGACCGTGCGCCGGGGCGATCAGGTGGTGGTGGGCGACACCGCCGCCGGCCATCTGGAGGCCGCGCGCTGGGCGCTGGATGCCGGGGACTTGGCCGGGGCGCTGCAACGGCTCGACGCCCTGCCGCCGGAATCCAAGGCCGCCATGCGTGGCTGGCTGGACCAGGCGCAGGGGCTGCTCGCGGCGCAGACCGCGCTGCGCAACCTTTCCGCCGACCGTAACGGGGGCGCCGGCTGATGCTTCGCGCCATCTGGCTGCTGATCGTCCTCGCGGTCGGCGTCGCCTTCGCCTGGTATCTGCGCACCCTCGGCGGTTCGGTCGAGATGCGGGTGGGCGATGTCTTCGTCGGCCTGCCGCTCTGGGTCCTGCTGCTGGTCCTCGTGGTCGGCTTCGTGGTGCTGTACGGCCTGCTGCGCGGCTGGGCGCTGCTGCGGTCCTGGCCGCAGCGCATCCGCGACCGCCGCGCCGCCCGCTACCGGGTGGAGGGCGATGCCGCCGTGACCCGCGCCCTGGTGGCGCTGGCCTCCGGAGCCTCCGACCAGGCGCGGATGGAGATCCGCCGCGCCCGCAAGCTGCTGGGGGACACGCCGCACACCCTGCTGCTGACCGCCGAGGCGGAGCGCATGAGCGGGCGCGAGGAGGCGGCCAATGCCGCCTTCCAGGCCCTGGCCGAACGCGACGACGCCCGCTTCCTGGGGTTGCGGGGGCTGCTGCGCTCCGCCATGCAGCGCGAGGATTGGCCCGAGGCGCAGCGCCTGGCCCGCGAGGCCGAGGCGGCGCAGCCCGGCGCCTCCTGGGTGCGCGAGGAGCGGGCGCTGCTCGCCATGCGCACGCATCACTGGGGTGAGGCGCTGGCGCTGCGGGCGCCGGGCCTTTCCGAATCCGCCCTGGCCCTGGCCGCGGCAGAGGAGGAGCAGGCCCCGACCCGCAAGGCCGAGCTGGAGAAGCGCGCCTTCCAGGCCGATCCCGGCTTCGCCCCCGCTGCCCTGGCCTATGCGGCACAGTTGCGCGACCTGGGCTCGCCCCGCCGTTCGCGGGCGGTGCTGGAGGAAAGCTGGAAGGCCGCGCCGCATCCGGACGTCGCCCGCGCCTATCTGACCGGCGAGGGCGATGTCCTGGCCCGGGTGCGCGCGGCCGAGACCCTGGTGGAGCCGAACCGCACCCATCCGGAAAGCCGCCTGCTGCTCGGGCGGCTGGCGCTGGAGGCCTCGCTGGTCGGCCGGGCGCGCACGGAGCTGGAAGCCCTGGCGGCCAGCGGCGAGGCCGATCGCCGCGCCTATCTGGCCCTGGTGGACCTGGAGCGGGTGGAGCAGGGCGACACGCCGGCCGGCCGGGCCGGCGAGGCCAAGTGGCTGCGCGCCGCCGCCACCGCCGCGCCGGAGCCCCGCTGGGTCTGCGGCCAGTGCGGCCAGGAGCACGAGGCCTGGGCGCCGGTCTGCGACCATTGCGGCACCACCGGCCGCATCGGCTGGACGGCGCCCTATCAGCGGCTGCCTGTCCCGCGTGCGGAAAAGGTGTAAAGCGGAGTTGCCGAAGTCGGCGGGCGAGGGTAGATAGCGCGCCACGCCGCTTCGGCAGGCCGACTTAGCTCAGGGGTAGAGCAACTGATTCGTAATCAGTAGGTCCGGGGTTCAATTCCCCGAGTCGGCACCATCTTCCCACCTCTCCGATTTTACATCTGCGAAGAGGCCAGCACCGGGACGCCCGAAGAGGCCAGCACCGGGACGCCCGAAGGGCTGACCGAGGCTGTCGGCGATGGAACCGGGCAGCGCAACTCCGTTTCCAGCGTGACCCACTCCCTGGCGAGTACGAGGCGCTTGTCGGCGTTCCGGGAAATCGGCAGGCTGATCAGCTTGCAATAGGCGATCAGAGCTGCCGCCAGGGCGGGCGCGGAAAGAAGCAGCGACACCGGCTCCGCGCCCTGCCCCGGACGGAACACGGCCCGCAGGCTGGGCGGGTCCAGCGAGACCGGTTCGCAGCGGAGGATCTCCAAGGGTTCCCGCACCAGCCCCAGAACGGCCGGGGCCTTTGCCAGTGCCAGGGAAAGGACGGGGAGCGGAAAGCGGATCTGCCGGACATCGACGATGTCTTGGAACATGCGCTTCTCCTTGCCGTGCCAATCTGCCGGGAAAGTCTGAAGCAAACATGAACGCCACGATGCGTGGGCAGGTCACCGGCAACCATCCAGGGGGTTGGCGGCTTCGGGCAGAGCGCTTCAGCGCAGGGGGACGCGTCCCCGCGTGGAGGGCTTTTCCCACGGCTCCGCCCGCGTTCCGGCCGGATGCAGCCGTGGCGCGACGGGAGGAGCGATGGGGAACACGGCCGCCGCATCGTGGTTCGCCGCGCCTTCCGGTTCGCGACAGAACCGCGAGATGTAGTCCGCGTCGATCTCGGCGGGCAAAAGCCGGATCGGCCCGTCCCCCCACAGGTCCTCGTTGGTCCAGATACCCTCGGCCGGCTTCCACAGCATCGGCCGGGGCGTACAGGGCCGCCCGGTATGGCAGGCCGAAAGTTGAAGCCAGTGCCAGGATTCCGTCTGGCGCCATCCGGCTGGCGGATATCCATCCCAATTCGGTCGCATCGCTGGCCCCCTCCGTATCTGTCCGGTAGCTTTCGGCTTGGCTGGCGTTGCAGAACTGTGAACGGGAACTGGAGGGCCTTAGGCAAATCAATTGTTTGTACCGCTCCTTATTATTCCCTTCTGAGTTGTAATCATGGCCGCTTCCTTCCGGTCGGGACTGGAAGGGACGGCGCATCTCGCCAAAGGCCCGCTCCGGGGGGGAGCCATCAGCACCAGCCGCCGCCCAGTTCGATCACCAGGACGATCACGACCAGCCACCAGACGACGCCGATCACGGCGGCCCAGGCGAGGCCCTTGCGCAACCGGCCTTCGGAAAACTCCGGCGGTTCCGGCGAAGGGGCGGGTTGCGATTCCCCCTCCGGTCCGTCCGCCCGTTGATCCTGATCGTCCCGCTTTCCTGCGATCCCAAGCCCTCCGCCGGTTCCGGGCGGCATGGCCCGGATGGAATCCCCACGCAATTCAGGTGCCACTCACCCTTCGCACGGGCCGCCGACGGTTCCGGAGGCAGTGCGATGACGCTGAGGTGAAGACAGGCGGCGCGGGGCGGTCCATCCCGGTCCTGTGAAAGCCCCCCGGCAAGCCTCTCGCAACCCCGGACCGTTAGGCTTGTTGGCGAGCCGGACGGCCCGGGCCAGGCGCCCTGGCGCGGAGTCCGCCCGGCACAGGAAATGGACACCGCAGACCATGGCCGATGACAGCAAGAGCACGCAGGTGCAGGTGGCGAATGCCCGCCCGGAGGATGTCGGCAAGGGGGCCGCGCGGGTCAGCCGGCGCATCATGCAGGAACTGGGCCTGCAACCGGGCGACGTTCTGGAGGTCATCGGCCAGCGGCACACCGCCGTCATCCCCATCCCACCCTTCCCGGAGGACGAGGACCTGGAGATCATCCGCCTGGATGGGCTGCAGCGCGGCAATGCCGGCGTCTCGGCCGGGGAGCGGATCGAGGTCCGCCGCGCCCAGGTGAAGCCCGCGACCCGCGTCGTGCTCGGCCCGGCGCAGAAGAACCTGCGGCTCTCAGGCTCTGGCGAGGCGTTGCGGCGCACCTTCATGGGGCGTCCGGTCGTTGCCGGGGACGTGATCTCCACCTCGGTCTATCACCGGCCCGAGCGCGGCGCCGACGGCATCCCGGACGAGGTCTATCGCCGCTTCTTCGAGCAGCAGACCTATGCCCTGCAGGAAATCCGCCTCGTCGTGGTGGAAACCACGCCCAAGGGCATCGTCCGCGTCGACCAGCACACCGAGTTCGAGATCCTGCCCCAGTACGCGGAGCCCAGGGAGGTCCGCCGCGCCGACGTCACCTACGACGACATCGGCGGGCTGGGGAATGCGGTGGATCAGGTGCGGGAGATGGTGGAGCTGCCGCTGCGCCATCCCGAGCTGTTCCAGCGCCTGGGCATCGACCCGCCGAAGGGCGTGATCCTCCACGGCCCGCCCGGCACCGGCAAGACGCTGCTGGCCAAGGCCGTGGCGAACGAGTCCGAGGCGAATTTCTTCTCCATCGCCGGGCCCGAGATCATGGGCAGCCAGTACGGCGAATCCGAGAAGCGGCTGCGCGAGATCTTCGAACAGGCGGGCAAGCAGTCGCCCTCCATCATCTTCATCGACGAGATCGACAGCATCGCGCCCAAGCGCGACGAGACTCGCGGCGAGGTCGAGCGCCGCATCGTCGCGCAGCTCCTGACCCTGATGGACGGGCTGGAGCCGCGGCAGAACGTGGTGGTCATCGCCGCCACCAACCGCGTCGATGCGATCGACGAGGCGTTGCGCCGCCCGGGCCGCTTCGACCGGGAGATCGTGATCGGCGTGCCGGACGAACCGGGGCGCCGCCAGGTCCTGGGCATTCACACGCGCGGCATGCCGCTGGCCGACGACGTGGACCTCGATGCGCTGGCGCGTTCCACCTATGGCTATGTGGGCGCGGACATGTCGGCCCTGGCGCGCGAGGCGGCGATGGACGCGGTGCGGCGCATCCTGCCGCAGATCAACCTGCGGGAAGGCATCCCGCCCGAGATCCTGGCCGACCTGCGCGTCTGCCGGCAGGATTTCGAGAATGCGATGAAGCGCATCCAGCCCTCGGCGCTGCGCGAGATCATGATCCAGGTGCCCAACGTCACCTGGGAGGATGTCGGCGGGCTGGAGGAAACGCGGACCCAGCTCCGCGACGGTATCGAGTTGCCGCTGAAGCATCCCGACGCCTTCCGGCGGCTGGGCATCCGCCCGGCCAAGGGCTTCCTGCTCTTCGGCCCGCCGGGCACCGGCAAGACGCTGATGGCCAAGGCCGTGGCGCGGGAGGCGAGCGCCAACTTCATCGCCACCAAATCCTCCGACCTGCTCTCGAAATGGTACGGCGAGTCGGAGCAGCAGGTGAGCCGCCTCTTCGCGCGGGCACGGCAGGTGGCGCCGACTGTGATCTTCATCGACGAGATCGACAGCCTGGTGCCGGCACGCGGCGGCAGCCTGGGCGAGCCCGCGGTGACGGAGCGGGTGGTGAACACCATCCTGGCCGAGATGGACGGGCTGGAGGAACTCCAGAGCGTGGTGGTCATCGGCGCCACCAACCGTCCGAACCTGCTGGACCCGGCGCTGCTGCGCCCCGGGCGCTTCGACGAGCTGGTCTATGTCCCCGTGCCGGACGAGGCCGGGCGGCTGCATATCCTGCGCATCCAGACCAAGGAGATGCCGCTGGCCAGTGACGTGGACCTGGAGGATCTGGCGAAGCGCAGCCAGGGCTTCACCGGCGCCGATCTGGGCGACGTGGTGCGGCGGGCGGGGCTGCTGGCCCTGCGCGGGGATATCGCCAGCCCGGCGGTGGGCCGTTCGCAGTTCGAGCAGGCGCTGCGGGAATCCCGCCCCTCGGTGACGCCGGAGATGGAGCAGGAATACGAGCAGCTCCGCCGCAGCCTGAAGCAGCAGGGGCCGCTGGTGCAGCGGCCGCGCATCGGCTTCCAGTTGGACTGAGGTGCGGTCCTGTCCATGGCCCCCCGCCCGGCATCCATGCCGGGCGGGGGCATGGCCTCACGGCTGCAGGCGCCAGCTCTGGATGAAGTCGTGGATGCCGGAGGCGATGAACTGCACGGCGATGCAGGTCAGCAGGAATCCCATGATCTTCGTCATGGCCGTCACGCCGTGCCTGCCCAGAAGCCGGGCGATGCGGAAGGAGGCGGAAAGGATCGTCCAGGCGATGACCAGGGTGATCACGATACCGGCGGCGATCACGACATGGCCCAGGATCATCCGGTCGTGCGGGATCTGCGAGCTGTAGCCCAGCACGGCGGCGATGGAGCCGGGGCCGCTGAGACTCGGCATGGCGAGCGGGGTGAAGGCGATGTCCGGCTGGCCGGGGCGGTTGGCGGTCTCCACCGTCTCCTGCGTCGGGCCGGTTTCGTCCTGGCCGGTGAAGAGCATGCGGAAGCCGAGTGCCAGGATGATCAGCCCGCCCGCGACGCGGATGCCGGGGAGCGAGATGCCGAAGCCCGCGATGATCAACTGCCCGGCCAGCAGGAAGGCGAGCAGGATCGAGGCGGCGTAGATCGAGGCGAGGCGGATCTGCCGCTTGCGCTCGTCCGCCGGCATGGTCCGGGTCAGCGCGATGACCAGCGGGACCGTGCTGAACGGGTTCATGATCGGCAGGATGCCCATCACGACGATGCCGACATAGTAGGGGGCTTGCAGCAGATCCGACATGCCGGCTGTCTTGCCATCATCCCGCATCGCGGCAAGCGCGAAGGCGGGGAGGGGGCCGCGGACCAGCCCTGCGGCGACCGCGTACCGCAACCCGCCCGTGCGGCACGGCGCTCTGTCGCGAGTGGCGATGGAGGGCGGTGTCCGCAGCCTGCCGCCGGGCGCGCGGGTGGAGGTGCCGGCGGGCTTCGCCTGCTTTCCGGACCCGCTGCATCCCTGGCCGCCGCGGGGCTTCGCGGAAAAGGGATTCAACGTCTCCCGCTATAACCCCCGTGCCACGGGGTGGGCATTTCGCGGCGCTGGAGGCGCCGGATCTGCTGGTGGCGGACCTGCGGGAATGGGGCCGGAGCGGGTGAGGGGAGCCGGCACCGGCCGGCTCCCGGAAGTCGGGCCGCTCAGACCGCCCCGTGCGCCTCGAAGGTCATGGCGTAGACCGAGTGCGAGCTGGCCATGTAGAGCCGGTTGTTCTTCGGCCCGCCGAAGACGAGATTCGCGCAGCGTTCCGGCAGGCGGATGAAGCCGATCGCCTTGCCCTGGGGGTTGAAGACCATCACCCCGTCCAGCTCCTCGGACCTGCCGCGCAGCTCGTGGACCTTGCGGCCTCCAACATCGCGCGGCTCGGCCTCCAGCGCCCCGTTGCTGCCCCAGCCGCACCAGAGATTGCCGTCCCGGTCCACCTTGAAGCCGTCCAGCGCGCCCTGGTCGGCGGCGTCGATCAGCTTGGTCTTGCCGGAAAGCGTGCCGTCCGGCTGCACGTCATAGCTCCAGATGCTGCGGTTGGGCGTGCCCTTCCACTCGACGACGTAGAGCTTCTTCTCGTCCGGGGAGAAGGCGAGGCCGTTGGGATTGACCAGGTCGGTGAGGACCGCCGTCAGCTTCCCATCCGTGCCGATACGGTAGACATTGGTGGTCGGCTGTTCCGGCGTGGCGCGGAAGCCCTCCCACTCGCCGTTGATGCCGAAGGTCGGGTCGGTGAACCAGATCGTGTCGTCCGACTTCACCACGATGTCGTTCGGCGCGTTGAGCCGCTTGCCCTGATAGCTATCGGTCAGGACGGTGATGGAACCGTCCTTTTCCGTGCGGGTGACGCGGCGGGTGACGGAATGCTCGCAGGTGACGAGACGGCCCTGCCGGTCCCGCACATTGCCGTTCGAGAAGTTGGACGGCGCGCGGAAGACGGTGAAGCTGCCATCCTTCTCGCTGTACTTCATGATGCGGTTGTTGGGGATGTCGCTGCAGAGCAGGTAGCCGCCTTCCGGAAAATAGGCCGGGCCCTCGGCCCAGCGCATGCCGGTGGCGACCTGTTCCAGCGTGCTGCTGTAGATCCGGTACTTCGCGAAGCTGGGATCGAGGATCTGCACCGCCGGATCGGGATAGCGCTGGTTCGGCGCGAAGGCGAAGGACTGCGCCAGCGCAGGGCGTGCCAGGGCGGCGGTCGCAGCAATGCCGCCGGCGGCCGTCAGCAGGCTGCGTCGTGTGGTGTTCATTCCGGTTTTCCCCTGGCGCCGCGCGCGGATCTGCCGCGGCGCTCGGTCCGCGACCATAATGCCGGTAAGGGGCACGGGCCATGCCGCGCCCCTGTCCGCTCCGGTGGCGTCAGGCCGCCTTGCGTGCGGTGAGGCCCCAATCCTGCAGGAGCTGCACCAGCGTCTCCTGCGCCTCCGGCGTGAGCGGCCAGGCGGCGGGCGGCCGGGCCGGGCCGGCATCCTCGCCCATCAGTTGCAGCGCGGCCTTCACCACGGAAACATTGGCGCCGCCGAGCTCCTGCGCGCGCAGCACCTCGAAGGGGTCGATCGCCTCGATGTTCCCGCGCGCCGCCTCAAGGTCGCCGCGCTCCAGCGCCGCATGGATGGCGACGGAGCGCTCGGGCACGACATTGATCAGGCCGGAGGTGAAGCCGCGCGCGCCCACGCCATACATCGGCGGGGCCCAGGGCTCGGCCAGGCCGCAGGTCCAGTTCACGCCGAGATGCGCCGTCCGCCGCACGGCCTGGGCCAGCAGCATGACATTAGGGGTGGCCCATTTCACGCCGACGATGCCGGGCAGGCTGGCGAGCTCGACGATGCGGTCGATGCCCATGCTGTCGTTGCGCAGGTAGAGGACGATGGGAAGCTCGCCGGCCTCCGCCACGCGCTGGAGATAGGCCTTGATGCCGCGCGGGGCGCAGAAGGGGTCGGGCGGCTGGTGCACCATCAGCATGTCGGCGCCGGCCTGCTTCGCCACGCGGGCGAGCTTCTCGGCCTCGACGACCGAGCGGCCCACGCCGGCGATCACGGCGGCACGCCCTGCGACCATGCCGGGGACCTCGGCCTGCATGCGCTCGGCCTCGGCGAAGGAAAGCGAGTAGAACTCGCCGGTATTGCCGTTCACGGTCAGGCCGTGGACGCCGGCCTTCGCGGCGCGGGCGATGATGGGCTCCAGCGCCGCCGGCGCGATGGCGCCTTCGCGGTCATAGGGCGTCACCAGGATGCCGGAGATGCCGCGCAGGGCGGTGAGGCAATCGTCCCGGGTGAGTGTCATGTTGTCCTCCTGTTGTGGTCGGGACCGTTCTGGCTGGAGCCGTCCGGGCCGGCGGGAGCGAGGCCATCGGCCATGCCGTCCTCGTTCAGGGTGGGGACGGCCTGTGGCGGGGCCGGATGCTGGGAAGCCTGCCGCAGCGAGCGCAGCCCATGCGCGCGCATCAGCAGCTCGGCGCGGTCCTGGTCGCCCAGGCGCAGGGCGTCCAGCAATTCGGTGTGCTCCACCAGGGCGCGGGTGAACTCGCCCGGGGCGGCGAGGCTGCGCTGGCGGCCGACCTGATCGTAGCCGCGCAGGGAGCGCAGCGTCGTCTCCAGCATGGCATTGCCGGCCATGGCACGGATCATCTCGTGGAAGCGGGTATTGGCCTCGGCGAGGCGGCCGGCATCGCCCGCCCCGGTGGCGGCGCGCATGGCGTCGAGCTGCCCGGCGAGGCGGGCGATGTCCTCGGGCGTGGCATTGCGGGCGGCGAGCCCGGCGACGACGGCTTCCAGGGCGACGCGGATGCGCCCCATCTCCTCCAGCTGGCCGGGGCCGAAATCGGCGACAAGCGTGCCGCGCCGCGGCAGGGTGACGACGAGGCCCTCCATCTCCAGCCGCCGCAGGGATTCGCGGACGGGGGCGGGGGAGACGCCGAGCCGGGCGGCAAGGCCGCGCTCGGAGACACGGGTGCGCGGCGCGAGGCTGCCCATGGCGATGGCGTCACGCAGCCGGCGATAGACACGTTCCGAGAGCGAGGCCGTTTCGCTTTGGGAGAGCGGCTGGAGCGCGTTCATGCCATCTGATATATCAGTATGGCTGGACAATCGCAAGCGCTTCCCGTGCCGGGCCGTTCCAGCCCCGGGCCCGGGCCGTCAGAGAGAGGCGCCGCAGGCCACCGCGCCGCAGGCCGGGGCCAGCACGGCGGTCAGGCGCCGGGCGAGTTCCTCGGTGCGGAAGGGCTTCTGGAGGATCCTGTCCTTGCTCTCGCCCGCCATGGCGGGGGCCTCGGCATAGCCGGTGAGGAACATGATCGGCAGCTGGGGGCGGCGGCTGCGCGCGGCCTGGGCGACCTCCACGCCGTTCATGCCGGGCATGGCGAAGTCCAGCAGCAGGAGGTCGAAGCGGGTGTCGCCGTCAAGCAGGTTCAGCGCCGCGAGGCCGTCATGGGCCTCGACCACGTCATAGCCCAGGTCCCGCAGGGTGAGGGCGGTGATCTCGCGCACGGGTTCCTCGTCATCCACCAGCAGGATGGTCCGGTCGTCCTTTTCCGGCCCCTGGGCCGGGGCGGGTGCAGCCGGGCGCGCCTGGGCGCGGGGCAGGTAGAGATGGATGGCCGTGCCCCGGCCGTGCGCCGTCTCGACCCGTAGCCCCCCGCCGGACTGCTGGACGAAGCCCAGCACCTGGCTCAGTCCCAGGCCGGACCCCTGTCCGACATCCTTGGTGGTGAAGAAGGGCTCGAAGGCCCGGGCCCGGACCTCTGGCGTCATGCCGGTCCCGGTGTCCCGGACCGTGATCGCGACATAGTCCCCCGCCGGCGGTTCCTCGGGATGCTCCGGCGGGCCGAGGGTGACGTTGCCGGTGACGATACGGATCGTGCCGGTGCCCTGCATGGCGTCGCGGGCATTGAGCACGAGGTTCACCAGGGCGAGCTCGATCTGGGTCGGGTCGGCCATGGCGAGCCAGGCTTCCCGCCCCACGGGGGCGTCCTGGCCGGTGTCGAGGCGGACGCTGCCGCCGACGGTGGTGCCCAGCAGCCCGGCCATCTCCTGGATCAGCGCGTTCATGTCCAGGGGGCGGGGGTCGAGCCGCTGTCGGCGGGAGAAGGCGAGGAGCTGCGAGGTCAGCAGGGCGCCGCGCTCGGCAGCCAGCCGGACCGCTTCCAGCCGCCGCGCGAGATGGGCGGACGACAGGCCCTGGACAGGGGACTGGCGCTGCAGCAGCCGCAGGTTGCCGAGGATGACGGTCAGCAGGTTGTTGAAGTCGTGCGACACGCCGGCGGTGAGTTGGCCCAGCGCCTCGGCGCGCTGCATCTGCCGGAGCGAGGCTTCCAGCCGGTCATGCTCCTCGATCTGAGCCTGCAGGCGCCGGTTGGCCTCGGAAAGATCGCTGGTGCGCTGCCTGACCAGGCGTTCCAGCGCCTCCTCGGCCTGATGGCTGGCGGTCATGTCGGTGTTGATGCCGGCAAAGCCGAGGAACTCGCCATCGGCGGACAGGCGCGGGGCGGCATCCACCCGCATCCAGTACACCCGCCCGCCCTTGGCCTGCATCCGGATGACGGTCTGGAAGGGCTCACGCACGGCGAAGGCGCGGCCGATCGCCACATCATTAGGCGGACAGGTCCTCGGGATGGATCAGCCGGTGCCAGCCTTGCCCCTGCAACTCGCTCGCCGGATAGCCCAGCGTCCGCTCGTGGTGGCGGTTGGTGAAGATGCAGTTCCCATGCTGGTCGGAAAGCCAGATCATGGAAGGGGTGCAGTCGGCGATGCGGCGGAAGGAGGCCTCCCCATCCGCTTCCGCCGCAAGGCACTGGGCCGGGAAGGGCTCCTCCTGGGCTGGCTGGCTTTCGTCGGACGGGTTGCGACGAGTCCCGGAACTGCTCCCTGTCTGGCGGGGCTGGGTCTCCGGCGGCTGGGGGGGCCTTATTCGATCAGACGAGGGCAGGGCCATGATCCAGAGGCGAGAAACGCGGGCAACGTTCTGGACATCATTGTCCGTGAGGGCGGCAAGCTAGGGCCCTGGGGATGCGACGGCAATTGCGGGGCGGCCCGATGGCCCCCTGCTGGGCATCACCCTCGCGTGAAAACGGCAACCGGCGGCGCGCGCTGGCGTGCCACGGCGGCACATGCCAGTTCTGGCGGCCTGCAAGACAGGGGCCGATGCCATGACATCTTCCGAAGCGCTGCGCGGCGCGATCCTGCCGGTTACGCCCTTCGGCCAGAACTGCCTGATCCTTTGGGACGAAGCGACGAAGCGCGGGGCGGTGGTCGATCCCGGCGAGGCCGGGCCGGTGCTCGCCGCCCTGAAGGAACTCGGCGTGACGGCGGAGAAGGTCCTGCTGACCCATGGCCACCTGGACCATGCGGCGGGTGCCGCAGAGGTCGGCGAGACGCTCGGCATCCCGGTCGAGGGACCGCACGAGGCCGACCGTTTCCTGCTGGACGGGCTGGCGCAGTCGGCGGCGCAGTACGGCTTCCCGGGACGGCCGGTGGTGCCGGACCGCTGGCTGGCCGAAGGCGACACGGTGGAGGTCGCCGGGCGCCGCTTCGAGGTCCTGCACTGCCCCGGCCACACGCCGGGCCATGTGGTGTTCTTCGACCCGGCCGCGCGCTTCGCCGTGGTGGGGGACGTGATCTTCCGTGGCTCCGTGGGACGGACGGATTTCCCCTATGGCGACGGTCCGGGGCTGGTCCGGGCGATCCGGGAGAAGCTCTTCCCGCTGGGTGACGACGTGAGCTTCCATTGTGGGCACGGGCCGGGCGGGATGCTGGGCGAGGAGCGGCGCAGCAACCCCTATGCCGGGGAAAGGGCGGAGGGGTGAGCGGGAAGGAGCCCGACATCGTCCGGACCGGCAGCCGGCTGGTCTACGAGAACCGCTGGATGCGGCTGCGCGAGGATACGGTGCGGCGGCGCGACGGCTCGCCCGGTCTCTTCGGCGTGGTCGAGAAGACCGACTTCGTGACCGTGGCCGCGGTCGAGGACGGCATGGTCCATATGGTCGAGCAGTTCCGCTATCCGGTAGGCCGCCGGTGCTGGGAGTTCGTGCAGGGCATGTGGGAATACGCGCCCGGCACCGACCCGCTGGAACTGGCGCGGGCCGAGCTGCGGGAAGAGACGGGGCTGCGCGCGGCGGAGATGCGCTATGCCGGGCGGCTCTTCCTGGCCTACGGCTTCTGCACCCAGGCGAACCATGTCTTCCTCGCCACCGGGCTCACGCCGGGCGAAGCGGCGCTGGAGGTGGAGGAGCAGGATCTGGTGACGCGGGCCATGCCCCTGGCGGAGCTGGAGGCGATGATCCGGGACGGCGTGATCGAGGACCAGTCCACCGTGGCGGCCTTCGGGCTCCTGCGGCTGAAGGGGATGCTGTGAGGCTGCCGCTTGGAACCCCGGGCGGAAGACAGGACCCGGTTCCGTAACCCCGGGTGGATCATGCATGCCGTCGCGCGCGCCCGGGCTGCGGCGGGTGCCTGCCCGGCGGAAATGTTCACCCGATTGCAACAGGCCATCCCGGCGCATCCTCGCTACAGCGGTCCTCGACTGTCACACCTGGGGGACCGATGTCCGACACCATCCTCCGGGGCGCCGGGGGGGCACTCACCTCCCCGCGTCCGGATCTCGACCGCAAGCCGCATGCCTTCGGGGCCATTGCCTTCATCCTCGTGCTCGCCGGCGGGCTCGGCTATGCGGCCTTCAGCATCGCGCAGGACATGCGGAGCGTGGGCGAGCACGGCCTGGCGACCGGCGCCCTCGTCATGCTCGGCCTGGCCCTGGTGATCGCGCTGGGCTTCGAGTTCGTGAACGGCTTCCACGACACCGCGAATGCCGTGGCGACCGTGATCTACACGCACAGCCTGGCGCCCCTGACGGCGGTGGTCTGGTCGGGCTTCTGGAACTTCCTGGGCGTGCTGACCTCCAGCGGCGCGGTCGCCTTCACCGTCGTCACCCTGCTGCCGGTCGAGCTGATCCTGCAGGTCGGCAGCACAGCGGGCTATGCGATGATCTTCGCCCTGCTGCTCGCCGCGGCGATCTGGAACCTCGGCACCTGGGCGATGGGCCTGCCCAACAGCTCCTCGCATGCGCTGATCGGCTCGATCATCGGCGTGGGCCTCGCCAACCAGCTCCTGGCGCCGGCCGGCTCCGCCACCTCCGGCGTGGACTGGAACCAGGCGGTCAATGTCTTCGAGTCCCTGCTGTTCAGCCCGCTCATCGGCTTCGTGCTGGCGGCAGTGCTGCTGCTGGCGATGCGCTTCGTGGTGCGCAACGAGGCGCTCTACCGCGCTCCGGAGGGCAACAAGCCGCCGCCGGTGGCGATCCGCGCGCTGCTGATCGCCACCTGCACCGGCGTCTCCTTCTTCCACGGCAGCAATGACGGGCAGAAGGGTATGGGCCTGATCATGCTGATCCTGATCGGCGCCGCACCGACGGCCTATGCGCTGAACCGCGCCACGCCGGACAGCGCCACGCCGGCCTTTGTCGAGACGGCGCAGCGGGCCAGCGGCATCTTCGCCAGCCATGCCGGCGGCGCCCCGAGGCCGGAAAGCGCCGCCGCCGCACGCTCCGTCGTCAGCGACGCGCTGAAGGTGCGCGAGGTCAACCGGCCCGAGGTCTATGCCGCCCTGGCGGTGCTGACCCAGGATATCGGGCGGCAGGTGCAGGGCTATGGCGCTGTGCGGCTGGTGCCCGCGGCGGCGACGCCGAACGTTCGCAACGACATGTACCTCGCCTCCGACGCGGTGCGGGTGATGGGCGCGCATCCGGCGGGCTTCGGTGATGAGGAGGTCGCGGCGCTGAAGTCGATGCGTGGTCTGCTCGACGAAGGCACCAGGTTCATCCCGACCTGGGTGAAGGTCACGGTCGCGCTGGCGCTGGGCCTCGGCACCATGGTGGGCTGGAAGCGCATCGTGGTGACGGTGGGCGAGCGGATCGGCAAGACGCACCTGACCTATGCGCAGGGGGCCTCGGCCGAGATCGTGGCCATGGGCACGATCGGACTGGCCGATGCCTACGGCCTGCCGGTCTCCACCACCCATGTCCTGTCCAGCGGCGTCGCCGGCACCATGGTGGCCAGTGGTTCGGGGCTGCAATGGGCGACGGTGCGGAACCTGGCGATGGCCTGGGTGCTGACCCTGCCGGCCGCCATGGCCATCGCCGGCGGGCTCTACGTGCTGCTGCGCCAGGTCTTCTGACGGCGCGGCCCCGGCGGCCCGCGCCGTCGGGGCCTCACCGCATCGTCATGGCCAGGGCGCGGCGGTTTCATGCTTGAGGGACGCCGAAGAAGGATGAGCCGGGAATCCTCCGTCATGCCGATACGCCTTGCCGCCGCCGCGATGCTGGCCGGCCTTGCCGCCATGGCCGCCGCCCCGTCCGCGGAGGCGCAGGAGGCCGCCGGGACGGGCTGCAAGGCGCGGGATGGGGCCGATCAGGGCGGCAGCCTGCCGGCGGGCGAGGCGCTGCAGAAGCGGCTGACCCTGTGCCCCGGTGGGAACGAATTCACCATCCGGCCGCTGCTGCGCTTCGACCTCGACGGCGTGTCCTTCTTCGGCCAGGACCGGCCGGGAGGCTTTGATTCCGGCACGCAGGTGCGGCGGGCGCGGCTGGGCGCGGCCGGCAACCTGCCCGCCGGCTTCGGCTACCGGGTGATCTGGGAATTCGGCGGCTATCCGAGCCGGACCAACTTCCTCTACGAGGCGCAGCTCACCTACAAAGTTCAGCAATGGGGCATGGTCCGGGCCGGGTCCTACACGCCGCAGCACCTGCCGGAATATGCCGCCAGCTCCTTCGACCTGCTGTTCCTGGAGCGGTCGGCGATCAGCAACATCGTGGCCGGCCTGGCAACCGGGGATTCGCGGGAGGCGGTGGGCCTGGAGGCGCGTGGCCGGGACTGGAACCTGAGCCTCTACGGCACGGGCGGCACCAGCTCGGCGCTGCACGACCACCGGCAGCGCGGTCTGGCCGGCCGGACCGTCGCGGTGTCGGGCGAGGGCGGGCTGCTCCATCTGCAGGCGGGGTTCGACGTGGCGGCGCAGTTCGATCCGGGCACCGTGCCGGGCAACGACACGCTGCGGCTGCGCGACTATCCGGAGCTGCGCGGCGACGGGTCGCTGCGCTTCCTCGACACCCGGTCAATGGGCGCGCAGGACGTCTATGCCTATGGGCCGGAGCTGAGCGGCACGATCGGCCCCCTCTATGTCGAGGCGCTCTACCAGCAGATCGTGGTGGACCGCGGCCATGGCGGGACGAGCCGCTTCGACGGCTGGTACGCGCAGGCCGCCCTGCCGCTTTATCCCTGGAACGGGAAGCGGAAGCGCAGCGCGGAAACGGGCACCTGGCGGCGCCCGCCCACCGAGGGCTGGGCCGGCTTCAACGGAAATCCGGGGGCGCTGGAACTGGCGGCCCGCTACAGCACCGTGAACCTGAACGACGGCACCGTGCGGGGCGGCACGCAGAGCATCTGGACGGTGGGGCTGAACTGGTACCTCTCGGAAAACCTGAAGGTGCAGACCCAGTACCAGAACGGCCGGGTCGCCCTGGACGGGCCCGACCGCCTGTTCCAGGCCTGGGCGGTGCGGCTGGCCTTCAACCTCTGAACAGCCGGGGCTTCCCGAGAGGAGGAGGAACCGGCGCGCCACCCCGGCATGCCGGTTTCGCGCTTGCGGTGCTGCGGCCGGGGCGGGAAGAAACCTCCCGTTTCCGTGATGAGGGTGGCAATGTCCGGCGAGGACGAGGACTACGTGTATGACGAGGCCACCGGGGAGTGGCGCCCGGCCAGCGAGATGAAGGCGGCGCAGGCTCGGCAGGAGGTGCGCGACGCTTCGGGAAAACTTCTCGCCGACGGGGATTCCGTCACGCTGATCAAGGACCTGAAGGTGAAGGGGGCGAACCAGACCCTGAAGCAGGGCACGGTCATCCGCTCGATACGCCTGACTAACGATCCGGCGGAGATCGACTGCCGCCACGACACGATCAAGGGCCTGGTGCTGCGCACGGAGTTCGTGCGCAAGCGCTGATCATGCCCCGTCCGGGCGGGGCGAAAGGCGCAGCTCGCAGCAGCCCCGGTCGCCCGGCTTCCATGTCCGCGCCGCGAAGCCGATGCCGCTGGCGCCGAAGACGCCGTGATCGGCCCGGCCGGCGATGCGGCAGAGCAGGGCGATCTCCTCCGGCGTCCGCCCGTCCTCCTCCCAGGCCTCCTTCAGCGGGCAGCGCTCCACCTGCACGATCAGCGTGCCGTCCGCGGCCTCGCGAAGCCGGTGGGGAAAGAGCCGGCCCCAGTCCGGGCTGGCGCGGGTCAGGAAGGTTTCCGCCACGGCCTGGGGCGTGGGATCGCCGAGCCCGGCGAAAAGGGCCGCGCCCGCCGCCGCGCCCCGCCGCTCGATGGCGAGCGACAGCAGACGCTCGGCCTCCGCCTCCCCATGGGCCTCCCGCAGCGTGGCGAGCAGGTCCCAGTAGAGGCGGCCACGGGCCTTGAAGGCGGCGTCAAGCTCGGCAGCGAGCCTGGCGGCGCGCTCCTCCGGGGCAGGCTCCCGGGCAGGCAGGGCGGGGGAGGGGATCTCGCGCGATTCGGCCATGATGCGGAGAAGGCTCGTTCCTGACCGGCTCCGCTGTCCATATGGATTTTCTCCCCCGCCCCGCCTCCGGGAAACGATCTTTTCGCGGTTGCGGAAAGTCGGGGCGCGTGGACAGAGTGCCTCCCCCTTCCAGCAGGAGAGACCCGCATGCTGCAACTCGGCCAGGTCGCGCCCGATTTCGAGGCGGAGACGACGCAGGGGCGTATCCGCTTCCATGACTGGCTCGGCGGTTCCTGGGGCGTGCTGTTCAGCCACCCGAAGGACTTCACGCCCGTCTGCACCACGGAACTGGGCATGACGGCGCGGCTGAAGCCGGAATTCGAGAAGCGCGGCGTGAAGGTGATCGGGCTGAGCGTGGACACGCTCGACCGTCATGCCGGCTGGGATGCGGACATCGCCGAGACGCAGGGCGTGGCGGTGAACTTCCCGATGATCTCCGACCCGGACCGGACCGTCGCCAACCTCTACGGCATGATCCATCCGGAGGCCGATCCCTCGGTGACGGTGCGGACGGTCTTCGTGATCGACCCCAACAGGAAGATCCGTCTGATGCTGGTCTATCCGCCCAGCGCCGGGCGGAACTTCGACGAGGTGCTGCGGGTGATCGACAGCCTGCAGACCACGGACCGGCACAAGGTGGCGACGCCGGTGAACTGGCAGCCGGGCGATCGCGCCATCGTGCTCGCCTCGCTGAGCGACGAACAGGCGAAGCAGCAGTTTCCCCAGGGTTTCACCACGGAGAAACCCTATCTCCGCTGGGTCGAACTGCCGAAGGAGTGATATCTTGAGTCTGCCCGGTCCCGCCGATGGCTTCTGGGGTGCGGTGGGCCGCACTCCGATGATCCGGCTGAAGCGTGCCTCGGAGCTGACGGGCTGCGACATCTTCGCCAAGGCGGAGTTCATGAACCCCGGCGGCAGCGTGAAGGACCGGGCGGCGTTGGGCATCCTGGGCGATGCGGTGGACCGGGGGCTGCTCACCCCCTACCGGCCGGGCACGGTGGTGGAGGGGACGGCCGGCAACACCGGCATCGGCCTGGCGCTGGCGGCGAATGCACGCGGCTGGCGCTCGGTGATCGTGGTGCCGGAAACGCAGAGCCGCGAGAAGATCGACTTCCTGCGCATGATCGGCGCGGATGTGCGGCTGGTGAAGGCGGTGCCCTATGCCGATCCGGGCAACTACGTGCATGTCTCGCGCCGGCTGGCGGAGGAGCTTTCGGCCCAGGGGCCGACCATCTGGGCGAATCAGTTCGACAACCTCGCCAACATGCATGTGCATGAGCGCACCACCGGGGCGGAGATCTGGGACGAGCTGGACGGGCGCATCCATGCCTTCACCTGCTCCTGCGGCACGGGCGGCACGCTGGCGGGCGTGGCCAGGGCGCTGAAGTCGCGTAACCCCGAGATCCGCATCGTGCTGGCCGATCCGATGGGCAGCGCGCTCTATTCCTGGGTGAAGACCGGCCGCCTGCAGGCCGAGGGCAGTTCCGTTACAGAAGGGATCGGACAGGCGGCGCGGGTGCCGGGCAACCTGGAGGGCGCGCCGATCGACGATGCCGTGCAGGTGCAAGACGAGGCCATGCTGGCGGAGGTCTATGCGCTGCTGGCGGAGGAAGGGCTGAGCGTCGGCGGCAGCGCCGGGCTGAACGTGGCGGCGGCGATCCAGGTGGCGCGCGACCTGGGCCCGGGGCACACGGTGGCAACGATCCTCTGCGATGGCGGGGCGCGATACCAGTCCAAGCTGTTCAACCCGGAGTTCCTGGCCTCCAAGGGCCTGCCGGCGCCGCCCTGGCTGCAGGGGTGAAAGGGGCGGGTCCCGGCCGGACCTGCCCTTCGCTGCCGGAATGGAATGTCGCGGGACGGAAGCGCCTTTCCTGCCTCACGTCGGGGTCGTTGCGCAGGCGCGGGATCGGTTGGAAAGAGCCGAAAAAAAGAAAGGCGGCTCCGAGGAGCCGCCAAGTTTAGGGAGGAAACGTCCAAGAAATGCAGCCTCACATCTCAGTGATGCTGCACAGCAAGAATATGAACAGTCCGGTCCGTCCATGCAAGGGCAAACTCGCATCCCGGTGTGCCCGATATGCATTTCCGGGTTGCGGCGGCCGGGGTCTTCTCACCACAGAACATCGCCCACGGGCTGCAAAGGTTTCGGCACGTCCAGCTCGCCGATCGCTTGCAGCAGGTCGATCTCGATGGTCCGGCAGATGGCGTTCAGCGGCACGTCGTTCGGCGTGTTCTCGAAGGGGTCCTGGATGTCGTCGCCGATCTGCTCCATCACCAGCAGCATCAGGCCCACCACCGTGGAGGCGAGTGGGGTGTAGAGGCCCAGGCTCTCCACCAGGCCAAGCGGCAGCAGAACGCAGAACAGGTGGACGAAGAAGCGGGGGTAGAAGGTGTACTGCCGGGGCAGGGGCGTGTTCTTGATGCGCTCCATGCCGCCCTGGGCATTGGCCATGTCCACCATCGTCGCCTCGATGCGGGACTGGCGGATATTGTCCAGCCAGCCGCGTTCCAGCGCATCGCCGAGCAGCCGCGCGGAACCCGTGAGGATGGCGTTGGGCACGTTGTTGAAGCGGTGGAGATGGGCGACCTCCTCCGGCTCCATGTGCCGGGCGAGCTCGTCCCAGCATTCCTGCTTGCGGAGCTGGCAGCGCAGGGCGTGCACATAGGCGACCTGCCGCTGCACCAGCCGGCGCTTCAGCGGCACCGCCTCCGGCGTGTCGGGCAGGAAGGACAGGACCTCGCGCCCATAGGAGCGGGAGGCATTGACCATGGCGCCCCAGAGGGTCCGCGCCTCCCACCAGCGGGCATAGGCGCTGTTGTTGCGGAAGCCCAGGAAGAGCACCAGCGCGGAGCCGAGCAGGGGCAGGGGCAGCACCGGCAGATAGACGCTGAAATCGTGGTGGAGTGTCACATAGGAGACCACGATCAGGACGTCCCAGATCAGGAAGATCACCAGGGGCCACCCCAGCCGGGCCATCATGCGGTGCAGCTGAACGTCCTTCGGAACGATCATGCGGTTCTGTTCTTCTCCGTTGTCCGATGGCCGGGGCAAAAGGTTCCCGGCCCCCGCCACCATCGCTGCAACGCAGCATGAGACCGGGGGTTGAGCCAAGAATCGGAGTGTTACCGGGGCAACCCCTTCTCCCGGCGAGCGTCATGGTCGCAGCGGATGCCATCCATGCGTGCAGGGGCCGGGAGACACATCGGATGATCGAAAGACGCGGAATGCTCGCCGGCATGGCCTCGGTGGCGGCGGGCCTGCCCCGGGCGGCAGCGCGGGCGCAGGGCGGCAATGGCGGCGGCAACGGCCCCGCCTCGCTGCTGCTGGTGATGGAGAAGAACGCCGGCAAGCTTGCCTTCTTCGACGCGGCGGACGGCACGCGGGTCGGCGAGGTCGCCTTGCCGCCCTATCCGCATGAATTCGTCGTCGATGCGCCGGGGCGCTTCGCCTATGTCGGCCATTACGGCCTGCCCAGCTCCGACAAGCCGGGCGAGGGTGGTCATTCCGTGGTCATGGTCGATCTCGGCGACCGCCGCGTGGTCCGCACCATCGACTGTGCGCCCTTCAACCGGCTGCACGGCATTGGAATGGACGGGCAGGGGCGGCTCGGCGTGCTCAGCGAGGGGCGTGACACGCTGCTGATCCTGGAGGACCCCGCCAGGGCGGTGCGGCCCGACCGGCAGGCCGCCACGGGCGGGCGGAAGACGCATCTCTTCGCCTTCAGCCGGAATGGCGAACGCGCCTATGTCACAGGCCTGGAATCCGGCACGGCCAGCCTGGTGCGGCCCTATGACCGGGTCGCGAAGCCGGTGGTCGTGAAGACGGGCCGGATGCCGGAAGGCAACTGCCTGAGCCCGGACGGCAAGGCCTTCTATGTCGGCAACCGGCGGAGCGGGACGGTGAGCGTGCTGGATGCCGAGAGCATGAAGCTCAGGGACCAGCGGGATGTCGGCGGCGATCCGCTGCGCCTCTATGCGCTGCCGGACGGACGGCTGCTGCTCGCGGATCTGGAGCGTGAGAGCATCAGCCTGCTGCGGCCCGACCTGCGCGAGATCTGGCGCCTGCCGCTGGGCGCGAAGCCGAGCGCGGCCTCGCTGCATCCAGGCAAGGCGGTGGCCTTCGTCTCCCTCGCCTCGGACGAGGTGGTGACGGTGGACCTGGAGGCGAAGCGCATCGAGCAGCGGATCAGGACCGGCGCGGGCGCGGACGTGACCCGGCTGCTGCAACAGGGCTGAGGCGCCGGCGCCGACGGATCAGCGCCGGACGAACAGGGCGATCGCCAGGACGATGCAGGCGAAGGCCAGGATGCCGAACATCGCCTGCACGACGGAATAGTTCTCCGCCCCGGCCGCCACGAAGACGGAGGCCAGGCTGCCGCCGAGATAGAGGATCAGCCGGACGATCAGGCCCATGGCGCGGCGTTCCCTTCGCTGGAAGCCGGTCCGGTCCACGCCAACCCGGGGGGGTGGGCGCCGGCCGGATTCCGGCGCCGCCAGGCGGCGGGGCCCGGCGGTGCGCGGCGCGGACATCAGCCCGCCTTCGCCTCGCGGCGGCGGCGGGTCAGGATGAACTCCGTATAGCCGTTGGGCTGGGTCGTGCCCTCGAAGACGAGGTCGCACGCGGCCTTGAAGGCGGGACCGTCGAAGCCGGGGGCCATCGGCGTATAGGCCGCGTCGCCGGCATTCTGCTGGTCCACCACGCCCGCCATGCGGCGCAGCGTCTCCGTCACCTGTTCCTTCGTGGTGACGCCGTGACGCAGCCAGTTGGCGATGTGCTGGGCGGAGATGCGCAGCGTGGCGCGGTCCTCCATCAGCGCGACATCGTGGATGTCCGGCACCTTGGAGCAGCCGACGCCCTGGTCCACCCAGCGCACGACATAGCCGAGGATGCCCTGGGCGTTGTTGTCCAGCTCCGCCTGCACGTCGGCGGGCGCCCAGTTGGTGTCCCTGGCCAGCGGCACGGTCAGGATGTCCGACAGCTTCGCGCGCGGCCCGCCGGCGGCGATCTCCTTCTGCCGCTCCATCACGTTCACCTGATGGTAGTGCAGGGCATGCAGCGTGGCGGCGGTGGGGGAGGGTACCCAGGCGGTGTTGGCGCCGGCCTTCGGGTGGCCGATCTTCTGCGTCAGCATCTCCGCCATGGCATCGGGTGCGGCCCACATGCCCTTGCCGATCTGCGCCCGGCCCGCGAGGCCGCAGGCGAGGCCGGTGTCCACGTTCCAGTCCTCATAGGCCTTGATCCAGGGCTGGGCCTTCATATCCGCCTTGCGGACGACGGCGCCGGCCTCCATGGAGGTGTGGATCTCGTCGCCCGTACGGTCGAGGAAGCCGGTGTTGATGAAGACCACCCGCTCCTTCGCCGCGGCGATGCAGGCCTTCAGGTTGGCGGTGGTTCGCCGCTCCTCGTCCATGATCCCGATCTTGAGGGTGTTGCGCGCCATGCCGAGGATGTCCTCGACCCGGCCGAACATCTCGACGGCGAAGGCGACCTCCTCCGGCCCGTGCAGCTTGGGCTTCACGATATAGACCGAGCCGGCGCGGCTGTTCATGCGGCGCCCGTCCGGGCCGATGTCATGCAGGGCGATGGCACCGGTGATCAACGCATCGAGCATGGTCTCGGGCACCGGCTGGCCGTCCAGCGTCACGGCGTCCGTCAGCATGTGATGGCCGACATTGCGCACCAGCATCAGCGAGCGCCCCGGCAGGGTCAGCGTGCCGCCATCCGGCGCGGTCCAGCTCCGGTCCGGGTTCAGCCTGCGGGTGACGGTCTTGCCGCCCTTCTCGAAGCTCTCGGCGAGGTCGCCCTTCATCAGGCCGAGCCAGTTCCGGTACACCACCACCTTGTCGGCGGCATCGACGGCGGCCACGGAATCCTCGCAGTCCTGGATGGTGCTGACCGCGGATTCCAGGATCAGGTCGGAGATGCCGGCGGCATCGTCCCTGCCGATCGGGCTGGTGCGGTCGAAGACGATCTCCAGATGCAGCCCGTTCCGGCGCAGCAGCACGGCGCCGGGCGAGGCGGCATCGCCGGAATAGCCCACGAACTGCGCGGGATCGCGCAGTGCCGTGGCCGTGCCGTCCTTCAGCGTGACGGCCAGCCCGCCATCCTTCACCGCATAACCCCTGGCCTCGGCATGGCTGCCCTGGGCCAGCGGCGCGGCCTCGTCCAGCGCGGCGCGGGCGCGGGCGATCACCTGGGCGCCGCGGGCGGGGTCGTAGCCCTTCTGCTTCGGCCCTTCCTGCGGAATGGCATCGGTGCCGTAGAGCGCATCGTAGAGGCTGCCCCAGCGCGCATTGGCGGCGTTGAGCGCGTAGCGGGCGTTGTTCACCGGCACCACGAGCTGCGGCCCGGCGATGGTGGCGATCTCCGGGTCCACATTCGCCGTGGAGACCTGTACCTCGCCCGGCGGGTCGAGGAGGTAGCCGATCCCGCGCAGGAAACCCTCATAGGCCGCCGCGTCGATCGGCTTCGCCGGATGCGCGCGGTGCCAGGCATCGACCTTGGCCTGGATCTCGTCGCGCTTCGCCAGCAGCGCGGCGTTGCGGGGGGCGAGGTCGCGCAGCAGGGATTCCATCCCGGCAAAGAAGGCATCCGGCGCGACGCCGGTGCCAGGCAGGGCTTCCTTGACCAGGAAGGCTTCCAGTTCGGGGGCCACCCGCAGGGCGCTGCTCGCCGCCATGACCTGTTCCTCCGGAGATATGTGATCCTGGCTTCGGAGATAGCCGCCTTCGGGATGGCGGGCAAAGGGGCAGGGATGCCTTGCCGGGCGGCGCGCCGCCCGGGGCGGGCCAAATCTGCGACATTTCGCGGGCCGGGAGGGGTTGCGGCACCCTGCGGGCGGGCGGAGGCTGCCGCGCCGAAGGAGCGCCATGCCGATGTCCCAGAACCCCTCCCCGGGCCTTGCCGACTACCAGCCCAGGCCGCACCGCACCCAGAACTGGGAGGTGACCAAGCCCTCCGCGCGCGGCAAGCGCGGCATGGTGGTGTCGCAGAGCAAGGCGGCGGCCGAGGCGGGCGTGGCGGTGCTGGAGGCCGGCGGCAACGCGGCCGATGCGGCGGTGGCGGCGGCCTTTGCCCTGGCCGTGGTGGAGCCCTGGAACAGCGGCCTGGGCGGCATCGGCTTCGGCCTCGTGCACCGCGCCGGGGCGGAGAATGCCGAGGTGGTGGATTTCGGCCCGGTGGCGCCGAAGGGGGTGGACCCCGCCGCCTACAGGCTCACCGGCCGGCTGAAGAAGGACTTCTTCACCTGGCCGGAGGTGGAGGGCGACCACAACATCCATGGGCCGCTCTCGGCGCTGATCCCCTCCTCGGTGGCGGGGTACGACCTGCTGCGCGAACGCTTCGGCACGGGGATGCCGCTGCCGGAGCTGCTCGGCCCGGCGGTGGCGCTGGCCCGGCGCGGGTTGCCGCAGGACTGGTTCACGCTGATCAAGGTGGCGGCCTCGGCGAGGATCATCCGGCTCTATCCGGAAAGCGCACGGATCTACCTGCCGGACGGGCTGCCGCCGACGCCGCCCTACCAGGGCAATCCGGGCTTCTTCCGCCAGGGCAATCTCGCCGAAACGCTGGAACGGCTGCGGCGGCACGGGCTGCGCGACTTCTACGAGGGCGGCGTGGCGGCTGACCTGGCGGCGGACCTGCGGGAGGCCGGCAGCTTCGTGTCCGCCGCCGACCTGGCGGAATGCCGCGCCACGCTGCGGCCCGCTTCGGTGCTGGACTGGCGCGGGCGCTTCCGCGTGCAGTCGGCGGGCGGGCTGACCGCGGCGCCGACCCTGGCGGCGGTGATGCGGCAGATGGCCGAGGTCCGGCCAGGCAGCGCGCCGGACGCGGCCTGGTACGCCGCCCTGTCGCAGGCGATGCGCGATGCCTATGCGGAGCGGCTGACCAGCCTGGGCGCCGCGAACCCGCCGCCGGAGCCGGCGGAGACCTGCACCACGCACCTGACCGCGACGGATGCGGAGGGGAACATGGTGTCGCTGACCACGACGCTGCTCTCCTCGATGGGCAGCCGCATGGTGCTGCCGAAGACCGGCGTGCTGATGAACAACGGCATGATGTGGTTCGACCCGACGCCGGGCTCGGCCAATGCGATCCGCCCCGGGGCGCGGCCGTTGTGCAACATGCTGCCGCTGACGGTGTCCGAGGCAGGCAAGGCCGGGCCGGTGATCGCCGTCGGGGCCTCGGGCGGGCGGCGCATCCTGGCCAGCGTGTACCAGATGCTGGCCTGTTCGCTGGATTTCGGCATGGGCCCGGAAGAGGCGGCGGCGATGCCGCGCATCGACGTCTCCAGCCCCGACGCCACCAACGCCGATCCGCGCCTGCCTGCCGCCGTGCTGGAGGCGCTGGCGGCCCAGGGCGGGCTGGAGCTGGTGGAGCACGCCACCCTGCCGGTGAACTATGCCTGCCCGAACATCATCCGCTGGGAGGATGGCGAGGCGGTGGGGGTGAGCGACGTAATGTCGCCGAGCTCCGGCGCCGTGGCGGCGGGCTGAGCGGCGTCCGGGGGAGGGGTGGCCTCCCCCGGAGAGGCTCCTTGCGTCAGGCCGGGGTGGCGGCGTTCTCCAGGCAGTGGCGCGCCACCTGCTCATGCGTCAGGAAGCAGACACCCTCGAAGCCCTTGATGTATTCCACCAGCCGGTCGAGCAGCGCGATGCGCGAGCGGTGGCCGATGATGTGCGGGTGCATGGTGAGCAGGAACAGCCCGCCCTCGGCATAGGCGCCGTCGAACTCCGCCTTGAAGATCTCCTCCACGGCGGAAGGCGGGGTATAGGGGCGCAGGCCGCTGAAGCGCTGGAAGTTCAGGTAGGGCGCGTCGTCCTTGATCCATTCCGGCGGCAGCTCGACGATGCCGGTGGGGATGCCGTCGGCGACGATCTCGTAGGGGTCGTCATCGGCCATCAGGCTGCTGTCGTAGAGCAGGCCCATCTCCCGGATGATGCCCATCGTATCGACCGAGAAGTCCCAGGAGGCGGTGCGGATGCCGACCGGGCGGCGGCCGGCGGTCTTCTCCAGCACATCCGCCGCGCGCATGGTCAGGTCGCGCTCCACGCCGGGGGGCAGGGTGGTGTTCGCCTCGTGGATCCAGGAATGGATGCCGATCTCGTGGCCTTCCCCGGCCAGCGCGCGCACCTCCTCCGGATAGATCAGCGCCGAGACCGCCGGGTAGAAGAAGGACGCCTTCACCTCATAGCGTTCCAGCAGGGCGCGGATGCGGGGAATGCCCCGGCGGCTTCCGTACTGCCCCTGGCTGATGCGCATCGGGCTCTCGTCGGAGTCGCGCAGCGGCGTGGTGTCGTGGTCCGCGTCGAAGGAGAGGGCGACGCAGCAACGGGCCCCGCCGGGCCAGGAGGCGGGCGCCAGGGAGCGGCCGGCGCGGGCGCGGTCCACCATCCTGCGCCAGGTCGGCTCGGGCCATTCCCAGGGCTTCAGGGGCTGGTCGCTCATCGTGTCACCTCTTGGCTCGGGGGCAGGCCGGCACGAGAGAACCGGCGGGCGCCCGCGTCAACACCCCGCCGCGCGGCGAAGGCGCGGCTGGCACGCCGATTGCTCAAGGGGTACGGCATTGCAACCGCGCGCAGCGCCGTCGAGGGAGCCGTCCCATGGATATCGGTGTCTTCATCCCGATTAACAACAATGGCTGGATCATCTCGGAGACCTCGCCGCAATACATGCCGAGCTTCGATCTCAACAGGCGCGTGGTGCAGAAGGCCGAGGGCTATGGCCTGGATTTCGCGCTCTCGATGATCAAGCTGCACGGCTTCGGCGGCAAGACGGAGTACTGGGACTACGGGCTGGAAAGCTTCACGCTGATGGCAGGCCTGGCCTCGGTGACGAGCAGGATCCGCCTCTTCGCCTCGACCGCGGTGCTGACCCTGCCACCGGCCATGGTGGCGCGCATGGCGGTGACGATCGACAGCATCTCGGGCGGCCGCTTCGGCGTGAACATCGTCTCCGGCTGGCACAAGACCGAGTACAGCCAGATGGGCCTCTGGCCGGGCGACGTGCATTTCGGCCGCCGCTACGACTACAGCACCGAATATGTGACGATCATGAAGGAGCTGTGGGAGACCGGGGAGTCCGACTTCAAGGGCCAGTTCTTCCAGATGGACCACTGCATGCTCAAGCCCTCGCCGCAGGTGCCGATCAGGCTGGTCTCGGCCGGGCAGAGCGACCGCGGCATGGAGTTCGCGGCGCAGTACTGCGACTATAACTTCATCCTGGGCGAGGGCGTGAACGAGCCGCGCAAATGCGCGCCGCTGCCCGCGCGGATGCAGGCGGTGGGCGAGAAGGCCGGGCGCGACGTGGGCTCCTACGTCCTCTACATGCTGATCGCCGAGGAGACCGAGGAGGAGGCCTGGGCGAAGTGGGAGCTGTACCTCAAGGGCGCCGACAAGGAGGCGCTGGCCTACATGTTCGGCCGCGCGGCGGACGACAAGGATGCTTCCGGGACCTCCATGGCCGCCTCGGTGCTGCGCTCGGCCAGTGGCGTCAACTGGAACATGGGCACGCTGGTGGGCAGCCATGAACAGGTGGCGAGGATGCTCGACGATGCGGCGGGGATGCCGGGGGTGAAGGGGCTGATGCTCACCTTCGACGACTTCATCGAGGGTATGGACAAGTTCGGCCAGAAGATCCAGCCGCTGATGCGGAGCCGGGCGAAGGTGCTGGAAAGCGTCTGAGGCACGCTCCCCCGGGGGCCGGCCTGTCCGGCCCCGGGGCCCGCCGGTGGCGGTCAGGGCCCGGCCCGTTCCGCCCGCCAGGGCCGCCTTCCCAGGCCGGTGAAGAAACGCAGCAGGTAGCCGTCCGGATCGGCCAGGACGAATTGCCGGTTGCCGGCCTCGGTGTCGTCCTGGCGGTACCAGCGCTCCTCCAGCGGGATGACGATGCCGAGATCCGAGGCCAGGACGCGGGCATGCAGCGTGTCCACGTCGGGGATCTCGATCTGCAGGTTCATGCCGCGGCCATAGGGATGCTCCAGCGGCGCGGTGCGGAAGCGGCGGCCGGGACCGGCGGCTTCCTCCAGCATCAGGTGCACCGGGCCACGGATGAGATAGGCGAAGCGTTCCTCGGGCCGGGCCACATGGCAGCGGAAGCCGAGGATGTCGCAATAGGCGGCCAGGGAGCGGCCGAGATCGGCGACATCGAGTTCGGGAACCACGGGGGGCGGGCGAAAGGACATGCGGGCAGCCTAGCAGGCGGGCCGGGCCGCCGCAGCCTTCCCCGGCACGGCATCCAGGCGGCCACTGGCATACGCGCCACTGCCATACCGGACGTGGCCTATCCCTGCGGCGGGCGTGGGAGCAGGATGCGGCCGCGATGGTGACAGCGATGACGACCAAGACCGATCCCGCGCTGCTGAGCGCCGAGGAGCTTCTCGCGCTCTATGCGCGCCGGGCGCTCAGCCCCGTCGAGACCCTGAAGGCGGTGACCGAACGGGTGGCGCGGTACAATCCCTGGGTGAACGCCTTCGCAGCGCTGAACCCGCGCGCCCTGATGCAGGCGGGGGAAAGCGAGGCGCGCTGGGCCGCCGGGCGGCCGCTGGGGCCGCTGGACGGCGTGCCGGTGACGGTGAAGGACCTGCTGAACGTGGCGGGCTTCCCGACCCGGCGCGGCAGCAAGATCACTGACGCCACCCCGGCGCCGGAGGACGCGCCCGCCGTGATGGGGCTGAAGGCGGCGGGGGCCGTCATCCTGGGCAAGACCACCACCACGGAATTCGGCTGGAAGACGCCGGGCGACTGCCCGCTGCACGGCATCACGCGCAATCCCTGGGACCCGCGGCGGACGCCGGGCGGCTCCTCCTCCGGCGCCGGGGCGGCCGGGGCGGCCTGCTTCGGGCCGCTGCATGTCGGCACGGATGCCGGCGGCTCGATCCGCATCCCGGCGGCCTATTGCGGGCTGGTGGGGGTGAAGCCGAGCCATGGCCGGGTGCCGCAATGGCCGCACAGCGCCTTCGGCAGCGTCTCCTGCGCCGGGCCGATGACGCGCAGCGTGCGCGACGCGGCGCTGATGCTGAGCGCCATGGCGCGGGCCGATGTGCGCGACCCCTTCTGCCTGCCCGACGAGCCGCGTGACTGGCGCCAGGGCATCGAGGGCGGCGTGCGCGGGATGCGGGTGGCGGTGATGCGCCGCCCGGGCTTCGACGCGCCGCTGGATGCGGATGGCGAGGCCATGCTGCAGCAGGCCGCCGACTGGCTGCGGCAGGAAGGCGCGCTGGTGGAGGAGGCCGATCCGGACTTCCCCGACACGCGTGAGGGCTTCGGCCGCGTCTGGGGCGTGGCGTTGGCGCGGATGGTGTCGCTGACGCCCGAGGCCAAGCGCGGGATGCTGGATTCCGGGCTGGAGGAGGTGGCGCGCCGCGAGGGCGGGACGAGCGCCATCGATTTCCTCGGGGCCGAGGTTGCACGCACCCAGGCGGCGCATGCGGCGGGGCAGTTCCACCTGCGCTACGACCTGATCCTGGCGCCCTGCACGCCGACCGCGGCCTTCGCGGCGGATCAGCCGACGCTGCACCCCACCCAGGCGCTGTGGCGCGACTGGGCACCCTGGACTGCCGTGTTCAACCTGACGCGGCAGCCCGCGATCAGCGTGCCGGTGGGTCTGGATGCCGAGGGCATGCCGCGCGCCGTGCAGGTGGCGGCAGCCCAGGGGCGGGACGATCTGTGCTTCCGCGCGGCGCGGGCGATCGAACGGGCGGCGGGCTTCCCGCTGGCCGATCCCGACCTGGCGGCGAAGGCACCGCGCGTCTGAGGACAGGCCGGGGGTGCCCCCCCCCGGCCACACCTCATTTCGGCATCCCGCAGGCGAAGCTCGCCGCCTCGTCGGGATTGCCCTTGCCGTCATAGGTGGCCACCTGCGGATAAGGGCAGAGCGGCCGTGCGCGCGCGATGCGGTCGCCGGCACGCTGGGCGGCGGGGATGCTGTCCGGCGCCTTGCCGGCCTCGACCCATTCGACCAGCGAGGTCATGGCGTCGAAACTGTCCGTGCCGAAGCCGCCGCGGCAATGGAACATGCCGGGCACCATGAAGAGGCGGAAGAAATCCGGCGTGGAGGCGCCGTTCCTCGCCATGGCCTTCTCGTAGTACTCCACGCTCATCAGCGGCGTCAGCGCCGTGTCGGCCCAGCCATGGTACATGATCAGCTTGCCGCCGCGCCGGCGGAAGCCGGAGAGATCCGGATCGGTGGCGTTGACCAGGCCGCGCACGGCCGACATGCGCGCCGGGTCGCGGGCGAAGTCGAAGCTCGCAGGCTCGAAATCCGGGCGCGGCTTCCCGAAGGCCATGTTCTGCATGAAGGTCATGGCATATTCGAACTGCCGCGAGGGCTGGCCGGGTAGGGGGATGATCCAGCGCGTCCAGCCGCCCGCGGAATCGGTGCCGCCGGGCAGGCTGGGGCCGCTGGCCTCGGAACCCACGGGGAAGCCGTGGAAATAGGGCGTGCCATCGGGCAGGCGGATGCCGGTGTTGATGGCGGAGATGGCGCGGGCCTGCGGCGCGGTCAGGCAGTCGTCGCCATCCTGGCCCGCCGCGCACTGCTTCACGTCGCGCGCCGGGTCGAAGTCGCAGCGGCGCGGATCGGCGAGGAGCCCGTCCTTCAGCCCGTCGGCGGCGTCGCAGCGCGCCATCACCGCCTGGGACACGGTGCCCATCTTGGCGGGGGTCAGGCCGCTGCCGCGCAGGGCGCGGTCGTTCCAGACGTAGTTCACCATGGTATCGACGAAGTTCGAGACCGGCGCGCCGGCCAGGATGCCGTCGAAGTCGTCCGGGAAGCGCTGCGCCGAGATCAGCCCCTGGCGCCCGCCGGTGGAGCAGGCATCCCAGTAGGAATAGGCGGGCGGGCGGCCGTAATAGGCGGCGGTGGCGCGCCTGGCCTCCTCGACGGTGCGGTGCACGGCGCGGAAGGCATAGTCCACCATCTTCGCGGTACTGCCGGCGAAGCTGCCCAGCGGCTCGCGCTCCGCGTCATGGCCGGTGTTGTTGCTGGCGACCACGAAGCCCCGGCGCAGCGCGGCCTCGCGCGTCTCGCGCCGCGCGGGGGCGTCGAGGTCCTCGCCAGCATAGCCGCCATTGCCGAACATGTAGAAGCGGCGGTTCCAGTGTTCCGGCAGGTTCACCTCGAACTGGATCTCGGGCGCGATGACGCCGCGCAGGCGGCAATAGGCGGGAATGTCGCTCGAGGCCGGGAGGCTGGTGGCCGAGGTGATGGTGACCTCGCCGCCGGAAAGTCCGGCGCGCAAGCTGTCGCAGCCCTGCTGCGGCTGTTGCAGCGCCAGCGTATAGGGCACGCCGGACTGCGCGGCGCGGGAGAAGGTGCCGGTGCCCGCGCTTTCCGAGATGCCGCGCGCCGCGTCCGATGGCTGCTGCGGCGCCGGCTGGGCGGCCAGCGGCGCGCCACCCAGCAGCGATGCGGCGATGGCCAGGCGGAGCCCGGTCCTGCGTTGCGTCATGCTCTTGCTTCCTCCCCGAACGGGCGGGCGGATTCGGTCCGCCGACGGCGGGAAGGCTAGCCCGCGCGCGCCGGAAGCGTGAATCGCGGGCCCCGGGGAAACTGCCTGTCCCCGGGGCCGGCGATGGCGCGGCGCCTCGCTGCCGGGCCGTCCTTCTGCTAGGACCGCAGGCCGCGCAGTCGAGGAGAGCGAGCATGTCCGCCGATGGCACCGAGGCCCGGGTCCTGGATTGGCTGCAGCAGCATGAGGCCGCGATGGCCGCGCTGCTGGAGGCCATGGTGAACACGGATGGCGGCTCCTACGACAAGCCGGGCGTGGACGCGGTGGGCGCCATCGTCCGCCGCTTCCTGGCGGAACACGGCATCCCCGTGGAAACGGTGCCGGGCGAGCGCTTCGGCGACTGCCTGCGTGCCATGGTCGAGGCTGGCGAGGGCGCCGTCGCGGCGAGCGGCAACCGGCAGCGCAACATCCTGCTGATGGGGCACCGCGACACGGTCTTCCCGAAGGGCGAGCCGCAACGCCGGCCCTTCCGCATCGAGGGCGGCCGCGCCTATGGGCCGGGCGTGGCCGACATGAAGGCCGGGCTGGTGATGAACATGTTCGTGCTGGCGGCCTTCAAGGCGGTGGGCGGCGCGCCGGGTCCGCTGGTCGGCCTGTTCACGGGCGACGAGGAGATCGGCTCGCCGGAAGGGCGGCCGGTGATCGAGGCGGAGGCGCGCAACGCCCGCGTCGTCTTCAACAGCGAGCCGGGGCGGCCCACCGGCAACGTGGTCACGGGGCGCAAGGGCGGCGTCTTCATGGTGATGGACATCGAGGGCCGCGCCGCGCATTCCGGCGGCAACTTCGAGCTCGGCATCAGCGCCATCGGCGAGCTGGCGCGGAAGATCGTGGCGATCCATGCGTTGACCGACCTGGAGCGCGGCATCACGCTGAATGTCGGGCTGGTGAGCGGCGGCCAGAGCGTGAACACCGTGGCGCCGCATGCGCAGGGGCAGATCGACCTGCGCTATGTCGATCCGGCGGACCGCGAGGAGATCATGGGCAAGCTCCACGAGATCATCGCGACCTCCTACGTGCCTGGCACGAAGGCCACCCTGACCATCAAGGGCGAGTTCCTGCCCCTGGTGCAGGACGCGGCGGCGAAGCGGCTCTTCGACGCCTATCGTGGCGCGGCAGCGGAAACCGGCTTCCAGGTGGAGGGCGAATTCGCCGGCGGCTGCGCCGATAGCGGCTTCACCGCCGGCGTGGGCGCGCCGACGCTGTGCTCCGTGGGGCCGGTCGGCGGGCTGGCGCATAGCCCGGAGGAGTATCTGGAGATCGGCAGCATGGTCCCGCGCGCCCAGGCCCTGGCGCGGGCGATTCTGGGGCTGGAGAAGGCCGGGCTCTGAGCCCCGGCCACAGCCACGTGGCCGGGCCGACGTTGCACCGGCATGAAGCGGAGACGAACGTCATGAAGTGTCGGACAGGGCTTCCCCTTGCCGGGCTGGCATTCGCCCTTCTCGCCGGCTGCGGAGCTGCGCAGGATGGTGGCGGCGCGGCCAGGGAGGCGAATGGCCGGAGCGCGCCCCGGCCTGTGGCGGGCACGGCGGCGGGAGCGGCGGTCGGGATGCCGAACCCTGCCTCCGTCTTCTGCCGCGACCAGGGCGGCACGACGCAGCTCCGGAAGCAGACGGATGGCAGCGTGATTGGCCTCTGCCATTTCCCGGATGGCCGGCTCTGCGAGGAATGGTCCTTGTTCCGCAGCGGCGCCTGCCTACCGCCACGCTAGAGCATGATCTGACCTGATTGAGTCGGGGAGGGATTCCCGGACAGCTCAAAATCTGATTCACCCTGTTAGCCGGGAGGAGGCCGGTGGGGATGAGCAGAGCGCTGTCTTCCGACCTCAGGTCGCGCGTCATTGCCGCCGTGGAGGCAGGGTCGTCCCGCCGCGCCGCAGCAGCCCGGTTCGGTGTCTCAGTGTCCAGCGCGATCCGCTGGGTGCAGGATTGGCGGGAGAGCGGCCGGGATAAGGCGCAACGTCAGGGTGGCGACCGGCGGTCGCAACGGGCCGAAGCCTACAAGGACATCGTCCTCGCCGCGGTAGACGCCAAGGTCGACATCACACTGGTCGAGTTGGCCGAGATGCTCCGGCGGGATCACGGTTTGGCGGTGGCTCCAAGCACCGTCTGGCGCTTGCTCGACCGCCACGACATGACGGTCAAAAAAAGACCGCCCACGCTGCCGAGCAACTGAGGCCAGATGTGGCCGCCAAGCGCGAGGTCTGGTTCGAGGCACAGCCTGATCTGGATCCGGAGCGGCTGGTCTTCATCGATGAGACCAGCGCCTCCACCAAGATGGCACGGCTCTATGGGCGCTCGAAACGCGGAACCCGCTGCCGGGCGCCAGTGCCGCACGGGCATTGGAAGACAACCACCTTCGCCGGTGCGCTGCGCTTGTCTGGCCTGACCGCGCCGATGGTGCTGGACGGCGCGATGACGGGCAAGTGGTTCACCGCCTATGCACAGCAGGTTCTGGCACCCACCCTACGCCCGGGTGACATCGTCATCCTCGACAACCTGCCCGCCCACAAGGGCGCTGCCGTCCGGGAAGCCATCCAAGCCAAAGGCGCGACACTGCGGTTCCTGCCGCCCTACTCGCCAGACTTCAACCCGATCGAGAACGCCTTCTCCAAGCTCAAGGCGCTCCTGCGGAAGGCCGCCAGCCGCACCATTGACGCACTCTGGAACGCAATCCGCGATGCGCTTCCGCAGTTCTCACCACAGGAATGTGCCAGCTACTTCACCGCCGCTGGATATGAACCAGACTGATCAGATTATGCTCTAG
>NZ_JHWD01000012.1:6638-125982 GCF_000622225.1 Roseomonas mucosa ATCC BAA-692 | reverse complement strand
TCTGCCGCCTGGATTTCGTTGTCCTCGACGAGCTCGGCTATCTGCCATTCGCCCAGTCCGGCGGCCAGTTGCTGTTCCACCTTGTCAGCCGTCTCTACGAGCAGACCTCGGTCATCGTCACCACCAACCTCGCTTTTGGTGAATGGCCCAGCGTCTTTGGGGACGCCAAGATGACCACTGCCTTACTCGACCGCCTCACTCACCACTGCGACATCGTCGAGACCGGCAACGATAGTTGGCGATTCAAGAACCGCGCCTGAACGCCCCCTCAACACACCTCACAAGAGGGTCCCTTTTGCGTGCCGATCTGGGGTCCCAATTCAGTGCCGATTGACACCCTATGACCGGATCGCACCGGAGAGCCATGCTCTCCGGCGGACTGCCGGTGCCGCCAGCGCGGACAGCGTGTCGTTCCTCTTTCCGGGCGCCCCGCGTCTCCACCTGCTTCCGGGGATCAACCGGCAGCCTGACGGCATCCACCAGAACCAGCGAAAGCCCGGGATGCCGTTCAGCCGAGCATCATCAGCTTCGCGTTGCCGCCCGCCGCGGCGGTGTTGGTGCTCACCGAGCGTTCCAGCAGCAGGAACTCCGCCGGAAAGCCGGTTTCCGCATCGGCGACATGGACCGGGACGAGGGGGCCGTCGAGCGAGGCGAGTTGCTGCGCCAGGGCCTTCAGCGCCTCCTCCATGCCACCGAACAGCACGGCCTGCACCTCCGGCAGGGCGGCGGGGCCGGCCTCACGCACCCAGGCGGCCAGGGCGGGCGGCAGGGGCGCCCCCAGCCGCGTGCCACCGGCGGCGATCAGGGCGCGGTTGCCGGCGGCCAGCGCCGCCGAGACGGCGCGGTGGAGCGTTGCGGCATCGGCGGCGTGGCACAGCACGCTGCCGCGCGGTTCGGTGGCATAGGCGTTGCGCTCGCCCACCGGGCCGGGGAGCTCAAGCGCAAGGCCGGCGGGCGTGACGGCGGCGAGGGCCTCGGCTTCCGCCGCCGCGCCGGCCTCGCCGCGCCCGGCCAGCCAGGCCGCCCAGGCGCGGAGGGGGGCGCGGAGGGGGGCGGGCGCGGTGCCCGCCGGCAGGCCTGTCGATGCGGGGCGCGCGGCCAGCAGGCGGCGGAGGTAGAGCGGCCCGCCCGCCTTGGGGCCCGTGCCGGACAGCCCGTGCCCGCCGAAGGGCTGTACGCCGACCACGGCGCCGACCAGGTTGCGGTTGACATAGACGTTGCCCGCCCGGGCCAGGGCGGTGACGCGCTGGATGGTCTCGTCGATGCGCGAATGCACGCCGAAGGTCAGGCCATAGCCGGTGGCGTTCACCGCCCGCATCAGCGCCTCGATCCCGTCGCGGCGGAAGCGCAGCACATGCAGCACGGGGCCGAAGATCTCCCGCGTCAGCGCCTCCAGGCTGTCGATCTCGATGATGGTCGGCGGCACGAAGGTGCCGTGGCGGCATTCCTCCGGCAGCGCGGACTGGTGCACCGGATACCCGGCCGCTCGCATCGCCTCGATATGCGCCAGGATTCCGTCCCGGGCCTCGCCGGTGATTACCGGCCCGATATCGGTGGAAAGCCGCTCCGGATTGCCGGTCGAGAGCTCCGCCAGGGCACCGCGCAGCATGGCGAGGACGCGGTCCGCCACATCCTCCTGCAGGCAGAGCACGCGCAGCGCGGAGCAGCGCTGCCCCGCGCTGTCGAAGGCGGAGACCAGCACATCGCCCACCACCTGCTCGGCCAGGGCGGAGGAATCCACCACCAGCGCGTTCTGCCCGCCGGTCTCGGCGATCAGCGGCACCGGCGCGCCGCCGGGGTTCAGGCGCTTCGCCAGCTCCGCCTGGATGCGCCTCGCCACCTCGGTGGAGCCGGTGAACATCACGCCGTGGATGCGCGCGTCCGCGACCAGCGCCGCGCCCACCTGGCCGTCGCCGGGCAGGAGTTGCAGCACCCCGGCGGGAACTCCGGCCTCGTGCAGGATGGCCACGGATTGCGCGGCGATCAGCGGCGTTTCCTCCGCCGGCTTGGCGATCACCGGATTGCCCGCGGCGAGCGCCGCCGCGACCTGCCCGGTGAAGATGGCGAGCGGGAAGTTCCAAGGGCTGATGCAGAGCACCGGCCCGAGCGGACGATGCGTGCCGTTGCGGAAGTCCCGCCGCACCTGCGCGCCGTAGTAGCGCAGGAAGTCCACCGCCTCCCGCACCTCCGCCACGGCATTGGCGAAGGACTTCCCGGCCTCCCGGACCAGCAGGCCGAGCAGGAGCGGCATCCGCTGCTCCAGCAGATCGGCGGCGCGGGACAGGCAGGCGGCGCGCGCCTCGGGGGGCTCCGCGGCCCAGGCCGCGGAGCCCCCCGAGGCGATGTGCAACGCGCTCCCGACCGCCTCCGCCGAGGCTTCCACCACCATGCCGACCCGGTCGCGGTGGTTGGCCGGATTCAGCACCGGGCGTGGCAGGCCCTGGCCTTTCATGCCGGCCAGGAGCGGCGCGGCGCGCCAGTCCTGCGCCGCGCTGTCCCGCAGCGCCGTGGCCAGCCGGGCCAGCTCGGCCTCGTTGCTCAGGTTCAGTCCGAGGGAGTTCACCCGTTCCGTGCCGAAGAGGCCACGCGGAAGTGCGATATGCGGGTTGGGCGCGCCCGGCGGCTGTTCCGCCGCCACCTGCGCGGCGGGATCGGCGGCCAGCGCCTCCACCGTCACGGCGGGATCCTGGATGCGGTTCACGAAGGAGGAATTGGCGCCGTTCTCCAGCAGGCGGCGCACGAGATAGGCGAGCAGCGTCTCATGCGTGCCGACCGGCGCGTAGATGCGGCAGGGGCGGTCCAGCTTTCCCGGCCCGACCACCTCCTCGTAGAGCGGCTCCCCCATGCCGTGCAGGCACTGGAACTCATGGTCGCCGATGCGGAAACCCTCGCCGGCCAGGGCGTGGATGCTGGCCAGGGTCTGGGCATTGTGCGTGGCGAATTGCGGGAAGACGGTGTCGCGCGCCTCCAGCAGCTTCCGCGCGCAGGCGAGGTAGGAGACATCCGTGTGCCGCTTGCGCGTGAAGACGGGGAAGTCCTCCAGCCCGTCGATCTGCGCGCGCTTGATCTCGCTGTCCCAGTAGGCGCCCTTCACCAGCCGGACCATCAGCCGGTGGCCGGAACGCCGCGCGAGGTCGATCACGAAGTCCAGCACGAAGGGCGCGCGCTTCTGGTAGGCCTGCACCACGAAGCCGAGGCCGTCCCATCCGGCCAGCGCGGGGTCGAGGCAGAGGGCCTCCAGGATGTCCAGCGAGAGGTCGAGCCGGTCGGCCTCCTCGGCATCGATGTTCAGCCCGATGTCGTAGCGCTTCGCCAGCCCGGCCAGCAGGGCCACGCGCGGCAGCAGCTCCGCCATCACCCTGTCGCGCTGCGCCCGCGCATAGCGCGGATGCAGCGCCGAGAGCTTGATGGAGATGCCCGACCCCTCATAGATCCCGCGCCCCGCCGCCGCCTGCCCGATCGCATGGATCGCCGTCTCGTAGTCGCGGTGGTAGCGCTCCGCATCGGCGGCGGTGGTCGCGGCCTCGCCCAGCATGTCGTAGGAATAGCGGAAGCCCTTCGCCTCCATCTTCCGGGCCCGCACCAAGGCCTCGGCGATGGTCTGGCCGGTGACGAACTGCTCGCCCATCATCCGCATCGCCAGATCGACGCCCTTGCGGATCACCGGCTCCCCGCCCCGTGCGATCAGCCGTGTCAGCGCGTGCGACAGCCCCGTCTCGCTGCTGGTGGTGGCGAGGCGGCCGGTGACCACCAGCCCCCAGGTGGCGGCGTTCACGAAAAGCGAGGGCGAGTGCCCCAGATGCGAACGCCAGTCCCCGCTGCCGATCTTGTCGCGGATCAGCGCGTCCCGCGTGGCGGTGTCGGGAATGCGCAGCAGCGCTTCCGCCAGGCACATCAACGCCACGCCTTCCTGCGACGACAGCGAGAACTCCTGCACCAGCCCTTCGACCGCACCGCGCGTGCCCTTGCGGCGCAGCGCCTCCACCAGCCGCGTGGCGGTGGCGGTCGCCTGGGCGGCAAGCGGGGCCGGGAGAGTGGCGTCCGGCAGGAGGCGGGCGATGCAGCCGGGCTCCGCCGCGCGCTCGTGCCGGGTGATGGCGGCGCGGAGCGGGCCCTGCGCCTGGACCGAGGCGGCGAAGGCATCGAAGGGAATGGGCGCGGCGGACGGCATATCGAGGCGGGCGGCGAGCGACATGAGGTGGCTGGTTCCGGCTTTGGCGGTACGATCGAAGGGGTATCATTTTCACGACCGAATATGATTCGTTAGTTCTGGCCCGCACCTGAATTTCATACGGCAGGATCATGGGCCCTCCCCCTTCCGGCTTCAGGCGCCCGGAGCAGCGGGAAGCCAGCGGAGCGGTCCCGGGCCGCGGCGGCGCCCCGGCGGACCTGGCCTCCAGGCCCATTGCGGTCTGCCACGCGCCATTGTTTCCTCCCCCGGAAGAAGCCGGACGCCGCGGGGCGGGATACTCCGCCGCGCGGGAAGGCCGGCCGGGCAAGGGGAGGGAACGGGTGCGGATCGAACGGCTGCGCGCCTTCATGACACGCGACAGGGACCGCCCGCGCGTGCTGCTGGCCATCGACACGGATGCGGGGATCACCGGCTGGGGCGAATGCTACAACCACGGCCCGGACAGGGCCCTTCCGCCGCTGCTGGACTACCTCGCCACCTTCCTGGCGGGGCAGGACCCACGGCGCATCGAATACCTGATCCAGTTCCTGATGCAGCAATCCCGCTTCCCGCCGGGCGCGCTGGGCCTCGCCGCCATCTCGGCCATCGACCACTGCCTGTGGGACATCTCAGCCAAGGCGCTGGACGTGCCCGTGTACATGCTGCTGGGCGGCCATGCGCGCGACCGCGTGCGGGTCTATGCGGGCGTCTATACTGCGCCTGACCCGCCGCAGGCGCGGGCGGAGATGGAGGCGCTGCACGCGGCCTGGGGCTTCACCGCCTTCAAGCTCAGCCCCTACCGCATCGACCTGCACGCGCATCGCTGGGGCGAGGTGGTGCGGAGCAGTGCGGAATACTTCCGGCAACTGCGGGAAACGCTGCCATCCGGCTTCGAGATCGCCTTCGACGCACACGGCAAGATCTTCGAGCCGCGCCAGGCGATGCAGCTGGGCAATGCGCTGGCACCCTATGACCCGCTCTTCCTCGAGGAGCCGATCCGGCCGGAGAACTTCGAGGCCTGGGGCGCGTTGCGGCGCGGCCTGGATTGCACCCTGGCGACGGGGGAATCCCTCTATAGCCGCTTCGAGTTCCTGCGCCTTCTCCAGGTACAGGGCTGCGACATCGTCCAGCCGGATGTCTGCGCCGTGGGTGGCTTGCTGGAGATGCGCAGGATCGCCGCCATCGCGGAAGCGCACTACGTCACCATCGCGCCGCACAACCCGATGGGGCCGCTCGCCACGGCGGTGAACCTGCATTTCTGCGCGTCGCAGCCGAACTTCCGCATCCTGGAATACCGCTTGCCACCGATGGGGGAGGGGGCGGGCTGCTATGTGCGCGATCCCTACCTGCCACGGGACGGTTATCTCGAACTCCGTCCGGACCGGCCAGGCTGGGGTGTGGAGATCGACGAGGAGTACCTGCGCCAGGACGGCTACATCCACTGGGAGCGCAAGGTGCCGCGCCGCCCCGACGGCTCCACCGCCTTCCCCTGAGGCGACGGGCAAGGTCCGGAAGCCGGCGGGATTGATCATACCATTCCGCTCGCTCAGGCGAGCGATCGGGACGGTGACCGGCACCCGGAGGCACCGGCATCCGTAAACCCCATACGGAGCCTGGAAATCCGCTTGTGGAGCCGGCCATTTCCACTCTATTCATATGACAAATATAAGAGCCATGGCACCCCTCGCGGATGTCTGGGCAGGGAGAGCGGGCCTTGGCGCGAATGTCATGTCCTCGGGTGACGAATGCGGCTGCGGGCGCCGCCATGCTCCTCGAACGGGGCAGGGCCTGACCGTGCATCTTGGCACCCAGGTCCCCGCCCGCGACGACGAAGACTACCGGGTGATGGCGCAACTCGGCATCCGCCACGTCTGCGCCGATCCGCCCGGCAACCCGCATGACTGGACGCTCGACACGCTGCTGCGCTTCCGCGACAGGCTCGGAGGCTTCGGCCTGTCGCTCGACATGGTGCAGCTGCCGCTCTCCTCGCGCCCGATCGAGCAGCAGCACAGCCCTGACATCCTGTCCGCCGGGCCGGACCGCGACCGGCAGATCGACGGCATCTGCCGTCTGATCGAACGGCTGGCCGAGGCCGGCATCCCCGCCGCGAAGTACAACCTCAACATCATCGGCATCCCGCGCACCGCGATGGAACCCAGCCGGGGCGGCGCGATGAGCGAGGCCTTCCGCTGGGAGAAGGCCGACCATGACGCGCCGCCCACCCTGGCGGGCATCCTGCCGGAGGACGAGAACTGGGCGCGCGTCGACTATTTCCTCGAACGCGTCGTGCCGGTGGCGGAAAGCAGCCGCGTCCGCCTCGCCTGCCATCCGCACGATCCCTACACGCCGCCGGGCTATCGCGGCGTGACACGCGTGCTGGGCACGGTGGAAGGGCTGAAGCGCTTCGTGCAGATGCGCGAGAGCCCTTACCATGGCCTCAACTTCTGCCAGGGCACGGTCGGCGAGATGCTGGACGACCCGCGGCGCGAGGTCGGCGACGTCATCCGCTGGTTCGGCGAACGGAAGAAGATCTTCAACGTGCATTTCCGCAACATCCGCGGCGGCAGGCTCTCCTTCATGGAGACCTTCCCGGAGGATGGCGACATGGACATGTGGGAGTCGCTGAGGACCTATGGCGAGACCGGCTATGAGCACATGATCATGCCCGATCACGTGCCGACCATCAGCGGACGCGATCCCCGGGATACGGCCTTCGCCTTCTGCTATGGCTACATCACCGGACTTCTGCAGGCGATGGGCCGCCTGGATCGCGAAGTTGATTGACTTTGATCGATGGTGATTATTACCCTTTCATGAATTCCGATTGAACCGGAACGGCCCCGGTCTCCAAAGGTCCGCAAGTAAAGACCGCCAAAGTGCGGAAACAAGAGCGCGAAGCGCAAACCGACCGGGGAACAGCCCGGCGGCCTGGAGGAAGAGATGTCCGAGAACAAGGAAAGCCGCCCCCGGGCGGTGCCTGGATCCTGTCGCCTGGAACGCCGCCGCCTGTTGCAGGGCGCCGTCGGCGCCACGGTGGCCATGGCCCTGCCGGGCGCCGCCTCCGCCCAGGGAGCAGCCGCAAAGGAAGCGCCGGACCTGGCCAGGCTGGCGGCGGACAGGAAACTGCCGCCGCTGGCCGAGCGCCTGCCGAAAAGCCCGCTGGTGGTGCAGGTCGAGAAGGCCGGCCGCTATGGCGGCACGTTGCGGCGCGGGCTGCGCGGCTCCTCCGACCACAACGGCATCCTGAAGATCGTCGGCAACCAGGGGCTGGTGCGCTGGAACCTCGCCTATACCGAGGTGCTGCCGAGCGTCGCCGAGCGCTGGGAGATCAACGCCGACGCGACGGAATTCACCTTCCACCTGCGCCCCGGCATGCGGTGGTCGGACGGCCATCCCTTCACCGCCGATGACGTCGTCTTCGCCATCGAGGACTGCGCCAAGAACACCGAGCTGTATCGCTCGCCGCCCTCGGCCATCGTCATCGCCAACAAGCCCGGCACGGCGGAGAAGGTGGACGACAACACGGTCCGCTTCCGCTTCGCTGCGCCCTACGCCATGTTCATGGAGGCGCTGGCCACGCCGCTCGGCCAGTACCCGACGCTGTTCCCGAAGCACTACTGCAGCCAGTTCCACCCCAAGTACGGCACGGGCGTCGCGGAGGCCGCGAAGGCGGCCGGCATGTCCGACTGGGCCGCGCTGTTCCGCGCGAAGTGCGGCGACGTCGAGATCCCCTCGCGCTGGGGCAATCCCGAGAAGCCGGTGCTCGATCCCTGGATGATCCGCGAGCCCTATGCCGGTGGCGCGACGCGCGTGGTGCTGGAGCGCAACCCGTACTTCTGGCAGGTCGACACGGCGGGCAACCAGCTTCCCTATATCGACCGCCTGAATCTCGGCATCTCGCAGGATGTCGAATCCCTGATGATCGACGCCGTTTCCGGCAAGCTCGACATCCAGGACCGGCATATCGACAGCCTGCAGAACAAGCCGACCCTGTCGCGCAACATGCAGAAGGGTGGCTACCACCTGGTGGAGCTGATCGGCGCCTCCTCGCAACAGATGCAGATCTACCTGAACCTGACGCACAAGGACCCGCAGATGCGGGCCATGTTCGGCAACAAGGGCTTCCGCCAGGCGCTGTCCCACGGCATCAACCGGGCGGAGATCATCGAGCTGGTCTATCTCGGCCAGTCCGAGCCCTGGCAGATGGGACCGCGCCCGGGGCATCCCTGGTATCACGAGACGCTGGGCCGCCAGTTTACCCAGTACGACCCGGCCAGGGCCAATGCCATGCTGGACGAGCTCGGCTACAACAAGAAGGACGGGCAGGGCTTCCGCCTGCGGCCCGACGGGCAGAAGGTCTTCTTCGCCGTCGATGTCATCCCGACCCTGGCGCCGGACCAGGTGGATGCGCTGGAGCTGGTGAAGCGCCACTGGGCCGCGATCGGCGTGGACATCAAGGTCAACACCATCGAGCGCGCCCTCTACTACACGCGCGGCGACAACAACGACCACGACGCGGCCACCTGGGCAGGGCCGGGCGGGCTGGACCCCATGATCGACCCACGCGACTATTTCGCGCAGCATCCGCAGGGCACGCGCTACGGCCTGCCCTGGGCGCAGTGGTACGTGTCCGGCGGCAAGGAAGGGCAGGAGCCGCCCGAGCACCAGAAGAAGCGGATGCAGCTCTTCGACCAGGCGCGCGGCACGGCGGACCTGGCCAAGCGCGGCGAGATCATGAAGCAGGTCTTCGACATCGCCGCCGAGGCCTTCGAGCCGATCGGCATCTGCCTCTACTGCAACTCCTTCGGCGTGGTGCGGAACAACCTGCAGAACGTGCCGCCGCGCTATCCCAATTCCTGGTCCTGGCCCAATCCGGGCCCGGCCCTGCCGCAGCAGTTCTTCTTCTCGTCGTAGCCCCGGCGCGGCCCTGCCCCCTTCGTGGGGCAGGGCAAGGCGCCCTGAACCTTTCTGGCGGGACCATGCTGAAATTCATCCTCAAGCGCCTGGCCTGGATGGTGCCCGCCCTGCTGGTGGTCTCCTTCCTGGCCTTCGTGCTGATCCAGCTTCCACCCGGCGACTACGTGACGACCTATATCGCCACGCTCGCCGCCTCCAACGAAACGGTGGACCAGAACACCGCCGCCGAGTTGCGGGAACGCTTCGGCCTCGACCAGCCGATGCTGGTCCAGTACGTGAAGTGGATGGGCAACATCCTCCTGCGCGGGGATTTCGGCCTGAGCTTCGAATGGCAGCAGCCGGTGAGCGGGCTGATCTGGGAGCGCATGGCGCTGACCCTGGTGCTGACGCTGGCCACGTTGATCCTGACCTGGGCCATCGCCCTGCCGCTCGGCGTCTTCTCGGCGGTGAGGAAGTACTCGGTCGGCGACTACGTGCTGACCTTCCTCTCCTTCGTCGGGCTGGCCATCCCCTCCTTCCTGCTGGCCATCGTGCTGATGTACTTCGCCGCGGTGGAATGGGGGCAGGAGGTCGGCGGCCTCTTCTCCGACGAGTACGTCGCCGCGCCCTGGAGCATGGCGAAGCTGCTGGACCTGCTCTCGCACCTCTGGATTCCCGTGGTGATCCTGGCCGTCTCCGGCACGGCGAGCCTGGTGCGCGTGATGCGGGCGAACATGCTGGACGAGCTGCACCGGCCCTATGTCACCACCGCCCGGGCCAAGGGCCTCTCGGAATTCCACCTGCTGGTGAAATACCCGATGCGGGTGGCGCTGAACCCCTTCATCTCCACCATCGCCTGGCTGCTGCCGAACCTCGTCTCCGGCTCCATCATCGTGGCCATCGTGCTGAACCTGCCGACGGCGGGGCCGATGCTGCTGCAGTCGCTGATGAGCCAGGACATGTACCTGGCCGGCGCCTTCGTGCTGCTGATCTGCGTGCTGACCCTGATGGGCTCGCTGATTAGCGACATCCTCCTCGCCATCGCCGATCCGCGCATCCGGCTGGAGTAGCGATCCCATGTCCGACGCCGTCCTCGGGACCATCGACCGCCGCAGCCTCGCCGTCGCCTCGCAATGGCAGCTGGTCTGGTGGGCCTTCCGCCGCCACCGCCTCGCCATGATCGGGCTGGTGGTCACGGTCATCTTCTACGTCGTCGCCCTGGTGCCCGGCTTCTTCGCGATCAACGATCCGGAGCAGCAGAACACCCGCGCCGCCTACCATCCGCCGCAGATGATCCATTTCGTCGCGCCGGATGGCAGCTTCGGACCCTTCGTCCATCCCTCGATCCTGAAACGCGACCCCGAGACGCTGGAGATGCGCTACGTGCCGGACGAGAGCCGGGTGGTGCGCCTGCGCCTCTTCGGCCAGGGCTACGAGCACAACCTCCTCGGCCTCTTCCCCACCCGCGTCCACCTCCTGGCCCCGGGCGAGCCGGGGCAGGTGGTGCTGCCACTGGGCGCGGACCGGCTGGGGCGCTGCGTCTATTCCCGCATCATGCAGGGGGCGCAGATCTCGCTCTCGGTGGGGCTTGTCGGCGTCTTCCTGTCGCTGACGCTGGGCATCATCCTGGGCGGCGTCTCCGGCTATTACGGCGGCTGGGTGGATTCCGCCGTGCAGCGCGCGGTGGAATTCGTGCTCTCGCTGCCCTCCATTCCCATCTGGCTCGCCGCCTCGGCCGCCCTGCCGCATGACTGGCCGGCGACGCTGAACTATTTCATGATCACGCTGATCCTCTCGCTCACCGGCTGGGCACAGCTCGCCCGCGTGGTGCGCGGCCGCTTCCTCAGCCTGCGGACGGAGGACTTCGTGGCGGCGGCGCGGCTGGACGGCGCCTCGGAGAAGCGGGTCATCTTCCGCCACATGCTGCCCTCCTTCGCCAGCCACATCATCGCCTCGGTGACGCTGGCCATCCCGGCGATGATCCTGGCGGAGACCTCGCTCTCCTTCCTGGGCCTGGGATTGCAGCCGCCAACCATCTCCTGGGGCGTGCTGCTGCGGGAGGCCCAGAACATCCGTTCCATCGCCACGGCACCATGGCTCTTCGCCCCCGGCGTCGCCGTGGTGCTGTCGGTGATCGCCCTCAACTTCCTGGGAGACGGTCTGCGCGACGCCGCGGACCCGTACAACAAATGAGCGCCACGATCCTGGAGGCCCGGCCGGCGGCCCCGATGCCGGCACCCTCCGACACCGTGCTGGAGGTGCGCGACCTCGTCACGCATTTCCCGACCCGGGCGGGGGTGGTGAAGGCGGTGGACGGCGTCTCCTTCACGCTCCGGCGCGGGCGCACGCTCTGCGTGGTGGGGGAAAGCGGCTCGGGCAAGAGCGTCACCGCGCGCTCCATCCTGCAGATCGTGGACGCGCCGGGGCGGATCGTCGGCGGCGCCATGGTGCTGCACCGGCCGGATGGCAGTTCGGTGGACCTCGCGAAGCTGCATCCGCGCAGCCGGCAGATCCGCGCGGTGCGGGGGCGGGAGATCGCGATGATCTTCCAGGAGCCCATGTCCTCGCTCTCCCCGGTGCATACGGTGGGCGACCAGATCACCGAGGTGCTGCGCCTGCACCTGGGCATGAGCAAGGCCCAGGCGCGGGCGCGCTGCATCGAGCTGCTGGGGCAGGTGGAGATCCCCCGCCCCGAGCAGGCGATCGACCGCTACACCTTCGAGTTCTCCGGCGGGATGCGGCAGCGCGTGATGATCGCCATGTCGCTGGCCTGCAACCCGTCGCTGCTGATCGCGGACGAGCCGACCACCGCGCTCGACGTCACCACCCAGGCGGAGATCCTCGACCTCATCAAGCGCCTCCAGGCGCAGCACGGCATGGCGGTGATGTTCATCACCCATGACATGGGCGTGGTGGCCGAGATCGCCGACGAGGTGCTGGTGATGTACCACGGCAAGGTCGTGGAGGGCGGCCCCGTGGATCAGGTCTTCCACGCGCCGCAGAATGCCTACACGAAGATGCTGATCGGCTCCGTGCTCAAGCTGGAGCACGAGGCGGAGATCCGCCAGCATCGCAAGCCCATCCCGGCCGAGGTGCCGCCGGTGCTGGACGTGCGCAACCTCACCATGATCTTCGGCAATGCCAGGAACCCGGTCCTGGCGGTGGACGACGTCTCGCTCCAGCTCCGCCCCGGCGAGACGCTGGGCATCGTGGGGGAATCCGGTTCCGGCAAGACCACGATGGGCCGCTGCCTGCTGCGGATGTACCAGCCGACCGCCGGCGCCATCCGCTACCGCCGCGCCGATGGCGGGATCGTCGATCTCGCCACGGCGGACAAGGAGGTGCTGGCCGCCGCGCGGCGGGAGATCCGCATGGTCTTCCAGGACCCCGTTTCCTCGCTGAACCCGCGCATGACCGTGGCGCAGATCGTGGGCGAGCCGCTCCTGGTGAACCGGATCGCCAAGGGCCGGGAACTCGATGCGCGCGTGGCCGAGCTGCTGAAGCAGGTCGGGCTGAACCCGGACTGGCGGGAGCGTTATCCCCATGCCTTCTCCGGCGGGCAGCGGCAGCGCATCGGCATCGCGCGCGCCATCGCGCTGAACCCGCGCATCATCGTGGCGGACGAGGCGACCTCGGCGCTCGACGTGTCGCTGCGGGCGCAGATGCTGGACCTGCTGATGGGACTGCAGGACCGGCTGGGCCTGTCCTATGTCTTCATCAGCCACGACCTCGGCGTGATCCGCTACATGTGCGACCGGGTGGCGGTGATGTATCGCGGCAAGGTGGTGGAGACGGGCCCCGCGCGGCAGGTCTGCGACCATCCGGCCCATGCCTATACCCAGGCCCTGCTTTCCGCCATTCCGCGCCCCGATCCGCGGGCGCGGCGGATGCACCAGCGCTTCCGCTACGTGGCCTGAGCCCCGGCGGGCGCCGCCCGCCTGTCAGGCGGCGTGACCCGCCAGCCAGTGACGCACCCCGTCCAGGCTGCGGAAATCCTCCAGGCTGCGGGCCGGGATGCCGGGACAGGCCTCCGCCGCCATGGCCGCCAGGGCGCGGCCGGGGCCGAGCTCCAGGAAGGCGCTGGCCCCGGCCTCGGCGCAGGCCTGCAGGCAGGCCGACCATTCGATGGTCCGCGCCAGTTGTGCCGCCAGCTTCTCCGCCCCCTGGGCTCCGTCGAGCACCGGGGCCGCGTCGATGCCGCTCAGCAGCCGGCATCCGGGGGCCGGGCGCTTCGCGGGCCGGGCCTCCTCGATGGCGTCGCGGAAGGGGCCGACGGCACCGGCCAGGAAGCGCGTGTGGGACGCGACATGGACGGGCAGGGGTTCGGCCCGCAGGGCACCGGCCGCGCGGGCCGCCTCGCACAGCATGGCCAGCGCCGCAGCCGGGCCTCCGACCACATGCAGCAGCCCCGGATTGACGATGGCCAGCGCCGCGCCGTGCCGGGCGCAGAGGGCCTCGACCCGGTCCCTCTCCAGGCCACGGATATAGGCCAGCCCTTCCCCGGGGCCGCCGGCCGCGTCCATGGCCTCGGCCCGGCGTGCGATCAGCGGCAGCACCCGTTCCGGCGGCAGCAGCCCGGCGCAGCCCCAGGCGGACACCTCGCCGAGGCTGTAGCCGGCCACGACCAGCCGCCCCCCCAGCGCCCCGCGCAGCGCTAGGAAGGCGGCGAGCTGCTGCGTGCCGCAAAGGACCTGCGCCATCCGGTTCCCGTGCAGGGTGGCGGCATCCGCGCGCCGGACGAGGCGGCGCGGGTCCTCGTCCAGAAGCGCCGTGGCGGCGGCGAAGAGTGGCGCGGCCTCCGGCGCCGCTGCGGTCAGGGCGAACATCCCGGCGTGCTGCGTCCCCTGGCCGGGGCAGAGCAGGGCGAGGGTCATGCGGCCTCCATCGCCCGCAGGAAAAGGCTCATGGCCAGCAGGTCGGCCGAACCGCCGGGGCTGAGGCGCCGGGCCACGAAATCCGCGCCGATCCCGGCCGCCGCCGCGCGCCAGCCCGGCCGGCCCACCCCGCCGCCTTCCAGGAAGCCGCGGGCGGCCCACTGCGCGAAGGCCAGGCCCTCCGCCCCGCCCCGGTGCAGCAGGTTGGTGTCGCCCAGCGTGGCGATCAGGGCGAAGCAGGACTGGACACGCGCCGCCTCGTCATCCCCCGGGGCCAGCCGCGCCCCCTGCCGCAGCGCCGGCAGGCCGGTGTGGTAGAGGGTAGGGAAGCCCGCCGCCGCCTCCTGCCGCGCCCCGCCCGCGCCATGGCGCCGCGCAGCACACCCGCCATGGCTGTCGGGGGCGGAGGGCGTGCCGAGGATCTCCCCGCCCCAGAGGCGCTCCACCACATCGCCCAATGTGCCCTGGGCGCCCTTCAGCCGGGCCCCGGCCGCGGCGCAGAGCAGGCCCAGACCGAAGATCGCGCCGCGATGCGTGTTCACCCCGCCCGTGGCGCGGAGCATGGCCCCCTCCGCCTCCAGCCCGATGGCGCGGAGCCGGGGCATGGAGGCCCCCTCGATGCCGGCAAGGGCGAGGCGAGCCAGGAAGGGCTCGATCGCCGCCGCGCTGCGCCGGAAGCTGCCCGCATCCATGTCCGTATGGCTGCCATTGTCCACATGGCTGACCAGGCCCGGCTTGGGCCATGTCTCCACCTCCAGCACCAGGCAGCGCGCGGCAAGGCCGCCGATCCGCGCGGCCTCGGCCCGGAGCGCCTGGGGCAGGGGGCGGAGGAAGCTCATGCGGCCCCCGCCGTGCCGAGGAAATCCGCGCGCGGAAGCAGCGCCACGCCCCCGGCGCGCTTCACCAGGATCTCCGCCGCACCGGCCTGGATCTCGCGCCAGTTCGCGCCGCTGCCATCGGGCAGCAGGACCTCGCCATCCAGCCGCATCGGTGCCCGGGTCTCGATCCCTCCCAGGGCGGCGAGCAGCGCCGCCATGCGGGGCGGCGGCAGCACCGGCCAGAGCAGGTCGAGGTCGGAGGCGGGGCCGAGATAGTCCAGCCCGGTCAGCGCCGCCCAGGCCAGGCTGCCGAAGACGCGCGGCGTGACGCGGTGCGCCGCGCCCAGGGCGAGCAGCGCCTCCAGCACCGGCCGCCAGCCCGGGGGCGCCGAGGGCAGGGCCTCGGCCAGGGGCAGGGGCGGGCGGATCTCCGTCACCGCGTCCCCGGGCAGCAGCACGGCGAGGCGCCGCTTGCCGGCGGAAGGCGGCAGGGGCAGCCCGGCCGCGATCCCGCCAGCGGCCTCGCATTCCCCGCGCCGCCGCGCCACCAGCGGCCAGCCGCGCCGCGCCCAGCCGGCCAGCAGGGGCTCCCCGCGCCATTCCGGCCGCGTCTCCAGCATGGCGGCCCAGCCTTCGGGCGAGACCCGCAGCAGGGCGTGGCGCGGTGGGGTCTCAGCCATGGGCCGCCTCAGCCATGGCGCAGGGCCAGCTCCTGCACCCGCGCCGCGATCTCCGCCGCCTTCGGCCTTCCGCCGCGTTCCTGCCCGAGCACAGCGCGCGTGTCGCGTTCCGGTAGGCCGCGCGCGAGCAGGGCCCGGAACTGTTCCGCCAGTGGGGCCGCCGGGTCCCAGGTTTCCAGCACCGCGCCGGTCCGGGCGAGGTTGTCCAGTCCGGGCGCGAAGACCGGGGTGGATTTCGCCTTCTCCTGCAACACCTCCAGCGGGAGCTTGGTCACCCGCGCCATGGAGGGCAGGTCCATCACCGCCGGCTCCGCGCCTGGCAGCGCCACCAGCACGCGCGTTGCCAGCGCCGTGGCGATAAAGGCGCCCGCCGCCGTATGGCCGTAGAGCAGGCCGACCGTCGGCCGCCCGCGCAGGTCGGCCAGGACGAGGCACTTGGCCAGATGCGCCAGGAACTCGTTCAGCCCGAGCAGCTCGTCGCGCCGGCTCATGCGCTGGCTGTCGCTGTCCACCAGCACCAGCACCGGGCCCTGGCCGTCCTTCTCCAGCGCCGCGAGTACATGGCCGGACAGCGCCAGCGCCCCCTCCACGCCCAGGGCCGCGCGGCGCGCCACGCCGATCACCACGGCCTCCTGTCCCCCCGGTGGCCCATCCGGCAGGGTGCCGCTGCCGGCGATCAGCCCGTCCTCTCCGATGCGGACCGCATGGCCGGCCGGGAAGAGGGAAGCGAGCATGTCAGCGGGCGTCATCGGCGCTCTCCGCGATACGGGTGGCGAGCTCCGCGAAAGCCTTGTCGTCCAGCTCGGGCACGGTGTCCGGTGCCTCGGCCCCCAGGGCGCGCCAGATCTCCCGCGCATCGGTGCTGTTGCCGAAGCGCTGCAGCCGCGCCTCCAGCCGCTTCTGCTCGGCCCGCATCGCGGCGAGGCCGAAGCCGCCCGCCTCATGCAGCGCCCGCAGCGCGGCCTCGCGGAAGGCCCCCATCGTGTCGGCGCAGTACCCGTCCGCCCCGCCCAGAAGGCGGCGGTGCTTGCCGCCCATGGTCCGCCAGATCAGCGGCCGGTCGCGGGAGTCGAACTCCTCGACGCCCTTGTTGGTCTCGATCACTTCCGGGCCGGAAACGCTGATGCGCCCCTGTTCCGAGACGACGAGGCGGGAGCAGCAGCCGGCGATCAGCCCGCCGCCGCCATAGCAGCCGTTCCGCCCGCCGATCAGCCCGACGACGCGCGCCCCGGCGGCGCGGGCCTCCAGCAGCGCGCGCATGATCTCGGCGATGGCGAGCTCGCCGGCATTGGCCTCCTGCAACCGCACGCCGCCCGTGTCGAAGAGGATCAGCACGCGGCCCGCCGCCCCCATCTCGCGCGCCGCGCACAGCAGCCCGGTCAGCTTGGCGCCATGCACCTCGCCAAAGGCTCCGCCCATGAAGCGGCCTTCCTGCGCCGCCACCAGCACGGGCTGCCCGTCGATCCGCCCGGCGCCCGCCACCATGCCGTCGTCGAACTGGCGCGGCAGGTCGAAGAGCGGCAGATGCGGGCTCAGCTCGCGCGTCTCGGGGCCGAGGAACTCGGTGAGGCTGCCAGGGTCCAGCAGCCCCTGGAGGCGCTGGCGGGCGCTGGCCTCGTACCAGCTCGCCTTGCGGAGATCGAGGCTCACGGCGCGTCCTCCTCGATCAGCCGCTGCGCCTGGGCGAGCCGCAGCGCCACCGTGTCCGGCCGCGCGCCCCCGTCGTTCACCGAAAGGCGCAGGCCGCCGGGCGAGCGGCGCGCGACGAAATCCGCCACCACCGCCTCCCAGACCGTGCCGAAGCCATGCGCGGCGGTGGCGATCTCCACCACGCATTCCGTGCCCGGCAGCACGCGTTCCGCCAGCACTTCGAGGTTGCCGGAGGCGACCACGCCGGCGATCGCCGTCTTCCGCGTGCCGCCGGCCGGCTTCGCGGCCCGGTGGCGGAAGGTCAGGTTCTCCATGGGATCGTCTCCTCACCAGTTCCGGAAACGCGCGGGCGGCTGGTAGAGCCCGCCCGACCAGTGCGCGAGATCCTTGATCGAACGCGCCGCCAGCAGGCCGCGATCGGCATCCAGCGGGTCGATGCCCAGATCCTCCGGCCGCCGGATCACGCCTCGTTCGCGCAGCCGCTCCACCATCCCCGCATCGCGCCCGCGCCCAAGCGGGGTATAGCCCGCCACGCCCCGGATCGCCTGCTCGCGCTCATCCCGGTCGCGGCAGAGCAGCAGGTTGGCGATGCCTTCCTCGGTGACGATATGCGTGACGTCGTCGGCATAGACCATGACCGGCGCCAGATCGAGCTTCAGCCTGTCCGCCAGCAGCAGCGCGTCGAGCTGCTCCACGAAGAGCGGCGCGTTCTTGTCGCCGAAGGTCTCGCCGATCTGCACCACCAGCTTGCGCCCGCGCCGCAGCGCGGCGGCGCCGTCCGGATCGGCCTCCCGCCCCGCGCGCAGCCAGGGCTCGCTGGGATGGCGCCGCCCACGCGCGTCGGAGCCCATGTTCGGCGCGCCGCCGAAGCCCGCGATGCGCGACTGGGTGACGGTGGAGGAATGCCCCTCCAGGTCGATCTGCAGCGTGGAGCCGATGAACATGTCGCAGGCATAGAGGCCGGCGGTCTGGCAGAAGGCGCGGTTGGAGCGCAGCGAGCCGTCGGCGCCGGTGAAGAAGATGTCGGGCCGCGCCGCGATGTAGCGGTCCATCCCGACCTCGGAGCCGAAGCAGTGCACCTGCTCCACCCAGCCGCTCTCGATGGCCGGAATCAGCGTGGGATGCGGGTTCAGCGCCCAGTGGGTGGCGACCTTGCCCTTGAGGCCGAGGCGCTCGCCATAGGTCGGCAGCAGCAATTCGATGGCGGCGGTGTTGAAGCCGATGCCGTGGTTCAGCCGGCGCACGCCGTACTCGGCATAGATCCCCTTGAGCGCCAGCATGGCGGTGAGGATCTGCGTCTCGGTGATGGCGGCCGGGTCGCGGGTGAAGAGCGGCTCGACATAGAAGGGCCTGCCCGCCTCCACCACGAAGTGCACGCGGTCGCCGGGGATGTCCACGCGGGGCACCTTGTCCACCACCTCGTTCACCTGCGCCACCACCACGCCGTTCTTGAAGGCCGTGGCCTCCACCACGGTCGGCGTGTCCTCGGTGTTCGGCCCCGTGTAGAGATTGCCCTCGCGATCCGCGCTCACCGCCGCGATCAGCGCCACATGCGGCGTCAGGTCGATGAAGTAGCGGGCGAAGAGTTCCAGATAGGTGTGCACCGCACCCAGTGCGATCTGCCCGCCATAGAGCATCCGCGCGATGCGGGCCGATTGCGGGCCGGAATAGGCGAAGTCCAGCCGCCGGGCGATGCCGGTCTCGAAGATGTCCAGATGCTCGGGCAGCACCACGCCCGACTGCACCATGTGCAGGTCATGCACCTTGTCCGGGTCGAGCCCGGCCAGGGCGCGGGCCAGCAGGTCCGCCTGCTTCTGGTTGTCGCCCTCCAGGCAGACGCGGTCGCCGGGGCGCAGCACCGCCTCCAGCAGCGCGCCCGCCCTGGCCGCGGGCACCACCTTGCCCTGCGCCAGGGGCGCCCCCGCGGCGATGCGGGCCTCCCGCGCTTCCTGTTCCTGGCGCCATTGGGCCATGGCTTCCCTCCCCGCTTCTCGGAACCCGGCGGCCCCGGGCAGGGCGGCCTTCACCTCATGTGGATGCCAGAGTGGCGCATCCGCCATTTCGTGTACAGCGCAAGTTTGTTGCCACGTTGTTGCATACTTTGTTGCTTGTCGAACGGTGTTTTGCATACTTAAGCCCAGGCTGGCGGCAGACTGGCCCGTGATCTCGGGAACATCCAGGAAGGATTCCGGCCCATGCCGCTTCCCTTTGCCCAACGTCCCGCCATGCCGGGGGGCTGCCCGTGACCATCTTCGGCGTCGCCCTGCTCGCGGTCTGCACCCCGGCCGGCGTTCATCTGAGGGACCTGCTGGGCTTCGCGCCCGGCGTGAAGGCCAATGTCGGCGGGGTCGGCCTCGCCGCCACCGATCCGCGGCTGGTGCCCTATGGCGCGCTGACCGCCACTTTCCACACCGGCCTGGGCTGCCTCGTGGCGCCATCCGTGCTCTATCTGGCCGTCCGGACCCTGATGGGCGGCTGAGCGATGGATGGCATGGAGGCGGGATCGGTGCCGGAGCCGGTGGAGGCATTGTCGGAGGAGCGGATTCTCCTGTCCGAGCGCATCCGCAACGCGCTGACGGACGAGATCGCCTCCGGCACCCTGGCGGCCGGCACCGCGCTGGACGAGCAGCTCCTGGCCGACCGCTTCGGCGCCTCCCGCACCCCGGTGCGGGAGGCGCTGCGCCAGCTCGCGGTGAGCGGGCTGGTGGAGCTGCGCCCGCGCCGGGGCGTGGTGGTGACCCGCGTGACCGCGACGCGCATCATGGACATGTTCGAGACCTCGGCCGAGATGGAGGCGCTCTGCGTCCGCCTCGCCACCTATCGCATGACGCCGCTGGAGCGCAGCCGGCTGATGGACCTGCACGACGCCTCGGCGGAGATGGTGCGGCGTGGCGATGTCGATGCCTATGACGGCTTCAACCGGGATTTCCACGACGCCATCTACCGCGCCACGCACAACGCCTTCCTGGCGGAGCAGGCCATGGCGCTGCGCGGCCGGCTGGCGGCCTTCCGGCGCACGCAGCTCCGCCACGGCGACCGCATCCACCGCTCGCGCGAGGAGCACGGGCAGGTGATGGCGGCGATCGCGCGGGGGGATGGCGAGGAGGCGGCGCGCTGCATGCGGGCGCACATGCTCAACGCCGCCGGGGCGCTGCGCGGCTACATCGCCGCCCATGCGGCGCAGGAGCAGGACCAGGAGCGGATCGCCGCAGGACGGCATCGACCGGAAGCGTGAGGCTGAGGTCCCGGCAGGTGGGTGAAGGATCCGTGCCGGACACCCGCGAACCGGCGATGCCCGGGCGGTGCCTCCCCGGAACGGTGCCGCGGGGAGCCTGAGCCGCCCGCCCGGCGACGGGCCCGGCCCGGGGGGCATCCGGGGACCGGGCTCCGGGGAGACGCCCGGCCAGGATGAACGCTCCATCATTCCACTCCACCATCATCGCGGTTGCAGGACCGGCCCCTAAGCGGGATGCTGCGTGCATGGCCGCGACGGCGGGATAAAACGGGGGGAAGGCGAACCGTGACAGGGTGTGGCGAAGGCCCGGCTGCGCGCCTGGACCGGCCGGTGCGCGGATCGCCGCATGGCCGCCCCGGTGCTTGGCGGGGCGGGGCTTGAAGAGCCCCTCCTCCTTCCTTGGCCGGTCCGGCGGCATGGTCCGCTTCGTCCGCGCGACCGGGCTGCTGGCGGCGGTGGCCATCCTGGCCGGTGCCGGGCTGACGGCGATGCATCTGCGCACCAGCGCGCTGGCGACGGCCAAGGCGAATCTGGCCGCGCTCGACACCCTGCTGGCGGAACAGTCGGACCGCGCCCTCCAGAGCGTGGAGCTCGTGGTGAACGGCGTGGCCGGGGACCTGCGGGACGGCCAGTTGCAGAGTGCCGAGGAGTTCGACAGACGCGCCACGGCGCCGGAAGTCTTCGGGATGCTGGTGGCGCGGATCTCGGGCATCCCGCAGCTCGATGCCGTGACCATCATCGCCCGGGACGGGCGGCTGCTGAACTTTTCCCGCTACCAGCCGGTGCCCCCGGTCAACGTCGCCGACCGCGACTACTTCAAGGTGCTGAGCACCGATTCCTCGCGGCTGACCTTCATCGGCCTGCCGGTCGAGAACCGGGGGAATGGCAGCCCGACCGTCTACCTGGCCCGCCGGATCTCCTCGGCGGAGGGACAGTTCCTGGGCCTGGTGCTCGGGGCCATGAACCTGCAGTACTTCGATCGCCTCTATGCCGATCTGAGGATGCCCAAGGATACGCGCATCGCCCTGTGGCGCGACGACGGGGCCCTGCTGCTGCGGCATCCGTCGCTTCCCGCCGGCACACAGGGCATGGACCTGCCGGCCGGCATGCGGCCGGGTGAACGCCAGGTGGAGGAACTGCGCAACCCGGTGGATGGCCGGCACCACCTCGTGGCAGCGACACGGTTGCAGACCCAGCCCGTGGTGGTCAGCATCAGCCGGACCACGCAGGCGGTGCTGGCCCGCTGGCGCATCGATGCCGGCATCCTGATCGTCTCGGCGATGCTGATCGCCGTGACGCTCCTGCTCATCGCCACCTTCGTCGCCGGGCGCTTCCGCCTCTATAGCCGCATGGCGGAGGCCATGGCGGCACGCGAGACGGCCGAGCAGGGGCGGCGCAGCGCCGAGGAGCAGCTAAGGCAGGCGCAGAAGCTGGAGGCGCTGGGACAGCTTGCCGGCGGTGTGGCGCACGACTTCAACAACGTGCTGCAGGCCATCGCCGGGGGCGCGAACCTGATCCGCCGCCGTGCCGGCGATCCGCAGGCGGTGGAGAAGCTGGCGGCGATGATGGGCGAGGCCGCGGAGCGCGGGGCGGCGGTGACGCGCCGCCTGCTCGCCTTCGCCCGCAAGGACGAGCTTCGCAGCGAGAGCGTGGCGGTCGAGGCTCTGCTGGCCGACCTGGTCGAGATCCTGCGGCACACGCTGGGACCGGGGCTGCGCATCGTCGTGGAGGTGGAGCCCCGCCTGCCGGTGCTGTGCGCGGACCGTTCGCAGCTGGAGGCGGTGCTGATCAACCTGGCCACCAATGCGCGGGATGCGATGCCCAGGGGCGGGACGCTCCGCTTCGCCGCCTCGCGTGCCCCGGAAGGCGAGGCGCCGCCGCTCCCTCCGCTGTCCGGGGCGCCCCAGGATGGGGGCGGGCAGGCGCCGGACCAGGAGACGGCGGCCGCGTCCTACCTGCGCCTGACCGTTTCCGACACGGGGAACGGCATGGACCCGGCGACGCTGTCGCGGGCGACGGAACCCTTCTTCACCACCAAGCCCAAGGGGCAGGGCACCGGCCTCGGCCTGTCCATGGCCAAGGGCTTCGCGGAGCAGTCCGGGGGCGCCCTCGTCATCGCCAGCACGCCGGGCCAGGGCACCACGGTCACGCTCTGGCTGCCCCTGCCGGTCCGGGAGGACGCGGCCGCCGACCTGCCCCGGGCCGCCCCGGCGGCGCGGGCCGGGACCGTGCCCGCCGGCGAGACGTCTGACAGCCAGGCCGGCGGGCGCCGTTCCGTGCTGCTGGTGGAGGACGAGGCCGCGCTCCGTGAACTCCTGTCGGATGCGCTGGCGGAATGCGGCTTCCATGTCAGCGCGGCCGGCAGCGGTGCCGAGGCGCTGGCCTCCCCGGCGCTGCCACGGGCTGAACTGCTGGTCACCGATCTGGCCATGCCCGGCATGAACGGGCTGGAACTGGCGCGCCGGGCCCGCCTGCGGCGTCCGGGGCTGGGCGTGCTGCTGGTCACCGGCTTCGCCGGCGAGGCCGCGGAGGACGATCTGGCGGAGGCGAGGGCGGGCGGCCCCTTCGCCATCCTGCGCAAGCCCGTCACCGTGGAACAGATCGCCGCCGCCATCGCCGGCCTGCTCGCCGCCCAGCCGGAAACCGCTCCCTGAATGACGGCCCGGCTGCTCCGGCAGGTGGGAACTATCCGCGGGCCGGGGGCGGCGCGGCGCCGGGCTGGCCGGAGAAGCGCGCGATCTCCTCGTTGAAGCCCATCAGGCCGAAATCCGTCATCCGCATCGGGTAGAGGATGCCGTCCAGGTGGTCGTTCTCGTGCTGCACGACGCCGGCATGGAAGCCTTCCACCTCGGCCGAGACGGTGCGGCCATCGCAATCCGTGCCGGTGTAGCGGACGCGCCGGTAGCGGGGCACGGCGGCGCGCAGGCCGGGGATGGAGAGGCAGCCCTCCCACCGCAGGTGCTTCTCCTCGCCGACGGGCTCCACCACCGGGTTGATCAGGACCGTGTTGCCGGCCGCCGTGTCGTCCGGCGCGCCGCTGCTGCGCGACGGCAGGACGCGGAAGACGAAGAGGCGCAGCGGCACATGCACCTGCGGCGCGGCGAGACCCGCACCCGGCGCGTCCTCCATCGTCTCGAACATGTCCCGCACCAGGCGGCGGATCTCCGGCGCGCCCGGGTCGGACACGGGTTCGCAGCGTTCCAGCAGCACGGGATGGCCCATGCGGGCGATCTTCAGGATGGCCATGGCCGGTCTCCCTTCCAGGGGATGGGGCCGGGGCGCCGCCGGCCGGGACATGGCTGTGATGGTCCCGTGTGCCGCCGGATGCAAGGTGGTGCGGAGCCCTGCCGGCCGCGACTGGCCGCCCGGCGCTCGCCACGCCGGACAGGGCGGTGCGGAAGCCGCGGCGGCCGCTCTCCCCTGCGGGGGAAGCGCCGCCGCCGCTCGCCCTACCAGCGGTAGGCGAGCGAGCCCAGGATGGTGCGGCTGTTGCCGTAGAAGCACGAGGACTCGCTGGTGCAGCGGGCGACGTAGCGCTTGTCGGCCACGTTGTTGATGTTCAGCAGTGCCTGGAAGCCCTTCAGGTTCGAGGCGAGCTGCCCGAGGTCATAGCGGGCCGCGAGATCGAACAGCGTCACCGAGGGCACCACCGCCGAGTTGGCGTTGTCCACGGCGGTGTTGCCGACGAAGCGCACGCCCGCGCCCAGGCCCACGCCGCTCATCGCGCCCCGGCCCTCGCCGAAGCTGTAGTCGGCATAGAGCCCGGCGGTGAACTTGGAGACGCCGAGCGGCCGGTTGCCGACATTGCTCGCCACCGTGTCGCGGGTGATCTCCGGGTCCAGATAGGTGATCGAGCCGATCAGGTTCAGCCCGTTGCCCAGGCTGGCCACGCCCTCGGCCTCCACGCCGCGCACGCGGATGCGGCCGGTCTGCACCTGGTACAGCACGTTGTCCGGGTCGGTGGTCAGGACCTTGCTCTGGGTGATGTGGAAGGCCGAGACCTGGACGAAGCTGTTCAGCCCGTTCGGCTGGTACTTGATGCCCACCTCGTACTGCTCGCCGGTCGTGGGATCGAAGGTGCCGTTGCCGCGCGCCGGGGAAAAGCTGCCCGCCTGCGGCAGGAAGGAGGTGCTGTAGGAGAAATAGGGCGCGAGGCCGTTCTCGGCGAGGTAGGTGATGCCCGCCCTCCAGGTGGTGTCGGTGTCCTCCTTGCTCTCGCTGGTGAAGCCGTAGGCGCGGTTCTTGGTGTTCGTGTCCACCCAGTCGTGCCGGACCCCCAGCGTCGCCACGAAGCGCCCGTAGCGGATCTGGTCCTGGCCATAGAGGCCGTACTGGTCGATGCCCTGCAGCCGGTTCTGGTAGGGGCTGCCCAGGTTCGGGATGCCGCTGCCATAGACGGGCGCGTAGAGGTCGAGCGGGCTGGCGGTGGCGAAGGCCGCCACGCTCTTGTAGCTGGTGTGCTGGTAGTCGAAGCCGCCGAGCAGCGTGTGCTGCAGCGGGCCGGTGTCGAAGCGCGCCTGGCCGCGGTTGTCCACCTGGAAGGTGTCGAAGCTGTACTGCTCGTCATAGGCGTAGCGGTTCAGCAGCCGCTCGCTGCCGGCGAGGAGGCCGCCGCCATAGACCTGCTTCCAGTTCACGCCGACATGCGCGTAGCGGGCGTTCTGGGTGAAGGAGAAGACGTCGTTGAAGCGGTGCTCGAACTCGTACCCGATGCCGTACTGCGTGCGGTCGTACTTGTCGAAGCCGTCCTCGCCCAGGTTCAGGCTGCGCGAGACGCGGCCGAAGGCGCTGCGCTGCACGGTGCCGAGATAGGGCAGGAACTGGGCGCCGATGGTCCTGTCGCGCTGGTAGTAGGGCAGCAGCGTGAAGCGGGTGTCCCCGGTGGGCCTCCAGGTCAGCGCCGGGGCCAGGAAGAGCCGGTCGTTGTCGCTGTTCTGCACGTCCAGGTCGGCCAGCCGCCCGACGCCGGTGAGGGCGTAGCTCCACGTCCCGTCCGCCGTCAGCGGGCCGCTGGTGTTGAAGGCGAGCTGCCGGATGTTCTGCGTGCCGGCGGTCAGCCGCACCTCGCCCCGCGCCGTGTCGGTCGGGTGGCGCTGCACCATGTTGATCAGCCCGCCCGGCGCCATCTGGCCGTAGAGCACGGAGGAGGGGCCGCGCAGGATCTCGTAGCGCTCCAGCCCATAGGTCTCGAAGACACCGGCCGTATAGCCCGGGTTGAAGCGCAGCCCGTTCAGGAACTGGCTGGTGTCGGTCGCCTCGAAGCCGCGGATCTGCACCCAGTCGGCGCGGGAGTCGAAGCCGTACTGCTCCGGCCGGATGCCGGCGGAATAGCGCAGCGCCTCGCCGAGATTCTGCGCCTGCCGCTGGTCGATCGCGTCGCGCGTCACCACCGAGACGGATTGCGGCACCTCCACCAGTGGCGTGTCGGTCTTGCTGCCGGCGAGGTTGCGCGTGGCGACATAGCCGTCCACCGGCGCCAGCGGGTTCTGGCTGGCGCCCTGCACGCTCACCGTCGGCAGGACGGTCGTGCCGCTGGCACTGCCGTCACCGGCCTGGCTCTGGCCCGTCTGGGCCATCGCAACCGGGGCGCAGACGGCAAGGGCCACCGGGACCAAGGCGGTCGTGCCGAGAAGGCGCAGCAGGGGCCGAAACGCATGTCGGGCGGGATGCGCCATGGGAGAGGTCTCTGATTTTGGGGGGGGCGGGCGGAGGGTTCCATCCCGAATTGCGAGCGCCTCTTAGTGGCAGGACAGGCGAAAGGGAAGTTATTCGGCGTGGGACACGCCCGGCCCCCGGATTTCCTGGTGGACCATGGTGGAAATGACACACCATCTGGAGGATTGATGACGGCTGGGACAGGGGCGCGGCAGCAGTCCATCCGGCTGCAAGTCCTGCCTCTGTCACCCCCCTGTGGGTATCGTCCCGTGGGCATCGTCACCTGGCACGCCGGCCAGGACCCAGGCCCCGGAGCCGTCAGAGCGGCAGGCCCGGACGCCCTGCCGCAGCCGGAGTTCCGGGGGAGCTGCCGAGCGGGATGATTCTCCGGCACAGGGCCAGCGGGGCTGGCCGGTGCGTGACGATCAGCGCGCCCTGCCCATCCCGGGCGAGGCGGGCCGCCAGCCGCCGCAGGACCAGCGCCTCGGTATCCGAGTCCAGCCCCTCGGTGGGCTCGTCCAGCAGCAGCCAGGGCGCCGGCCGCAGCAGCGCGCGGGCCAGGCCCAGGCGGCGCCGCTCGCCGCCCGACAGCCGGGCCCCGTTCTCCCCCAACCAGCCATCGAGCCCGCCGGGAAGCCGCGCCACGCGCTCGTCCAGCCCGGCATCGTGCAGCGCCTGCCAGAGCCGCGCCTCCTCCGCCTCCGGATCGGCAAGCAGCAGGTTGTCCCGCACGCTGCCGGCCAGGAGCGCCGCATCCTGCGGCAGCAGCGAGAAGCAGCGCCGGGCGGTCGCGGCATCCAGCTCCGCCAGATCGACGCCGCCCAGGAAGATCCGGCCCGGCTCCGGGTCGCGCAGGCGCAGCAGGGTCTCCAGCAGCGTGGTCTTGCCGCAGCCGGAGGGACCGGTGATCCCGGCGACGCAGCCGGGGGGCAGCAGCACCAGAGCCTGCCCAGCGAAGCGGATCGAGGGCGGATAGGCCAGGACGCGGCCCGCCGGGGCTTCTTCCCCGGCGGGGGCCAGCATCGCGTCGAGCCGGGCCTCCGCCTCGGCGACGCTGCCCTGGCGTTCCAGCCCGCGGACGAAACCCGCCGCGCCATCGACCACCATCGCCGCGCCCAGCGCCGCCAGGGCCGCCATCGGCAGGTCGCCCACGGGCATGTCGCCGGACCCCGCCAGGGTCAGGGCGGCGACGGCGGCCGTTCCGGTCGCCCCGGCCTGGAGCAGCTCGAACCACCCCGCCCCGGCAGCGGCACGCTGCTGCGCCGCGCCCAGCGCCGCGCCACGTCGGGCGATCCGCTCGGCGGCCCAGTCCTCCAGCCCATGCGCGCGCAGTTCCGTGGCTGCGGCCAGCAGGGTGGCCAGCTCCTCCTTCAGCCCGCCGGCCGCGCGCTGGGCCTCCCGCCCGCGTTCCGCCAGATGCGTGGCCAGCCGCCGCGCGGCGGCGACGGTCAGGCCCAGCACCAGGGCCGCCGCCAGGGCGGGGCCGGTCCCGGCCAACAGCAGCAGCGCCGTGCCGGAAAGCAGCGAGGCCCAGAGCCCCCAGCGCGCGGAACGGCGCACCAGGTCGGCCTCCAGCGCATCCACGTCGCCCACCACGCGCGCCGTGGCCTCTCCGGTGGACAGTGCCAGGGCGGTGGCGGGGGGCGAGGCGGCCAGGGCGCGGAACAGGGCCGGACGCAAGCGCGCCAGGGCACGCAGCGCGGCATCGTGCCCGACCAGCCTTTCGCCATAGCGGCCGCCGGTGCGCAGAATGGCAAGCAGGCGTATGGCGGCGCTGGGCAGCATGTAGTTGAAGCCCTGCGCCACCGCCGGCCCGCCCAGCCCGGCCAGGGCGGCGGCGGTGATGAACCAGCCGGACAGGCCCAGCAGCGTCACCGAGGCGGCCGCGACCAGGGCGGCGAGGAAGCCGGCCAGCAACAGCCGGGGCCGCTGGCGCCGGCATTCCGCGCCAAGGATCGCGCGGAGCGGGCTGCCCGCGACGGGCGGGACTGGCGCCGGGGCAGGGGGCGCGGCCCTGGGGGCCGGTACGGCGGCATCGCCTGGCGGCAGGGCGTGGAGCTTGGTCATGGCGGGCTCAGCTCAGGCGCAGGACGCGGTCGGCGACGGCCGCCAGGCGCCCGGAATGGGTGGCGATCAGGGTGGTGCGGCCGCCCTTTGCGGTGGCGCGCCGGATGGTCTCGATCAGCGCCGCCTCCGAGGCAGCGTCGAGATGCGCGGTGGGCTCGTCCAGCAGCAGCACCGGTGCCGGCTTCAGCAGGGCGCGGGCCAGGGCGATGCGCCGCCGCTCGCCGCCGGAAAGGCCACTGCCGCGCTCGTCCAGCCGCGCCGCCGGCCCGCCCTCGCGCCGGGCCAGCAGCATGCCGAGTCCGGCCTGTTCCGCCGCCGTGGTGATGGCGGGCACCAGTTCCGGCACCGGCACGCCGGGGCGCGACAGGGCGATGTTTTCGGCCAGGCTGCCCGGCACGATCAGCGGCGCCTGCCCCATCCAGGCCACCGAGGGTGCGAAGGAGCCCGCCTCCGACAAAGCGAGCCCGTCCACCAGCACCTCCCCCTCGCTCAGCGGCGCCAGGCCCAGCAGCAGGTTCAGCACCGTGCTCTTGCCCGCGCCGCTCGGCCCGAGCAGCGCCACCGTCTCGCCGGGGGCAATGTCCAGGCTGAAGCCGGACAGGGCCGGCCGGTCCTCGCCGGGATAACGGACCGTGACATCCCGGAAGCGGATCGCCGGAGCCTGGCGCAGCGGCGCGGCCTGGGCGGCCGGGGCCTTCGCCATGGCCTCCAGCGCCGAAAGCCGGTCGGCGGCGACCTCGGCGGCCTGCTTCTCGTGATAGGCGGCGGCAAGGCGGCGCATCGGGGCGTAGAATTCCGGCGCCAAGGCCAGGACGAAGAAGGCTTCCGCCAGGGTCAGCGTTCCCGGCACCTTCACCGGCAGCAGGCCGAGCAGGTTGAAGCCCGCATAGACCGCGACCAGTGCCACCGAGAGGGCGGCAAAGAACTCCAGCGCGCCGGAGGACAGGAAGGCGACGCGCAGCACGCCCACGGTGCGGCGGCGCAGCTCCTCGGCGGCGGTGCCGAGGCGCGTGGCCTCGCGCTCCTCCGCGCCGAAGGCCAGCAGCACCGGCAGCGCCCGCACCCGGTCGGCGAAGAGCTCCGACAGGCGTGACAGGGCGGAGAACTGCCGCCGCTGCGCATCCGCCGCGGCGCCGCCGGCCAGGGCCAGGGCGAGGATGAAGGGCGGCAGGGTGAGCAGGAGGATGCCCGCGCTGACCGGGCTGGCCCAGGCGGCGGCGAGCAGGACCAGGAAGGGCACCAGCGCCGCCGCGTGGCGCGCGGGCAGGAAGCGGGCGAGGTAGCCGTCCAGCGTCTCCACCTCGTCCACCGCCGCGTTCAGCAGGGCGCCGCTGGCCGGGCGCTCTCCGGCGGGGATGGCGAGGCTCGCCACCACGACGCGCCGCCGCAGAGCCGTCTTGGCCCGCCGCGCCGCCCGCGCCCCGGCCTGCAGCGAGAGCCGGGCGAGCAGCCCGCGCCCCAGCGCCGCGCCAAGGCCCAGCAGCAGCCAGGGCGCGGCGGCGGCGAGGCCACGCGGCAGCGACACCAGCCCGCCCGCCAGCGCGGCGGCGAAGCCGATGGCGGCAAGGCCGTCGAGGCAGAGGAGCAAGGCGGCGAGGGCGTTCCAGCGGCCGCCTTCGCGGCTGGCGGCGCGGAGCCAGGCGCGGCGGCGGGTGGCGCTCTGCCTGTCGGGGGCGGGGTGCGGCATGGCGGCGGTCTCGCATGGCGCCGCTCGCGGAGCCTTGATCAAGGTCAAGGCGGGTATGCCCCGCACCGGCCTAGGGAGCCGCATGAGGCGAACCGTGCCGCCCCTTGCGGCTCCTGGCGGAGTCCGGGCCGGGCGCGGCGCCCAAACGGCGGAGCAAGCCATGGATCCGGGTGTCGTCGACCTATCGCGACTGCAGTTCGCGCTGACCGCGCTGTACCACTTCCTCTTCGTGCCCCTGACGCTGGGCCTCTCCTTCATGCTGGTCATCATGGAGAGCGTCTACGTGATGACCGGGCGTCCCATCTGGCGCACCATCACGCAGTTCTGGGGCACGATCTTCGGCATCAACTTCGTGCTCGGCGTCGCCACCGGGCTGACGATGGAGTTCCAGTTCGGCACGAACTGGTCCTACTTCTCGCACTATGTGGGCGACATCTTCGGCGCCCCGCTGGCGATCGAGGGGCTGATGGCCTTCTTCCTGGAGGCCACCTTCGTCGGGCTGATGTTCTTCGGCTGGGACCGGCTGAGCCGGATCGGGCACCTCTTCGTCACCTTCATGGTGGCGCTGGGCACCAACCTCTCGGCGCTGTGGATCCTGATCGCCAACGGCTGGATGCAGAACCCGGTCGGCGCGGCCTTCAACCCGGAGACCATGCGCATGGAGGTCGTGGACTTCATGTCCGTGCTCCTCAACCCGATCGCGCAGGCCAAGTTCGTCCACACCGTTTCCGCCGGCTATGTCATCGCCTCGGTGGCGGTGCTGGGCATCTCCGCCTTCTACCTGCTGCGCAACCGGCATGCCGGATTCGCGCGGCGCTCCATGGCGGTGGCGGCGGCCTTCGGCCTCGCCTCCTCGCTCTCGGTCGTGGTGCTGGGCGACGAGTCCGGCTACGCGCTCACCGACAACCAGAAGATGAAGCTGGCCGCCATCGAGGCCGCCTGGCACACCGAGGCATCGCCCGCCGGGCTCACCCTCTTCGGCATGCCGAACTTCGCCGAGCGCCGCACCGACTATTCCGTGCAGATCCCCTGGGTGCTGGGGCTGATCGCCACCCGCAGCCTGGACAAGCAGGTGACGGGCATGTCGGAGCTGGTGCTGCTGGCGCAGGAGCGCATCGCCTCCGGCCAGATCGCCTATGGCGCCGTGCAGGTGCTGAAGCAGGATCCGAAGGACGCCGCGGCCCGCGCGGTCTTCGCCCAGCACGGGCGTGACCTGGGCTACGGGCTGCTGCTGAAGCGCTATGTGGACGACCCCCGCCAGGCGACGCCGGCGCAGGTCGAACAGGCGGCCTGGGACACCGTGCCGAGCGTGCCGCTGATGTTCTGGAGCTTCCGCATCATGGCCGGGATCGGCTTCGCCATGATCGCGCTCTTCGCCACGGCCTTCGTGCTCTGCTCGATGCGCCGCTTCGACCAGCGCTGGTTCCTCCGGCTCTGCGTGCTGGCCATCCCGCTGCCCTGGCTGGCGGTGGAACTGGGCTGGATCATCGCCGAGATGGGCCGCCAGCCCTGGGCGATCGAGGGCGTGCTGCCGACCGCGCTCGGCGTCTCCTCGCTCTCCCGCGCCGCGCTCTGGACCACGCTCGTGGGCTTCACCCTGCTCTACGGCACCCTGGCGGTGATCGAGGTCAGCCTGATCCTGCGCACCGTCCGCCGCGGACCCTATGCGGGGCATGAGGACCCGCAGCCCCAGCCCGGCACGCTGCCCGCGTCGCCGATGACCGCCTGAAGGAGGACGGGTCATGGAATTTCCCCTCGATTATGCGACCCTGCGGGTGATCTGGTGGGGGCTGATGGGCGTGCTGCTCATCGGCTTCGCCCTCACCGACGGCTGGGACATGGGCGTCGCCGCCATGCTGCCCTTCGTCGCCCGCACGGATGTGGAGCGGCGCATGGTGATCAACACCGTGGGCCCGACCTGGGAAGGCAACCAGGTCTGGTTCATCCTGGGCGGCGGCGCGATCTTCGCCGCCTGGCCCTTCGTCTACGCCGTCAGCTTCTCCGGCTTCTACCTCGCCATGTTCCTGGTGCTGGCGGCGCTGATCCTGCGGCCCGTCGGCTTCAAGTACCGCTCCAAGCGCCCCGGCGCCGCCTGGCGGGAGCGCTGGGACTGGGCGCTGTTCATCGGCGGCTTCGTCCCGGCCCTGGTCTTCGGCGTGGCGGTGGGCAACGTGCTGCGCGGCGTGCCCTTCCGGCTGGATGGCGACCTGCGCGCCTTCTACGACGGCACGCTGCTCGGCCTCTTCACCCCCTTCACCCTGGTCTGCGGCCTGCTCTCGGTGGCGATGGTGGTGCTGCACGGCGCCTCCTTCCTGAGCGTCAAGCTGGAGCACGGGCCGGTGCATGACCGGGCCCGCCGCTTCGGCGCCGTGGCGGCGCTGGCCTCGATCCTGCTCTTCGCCATCGGCGGCGCCTTCATCGCCTATGGCGACATGGGCTTCCGCCCGAGCGGCGTGGTGGACCCGGCCGGCTTCTCCAACCCGCTGCGCTCCGGCACCGTCGCCGCGGCCGGCGCCTGGCTGGATAACTACAGCACCTATCCCTGGATGAAGATCGCCCCCGCCCTGGGCTTCGGCGGCGCCGTCCTGGCCCTGCTGGGCATCCTGTGGCGCAAGGAGGTGCCGGCCTTCCTCGGCTCCTCGCTCTCCACGCTGGGCATCATCGGCACGGTGGGCTTGTCGATGTTCCCCTTCATCCTGCCGAGCTCGGTGGACGCCTCCTCCAGCCTGACGGTCTGGAACGCCTCCTCCTCCCACCGGACCCTGTTCATCATGCTGGTGGTGACCGTGATCTTCCTGCCGATCGTGCTGGCCTACACCGCCTGGGTCTACCGGGTGCTCTGGGGCCGGGTGACCAGCCAGGACATCGCCGCCCATCCCCATTTCTACTGAGGACGAAGATCCATGTGGTATTTCGCCTGGGTGCTGGGCCTCGGCCTGGCCGTTACCTTCGGGGTGCTGAACGGCATGTGGCTGGAGTTCCACCTGCCGCCTGACGAGAGCGACATCCATCCGGCCCACTGAGGCTGGATCCCCGGGACGGGGCGGGGGCGGCCGGCAAGGCCGCCTTCCGCTGCCTCCGCCCCCTTCCGCCGGCCCCCAGCCCCTGGGGAGCCGGTATGGGGTGACCGCCCGGGCGCCATGCGCTCCCGGCAGGGCCTTCCTTTTCACAAGCCCTTCCGGCCCCGCTATACTGCCGCGGTCCAGCCGGGGGGCTTGCGCCATTCACCGTCCATGTGCCGATTGCCAGGTCCGTGACCAGTCGCTCTGCGGTTCCCTGAGCGACGAGGAACTGCGCAGCCTCAATGCCATCGGCCGCCACCGGAAGCTGGAGCGGGGCCAGACCCTGCTCTGGGCGGGGGACGAGGCGCTGCTCTGCGCCAACCTGCTGTCCGGCGTGCTCAAGCTCAGCGCGGCGACGGCGGATGGGCGGGAACAGATCGTCGGCCTGCTCTACCCGGCGGATTTCGTGGGCCGCCCCTTCGCCGAATCCGCCGAGCACACGATCACCGCCCTGACCGATGCGCAGCTCTGCGTCTTTCCCCGGAAGCCCTTCGAGGAGACGCTGGAGGAGCATGTCCGGATGGAGCGCCTGCTGCTCCGCCGCACCCTGGCCGCGCTGGACGACGCCCGCAACCGGATGCTTCTGCTCGGCCGCAAGACGGCGGAGGAGAAGGTGGCGAGCTTCCTTCTCGACATGTCGGTGCATCTGGCCCCCGGGGAGGAGCGGGGCGGGCGGGCGGTCACCTTCGACCTGCCGCTGACCCGGGCACAGATCGCCGACGTGCTGGGCCTGACCATCGAGACGGTCAGCCGCCAGATGACCCGGCTGAAGCGCGCCGGCCTGATCGACCTGCCCGCCGGCCGCCTCGTCACCATCCGCGACCGCGATGCGCTGGAGGAACGCGCCGAGGCCGCCTGAGTCCCGCCGGCCCCGGACCGTCAGGCCTGCGGATCGGCCTCCAGGCTGGCCGAGAGGATGGCCACCGTGGCGGGCGAGAGGCGCGCGCGCGCCAGGGTCAGGATGGCCAGTTCCTCGAAGGCCAGGGCGCGGCGGTAGCCGTCGAAGAAGCAGCGCAGCATATAGCCCAGCGCCTCGGCATCCCCGGCCAGCGCCCCGGGGACGGCGGCATCGAGTTGCCCGCCCAGGTCCCTGGCATGCAGCTCGTCCAGCGCGTGCTGCCCCCTGATCCGGCCGAGGACGCAGCGCCGCAGCGCCGTGCCGTCCGCCCCGGGAAAGAGCATGGCCAGCAGGGCCTGCTCCTGCTGCTGGTGGCGTGGCACGAGGATGCGCAACTCGCGGCTCACGGCCTGCTTCTCCTCCATCTCCGGGAGATGCGGCAGCCGGTCCGCGATCCGTTCCAGCCGGTCGCAGAGCTGTCGCAGCGAGGCATGGTCCACGGCCAGGGCGCGGATGCGCTGGTCCAGGCTCCCTTGCCAGCGCTCGCAGAGCCGGAAGAGCTGCGCCCCTGGCTGTGTCGTCTCCACCATCTTCGGCCCTCCTGCCGGGCCGGTCATAGGGGCGGCGGCGGCGGCCGGCATTGACACCAATCAAGGCCGCGCCCCGATCGGCCATGCTCCGCATCTCGTGACCTGGAGTGCCATCCCCGGGGCGCCATGGCTCCGGGGCATGACGGTCCGGGGCTTCCCTTGCGCTGGATCAAGGCGCGCCGGCGTGCCCGGGCGCATGAGGCGCGCCATGGACGGCTTCATCGACATGGCCCAGCACCTGACCCAGGATCATTCCCAGGACCGCGCGCTGCTCGCGCTCGCGGAGGCAAGGGTGCCCCGCTACACCAGCTATCCCACCGCCGCGCAGTTCGGGGCGCTGGAGGAAGCCCGCTACCGCGACTGGCTCCGCCAGGGCGTGCGGCCGGGCGACACGCTGTCGCTCTACGTGCACGTGCCCTTCTGCCGGGAGCTCTGCTGGTACTGCGCCTGCCACACGAAGCCGACCCGTTCGGCGGCGCGCATCCGCGCCTATACCGAGGCGCTTCTGGCCGAGGTCGCGCTGCTGGCGGAGTCGCTGCCGCCACATGCCGGCGTGTCGCACCTGCATCTGGGGGGCGGCACCCCCTCGATCCTGGGTGCGGAGGGGCTGGGCGCCCTGCTGGCGGCGCTGCGGGAGCGATTCCATATCCGTGACGATGCGGAGCTGGCGATCGAGCTCGACCCGCGCCTGCTGGACGAAGCGCTGGCCGGCGCCCTGGCCGGGATGGGCTTCAACCGGGCAAGCCTGGGCGTTCAGGACATCGCGCCGGAGGTCCAGTCCAGGATCGGGCGGCCGCAGCCGGCGGAACAGGTCGCGCGCGCGATGAAGTGGCTGCGCGCCGCGGGGATCGGCGGCATCAACCTAGACCTGATGTACGGGCTGCCGGGGCAGACCATCGCGCATGTGGAGGCCAGCGCCCGCTTCGCCGCCTGGCTCCGCGCTGACCGGGTCGCGGTCTTCGGCTACGCGCATGTGCCCTGGATGCGGCCGCACCAGCAGGCGATCGACGCCACGCTGCTGCCCGGCGTGGTCGCGCGGCTGGGGCAGGCGGAACGTGCCGAGGCGGTGCTGCGGCGGATGGGCTACGAGGCGCTGGGCCTGGACCACTTCGCCCTGCCCGGGGACCCTCTCACGCAGGCGGCGCGGGAGGGCAGCCTGCGCCGCAACTTCCAGGGCTACACCACCGACCGCGCGCCGGTGCTGCTGGGCCTCGGCCCTTCCGCGATCGGCAGCCTGCCGGGCGGCCATGCGCAGAACGAGACGGATGAGCGCCGCTACCGCGAGCAGGTCCAGGCTGGCCACCTGCCGGTCGTGCGCGGCGTGGCGGCGACGCGGGAGGACAGGCAGCGCGCCGCGCTGATCGAGCGCCTGATGTGCGACTTCGCCCTCGACATCGACGCGCAGGCGGAGTCGGAGCCGGGGATGCGCGCCATCCTCGACGAAGGGCTGGAGCGGATGCTGCCGCTCTGCTGCAACGGCCTCGTGCGGCGGGAGGGTGCGCGGCTGGAGGTGCTGCCCGCCGGGCGGCGCTTCGTGCGGCAGGTCGCGGCCTGCTTCGACGCCTATCTCGCGCCCGGTGCGAAGCGGCATTCCGCCGCGGTGTGATCCAGATCAAGGAATGCCGCGCCGCCCCCGCCTATGAACACACTCATGCGGTGACTGCGCCGCTTCGATGCGAGAGAGACGATGAACAAGACCTTTCGGATGGTTTCGGCCGTGGCGATGGCGGCGGGCCTGATGGCCACGCCGGCCCTGGCGCAGCAGGAGCCGGTGCGCGGCAAGCAGGCCGGCGACCTGGTCCTGGGCTTCGGCGCCATCGGCGTCCTGCCGGAGAAGGGCGGCCATGTGGACGCGATCGGCGGCAAGCCGGATGCGAGCAACAGTGCCTCGCCGCAGCTCGATCTGAGCTACTTCTTCACGCCCTATTTCTCGGTGAACGCGATCGCCGCGACCACCCGGCATGACCTGTCCGTGCGCGGCTCCGCCATCGGCGGCCTGGATCTTGGCCATGCCTGGATCCTGCCGCCGACCGTCACGGCGCAGTTCCACCCGCTGCCGGCTTCCCGCTTCAGCCCCTATATCGGCGTCGGCGTGAACTACTCGGTCTTCTACGGCGAGGGCGGCAGCCTCAGCGCGCCGGTGAACAAGGTGGTGGTGAAGAATGCCTGGGGCTGGGCGCTGAACGCCGGCATCGACTACGAACTCAGCCCGCGCTGGGTGATCAACGTCGATGCGAAGAAGCTGTTCCTCGATCCCCGCGTCTCGGTGAACAGCGGCGCCATCATGGCCCGCGCGGACCTCGACCCCTGGATCGTCGGCGCCGGCATCCGCTACCGCTTCTGACCGCCACGCCGCGGTTCGCTCCTGGCCTGCCGGCAAGACGTCCCGCGTGGCGCCGGTGGCCGGCCCCCGGGGGAGAGGCGCTGCCTCTCGCCCCGGAACCCCCACTCCGCCAGGACGCTGCGCGCCCTGGACCCCCTGTGCTGGCGTCCGTGGTGACCGCCGCCCTGTGGCCCGGTTCCGGGGGCCGGGCGGACAGGCGGGGCTCCGGAAACGCGTGGAACACCCTGACCGCGCCGGAGGGCATGGCCCTCCGGCGCGATCCGGCGTCAGAAAGCGGCAGCGAGCGGGAGGTCCAGGGTCAAGCCCATACGTTTGACCAGGTTCCTGGCGGATGGGGGGTATCGGGGGGTCGAGGCGCTGCCTCGACGCCGTAGGCCAGGCAGGGCCTTTCCCCCTGGGCGTGAAGCGCGGCGCGGGACGATCAGCCGGCGGCGGCCAGCCCGTGCCGGATGGCGTCGTGCAGGACCCCGGCGCTGTGGCGGAGCTCCTGGTTCTCCCGCGCATCCAGTGGCGGCAGCAGCGGCGCCGAGGCCCCCTGCGCGCCCAGGACATGCGGCAGCGAGATGCAGGTCTCCGGCACGCCCAGAACCTCGTCCATGAAGGTCGAGACGCTGAACAGCACATGCTCGTCGTTCAGCAGCGCGCGGGTGAGGCGCGCGATGCAGCCGCCGATGCCGAAATTCGACACGCCCTTGCCTTCCTTGATGCGGTAGGCGGAGGTGCGGACCTCCTGCGCGATGGTGGCCTGCACCTCGGGCGGGATGGGATGGCCCAGCTTCTCGGCGAAAAGCGTCAGCGGCATTCCGGCCACATGCGCGCCGCTCCAGTGCAGAACCTCGGAATCGCCGTGCTCGCCCAGGACATTGGCATGTACGGAGCCGGGCGAGACGCCGAGATGCTGCGCCAGCCGGTCGCGGAAGCGGGCGGAATCCAGCGCGCAGCCGGTGCCGATGGCACGGCCCTTCGGCACGCCGAAGCGCCGTACCGCGATGGCGGGCATCACGTCCACCGGGTTGGTGGCGAAGAGCAGCACCGTCTCCGGTGCCACCCTCAGGACCCGCTCCAGCACCGCCGAGACGACATGCACATTGGCGGCAAGCAGGTCCAGCCGCGTCTGCCCCGGCTTCAGGCTGGTGCCGGCGGTGATCACCACCACCTGCGCCCCGGCGAGGTCGGCATAGTCCCCCGCGCGGATCTGCGCCGTGCCGCCGAAGGCGGCGGCATGGGCGATGTCCTGTGCCTCGGAGCGAGCGCGGGCCTGGTCGAGATCGACCAGCACGATCTCCCGCACCCCGGGCGTGATGGCGAGGAGGTAGCCCGCCGCGGCGCCGACCAGCCCTGCGCCGATGATCCCGACCTTGCGCATCCTACAGCACTCCCATCATCGGCCAGAGGGTGACGGACAGCAGCCAGATCAGCGCGAGCCCCACCACGGTCATCACCACGCCGACCTTGGCGAACTGGATCGTGCTGAAGGCGCCGGTGCCGTAGCAGAGCATGTTCTGCGGCGCGTTGGTCGGCAGGATGAAGCCGAAGGACACGACGAAGCTCTGGATCAGCACGATGCCGAAGGCCGCCTGCGGGCCGAAGGGCAGGGTCTGGGTGAAGGCGATCATGATCGGGATCAGCGTGCTGGCCAGCCCGGTCGCCGAGGCGAAGCCCAGGTGCAGCACGACGGAGAAGACCGAGAGCGCCAGCACCACATTGGCCACGGCCATGCCGCCCAGGCCGAGCTGCCCGAGCGTGACCCCCGCCAGCCAGGCGGCGGCGCCGGTGCGGGACAGCAGGATGCCCAGCGAGATGCCCGCCGCGAAGAGCACCACCGTGCCCCAGGGCACCAGCTTCTCCGCCTGCGACCAGTTCATCACGCCGATGCGCGGCATCAGCAGCAGGGCGATGCCGAGCTGCGTGGTGGTGGTGGTGTCGAGGGGATGCAGCCAGCCCTCGGTGGACCAGAGGACGAGCAGCAGCAGCGCCACCAGCATCAGCCGCTTCTCGGCGGGGCTCACCGGGCCCAGCTCGTCCAGCTCCGCCTGCAGCCGCCGCTGCGCCTCGCCAGCCTCGGGCACCTGCGGCCGGAGGATCAGCAGCGCCACGACAAACATCGTCACGCACATGCCGAGGGTGAAGGGCAGGGCGGTGATGAACCACTGGCCCCAGGAGATGTTCACCCCGAAGCTGCCCTGCATGAAGCTCAGGCTGATCAGGTTCTGCGCCGCGCCGGTCTTGATGCCCATGTTGAAGACCGAGCAGATCATGGCGGTGACGATCATCAGCGTGGCGCCCAGGCTGCTCGCCACCGGCAGGCCAAGCGCGGTGACGATGCCCACCATGATCGGGATCACCGCGCCGACGCGGGCGGTGGCGGAGGGGATGAACAGCGCCAGCACGAAGCCCACGATCATCGCGCCGATGATCAGCCGCGCAGGCGAGATGCCGACCTTCGACATGACGAGCAACGCGACGCGGCGGTCGAGGCCGGTGAGCTTCAGCGCCACCGCCAGGAACAGCGCGCCCGCCACCAGCAGCACGGCGGAGGACGAGTATCCGGTCAGCATCACCGCGAGGGCGCTGGAGGAGGTCATGGGCGCGCCGCCCTCGGTCAGCGGATGCCCCATCAGCCCCAGCACGGCCATGCCGGTCAGCACGATGGCACTCGCGGCGGGCGAGACGCATTCGCTGATCCAGAGGATGATCACCAGCGCCAGCAGCCCGAGCGCCACCTGCCCGGAGGCGGTGAGGCCGGCGGGCGTCGGCAGCATCAGGATGGCGCCATAGACGATCAGTGCGAAGGCAAGAAAGGCGAGTTTTCGGTTCGAGGTCGGTTCTGCCGGCGATGAGAGAAGCATGAAAGACTCCCGGTCTTGTTCAGCCAGGGCCATGCTGACCCCGTGGCGGGATTGGTCAACATGACTTCCGAAGTTCTCCATGGCCGTGAAGCATGTTTACCATGCAGTATGGGTATTACTGCCGCTCTTCCTGTGGACAACTGATTTTTGTGGCGTTTTCTTGATCCTGCGCAAAGACGCGGTGTGCCTGCCTCGCGACACTGCTCCATTTTCGCGCCGCCACCGCTCGTTCGGGGCCTTGGCCGCCGCCCCTCGGGACAAGCTGCCACCGCCTGGCTTCCCCCTCTTCTCCCGGCGGCGCGAAGGGCGCAGATTGCGCCCTCTTCGAACGCAACGCCGGGGCCCCGCAACCCCGGGTTCATGGAATGGTGGCAGGCTCATGCAGAACGGCGAGGACATCTGGCGGCTGGTCGAGGCGAAGCGCGAGGAATTCGCCGAGCTGAGCGACCGCGTCTGGGGCACGCCCGAGCTGAACTATGCCGAGCAGCGCTCCGCCGCCGCCCATGCCGGGATGCTGGAGCGGCAGGGCTTCCGCATCACGAAGGGTGTCGCGGGCATCCCGACTGCGGTGATGGGCGAGGCGGGCGAGGGCGGGCCGGTGATCGCCATCCTGGGCGAGTACGACGCGCTGCCCGGGCTGAGCCAGGAGGCCGGTTTGGCCGAGCCGCGCCCGGTCGACGGCCAGGAAGGCAAGGGCCATGGCTGCGGCCACAACCTGCTGGGCGCCGCCTCGCTCCTCGCCGCCACGGCGGTGAAGGACTGGCTGGCGGAGAACGGCATCAGGGGCCGCGTGCGCTACTACGGCTGCCCGGCCGAGGAAGGCGGCTCCGCCAAGGGCTTCATGGTGCGCGAGGGCGCCTTCGACGACGTGGACATCGCCATCTGCTGGCACCCGGCGCCGTTTTCCGGGGTGACCAAGCCGGTCTCGCTGGCCTGCATGGAGATGGACTTCACCTTCACCGGCCGCTCCTCCCACGCCGCCGCCGCGCCGGAGCTGGGCCGCTCGGCGCTCGACGCGGTGGAGCTGATGAATGTCGGCGTGAACTACATGCGCGAGCACATGCCGGACGGCGCGCGCGTGCACTACGCGCTCCAGGACGCCGGCGGCATCGCGCCGAACGTGGTGCAGGGCAGGGCGCGCGTGCGCTACCTCGTGCGCGGCAAGACCTTGCCGGAGATGCAGGCCCTGGTCGCCCGCGTGAAGAAGATCGCCGAGGGCGCCGCGCTGATGACCGAGACCACGGTCTCGCACCAGGTGCTGAGCGCCGACGCGAACCTCGTCGGCAACACGCCGCTGGAACAGGCGATGAACGCCAATTACGAGCGCCTCGGCCCGCCGCGCTTCGACGAGGCGGACAAGGCCTTCGCGCGCGAGATCCAGAAGACCCTGACCGCGGAGGAGATCGACGCCACCTACCGCCGCGCCGGCATTCCGCCGATCCCCGGCGAGGCGCTGTGCGAGCGCATCGTGCCGCTCGATGCGCCGGAGCCCAAGAGCTTCGGCTCCACCGATGTGGGCACGGTGAGCTGGGTGGTGCCGACGGTGCAGGCACGCGGCGCCACCTATGCCGTGGGCACGCCGGGGCATTCCTGGCAGCTCACCGCCCAGGGCAAGACCCCGGCGGCGCATAAGGGCCTGGAGCACGTGGCCAAGGTCATGGCCGGCACCGCCCTGGATGCGCTGCGCGACCCCGGGCTGATCGAGAAGGCCAAGGCCGACCACCGGGCCCGGCTGGCGGAAACGCCCTTCGTCAACCCGATCCCCGACGACGTGCAGCCGCCGCTGTCCATGGCCGGCCACTGAGCCGCCCTTTGGCGGCGGGGCAGTGCCCCGCTGCCATTGCAGGATGGCGCTTCGGCACCAACTGGGCTGCCTCGGAGCGCCCGGAAGGCGGGTGGCCCCGTGCGGATCAGGAGGCGAGACATGGTGGTTCTGCGGCCGAGCGCGGCGCGCAAGGCGACGGGATGGAGCCTTCTCGGCCTGGGCGTCCTGGGCTGCGTCCTGCCTTTCCTGCAGGGCTTCCTGTTCCTGGCGCTGGGCCTCTTCGTGCTGCGCGACCAGCACGGCTGGGCGGCGCGGGGCTGGGACAGGCTGGCCGGGCGCTGGCCCGGTGCCGTGGGAAAGGTGGAGGAGCTGGAAGGGCGGATGAGCCGGCGCCTCGCAGGCTGGAAGCAGCGGGCCGGACGCCTGCTGGGGCGCGGCTGATGCGGGTCCAGGCCTGCCTGAACGGAGCCCGCCCGGCCTGCTTCCATCCTGGCCTGCCGCTCAGCGAGGCGGAGGTGGCCCGCGATGCCGCCGCCTGCGCCGAGGCGGGGGCCGTGGCGCTGCACCTGCATCCGCGCAACGCCCGGCTGGTGGAGAGCCTGGCCCCCGAGGTCATCCGCGGCGCGGTGATGGCGGCGCGGCTGTCCGGCCTGCCGGTTTCGGTCTCCACCGGCGGCTGGATCATGGGCGACGATGCCCGCCGGCGCGCCATGATCGCCTCCTGGGCGCTGCTGGGCGAGGGCCGTCCCGAGGAGGCTTCCGTCAACCTCTCCGAACCCGACGCCCCGGCGGTGATCGATGCCCTGCATGCCTCGGGCATCGGGGTGGAGGCGGGGCTGGCCTCGGTCCAGGACGCGGAGCGCTTCCTGGCGCTGGACCGGGGCTGCCGGCGGGTGCTGGTCGAGGTCCCGGACCTGCCGCCGGACCAGGCCGTGCCGCTGGCGAAAGCCATCCTGGGCCGGCTGGACGCCGCGGGGCATGGGGCGGAGCGCCAGCTGCACGGTGAAGGACGTTCCGTCTGGCCCTGCTTCGACCTCGCCGCCGAGCTGGGGCTGATGGCCCGGCTGGGCCTGGAGGACGGGACGGATCTGCCGGACGGGCGGCGGGCCGACGGCAATGTGGCGCTGATCCGGGCCGGGTTGGCCCGCGCCGCCCGGCGGGCGTGACACCGGCCCCGGACCATCGCCGCCGGCGGCCGGGGCTCACTCCCCGATCAGGTGCAGCACCATCTCCCGCCGGTGCGGCGCCGCGCGGTGCTCGAACAGGTAGATCCCCTGCCAGGTGCCCAGGACCGGCCGCCCATCGGCGACCGGCACGGAAAGCTGGGTCTGCGTCAGCGCGGCGCGCAGATGCGCCGGCATGTCGTCGGGCCCCTCGTCGTCATGCCGGTACAGGCCCCGCGCCTCGGGCGCGATCCGCCGGAAGAAGGCCTCCAGGTCTTCCCGCGCATCGGGCGAGGCATTCTCCTGCACCAGCAGCGAAGCGGAGGTGTGCCGGCACCAGAGGGTGAGAAGCCCGGTCCCGATCCCCTGGCCCGCCACCCAGCGGCGGATGGCGGCGGTGATCTCGACCAGCCCGGCGCCGGGGGTCTCGACCAGGAGCGTATGGAGGGCCTGCCGCATGTCACCGGCCTTGGAGGAATGGAGCGGATCGCCCCGGGAGAAGAGGATCAGGCCCGGGCCGGCTGGCCCGTTGCCTGCGCCCGCCGCTCCGGGATCGGGAAGATGCGGTCATAGGCGAGATTGAAGACGAAGGCATAGGCCACATAGAAGCCCGCGATCGCGATATCCATGACGAAGGCCTCCACCAGGCTGATCCCGAGATACCAGGCGATGGCCGGCAGCAGCGCCACCAGCAGCCCGGCCTCGAACAGGATGGCGTGCAGGACGCGCAGCGGCAGCGTCTTCTCCACCCGGCCCCGCAGGGCCAGCATCGCCCGGTCGAAGCCCAGGTTGTAGAGATAGTTCCAGAGCGCGGCCGCGAAGACGCTGCCGACGCCGATGACCCCCATCTTCTCGACCGACAGGCCGAAGAGCCACGAGCCCAGCGGCAGGACCAGGGCGAGACCGACAATCTCGAACAGGATGGTGTGACGGATGCGATCCGCTGTGCTGCGCATGGAGGACCCTTTTGTGCGACTGGCGTTGTTGCGGGGTTTCTATCGCCTTTCCTGCCATGGCAAAGTTGGATGCCATCGTTCTGGACGATAGGTTGCAGCCATGAGTGTTTCCCTCGACCAACTCCAGGCCTTCGTGGCCGCCGCCGAGACCGGCTCCTTCTCCGCCGCCGCCCGGAAGCTGCGCCGGGCGCAGTCGGTGGTCAGCACCCATGTCGCCAATCTGGAAACAGATCTCGGGCTGGAACTCTTCCGCCGAGAGGGCCGCAACCCGAGCCTGACCCGCGCCGGGCAGCGGCTGCTGCAGGAGGCGCGGGTGGTGCTGGAACGTCGGGAGCACCTGATCGGCGTGGCACGCAGCCTGGAGGAAGCGGTGGAGGACCGGCTGGTCCTGGCCATCGACGAGCTCTATCCGGAAAACGCGCTCGGCAGCCTCTTCGCCGACTTCGCCCGGCATTTCCCTTCCGTGGAGCTGGAGATCCTGTTCTCGCTGATGGAGGATGTCAGCCAGCTCGTGCAGGAGGGAAAGGCCGATCTCGGCATCCAGTGGCGGCCGGAGGTGCTGCCGACCGAACTGGGCTTCCACACGCTGGGCTGGGTGCCGCTGAAGCTGGTCTGCGGCCGCGACCACCCGCTGGCCAAGGAGCGGGTGGAATGGGAGGAGCTGAAGCGCCACCGCCAGATCATGCTCGCCACCCGCAGCGAGAGCCGGGAGAAGAGCCGCCTCCGCGTTGCTGCCGAGGTCTGGTGGGTGGAAAGCCACTGGGTGATCCTGGAATTCGTGAAGCACGGCATCGGCTGGGCCTTCGCCTCCGACCACGTGATCGCCGCCTCCCCGGCGGCGCCGGACCTCGTCACGCCGGAGCTCCAGTTCGATCGCGGCGACTGGCCCGTGGCGCTGGAGATGGTCTGGCACAAGCAGCGCCCCTCCGGCCCCGCCGCCGCCTGGCTGCGGCAAAGGCTGGCGGCGGAACGCATCGGGGCGCGGGCCCCGGCCTGAACGGCTTCCGGCCGCCGGGCGGCCCGGACGGGATCGCCGCCTGCGCGGGAGGCGCAGCCATCCGGCCGCCGGCACGTTTCCCCGCCGGGTGGAGCTCATCGGGCCGCCGGATGCAGGGAGATGCGGGATGGCAACGGGACGTGGCGGCAGGGACGCCTATACGGACAAGCAGAAGCGCCAAGCCGAACATATCGAGGAGAGCTACGAGCACCGCGGCGTACCGGAGAAGGAGGCCGAGGCGCGGGCCTGGGCCACGGTGAACAAGCAGGATGGCGGCGGCAAGAAGAGCGGTTCGGGGCGTGGCCACGCCGTCTCGCATGAACCGTCGCACAAGGGCGGCCATCTGGGCGGCGAAGCCTCGGCCTCCCGCCCGGCCAGCGAGCGCTCCGCCTCCGCGAAGAAGGCCGCGGAAACCCGGCGCCGGAACGCGGAGCACGGGACGCAGCATCACTGAGCAGCACCACTGAGCAGCATCACTGAACTGGCACGGCAGGTCCGGCCAGACCCTCGGTGCCCCCGGGGATATCCCCGGGGACCGGTACGGATCGCTATTCCGCCATGGGGACGGCCAGCACGCTCTGGCGGAAGCTCTCCTGCGCCTCGGTGAAGCCGGCATGCACATCGTCGGCCGCCAACGTCAGGCTTTCCGCGGACAGCAGCACCCGCAACTGCCCATCGTTCCATTCGCGCGGGCGCCCGCGCTTGGCCAGCCCATGGACCAGTGCGCGTGCCACCCGCATGACCATGCTGCGCTCGGCGATCTCGGTCGCGGCGGCCTGCACCGCCGGGGCGACCTCCTCGCTGTCCTCGCTGCCGGTCAGCATGGAGGCCATCACCGCCACCGCCGGATAGGTCAGGTTGATGTGGAGCTGGTGGCTTTCCGGATAGTAGCAGGCGGCGCGGAAGGTCAGCCCGGCATCGGCCACCTCGGCGGCACCGCGCAGCAGGAACAGGGCGGGCGCGGTCTCGATCACCACCGGGCGAGCGGCCGGCGGCGCCACCGGCGTCGCGGGGGGCGGCATGTCCTCCGTGCGCGGGCGGGGCGGGCGGCGGCGCGCGACGCCCAGGCTCCGCAGCAGCTCCCCCATCTCCTGCTGCGCCTCGGCCACCAGGGCGGCGGAGGGCGAACTGCCGGCCAGGATCTCCCTCAGCCAGCCCGGCTGGTGCTCGGCGATGAGGGGGGCGAGATCGGCCAGCCGCACCTGCGCCTGCGCGCCGCCGCGGTAGCGCAGGAACTCGCGATAGCCTTCCGCCTGCACCGGATGGTCCGAAGGCAGCTCCACCAGGATGGAGACATGCCGCGCGCCCACCGGCACGCCGAAGCTCGGCGCCTCGCGCCGCCACTGGGCGCCGCGCATCACCGCGAAGATCTCGTCGCGGAAGACGATGCCGGCCATGCCTTCCGCATTCTCCAGGCCGGAGGGCTGGCTGAGGTTGGCCCCCGGCTTGTCCGGATGCGGGGCGTCGTAGGCATAGTGGATCACGACGCCATCCGGCAGCGCCACGCGCTCGTAGTGCGGCAGGGCGGCGAGCCGCTGCTCCAGGCTGCGGAGCGCATAGCTGGCGGTGACCGGGTGGATGCCGGGCTGCAGCAGCACGCTACCGCCGGGCAGGAAGCGGAAATAGCGGCCGCCGATGGTCTCGATGAGCCAGTTGGCCGGGCTGCGCGGATGGCCGTCGAAGGGATCGGCCACGGTGTCCTGCTCCGCCCGGTTGCCGAGCAGAACCACCTCGGTCCAGTCGCTCGCGGTGTCCCGCCCCTCGGCCCGGGCCAGTCCGGTGACCTCGACGATCTCGGTCAGGCGGCCGTCCGGGGCGGGCTGGTGCAGGCGGCCATAGGTGCCGCCCCGCTTGCCCAGCACCACCTCATGCACCACCCCGTCACGGCAGGAGCGATAGCGCATCCCATGCTGGTTGGAGGGCAGGGAGGCCACCTTGGCACCCATGCCGAAATTGGCGTCGAGCCCGTTCACCTTGTTGATCGAGGCGGCGATGTCGCACATCCGGTAGAGTTCCGCCGCGGTCAGCCCCCGTCCGGCGTTCCACAGGGCCAGCTTGCGCGCCCCATCGACCGTCAGGGCCGAGAATTCCACCCGCCGCTCCCCGTTCGGCGCGCTCTGGGCGGCCTCCAGCGCGTTCTGCAGCAGTTCCCGGATCATCATCGACTTCGGGCACCGCTCGATCATCGCCGCGACAAGAAAGTCTTCGTTGCCGACCCGCAGCCTCGTGATGGTGCTCATCTCAGCCCTGTCCACCTATGGTTGCTGCGTCGCATCATACACAACAAGGCTAAGCGTATCGAGGGTTGATTCAGTCCGCGTTAAACAATGACTTCCGGTTGTGGAAAACCCTCCCCACCCGGTGGCAGATGGGCCAGGAAGCGCAGCTTCAGGGGGGAGATGTCGGCCGGGCGGTGTACGATGGCGAGGCCGGTATGCGCCTCGCTCCCCTCCAGCTCCAGCAGCGCCACCCCCGCCATTCCGATCCGCCGCAGGACCGCCGGCACCAGGCTGACCCCGAAGCCGGCGGCCACCAGTCCCAGGATGCTGGTGGCGTTGTTCACCCGCAACTCGATCCGGGGCGTAAACCCGGCCCCCTGGCAGAGCTGCCAGAGCCGATGCCCCAGCCCCATGCCCTGTGGGTCGCGCAGGGCGATGAAGGGCTGCTCCGCCAGCGCCTCCAGCGGCAGCGGCCGGGGCAGGCGCTCCGCCAGGGAGGGCATCACCGCCGCCAGAAGCGCGTCGCGGCTGAAGGGCCGGGCCTGGTATTCGGGAGGCAGGATGCCCACCGGCTCCCGCACCACGGCCAGGTCCAGGCGCCGCTGCTCCAGTGCGGGCAGCTGGTCCTGCACCGAGATCTCCTGCAGGTCGATCCGCGCATCGGGCACGGAACGGCGGAAGGCCGAGAGCAGGGTGGGCAGTTCCGGCCCCAGCATGGCGGTGTTCACGTAGCCGATGCTGATCTCGCCGAGTTCGCCCCGGGCGGCGCGGCGGGCGACATGCACCGCCCGCGCCTCCTGCTCCAGCGCCGCCGCGGCTTCGGGCAGAAAGGCCGCCCCCGCCTCGGTCAGCGCGATGCCGCGCCCGGCGCGGCGCAGCAGCCGCGCCCCCACCGATTGTTCCAGGGCCCGGATCTGCTGGCTGAGGGCGGGCTGCGCGATCCCGAGGCGCTCGGCGGCGCGCCCGATATGCAGCTCACGGGCGGCGGCGACGAAGCATTCGAAACGGCGGTTGGTCATCCCGGGTCATTCATAACTTATAACTTATGGATTCTGCGAGTCTGCCTCGTTGATCCCCGGCCGCCACGGGTGCAAGCCTGTGGCCTGGACCGGCGTCCGCCGACGGCGACCGGCGGGGTCTGCCAATGCCCCGGAACAGAAGCAACCAGCAGGGAGGCGTCGATGCCCGACGGCCATAAGCAATTGCTGAACCGCGACAGCCTGCGGCGCGCCGCGGCGCCGGAATTCATGATGCGCAACCGTGCCATCCATCCGCCGGCCTATACGCCGACCTACAAGACCAGCGTCGCCCGCTCCCCGCGCATGCCTCTCGTCTCGCTGCAGAACTCGCTGTCCGAGGTGACCGGCCCGGTCTTCGGCCATGGCGACATCGGCGAGCTGGATAACGACCTGATCCTGAACTACGCCAAGACGGGCGAGCCGATCGGCGAGCGCACCATCGTCCATGGCCGCGTGGTGGACGAGAACGGCCGCGGCGTCGGCGGCACGCTGGTGGAGTTCTGGCAGGCCAATGCCGGCGGCCGCTACCGCCACAAGAACGACACCTACCTCGCCCCCATCGACCCGAATTTCGGCGGCTGCGGCCGCACCGTGACGGATGCGGACGGCTACTACGTCTTCCGCACGGTCAAGCCCGGTGCCTATCCCTTCCGCAACTACGTCAACAGCTGGCGCCCGGCGCATATCCACTTCTCGCTCTTCGGCAGCGGCTTCGCGCAGCGCCTGATCACCCAGATGTACTTCGAGGGCGATCCGCTGATCCCGCACGACCAGATCCTGGGCACCGTCCCGGACCTGGCGGCCCGCGACCGCCTGATCGCGCGCCTCGACATGAATGCCGGCGTGCCGCTAGACTCCCTGGCCTACCGCTTCGACATCGTCCTGCGCGGCCAGCGCTCCACGCTGTTCGAGAACAAGCTGCAGGGGAACTGAGCGCCCATGTTCAACGTCAACGCCCCGGCCTCCTTCCTCCAGGAAACGCCGTCCCAGACCGCCGGCCCCTATGTGCATATCGGGCTGATCCCGCACCAGGCGGGCTTCGACATCTTCGAGAAGGACTTCAGCAACACGCTGGTGACGCCCGAGACCCAGGGCGAGCGCATCACCATCGAGGGCCGCGTCATCGACGGCACGGGTTCGCTCTGCAAGGACATCCTGCTGGAGATCTGGCAGGCCAATGCCGCCGGCAAGTACGACCATGAGGCCGACCAGCAGGACAAGCCGGTGGACCCGGCCTTCCGCGGCTGGGGCCGCACCGGCACGGCCTTCGACACCGGCGTCTATACCTTCGAGACGATCAAGCCCGGCAAGGTCGCCGGCCGCGCGGGGCGGGGCGAGATGGCGCCGCATGTCAACTTCTGGGTCGCGGCGCGCGGCATCAATATCGGCCTGAGCACGCGCATGTACTTCTCCGACGAGGAGGAGGCGAACAGGAAGGACCCGGTGCTCAACATCGTCGAGCAGGCGGAGCGCCGGAAGACCCTGATCGCGCAGCGTTCCGAGCGCGACGGCAAGGTGGTCTACACCTTCGACATCCGCCTGCAGGGCGGCGCGGACGAGACCGTCTTCTTCGACGTCTGAGGTCTCCAGGCGGCCGGCCCCTCCTGGGCCGGCCGCCCCCTCATTCCCGCCGGTCGTGCGACAGCGGCCGGCTCGCCGCCAGGAGACGGTTCTGCAAGTGGCGGATAGCCAGCATCGCCGCTTCCGCGACATCGTGGAACGCCATTCGGACATGCGCGAGCTGGGTGGAGCCAGCCTGCTGCAAGGCTTCGTCGTGAATCCTCTGCTGGGTCAGGATCGCCTGATTGAGAGTTCGAATGACCAGACGCATCGTTTCTCTTCAGCTTCTCGCAGAAGCGAAGATGAGCATGGTTCCAGGATTCGAAGCAATAACTGAAAATCGTCTCATTAAAGGGACTATCCTCCCATCCTGGACGGAGGAGAGGGAGCCGGGGGAGGCATGCGCCTTCCCCGGCCCGGCGCTAGGGCGCGCTGGCCTCGTCGAGCAGCGCCGTATCCTCGGCGGATAGCTTGAGCGTGGCTGCCTTCAGCAGGTCCTCCAGCTGTTCCAGCCGGGTGGCGCTGGCGATCGGGGCGGTGACGCCGCCGCGGTTGGCCAGCCAGGCAATGGCGACCTGCGCCTGGGTGACGCCATGGCGGGCGGAAACCTCGTCCAAGGCGCGCAGCACGGCGAGTCCCCGGGGGTTCAGGTACTTCTTCACGCCGCCGCCGCGTGGGCTCTGCCCCAGATCCTCCTCGCTGCGGTACTTGCCGGTGAGGAAGCCGGCGGCGAGCGAGAAATAGGTGATCACGCCGATCCCCTCCTCGTAGCAGAGCGGCTGCAGCTCCTCCTCGAACCCCTCGCGCTCCACGAGGTTGTAGTGCGGCTGCAGGCTCTCGTAGCGCGGCACGCCCAGCTCGGCGGCGGCGGTCAGCGCCTCGCGCAGCCGCGCGGCGGAATAGTTGGAGGCGCCCACGGCCCGCACCTTGCCCTCGGCGATCAGCTCGGCATAGGCGCCCATGGTCTCGGCGAGCGGCGTGCCGGGGTCGTCGAAATGCGACTGGTAGAGGTCGATGTAGTCGGTGCGCAGGCGCTTCAGCGAATGCTCCACCTCCTTCCTGATCCAGTCGCGGCCAAGGCCCTTGCCCTGGCCCGGCATCTCGCCGCCGACCTTGGTGAGGATCAGCACGTCGTCGCGCCGGCCGCGCCGCTTCAGCCACTGGCCGATGACGTTCTCGGATTCGCCCCCGCTATGGCCCGGTGCCCAGTGGGAATAGATGTCGGCCGTGTCGATGGCGTTGAATCCTGCCTCCACCAGCCGGTCGAGCAGGCGGAAGGAGGTGGTCTCGTCCGCCGTCCAGCCGAAGACATTGCCGCCGAAGACCAGAGGCGGGAGCGTGAGGCCGGATCGGCCGAGCGGGCGTCGTTCCATGGTCCTGTCCTTCCGTTGTCGCGGCCCGCCCGTCCGGGTTCCCGTGATGCCATCGGCGGCGGGGCCAGCCCGCGGGCCGCAGGGGAGCATGCCCGGGGGCCGGGAGAGCATGGCTTCGACCGGCTGCGCCGGGCCTGCACAGCCAGCATCCCTCCGCCGGCCCGGCTTGGCCAGCCCGCTTCCGGTCACAGGGCCGGGGGGTTCAGCCCTCCAGCTTCACCCCGGTCAGCCGCACCATCTCCCGCCAGCGGGCGACCTCCTGCTTCTGGAAGGCCGCGAATTCCCCCGGCCCCTGCGGGGCGAGGGTGAAGCCGGCATTCCGCAGCTTCTCCCCCATCGCCGGGTCCTGCACCACGCCGAGCATGGCCCCGGCGATCCGCTCCACCACGGGTGCGGGGGTCTGCGCCGGTGCGAAGAGGCCGAACCAGGCATCCACGAAGGGCTCGGGCTGCCCGGCCTCGGTGGCGGTGGGGATGTCGGGGAAGTCCGGCAGGCGGGCCGGGGCGCCGATGGCCAGGGCGCGCAGCTTGCCGTCGCGCACCAGTGGCGCGACCGAGGGGAAGGTGGCGGTGTAGAAATCCACAACCCCGGTCATCGTGTCGGTCGCCGCCGGGGCGGCGCCGCGATAGGGCACGTGGACCGCCCGCATCCCCGTGCGCCGCACCAGCGTCTCGCTGATCACATGCGAGGCGGAGCCGGCCTGGGATGAGGCATAGCTCAGCTCCTCCCGCCGCCCGCGCCCGATCAGCTCCGCCAGGCTGCGCGAGGGCGAGTCCGCCCCGACCACCAGCGCATGGTGGACCGTGCCCAGCCGCGCGACGGGGGTGAAGCTCTCGAGGACGTCGTAGGGCAGGTTCGGCATCATCCACTGGTTCGAGGCGTGGGTCTGGTTGTGGCCCAGCACGATGGTGTTGCCGTCGGGCGCGGCACGGGCCACGGCCTCGCTGCCGATCACGCCGCCGGCGCCGGGCTTGTTGTCCACCACCACGATGCGGCCCAGGGACGGATGCGCGCCTTCCGCCAGGACCCGGGCCAGGATGTCGGTCGGGCCGCCCGGCGGGGCGGGCACCACGAGATGCAGGGGCGGCGCGCCCTGGGCCCGGGCGGGGCGGGACAGGCTGGCGGCGATGGGGCCGAGGGCGGCCAGGGCCCGCAAGGCGCTGCGGCGATGGATCATGTGGACGTGTCCTCCTCCAACCCGCAACAGGCCTCCGGCACCCGGCCGGGTCAAGAGCCGGGGGAGGGTGCCCGGGGAGGGTGCCCGGCAGCGGGCATGGGGCGGAGCCCACGAGGCGGGCGCGCCGGCCGGGGGCGGCGCGGGCCGGACCCTTTTGGCTGGGCGACATGGACGGGGGCACGGGGCTGCCTTGCGGCGCGGCGGGGTTACCGGCGCCCGGACGAGCCTCTACAGGAGCCGGCCCCGCATCCGTTAAAACCGCTTCTCCGACGAGTTGCCGCCATGTCCGCCGTCACCCGGCTCTTCCCGCTCTGGGCGGTGATCGCCGCCGTCCTGGCCTATCTCTCCCCCGCCGTGTTCCAGCCGGTCGCGCCCTGGGTCACGCTGCTGCTGTCGCTGATCATGTTCGCCATGGGCGTCACCCTGAAGCTGGAGGATTTCCGCCGGGTGATCACGCGCCCCGCGCCGGTTCTGGCCGGGGTCGGGCTGCACTACCTGATCATGCCTCTGGCCGCCTGGGCCATCGCCCGGCTGCTGCACATGCCGCCCGACCTGTCCGCCGGCATGGTGCTGGTGGGCAGCGTGGCGAGCGGCACCGCCTCCACGGTCATGGTCTATCTTTCGCGTGGCGACGTGGCGCTGGCGGTGACGATCAGCGCGCTGTCCACCGTGGTGGGCGTGGTGGCGACGCCGCTGCTCACCCGGCTCTACGTCTCGGCCGAGATCGCGGTGGACACCTTCGGCCTGCTGACCAGCATCCTGCAGATCGTCGCCCTGCCCATCGCCGCCGGGCTGGTGGCGAGCCATCTCGTGCCGCGCGTCGTGCGGGGGGTGAAGCCGGTGCTGCCGCTGGTCTCCATGATCGCGATCCTGCTGATCATCGGCGCCGTCGTGGCGGGCACCCGCAACAGCATCGCCGCGGTGGGGCCGGTGGTGATGCTGGGCGTGGTGCTGCACAACGGCATCGGCCTGCTCGGCGGCTACTGGGGCGGGCGGCTGCTCGGCTTCGAGGAAAGCATCTGCCGCACCCTGGCGCTGGAGGTCGGGATGCAGAATTCCGGCCTCGCCGCCGCGCTGGGCAAGATCTACTTCTCGCCGCTCGCGGCCCTGCCGGGCGCACTCTTCTCCGTCTGGCACAACCTGTCCGGCTCGCTGATCGCGGGCTTCTGGGCCGGGCGCCCGACGGGCGAGCGGGACGACGGGGCGGAGGAACGCGCCGCCTTCACCGGGCACTGAGCCCGGAAAGGCCTGGCCGGCGTCCGGGTGGGCCGGCCGCCGTTCAGCCCATCCGCCAGACCTGCCAGGCCGAGCCCAGCGCGCCGGCCAGGATCAGCGCGAAGCCGCAGTTCCGGTAGAAGCGGAGCGTGGCGACCTGCTCCGCCGAGGCCTGCCGTTCCGACACATCGGGGCGGCTGTGCCAGCGGGCGGCGAAGATGTCCCGCCCCCAGCTTGGCGTGTCCTGCGACAACTCGGCCCGGACACAGACCAGGCTGGCGATCAGGCCGAGCAGCAGCACGGCCGGGAAGCCCATGCGCCGGACCAGCAGCAGGCTCGCCCCGATCAGGGCGAAGACGCCGATCCAGCCCAGCCCCTGGATCAGTCCATAAGCCAGGTTGCGAAGGCTCGGCCTCATGACCTGATCCGTGCTCCTGTCCGCTGCCCCGCCAGGATAGGGCGCTTCCCCAAAGCGATGCCAGGAATGGACAGCCTCCCTGGCGCATCCGTGAAGGCGGGCCGCCGGCGCTTGACTCCGCTGGCATTCTGTCCCCGATTCGTTCTCATGCCGCTCGACCTGTCCGTCCCCGACCGCACCGCGCTGGTCTGCCGTTCCGCCATGCGCCATTGCGCCCGCCTGGGCTGGGCGCCCGTGCTGGAAGTGCCGATCCCCTGCGGGCGCAGGCTCGATATCATGGCGCTCACGCCGGAAGGTCAGTTGAACGCCATCGAGGTGAAGAGCGGGCCGCGCGACTTTCTTTCCGATGCGAAATGGCCGCAGTACCTGGAATGGTGCGACCGGCTGTTCTTCGCGGTGGATTGCGACTTCCCGCAGGACCTCATCCCGGAGGAGGTCGGCCTCTGGTGCACCGACGGCTACGAGACGGCCGTCCTGCGCGAGGCCCCGCACCGCCCTCTGGCCCCGGCACGGCGCAAGTCGCTGCTGCACCGCTATGCCGTGATCGCCGCCGGGCGCCTGGCGGCCCTCTGCGACCCGCTGGGGGCGCAGGAGATGCGGGCGGCGCTCCGCTGCGAGTGAGGCGCCGCCCGGGGCGTCACATCGCCAGGACCGGGTCCGGGACGCGGTTGTCGGTCCGCAGCGACTGAGGCGGTCCGGGCAGCGGACCCGGTTCCACGCCCCGTGCCGCATCCCAGCCGGCCCCGGCGGCCAGGGCCGCGATCCGGTCCCAGGCGGGGAGCGGAAACGCCATCCCCGCCTGCCGCTCCGCCCGCACCGCCGTGGCCAGCAGGTGCCGGCCGGGCGGGAGGCGGCCGCCCAGCACCGGCACGGCGGCCTGCGGGAACATCAGGCTGGTATTGGCCATGACATCCATCGCCCCGCTCCGCCGCCGGCCGAGGGGGTCCAGGATCGCGCTCGCCGCCGCCTCCCCCACCCGCAGCAGGATTCCGCCTTCCGACAGGAGGTCCAGCACGGAGCCGCCCGGCCGCTTGCGGGAGCGGACGCGGCAGGGCACCGCATGGCCTGATTCCAGGGTCGCGACGTCCCGGTCGGTGAGGAGGTCGTGCAGGCGGATCTCCCAGCCCTCGATGAAGAACTGGAGCGTCGTGACCTCCACCCCCGCCAGCGGCGACCAGCCGGTCTCGATCCAGTCCCGGCCGAGGCGGCGGGCGGGGATGTCGCGGCGGATGTGCCAGTCCCGCTCATCCGTGCTGACGGCCAGGATGTTGTCGCCGCAGGCACCGTTGTGGATCCAGCGCGCCGCCTCCAGGCAGGGGCCGAGATGCGTGGAATAGGCGAATTTCGCGTATTTCTCCGTGCCGCCGCGCATGTTGTCGTGGCTGGGCCCGGCGGGCAGGGCGGTGACGTCGCCGCCCTGGCGCCGCACCAGCATGGAGGCCCCGGGGATCAGGGTCACGCCGTCCGCGTCCGGGTGCGGCGCCTCCTCGGCCTGCCAGAAGGGATGCGTGTCCGGCAGGGCGAGCGGCAGGAAGGCCTTGAAGGCCCAGTAGGGCGAGCCCTGGGAATTGTAGTTCTCGCTCATCAGCAGGTTCGGCCAGCGATAGCCGACGCGCATCCGCCCGGCCTCGTCCAGCATCGGCTGTTGCAGCCACCAGCGGATCTGCCGTGCCCAGAGCCCGCGGATCACGCCCCAGGGCAGCGCCTCCACCCCGGCATAGGCCAGCGCGCCCCAGAAGGCGGCGGTGGCGAAGCGGTAGGTCAGCGAACGGCCGATCGCCAGCGTGGCGCCGTCATCGCCGAACCAGTGGCGGAAGCCCCGGGCGAAGGCGACCGCACGGTCGCGGTAGCGGGCGGCGCGCTCCGGGTCGCGCCCGCCGGCCAGGGCGGCATAGGCGAGGCCATAGAACTGCAGCGCGAAGCCGTTGTAGTGGTCGATATGGCCGCCGGCCCCGTCGCCGTACCAGCCGTCGCGGAGGTAGAATTCCTCGATCCGTGCCAGGTGCCGGTCGCGGGAAGCCTCGTCGACCGGCAGGCCGACGCGCTCCATGCCCAGCCCCGCCATGACCGGAAAGAAGTGCCAGTTGTTGTCGGCCATGGCGACGCGCTGCACGCCGCCGAGCCAGGTGGCGAGGTTGCGCTTCGCGGTTTCCGGCAGCGGCTCCCACAGATGCTCCGGCACCAGGGCCAGGGCGAAGCCCAGCGCCGCCATCTCCACCGAGCGCTGGTCGTGGTCGGTGACGGCCTCCCAGTATTCCGGATGCGCGGGGTCGCTGCCGCTCGCCAGCCCCTCCCGGAACAGGGACCAGCCGTCGAAATCGCCGCCGCCCGCCGCGAAGGGCGCGAGGCCCCAGAGCGGGCGGGCATAGCCCTCGAACCATTCGGCCTTGCGGTCGAAATGCGCGCTGTCCAGCCCCAGCCGCACCTGCGCGCGTCCCGGGCTGAAGCAGGGGCGCAGCGGCGCGTTCAGGTCGAGCAGCAGGCGGGCGGCATCGGCGCGGGTGCCCAGCGGGTTCCCGCGGATGGCCGCGTGCAGGTCCGCGTTCGTCACAGGATGGCGTTCGTGTCGCTGACCAGCTTCGCAGCGGCCTGCTTCGCATCCATCCGGCCAAAGGCGAACTCGTCGGCGGCGTTGCGCAGGAACTGGCCGAACTGCTGCGCGTTCACCGGCATGGCGGGCGGATAGGGGCCCACCTTGTCGGCCAGGAGGTTGACGTACTCCACCGTGCGGCGCTCCATTTCGTTCAGCGTCGGCAGGACGAGCTCGCGCGATGCCTTGGCCATCGGCACGCCACGCTCGACGCCCAGGATCTTCACCGCCTCCGGATCGTTGAGGAAGAAGTTTACGAACTCCGCCGCGAGTTGCATGTTGCGGCCGCGGCCATAAAGGCACCAGATCAGTGCGGGGCGGTAGAAATGCCCCGGCTTCGCGCCGGGGCCGCCATGCGGGAAGGTGGTCATGCCCAGCCTGAACGGCACGACCTCCTGCGTCGCGACGAGCTGGTTGGAGAACATCAGCGCCATGCCGGCATTCTTGGTGACCAGCGGCATGGACTGGATGGAGTTCACGTCCTGCGAGGCGATGTCGGGCGTGATGCAGCCGCCGGCCTTGCGTTGCCTGTCCCAGAAGGCGAACCATTCCGCCGCCAGCTCCGGGGTGAGGCCGAGCTTGCCCTCCGCCGTGAAGAGATCGATGCCATGCTGGCGCAGCCAGACGGTCAGCGCCTGCTGGTTCCGGCTGATATCGGCGGAACCCCACCAGTTCTCCTGCTTGGCCGCCTTGGTCAGCTCCACCGAAAGGCGGACATAGTCGTCCCAGCTGGTCTTCTCGTCCGGCGGCGTCAGGCCGGTGCGCGCGAAGACCTCGGAATCATAGAGCATGGCGAAGGAGTTCAGGCCGAGCCCCATGCCATAGACCTTGCCGTCCACGCGGCAGAGGTCGAGCATCGAAGGGTCGATGCCCGACACGTCGATGGTCTTGCCCAGCATCGGCTCCAGCGGCAGCAGCGCGCCACGCCGCGCATAGTCGGACAGGCTGTTGGGTTCGAGCTGGAAGACGTCCGGCCCGTTGCGACCGGCGATCTGCGTGTTGATCTTCTGGAAGTAGTCGGTGGAGTTGCCGTACTGGCCATTGATCTTGAGGCCGGGATGGCGCTTCTCGAAGATCTCGATCACCGCGAAGGTGCGGCGGGCGCGGTCGCTGGCGCCGAACCATTGCACCGCCATCCTCGTTTCCGCCGCCCTGGCGGAACGGCCGCCCGCCAGCGTGCCGCCCATCAGGGCAAGGCCGCCGCCCAGGGCCAGTCGACCCAGGTCGCGCCGCGCGAGATCCGCCATGGACTTGTCCTCCCCTTGTCTGGCGCCGTTCTCGCCCACTTCGGGTCGGCTCCCGGGACAACACGCCTCGGGGCCGTGTCCGGGAACCATGCCGTCGGCGCGGGTTCGGAGGCGGCCGGCTGCCGCTTTTTGGTAACTGGAAGGTTACTCCTGCATCACGGCATGTCAAGCATCAACGGCGGATAGCTTGCAGGCAAAGGGATGAGGTGGATAATCCACGCCCGGGATACTTCGTAAATGTCTGGTTACTTTTGCTGCATTGCGGCAGGGAAACCTGGGGAGGAATCATGAGCGGACCCGCTGCCCTGCTGGCCTATGACCCGGGCCGCAATCCCGAAACCGTCTCCGCGGCGCAGCACGCGCAACTGCGGGAACTGCTGGATGTCCTGCTGCCCGAACCCGTACGCCGCTTCGACGACCCCGCGCTGGCACCGCTCCTGCCGGAGGTGGAGGTGCTGGTGACCGGCTGGGGCGCGCCGCGGCTGGACCGGGCGGCGCTGGAAGCCATGCCGCGCCTGCGGCTGGTGGCGCATCTCGCCGGCACGGTGAAGGGGCATCTCGCGCCCGAGACCTGGGAGCGCGGCATCCGCGTGGTCAATGCCGCCGATGCCAATGCGCTGCCGGTGGCGGAATACACGCTGGCGGCGATCCTCTTCGCCAACAAGCAGGTCTTCCGCCTCAACCGGCTGTACCGGGAACGGCGCGATGCGCCGAAGCCCTGGAGCAACCTCGCGCCGGGCCTGGGCAATTACGGCAAGTCGGTCGGCATCGTCGGTGCCTCCCGGATCGGGCGGCGGGTGATCGAGCTGCTGCGGCCCTTCGACCTGCGGGTGCTGCTGAGCGACCCTTTCGTGGGCGGGGAGGAGGCCGCGCGGCTGGGCGCCACCCCGCGGCCGCTGGAGGTCCTGCTCGCCGAGGCCGACCTGGTCAGCCTGCACGCACCGCTGCTGCCCGCCACGCGCGGCATGATCGGCCGGCGGGAACTGGCGCTGATGCGGGACGGCGCGGTGCTGCTGAACACGGCGCGGGGCGGCCTCGTGGACCAGGAGGCGCTGGTGGAGGCCCTGTCGGGCGGGCGGATCAGCGCGGTGATCGACGTGACGGAACCTGACCTGCTGCCGCCGGGGCATCCGCTCTACGACCTGCCCAACGTCTTCCTGACGCCGCATATCGCGGGGGCGGAAGGGCCGGAAACGCAGCGCATGACGGCGCTGGTGATCGAGGAGATCCGGCGCTTCCTGTCCGGGGAGCCCCTGCGCCACGAGGTCCGGGCGCAGGACCTGCCGCATCTGGCCTGAGCGGTGCCCCTTCCGGGCGCCCCCTTTGGGCTGTCAGTTCACGGTGATCCTCGCCTCCTGCACCACGCGGCCCCATTTGTCGCTTTCCCGCCGGATGGTGGCGGCGAGCTCCTCGGGCGTGGAGGAAACCGCGTCCGCTCCGGCGGCGGCGAGGCGTTCCTGCGCCCCGGGCTCGGCCAGGATCTCGCGGATCGCCTGGTTGTAGCGGGCGATGGCGGCGGCCGGTGTCCCGGCGGGGGCGAGGACCGCGCCCCAGGAGGTCGCTTCCGCCGCCGGGAGCCCGATCTCCGCCATGGTGGGAACCTCCGGCAACAGGGCCGAGCGCCGCGGGCCGGTGGTCGCCAGGGCGCGCACCGTCCCGGCCTGGATCTGGCCGAGGGCGGAGGGAAGCTGGTCCAGCATGAACTGCACCGTTCCGGCGATCGTGTCGTTCAGGGCCGGGGCGCTGCCGCGATAGGGAACGTGCATCGGCTGGATGCCGGCGGCGAGCCGGAAGAGCTCCGCCACCATATGGGTGGAACTGCCGGAACCCGCCGAGCCATAGCTGATGCCGCTGCCCTTCTCCTTCGCCAGCGCCACGAATTCCTGCGCCGTCCGCGCCGGCACCCCGGGGTTGACGATCAGCACATGGTCCGTGCCGAAGGCCATGGAGATGGGGGCGAAGCCCTTCACCGGATCGAAGCCGAGGTTGCGGTACAAATGCTGGTTGATGCTCAGCGTTCCCATGGTCGCCATCACCAGCGTATGGCCATCGGCGGGGGAATGCGCGGCATTCTCCATGCCGAGGTTGCCGCCGGAGCCGGTGCGGTTCTCCACCACCACCGGCTGGCCCAGGCGCTGCTGCAATCGCTCCCCCAGCACGCGCGCCACCACGTCGGTGGCGCCGCCGGCGGGGAAGGGGACGACGAAGCGCACCGGATGGGTGGGGGCCCAGGCGCCGCCGCCCTGGGCGCGCGCCAGGGACGGAAGGGCCACGGACGGAAGGGCCAGCCCGGCGGCCAGGAGGCCGCGTCTTGCGATGAACATTCCCGTTGTTTCTCCCGAACGCGTTCTTCTTGATGGGGGGCGCGGGCCGTCGCGGGCCCGCGCCGCAGCTTCGCCGGAAGACCGGCCATCCCCCTCCCGTGCCCGGCGGGGCGCGGAGGGTGTCAGCAGGCGCTCTGGTGGCGCTCCTTCAGCAGCGGCAGCACCTCGTCCGGGTCGCGTGCCCACCAGCGGCGCGACAGGATCTCCACCTCCGCCCCGCCGGGCCAGCCGGCTTCCTCCGCCATGGCGCGGATGGCGGGGATGTCGATCACCCCGTCGCCCGGCAGGCCGCGGTCGAAGACCGTGTCCGTGGTGGGCACCAGCCAGTCGCAGGTGTGGAAGGCGGCGATCCGTCCCCGGGCGCGCCGCATCTGCCGGGCCAGGTCCGGGTCCCACCAGACATGATAGACATCCAGCGCCACGCCGCTGCCGCGCCCCAGCTCCTCGCAGAGATCCAGCGCCTGCCCCAGCGTGGCGAGCACGGAGCGGTCGGCGCAGGTCATCGGGTGCAGCGGCTCCAGCGCGATGGTGACGCCGGCATCGCGCGCCTCGCCCATGATGGCGTGCAGCCCCTCCCGCACCATCTCCCGCGCCCCGGGCAGGTCCCGGGAACCGGGCGGCAGCCCGCCGCAGACCATCACGAGACAGGCGGCGCCGATGGCATGGGCCTCGGCGATGGCGCGGCGGTTGTCCTCGATGGCGGCGGCCCGCCCCGCCGCGTCGGGGGCCGTGAACATGCCGCCGCGGCACAGGCCGGTGACCGTCAGCCCGGCGTCGCGGATCTGCCGCGCCGCCTCTTCCACCCCCATGGCCTGCAGCACGTCGCGCCAGGGGGAGATGCCGGGGATGCCGTGCCGGGCACAGCCCTCGATGCATTCCGCCAGCCCCCAGCGCTCCTTCACCGTGGCGGTGTTGAGGGAAAGGGGTCCGGGATCGCTCTTCGCCATGCTCATGACACGCCGTGCACCGCGAGGATCTGCCGCATCCGCGCGGCGGCAAGGTCCGGGTCGCGCAGCAGACCGGCCTTGTCGGCGAGACGGAAGAGCTCCGCGAAATGGCCGATGGAGCGGGCCGACTGCTGCCCGCCGACCATGGTGAAGTGGTCCTGGTGCCCGTTCAGCCAGGCCATGAAGACCACGCCCGTCTTGTAGAACCGGGTCGGCGCCTTGAAGATATGCCGGCTGAGCGGCACGGTCGGCGCCAGGATGTCGTGGAAGCCTTGCAGGTCGTCGCGCGACAGGCAGGCCAGCGCGCCGCCCACCGCCGGGGCGATCGGATCGAAGATGCCGAGCAGCGCGTCGGAATGCCCCTCGGAATCCCCGGCGATCGTTTCGGCGTAGTTGAAGTCGTCGCCCGTGTACATCCGCACGCCTTCGGGAAGGCGGCGGCGCATGGCGATCTCCTTCTCCTTGTCGAGCAGGGAGATCTTCACCCCGTCCACCCTGGCGGCATGGCCGGCGATGACCTCCAGCGCCACCTCCATCGCCTTCCAGTGGTCGTGATGGCCCCAGTAGCCCTCCAGCGCCGGGTCGAACATCTCGCCCAGCCAGTGGATGATCACCGGCTGCCGCACCTGCCGCAGGATGCGGTCATAGACGCGCACATAGTCGTCCGGCCCGCGCGCCGCCCGGGCCAGGGCGCGGGAGGCCATCAGGATGATGCGCCCGCCCATGCCCTCGACGGCGGAGCACTGCTCCTCATAGGCACGGATCACGTCGTCCACCGTGACATCCGGGCCGGGCGCCAGATGGTCGGTGCCGGCGCCGGAGGCCATCACCGCGCCCGGCACGTCCTTCATCGCATCGAGCGAGCGCCGGATCAGCTCCTGCGCCCCCGTCCAGTCGAGGCCCATGCCGCGCTGCGCCGTATCCATCGCCTCGGCCACGCCCAGGCCCAGCGACCAGAGGTGGCGGCGGAAGGCGATGGTGCGGTCCCAGTCGATCCTCACGTCGAGCCAGGGGTCCTGCTCCGCCAGCGGATCGGCCACCAGATGCGCGGCGGCCAGGGCGATACGCGGGAAGGGCGGCTTCGCCACGGGGAACTCCCGTGGCGCGCCCGTGGTGTAGGGCGCCAGGCGCCCCTCGGCGCCCGGCAGGGTCAGGGTCGGCACAGGGTCAGACCTCCAGCTTCGGCAGGTCGATCCAGCGGCGCTCGGCCCAGGACTTCAGGCCGGCCTCGGCGAGCTGCACGCCCTTGGCGGCGGCCAGCAGGTTCCACTTGAACTCCGGCAGCTCGCCCGCGACATGGCGCAGGAACAGCTCCCACTGCACCCGGAAGCCGTTGGGATAGGGCTGCGTGTCGGGGATCTCCTCCCAGCCCGCGAAGAAGTCGATGGGCTGCGGCGTGTCGGGACTCCAGACGGGCTTCGGCGTGTTCACACGGCTCTGCGTCCGGCAGGTCATCAGCCCGGCCACGGCGGAACCATGCGTGCCGTCCACATGGAAGGTCACGAGGTCGTCCCGCCGCACCCGCGTCACCCAGGAGGAATTGATCTGCGCGATCACCCCGCCCTCCAGCTCGAAGGTGGCGTAGGCGGCATCGTCGGCATCGGCCTCGTAGGCCTCGCCCTTCTCGTCGATGCGGCGCGGGATGTGCGTGGCGCCCAGGCAGGAGACCGCCTTGGTCTCGCCGAACAGGTTGTCCAGCACGTAGCGCCAGTGGCAGAGCATATCGAGGATGATGCCGCCGCCCTCGTCCTTCTTGTAGTTCCAGGAGGGCCGCTGCGTCGGCTGCAGGTCGCCCTCGAAGACCCAGTAGCCGAACTCGCCCCGCACCGAGAGGATCTTGCCGAAGAAGCCGCTGTCGATGGCCATCTTCAGCTTCACCAGCCCCGGCAGGAAGAGCTTGTCCTGCACCGCGCCGTTCTTCACCCCCGCCTTGCGGGCGAGGCGGGCCACGTCCAGCGCGTCCTCCAGGTTATCGGCGGTCGGCTTCTCGGTGTAGATGTGCTTGCCGGCGGCGATGGCCTTGCGGATCAGCGCGGCGCGCATCTGCGTGGTGCCGGCGTCGAAGAAGATCTCGTCTTCCTTGTTGGCCAGGGCCTCGTCGAGATCGGTGCCGACGCGCTCCACCCCGTGCGCCCGGGCCAGGGCCTCCAGCTTCTCGCGGTTGCGGCCGACCAGGATCGGGTCGGGCATCAGCCGGTCGCCGTTCTTCAGGGGGACGCCGCCATCCTTCCGGATCGCGGCGATCGAGCGGATCAGGTGCTGGTTCATGCCCATGCGCCCTGTCACGCCATGCATGATCAGGCCAATGCGACGTTCCGCCATGACGATTCCATCCCGTTCTCAGGTAACTGCATGGTTACCTAAGAACGGGACTGCCCCGCCGGTCAAGCACGAAGATAGCCCAGGATCACATCCACGCAGTGATCCTCGCGCAGCCCCAGCGCCACCTCGGTGGACAGGTCGGTCTTGAAGATGGCCGAAAGGGTATGGAGGTTGGCCACGTAGAAATGGCCCACCGCCACGATCGTCACATAGGTCTGCAAAGGATCGGCATCGCGCCGGAAGACGCCCGCCTCGGCGCCCCTGACCAAGACATCCCGCACGGATTCGAGCAGCGGCGAGTAGAGCGCCCGCACCTGCTCGCTGCGCCCCAGGTAACTGGCCCGGTGCATGTTCTCCTGGTTCAGCAGGGTGACGAACTCCGGATGCCACGCCGTGTAGCGAAGGTTGAAGCGCACCAGCCGTGCCATGGCCTCCACCGGCGGCAGGCTGCCGACGTCGAGCGCCCGCTCCTCCTCCCGCTTGGCGCCATAGACATGCTCCAGGACCTGGATCCAGAGCTCCTCCTTGCTGCCGAAATGCACATAGAGCATGCGCTTGTTCACCCCGGCCCGGGCGGCGATCTCGTCCACCCGGGCCCCGGCCAGGCCATTGGCGGTGAACTCGACGACCGCGGCGTCCAGGATCTTCCGGCGGGTGGTCTCGGCGCGCTTGCTGCGCTGCGGGATGAGGATGTCCGACATGGTTCCGCAAAATTGCCGTGGAGGATGCACAAGACCAGCGGAAAGAACGCTCGTGTGCGATCACGACCGATCATATCCGTGCTTGACACGAAGGGAGGCGCCTCCCTAGCGTGGGAACCAACCGGTTACCTGCTTGCTGAGTAGGGGCTGACGGACATGGCCGCAAGAGCCATGGGGAGGACGACCGATGACGAAACCCGGAAACGGGGCGGGGGATCATGCAGATCGCCGCCGCTGAAACGGGCTGGACCGCCGCCCGGAAGCGGAAGGCCAGCCGGAAACGCTGGGCAAGCCTGCCCGGCTACCTCTTCCTGCTGCCCTGGCTGATCGGCTTCTTCGGGCTGACGCTGGGGCCGGCCCTGGCCTCGCTGGCGCTGTCCTTCACCCATTTCGACCTGATGACGGACCCGCGCTGGGCGGGGATGGCCAACTACCGGCGCATCCTCTTCTCGGACACCAAGTTCTGGGAATCCCTGCGCGTCACCTTCACCTATGTGGTGCTGACCGTGCCGCTGAAGCTCGCCTTCGCCCTGGGCGTGGCGATGGTGCTCAACAAGGGCATCCGCGGCCTCACCATCTACCGGGCCATCTTCTACCTGCCCTCCCTGCTGGGGGCGAGCGTGGCCATCGCGGTGCTGTGGCGGGAGATCTTCTCCGGCACCGGCCTGCTGAACCAGCTCCTCGCCCTGGTCGGCATCCAGGGGCCGAGCTGGATCGCCAACCCGGATACGGCGCTCTACACGCTGGTGGTGCTGGGCATCTGGCAGTTCGGCAGCCCGATGATCATCTTCCTGGCCGGGCTGCGGCAGATTCCGCAGGACCTGTACGAGGCCTCCAGCCTGGACGGGGCCTCGCCGCGCCGGCAGTTCTTCCGCATCACCCTGCCGCTGCTGACGCCGATCATCTTCTTCAACTCCATCGTGCAGGTGATCGACGCCTTCAAGGCCTTCACCCCCGCCTTCATCATCAGCGAGGGCACGGGCGGGCCGGTGAACTCCACCCTGTTCTACACCCTCTACCTGTTCCAGGAGGCCTTCAGCTTCTTCCGCATGGGCTATGCCTCGGCGCTCGCCTGGGTGCTGGTGCTGATCATCGCGGGCTTCACCGCGGTCTCCTTCCTCTCCGCGCGCTTCTGGGTGCATTACGATGAGTGAGGCCCTCCGCCACGGCGGCCCCCGCGCGGCGGCAAGCGGCCGCCCGGTCCTGAAGCATGCGGTGCTGATCGCCGTCGCCTTCTGCATGCTCTACCCGCTGCTCTGGATGCTCGCGAGCTCCTTCCGCAGCAGCCAGGACATCTTCTCCACCATCTCGATCATCCCGCAGAGCCTCAGCCTGGAGGCCTATGTCCGCGGCTGGAACAGCCTCCAGGTCAGCTTCGGGCGGTTCTTCTGGAACTCGGCAGTGATCGCGGTGCTGTCGGTGATCGGCAACGTCGTATCCTGCTCGCTGGCGGCCTATGCCTTCGCCAGGCTGCGCTTCCGGGGCAGGAACCTCTGGTTCGCGCTGATGCTGGGCACGCTGATGATGCCCTATCACGTCACGCTGATCCCGCAGTACATCCTGTTCCTGAACCTGGACTGGGTGAACACCATCCTGCCGCTGGTGGTGCCGAAGTTCCTGGCCACGGACGCCTTCTTCATCTTCCTGATGGTCCAGTTCTTCCGCAACATCCCGCGCGAGCTGGACGAGGCCGCCATGATGGACGGGTGCAGCCCCTGGCGGATCTACTGGAAGATCATGCTGCCGCTTTCGCTGCCGGTGATGGCGACAGCCGCGATCTTCTCCTTCATCTGGACCTGGGACGACTTCTTCGGGCCGCTGATCTACCTGAACGACATGGAAACCTACACGGCCCAAATCGGCCTGCGCTCCTTCGTGGATTCGGGCGGGGAATCCGACTGGCCGGCGCTCTTCGCCATGTCCGTCCTGGGCCTGGTTCCTGTCTTCCTCTTCTTCCTCTTCTTCCAGCGCCTGCTGATCGAGGGGATCGCCACCACGGGGATGAAACGATGACCGGCCTGAACCTGCGGCACGTCTTCAAGCGCTTCGACCAGCATGCCGTGCTGCATGACGTGAACATCGACATCACGCCCGGCGAGTTCGTGGTCTTCGTCGGCCCCTCGGGCTGCGGCAAGTCCACCCTGCTGCGCATGATCGCGGGGCTGGAAAGGATCTGGGACGGCGCTCTGGTGATCGGTGGGGATGTGATGAACGACGTGCCGGCGGCGCAGCGCGGCATCGCCATGGTCTTCCAGTCCTATGCGCTCTACCCGCATATGAACGTGTACAAGAACATGGCCTTCGCGCTGGAAACCGCCCGGATGCCGAAGCCGGAGATCGACCGCCGTGTGCGGCAGGCGGCGGAGGTGCTGCAACTGAGCCATCTGCTGGAGCGCAAGCCGAAGCAGCTCTCGGGCGGGCAGCGCCAGCGCGTGGCCATCGGCCGCGCCATCGTGCGCGAGCCGGGGATCTTCCTCTTCGACGAGCCGCTGTCGAACCTGGACGCCGAGCTGCGCGTGCAGATGCGGGTGGAGATCGCCAATCTCCACCGCAAGCTCGGCAACACGATGATCTACGTGACCCACGACCAGGTGGAGGCCATGACCATGGCCGACAAGATCGTGGTGCTGCGCGCCGGGAAGGTCGAGCAGATCGGCTCGCCGCTCGATCTCTACAACAACCCGGCCAACCGCTTCGTGGCCGGCTTCATCGGCAGCCCGAAGATGAACTTCCTGTCGGTGGCCCCTGCGCCGGGGGGGGAGGGCGTGATGCTGGGCGGCCAGGAGGTGCGCCTTCCCGGCCTCCGCCCGCCCGCCGAGGAAGGGCTGGTGCTGGGCATCCGGCCCGAGCATCTGCGCGCCGGAAGCGACGGCGTGCAACTCGGCGGCCTGCGCGTGCAGCTCGTGGAACAGCTCGGCAGCGCCTCGCTGGTCTATGGCCAGACGGCGGACGGACAGGCCGTGACGCTGCAACTGGAAGGACAGCGCCGCATCCATCCGGGCGAAAACATCCCGATCACCTGCGATGCGGGGGATTGCCACCTGTTCCGCGCCGACGGCTCCGTCTGCCCGCGCCTGGCGCCGGTCCTGTCCATGGGGAGTGAGTATGTCGCTTGATCTCGCGCAGCAGCGGATTGCGCTGGTCGGCACGGGCCATCGTGGCACCGGCATGTGGGGCAAGGAGCTGCTTTCCCGCCTCGGCCCGCAGGTGGATCTCGTCGGCCTCTGCGACATCAACGGGATGCGCGCCCACCGCTCGCAGCGCGCGATCGGCACCAACGCCCCGGTCTTCACCGATTTCGGGGAGATGCTGTCCACCCTCCGTCCCGCCACGGTGATGGTCTGCACCCGCGACGACACGCATGACGACCTGATCGTGCAGGCGCTGGAGGCAGGCTCCGACGTCATCACCGAAAAGCCCATGGCCACCACCGCGGCCAAGTGCCGCCGCATCCTGGAGGCGGAGGCGCGGACCGGGCGCAAGGTGAATGTCGCCTTCAACTACCGCTACGCACCCTTCGGTGCGAAGATCAAGGAACTGCTGATGGAGGGTGCGATCGGGGAGATCACCTCGATCGACTTCCACTGGTATCTCGATACGCGCCATGGGGCGGACTACTTCCGCCGCTGGCACGCCTACCAGAAGAACTCCGGCAGCCTTTTCGTCCACAAGTCCACGCATCATTTCGACCTGCTGAACTGGTACGTGGCGGACGAGCCGAAGGAGATCTTCGCGCGCGGCAACCTGCGGCACTACGGCGCCAACGGCCCCTATCGCGGCGAGCGCTGCCACGGCTGCCTCCATGCGGCGGATTGCGACTTCCACCTCGACATCGCCGCCGATCCCTGGCTGGAGATGCTCTACGAGGACCCCTCGCGGGAGGACGGCTATGTCCGCGACGCCTGCGTCTTCCGCGAGGACATCGACATCTACGACACGATGAGCGCCTCGCTGGTCTATGGCAACGGCGTGCAGGTCTCCTACTCCCTGAACGCCTGCATGCCGGTCGAGGGGCACCACCTCGCCTTCAACGGGCGCAAGGGGCGGCTGGAGATCCGGCACAAGGAGAAGGACCCCTTCGGCATCGGAGACCATGACGAGATCCTGCTGATGCGGAACTTCGGCCCCTCCGAGACCATCCGCATCACGCGCGAGCATGGCGGCCATTTCGGCGGCGACAAGCGCCTGCAGGCCATGCTCTTCGATCCGGAGATGCCTGACCCCCTGCACCAGCGCGCCGGGGCGCGGGCCGGCGCGCTGTCCGTGCTCTGCGGCGTCGCGGCGGTGGAAAGCGTGAAGACCGGCCGGGCCGTGCCCGTGGCCGCGCAGCTCGGCTGAACGGAAGCAAGAAGAACCAATCGGAGGAAGCATGTCCACAAGACGGAACCTCATGCTGGGCGGGATGGCCTCGCTGGGTCTTCTCGCGGGCGGCGGCGGACTGGCCAGGGCCCAGGCGGCGCCGGTGCGGCTGCGCATGACCTGGTGGGGCACCAAGGAACGGGCGGACCGCACCATGAAGGTCAGCGCCCTCTACAGCCAGCTCCATCCGAACGTGTCGGTGGACAGCGAGAACATGGGCTGGAGCGACTACTGGCCCAAGCTCGCCACCCAGGTCGTCGGCCGCAACGCGCCGGACCTGATCCAGATGGACTACCGCTACCTCTTCGAATACGCGCGGCGCGGCGTGCTGCTGCCGCTCGATTCCCATGTGCCCGGCACGCTGCAGATCAGCGACTGGGACCCGAAATTCGTCGATGTCGGCAAGGCGGCCGGCAAGCTCTACGGCGTCAATTTCGGGGCCAACTCGCCCTCGATGATGTTCAACCGCACGGTGCTGGAACAGTCCGGCCTGCCGCTGCCGACACCCGATCTGACCTGGGACGCCTATGCGAAGCTGGGCGCGGAGATCACCCGCAAGGCCAACAGGGCCGACTTCTACGGGCTTTCGGATGCCGGGCAGCAGGAGCCGATCCTGGAGATCTTCCTGCGCCAGAAGGGCAAGCTGCTCTACGCGCCGGACGACAAGCTGGGCTTCGCCACCGCCGACATGGAGGAATGGTTCGGCTACTGGGACCGCCTGCGCAAGAGCAAGGCCTGCGTGCCGGCGGAGGTGCAGGCCCTCTACCAGAACAGCCTGGAGACCAGCCCGCTGACGCTGGGCAAGGCGGCCATCGACTTCGCCCATTCCAACCAGCTCGTGGCGATGCAGAAGCTGAACCGCGACCGCGTCACCATGACCATGGTGCCCACCATCGCCCCCGATGCCCCGCCCGGCCAGTACCTGAAGCCGTCGCAGCTGCTGAGCGTCTATGGCCGCTCGCCCCGGGCGGAGGAGGCGGTGAAGCTGCTGAACTTCTACGTCACCGATCCGCGCGCCGGCGAGATCCTGGGCGTGGAGCGTGGCGTGCCCATCGCCAATGCCCAGCGCGAGGTCATCAAGAAGGGCATGGACGAATCCAGCAAGGAGCTGGTGGCCTATATCGACATGGTCAGCACGCGCGTCGGCCCCGTGCCGCCGCCGCCGCCCAAGGGCGCGGGCGAGATCGCCAACATCCTGAAGCGGACCAACGAGGAGATCGGCTTCGGCCGCCTTTCGCCCAGGGACGGCGCCAGGCGCTTCGTGAACGAGGCCAATGACGTGCTGGAGCGCGGCTGAACCATGGCACCGTTCCGTTTCGCGGTCATCGGCATCAACCACGACCATATTCACGGCATGATGCGCGCGATGCGGGAGGCCGGCGGGGAATGCGCCGGCTTCCACGCGCCGGAGGACGACCTCGCCGCCACCTTCCAGGACCGCTACCCGGAGATCCCGCGCATCGCCGATCGCCGGCGCATCCTGGAGTCCCCGGAGATCGGCCTGATCCTCAGCGCCGCCATCCCCGCCGACCGCGCCGGCATCGGCATCGAGGCGATGCGGCATGGCAAGGACGTGCTGGTGGACAAGCCCGGCATGCTGACGCTGGAGGATCTGGCGGCGGTCCGCGCGGCGCGGGCGGAAACGGGGCGCTTCTTCAGCATCTTCTTCTCGGAACACCTGGACCAGCGCTCGACGGTGCGGGCCGGGGAGCTCGTGCGCCAGGGCGCGATCGGCGAGGTCGTGAACACCGTCGGCCTCGGCCCGCACCGCCTCAGCGCCCCGAAGCGCCCGGACTGGTTCTTCGACCCCGCCCGCAACGGCGGCATCCTCACCGACATCGCCAGCCATCAGGCGGAGCAGTTCCTCTTCTTCGCCGATGCGATGGGCCAGGGGATAGGCCAGGGGATGGGCCAGGGCGTGGAGGGCGAGGTCCTTTCCGCCACGGTCGGCAACCGCGCCCTGCCGGAACACCCCCGCTTCCGCGACTTCGGCGACATGCACCTGCGCGCCGGCAAGGTGACCGGCTATGTCCGGGTGGACTGGTACACCCCCGATGCGATGCCTGTCTGGGGCGACGGGCGACTGGTGATCCTCGGCACCCAGGGCACGATCGAGCTGCGGAAGTATTTCGACCCCGAGGGACGCCCGGGAGGCGATCACCTCTTCCTCTCGAACCGGGACGGCGTCCGCTACATCGACTGCAACGACACGGTGCGGCCCTTCGGGCGCCTCTTCGCCAACGATCTGCGCGACCGCACGGAAACCGCGATGCCGCAGGAGCTCGGCTTCAGGGCCATGGAACTCGCCCTGACCGCCCAGGCCATGGCGGATCGCGCCTTCGCCGGGATGTGAGGAGTCGGACCATGCCCATCAGACGCAAACTCGCCATCGTCGGCGCCGGGATCGGCCGGCGGCACATGGAGGAAGGCTACCTTCCCTATCTGGACCTCTTCGAGGTGGTCGCGATCTGCGACATCGACCCGCAGCGCCTCGCCAGCTTCGCCGCCGACTACGGCATCCCCCGCGCCACGCAGAGCTTCGCCGAGGTGCTGGCCATGCCGGATGTGGAGATCGTGGACATCTGCACGCCGCCTGGCCTGCATGGCGAGCAGATCATGGCCACGCTCGCCGCCGGCAAGCACGCGGTCTGCGAGAAGCCCCTGGTCGGCTCCCTGCGGGAGGTGGATGCGGTGATCGCCGCCGAGGCGCGCTCGCCGGGCCGGGTCATGCCCATCTTCCAGTACCGCTACGGCGACGGCTTCCAGAAGGCGAGGCACCTCGTCGAGAGTGGCATCGCCGGCCGCCCCTATCTGGCGACGGTGGAGACGGCCTGGCAGCGCCTGCCGGAATACTACGCCGTGCCCTGGCGCGGCCGCTGGAGCACGGAGCTGGGCGGCACGCTGATCACCCATGCGATCCACCCGCACGACATGCTCTGCGAGCTGATGGGGCCGATCCGCGACGTCTATGCCCGCACCGCCACGCGCGTCCATCCCCATATCGAGGTCGAGGACTGCGCCGTGGCCAGCCTGACCATGGAAAGCGGCGCCTTGGTTTCGCTCGCCGCCACAGTGGGATGCCAGGAACAGATCACCCGCCTGTACCTCTGCTTCGAGAACCTGACCTTCGAGAGCAGCCCCGGCCCCTACAACCCCGGCGAGGACCCCTGGCGCATCGTCCCGCGCGACGCCGCCACGGCGGCCCGGGTCGAGGAGGCGCTGCAAGGCTGGGTGCCGGTGCCCCCGCGCTTCACCGGCCAGATGCGCGACTTCCACGCCGCGCTGGAAAGCGGCGGCGCATTGCCGGTGACGCTGGCCGATGCCCGCCGCTCGCTGGAACTGCTGACGGCGATGTACCATTCCGCGAAAACCGGCGAGGCCGTCCTCCTGCCCATCGGCCCGAACCATCCGCGCTATGCGGGCTGGCGGCCGCTGGAACAGGCCGCCGCCTGAGAAGGGAAGGGGAGGGGAAACACCCTCCCCGCCCTCAGAACAGGTCTTCCAGCCGGCAGTTGACCAGCAGCTCCGCCACCACCGCCTCGTCCGGCAGCAGCAGGCAGGTCTCGATCAGCCGGGCGAGATCGGCCGGCTGCGTCATCTTCTCGCGCGGCCAGCTCGTGACATGGCCGGTCATGTCCGTATTGACGAAGGAAGGGCAGACGGCGGTGGCGCGGATGCCCTGTTCCCAGCCCTCGCGCCGCACCTCGTGCGTCAGCGCCACCACGGCGAACTTGCTCATCGCATAGCCGAGATTGGCGTTCTTCACCCGCTTGCCGGAAAGCGAGGACAGGTTCACCACCCGCCCATGCCCGGCGGCCACGAGATGCGGCCAGGCGAGGCGGATCAGCCGCGCCGGTCCCTTCACGTTCACCCGCCACAGCGCGTCCAGCGCCGTCTCGTCGGCATCGTGCAGGCCGGCCATGGGGTTGATCCCCGCCGCGTTCACCAGCCCGTCCAGCCGCCCGTGCCGCGCCAGGGTCCCGGCCACCCAGCCCTCCGCGCTGGCCAGGTCCTCGGCATCATAGCGATGGCGGCTCAGGCGCGGATGCTCCGGCAGGGCATCCGGGCTCCGCATCCCGGCGGAAACGGTGAAGCCGCTCTCCAGCAATCGCTCCACCACCGCCCGGCCGATGCCGCGCGAGGCACCGGACACCATCGCCACGCGCCCCTGGGATTCCAGCATCAGATCGTCCTCCGCGGCATCACGACAGGCTGGCCGCTTCGAGCGTGGCCGGGGAATAGAAGGTCAGCGGCCCCGGAAGGTTGACGAAGCCCTTGAGCGCCGAGGTCATGGCATAGCCCTGCGAGCGGTAGCAGAGGCCCAGCATCGGCACGTTCTCCACCACCAGATCCTGCACCCTGGCATAGATCTCCTTGCGCTTCGACACGTCGCTCTCGGCGCGCCCCTGGGCCAGCAGCTCGCTCAGCCCCGGCGTGGTGAAGCCGGTGCTGCGGATGTAGGAGGCGGGCAGGCTGTTGTCGATCATTGGACTCAGCCCGTCCGGATCGGTGATCTCCACCGCCGTGCCGCCGATGGCGAGGTCATACTGGCCGCGATTGCCGAGCTGCACGCGCGTCGCCCAGTCCGGCAGGTTCATCTGCACCTGGATGCCGATGGCGGCGAGGTTCTGCTGCACCACCTCGGCCGTGTCCTTGTGCATGCCGTACTGCGCCGTGGAGAGCAGGTTGCAGGAGAATCCCTCCGCCACTCCCGCCTTGGCGAGCAGCGCCCGGGCCTGCGCGGGATCGAAGCGGAAGGTGCTGTTCGCGCTTTGGGAATAGAACGGGTTGGCGGGCAGCAGCGGAACGCCGTGGATCGGCGTGCCGCGCCCGAAGAAGGCGCCCTTGATGATGTCGTCCCGGTTGATGGCGAAGCCGATCGCCTGCCGCACCAGCGGATTGGCCAGCGGCCCGCTGCGCCCGTTGAACTGCAGGTACATGAAGGGGCCGTTCTGCGTGTCCAGCCGCAGCTTCGGCTCGGACTCGATCCGCCCCATGGACTGCCACGGCACATAGTCGATCAGGTCCACGTCGCCCGCGATCAGCGCCGCCACGCGGGCATTCTCGTCCGGATAGGCGACGGCGCGCACGCCCTTCAGCTTCGGCAGGCCGGGCCTGTAGAAGCCGGGGAAGGCCTCCAGCTCGATCGAGGTGCCGCGCTCGGCGGACTTCATGACGAAGGGGCCGCAGCCCACGCCCACCCCGCCGCGCTCGATCGAATCCTTCTGCACGATCGGCATGAAATAGGTCGCCAGCCATTCGGGGATGGTGACCATCGGCTGCTTCATCACCAGCCGCACGGTGCGGGTATCCGGCGTCTCGATGCGCTCCACCGCCTGCATCTGCGGGCGCATATAGGCGGTGGACTTCTCACCCCCGACCTGCTCCAGCGTCCATTTCACATCGGCGGAGGTCATCTTCCGGCCGTTGTGGCAGGTGACGTCACGCAAATGGAAGACCCAGTCCTTGCCGTCGGCCTCCCAGCGCTCGGCGATCTCGCCTTGCAGCCTGCCATCCCCGTCGAAGGACAGCAGCCCCCGGTGCATCAGCGACACCACCGTGCCGGCGGCCGAGCCGGCATTGATCCAGGGCGTCAGGTTGGGCGGATAGGAGGAAAGGCCGAGGCGCAGCACGCCGGAGGATTCCGCCGCCCGGGCGGCGAGACCCAGCAGTGGCAGGGCCATGCCGGCCCCGAGCAGCGAGCGACGGGCGATGCGTGGAGACATGGTTCGTCAATCCTTACCCAGGGTCAGCAGGAGGCGTTCAGGACGCGCCGTAGACGCGGCGCGCGGTTCCGGGGTCGATGCGGCGTTCCGCCACGTCGCGGGCGACTTCCGCGGCGGTGCGGCCGGAAGGCGGGCCATAGCCCCCGGCACCGGGGGTGACGATCTCCACCACCTGTCCAGGCCTGAGCACGCCGGAACCGTGGTCGAAGGGCGCCACGCCCTCCCCATAGACGAAGCCGCCCATGCCGCCCGGCAACCCGCCGGCCAGCCCCCAGGGCGCGGAGCGCAGGCGGGAGCCGTCCACGCGCAGCCGGCACTCGGCCTCGGCGCGATAGACCCGGCGCAGCCCCATGCCGCCCCGATGCGTGCCGCAGCCGCCGGAACCGTCCACCAGCTCATAGCGCAGCAGGGTCAGCGGATATTCCAGCTCCAGCGCCTCGGCCGGGAGGTTGGAGGTGTTGGTCATGTGCACATGCACGCCATCCAGCCCGTCCTTGTCGTGACGCGCGCCGGAACCGCCGCCGATGGTCTCCAGATAGACCCAGATCTCCCCCGTGCCCGGCTGCGTGCCGACGAAGGTGGCGGAGGCGACGGAGCCGTTGCAGGCGGCGATCACCCGCTCCGGCACCACCTGGGCCAGCGCGCCGTGGATCAGGTCCACCACGCGCTGGCAGGCGGCGATGCGCCCGTTCACCGCTGCGGGGGCGGTGCAGTTGACGATGCTGCCCTCCCGCGCCGTGACCGCCAGCGGCCGGGCGAGGCCGGCATTGGGCAGGATGGTCGGGTCCACCACCGTCTTCACCGCGTAGTACACGGTGGAAAGCAGCGCGGTGTAGACCATGTTCAGCCCGGCCCGGACCTGGTCCGGCGCCTCGAAATGCAGGCGCATCTCGTCGCCCGCCACGGCGATCTCGCAGGACATCGGCAGGTCCCGGTCGATCTCGGGATTGTCGAACAGGTCCTCGAAGCGGTAGGTGCCGTCCGGGATGGTGGCGATGCCCGCGCGCATCTTGCGCTCCGCATAGTCCAGCAGCGCATCGCCCGCCGCCAGCACCGTGTCCGTGCCGTATTTCGCGCAGAGCGCCTGCATCCGCTCCACGCCCAGCCGGTTCGCCGCCATCTGCGCCCGCAGGTCCGACAGGCGCTCGCGCGGCACCTGGCAGTTCAGCAGCAGCAGCTCCTGCACATCCTTCTGCAACTCGCCGGCGCGGTACAGACGGATCGGCGGGATGCGGATGCCTTCCTGGAAGATGTGGGCATGGCCGCGATCGGCGAAATCGGCATGGTGCGCCGTATTCACCGCCCAGGCGACGATGCGGCTCGTCCCGCCATCCTCCACGAAGACCGGCTCGGCCAGCACGATGTCCGGCAGGTGCGTGCCGCCGCCCTCATAGGCGTCGTTGCCCATGAAGACGTCGCCCGGCCGCATCTCCGCGACCGGATGCCGCTTGAGGATATGCGGAATGATCCCGATGAAGGAACCGAGGTGCATCGGGATGTGCTCGGCCTGGCACAGCGTCTCGCCCGCCGTGTTGAACAGGGCCGTGGAGCAGTCCCGCCGCTCCTTGATGTTGGTGGAATAGGAGGCGCGCACCAGCGCCTCGCCCATCTCCTCGGTGATCGAGGACAGGGCGGAGGAGATCACCTCGACGGTGATGGGATCGACCACAGCCCGGTCTTTCGCGGCGGCGCTCATGCGGCCTCCAGGATCAGGTTCAGATAGGGTTCGACGCGGGCGACCATGGCGGGCAGCACCACGGTGGTGGTGTCCATCTGCTCGATGATGGCCGGGCCCTGGACGGCATTGCCGGGCCGCAGCTTCGCCCGGTCGTAGATGGGGCAGGGGGTCCAGCCGCCCGCCTCGGGCATCCAGACCTCGCGCTCGCCGATCCGCGCGGCGGAGGCATCCGGCCCCACCTCCGGCCGCGGCTGGAAGGCGGCCTTTCGCACCACTCCCGTCGCCTCGGCGCGATAGGTGACGAGCTGCACCGTCTCCCCCTCCGCCACGAAGCCGTAGCGCTGCCGGTGCGCGGCGGCGAAGCCTTCGGCCAGGGCATCGAGCGTCGCGCTCCCGATCTCCCCCTCGGGAAGCGGGATGCTCAGCTCGTAGTTCTGCCCGGCATAGCGCATGTCCACGGTGCGCTTCAGGCGCCGTGCCTCCGGCGCGATGCCCTCGGCCTCGAACCAGGCCCGCGCCTGGGTCTCCAGCCCGGCGAAGGCTTCGCGCATCAGCGGCAGCGAGCCCTCCCCCAGCACCGCCAGCCGCGTGGAGGCGAAATCCGCCCGCAGGTCGGTCAGCAGCAGCCCGGTGGCGCAAAGGATGCCCGGCGTCAGCGGCACCAGGATGCGGGAGATGTCGAGCTCCTTCGCCAGCCGCGCCGCATGCAGCGGCCCGGCGCCGCCGAAGGCCACCAGCGTGTAGTCGCGCGGATCGTGCCCGCGCTGCACGGAGATGACGCGGATGGCCCGCGCCATGTTCGCCGTCACCACGCTGATGATGCCCTGCGCCGTGGCCATGACGTCCAGCCCCAGCTTCTCCGCCAGCCGCCCGATCGCCTCCTTCGCCAGGTCCTGCCGCACCGGCATGCGCCCGGCCAGCAGATGTGTCGGGTTCAGCGTCTGCAGCACCACGTTCGCATCGGTGGTGGAGGGCTCGGTGCTGCCCTTGTCATAGCAGACCGGCCCGGGAAAGGCGCCGCAGGAGCGCGGCCCCACCTTCAGCAGCCCGCCGCTGTCCACATAGGCGATGGAGCCCCCGCCCGCGCCCACCGTGTGGATGTCGAGCATCGGCGCCTTGATCGGATAGCCATGCACCTCGGCCTCCCCGGTCAGGCGGCACTGGCTGTCCTTCAGCAGCGCCACGTCGGTGGAGGTGCCGCCCATGTCGAAGGTGATCAGGTCGGGGATGCCGACCATCCGCCCGATCTCCTGCGCCGCCACCACGCCGGTCGAGGGGCCGGACAGCACGGTGCGGACGGGCAGCCGCGCCGCCGCCTCGAAGCCGATCACGCCGCCATTGCTCTGCGTGAGCTGCGGCGTGACGGCGAGGCCGAGGTCGCGCAGCCGGGCGGAAAGCCGGCGGATATAGCCCTCCATCACCGGGCCGAGATAGGCGTTCACCGCGGTGGTGGAGAGCCGCTCGAACTCGCGGAACTCGGGCGCCACCTCGTGGCTGGCGCAGACGAAGGCCTCGGGGAACTCCTCCTCCACGATGCGCTTCGCGGTGGCCTCGTGCTCCGGTCGCACGAAGCCATAGAGGAAAGAGATCGCCACGGACTTCACCCCCGCCGCCCGCAGCGCCCGTGCGGCCTCGCGCACCGCCTGCTCGTCCAGCGCGGTCTCCACCCGGCCGTCGTGGTGGACGCGCTCCGGCACCTCCAGCCGCAGGTCGCGCGACACCAGGATCTCCGGCTTGTCGGCCTGCAGGTCATAGAGCTCCGGCCGCTTCTGCCGCCCGATCTCCAGCAGGTCGCGGAACCCGTCCGTGGTGATCAGCCCGGTCCTCACGCCCCGGTGCTGGATCAGCGCATTGGTCGCGACCGTGGTGCCATGGCCCAGGAAGCCCACCTCGCCGGCCGCGACGCCGACCTGGCCGATGCCCTCCTCGAAGCCCTGCGCGATGCCGCGCGAGGGATCGTCCGGCGTGGAAGACACCTTCCACACCGCCATCCGCCCGGTCTCCTCCTCGAAGAGGCAGACATCGGTGAAGGTGCCGCCGGAATCCACTCCGATACGCCAGACCATCCGATCGATCCCCTCATCCGGTTCCGGGCCGGGCATGTGCCAGGCCCTGTTCGTCGCCCCAGTCCTGCCGGCATCCCGCCGCCGATTCCGGCACTCTCCACCCACAACGGGCAGGATGTCTTCATGCGCTGCGGCAAGCCGCCTGTCCGGGCTGGATGCCCTGGCCAGAAGCAAGAGCCGGGCCAGGAACGATGCCCCTACCTTGGCCGGGGCGGGGGTGACGCGGAAATTCCGGTATACCCGGCCAGCCACCATCCGCCGGGGCCGGTTTTCCAGCCGGCCACACCACCGGGGAAGCGATGCGGGCTTGCGACGGTCCGGAACTTGCTGCTCCAGTTCTCCTGTATACCGTCGGGGTCGCCCGCCCGGCACCATCCGCCATCCGGGCGCTGGAGAAACAGAGACACCATGTCCCCACCCGTCGATCCCGTGGAATCCGATCCCAGCCTGCCGGCGCGCGTCGATGTCGTGGTGATCGGCGGCGGCATCATCGGCGTCAGCACCGTGCTGGCCCTGGCCGAGAAGGGCATCTCCGCCGCCCTCTGCGAGAAGGGCCGCATCGGCGGGGAGCAGTCCAGCCGCAACTGGGGCTGGTGCCGCACCATGGGCCGCGACCCGCGCGAGATCCCGCTCAGCATCGAGGCGCAGCGCATCTGGCGCGGCCTCGACCGACGCCTGGGCATCGACACGGGCTACCGCCAGTCCGGCATCGTCTATCTCTGCGAGGGGCCGGCCGACATCGCCCGGCACGAGGCCTGGCTGGAACACGCGAAGCTCTACCAGCTCGACAGCCGCATGCTCGGCACGGCGGAGGTCGATGCGGTGCTGCCCGGCTCCGCCCGCCGCTGGCCGGCCGCGCTCTACACCGCCAGCGACGGACGCGCCGAGCCGCAGCGCGCCGCCCCGGCCATCGCCCGCGCCGCGCGGGAGCGGGGCGCCGCCATCCTGACCGGCTGCGCCGTGCGCGGGCTGGACCGGCAGGGCGGCCGCATCGCCGGGGTGGTGACGGAGAAGGGCCGCATCGCCTGCGATTCCGTGGTGCTGGCGGGCGGCGCCTGGTCGCGCCTGTTCTGCGGCAATTCCGGCTTCGACCTGCCGCAGATGAAGGTGCTGGGCTCGGTGCTGCGCACCCAGCCGCTGGAGGGCCTGCCCGAAACCGCGGCAGCCGCCTCGGACTTCGCCTTCCGCAAGCGCGCCGATGGCGGCTACACCATCTCGCAACGGGCCGCCGTGTCGGACATCACGCCGGACAGCTTCCGCCTCTTCCTCGACTTCCTGCCCAATCTGCGCGCGACCTGGAGCGACCTGCGCCTCCGCATCGGCGGCCGCTTCCTGGAGGAATGGCGCATCCCGCGCCACTGGGGGATGGAGGAAGCCTCGCCCTTCGAGGCGGTGCGGGTCCTCGACCCCGTCCCCTCCCGCGCCCTGCTCGACGGCGCCCGTGCCAACCTGACGCGCGCCTTCCCGGGCTTCGCCGCGATGCGGGTGGCGCAGGAATGGGGCGGGCTGATCGACGTGACGCCCGATGTGGTGCCCGTCATCTCCGCGGTGGAGCGCATCCCCGGCCTGCACATCGCCACCGGCTTCTCCGGTCATGGCTTCGGCATCGGGCCCGGGGCGGGGCGCCTGATGGCCGATCTGGTGGCCAACGACACCCCGATCGTGGACCCGGCGCCCTTCCGCCACGACCGTTTCCGCCGCATGGCGGCCTGACGCCAGGGCGGCCCCGCCGGGGCCGCTCCTTCCCACCCCTGGCCCACCCCTGGCCCACCCCTGGCCCCCACCCCGCACCCAGGCGGCGAAGTCCCTTGACCAGATCATATCATATGAGACACATCTTCCCGGAAGCGTACAGGAACGCCGGCAAGGCGTCCGTGAAAAAGGGAGGACCAAGGGGTTGCAGGAAGCCGTCTCGCCATCCGTGCCGGACCTCGCGCCGCCGGCCCCCGACTACCAGACCCTCCGCTTCGGCTATCGCCGTTCCGCCGACCAGGACGCCGCCCAGCCGGTCCGCCATCCGGTGGTGGTGGTCGGCGCCGGCCCGGTCGGGCTGGCCACGGCCATCGATCTCGCGCAATCCGGCACGCCGGTGGTGGTGCTGGACGACGACGACCGCCTCGCCGGCGGCTCGCGCGCCATCTGCTTCGCCAAGCGCACCCTGGAAATCTTCGACCGCCTCGGCTGCGGCCACCGCATGGTCGAGAAGGGCGTGGTCTGGAACTGCGGCAAGGTCTTCTTCCGCGACGAGCCCGTCTACAGCTTCGACCTGCTGCCCGAGACCGGCCATGCCCGCCCGGCCTTCGTCAACCTGCAGCAATACTACGTCGAAGGCTTCCTGCTGGAACGCGCGCGGGAACTGCCGAACCTGGAAATCCGCTGGAAGAACAGCCTCGCCGGCCTGCGGCACGCCCCCGGCGGCGTGTGGCTGGAGGTGGAAACGCCGGACGGCCCCTACAGCCTCCAGGCCGACTGGCTGGTCGCCGCCGATGGCGGCCGCAGCCCCACCCGCCGCCTCATGGGGCTGGAAAGCAGGGGGCAGGTCTTCCGCGACCGCTTCCTGATCGCCGATGTGCGGATGGAGGCGGACTTCCCCTCCGAGCGCTGGTTCTGGTTCGACCCGCCCTTCCACCCCAACCAGTCCGTGCTGCTGCATCGCCAGCCGGACCAGGTCTGGCGCATCGACTTCCAGCTCGGCTGGGACGCCGATCCGGAGGCGGAGAAGTGCCCCGAGAAGGTCATCCCCCGCGTCAGGGCGCTGCTGGGCGAGGACCGCGCCTTCACCCTGGAATGGGTCAGCGTCTACAGCTTCGTCTGCCGCCGCATGGACCGCTTCCGCCACGGCCGCGTGCTCTTCACTGGCGACGCCGCGCACGGCGTCTCCCCCTTCGGCGCGCGCGGCGCCAACAGCGGCGTGCAGGATGCCGAGAACCTCGCCTGGAAGCTCGGCCTCGTGCTGCGCGGCGCTGCGCCGGAGGGCCTGCTCGACAGCTATGACGGCGAGCGTGTCTTCGCCGCCGACGAGAACATCCGCAACTCGACCCGCAGCACGGATTTCATCACGCCGAAGAACGAGGCCAGCCGCGCCTTCCGCGATGCCGTGCTGGACCTGGCGCGCGACTGCAACTTCGCCCGGCGCATGGTCAACAGCGGCCGCCTTTCCGTCCCGGCGGTGCTGCGCGATTCTCCGCTGAACACGCCGGATGCCGACAGCTTCGCCGGCGCCATGGTGCCCGGCGCGGTGGCGGCGGACGCGCCCGTGTCCCAGGATGGGAGGCACCGGGACGGGGAGCCGGAATGGCTGCTGCGGCATCTCGGCGGCACCTTCACCGGCCTGCTCTTTGCCGCGGCGCCGCCTGCGCCCGGCCTGCTGGCCGCCCTGCGCGCGCTCGATTCCGGCGCCGTGCCGATGCGCCTCGTGGTCCTTCGCCCGGCCGGCTCCGCGCCCTTCGCCGTGGAAGGCGCCACGGTGCTGGAGGATGCGGAGGGCCTGGCCTGGGAACGCTACGATGGCGGGGAAGGGGGCTTCTATCTCCTCCGCCCCGACCAGCATGTCTGCGCCCGCTGGCGCACCGCCGACCCCGCCCGCATCCTGGCCGCGCTCGCCCGCGCCAGCGGCAATGCCTGAAGGGACGCCCGCCATGCCCGGCACGCTGAACACCGAACCCAACCTCGATGCGCCGGACGACTTCTACGCCGCCCTGGTCGATGCCCAGCGCGGCCTCACCCCGGCGCAAAGCCAGCAGGTCAATGCGCGCCTCGTCCTGCTTCTTGCCAACCATATCGGCGATGCCCGGGTGCTGGAGCAGGCCCTGGCCCGTGCCCGCCAGGGCATCCTCCCCGCCGGCGCCGACGAGACCCTGCGCGTCACGCAATGAAGCGTGGCACGAACCGAACAGAACGAGGACCACGCCATGTCATTCGCCAGCACCACGGACCTCGCCGAGAAGAAGGTCTCCTTCGAGGAGCTCGGCCCCGGCCTCTACGGCTACACCGCCGAGGGCGACCCCAATTCCGGCGTGATCATCGGCGACGATTCCGTGCTGGTGGTGGATGCCCAGGCGACGCCGCGCATGGCGCAGGACGTGATCGCCCGCATCCGCACCGTGACCGACAAGCCGGTGAAGCACGTGGTGCTCTCGCACTACCACGCCGTGCGGGTGCTCGGCGCCTCGGGCTACGAGGGCGCGGAGATCATCGCCTCCGACGTCACGCGCGACATGATCGTGGAACGCGGCCAGCAGGACATGGACAGCGAGATCGGCCGCTTCCCGCGCCTGTTCCAGGGCAAGGAAAGCATCCCCGGCCTCACCTGGCCCCACATCACCTTCCAGCGGAAGATGACGCTCTGGCTCGGCCGGCGGGAGGTGCAGATCATCCACATCGGCCGCTCCCACACGGCGGGCGACACGGTGGTCTGGCTACCGGAGGAGCGCGTGGCCTTCGCCGGCGACACAGTGGAATTCGGCGCCACCCCCTATTGCGGCGACGCGCATTTCACCGACTGGCCGGACACGCTGGCGGCGCTGAAGGCGCTGGGGCCCAGGGCCATGGTGCCGGGCCGCGGCCGCTCGCTGCTCACGGAGGCCGATATCGCGGAAGGCATCGAGGGCACCGCCTCCTTCACCACCGACCTCTTCCGCATCGCGAAGGAAGGCGTGGCCGCCGGCCAGGAGCTCGGCGAGATCTACGCGGCCGCCATGGAACGGATGCGCCCGAAATACGGTCACTGGGTCATCTTCGAGCACTGCATGCCCTTCAACGTCAGCCGCGCCTATGACGAGGCGCGCGGCCTCGACCGCCCGCAGATCTGGACCGCCGAGCGGGACGTGGAGATGTGGCGCGCCCTGGAAGGCAGCCGCCCGGTGAAATCCGCCGAGCTGGAGGGCTGATCCCGCTCAGCCCGCCTCTTCCTCCGCCTCCCCGTGCCCGGCTTCCTCGCCCAGCATCTCGCGCGCCCGCGCGCCGATCTTGTCGAGGATGCCGTCGAGCTGCCGCCGCTCCGCCTCGGTCAGCGCCGAGGCCAGCGCCGCCTGCAGCGTCAGGGCCAGCGGCACGATCTGGCGATAGGTCGCCAGCCCCTGCCGCGTCAGGCTCAGGATCTGCGCCCGCTGGTCGCGCGGATGCGCGCGGCGGTCCAGCAGCCCCTTGTCGGCGAGGCGGATCACGGCGCGGCTGACCCGCACCCGGTCCATGCCGGTGCGCTCGATCACCTCCTGCGTGGTGGGCGAGCCCTGTTCGCCCACCACCGCCACCACGCGCCATTCCGGGATGCTGAGGCCGAAGCGTTCCTGGTAGCGGGTGGCGAAGAGGCCGCTCACCGCCTCCGTCACCACCGACAGGCGATAGGGGAGGAACTCCCCCAGGACCAGCGGGCGGGGGGCCTCCGCACCGGCTTCCGCCGCTCTGGTCCCGGACCGCGCCGCGCGGGCCGCATTTCGTGCTTTCGATATCATATGAGACGATATAAAATCCCTTGCCGAACCATCATAACCGGCTCTGACCCGGATCGGGAGCAAGACGCATGAACCAGACCGTGAAGCCCGCGCTGGCCCCCTCGATGGCGGCACCGTCCACCGCGGCGAACCAGGCGGCCTACCTGTCCGGCTTCGGCAACGGCTTCGAGACGGAGGCTCTGCCGGGCGCCCTGCCCATCGGCCGAAACTCGCCGCAGCGCTGCGCCTACGGCCTCTATGCCGAACAGCTTTCCGGCTCCCCCTTCACCGCGCCGCGCGCCACCAACGAGCGTTCCTGGCTCTACCGCATCCGCCCGACCGTGACGCATTGGGGCCGGTTCCGGAAGATCGGCGCCGGCCTCTGGCGCACCGCGCCCTGCACCGAGGTGGAGATGGCGCCGGCCCCGCTGCGCTGGGACCCGGTCCCGCTGCCGGAGGGGCAGGGCACGGGCTTCCTGGAAGGCATCCGCACCATCACCACGGCCGGCGATGCGGCGACCCAGGCGGGCATGGGCACCCATCTCTATCTCGTCACCCGCTCCATGCGCGACGAGTATTTCTACAACGCCGATGGCGAGATGCTCTTCGTGCCGCAGCAGGGCGATCTGCGGCTCTGGACCGAATTCGGCATCATCGACATCGAGCCGGGCGAGATCGCGGTGATCCCGCGCGGCGTGAAGCTCCGCGTGGAACTGCATGACGAACAGCCGGCGCGCGGCTATCTCTGCGAGAACTACGGCGGCGCCTTCACCCTGCCCGACCGTGGCCCGATCGGCGCCAACTGCCTGGCCAACCCGCGCGACTTCCTGACCCCCGTGGCGGCCTACGAGGACCGCGACGCGCCCTCGACCCTCACCATCAAGTGGGGCGGCAGCCTGTGGCGCGCGGAGATCGCGCATTCGCCGCTCGACGTGGTCGCCTGGCACGGCAACTACGCCCCCTACAAATACGACCTGCGCCGCTATTCGCCGGTCGGCCCGATCCTCTTCGACCACGCCGACCCCTCGATCTTCACCGTGCTCACCTCGCCCTCCGAGACCCCCGGCACGGCGAACATCGACTTCGTCATCTTCCCCGACCGTTGGCTGGTGGCCGAGAACACCTTCCGTCCGCCCTGGTACCACATGAACGTGATGAGCGAGTTCATGGGCCTGATCTACGGCGTCTATGACGCCAAGACCGGCGGCGGCTTCGCGCCGGGCGGCTTCTCCCTGCACAACACCATGCTGCCGCACGGGCCCGACCAGCCTTCCTTCGAGAAGGCGAGCAGCGCCGAGCTCAAGCCGCACAAGCTGGAAGGCACGCTGGCCTTCATGTTCGAGACCCGCTTCCCGCAGCGCGTCACCCGCTTCGCCGCCGAGGCGCCGCAGTTGCAGTCCGACTACGCCGGCTACGGCCTGGGCCTGCGCAAGAACTTCGACCCGAGCCGACCCTGAGCAGCCGCACCGTGAGAGACAGCATGACAGAGACCGCCCCCGACGCCACCCACGACCCCGCGCGCCGCTCCTGGGTGCCGGGGGCGGACGGGCACGCGGATTTCCCGATCCAGAACCTGCCCCTCGGCATCTTCTCCCCGCCGGGCGGTGCGCCGCGCGGCGGCGTGGCGATCGGCGACCAGGTGCTGGACCTCCCGGCTGCGCTGGCCGCCGGACTCTTCGCCGGGGAGGCCGCCCGGGCGGCCGGGGCCGCTTCCGCCAAAACGCTGAACAGCTTCTTCGCCCTCGGCGCCGGCCCGCGCCGCGCCCTGCGCGTCCGCCTGTCGGAGATCCTGTCGCTGGGCAGCGACGACCGCGCCCGGGCCGAGCCCTGCCTGCGGCCCGCGGCGGACTGCACCCTGCACCTGCCGGCGCAGGTCGGCGACTACACGGATTTCTACGTCGGCATCCACCACGCCACCAACATCGGCAAGGTCTTCCGCCCCGACAATCCGCTGCTGCCGAACTACAAGTACGTGCCCATCGGCTATCACGGCCGCGCCTCCTCGCTGCGCGTCTCGGGCACCGGCATCCGCCGGCCGAAGGGCCAGTTGAAAGCGCCGGAGGCCGAGGCGCCGCGCTTCGCCCCCTGCGAGCGGCTGGACTACGAGCTGGAGCTCGGCATCTGGGTCGGCCCCGGCAACGAGCTCGGGGAACCTGTCCCGGTGGGCGAGGCGGCCTCGCATGTCGCGGGCTACTGCCTGCTCAACGACTGGTCGGCGCGCGACATCCAGGCCTGGGAATACCAGCCCCTCGGCCCCTTCCTGGCCAAGAACTTCGGCAGCACGCTCTCGCCCTGGGTGGTGACGCCGGAGGCCCTGGCCCCCTTCCGCATCGCCCAGCCGCCGCGCCCCGAGGGCGACCCGGCCCCGCTGCCCTATCTGCTGGACGAGGCCGACCAGCGCGCCGGTGCCTTCGACCTGGAGCTGGAGGTGCTGCTCGCCACGGCCCGGATGCGCGAGCAGGGGCTGCCGCCGCACCGCGTCTCGCTGTCCAACACGCGGCACATGTACTGGACCGTGGCGCAGATGATCGCGCACCATACCAGCAACGGCTGCAACCTGCAGCCGGGCGACCTGCTGGGCTCCGGCACGATCTCCGCGCCTGATCCCACGGGCTTCGGCTCGCTGCTGGAAACCACGCGCGGCGGCAGGGAGCCGCTGGTGCTGCCTTCCGGCGAGAGCCGCCGCTTCCTGGAGGATGGCGACGAGGTCACGCTGCGCCTGCGCGCCCGCCGCGACGGCGCCGCCCCCATCGGCTTCGGCGAGTGCCGCGCCACGATCCTTCCGGCCCGCTGACCTTGGCGAAAGGCGAGACGATGCGCCTGCATGGCTACTTCCGCTCCTCCGCCGCCTGGCGCGTGCGGATCGCCCTGAACCTGAAGGGCCTCCGCCCCGGCCAGGCCTTCCACCACCTGCGCCATGGCGGGCAGCGGGCGCCGGACTATCTCCGCCTGAACCCCCAGGGCCTGGTGCCCGCCCTGGAGACCGGCGAGGGGACGGTCCTCACCCAGTCCCTGGCCATCTGCGAATGGCTGGAGGAAGGCTGGCCCGAGCCGCCGCTGCTGCCCTCGGGGCGCGACGCCCGCGCCCGGGTCCGCGCCTTCGCCCAGGTCATCGCCTGCGACACCCATCCGGTGCAGAACCTCAAGGTCCTGGCCCGGCTGCGCGGCCTGGGCCTGCCGGAGGAGGAGGTCACCGCCTGGGCCCGCTGGGCGATCGGCGAGGGCCTCGCCGCCTGCGAAGCGCTGATCCGTGGCGAGCCCGGCCCCTTCTGCTTCGGCGCGGCCCCGACCCTGGCCGACATCGCGCTGGTGCCGCAGCTCGGCAATGCCCGCCGCTTCCGCTGCGACCTCACGGCCCTGCCGCGCCTCCTGGCGGCGGAGGCGGCCTGCAACGCCCTTCCGGCCTTCGCCGAGGCCGCCCCGGACCGCCAGCCCGACGCGGAATAGTACGAACGGCGGAATGCACCGGGGCCATCCCCGGGGGAGAGGCCCTGCCTCTCCGCCCGGACCCCCTCACCGCCAGGACACTGCGTGCCCTGGACCCGATGTGTTGGCGCTTCCGGCAAAGGCCAGTTCCTGGGGCTGATCCCGCCAGGCAAGCGGAAACAGCGGGAGCCGGATGAAGGAAACATCCTCTCCGCGCGTGGCGCCTGCCGTCGCCGGAGAGCCAGGCTCTCCGGCGCGGTCCGTCCGCAGCAAGCGCCAAGCGACCGGCAGGTCCAGGAGCCACTGGCTCCTGGCGGATGGGGGGTATCGGGGGGAAGGCAGGGCCTTTCCCCCGGGCCACGCGCCCCACAGCCGCATGGGTCGGGCCCCGCCACCGCAAATGCCCCTTGCTTCCCTGGCCACCCCGCGATATAGGAATAAAGTCAACGCGATACCCCATCGCGCGCGCCCCTCCCGGCGCAGCGTCGCCTGCCCCCGAGGTGGAGTTCGAGCCGCACCCGTCCGGCCGGATAAAGGCCTAAAATCCTAAAGTGCCAAAGCCCGAAAACGATACGGAGAGCGGAAGGCTCCGGCCCGGCTTCGCTGCCCGCACGATCTGGTTCCGGCAGATGACCGGCCCCATATCCGCAGGGTGGAAACATCGCTCCCACCATGCCCCAACTGAACTCCAGCGCGATCGAGCGCATCGAGCACGATCCCGGCTCCTCCCTGCTCGCGGTCTGGTTCCGGCAGGAAAGCGGCCGGCAACGCGGCCCCTACCTGTTCCAGGGCGTGCCGCGGATGCTCTACGAGGAATTCGCCCGCTCCCCGTCGCCCGGCAGCTTCTACAACCGGCGGATCAAGGACCGCTTCAGGATCGCCGCCTGGACGGACGATCCCGCCGGGGCATCCCTCCCGGGGCCCTAGGGAAACGCCCCGGAAGGCGCCCCTATGCCGGGCAGGGGCGGGCGGTTCCGCCCCGAACGGGGCGCAGATCCGCCTCCCGCCCCGTGACCCGGAGCGCAAACCGTACCATATAACACTCCGAACCCCGTTTTCCCCGATCTCCGGAGGGCCTCCGCATGTCCGCCACGACCACCCAGGACGCCAAGCCGCAGGAGCGCGAGCCCGTCCCCGTGACCGTGCTCACCGGCTATCTCGGCGCCGGCAAGACCACCCTGCTGAACCGCATCCTCACCGAGAATCACGGCCAGAAATTCGCGGTCGTGATCAACGAGTTCGGGGAGCTCGGGGTGGACAACGACCTCGTCGTCGATGCCGACGAGGAGGTCTTCGAGATGAACAACGGCTGCATCTGCTGCACCGTGCGCGGCGACCTGATCCGCATCCTGGGCGGCCTGATGAAGCGCCGCGACCGCTTCGACGGCATCATCGTGGAAACCACCGGCCTCGCCAACCCGGCGCCGGTGGCCCAGACCTTCTTCGTCGACGAGGACGTGAAGAAGGCCACCCGGCTGGATGCCATCGTGACGGTGGTGGACGCCAGGCACCTGCTGGAACGCCTGGGCGACAGCCCGGAGGCCGAGGAGCAGGTGGCCTTCGCCGACCTGATCGTGCTGAACAAGATGGACCTGGTGACACCGGAACAGGCCGACGAGGTCGAGCGCCGCATCCGCGCCATCAACCCCACCGTCGAGATCCGCCGCGCCACCAAGTCCGACATCCCGGTGGAAAGCGTGATCGGCCGCGACGCCTTCAACCTGGAGCGCATCCTGCAGCGCGAGCCGGAATTCCTTTCCGGCGAGGACGAGCACAGCCATGACAGCGAGGTGCTGAGCGTCTCCTTCGAGGTGGACAAGCCGGTCGACGAGGCGAAGTTCAACGCCTGGATCAGCGAGGTCCTTGCCACCCAGGGGCAGGACCTGCTCCGCACCAAGGGCATCCTCTACTACAAGGGCCAGGAGGGCCGCCGCTTCGCCTTCCAGGCCGTGCACATGATCGCCGACGGCGACTACATCCCGCTCGCCGCCGCCGATGCCGAGGGGCCGCGCAAGTCGCGCATCGTCTTCATCGGCCGCAACATCAACCGCCCCCGCCTGCGCCGCGGCTTCGAATCCACGGTCGCCGCCTGATGTCGGAAACGCTCGGCAACGTCGATTTCGTGCTGGAAAGCCGGGGCACCTCGCGCGACCTCGGCGCCTGGGTGGTGGGCGCCGCCTTCGGCCATGACGGAGGCTCCGCCGCCTTCGCCCTGGGCGACGGCACGCTGCATCTGGCCGACCTGCGTGACCTGTCCGGCGAGTGGCGCCGGGTCGGGGCGCATGACGGCGCCGCCCAGTCCCTGGTGCCGGACTGTGCCGACGGCTACCTCTCCGGCGGCGACGACGGCCGCCTGCTGCGCACCAGCCCGGCGGGCGAGGTCATGGAACTCGCCAGCTTCGGCATGATGAAATGGGTGGAACACCTCGCCACCCATCCCTCCGGCGTGCGCGTCGCGGCGGTGGGCAAGGCGGTGCATGTCCTGGACGGCAAGGGAAAGACCCTCAAGACCCTCGCCACCCCCTCCACCGCCGGCGGCGTCGCCCTCGATGCCAAGGGCAAGCGGATCGCGGCCAGCCACTACAACGGCGCCTCGATCTGGTTCGTCGCGGCGAAGGAGGACAATCCGCGCAAGCTGGACTGGAAGGGCAGCCACCACGCCATCGCCTTCTCGCCCGACGGCACGCATGTCGTCACGGCGATGCAGGAGAACGCGCTGCACGGCTGGCGCCTGACGGACGGGCAGCACATGCGCATGTCCGGCTACCCGTCCAAGACCCGCTTCCTGTCCTTCACGCCCAAGGGCCGCTGGCTCTGCACCTCGGGCTCCGAGGCGGTGATCTGCTGGCCCTTCTTCGGCGGCGGCCCGATGGGCAAGGCGCCGGAGGAGATCGCGGGCGGCGACGGCGTGCTCTGCACCGCGGTCGCCTGCCATCCGAGCCAAGAGGTCTTCGCCGCCGGCTTCTCCGACGGGCTGGTGCTGATGGCGGAGATCGCCTCGGGCAAGATCGTGCCGCTGGCGGCACCCGGCCGCGGCCCGGTCTCGGCGCTGAGCTGGAACAGCACCGGAACGCATCTCGCCTTCGGCAGCGAAACGGGCTTCGCGGCGTTGATCGACCTGGCGCGCCGGTAACGGGCGCCGGGGCCTCGCCGGCGGGCGGCGCCTCTGCCGCCAGCGCCGCGAAGCAGCCCCGGGGAGCCCCGCTTGATCGACGACCTCTGGTACAAGAACGCCGTCATCTACTGCCTGTCGGTCGGCACCTACATGGATGCCAATGGCGACGGCGTCGGGGATTTCGAGGGGCTGACCCGGCGCCTCGACTACCTCCAGGGCCTGGGCATCACGACCGTCTGGCTGATGCCCTTCCAGCCCTCGCCGGGCCGCGACAACGGCTACGACATCCAGGACTATTACGGCGTCGATCCCCGCTACGGCACGCTGGGCGACTTCGTGGAGTTCACCCATGCCTGCCGCCAGCGCGGGATGCGAGTGATCATCGACCTCGTGGTCAACCACACCTCGGACCAGCATCCCTGGTTCCAGTCCGCCCGCCAGGACCCGGATTCGCCTTATCGCGACTGGTATGTCTGGGCCGACCGGAAGCCCGCCCATGCGGACCAGGGCGTCGTCTTCCCCGGCGTGCAGGACAGCACCTGGAGCCGCGATCCCGTCGCGAAATCATGGTACTTCCACCGCTTCTACGAATTCCAGCCCGATCTCAACACCGCCAACCCGCATGTCCAGGCGGAGATCCTCAAGATCATGGGCTTCTGGCTGCAACTCGGCGTATCCGGCTTCCGCATGGATGCCGTGCCCTTCGTCATCGCGAAGAAGGGCCCCGGCGTCACCAAGCCCGTCGAGCAGTACGACATGCTGCGGAGCTTCCGCGAGTTCCTGCAATGGCGGCGCGGCGACGCCATCATCCTCGCCGAGGCCAATGTGCTGCCGAAGGCCGACCTTCAGTATTTCGGCGACGACGGCGACCGCATGCACATGATCTTCAACTTCCAGGTCAACCAGGCGCTCTTCTACGCCCTGGCCAGTGGCGACAGCGGGCCGCTGGCAAAGGCCATGGAGAAGACGAAGCCCCGCCCCGCCACGGGGCAATGGGGCCTGTTCCTGCGCAACCACGACGAGCTCGACCTCGGCCGCCTGACGGCGAAGCAGCGCCAGACCGTCTTCGACGCCTTCGGCCCCGATCCCTCGATGCAGCTCTACGGGCGCGGCATCCGCCGGCGCCTCGCCCCCATGCTCCAGGGCGACCGGCGCCGGATCGAGCTCGCCTACAGCCTGATGATGACCCTGCCGGGCACGCCCGTCCTGCGCTATGGCGACGAGATCGGCATGGGAGACGACCTGAGCCTTCCGGAGCGCGAATGCGCCCGCACGCCGATGCAGTGGTCGAGCGAGCCGCAGGCCGGCTTCACCAGAAGCGACCATCCGGCGAAACCCGTCATCTCCGGCGGCGCCTACGGCTTCGAGCATGTCAACGTGGCCGATCAGCGGCGCGATCCGGATTCCCTGCTGAACTGGACCGAACGCATCATCCGCATGCGCAAGGAGGTGCCGGAGATCGGCTGGGGTGATTTCAGGATCGTGCCCACCGGCACGCCGGAGGTGCTGGCGGTCCGCTACGACTGGCGCCGCAACTCCGTGCTGGTGATCCATAACCTCGGCGCCGAGGCGAGGGAGATCACGATCGACCCGGGCGCCGAAGGCTCCCACGACAGCCTGCTGGTGAACCTCCTGTCCGGCAACCACAGCCGCCCCGACAAGCGCGGCCGCCATCGCATCCTGATGGAGGCTTATGGCTACCACTGGTATCGCGTCGGCGGCCTCGACTACCTGCTCCGCCGCAGCGAAGTCTGAAGGCGTCCGATGGGGCCACGGCGGAATGCGGGAACGGCCGTCTCCGGCATGTGAGCGGTTTCGTGAAGGATTGACATTGCTGTCCCGGGCCAGCCACGCTTTCTTTGTTTTGCAAAGGCGCACTGTGAAGAACTTCACTGTGAAGCCGGTAAATATGTAAGGTCTGTAAAGAGATGTCCCGGACCCTGATCGGTCCCACGATCCGCCGCCTGCGCCAGGAGCGCGGCGTCACCCAGCAGGCGCTCTCCGCGAGGCTGGGCATTTCCGCCAGCTACCTGAACCTCATCGAGCACGACCAGCGTGCCGTCACCGCCTCGCTCCTGCTCAAGCTGGCCGATGCCTTCGGCGTCGACCTCGCCGCCCTGTCCGGCCAGCGCGAGAAGCAGGTGGAAACGGGACTGCGGGAGGTCCTGCGCGATCCGTTGCTGGGGCTGGAGGCCGTGCCGGAGGCCGAGTTCGCCACGCTGGTCCAGGGCTCGCCCACGGCGGCCCGCGCCATGCTCGCCCTCTACCGCGCCCTGCGCGTGGCGCGGGAGGATGCCGGCGGCATCGCCCTGCCTTCGGGCCGGCGGCTGATCCTGCCGACCGAGGAGGCGCGGGACTTCTTCCAGGACCGTGCCAACCACTTCCCCCTGCTGGAGGAAGCCGCCGAGGCGATCGGCCGGGATCTGGCCGAGGGCGGCGCCGAATCGGGCCATGCGATCGGCGAGCGGCTCCGGACGCGCCACGGCGTCTCGATCTTCGTCGGCCCCACCGAGGGCAACCTGCGCCACTACGACCCCGCCACCCGCAGGCTCGACCTGTCGGAGGACCTGACGCGCGAGAGCCGGGCCTTCCACCTTGCCTTCCAGCTCATGCTGCTGGAGGCGCGGGAGGCGGTGGAGGCCTGCCTCCTGCCGCAGCCGCCCTCGACGCCGGAGGCCGCGAACCTGATCCGCATCGGCCTGCTGAACTATGCCGCCGCGGCGCTGCTGATGCCCTACGAGCCCTATCGCGCCGCCGCCGCCGAGCTGCGCCACGACCTCGACCGCCTCGCCACGCGCTTCGGCGTCAGCTTCGAGCAGGCCGCCCAGCGCCTGACGACGCTGCAAAGGGAGGAGGCACGCGGCCTGCCCTTCTTCTTTCTGCGCGTCGATCCGGCGGGGAATGTCGGCAAGCGCTTCTCCGCCGCCGGCTTCCCCTTCGCCCGCTTCGGCGGCTCCTGCCCGCGCTGGATCGTCCACAACGCCTTCGCCACGCCGGGGCGGCTGCGGGTGCAGGCGGTGGAACTGCCCGACGGCGCCGCCTTTCTCTGCCTCGCCCGTACCGTGGAGGGCCGGACCGCCCGTTGGGGCGAGCCGGTGCCCGTGCATGTGGTGGCGCTGGGCTGCGAGATCTCCCGCGCCGGGGAGGTGCTCTACGCCGACGGGCTGGACCTCGACCGCGCCCGCGTCGGCATCGGCCTGTCCTGCCGCCTCTGCGACCGGCCGGACTGCCGCTCTCGCGCCTTTCCACCCCTGGCGCATCGCCTCGCCATGGACCCCAGCACCACCGGCTCCACCCCCTTCCGCTTCCGGCAGGAGGCGGAGCTTCCGGCGCCGGCCTGAGGGGGAGGCAGCCGGCCGGCGCGGCGCTACTCCTCGCTGTCGCGGCGGCCGGGCGGCACCGGCCAGACCAGTTCCGGCAACCGCAGGACAGGCAGCCGCGCCAGCGAAAGCCGGCGGTCCTGCAGCGTGAGGGGCAGCTCGATCTGCGGCGGCTCGCCCTCGCCGCCGGGCCGGGCGAGAAGCGCCGCCATGCGGGATGCGGTCTCGGCCGTGCGGGCGTCGATCACGCCGCCGGCGCCCAGCATCGACAGGGCCTCCTGCGCGCCCACCAGGCGTACCGTGCCGGCCCCCATCGGCTGCAGCGCCTCGTCCAGCGCCAGCGTCGCCGCGGCGGAAGCCGCCGTCGGGCCCCAGCGCAGGGTCACGTCGCGCAGTTCCAGCACGCCGCCGGCATCCCGCCAGATCTCGGCCCGCCGGGTCGGGACGCGGCCGACGGGCAGGGGGCCGGTCAGGGACGCCGTCAGCCCCGCCGTTTCGATCCTCGGGCCCAGGGGCCAGCTCCGCCCCTGCGACAGGCTGGGGAGGGTGATGCCCTGGCTCTGGACCGAAAGGGCGATGGCGCTCTCGCCCTCCGTGGCGCTGCTGCGCGTGTCCAGCGTGACCTCCAGCCGGCGGATCTCCAGCCCGCCCGGTCCGCCATCCGCGGCGGTGCCGGGAAGGCCCAGGCGCAGGCGGTCGGCCCGGAACTCGCCGCCGCGCGGCAGCACATCCGCCTGCAACGGCAACAGCCCGGTCAGCCGGTCCGCCGCGAAGGGCAGCTCCAGCGCGCCCAGGCGCAGCCTCTGCGGCCCCTTGGGCTCGATGCGCAGCTCGTCCAGGCGCGGCAGCACGACCCGCAGGTCCAGTGCCGGTGCGCGCCAGTCGATCCCGCCCGGCAGCGTGGCATCGCCCCCACTCAGCCGGAAATCCGGCAGGCGCAGCGTAGCGGAGAAAGGCCATCCCCCCCGCTGCGGCGTGCCGTATTCCACCCGCCAGCCCTGCGCGCGGCGGCTCTGCGCCCAGGCGGTGAAGCCTTCCTCCAGCCGCCCACCCATCCAGTGCCAGAGCATGGCATGGGCGGCGGCCAGCCCGGCGAGCAGCACGGTCAGCCCCAGCAGCAGCGGCGCGGGCCGCAGCCAGCGGCGCCGGGCGGCACGGCGCCCTGGAGGGGCCTGGACGACCTCGCCGCCTCCGGTGCCCTGACCATCGGCCGTCCGTGCAGGGGCATTCCGGGCGGGGGCATCCCGACCTGCCTGGGAGGCCTGCCATGTGCCTGGCGCGTGCGCGCCGTTCTTCTCGGTATCCACGCCACCCGCTATAGCGCGCCCCCCGGCCGATCGCATGACCCCTGACCCCTCCGCAGCCCCCGAAGGCACCCGAAACCCACCGGAAACCGAGACGTCCCCCGTCCTGGACGAGGCGTTGCTGGACGCGGATGGCTCGCTCTACGTCTTCGCCTATGGCTCCCTGATCTGGAAACCGGGCTTCGCGGTGGAGGGGGCGCACCCGGCCCTGCTGCGGGGCTATCACCGCCGCTTCTGCATCCGCTCCACACGCTATCGCGGCACGCCGGAGCGCCCGGGCCTGGTGCTGGGCCTCGACCGTGGCGGCGCCTGCCGGGGCGTGGCGCTGCGCGTCGCCCGGAGTCGGGCGGCGGAGGTCCTGGGCTATCTCCACGAACGGGAGATGTCCGGAGGCTCCTACCACCAGATGCGCCTGAAGGTTCGGCTGCTGGACGAAGGACGCGACGTGCGCGCGGTGGCCTATGTCGTGGACCGCCGGTCAGACACCTATTGCGCCGGGCTGGGTCCCGATGAGGCGGCGCGTGCCATTGGCCTCGGGATCGGAGCAATGGGCAGCAACCGCGACTACCTGCTCAACACCGTGTCGCAGCTCCGGGCCCTGGGAGTGCGGGATGCGGCACTGGAAAGGCTGGCAGACCTGCTGCCCCCGGTTGGCGCTGCCTCTGGCGACAACCGGGCTGGGGAAAAGCCGGACCGGAAAAGCCGGGGCTGAAAAAACCCAGCCGCGGCGCAGCTTTCCGCAGAGTTGTCCACAGGGAGGGGCGGAGTCGTCCCCAGCGCCAGGCTGGTTTGCGCTCCCTTGCCCACAGAGGGCTGGGGATAGCGCAAACTCGGGTCTAATAAGCTGAAAACAAATGAATAAGAACAAAGGGCGGCCAACGGCCGATGCACCAAAACCGAGGTTTGGCAAGCCCTTGACGCGTGGTGATGGCGCCGCGTGGCAGGATCGCCCCGCAGCTATTCCACCAATTTATCCACAGATGCTTGTTGACAGCCCTCGTCAGGGTCCTGGGAGCGGGGAACCCTGTAGCATCGCAGCGGAGGCGGTTTCCACCTCATCCTCCAGCCGCCGCATCAGCTCGGCACGGGGCAGGCCGGGCGGCAGGGCGGGGAGGATCGCCAGGGTGATGGTGCCCGGCCGCTTGGCAAAGGAGCGGCGTCCCCAGAAGCGACCGCTATCCGTGGCCGCCGGCACCACCGGCAGGCCGGTGGCGGAGGCCAGCGCCGCCACGCCCGGCTGCCAGGGCACACGCTCGCCCGGTGCGGTCCGGGTTCCCTCCGGGAAGATCACCAGCTGTGCCCTGTCCCGCTCGGCGAATTCGCGCGACTGTCGCACCATGGACTTCAGCGCCGCGGCGCCGCCGGCGCGGTCCACCCCCACCGCGCCGAAGCGCCGCGCCAGCGCCCCCCAGCCCGGCAGGCGGAGCAGCTCCTGCTTCATGACATAGACCGGGTGGGGCAGCAGGGTCAGCCAGACGAAGGTGTCGAAGGCCGACTGGTGCTTGGAGGCCACGATGCAGGGGCCGGCGGGAATGTTCTCCAGCCCCGTCACCCGCACCCGCATGCCGCAGATCGCCGCCATCCAGCACAGCACCCAGCGCGTCCAGCCCCGCACGAAGGGCCGCGTCATGCGCCGGGGCAGCATCAGGCCGATCCAGGGGAAGACGGCCATCGAGAAGAGGAAGAGCGCGTTGAACAGCGCGGAGCGCAAGGCGATCAAGGGTCCGGCTCCGAGCGGCCATAGGCGGAAAGGCCGGCGAGGGCGCCGGCGAACTTCAGGTACTCCCGCAGCATGGCCGGGGGCCGGGCACGGGCGGGAGCGACGGGATACGGGATCAACCGGGCCTCCGGCAACTCCCGCCGCATCTCCAACAGGGCACGGGGCATGTGGAAGCCCGCGGTGACCACCGCCAGCGTCCCGATTCCGTGCTGCCGCGCCCAGGCGGCGATCTCCCGCGCATTGCCGCGCGTGCTGCGGGCCGCATGCCCCAGGGTGATCCGGTCCAGGTAGGGCCAGGGTTCCACGCTGACCTCGTGCGCGAGGGCGGCGATATCCGTGTTCTGCCCGACGCCCGAGATGATCAGCGGCGCGCCGGGATCGGCAGCCGCCAGGCGCAGCCCGGTCTCGACCCTGTCGGGGCCGCCGGTCAGCACCGCGATTCCCGTCCCCTCCGGCAGCCGGGACGGGGACGGCACCGAGGCGGCATCCAGGAACCAGGCATAGCCCGCCCCGGTGGCCAGCGTGGCGGCGAGGAGCAGGGCGAAGAAGCCCCGCCGCAGCAGCCGGCGCCCGGTGAAGGCGCGGCGCAGGGTCGGCGTGAGGGCCTTCAGGCGCGGCGGCAGGTTCACGGTGCCGTTCCGGCGGGCACCGGGCGGCACGGCTTCGTCAGGGGGGCTCGCCACCGCGGAGACCGGCCCGGCCCGGACGCCGCGGTCACGGCAGGCGGCGCAGCCACCGGCGCACGGTGGCCTGGGCGGTCAGCCATCCGATCAGGGCGGCGGCGAAGGGCAGGATCAGCAACCCGGTCCAGGGCAGGCTGCCCCAGGGGAGCCCGCCCCAGGGGAGCCCGCCCCAGGGAAGGCCGGTCATCGGCGCAGCCGCACCCGGAACGGCGCCCCGTGGGCCGCCGACGCCGCCCCCGCTCATGAAGGGGGGGGCGAGCCGGGCCAGCGCCATCAGGGCCGGGGCGGCGAGCACCGTCCCCAGCAGCGCTCCGCTCGCGGCCAGCCCGGCAACGCGCGCCGCGAAGCGCCCCGCGATGGCGCCATGCGTGGCGCCCAGGTCGTGCAGGATGCCGATCGCCTCCCGCCTCGCCGCCAGACCCGCCCGCGTCGCCACCGCGACCACCGCCGCCGAGACCCCGGCCACCAGCGCCAGCACGGCAAAGGCCATACCCTCCACGCTGCGGGCCAGGGCGGCGAGGCGGGCGACCCAGATGCCGTGCGATTCCAGCTCGGCCCGGGGCACCTTCTGGGCCAGCAGCCCGGCCAGCGCCTCGGGATCGCCATCCCCGTCGCCCCAGGGGTCGCGCAGATGCACCTCGATCACTCCTGGCAAGGCCAGCGGAAAGGAAGCGGCGGAGGACTGGCCCAGCCAGGGTCGCAGCAGCGCCGCCATCCGCTCCGGGTCCACTGTTTCCGCCGAGGCGACCTCGGGCGAGGCGCGGAGCACCGACAGCGCCGCCGCCATGCGTTCCGGCGTCGGATCGGGCACCTGCGCGGTCACCGCCGCCGCGGCGCCGTATTGCCAGCGCTCGGCCAGCGCCGCGGCGCCATGCGCCCCCGCGAGGGCCAGGGCAGCGAGCAGCGCCATGGCCGCCACCAGCCCGGGCAGCAGCTTGCCCGACAGCGCCCGGCGCAGGCCGAGCGGATCGCGGGAGCGCCGGCGCTCAGCCATGCGGGGCCTCCCCATCCTCATCGAATTCGTCGTCCTCCGGGTCCGAACCCGGCTCCAGCTGCTCGGTCCAGGCGTCGTAGGCGTCCAGCTCGCCCTGATCGTGGCCGGTGAAATGCACCAGCCGCCCGCGCGAGAGGGTCATCACCGGGGCTGGGAAAGCCTCCACCAACTCCTGGGAATGGGTCGCCACCACCACGGTGGTGCCCAGGCGGTTCATCTCGTTCAGCAGGGCCAGGGTGCGGTGTGCCTGGCGCGGGTCGAGATTGCCGGTCGGCTCGTCGGCCACCAGCAGCTCCGGCCGCGCCACCACCGCCCGGGCGATGGCCACGCGCTGCTGCTCGCCGCCGGAAAGCTGCTGCGGCAGCGAATCCGTCCGGTGGCCGAGCCCGACCCAGCGCAGAATCTCGGTCACATCGGCCCGCAGCGAGGATTCGGAACGACCGGCCAGCCGCAGCGGCAGGGCCACGTTGTCGAAGGCGCTCAGATAGGGGAGCAGCCGGTAGTCCTGGAAGACCGAGCCGATTCGGCGCCGCAGGGCGGGCAGGGCGGTGCGGCGGGCACGCGACAGTCGCACGCCCAGGATCTCGACCTCCCCCTCGCTGGGGCGCAGCCCGCATTGCATGAGGCGGAGGAGGGTCGTCTTTCCCGCCCCCGATTCGCCGGTCAGCCAGGTGAAGGAGCCCGCGGGCAGAAAGAAACGCAGACCATGCAGGGCCTCCTTTCCGGTTCCTCCATTCGGGTCCGGGTAGCGGAGGGTCGCATCACTGAAGCGCACCATGGGGGCAGGGTGTGCCACGCGTGCCCGCATGAGGCTAGGATCGCTCCGAGGGAGTTCGCATGCGTATCGTTTGTCCCGGCTGCGAGGCGGCCTACGAGGTGCCGGAGGCGATGCTGTCGCCCGGACGTACGGTGCGCTGCGCCCGTTGCGGCCGGGGCTGGATCCCCTTGCCGGAGCAGGGCCGGGCCGTCTCGCCGGAGGAAGACCCCCTGGCCGAGCCTCCGGCCGGGCAGCTTCCGACGGAGGCGGGCGATCCGGACACGGCCGTTGTGGCCGGACCCGCGGAGGCTCGGCCTGAAGGCGGCGGGCTGCTGGAGGAGCAGGCCGGCGACGGATCGATCCACGCTGCCGAGGCGCCTGCCCCGGATCTGCCCGCCATGGCCCTGGAGGCGGACCACGCCACGACCCCGAAGGAGCCGCTCTCCCATCCGGTGGAACGGGAACACGGTTTTCCCCCGGCGGAAACACGGGAACGCCCGCCGCGCGAGGGGATCGTGGTCCCGCCGCGCGCTGCTCCGCCCGTCGCGCGGCCGGAGCGCGGTCCCAGCCTGACCCTGGCCTGGACGCTCTCGGTCCTCCTCCTGCTCGCCGTGGTGGCGGCCCTGCTGGTCTGGCGGGGGGAGGTCGCCGCCGCCTGGCCGCCGTCGCAATGGCTCTACCGTGCCCTCGGCCTCGCCTGACGCACGCCTTCGCGGGGCGGTGGCGGCCCCGTTGCCGGGCCGTCCCGCGCCTGCCCCGCCGCCCGGCCGCCCCCGGGCAAGGGCGTGCGGCAGCCGGAATGCTTTCGGCAGGCCGCGAAATGCGGTTCCATGAGGCCCCTCAGCGGGCCATCCGGTTCCATGTCACCTGAAGCGCCCACCGAAGACCCCCGGGCTGGGCGGGGGCCACGGATACCGCGCCCGACCGGGCGCCGGCTCCATGGCATGCGCCACCACCTGCTTCTGGTGGTGGCCTGCACGGTGCTGCCCTTCGCGCTCTATGCCGTCTGGGCCATGGCCAGCCTGCACAACCGCGACATGCGGCGCACGGCCTCCAACCTGGTCACCAGCGTCTGCGCGCTTTCGGTGGTGCCGGACCAGGTCTTCGCGCTGGGCGAGGTGCGGCTGCGCGAACTGCTGGCCTCCGCCGCGCTGCCGCCGGCAGCGTCTCCGGCCAATGTCCCGGACGCCCCTTCTGTCCTCACGGCCCTGCGTGCCACCCCGCCGGCCCGGACCCTGGCGCGGATGGGCAGCCTACGCTTCTACAATGCCCGGGGCCGCGACATCGAGGCGCTGTCCGCCGCCACCCCGGCCGATCCTGTCCCGGAGAGCTGGCGCCAGGCCCTGGTGCGCGTGGCGCGCGACGGGCAGGTCGAGGTCACCGACCTGCTGGACCGGCGGGTGGGCATCCTGGTTCCGGCTCCACCCGGCCTGCCCTTCGCCGTCATGGCGCTCTGGCTGGCGCCCGAGACCCTGAGCGGCGCGCTGCGGCAACGCCTGATGCAGGAGGACTGGACCGCCACCCTGATGGACCGGCACGGGGTCGTGGTCGCCCGCACCCGCGGGGGCGAGGAGATGGTAGGACGCCCGGCCCCGCCGGAGATCGTGGCCGGCCTCGCGCGGGCGCCGGAGGGTGTCCTGCCCTATGTCCGGAACCAGGAAGGCGTGATGGCCATCATGGCATGGTCGCGCCTTTCCACGGAGGGCTATTCGCTCGCCCTGTCGATGCCCCGTGCCTCCTTCTACCAACGGATGCTGCGGGACTACCTGCCCGCCGCTGGGGTGGCGCTCCTGCTGCTGGCCGGGAGCCTGCTGCTGACCCTGCGGATCACGCGCCGTATCCGCGACGCGCTGGGCCTGCTGGCCGACCAGGGCCGGTCCGGCGCCGTGCTGGCCCTGCCCACGGGGATCCGGGAGATCGCCGAGGTTTCCGCCGCGCTCAGCGTCGCGGCCGTGGAGCGCGAGGCGGTGACCGCCGCCCTGCGGGCCCAGGAAGCCCGCTACCGCGCCCTGGTGGAGGCCAGCAGCGAGCTGGTCTGGATCGCCGATCCCGCGGGCCGGCTCCTGCCGGAAGGGGCCGAGGCCTGGGCGCGCCTCACCGGACTGCCGGTGGAGCGGTTGCGGCGGAGCGGCTGGTTCGAGGCCCTGCACCCGGACGACCGCAGCGTGGCGGATGCGCTCTGGCATGCCTCGCTGGCCAGCCGGCGGCCCTATGTCGGCGAATGGCGCATCCGGCGCGCCCTGCCGGCGGATGCGGGGAAGGTGGAGGCGGGTGGGAAGCAGCGGCTCTATGGCTGGTTCTCGGTCCGGGCGGTGCCGCTTATCGAGGCCGGCGGCCGGGTGCGGGAATGGGTGGGGCTGCTGGAGGATGTGACCGAGGCACGCGCCGCCTCCCGCGCCCTGACCGAGAGCGAAACCCGGCTGCGCCTCGCGGTGGAGGGTGACGGGCTCGGCACCTGGGACCTGGACCTGCGCAAGCAGGAGGGCGCGCTGTCGCCCGTGGCGGCCCAACTGCTCGGCGTCACGGCCCGGGAGGGGCGCATCCTGGCGGCCGACTGGATGACGGCGACCCACCCGGAGGACCGGGACAGGATCGGCGCAGCCTGGCAGGGGATGTCGCGCGAGGGCGATACCTTCGCCGTGGACTTCCGCCCCCTGCGTCCCGCGCGCGATGGCGGCGAGGTCTGGCTCGAGGGCCGTGCCCGCGTGCTGCGCAACGAGGATGGCCGGGCGGTGCGGCTGATCGGGGTCCTGCGCGACATCACCGACCGCATCCGTGCCGCGGAAGCGCTGCGGGAAAGCGAGGCCCGGTTCCGCACCATGGCGGAGGTCATGCCGCAGATCATCTGGACCTGCCAGCCGGATGGACGCTTCGATTACCTGAACAGCCGCTGGTACGAATTCACGGGGCAGGAGCCGGACCGGATCGACAAGGGGACCTTGCGGCGGGTGCTGCATCCCGAGGACTACGAACATTGCCTCGGCCTGTGGCGGCACTGCCTGGAAACCGGGGGGGACTTTGGCATCGAGGCCCGCTTCCTGGGGGCGGACGGCGCCTATCACTGGTTCCTGGTCCGCGCGCTGGCCCAGCGCGATGCCTCCGGCCGCATCCTGCGCTGGCTCGGCTCCAGCACGGGGATCGACGAAATCGTGGCGGCGCGCGAGGACCGCGCGCGGCAGGCGGCGCGGCTGGAGCAGCTGGTCGCGGAACGCACGGCGGCCCTGACCGAAAGCGAGCGCCGCCTGGCGCAGGCGCAGAAGATGGAGGCGCTGGGCCGCCTCGCCGGTGGTGTCGCGCATGACGTGAACAACGTGCTGCAGGCGGTGCTGGGCGGCGCGCGGCTGATGGCGCTGCGGGCCGAAGAGCCGGAAAGCGTTCGGCGCCTCGCCCGCCTGGTCTCGGAGCAGGCGGAACGGGGCGGGGCGGTGACCCGGCGCCTGCTGAGCTTCGCGCGACAGGGCGAGTTGCGCGCGGAGCCGCAGGATGTCGGCCTTCTGCTGACCGGCTTGCGGGAGGTGCTGCTGCACACGCTGGGCGGCCGCGTCTCGATCGCCCTGGCGGTCGATCCGGCCCTGCCGCCGGTCCTCGCCGATCGCGCGCAACTGGAGACGGTGCTGGTCAACCTCACCGCCAATGCCCGGGATGCCATGCCGGATGGCGGCGTGATCCGGCTCTCGGCCGAGGCGCTGGAACTGCCGGGCACGGCCGGGGCTTCGCCCGCGCTGAAGCCGGGGCGCTACCTGTGCCTGCGCGTCGCCGACCACGGCATGGGCATGGCGCCGGAGGTGCTGAATCGCGTCACCGAGCCTTTCTTCACCACCAAGCCGGTGGGGGAGGGCACCGGGCTGGGCCTGGCGATGGCACGCGGCTTCGCGGAGCAGTCCGGCGGAGCGCTGGAGATCGACAGCCGGCTCGGACAGGGCACCGTGATCTCCCTCTGGCTTCCGCAGGCGGAAGGCAGGGTGGAGCAGGACGGCGCGGCGCGCCCGGCCACGCCTGACGCGGCGTGCCGCATCCTGCTTGTGGATGACGAGCCCCTGGTGCGGGACGTGCTGGCCGAAACCCTGTCCGATGCCGGCCACAGCCTCGTCTGCGCCGAAGGGCCCGCCGAGGCCTTGCGGCATCTGCGGGACGGAGAGCGGCCGGACCTGCTGGTCACGGATTTCGCCATGCCGGGCGGCATGACCGGGCTCGACCTGTTGCGGGCCGTCCGTGACATCCTGCCGGGCCTGCCGGCGCTGCTGGTCACGGGCTATGCCGAAAGCGACACCGTGGCCGGCGTGGCCCAGGCTCTGGAAGGCGGGCCGCTGCTGCTGCTCCACAAGCCCGTGTCCGGTGCGATGCTGCTGGAAGCCGTGGCCCAGGCACGGGTGGGAATGGAGCCCGCCCCGGAACAGGGAACGCGTTGAGCGGTGTTGCCGCCAGGATGAATGCAATCCGGGCGCGAGGTTTGTTCGGGTCCTTCTCCCTTCCAGTGTGCCCCTGCTGGCTGCGTGCCGGACGCGGGCCGAATTATCCCCGTTGCCTGCCCCAGCGGCCGCCGCGCACGGAAAATTAAGCGCAGGCGGGCAGAGACTTGCGGCTCTGTGCGTGTGACAGTCGCCCGGCGCGCCATACTGGACGTGCACGAGGAAGCGTCGTCGAAGGGAGTCACCCATTCATGCCTCTACGGCCGCATGCAGGATCCCCGCTCGCGCGTCAGGCGATGGCCTATGTGCTGGCCGGCGGCCGAGGAAGTCGGCTGATGGAGCTGACCGACCGGCGAGCCAAGCCCGCCGTCTATTTCGGCGCCAAGTCGCGGATCATCGACTTCGCCCTGTCGAATGCCATCAATTCCGGCATCCGGCGCATCGGCGTGGCGACGCAGTACAAGGCGCACAGCCTGATCCGCCATCTCCAGCGCGGCTGGAACTTCATGCGGCCGGAACGCAACGAGAGCTTCGACATCCTGCCGGCCAGCCAGCGCGTCTCGGAAAGCGCCTGGTACGCCGGCACCGCCGACGCGGTGTACCAGAACCTCGACATCATCGAGAGCTACGGCGTGCGCTACATCGTCCTGCTCGCCGGCGACCATGTCTACAAGATGGACTACGAGAAGATGCTGCGGCAGCACTGCGAGAGCGGTGCCGACGTCACCGTCGGCTGCATCGAAGTCCCGCGCATGGAGGCCACGGGCTTCGGCGTGATGCATGTGGACGAGAACGACCGCATCATCTCCTTTCTGGAGAAGCCCAAGGACCCGCCCGCCATGCCGGACAATCCGGAGATGGCCCTGGCCAGCATGGGCATCTATGTCTTCGAGACCGCCTTCCTCGCCGACCAATTGCGGCGCGACGCGGCGGAGCCGCATTCGGAGCATGACTTCGGCAAGGACATCATCCCCTATCTGGTGAAACACGGCACCGCCGTGGCGCACCGCTTCGCCGAATCCTGCGTCCGCTCCAGCGATCAGGCCGAGGCCTATTGGCGCGATGTCGGCACGGTGGATGCCTACTGGCAGGCGAATGTGGACCTGACGGACGTGGTGCCGGCGCTCGACCTCTATGACCACGAATGGCCGATCTGGACCTACAGCGAGCTGACGCCGCCGGCGAAGTTCGTCCATGACGACGACGACCGGCGCGGCCAGGCCATGGATTCCCTGATCTCGGGCGGCTGCATCGTGTCCGGCACGCTGGTGCGGAAGTCGCTGATCTTCCCCAGCGTGCACGTGCATTCCTATGGCGAGATCGAGAACTCCGTGATCCTTCCCCGTTGCGACATCGGGCGTCATGCGCGCCTGCGCAACGTCGTCATAGACAGCGAGGTCAGAATTCCGGAAGGGCTGGTGGTGGGCGAGGACCCGGAACTGGACGCGCGGCGCTTCCGCCGGACCGACAAGGGCGTCTGCCTGATCACCCAGCCGATGATCGACCGGCTGTCCGACTGATGCCTTCCGTCCTGTCGGTGGCCTCGGAGGCCTATCCGCTGATCAAGACCGGCGGGCTGGCCGATGTCGCGGGCGCCTTGCCGGCGGCCCTGGCGCGGGAGGGCTTCGCCGCCCGCACGCTGCTGCCCGGCTATCCCGCCGTGCTGCGGCGGCTGGAGGGCGGGGAGGTCGCGGCGGAACTGCCGGACCTCTTCGGCGGCCCGGCCCGGCTGCTGTCGGGGCGGGCGGGGGAGCTGGAAGTGCTGGCGATCGAGGCGCCGCATCTCTACGGGCGCGAGGGCAACCCCTATGCCGGGCCGGAGGGCGACTGGCCCGACAACGCCCAGCGCTTCGCCGCGCTGGGCCGCGTGGCCGAGCGGCTGGCGCGGGGCCTGCTGCCCGGTTTCGCGCCTGATATCGTCCATGCACATGACTGGCAGGCTGGCCTCGCCCCGGCCTATCTGCATTATGGCGAGGGGCGCTGCCCGGGCACCGTGATGACGGTGCACAACCTCGCCTTCCAGGGGCAGTTCCCGCCGCACCTGCTGGCGGAACTGGGCCTGCCGCCGGAAGCCTGGTCGATCGACGGGGTGGAGTATTACGGCGCCATCGGCTTCCTGAAGGCCGGGCTCTACTTCGCCGACCGGATCACCACCGTCTCGCCCAGCTACGCCGCCGAGATCCGTACACCGGAGGGAGGCATGGGGCTCGACGGCCTGCTGCGCTCGCGCGGGGCGGATGTCTCCGGCATCCTGAACGGCATCGACGAGACGGTCTGGGACCCCGCCGCCGATCTCCTGCTGGCCGAGCCCTATGACCGGAAGCATCTGGAGCGACGGGCCGCGAACAAGGCAGCGTTGCAGGCGGCGATGGGGCTGGAGGTGGATGCCTTGGCGCCGCTGCTGGGCGTGGTCAGCCGGCTGACTTGGCAGAAGGGGATGGACCTCGTCCTCGCCGCCCTGCCGGCGCTGACCGAGGGCGGCATGCAACTCGCCCTGCTCGGCGCGGGCGACAAGACGCTGGAGGAAGGCTTCCTTTTCGCCACCCAGGCCTGGCCTGGACGGGTGGGTGCCGTGCTCGGCTATGACGAGGCCCTGGCGCACCGCATCCAGGCGGGCTGCGACGCGCTGCTGGTGCCCTCGCGCTTCGAGCCTTGCGGCCTCACCCAGCTCTGCGCGCTGCGCTATGGCGCCCTGCCGCTGGTTTCGCGGGTCGGCGGCCTGGCCGACACGGTGATCGACGCCAACGAAGCGGCGCTGGCGGCCGGGGTGGCGAACGGCCTGCAATTCGCGCCCACGACGCGGGAGGCGCTGGAACTGGCCTTTGCCCGCCTCGGCGTCCTGTGGCGCGACCGCGCCACCTGGGAGCGGATGCAGCACAACGCCATGACGGCGGATGTGGGCTGGTCCCGCCCGGCCCGCCAGTACGCGGCGCTGTACCACGAGATCATGCGATAGGCGGGCCGGGGGCGGGACCTCCCGCCTTATCGCGGCGGCGTGTCCCAGATATCCTCGGCATATTCGCGGATCGTGCGGTCGGAGGAGAACCAGGCGACATGGGCGGTGTTCAGCACCGCGCTGCGCCACCAGGACTCCGGCTCGCGCCAGCGGGCCGCGACCTCGCGCTGCGTGGCGTTGTAGCTGTCGAAATCCGCCGTCACCAGGAAGCGGTCGTCGTTCAGCAGCCCGTCCACCAGCCCGGCATAGCGGTCCGGTTCGTCCGGCGAGAAGACGCCGCCGCGGATGGCATCGAGGACCTGCGACAGGGCGGGAGAGGCCGCCACCGCCTCGCGGGCGTCGTAGCCGGCGGCCTTCTTCCGTGTCACCTGATCGGCGGTCAGGCCGAAGATGAAGATGTTCTCCGCGCCGACATGCTCGCGGATCTCGACATTGGCGCCGTCCAGCGTGCCGATGGTCAGCGCGCCGTTCAGCGCCAGCTTCATGTTGCCGGTGCCCGAGGCCTCCAGCCCGGCGGTGGAGATCTGCTCCGACAGGTCGGCCGCGGGGATGATCGCCTCGGCGAGGGAAACGTTGTAGTTCGGCAGGAAGGCGATCCTGAGCATGCCGTTCAGGGTGGGATCGTTGTTGACCACGCGCGCCACGTCATGCGCCAGCCGGATGATCAGCTTGGCCTGCCAGTAGCTGGCCGCCGCCTTGCCGCCGAAGATCTTCACCCGCGGCACCCATTCGTTCATCGGCCGTGCCCGCATGGCGTTGTAGAGCGCCACCGCCTGCAGGATGTTCAGGAGCTGGCGCTTGTATTCGTGGATGCGCTTGATCTGCACGTCGAACAGCGCGTCGGGATCGACGGCGAGACCGATCCGGTCGTGGATGAGGCGGGTGAGCTTCTCCTTGGCGACACGGCGCTGCGCGGCGAAGTGACGGCGGAACTCCGCCTCCTCCGCATGCGGCACCAGCCCGGCGAGCTTCTCCGGATTGTCGAGCACCTCCTCCCCCAGCGTGTCCACCAGGAGCCTGGTCAGGCCGGGATTGGCGCGCAGCAGCCAGCGGCGGAAGGTGATGCCGTTGGTCTTGTTGGTGATGCGGCCGGGGCAGACGCGGTTCAGGTCGGCGAAGACCGTGTCCTTCATCAGCTGCGTGTGCAGCGCCGAGACGCCGTTGATCCGGTGCGACCCGATGAAGGCGAGATGGCCCATGCGCACGCGGCGGCCGTGTTCCTCGTCGATGATGGAGACGGCAGCGAGCAGGCGGTCGTCCGCGCCCTGCTCCTTCCGCACGGTGTCGAGGTGCCGGGCGTTGATCATGTAGATGATCTGCATGTTGCGTGGCAGCAGGCGTTCGAGCAGCGAGACCGGCCAGGTCTCCAGCGCCTCCGGCATCAGCGTGTGGTTGGTGTAGGAGGTGACGGCGCGAGTGATGTCCCAGGCCAGGTCCCATTCCATGTGGTGGATGTCGACCAGCAGGCGCATCAGCTCCGACACGCCGATCGCCGGATGCGTGTCGTTCAGCTGCACCGCGACCTTGTCGGCGAGATTGTCCAGCCGGTCGAACTCCGCCACGTGGCGGCGCAGCACGTCCTGCAGCGAGGCCGAGGCGAAGAAGTATTCCTGGCGCAGGCGCAGCTCCTGCCCGGCCGGGGTCTCGTCGCCCGGGTAGAGCACGCGGGAGATGGATTCCGCCCTGATCCGCTCAGCCTGCGCGCCCAGATGGTCGCCATGATTGAAGGCGGCGAGGTGCAGCGGGTCGCTGGCCCGGGCCGACCAGAGGCGCAGCGTGTTGACGCGCTTGCCGCGCCAGCCGGTGACGGGCGTGTCGTAGGGGATGGCGCGCACCGTCTCCCCGGGATGCCAGACGAGTCGACCGCCATCCACCGCCACGTGGCCGCCGAAGCCGACCTTGTAGCGCAGGTTGGCGCGCTCGAACTCCCAGGGATTGCCGAGGGAGAGCCAGTCCTCCGGCAGTTCGTGCTGGGTGCCGTCGGCGGGGATCACCTGCCGGAACAGCCCGTGCTCGTAGCGGATGCCGTAGCCGAAGGCGGGGATGCCGAGGCTTGCCAGGCTTTCCATGAAGCAGGCGGCCAGCCGGCCGAGCCCGCCATTGCCCAGGGCCGCGTCCATCTCCTGTGCGGCGATGGCATCGAGATCCACGCCGAGGCCCGACAGGGCCTCCCGCGCCGTCTCGGTGATCCGCAGGTTGCCCAGCGTGTCCGCCAGCAGCCGGCCGATCAGGAACTCCATCGAGAGGTAGCAGACCCGCTTGTCGCCCCGGGCCAGCGTGTCGGCATTCGAGGAGCGCCAGTGGTCCATCACCAGGTCGCGCGTCGCCAGGGCGGTGGCCAGGAACCAGTCCCGCTTGCTTGCCCGTTCCGGCGAGCCGCCGACCTGATACGTCAGCCGGTCGAGGATCCTCTGGCGGAAGGTCTCCGGCGAGACCGCGCCTTCGGTCGCCTCGCGGGCGGGGGCGGGCAGGTCGGTGATGTTCACGCGGGCATGTCCTCCTGGAAGGGCGGAAGCGGGGAGATCTGGGCCCATCCTCTCGCGCCTCGCGAGCGGTTCCAAGGCTTCTTGTCATGGTTGTGCGGATAGGCGCCCGTTACGTCCAGGGAAAAAACCGGCCGGGCAAGGCGCCCGGCCTGGTTTCGGATCGCTTCGTGGAACTCAACCAAGGGAGAGCAGTGCGACCGGGAGCCGCGCGAGCAGGGTGGCGGCGCGGAGCGAGCCATCCGGGGCTGGCACCTCTCCGCCGTTCAGCACGTCGGTGAGCGCCCCCGGCATGTCCGGCGGCAGGAGGATGGCGGTGTCGCCCCAGGCCTCGGCGGGGACCAGGGGCTGCCTCGCCTCGCCCAGCAGGGCCGCCGGCAGGCGCGTGACCACCGTGATCGCCGCTTGGCCTCCCCGGCGCCGGGCGAAGGCCAGGAGGTGCGCCGCCTTCGCGCCCTGGATCTCCAGGGGCAGGTAGTCGCCCTCCGCGAAGAGCTCCGGCCGCTGGGCGCGGAGCGCCAGGGCGCGGGCGATCACTGCCTGCTTCACCCGCCCGTCCTTCCAGTGGGAAAGGAGGCCGGCGGGGGACTCGCCCGCCTCCAGCGCCGCCCGCCGGGAGGGGAAGTCCACCGGGCGGCGGTTGTCCGGGTCCACCAGGGAGAAGTCCCAGAACTCCGTGCCCTGGTACAGGTCCGGGATGCCGGGGGAGGTGCAGCGGATCAGCGTCTGCGCCAGCCCGTTCACCGCCCCGGCGGGGGCGAGGCGCAGGGCGAAGCCGGCGATCTCCTCCCGCATGTGGCTGGCGCGGTCGGCGGCCAGGATGTTGCGCAGGAAGTCCTGGCAGGCGGATTCATAGGCCTCGTTCGGCACGGCCCATTCCGAGCGGCGCTTGCCTTCGCGCAGGGCCTTCTCCTGCCAGGCGGCGACGCGCTGGATGAGGTCCTGCACGCCCTGCTCATCCGCGGGGTCGAGATCCAGCGGCCAGGCGCCGACCAGGGTCTGGTAGAGCATCAGCTCGTCCACCGCGTCCGGCGCCGGGGTGCCGTCCACCTCGCGCTTCAGGCTGTTGTTCAGGCGGGTCCAGCGGGTCAGCGCCGTGGCCCATTCCTCCGGCAGCTCCGAGATGACCGCGAGACGGATGCGGTTGTCCTCGCCGCGCTTGTGGTCGTGGGTGGCGGTGGCGAGCATCTCCCGCGGGAAGTGGCGCGCGCGTTCCCGGCACATGGCGTGGAAGGAGGCGGGGCTTTCGGTGAGATGGCCGGGTTCGGAGCCGACCTCGTTGCGCGAGATCAGGCGGCCGTAGCGGTAGAAGGCGGTGTCCTCGACCGACTTGGCGGCGACAGGGGCGGAGAGCTGCTGGAAGCGCACCGCGGCGCGCAGGCGCTGGCGGCGGCCGGCGATGGGCAGGCTGCGCGGCACCTCGCCGCCGAGCCAGCCATCGAGCAGGTCGAGCAGGGGGCGCTCGGTGGCGCGCACGGTGCGGCGGGCGCCGGCGAGCGCCCATTCCAGCGTGCGCTCGTCCTCCTCGTTGCGGCCGGCCATGGAGACGTAGGTGCGGTAGACGGGGAAATGCGCCAGGACCTCGGAGATGGCGCGGCGGATCGCGGTGAGGGTGAAGTCGCGCGTGGCGAGGTCGGTCTGGGCGATGCGGTGCAGGGCGGTGGCGGTGCCGTTCAGCTCGGAGGCGAGGTTCTCGCGCAGGATCTGGCGGCGGGCCTCGCGGGCCTCGTCCTCGAAGCGGGGGGAACGGGCGGTAAGGTCGGCCCAGAGCCGGGTCAGGCGTTCCTCGCCGGCCGGGTCGTGGAGGAGGCCCGCGACCTCGTCCATGAAGTTGTAGCCGGTGGTGCCGTCCACCATCCAGTCCTGGCGCAGGCGCTCGTGCGGGGCGAGGATCTTCTCGACCAGCAGGAGCGGCTCCCCCTTTGGCGCGGTGGTAGGGCGGTGGCGGCCGGCGGCGCGCAGGCGGCGGCGGAGCTTGCGGCAATAGGCGCGCGGGTCGGCGAGGCCGTCCACATGGTCCACGCGCACGCCGTCGATCGCGCCCTCTGCATAGAGCTTCAGGATCAGCTCGTGCGTGGCCTCGAAGACCTCGGGGACCTCCTGGCGCAGGCCGCCCAGGCTGGTGACGTCGAAGAAGCGGCGCCAGTTGATCTCGTCGGTGGCGGCGCGCCACCAGGCGAGGCGGTAGTTCTGCGCCTCCAGCAGATGGTGCAGGCGGGTGCGGCTCTCGGGTTGCTTCGGGTCGAAGGCGGCGAGGACGGATGCGATCCTGGCCTGTCCACCCGGTTCCTTCGCGAAGCGGGCGAGGACGTCGAGCGCCACGCCGGCGGCGGCGCGCATGGCCTCCGCGCTCCCCGGCTGTGCGATGCCGGCGAAGACCTGGGCGATGCCGTCGAGCGAGGCGTCGCCGGTGGCGCGCAGGATCGTCGCATAGGTGGCGGGGGCGATGGGGAAGCGGTGCTCGAAATACTCGGCGTAGATCTTGCCGCTTTCCGGCTCGAAATGCAGGGCGAGGTCGCCCGATTCCAGCACGGTGCCATAGGGGCCGCCGAGGAAGGGAGCGAGGAGCTTGTCCTTCAGCGCCGGGTCGGCAGGGTTCCAGTCGATGTCGAAGAAGCTGGCGAAGGGCGAGCGCGGGCCCCATTCCAGCACGTCCAGCCACCAGCCGTTGTCGGCGCCGCCCACGCCCATGTGGTTGGGCACGATGTCGAGGATGAGGCCCATGTCCGCCGCGTGCAGGGCGGCGACGAGGCGTTGCAGGGCTTCCTCTCCCCCGACCTCCGGGTTGATTCGGGTGGGGTCCACGATGTCGTAGCCGTGGGTGGAGCCGGGGCGCGCCTTGAGCAGCGGCGAGGCGTAGAGGTGGCTGATGCCGAGCGCCTTGTAATAGGGCACCAGCGGCACCGCGTCGTCCAGCGTGAAGTCCTTGTGGAACTGCAGACGCGCCGTCGCACGCGGGGTTTCGGGGATCACTGTTTCGGCTCTCCGTGCTCAGGGCCGCGCCGGGGGCGCAAGGCTCGTTGCCGCGCACAACGCGCCAGGGGGGCGGGTGGTGGCAGGGCGGGGGACGGAAAGCCGGATCTGTGGTTCCGGGGGCGCGGTTTTCCCGGAGGGGGGCGGTGGCGGCGGGGTCATGGCCAGGCGTGGCGCAGGCGGTTGGGCAGGCGCGCGCGGCCGGCGGCGGTGCGGTGGAGGGCGCGCAACGTCCGGAGCAGGGCACGGTAGGGGCCGATAGTGCCGTAGGCGCCTGTGAAGACAGGGATTTTGGCGTGGGCGAGGGTTTCGGACAAATCGGGATCGGGCAGCAGCCAGGGCGGGCCGGGGAGGGCGGAGCGGAGCCCCAGGCGGCGGGCGAGCAGGACCAGGCGGAAGCCCAGGATGCGGTGGGCGCGGCGGGCGGCGCGGCAGATCCGGTGCTCGATGGCGCGGAGCGGGTGGGTGGGGGCGGCGGTGGCCAGAGCCTTGAGGAGGTGTTCCCAGAGGCCGGCATGGGTGAGGCGGCGGAAATGGCGGGCGATGCTGTCGGGGTTGCCGTAGTGGGCGGGCAGTGCGCGCCAGGGGGAGGCGGTGAGGGCGAGATGGAAGATGGCGTCCATGCGGCGGCGGAGGTCCGCGACGCGGCGGCCGGCCGGGGTGCGGGGGAGGAGATAGGGGAGGAGGGCGTGCCACTCGGCATCGGTGAGGGGGCGAAAGGGCTGGGGTGGGGAGAGGCGGGGGAGGAGCATGGGAGGAAGTATAGCACGGTGGGCCGGAATTAGGAAGATTTTCCTTTTGTTGGTGAGGGATGGGAGGTGTCATGGCCGCTGCCGGCCTTGGACGGCCTCTTCGCGGCATCGGGCCGCGATCCGGGATCTTCATTGGACAGGTCGCAGCCCGTGACCCAGATTGCCGTTCCCTGAAGGAACTGCGCATGGACGGCCTTTCCCGTTGTTCCCGGCGCCCGGAGAATGCCGGGGATCAGCGCGGGAGCTTTCTCGGAATCCTGCTGCTCTTTCTTCGCCTGGGCCTGACCTCCTTCGGTGGACCGGTCGCCCATCTCGGCTATTTCCAGGACGAGTTCGTGACCCGCCGCCGTTGGCTCGACGAGAAGGGCTATGCCGATCTCGTCGCGCTGGCCCAGTTTCTTCCAGGTCCGGCCAGCAGCCAGGTCGGCTTCTCGCTCGGCGTGCTGCGGGGCGGCCTGTCCGGCGGGTGCGCGGCCTGGCTCGGCTTCACCCTGCCGTCGGCCGTGGTGATGCTGCTGGCGGCCTATGGGGTGGAGTGGGCGACGGGCGGCATGGGCGTGGGCATCGTGCATGGCCTCAAGCTGGTTGCTGTCGCCGTGGTGGCGCAGGCCGTCCGTGGCATGGGGAGAAGCCTGTGCCCGGATCGGCCGCGACGGACGATCGCGGTGCTGGCCACCGTCGCGGTCCTGCTCCTGCCCTTCGCCTTCACCCAGGTCGGCGTGATCCTCGCCGGTGGCGCGGCGGGCCTTGTCCTTTACCGGGGCGGCGATGCGGGGCCGCCGGGCGCGGCGATGCCGTTCCAGGTTTCTCGCGGTGCCGCGGCCGCAGCCCTCGTCCTGTTCCCCGTCCTGCTGATCGGCCTGCCCGTGCTGGCCACGGCCACCGGGTCCCATGCGGTCGCCACGGTCGAGGCATTCTACCAGGCCGGGTCGCTGGTCTTCGGCGGCGGGCACGTCGTGCTGCCGCTTCTGGAGCGTGCCTATGTGCCGGCCGGCTGGATCAGCGCCGACCGGTTCCTCGCGGGCTACGGCGTGGTCCAGACGGTGCCCGGGCCGCTTTTCACCTTTGCCGCCTTCGTAGGCGCCGCGCAGAATCTGGCGCCGAACGGCATTGCCGGGGCGGTGCTCGCGTTGCTGGCGGTGTTTCTGCCGGGCATCCTGCTGATGTACGGCATGCTGCCCTTCTGGGACGCGCTGCGGCACCGGCCGGCGGCACGCGCTGCCATGCAGGGCGTCAACGCCGCGGTCGTCGGCATCCTCGCCGCGGCCCTGTTCGACCCGATCTGGATATCCACCGTCCGTACCCCTGCCGACTTCGCCATTGCCGTGCTGGCCTTCGCTGCACTGGTCTGGTGGCGGGTTCCGGTCTGGCTGGCCGTCGTCCTGACGGCAGCCATGGGGGTGGTCCTGGCCGCCTAGGCGCAGGACTCATTGATCCAGAAGAGGACGGTGGCGGCGAGGGAGATGGCTGAGAGGAAGGTATGGGCACAGCGGTCGTAGCGCATGGCGACGCGGCGCCAATCCTCGATGCGATGGCTCTGGCGGTAGAGTGCCTTATCGTAGGGAATCGGGATCTTCCGGCTGCGGGTCGGGGGGAACTGATCCTGGCGGAGCGGGGCATCACCGTCACGCACGAGAGCATCCGGGGCTGGTGCCGGAAGTTCGGCCCGGAGTTCGCGGCCAAGCTGCGGCGGCGCCGTCCGAAGCCGAGCGACATCTGGCACCTCGATGAGGTGCTTCTGCGCATCAATGGCGTGCTGCACTATTTCCGGTGAGTGGTAGACCGGCACGAGGTGGTGCTGGACATCCTCGTTGGTTGTGTTGCGCAGTTTGCGGCGGGCAGCAAATGGCGTGGATAGCAGGCGGATCAGGCAGCAGCCTGGAACAGCTCGGCGGTGGAACTCGCCTGGACCCGCATGTTCCGCCCGCCGATATCCCGAACCTGTCCCTTCCTGTTCATGGCCATCGCCTCGCGGCCCGCCAGTGTTCGTCGCGCCATATGGAAACTGCCGAAGCCAGGCCCCGGTCTGACCAGGCGTTTCACGCGCCGGTGGTCCTGTTCCACGATGTTGTTGAGGAACTTGCATTGCCGCAGGCGGGAGAAGCGCCACAGCTCGCCATTCCCTTTCAACTGCTCGATGGCAGACGGACAGGCCGGGTTCTTGTCCACCGTGATGGTACGAGGGTTGACCGTATGCGGCTGCCCCAGCGCCTTGCGGAAGAAGCGCTTCGCGGCCGCCGCGTCCCGCCTGGCCGAGAGCAGGAAGTCGATCGTCTGGCCGCGGCTGTCGACAACCTCGGGCAGGAACCAGAGATACTGTCACAGAAGAACGATCGGGAAGGTCAATGCGGAAGTACGCCCATTCCATTCAAGGCAAGGAAGCCGTTTCCTGGGAGGAACTCTCTTCCCATCTTCAGGATGTTTCCACCCGGGCGGCTTCCTTCGCAGCCGCCTTTGGATGGTCAGAAATGGCGCGAATCGCCGGCCTCCTTCATGACATCGGAAAAGTCTCCAACGCTTATCAGGCCTACATCGCGTCCCCGGCGGTCCCAGGTCGTAAGGGGCCGGACCATTCCACGGCCGGAGCAAGGGAGGCCCTGAACAGCTATCCAAAAGGGGTGGGATGGCTGCTGGCTGGCATTATCGCGGCGCACCATGCTGGGTTGGCCGATGGCAAGAAACTGCGGGCCACGCGCTTCGGTGTGGATTACCGGCTGGAACCATATGATGGGTGGCAGGCGCATACCGGCCCCTTGCCGCCCGCCCAGGCGATGGTGCCGCCGGCCGGCTTCCAGCCCTCCCCTCATCCCGGCTTCTCCCAGGCATTCCTGACGCGGATGCTGTTCTCGTGCCTGGTGGATGCCGATTTCCTGGCGACGGAAGCCTTCTTTGCCCGGTCCAGGGGCGGGGCCCCGCACCGCGGCGGCCATAGCCCGCTGGACATGCTCCGCCAGCGACTCGAAGTGTCCCTGGCAGCCCTGCCGACGACGGGAGCGCCCGATATCAACGCGCTGCGGCAGCGGGTGCTGGAGCATGCGCGGGCGAAGGCCGCGCTGGCACCGGGCCTCTTCACCCTCACCGTGCCCACCGGCGGCGGCAAGACGCTGACCTCGCTCGCCTTCGCGCTGGAGCATGCGCGCCGGCATGGGCTGCGGCGCGTGGTCTATGTGGTGCCCTTCACCGCGATCATCGAACAGACCGTCGACGTGTTCCGCAGCGCCCTGGGCACGCAGGACGACGTGCTGGAGCACCATTCCGGCGTGGACTGGGAAGGCCCGGAATCGGAGGAGGGGACGGAGCCGGACAGCCTCACCCGGCTGAAGCGCGCGGCGGAGAACTGGGACGCGCCGATCGTCGTCACCACCGCGGTGCAGTTCTTCGAGAGCCTTTTCGCCAGCCGCACCTCCCGCTGCCGCAAGCTGCACAACCTGGCCAAGGCGGTGATCGTGCTGGACGAGGCACAGACCCTGCCGCTGCCAGTGCTGCGCCCCTGCATGGCGGCGCTGGAGGAGCTGGCGCGCAACTACGGCAGCAGCGTCGTGCTCTGCACCGCCACCCAGCCGGCGCTGCGACAGAAGGACAGCTTCAAGGGCGGATTCGACCTCGACGACACGCGCGAGCTGGCCCCGGAGCCCCGTGCCCTCTACGCCGCGCTGAAGCGCGTGCGGGTTGAGGTGATGCCGCAGCCCGTATCCGACGCCGCAATCGCCACGCGCTTCGCGGACCAGCCGCAGATGCTGTGCATCGTCAACAGCCGCGCGCATGCCGCGGCGCTGTACGAAGCGATCCGCGAACTGCCCGGGGCGATGCATCTCAGCACGCTGATGTGCGCGAAGCACCGTCGGGAGGTGCTCGCCCAGGCGCGGAAGCGGCTGCGTGACGGTGGACCGGTGCGGCTGGTCTCCACCAGCCTGATCGAGGCAGGCGTGGACATCTCGCTGCCCGAGGTCTGGCGTGCCGAGGCGGGGCTGGATTCCATCGCCCAGGCGGCGGGCCGCTGCAACCGTCATGGGGAGCTGCCGGCCGGGCGGGTGGTGGTGTTCACGCCGCAGGAGGACAAGGTGCCGCACAGCCTGAAGCGGTTCCGGCAGGCGGCGCAGGGCGTGCTGGGGCGCACGGAGGACCCGTTGGGGCTGGAGGCCATCCGGGCCTACTTCCAGGCGCTGTACTGGACGCAGGGTGACGAGGCATTGGATGCGACCATGGTGGACGGGTATCGCGGCGTGCTGCCGGCCCTCGCCGAGGGGCGGAGGAGCGGCGAGTTCCCCTTCCGCAGCCTGTCCGAGGCCTTCCGGCTGATCGACGAAACCATGCTGCCGGTCGTCGTCGCCTGGGATGCGGAGGCCAAGGAGCTGCTGCGGAAGATCGAGGCGATGGATCGGCCACTGCCCGCCGACCTGCGGAAGCTGCAGCCCTACACGGTGTCCGTGCTGCGGCAAGCGCGGGCGCAGTGGCTCGCGACAGGGGCACTGCGCCCGGTGCATGTCGGGCTGGGCGATGCACTGCTGACCTTCGTGGCCGAGGCGCCTTACGACCAGCAGACGGGGTTGCGGCTGGGGGACAGTGCGCTGCTCCGGCGGGTGGAGGAGAATGTATGGTGAGACCTCGTCTGCCGGCCGCGGCTCAGGATCGGGGCGGTGGGAATTTCCCGTAACGATATCGTCCCCAGAACATCTTTCGCGCGACGATAGAGCGTATATCTTTCTCCACGGGTCAGATGCGAATCGGTCTGGCATCTTCGCGTTCTGGATGCGGGCCAACTCGGGAGGGAGACATGCTGTTTTCATGGCACCCGGCATGAGCTTCGGCGTCCGGCTGCATGTCTGGGGTGACCGCGCCTGCTTCTCCCGCCCGGAGATGAAGGTCGAGCGTGTCTCCTACGACGTCATCACCCCTTCCGCCGCGCGCGGCATTCTGGAAGCGATCCACTGGAAGCCGGCGATCCGCTGGGTGGTGGACCGGCTCCATGTCCTTCGCCCGATCCGCTTCCAGTCCTTCCGCCGCAACGAGGTGTCCAGCAAGATCCCCGGCCCCACGGCGGAACGCGCCATGCGGGCGGGCTCCGTCGCTGGGCTGGGGATGATGATGGAGGAGGTGCGGCAGCAGCGGGCCGCCACCCTGCTCGTCGACGTTGCCTATGTGATCGAGGCGCATTTCGTCATGACGCCGCGCGCTGGCGCCGAGGACACGCCGGCCAAGCACCTGTCGATGTTCAACCGGCGCGCCGAGGCCGGGCAGTGCTTCCATCGCCCCTGCCTCGGCACACGGGAGTTCGCCGCGGAGTTCGCGCTGCTCCCGCCCGGGGCCCCGCTGCCGGCGAGCACCCTGCCGCCGGACCAGCGCGACCGCGACCTGGGCTGGATGCTGCACGACATCGACCATGAGGCGGGCGCGGTCTCGCGCTTCTTCCGGGCACGGATGCGTGACGGGGTGGTGGATGTGCGCGCCTGCCTGGAGGAGGGCAGCGCGACGTGACCATCCTTCAATCGCTCGACCGCTACTATGACCGTATGGCAGCGCGGGGGGAGGTGGAGGCGCCCGGCTACTCCCGCGAGAAGATCGGCTTTGCCATCCTGCTCTCCCCGGAGGGCGAGCCGGTCAATCAGAAGGACTTGCGTGAGCAAGTCGGCAGGAAGCTGCAGCCTCGCCTGGTGGAAGTGCCGGCCGCCGTCAAGCGGACGGCGGGCATCTCGCCCAATCTGCTCTGGGACAAGAGCGCCTATGTGCTCGGCCGCACTGCCGGCCAGGGGCGCCGCACCGCCGACGAGCACGCGGCCTTCCGCAAGCTGCATCTGGACCTGCTGGCGGAAACGAAGGACCCGGGGCTGCTCGCACTGCGCCGCTTCCTGGAAGCCTGGCAGCCGGAACGCTTCGACGCGCCGCCTTTCGAGGCGGAGATGCTGGACGCCAACCTGATCTTCGCGCTGGAGGGCGAGCACCGCTATCTGCATGAACGGGAGGCCGCGCGCGCTCTGGTCGCGGCGCGCGGGGGTGGCGAGGGGAAGCGCGCCATCTGCCTCGTTTCCGGCATGGAGGCGCCGATCACGCGGCTGCACCCGACCATCAAGGGGGTGGAGGGCGCGCAGAGTTCCGGCGCGGCGTTGGTCTCCTTCAACCTCGAAGCCTTCGGCTCCTACGGCCAGGAGCAGGGCGCGAATGCCCCGACCTCGGAGGCGGTCGCCTTCCGCTACGGCGCCGCGCTGAACCGCATGCTGGACCGCGGCAGCCGCAATCGCCTGCCGCGCCCGGTCGGCGACACCACCGTGGTGTTCTGGGCCGATGCCTCGGATGTCGGCGAGGAGACAGCCGAGGCGGCCGAGAGCGCCTTCGATACCCTGTTCAACCCGCCCGCCCCGGAGGGAGATCCGGCGCGCGACGGCGAGGAGGCCGCGAAGCTGCGCGCCCTTCTCGCCGCGCTGCATGAGGGCCGCCCGCTGCGCGACGCCGACCCGAAGCTCACCGAGGGCGTGCGCTTCCACATCCTGGGCCTCGCACCCAATGCCGCGCGTCTTTCCGTGCGCTTCTGGCTGTCGGACGACTTCGCCGTCTTTGCCCGTAGGCTGGCCGACCACTATGCGGCGCTGGCGATCGAGCCGCCGCCCTGGCGCGCGTTGCCGCCCTCGGTGAACCGTCTGCTGGTGAAGACCGTCGCCCTGCAGGAGAAGTTCGACAACATCCCGCCTCTGCTCGCCGGGGAGGTGACGCGCGCCATCCTCGCCGGCACGCCCTATCCGCGCAGCCTGCTCGCCACCGCCATCATTCGGCTGCGCGCGGGCGACGATGCCGGCACCGGCTGGCACGCCGCCGCGATCCGCGCCGTGCTCGCCTCGCACCATCGAAAGGAATCGCCGCCCGTGAGCCTCGATCGGGAGAATGCCAGTTCGGCCTATCAACTCGGCCGACTCTTCGCGATGGCCGAGATCGCCCAGCGCGTCTCGCTGGGCAAGGTGAACGCCACCATCCGCGACCGCTACTTCGGCGCCGCCTCCGCCACGCCGGCCAACGTCTTCCCGCTGCTGCTGCGGGGGGTACAGAACCATCTCGGCCGGCTGCGCAAGGAAGGCAAGGGTGGCTGGATCGAGAAGGAGATCGACCAGATCTTCGCGCAGCTCCCGCCCTCGCTGCCGCGCTCGCTTGCGCTGCAGAAGCAGGGGGAGTTCGCCATCGGCTACTACCACCAGCGCAGCGCGCGCATCGGCAGCAAATCCGCCGGGCAGATCGCGGACGAGGAAGAGAGCAAGGAAGGCGATACCGATGAGTGAGACGGCCGCGCTGACCCGGCGGCACGAGTTCGTGCTGTTCTTTGACGTCACCAACGGCAACCCGAACGGTGATCCGGATGCGGGCAACCTGCCGCGCCTGGACCCCGAGACCAACCGCGGTCTGGTGTCGGACGTCGCGCTGAAGCGCAAGCTGCGCAACTACGTGGCGCTTGCCCGGGGCGACCGGCCGGGGCACGAGATCTACATGCGCGATGGAGCTACGCTGAACGTCGAGCACAGGCGCGCCTGGGCCGCCGTGATGCCGGAGGTGACCAAGGCCGACGAACAGAAGAAGCTGCCGAAGGACGAGGCCAAGTCCCAGGCCCTGACGCGCTGGATGTGTGCGAATTTCTGGGACATCCGCAGCTTTGGCGCGGTGATGACCACGGGAGTCAATGCCGGGCAGGTGCGCGGGCCGGTGCAGCTTACTAAACCGGCCATCAAATAGGTATCATTTTTCGGGCTTTCTGCGATGCTGCGGGCATGGTGCTCTGTCGGGACTTCCGCACGCTTGATCCGG
>NZ_JHWD01000012.1:0-6628 GCF_000622225.1 Roseomonas mucosa ATCC BAA-692 | reverse complement strand
ACCGCTGGTTCAACACCGCCCGGCGGCGGATGGGATACCCCTACTGGTCGCTGTCGCAATGGCTGAAGCGGCGTGTGAAGGAAGCCGTCAAGGCGATCGACCGCTTCGAGGAGTCGCTGGCGCACGAGGCACTGCGCGGCGGCTATGACGGCGTCATCTGCGGCCACATCCATCATGCCGAGATGCGCGACATCGGCGGCGTGACCTACATGAACACCGGAGACTGGGTGGAGTCCTGCACCGCCCTGGTGGAGCATCCCGACGGACGCTTCGAACTGCTGGACTGGTCGAGGCGCAGCCCGCCCGTGCCCCGGCCGGTGGCGCCGGCGGCTGGAACTCCCGTCCCCGCCTTTCCCGTCCCGGCCTTTCCCATCGCTGGGCCGCCCGGCGTAGCGGGCGAAGCCGGCGCGTGACGGGGACCCTGAACGAGGATCCACGGATTGTCTGTTTCGACCCTTCTGCCGCGGATCGCGCGGCTTGCCACCGTCATGCGGAAGCCCGGTTCCGGGGATGCTTCGGACCGCCCTCTCACCCAGGCGTCCGGCGCGTCTGAACCGGGCCGCGGGATCGCCAACGCGAGCCTGTTCCTGAAGCAGTGGGCGAGCAACCCGCTGCGCATGGGCAGCGTGGTGCCGTCCTCCCCGGCCCTGTGCGGGCGGATCGCCCGGCTGACCCGGGTCGACGAGGGGGAGATCGTGGTGGAGCTCGGCGCCGGTACGGGCGTGGTGTCCCGGGCCCTGCTGGCGCAGGGACTGGCGCCGGAGCGGCTCACCGTGGTCGAGATCGAGAGCGAGATGGCCCAGCATCTGCGCCGCAAGCTGCCCGGCGCCTGTGTTGTCACGGGCGATGCCTTCGACCTGCCGCGCCTGATCTCGGAGAACCTGCATGGGCGCGTCGGCACGGTGATCTGCGGGATTCCGCTGGTGCTGTTGCCGCTGGAGCGGCAGCGGCGCTTCGTGCAGGCGGTGGAGGCCGTCGCGCCGGGGCGGGGCTTCCTGCTCTACACCTATTGCATCACGTCGCCCCTGCCCTACCGGCAGCTCGGGCTGAGTGCCAAGCGGGAGGCCTGGACCCCGCTGAACCTGCCCCCCGCCAGCGTCTGGCACTACCGCCCAGCGTGACGTAGGCGGATGGTTCCCGGCGCTTCCGGCTGCCTGGGATTGCCATCAAAGGTTCGTGAAACCGCAACGGGTGCGTCATCCGCCGGGCGCATGAGGCCGCCCGTCAATACGGAGATGCGGTTTGCCTGGGGTCCTGATCAGCGGAGTCACGAAGTCCTTCGGCGGGTCGCCGATCCTGTTCGGCGTTTCGCTGGAGATGGCCAAAGGGGAGTTCATTGCGCTGGTGGGTCCTTCCGGTTGCGGCAAATCGACGTTGATGCGCATCGCCGCGGGGATCGAGCAGCCGGACCAGGGGCGCATCGAGATTGCCGGCCGCGACGTCACGCGGCGCCGCGCAGCCGAGCGAGACGTCGCCATGGTGTTCCAGTCCTACGCCCTCTATCCGCACCTGACCGCCGCGCAGAACATCGCCGTGCCGCTGGCCATGCGGCGGCTGAACGGCTGGCAGCGCGCGCCTTTCCTGGGCCGTTTCCTGCCGGGGACGGCGGCGGTCCGGCAGGGTATCCAGGCGGATGTGCAGAAGGCCGGGCGCGCCCTGGGCCTCGCCGGGCTGCTCGACCGCAAGCCCGGCCAGCTTTCCGGCGGGCAGCGGCAGCGCGTCGCCCTGGCGCGCGCCATGGTGCGGCAGCCGAAGCTCTTCCTGATGGACGAGCCGCTGTCCAACCTCGATGCCTCGCTGCGCGTCCAGACGCGGCGGGAGATCGTGGAGATCCACCGCCGCAGCGGCGCGGCCACGCTCTATGTGACGCATGACCAGTCCGAGGCGCTGACCATGGCCGACCGGGTCGCGGTCATGCTCGGCGGCCGCATCCTGCAGGTGGCCACGCCCGAGGCGATCTACAACGATCCGGCCGATCTGCGCGTCGCCACCTTCATCGGCTCGCCCCGCATCAACACCCTGCCGGCCGAGGCGGACGCGGATGGGGTCGTTCGGGTCGCCGGCCTCGCCATCGGGCTGCGCGCCATGCCGGGGCCGCTGACGCTGGCCGTGCGGCCGGAGGACCTGCACCTCGCCTCCAACGGCCTGCCGGCCCGCGTCGAGGCGATGGAGTTCCTGGGCGAGAGCCTGTTGCTGCATCTGCGCCACCCGGAAAGCGGCTCCGCCCTGGTGCTGCGCCTGCCGCCGGAAGGCCGCTCCGGCATCCCCGGCGACGGGCAGGCCTTCCTGGGCTTCGACGCGGGCAAGGCGCTGCTTTTCGATGCCGCCGGACGACGCTGCCCCTCGGCGGCGCTGGGCGCGGAACTGGCCCATGTCTGAGGCCGTGCTCGCGGCGCCCGCCGTTCGGGCGAGAGGGCATGGCGAAGCCCTCGCCGCCTGGCTGCTGAGCCTGCCGGCGGTGATCGCCTATGTGCTGATGATCCTGCTGCCGACCCTGGCGGCCGTGGCCATGGCCTTCACCGACTACGAGCTCGGTGCCGAGGGGTTCCACTGGGTCGGGCTCGACAACTTCGCCGAGCTCCTTTCGGATCGCGGCTTCGCCCAGTCGGTCCGCAACACCCTGGTCTATGTCGGGCTGACCACGCCGGTTTCCGTTCTGGGCGGGCTGGGGCTGGCCGTGCTGATCGAGTCCGGCCTGCGCGGACGCGCCTTCTTCCGCGCCGTCTTCTTTCTGCCCGTCGTGTCGCTCGCGGTCGCCATGGCGGCGGCCTGGCAGTACCTGCTGCACCCCACCATCGGCCCGCTGAACGCGATGCTGCGCACCGTCGGCCTGCCGGGGCCGGCTTGGCTCTCCTCTTCCGACACGGTGCTGCTTTCCCTGGCCGCGATCGGGAGCTGGGAGAATCTGGGATTCAACATGGTGCTGTTCATGGCGGGGCTGACTGCCATCCCGCGCGAGCTCTACGCCGCCGCCGAGGTGGATGGCGTGCCCTCGGCCTGGGAGCGGTTCCGTCTCGTCACCTGGCCGCTGCTCGGCCCCACCACGCTCTTCGTGCTGACCATCACCATGATCCGGGCCCTGACGCGCTCCTTCGACCTCGTGGCCGTGCTGACGCAGGGCGGGCCGAACAACGCCTCCAACGTGCTGCTCTACAAGCTCTACGAGGAGGGGTTCACCTATTTCCGCCTCGGCTACGCGGCGGCGGTCACGCTGGTCTTCCTGGCCATCGTGCTGACGCTGATGTGGCTGCAGACGCGCTTCCTGGACAGGCAGGTGCATTATGGCTGAGCCGCGCGACACGCCCTTGCTGCGCGACCTGCCGCGCCTCGCTTTGCTGACCGTACTCGGGCTGCTGGTGCTGATGCCCTATATCTGGATGGTGGCCGCCAGCCTGAAGCCGCTGGACGAGATCTTCCGCGACTCCCTTTCGCTGCTGCCGCAGCGGTTCCATGCGGCGGAGAACTACGGCAAGGTCTTCGAGCGCATTCCTGTCTTCCGCTACCTGCTGAACGGCGTGGTGGTCTGCGGCGCCATCCTGTTCTTCCAGCTGCTCTTCGCGGTGCCGGCGGGCTATGCCCTGGCCAAGCTGCGTTTCCCGGGGCGGGAGGTGCTGTTCGGCGCGGTGATGCTCGGGCTGCTGGTGCCGGTGCAGGCGACCGCCCTGCCGATCTACGTGACCCTCGCCTCGCTCGGCTGGCTGAACACCTATGCCGCGCTGGTCGCGCCCTTCACCATCTCGGTCTTCGCGATCTTCCTGTTCCGCCAGTTCTTCCGCTCCCTGCCGGACGACCTGCTGCATGCCGCCCGGCTGGACGGGATGGGCGAGATGGCCATCGTCTGGCGCATCGTCCTGCCCAATGCCTGGCCGGCGGCGACCGCCTTCGCGATCTTCTCGGTGGTGGCGCACTGGAACGACCTGTTCTGGCCCCTGCTGGTGGTCAGCGGGCCGGACCGCGCCACGCCGGCCCTGGGCGTGCTGTTCTTCCGCTCGGTGGATGCCGGCGACGACTACGGCGCGCTGATGGCCACTGCCGTGGTGATGACGGCCCCCCTGGTGATCGCCTTCCTCCTGGCCCAGCGGCGCTTCGTGGAAGGCATCGCCTCCACGGGGCTCAAGGGCTGACCCCGACAAGAACCGTATCCGGAGATACCATCATGAGTTTCGACCTCGGGCGCCGCAAGGCGCTGGCCCTGCCGCTCGCCGCCCTGGCCGCCCCTCTCGCCGCGCCGCGTATCGCCCGCGCCGCGGAGACGGAGATCACCGTCCATTACGCGCAGCCCTTCATCTACAAGGACAGCTACGACGCGATCATGGCCGAGTTCGCGAAGCGCGAGCCGGGGATCAAGGTCAACTTCATCAACACCCCGAACTACGAGGAGGGCGCGCAGCTCCTGCTGCGCCAGGCGGGCACCAACCAGCTCCCCGACCTCAGCTACCAGGGTTTCAACCGGCTGCGCGTCTTCGCCGAGCGCGGCATCGCCCAGGACCTGACGCCGCTGCTGCGGGAGGAAGGCGATCCCGCCAGGGCGGGCTATACGCCGAACATGCTGGCGCTGGGCCAGTTCGGCGGCATCCAGGCAGGGCTGGCCTATGCCGCCTCCAATCCGGTGACCTACTACAACGCCGATCTGGTGCGCCGCGCCGGCGGCGACCCCGGCAACTTCCCCAGGGACTGGAACGGCGTCCTGGAGCTGGCCGGGAAGATCCACCGTCTCGGCGATGGCGTCGAGGGCATGTGGTACACCTGGAACGGCGACGACTGGATGTTCTCCGCCCTGCTCTTCGGCGCCGGCGGCCGCATGCTGACGCCGGATGAGCGCGACGTGGCCTTTGGAGGACCGGAGGGGCTGAACGCGCTGCGCCTGATCGACCGGATGGTGAAGGAGGGCGGCATGCCGAACCTCAGCGCCGCCGCGGCGCGCCAGGCTTTCGCCGCCGGCAAGCTCGGCATGATCTTCCAGACCACGGCGCTGGTGCGGGGCACGGCCGCGTCGGTGGGCGAGAACTTCCCGCTGCGCACCACGGAGATGCCGGTGATCGACGCGCAGAAGGGCCGGCTGCCGACCGGCGGCGCCGCCGGCATGCTGACCGCGAAGGACCCGGCGAAGCGCGCCGCCGCCTGGAAGTTCCTGCGCTTCTCCACCGGCCCCGAGGGGCAGGCGATGATGGTGAAAAACACCGGCTACCTGCCCTGCAACCAGATCGCGATCGACGACCCGCAGTACCTGGCGGGTTTCTACAAGGCGAACCCGCTCTTCGTGCCGGCGGTGCGCCAGATCCCGATCTCCGTCCCCTGGTACGCCTTTCCCGGCAGCAACAGCGTGCGCGTGACCCAGACGATGGTGGACAACATCGCCCGGGTGGTGGAACAGAAGGCGACGCCGGAGCAGGTCCTCCCGGACATGGTGGCCGAGGTGCGCCGCCTGCTGCCGCGGAAGGGCTGAACCCATGGTGTTCCGTCTCGCGCAGATCAGCGACACGCATCTCTCCCCGCGCCACCCTGTCTTCGACCGCAACTTCGCGGCCGTGGCGGAGCGGCTGCGGGCGGATCGGCCGGACCTCGTGATCCATACCGGCGACATCTCCGCCCATGGCGAGTTGGGCGGGGAGGCCGGACAGGCGGAGCTGGAGCACGCCTTCGCCCGGCACCAGGAGATGGGGCTCGACTGGCTGGCCATCCCGGGCAACCACGACGTGGGCAACGACCCGGCCATCGCGGCGCGCGATGGCGCGGATGCGGAGCGTGTCGAGCGCTGGAACGGCATCTTCGGCGCCGACCGCTTCCTGCGGGACGTGCCGGGCTGGCGGCTGATCGGGCTGGACACCCTGATCACCGCGACCGAGATGGCCGGGGAGCAGTTCGCCTTCCTGGAGGATGCCCTGTCGGGGGCCGCGGGGCGCAGCATCGCGATCTTCCTGCACAAGCCGCTTTGCGAGCAGGCGCTGGACGAGGCGGGCCGCAGCTACTGGCATGTGCTGGAGGCGCCACGCCGCCGGATGGTGGAGATGTTCCGGGCGCATCCCCCGGCCTTCGTCGCCTCCGGCCATGTGCACCAGTGGCGCGATCGCGGCCTGTGCGAGGGAATCCGGCAGATCTGGGCCCCTGCGGTCGCCTTCCATGTCGGCGATGCCTGGGCGGACGGAAAGCCCTTTGGCGAGAAGGTGCAGGGCTATGTGATGCATGCCCTGCACCCGGATGGCCGGCACGAGTACGGGCTGGTCCGGCCGGAAGGCCTCCAGCCGCACGATATCGGCCGTATGCCGGACATCTACGGCCAGTTGCAGCCGGCCGGCTGACCCGCCTGCTCCTTGGCTGCCTGGTTGTGGGACGGCCTTGGCGTCCTCAGCGACTGGGCATGCCCGGGCGAGTTTGCGGCGGGGAGCTGGCTGAGCCCCTCGTCTGTCCGGGTCGTTGGATCAAGGCCTCATCAGGCGGCGCGGGCAAGTATCGCGGCGGCTGTGGCTTCCAATCTCTTCGCATGGTCTGGAATGCCAAGGACTGAACCGTGTTCTTCATGGGCAATGGACACATTACTAAACCGGCCATCAAATAGGTATCATTTTTCGGGCTTTCTGCGATGCTGCGGGCATGGTGCTCTGTCGGGACTTCCGCACGCTTGATCCGG
>NZ_JHWD01000011.1:2894-132866 GCF_000622225.1 Roseomonas mucosa ATCC BAA-692 | reverse complement strand
CTGTCCAGCGCGGCCCGCCGCCAGTCGATCTGCCCCGCAGCCTGCAACCGCTCCAGCAGCAGGCGGTGCAAGGCGGCCCAGACCCCGGCCGCCTGCCAGTCGCGCAGCCGCCGCCAGCAACTCATCCCGCAGCCGCAGCCCATCTCGGCGGGCAGCCTCTCCCATGGGATGCCGCTGACCAGCACGAACACGATCCCCGTCAATGCCGCCCGGTCCGCCAGCCGCGGCCGCCCGCCCTTGGGCTTGGGCCGCTCGGGCGGCAACAGCGGCTCAATCGCCGCCCAGAGATCATCAGAAACCAAAGGCTTCGCCATGCCCACAGAAACGCATCATACCGGGTTTAGTTAGGCGCTCTTAGTCCAGGGGTTAGTCCAGGGGTGGCAAAGCCGGTTCCCGCACGGTCTCCTGGAGCAGTTGGACCCGCGGGACGCCCGGAAGAAGAGAAGCGTGGCGTCCACGCCGGTGACGCCCTTGGCCGCCGCGAAGCCACGCGTCCCGGCATGACAGGCTGGCAGCGGGTACCAACGAAGGGGAGGTCCAGGGTCAGGCATATTCGTCTGCCCGGCTTCCCGAGGGTTTGGGGACAAGGTGAGCCTTGCCCCCAAAGGGCGGCGCGATCCGGCGAGCGGAAGGCGCCGGAAGCGTTTCTCCGCCCCGGCGTCAGGAACCCGCCAGCGGCTGCGTGGCCGGCGTCCCGAGGCTGAAGCCCTGGGGCGCGGCGGCGCGTGCCCGGCTCCAGGCGAGCAGCCCAAACCACATCAGCCCGCCGAAGAGCAGGTAGGAGACGCCGAACCGCGCATAGGCCTCCATCAGCCCCGGATTGGCGAAGGCGATGACCAGCACCGCCGGCGTCGTCAGCAGGATCGCCGCCCAGCCCAGCGCATGGCGTGTGGCGCTGGCGGCGAGGGCGGAGCCGGGGGCCAGGAAGAAGGCCGCCGGCATCAGCATCAGCAGGTAGTAGTGCGACCAGGAAAGCGGGCTGCTGACCACGGCCATCACCAGCACCAGCATGTATTCCAGGTCCTGCCCGCGGCTCCCCTCCGCGTCCCTGTTCCGCGCCGCGTGCGAGGCGCCTTTCACGCAGGCGAGCAGCGCGGTCAGGTAGAGCAGCCCGACCGCCACCGTGCCGGTCATCCGTTGCAGAGGCGGCGGGGTGCGCAGCGTCTCCCAATCCATCAGCGCCGCCGGGCCTTCGGCGAGGCGCACCAGGAAGCCCGTCACGGACTGCACGTTGAAGGCGCCGAGCGGATGGCTGCTGAACTGAAGCACGCTGAGCTGCAGCCAGTGCCAGTGCATCTCCCACCCGAAGATGGCGAGGGAAAGCAGCCCGGCCACGCCGCAGAAGCCGGCGAAGCCCGCCGTGGCGCCCCAGTTCCGGCGCAGCAGGAAATACAGGCCGAAGAGCATGAGCGGCAGCTTGATCACCGCCGCGAGGCCGAGCAGCAGCCCCGCCGCCACGTCCCGCCGCCCGCGCAGCAGCCAGAGCCCGGCGGCCAGCATCAGCAGCACGATATGGGTGGTGTTGCCTTCCTTCAGGCTGTTCTGCAGCGGCCCGTTGATGGCGAAGAGCAGCAGCAGCAGCCAGAATCCCGGCCCGCGCAGCCCGGCGAGCCGCACCAGCAGCAGGAAGGCGCCGGCCGTGGCCGCGAGGCCGATCAGCGTGAACAGCACCGCCGCCGCCTTGTCGGGCAGCAGGGCGAAAGGCGCGAAGAGATAGGCCACGACGGGCAGGTTCACGAAGCCGTCCACGCCCCGCTCGATCTGTGGCCCCAGCGCCGCGGGGCTGTCCAGCACGGCCTGCCCCGCCTGGTAGTAGGCGGCCCGGAAGTCCTCGAAGAGGTGCCGGGGCTCCGAGATGGCGAAGAGCGCCAGCGCCGCCACGGCGCAGAGGGCCGGCAGGGCCCAGGCCGGCCTCGCCTCCCGGCGTGACAGCCGGAAGAAGAGGAACAGGCTGCCCGCGATCGTCACGAGATCCGCGAGCGGGAGCAGTTTGGTCAGCATGGGACCGTCCGGGCCTCCGTTTGGTGCCGTTCAGATCGTGAGAATCGATCCGCTGAGAGGGCGAAACAAGATATTGTCTCATCATAAAGACTGTTGCGCTTCTTTTAGCAATAGTTATTGCGCTACCGTCTCAAGGGTCTCATGATGCGGCGCAAGGACAGGTAAGGACACGCGGCCAGGAACGATGGGACGCATCGGACATCCGGCGGGGACCCGGCAGCGCCGGAGCGTTCCGTTCGCCTTCAGGTTGTATTCGGCGCCGCGCTGCTCGGGCCGGGTGGGCGGGAGCCTGGCCTGCAGGCCCCTGCCTCGCCGTCATGCCTTGGCCATCGCCCCGGCCGCCCGCCCCGGGCCCGGTCCACGCATCGGCAGTGCCAGGAGGGCATGAGCATGGCGACCACCACCAACAGCAGACCCATCGCGGTGGCGGACAGGGTCGCCGTGTCGGAGGACGGGGTGCTGCAGGCCACGGGCAACCTGCTGTCCAACGACACGGACGCGGACCGGGACACGCTGGCCGTCACCGCCGTGAACGGGCTAGCCGCAGGGGTGGGCACGGTGATCGCGGGCACCTATGGCAGCCTCGTGCTCGGCGCCAACGGCCAGTACACCTACATCCTGGCCAATGCGCAGGCGAACGTGCAGGCGCTGGAGGCCGGGCGGAGCGTCACCGACGTCTTCCGCTACACCGTCTCGGACGGGGCCAGCCATACCATTACCACGCAGAACCTGCTGCCCTACTCGGAGGCGCTCGACAATCCGGCCTGGGTGCGGTTCAGCAACAACGGCGCCTCCGCCACGGTGATGGCCGACGCGGCGCTCAGCCCCATCGGCTCCAGGACGGCCGAGCTGCTGAGCATGACGGGCTCCGGCACCGGCATCTATACCGGCACGGACGTCAGCGGCCAGTCCACCTTCAGCGCCTGGATCCGCCTCGCCGCCGGCGACGGGCATTTCAGCTTCAACTACTTCGACGGCGGCAGCAACCACTTCCAGTCCGCCCTCGCCACCGCCGAGTGGCAGCACTTCACCTGGACCTTCACCGGCAGCGGCAGCAACAGCGCCAATGTCGCGATCCTGCACGACCTCTCCACCTTCACCTCGGGCAGCTTCGAGATCTGGGGCGCGCAGCTGAATGCCGGCGCCACGGCGGACACCTATCTCGCCACCTCCGGCACCCCCGCCACCCAGGCCAGCACCGGCGTCGCCAGCTTCGGCTCCACCCTGACCGTCACCATCACGGGTGCGAGCGACACGCCCGCCGCGGCCGCCACCCTGTCCCTGGCCGACCACGCGGACGGGGTCGTGGCGAATCTCGCGACCGGCCAGTGGGCCCAGGCGCTGAAGATCATGCCGCTGGGCGATTCCATCACCTATGGCTGGCGGCAGATCGACACCAACTACGGCTACCTGCAGGACAACCTGGCGAACGGCTACCGCCAGCCGCTCTGGGCGGAGTTCACCGACCGGGACATGCTGATCAACTATGTCGGCACCCAGAGCTCCGGCACCGGCAGCCTGCCCGACCACGACCATGCCGGCTTCCCGGGCTGGAAGGCGGAGGAGCTCGCCACCATCCTGCCCGGCCTGCTCGGCGGCGGCGCGCCCGACGCGGTGCTGCTGATGGCCGGCGCCAACGATGTCTTCCGCGAGGACGCGGCGCAGAACACGGCGGGCACCGACATCAAGGCGATGCTCAATGCGATCGCGGCCGCGAATCCCGCCACCCATGTCTATGTCTCGACCATCCTGCCGACCGCCTGGGCCGATGCGGCGGAGGTGAACGCGGTCAACGCCGTCATCCGCTCCACCGTGCAGAGCGCCATCGCCGGCGGGCAGCATGTCACGCTGGTCGAGATGCCCGGCGTCACCACCGCCGACATGTATGACGGCATCCACCCGACCGAGGCCGGCTATGCCGAGATGGCGCAGTACTGGCTGAACGCCATCCTGGCGGCCCAGGGCAACGGCGGCGGCACGCCCGGCGGCAGTGCCCAGGCGATCGCCTCCGGCCTCACCTCGGTCCTCGGCGGCGGCGGCAACGACCTGCTGATCGGCGACACGCGCGCGAACACGCTGAACGGCGCCGACGGCAATGACCGCCTGACCGGCGGCGGCGCCGCCGATACGCTGATCGGCGGCGCGGGGGCGGACGAGTTCGTCTTCCGCCCCGTGGCGGGGGACGTGGTGGTACAGGACTTCAGCACGGCGGAGAAGGACGTGCTGGTCTTCGACGGCATCGCGGGGCTGAGCAACTTCGCCGCGCTGAGCGGCCATGTCGCGCAGGCCAACGGCGCCACGGTGATCGACCTGTCGGGCTTCGGCACCCCGGTGCAGATCACCCTCCAGGGCTTCGCCGGCGGCCTGGCCGCGGACAACGTCTGGTTCTCATGACAGCCCCGGCCAGGCCGGAGAGGCAGGACAGGAAGATGGAAACGCCAATCGCGACGATGCCAGGGGGGCGGAAGGGCGACTACCTCTACGGGGTGGACGCCATCCGCTTCCTGGCGGCCCTGATGGTGGCCTTCTTCCATCTCACCTGGTACGACGCGGCCACGCCAGAGGTCGGCTGGTTCGGCTGGGTGGGTGTGCAGGTCTTCTTCGTCCTGTCCGGCTTCGTGATCGCGAATTCCGCGAACGGCACGACGCCGCTGGCCTTCCTGCGCTCCCGCATGCTGCGCCTCTACCCCGCCGCCTGGGTCTGCGCCGTGCTGAGCCTGGCCATCCTGGCCCTGGCGCCGCAATCCGATGCCAGCCTGCTGCGGCCCTTCCTGGCCTCGCTCGCCCTGGCTCCGACCGGCCCCTGGATCGCCACCGCCTACTGGACCCTGCCGATCGAGATCATGTTCTACGCGCTGATCCTCCTGCTGCTGCTGCGCGGCGCCTTCCACCGGCTGGAATGGCTGGGCATCGGCCTCACTTTGGCCAGCAGCGCCTATCTCGCCGCCTATGCCCTGCAGGTGGCCGGCGTCATCCACGGTCCCTCGCTCGAATTCGGCTACGGCGTCCGCAACCTCACCCTGCTGCGCCACGGCATCTACTTCGCCGCCGGCATCTTCCTCTGGCTCTGGTCGCGGCGGCGGCTGTCGCGCCCCGGGGCCCTGGCCCTGCTGCTGGCGGTGCTCGCGGCGCCGGTGGAGATGACCTGCCGCACCCTGGAGATCGTGGAGAAATCGCCCGGGCATCTCGATGCCGCCACGATCTGGCCCTGGCCCATCCTGCTTTGGGCGCTGGCCTGCGGCGGGATCGTCGCCTCGGTGGTCTGGCGCGCGGGGATCGCGCGCCTGCCGGGGGCCTGGCTGCGGGGCCTGCGGAATGCGGGGCTGATGACCTATCCCCTCTATCTGCTGCACGAGCCCATCGGGCACACGCTCCGGCACGCCTTTCTGGCGCAGGGGGTGCCGCCGGTCGCGGCGGCGCTGCTCGGGATCGCCGGCACGGCCCTGGCGGCGCTGGCCGTGGCCACCATGGCCGAACCCCTCCTGCGGCGGGCGCTCCAGGAACTCCTCCGCCGGAGGCGCGGCGACGCGGCACCGGAGGCGGGGCTTGGCCTGCTGCGCCGTTCCGGCGGCGCGATCTGACAGTGGCACCCCCGGCCGGGTAGCATCGCGGGCTTCCTGGCCGCGCGGAGATTCCGGCCGTGCGGATGTTCCCCTGCCGAAAGCATCCTTCTCCCTGGCAACCGCAGAGGGAATAATCCTCCGCACCCACAAATAGGTGGGCGCAAAAATTTTCTCCCGCAGCCTCATACACGGCAATGAGGCCCAAAAAATCCGAATTGTCTCTATTTTGTGCTTTACTTCTCATTGCTGCTCTGCACCAATTAGAGGACCTCGCGACAAAGGAGTGGGCACCATGGATGTGGCAGTAGAGTTGCTGACAGCGACCGCGGCAGCGCCTGCTGCCCGGCCCCTGGTGGTCGATCTCGACGGTACGTTGATCCGCTCCGATCTTCTGATCGAGACAGCCTTCGCCGAACTCGGGCGCCAGCCTCTCTCGGGCTTCCGTCTTCTGCGCGCCCTGATCTCCGGCAAGGCCGCTCTGAAGCACCTCCTGGCCGAAACCGCGGAACTCGACCCGGCGACGCTGCCCTATGACGAGGTGGTGCTCGACCGCATCCGGCAGGCCCGCGCCCAGGGCCGCCCGGTCTGGCTGGCCTCCGCCAGCAACGCCCGCCTGGTCGGGGCCATCGCCGACCATCTCGGCCTCTTCGACGGCTGGCTCGCCTCCGACGCCACCAACAACCTCGCCGGCGTGATCAAGGCCCGCGCCCTGGCCGAGCGCTTCGGCCATGGCGGCTTCGACTACATCGGCAACGACACCGCCGACCTGCCCGTCTGGGCGGAGGCCGGGCACGCCCTGGCGATCCGCACCTCGCCGCGCGTCGCCCGGCGCCTCGCCGCCATCCATCCCGATGCCGAGCACCTGCCCTCTGCCCGCGCCAGCCTCAAGACCTGGCTGAAGCTGATGCGGGTGCACCAGTACGCGAAGAACGCCCTGGTCTTCGTGCCGCTGCTGACGGCCCATGCCTTCACGCCGGAGGCGCTGCTGCAGAGCATCCTGGCACTGCTGGCCTTCTCCCTCTGCGCCTCCAGCGTCTACCTGCTGAACGACCTGCTGGACCTCGCGGCCGACCGCGCGCACCTGACCAAGCGCCGCCGCCCCCTGGCCAGCGGCATGATCCCGCTGATGGACGGCATCCTGGCCGTGCCGGTCCTCTTCCTCGCCTCCCTGGCCGTGGCCATCGTGGTCTCGCCCACCTTCCTCGGCGTGCTGCTCGGCTACTTCGCCCTCACCACCGCCTATTCGCTGGTGCTGAAGCGGAAGATGCTGATCGATGCCGTGGCGCTGGCGCTGCTCTACGCCTTCCGCGTGGTGGGCGGCGCCGTGGCGATCAACGTGGCTATCTCGGAATGGCTGATCGCCTTCTCGCTCTTCATCTTCATGGCGCTGGCGCTGGTGAAGCGATACATCGAGCTTTCGAGCCTGCTCGACCGCTCGCTGCCCGATCCCTCGAACCGCAACTACAAGACCGGCGACCTGCCGATCGTCGCGGCGCTGGCGGCGGCCAGCGGCTTCAACGCCGTTACCATCCTCACCCTCTACCTCTCCAGCGACGCGGTGCACTCGCTCTACAACCATCCGCAGCTGCTCTGGCTGCTCTGCCCGGTGCTGATGTTCTGGTTCGGCCGGGTGCTGCTGATGGCCCATCGCCGGCTGATGCACGACGATCCCATCGTCTTCGCCCTGCGCGACCGCGTCAGCCGCCACGTCCTGCTGGCCTCGGTCGGCATCGTCCTGGCCGCCACCTTCTGATCCCGCCTCGGAAGCACGCCCTCCGAAGACCTCAAGGAAAGCCCCGCATGTTCATCCAGCCGAACCGCTCGATCGCGGCGCGCTTCCCTGGGGAGGCGGGCAGCCTGGACCGGGAGGCCGCAGCCTCCTCCGGCGTGACGGACGGCCTGGTGGCGGCGGGCTGGGCCCTGCTCGGCATCAGCCTGTCCTGGTGGGCCTCGGCGCAGTTCGCCCATACCTTCTACCGGATGGAATGGATCAACATCTGGTTCCAGGCGGACCAGCCGCGGGTCCTGGGCAACATGCTGGACATGCGCGGGTCGCACCGTTCCTCGGTGCACCCGATCTTCTCGATCCTGACGGTCCCGCTGACCAACCTGCTCCTGCTCCTCGGCATGACCCCGGTCGGCGCGGCCAGGGCGCTGGTGGCGGGCGCCGGGGGGCTGAGCGCCGCGCTCTTCTACCTCTCGATGCGCGGGCTGAGGCTGAGCCTGCCGATCGCCTGCCTGCTCACGGCCGGGCTGCTCGCCAGCGCGACCTATCTCTACTGGTTCGCGATCGTCGAGACCTATCCCTTCGCGGCCCTGGGCACGAGCATCATGCTCTGGGCCGTCACCAGCTGGCGCAACCAGGGCGTGCTGCCCTGGGCCCTGGCCTCGGCCGGGACGCTGGCCGTCACCACCACCAACTGGAGCTTCGGCCTGGCCGCGGCCTTCTTCCGCCTGGGCCTGCGCCGCAGCATCGTGGTCAGCCTGCTGGCCTTCGCGATGGTCGCCGGCATCGCCCTGGTGCAGCGCATGACCTTCGAGGATGCGGGCGTCTTCTTCCAGCCGCGCGTGCTCAAGCAGGAATCGGAATTCCTGCGCGTCGAGCGCAGCGAGTTCTCCAAGGCCGAGGAGGCCGCGGGCGAAACCCCCGTCTCCGTGCTGCGCTCCATGCTGCTCTACAGCGCCGTCACCGCCCATGTGCGTGTCGAGCCCGTGCAGGACGGCATCCTCGACAGCATCACGGTGCGCCGCCCCGGCGCCTCGGAGGACTGGTTCTACCAGTACGTGAAGGCGCACGTCCCCTTCATCGAGGATCGGGTCTACAACATCCTCAACAACCAGCATTCCCCGGTGCTGGACCAGGGCTGGGCCGGACTGGGCGGCATGCTCGCCTGGATCGTGCTGCTGGCCTGCGGCATCTGGGGCGCCATCCTGCACCGGCCGGGGCGCCAGGCTGCTCTGGCGATCGGCGCCTTCCTGCTCGGCCAGATCGCCCTGCATCTCGTCTATGGCGAGATCACCTTCCTCTACGCCGCCGACTTCTTCCCGGCCCTGCTGGCCCTGGCGGCCTTCGCCTTCTTCACCCCGGCGCGCCGCCTGGCGACGGTCGCGGCCCTGGCCTTCGTCATCCTGGGCGGCATCAGCAACGTCACCGAGCTGCGCGGCAACATCGCCGAGGCGAACAGCATCATGCAGAAGCCCCTCAACCCGGTCCTGCATGGCAACAAGCACTGAAGACCAGACGGAACGCGCATGCCCATCTCCACCTACTTCCTCCTGATCAGCAGCATCGCCCTCGCCACCTTCTCCCAGGTGGTGCTCAAGATCGGCATGTCCTCGGAGCCGGTCCAGCTCGCGCTGAGCCGGCGCCAGCCGATCGACACGGTGGCCTCCATCATCACCTCGCCCTGGGTCCTGGGCGGGCTGACCTGCTTCGGCCTGAGCGCGGTGGTCTGGCTCCTCGTCCTGTCGCGCATGAACCTGTCCCAGGCCTATCCCTGCGTCGCCCTGGGCTTCGTGCTGACCATGTGCGCCGGCTACTTTCTGCTGGGCGAGCCGATCAACCTGCTGCGGATCGGCGGCCTGTCCCTGATCCTCGCCGGCGTCGCCTGCGTCGCCGTCAGCTGAACCGGCGCACCGGCTCTCCCGGTTCCCGGTTTCAGGACAACAGCTTTCCCCGGATGCGTGGCGCCTGACGGCCGCCCCCGGGGGATAGGCTCTGCCTCTCCCGCCGGCCCCCCTCTCCGCCGGGGACCGGAGCCGGTCCCCGGACCCCGGGCTTTCGTGGGTTCCCGTGGTGGCCGCCAGCCTGTGGCCCGATCCCTGGGAGCAGGCGGAGACGCGGGTCTCCCGAAAAGAAGAAAAACACCCTGTTCGCACGGGTGGCATCGGCAGTCCGCCGGAGAGCATCGCTCTCCGGCGAGATCCGGCATCAGCGAGCGCCAGCGAACGGGAGGTCCAGGACCCTCAGGGTCCTGGCGGATAGGGGGTCCGGGGGAAAGGCAGCGCCTTTCCACCCGGGACAGCGAGACGCCGGGCGCGTGAGGCGCGAACCGGCTCCCCGGGATCACGGCGGCGCCGAAAGGCCACCGGCCGCATGACAGCGGGGTCCGGTCGCCGGAGAAACTGGCCCCCGAGGGTCTGGGCTGCGGAAAAACCTGGGCTTGGGCGGCATGGCCCATGCGATTCCTCGAAGCTTCCCGCCGGCCGCGCCGGTCCTTCCGGAAACCCGGAGGGGCCGGCGCGGCCCACCGGAGCGCGTCCGGGGCGGGCCCGGTCCGGCCTGCCCCGGACCGGCTGACCGAGGGGAAACACCGCATGAGCCAGGGCAGCCTTGCCGCCGAACGGCCCGCCGCGAGCCAGACCGCCTTCACCGTGCTGGCGGCGCTCAGCCTCTGCCATTTGCTCAACGACATGATGCAGTCGCTGCTCGCGGCGCTCTTTCCCGTCCTGAAGGCGAGCTACGGGCTCAGCTTCACCCAGATCGGCTTCCTCGCCTTCACCTTCCAGCTCACCGCCTCGCTGCTGCAACCCGCCGTGGGCTGGTACACCGACCGCAAGCCACAGCCCCGCTCCCTGCCGGTCGCCATGGGCTTCACCTTCTGCGGGTTGCTGCTCCTGGCCTGGGCGGACCACTACTGGTCGCTGCTCTGCGCGGCCGCCATGGTGGGCATGGGCTCCTCGGTCTTCCACCCGGATTCCTCGCGCATCGCCCGCATCGCCTCGGGCGGGCGGCACGGGCTGGCGCAGTCCATCTTCCAGGTCGGCGGCAATGCCGGCACCGCCATCGGCCCGCTGCTCGCCGCCTATATCGTCCTGCCGCGCGGCCAGGGCAGCGTCGCCTGGTTCTCGCTCGCCGCGCTGCTCGCCATGACGCTGCTCTGGTGGGTCGGCGGCTGGGCGCATGGCCAGCTTCTCAGCCGCCGCGCCACCGGCCGCGCCGCAGCGCCCCATGCCCTCCTGCCGCGGCAGAAGGTCGTCATGGCCATCACCGTGCTCGGCATCCTGGTCTTCTCGAAATACATCTACATGGCCAGCCTGACGAGCTACTACACCTTCTACCTGATGCAGACCTTCGGCCTGGGTATCCAGGAAGCGCAGGTCTATCTCTTCCTCTTCCTCGGCGCCGTCGCGGTCGGCACCGTGGTCGGCGGCCCGGTGGGGGACCGCTTCGGGCGCAAGGTGGTGATCTGGGGCTCCATCCTCGGCATCCTGCCCTTCACCCTGGCGCTGCCCTACGTGAACCTGTTCTGGACCGCGATCCTCACAGTGCTGATCGGCCTGATCCTGGCCTCCGCCTTCTCGGCGATCCTGGTCTATGCGCAGGAACTCGTGCCCGGCCGCGTCGGCGTGATCTCCGGCCTGTTCTTCGGCTTCGCCTTCGGCATGGGCGGCCTCGGCTCCGCCCTTCTCGGCATCCTGGCGGACTGGAAGGGCATCAGCTTCGTGTACCACCTCTGCTCCTTCCTGCCCCTGCTCGGCATCCTCACCATCCTGCTGCCGAATGTGGAGCGGCACCGGGCAGGGTAGGGGGAGCGGGACCCCGCCACGCCGCGCCTGCGGACCCCCCTGGCGCGGCGGCCGCCCACCTCAGGCCGGCGGCGCATCCTCCCGGGCCGCGCGCCGCCGTGCCGGGGCACGTGCCGCGCCCGCCTTCCTGGCCCGGCCGCCCTTGCCCGGCCCTGGCTTCCCCCGGCCCGGTGCCTTCCCCTGCTTCCCGTCGATCCAGGCGGAAATGGCGGCGGCGCTCGCCTGCGCCTCCTCCGGCAGCTCCACGCCGCGCTGCTCCGCCAGCTTCCGTGCGAAGCCGAGCTGCGCCGCGCTGGGCGCGCGCCCGGCACCGGCACCGGCACCGTCCTCCCGGCGCGGCGCGTGCTCGTCGAGAAAGGCGCGGCAGGCCGTGGCGGAACGTGTGTAGCCCTTGGGCGGCGCGATCCCCTTGCGCTTCGCCAGGCTGGCCACGAAGCGCGCCATGGCCGGTGTCGGCGCGCCTTTCCCGCCCTCCGCCGCGCCGCCGCTGGCCAGGAGCGGCGCCTCGCCGGAGGCTGCGCGCTCGGTCAGGCGCGCGATGATCCGGCTGGCCTGGGCGCAGACGGCGTCGATGGCGCCCATCATCTCCTGCTGCCCGACCAGCACCTCGTCCAGCAGGCGCTCGAGCTGTGCCGTCACGCCGGGATCGACCAGCGCCGGATCGGCCTGCTCCAGCACGGCGAAGAGCTGCAGCCCGCGCTCCGTCGGCACGATGTGCTTGCCGTCGATCCGCAGGAAATCCTGCGCCTTCAGCCCGCGGATGATCTCGGCCCGCGTCGCCGGCGTGCCGATGCCCTTGGCCTCCTTCAGCCGCTCCTGCAACGCCTCGTCCCCGACGAAGCGCCAGGCGTTCTGCATCGCCTCGATCAGCGTGCCCTCGTTGTAGCGCGGCGGCGGCCGCGTCTCCTTCGCCTCCACCTTCGCCTCGCCCAGCGACGCCGCCTCGCCATCGCGCAGGATGGGAAGGAGCTGCGCGTCCTCGCCCTTCTCCTCGGCGGGCACCCATTCGGGAAAGGCGGCGCGCCAGCCCATCTCCAGCGGCTGCCGCCCCACGGCGCGGAACAGGTACTTCCCTTCGGGGCCCTTCACGTCGATCGTGGCCGTGGTCTGGCGATAGCGGAAATCCGGCATCGCCGCCGCCAGATAGGCACGCGCGATCACGTCGAAGAGCTTGCGCTCATCCGCCGAAAGGCGCGGCCAGACCTCGCGCAGCCGCTCCACCGTGTTGACGTTGGGGATTACCGCATGGTGGCTCGCCCCGGCCAGCCCCTTGTCGTGGAAGACCCCGCTGGCGCCGCGCCGGACCAGCGGCGGCCGCGGCACGGGAATGCCGCTCCAGGCGCGCCCTTCCTGCAAGGCGGCCACGATGCGCGGCACGTCGGGGATCAGGCTTTCCGGCAGGTAGCGCGTCTCGGCGCGGGGATAGGTGATGACCTTCTTGCCTTCGCCGTCATAGAGCTCCTGCGCCACCTCCAGCGTACGGGCCGCCGACCAGCCGAAGCGCGAGCCGCAGAGGCGTTGCAGCGAGGGCAGGTCGTGCAGGCGGGGCGGCGACTGCCGCTTCTCCTCCACCTTCACCGCGAGCGGCCCCTGGAAGCCCTCGGCCAGGGCGGCGACGGCCTCGGCATCCTCGCGCTTCAGGATGCGCTCCTTCGGCGCGTGCCGCATGCGCAGCCGCCCGGCCTCGACCTGGGCCGTCGCCACCACCTCGAAATAGCTCTGCGGCACGAAGTCGCGGATCTCGATCTCGCGCCGGCAGACGATGGCCAGCGTCGGCGTCTTCACCCGTCCCACGCCGATCACCGCCCGGGTTCCCTTCGCCAGCGTCACCGTGGCGGTGCGGGTGAGGGAAAGGTTGTAGATCTGGTCCGCCTGCCGCCGCGCCACCGCCGCCGCGTAGAGCCGCGCATGCTCGGCATTGGGCTTCGCGCGGGCGAAGGCGTCGCGGATGGTCTGCGGGTCCTGCGCGGTGAACATCACCCGCATCACCGTGCCGCGGAACCCCTCGTGCTCCAGGATCTCCTGGCCGATCAGCTGGCCCTCGCGGTCGCAGTCCGTGGCCAGCCAGACGCGCCTGGCCGAACGCAGGGCGGCGCGGATCGCCTGCAGCTTCGAGGCCTTGTTCCCGCCTGTGGCCGGCCGCGTGCCATAGAGCGAATCCGGCCGCAGCAGCACCGGGCTCCAGCGCTTCCAGGCCGGGTTCACGTCTTCGGGCTCCATCAGGTCGAAGAGGTGCCCTTCCGCCGGCAGCACCGCGCCATATCGGCCGCCCACCGCGGCGCGGATGTCCTTGGCCTGACTGGTCTTCTCGGTGATGACGATCTGCTCGGCCATGGTTGCTCTGAGAGGAAATCCGGAACAAAACCGGAATCGGAATGCCAGAGCCGGAAGGCAGGCGCCAGATTCAAATTTGCCGCCGCACGGTCTATAGCCTTGCCGTGACGTGATCGGCCGGGTGGCCGTGCGGCCTTTCCGGCACGATCCGGGACCGTCCCGACCCGCCGAAGAAACCAAACCGAGAAGAGTCGTCCTTTGCAATTGACGCCCGAGCAAGCCGGGATCGCCCGGGCCTGCGGATGCCAGATCGTGCCCGCCACCGAAGAGCAGGTCTGGCGCCTGTCGCGGGAACACCGGATCTTCCGCCTGGATGGCGCGGCCGTGGTGGTCCGCCGGCCCGATGGCTTCCTGGAAACCGCCGGCACGCTGCGCCTGCTGCTGGAGCAGCACGCGCACGCCCAGGACCTGGCCGAGGCGGCGCCCGACCTGCTGCCTCCTTCTGCGCCACCCCTTTCCACACGGCCGGATTCCGGGCCGGAATCGCCGCCATTCCCGGCGGCCGAACGGGAACGGGTGCCGCTGCGGCGGGGTCCCCGGGGGGATTCCGGCGCCGCGCGCCGCGATCCACCGCCCCGGCCCCCTGAGCCCGAGCAGGAGCCCGAGCCTGCCCCCCGGCCTGGGCCACGGCGGCACCCGGCGCCCACCACGGCATCCCTCGATGCGGCCACCGGGGAAACCGGGCCTGTAGCGCCCGCGCCGCAGCCCGGGCGGCGCGAGGCCCCGCCTGCGGCGGCCTCGCCTGTCGGCACGCCACCCGATGTCCCGGATCGCCCCAAGGCCCCGCCACCGGAGGCGCCCACCGGCACTCCAGGGAATTCTCCGGGGGAAATCCCCCGGGAAGCCCCGCGCAGGGAGGCTCCTTCCCTGGCTGCCCCCTTGGCGGAGCCCCTGGCCGGCCTGGATCCTCAAGGGGAGTCCCAGGAGGAACCCACCAGAGCCGAATCCAGCGGGCAGCCCATGGGGCCACGCCCCGAACCGGCCGTGCCGATCGCCGAGAGCGTGACGCCCGGGTACCTGGTCTGCCTGGAGGATGGGAGGCGGGTGAAGATGCTCACGCGCCATCTCAAGGCCGCCTACGGAATGACGCCGGACCAGTACCGTGCCCGCTGGGGCCTGCCGCCCGACTACCCGATGGTGGCCCCCGATTCGGCCGAACGCCGGGCCGCTGCCCGGGGCCCCCGCGCCACCGGAAGCGGTCGCGGCGGCCGGGCAGGGGAGGGCGCCGCCGGGGAGTAGCACGCGTCGCCGGCGCGGGTCCTCCGGCCCTGGTCACGGAGCGGGGCGGGGCAAAGCCCCGGCCGCCAGGCCCCATGTTGCAGCCTGTCACACCGGCCACGAAGCCGCCGCTTCCGCCCCAGAGATTCCCCGGGGACGCCCGAGACCTGCCCTGTGGCGGGTGTCCTCTTCCTCCTGCGCTCACCAGCCCAGAGGAGGCCCCATTGCGCAAGACGTTCCGTGCCAGCCTGCTGTTCTCCGCCCTGCTGCTCGGTTCCGCCGGCATGGCCATGGCCCAAGGGACGGTCCAGGGGGCGGTCCAAGGGGCGGTCCAGGGTCCAGCGGCCGGGACGGCGCCCGGCACCGTGGCCGGGCCGGCGGCCACCGCCGCCACGGCCCCCTCGCAGGCCCAGCCCGGCTCGCAGCCGCGGGCCCATGCCACCAGCACCGCGAAGACCCCCGTGGTCCACACCGACCATGCCGGCGGCGCGCGTCACGCCACGCGCCATGAGGCCGCCAGCCCCGCCGGCACCCCGGAGGCCGCAAAGGCGGAAGGCCATGCCGCCACGGCGAAGCATCACCGTTCCGGCAAGGCCAGCCTGTCGTCCCATGCGGCGGAACAGGCGCCGGAAGCCGGGCAGGCGCCCGCCGGCAAGGCGCCCGGACAGGTCGCCCGCAGCCAGCCGGCCCCCGGCCCCGCCACGGAGGCCCCCGCCACCCGCGTGAACTGAACCACCGGGCCGGCGCCGTCACGGGAGGCCGCGCCGGCCCTTTCCCGCCACCCGCTTCCGCAGAAGGATCGAAGACGTCCCATGCGCAAACTGCTCTACGCCGCCCTGCTGGCCCCGCTGCTTTCCGTGACCGCCCTCGCGGCCGGGGAGGCGCAGGCGGCGCCCGCCCCGGTGACCGTGGCGCCGGAGGCATGGCCCGCCGGCCTTCTGCATCCGGTTCAGTACTACTACGCCCCGCCGCCGCCCCGCTGGCACGGGCCGCCGCCGCGCCGCTGGCGTCCGCCGCCCCGGCATTGGCACCGCCCGCCTCCGCCGCCCCCGCACTGGCACCGCCCGCCCCCGCCGCGCTATGGCTACGCCCCGCCGCCCCGGCACTACTGGCGCTGATCCCCTTCCCGGCATTCCCCCCGGACCGCCGGGAAGCGCGTTCCGGAAACCCCGCCGGAGGGTCCCAGTCAGTTTTGATGCCGGAATGGCGCAATTCTGCGCCATTCCACCGGGCGGGAGGAGGGAACGTTCCTCCGCATCGCTTGACGGCGCCGCCGCACCACGTCCCAATTCGCTGCAAACGCCCCCAACGGGGCGCCTGGATGTTGGGAGTGAAATGATGGGCGACGACACACTGATCGCGGTGAAGCCGGAGATCGCGGCCACGGCCCATGTCGATGCGGCCAGGCGCCAGGCCATGGCCGAGGCCGCGAAGAACGACCCGGACGGCTTCTGGCGCGGCCAGATGGACCGCGTCGCCTGGATGCGCGAGCCGACGAAGATCAAGAACACCTCCTTCACCGGCGACGTCTCCATCCGCTGGTTCGAGGACGGCATCCTCAACGCCTCCGTCTCCTGCCTCGACCGGCACCTCGAAAGCCGGGGCGACCAGACCGCCTTCATCTGGGAAGGCGACGACCCGAACAGCGACGCCCGCATCACCTACCGCGAGCTGCACGAGCGCGTCTGCCGCCTGGGCAACGCGATGCGCGACCTCGGCGTGAAGAAGGGCGACCGCGTCACCATCTACCTGCCCATGGTGGTCGAGGCCGCCGTGGCCATGCTCGCCTGCGCCCGCATCGGCGCCATCCATTCCGTGGTCTTCGGCGGCTTCTCCGCCGACAGCCTGTCCAGCCGCATCCAGGACTGCGAGAGCACGCTGCTGCTCACCGCCGACGAGGGCCGCCGCGGCGGGCGCCGCGTGCCGCTCAAGACCAATGCCGACGAGGCGCTGAAGAGCTGCCCGACCATCCGGAACGTGATCGTCGCGCGCATCACCGGCGGCGACGTGCCGATGCAGGAAGGCCGCGACCATTCCTGGGAGGCGCTGACCGCCAAGGCCGCCACGGCCTGCGAGCCGGAGCCGATGGAGGCGGAGGACCCGCTCTTCATCCTCTACACCTCCGGCTCCACCGGCAAGCCGAAGGGCGTGCTGCACACCACCGGCGGCTACATGGTCTGGGCCAGCTTCACCCATGACCTGGTCTTCGACTACCGCCCGGGCGAGGTCTACTGGTGCACCGCCGATGTCGGCTGGGTCACCGGCCACACCTATATCGTCTACGGGCCGCTGGCGAACGGCGCGACCTCGCTGATCTTCGAGGGCGTGCCCTCCTGGCCCGACAACAGCCGCTTCTGGCAGGTCATCGACAAGCACCAGGTCAACATCTTCTACACCGCGCCCACCGCCATCCGCGCCCTGATGCGCGATGGCGAGGCGCCGGTGAAGAAGACCTCCCGCAAGTCGCTGCGCATCCTGGGCAGCGTCGGCGAGCCGATCAACCCCGAAGCCTGGCTCTGGTACTACCGCGTCGTGGGCGAGGAACGCTGCCCGATCGTGGACACCTGGTGGCAGACCGAGACCGGCGGCATCCTCATCGCGCCGCTGCCGGGCGCGGTGGCGCAGAAGCCGGGTTCCGCCACCCTGCCGCTGCCCGGCGTGCAGCCGGCCCTGGTGGACGGCGACGGCAACACGCTGGAAGGCGCGACCGAGGGCAACCTCGTGATCACCGATAGCTGGCCCGGCCAGATGCGCACCGTCTTCCGCGACCACGAGCGCTTCATCCAGACCTATTTCTCGACCTTCAAGGGCACCTACTTCACCGGCGACGGCGCCCGGCGGGACGAGGACGGCTACTACTGGATCACCGGCCGCGTGGACGACGTGATCAACGTCTCCGGCCACCGCATGGGCACCGCCGAGATCGAGAGCGCGCTGGTCGCCCATCCCAAGGTGGCCGAGGCCGCCGTGGTCGGCATGCCGCACGACATCAAGGGCCAGGGCATCTACGCCTATGTCACCCTGAATGCCGACGAGCAGCCGACCGAGGCGCTGCGCAAGGAGCTCGTCACCTGGGTGCGCAAGGAGATCGGCCCCTTCGCCGCGCCGGACGCCATCCACTGGGCGCCGGGCCTGCCGAAGACGCGCTCCGGCAAGATCATGCGCCGCATCCTGCGCAAGATCGCCGCGAACGAGATCGAGGGGCTGGGCGACACCTCCACCCTGGCCGACCCGACCGTGGTGCAGGACCTGATCGAGACCCGCGTCGGCTGAGACTCCTTCCGGGGGCGGGCGGCCGCCCCCGGAAACCCGCGTCCCGCCCGCGGCGGAGCCGGCCTCCCGCCCTCTTTCTCGCCTCCGGGCAGTTGCGCCCGCCGCCGCCCTGCGCAGGATGGCGGGCGCATGTCAGACACCCCACCCGCCGCGCCCACGGCTCCTACCGCCGCGCAGGTCGGCCACCTGGTCTTCGTCCTGGGCCTCGCCGGCTTCTCCTCCGCCCTCACCACCCGGGCGCTGGACCCGCTGCTGGTCAACGTCGCGGCGGATTTCAACACCACCGTCGAGCGCACGGCCCTGCTCGCCTCGGCCTTCGCGCTGCCCTATGCGCTGATCCAGCCCATCCTCGGCCCCATCGGCGACGCGCTGGGCAAGCGCCTGGTCATGATCCTCTGCGCCAGCCTGCTGGTCCTGGCCCTGGGCTTCGGCGCGCTGGCCCCCAGCCTGCCCACGCTTTTCGTGGCGCGCATCCTGGCCGGGGCGGCGGCGGGCGGCATCACCCCCCTGGCGCTCGCCACCTTCGGCGACAGCGTGCCGATGGCGGAGCGCCAGGTGGCGATGAGCCGCTTCATGGCCTGGACCATCGGCGGACAGGTGGCGGGCGGCGCGCTCTCGGGCTTCCTGGCGGTCCATCTCGGCTGGCGCGGCATCCTCGCCGCCTGCGGCGTGGTGGTGCTGGTGGGCGCGGTGGTGCTGTGGCGCGACAGCCGGCGCCATCCGGCCCCGCCCGCCCGGCGCTTCGACCTTTCCGTCGCGCTCAGCCACTACAAGAGCATCCTCTCCAATCCCAGGGCGCTGCGCCTCTTCGCCGGCGTGGCGGCGGAGGGGCTGCTGGTCTTCAGCATGTTCCCCTTCCTCGCCGCGCTTCTCGACCTGCGCGGCCTCGGCGGCACGGCGGAGGCCGGGATGGCGCTCGGCATCTTCGGCCTGGGCGGCTTCGCCTATGCCGGCCTGGCGCCCCTGCTGGTCCGTGGCATCGGCCAGCCGAACATGATGCGCTTCGGCGGCGCGCTCGCCGGCTGCGGCCTGCTGCTGGTCGGCCTGGCCGGGGCACTGCCGGCGGTGCTGGCGGGAACGCTGCTGCTCGGCCTCGGCTACTTCATGCTGCACAACAGCATCCAGGTCCGCGTCACCGAGGTCGCGCCCAAGGCCCGCGGCTCCGCCATGGCGCTGCATGCCTGCAGCTTCTTCCTCGGCCAGTCGCTGGGCCCGGCACTCTTCGGCGCCGCCCAGGCTTGGATCGGCACACTCCCCAGCCTCGCCGTCTGCGCCGCCGGCATCCTCCTGGTCGGGCTCTGGCTGGCCCATGCCCGCCGTCCGGCGCCACAGGCCTAGAAGGCGGCGCTCGTAGCCCGGGGGGAAGGCTCCGCCTTCGCCCCCGTAACCCCCCATCCGCCAGGACCCTGAGGGTCCTGGACCTCCCGTTCGCTGGCGCCCGCTGATGCCGGATCTCGCCGGGGAGCATGGCTCTCCGGCAGGCTGCCGGTGCCACCCACGCGGACAGGGTGCCTTTCTTCCTTTCGGCAGCCCCGCGCTGCCACCTGCTCCCAGGGATCAGGGCGAAGACTGACGACAACCACGGGAACCCACGAAAGCCCGGGGTCCGGGGACCGGCTTCGGTCCCCGGCGGAGAGGGGGTCCGGCGGGAGAGGCGGCGCCTCTCCCCCGGGGCCGGCCGCGGAAGCTGTCACTCCGGCCACGCCACCTCCTCCAGCAGCCATTCCCGGAACGCCGCCTGGGCCGCCGTCTCGGTGCGGGATTTCAGCCGGGTCAGCCAGTATTCGCCCAGGGTGACCTCTGTGGCGAAGGGCCGCGCCAGCCGTCCGGCGCGCAGGTCGTGCTCGAACATCCGTGCCGGCAGCAGGGCGACGCCCACGCCCTGGGCCGCTGCCTCCGCCATGGTCAGCGAGGAATCGAAGACGAAGCCCCGGATGGCCGGCGGGGGCAGGCCCGCCGCGGCGAACCAGCACTCCCATTCATCGACGCGGTAGGAGCGCAGCAGCACCTCCGGCAGCAGGTCCGCCGGCTGGCGCAGCCGCCAGGCCAGGGCGGGGGCGCAGAGCGGCGAGAGCGGCGCCGCCAGCAGCCGCACCGCCTCCGCCCCGTGCCAGGCGCCGTCGCCGAAGCGGATGGCGCAGTCCAGCCCCTCGCCCGCGAGGTCCACGCGGTTGTTGTTGGTCAGCAGCCGCAGGTCCACGAAGGGATGCGCCGCGCGGAAGCGGGGCAGGCGCGGCAGCAGCCAGCCGGTGACGAAGGTGCCTACGGCGCCGAGCGTCAGCACCTCCCGCAACCGCCCGCCCGCGAAGCGTTCCAGTGTGCCGGAGATCCGCCGGAAGGCCTCGGTCAGCACCGGCAGCAGCGCCTCGCCCTCCTCGGTCAGGGCGAGGCCGCGCGGCAGGCGGCGGAACAGGGTCACTCCCAAGATTTCCTCAAGGCTCTTCACCTGATGGCTGACCGCCGCCTGGGTGACGCGCAGCTCCAGCCCGGCCCTTGTCAGACTTAGATGCCGGGCAGCGGCCTCGAAGGCACGCAGCGCGTTGAGTGGAAGCTGCGAGGGCAACATGGCCGGACCCTTTAGTTTTTCTTGGGGCAATCGCAAGAAACGATCGTTTGCCGGGTCGCGGCTCCCTGCGCAATCTCCGCCCGCCAGCACAGAGGGGAGCGGCACATGATCGGCAGGCGGATGGGCATGGGCGCCATGGCGGCGCTGGGCCTCGGCATGATGGCGGCGGGGCCTTCCGGTGCCCGGGCGGCTTCGGGCGCCGGGAAGGGGCAGGCAGGGGCCGGTTTCAGCGCCCTGCCGGCGGTTTTCGCCGGAATCGAGCGGCGGGTCGGCGGGCGGCTCGGCGTCGCCGTGCTCGACACCGCCACCGGCCAGCGGGCGGGCCATCGCGAGGCGGAGCGCTTCCCCCTCACCAGCACCTTCAAGCTCCTGGCCGCCGCCGCCGTCCTGTCCCGGGTCGATGCCGGGCAGGCGCGGCTGGACCAGCGCATCCGCTACGGGCGGGAGAAGCTGGTGGCCTACTCTCCCGAGACGGAGAAGCACGCAGGCGAGGAAGGCATGACCCTGGCCGCGATCTGCGAGGCCGCGGTCACGCTGAGCGACAACACCGCCGGCAACCTGATGCTGGAGCAGATCGGCGGTCCGGCGGGGCTGACCGCATGGCTGCGCTCCATCGGCGACACGGTGACGCGCCTCGACCGCTGGGAGACCGCGCTGAACGAGGCGGAGCCGGGCGACCCGCGCGACACCACCAGCCCGGCGGCGATGCTGGCCAGCCTGCAAAGGGTGACGCTGGGCGAGGCGCTGTCGGTGGGCGGGCAGGCGCATCTGACCGGCTGGCTGCGCGCCAACAAGACGGGCGACAAGCGCCTGCGCGCCGGTCTGCCGGGCGGCTGGCAGGCGGGCGACAAGACCGGCGTGGGCGAGAGGGGCACCAACAACGATGCCGGCCTGCTCTGGCCGCCAGGGGAAAGCGCGCCGATCCTGGTCGCCGCCTATTCCACCGGCGGCACGGCACCAAGCACGGAACGCGATGCGGCCCTGGCCGAGGTCGCCGCGGCCATCGTTGCCGCGAAGGGTCCCTGAAGCAGGCCGGACCGTCCTGGAGAGGCGCCGCGACGGCCCGGCCATGGCCGCCGCGGCGACCGATGGGGTGACGTGACGAGCGGGGAAAGTATCCCATCCCCGCGCGGGCGGGCGGAATGTGCGGCCCGTGCAGGCCAGGAAATCATGTGTAAGTCAAAATAGTGTAACGTTCATGTACGATTATTAATGTTCTTGTTTCACTCACCATGGTCTGCGGTTTCGTTCGGATGTTTTCTTTACGATACGGTGTGGCTGCTTATTAACGATTGACAGGGGAAAGGCGGGGCGAATAGGCCGACCTCAAAACGCCTTTCCGGCCAGGGATCCCGCATGTCGACAGGTCACATGACGCTGCGTCGTCATTTCCTTCTCTCCACCGCCCTCGCCCTCCCGGCGGCCGCCCTCGGGGCCACCCTGGGAGCCTCTTTCCCGCGACTGCCGGCGGCCGAGGCGGCGGAGCGTCTCGCCCCCGCCCTCGACAGCTACAAGCCCGTCTTCTTCTCGGGCGACGAATGGAACTTCGTGAAGGCCGCCTGCGACCGGCTGATCCCTTCCGATCCGGAAGGCCCCGGCGCGCTGGACACCAACGTGCCCATCTTCATCGACCAGGAGCTGAACGGATCCTATGGCCAGGCGGCGGACTGGTACATGGAGGGCCCCTTCCACCCGGACGCCCCGGCGCTGATGGGCTTCCAGCTTCCCTACGCGCCGCAGGAGATCTAACGCCGCGGCATCCGCGCCACCGGGGCCTTCTGCCAGAAGACCTACCAGAAGGGCTTCGAGGCGCTCGACGACGCCACGCGCGACGCGGTGCTGACGAAGCTGGAGCACGGCGAGATCCACTTCCCGGATTTCGGCGAGCCCCTGCTCAAGGCCGCGGATTTCTTCTCCTTCCTGCTGGGCAACACCCGGGAAGGCTATCTCTCCGACCCGATGTATGGCGGCAACAAGGGCATGGCGGCGTGGAAGATGATCAACTTCCCCGGGGCCCGCGCCAGCTTCCTCGAATGGGTGGGGCAGCACAATGTCCGCTACCCGCTCGGCCCGGTCAGCATCATGGGCGAACGCGCCTGATCCCCGCCCACCTCCGGTGACGCGCCCCTCCCGCTAGGATTTTTCCCATGGCTATCGTCAAGGACGCCGTCGATGCGGTGGTTGTCGGACTGGGCTGGTCCGGTTCGATCATGAGCATCGAGCTGGCCCGCGCCGGTCTCAAGGTCCGCGCCCTCGAAAGCGGTCCCGAGCGGACCAATGCCGGCCACCTCTACCCCAAGCCTGCCGACCAGCTCGCCTATTCCATCCGCCAGAAGGTCTTCGCCCGCCCGCGCCAGATGGCGACGACGGTGCGGCACAACACCGACGAGGTCGCGCTGCCGACCCGCACCTGGGGCGCCTTCAAGCCCGGCAACGGCGTCGGCGGCGCCGGCGTTCACTGGACCGGCGTGCTGATCCGTCCGACGCCCACGGACCTGAAGCTCAAGACCTTCGTCGACCAGGCCTACAAGCCCGGCCAGTTGCAGGAGGACCTGCAGATCCAGGACTTCCCCTTCACCTGGGAGGAAATGGAGCCCTTCATGGACCATTTCGACAAGGTCTGCGGCGCCTCCGGCGCCACGGGGAACCTGCGCGGCCAGATCATGGAAGGCGGCGATCCCTTCGAGGGGCCGCGCTCGAATCCCTTTCCCATGCCGCCGCTGAAGGATACGCTGAACAACACGATGTTCGCCGAGGCGGCGCGGAAGAAGGGCTACCATCCCTTCCCGAACCCCTCCGCCGCGGCTTCAGGGCCCCACACCAACCCCTACGGCGTGCAGATCGCGCCCTGCAACTACTGCGGCTTCTGCAGCGACTACTACTGCCTGAACTACTCCAAGGCCTCGCCGCAGACGACCATCCTGGACGCGGCGCGGCGCCTGCCGAACTTCTCCTACGAGGTCAACGCCCATGTCCTCCGCGTGGACCTGCACGACGACCGCAAGACCGCCAAGGGCGTGACCTATATCGACGAGCAGGGACAGGAAGTCTTCCAGCCCGCCAGCATCGTCATCCTCAGCACCTTCCAGTACAACAACGTGCGCCTGATGCTGCTGTCCGGCATCGGCACGCCCTACGACCCCCATACGGGCGAGGGTGTGGTCGGCCGCAACTATGCCTTCCTGAGCAACGGCGGCACGACGCTCTTCTACAAGGACAAGCACTTCAACCCCTTCGTCGCCGCCGGGCCGACGGGGCAGATGATCAACGACTTCTCGCCCGGCAACTTCGACGCCGCGCCCTATGGCTTCATCGGCGGTGCGAAGCTGCACAGCTCCCAGGCCGGCGGCGCGCCGATCGGCGCCTCGCTGCCCGCCGGGACCCCCGCCTGGGGCGCCGGCTGGAAGAAGGCGATGAAGGACTGGTACGGGCATTCCATGAAGGTCAGCATCTCGACGACCTGCATGTCCTACCGCGGCAACTACCTGGACCTCGACCCGACCTACAAGGACCCCTACGGCCAGCCGCTGCTGCGCATCACCTTCGACTGGAAGGAGAACGAGCTGAAGCTGCAGCGCTTCCTGCGCGAGCGCGTGCTGGAGATCACGAAGGAGCTGAATCCGGACAGCTTCACCGAGAGCTTCCTGAAGATGGATTCGCACTGGGACACGCGGCCCTACATCTCCACGCACAACGTCGGCGGCGCCGTGGCGGGCGAGACGCCGGTGGATTCCGCCATCAACCGCTACCTGCAGAGCTGGGACGTGCACAACGTCTTCGTCCCCGGCGGCAATGCCTTCCCGCAGAACTTCCAGGGCAACCCGACCAGCATGATCGGCGCCATGACCTACTGGTCCGTCAAGGCGATCACCGAGCAGTACCTGAAGAACCCTGGCCCCCTGGTGCAGGCGTGAGGAACGGGGCCATGACCAAGCGGAAACCCCTCCTGCTCGCCGCCGGCCTCCTCGCCGCCCTCGCGGGCCCGGCCCTGGCTCAGCTGGCCCTGGCTCAGACGACACTGGCTCAGACGACACTGGCTCAGCCGGCCCCGGCTTCGTCCGGCCCGGCGCAGCAGCCCTCCGCCGGCGAGAAGGCGCTGATCGAGAAGGGCGCCTACCTCGCCCGCGCCGGTGACTGCGTGGCCTGCCACACCGGGCCGGGCGGCAAGCCCTTCGCCGGCGGCCTGCCGATCGAGAGCGATCTCGGCCGGATCGTCACCACCAACATCACGCCCGACAAGCAGACCGGCATCGGCAACTACACCGAGGCACAGTTCGCCGCCGCGCTGCGCCAGGGCCGGCGAGCCGATGGCACCAACCTCTACCCGGCGATGCCCTACCCCTCCTACCGGCTGATCACCGACGAGGACATGCACGCGCTCTACACCTTCTTCATGAAGGGTGTGGAGCCGGTCGTGAACAGGCCGGAGGAGACGAAGCTCAGCTTCCCCTTCAACCAGCGCTGGGGCATGTCGCTCTGGAACTGGGCCTTCCTGCCCACCGGCACCTTCCAGCCGAACCCGCAGGTGAGCGACGAGATCAACCGCGGCGCCTATCTGGTCGAGGGGCTGGGGCATTGCGGCACCTGCCACACGCCGCGCGCCTTCACCATGCAGGAGCGCGGCTTCACCGCCAGCGACCCGCATTTCCTCGCCGGCACCGAGCTGAACGGCTGGCACACGCCGCAGCTGCGCGCCGGCGGCGAGGCCGCGCGCGGCGTGGCGACCTGGAACGTGCAGGACATCGCCGACTATCTCGGCAAGGGGCGGAACCGCGTCTCCGCCGTCGGCGGCGAGATGAAGTCCGTGGTCGAGCACAGCATGAACTACATGAACGATGCCGACCTGCACGCGATCGGCGCCTATCTGAAGTCGATCCCCAACGCCATGCCGGCGGTGCAGCCCAGGCCGGACGGGCAGCGCCAGACCCAGGCGAAGCTGACCGCGGCGGTCGACCTGACGCCGGGCGAGCGCCTCTATCTCGACAACTGCAACGCCTGCCACTTCGTCACCGGCCATGGCGGGACCACGGTCTTCCCGCGCCTCGACGGAGCCTCCATCGTGAACGCGGAGAACCCCACCGGGCTGATCACCACGATCCTCGGCGGCGCGGCCACGCCCTCGACCGAGCGGGCGCCCTCCGTGCTGCCGATGCCGGGCTTCGCCTTCCGCCTGTCGGACGAGGAAGTGGCGACTCTGGCCAGCTTCGTGCGCAGCGCCTGGAGCAACACCGCCCCCGCGGTGACGGCCGAACAGGTGGCGCGGGTGCGCGCGAACCTGCCGAAGCACCCCGAGCCGGTGCCCCGCACCGGGTTCAGCAACGCTTCCGGCGGCACCAACCCGACCTCCAGCCGGCCGTGACGCGCGGCGCCAGGATGGCTCCTCCATCCTGGCGCCGTTCCCTTGTGGGGCGAGAGGCGGCCCGCCGCGAAGCGTAACGGCCAGGGGCGCCTCCGAGGCCGCGGCTGGCACATCGCTTGCTGCGCCGGACGCACACCACGACAGGACACCGGGCCTTGTTCCAGCGACGCCATCTCCTCCAGCTCGGCGCGGCCGCCCTGGCCGCGCCGGCCCTCGCCGCTCCTCGCATCGCACAGGCCACCTCGCAGCGCGTGCTGAAATTCGTGCCGCAATCCGATCTCACCGTGCTGGACCCGGTCTGGACCACGGCGACGGTGACACGCAACCACGCCTTCCTGGTCTTCGACACGCTCTACGGCCTGGACACGGATTTCCGCCCGCATCCGCAGATGGCGGAAGGCCATGTGGTGGAGGCGGACGGACGCGCCTGGAACATCCGGCTGCGGCCCGGCCTGATGTTCCATGACGGCACGCCGGTCCTGGCGCGCGACTGCGTGGCCAGCCTGCAACGCTGGGGCAGGCGCGACGCCTTCGGCCAGAGCCTCATGGCGGTGACCGAGGCGCTGGAGGCGCAGGACGACCGGACCATCCGCTTCCGGCTGAAGCGGCCCTTTCCGCTGCTGGTGCATGCGCTGGCCAAGTCCACCGCCACGGTGCCGGTGATCATGCCGGAGCGCCTGGCGAAGACCGATGCCTTCACCCAGGTCCCGGAGATCGTCGGCAGCGGCCCCTACCGCTTCCTGCCCGCCGAGCGCCTGACCGGCGCGCGCGTCGTCTACGAGAAGTTCGCCGGCTACAGGCCGCGCGAGAACGGCGAGCCCTCCTGGACCTCGGGGCCCAAGCAGGCGCATTTCGAGCGCGTCGAATGGAACATCCTGCCCGACGCGGCCACGGCGGCGGCCGCGTTGCAGAGCGGCGAGGTGGACTGGTGGGAAAGCCTGTCGCCCGATCTCGCGCCGATGCTCCGGCGCGACCGCAACCTGCGGTTCCAGCCGCAGGACCCCACCGGCTCCATCGGCATCCTGCGCTTCAACCACCTGCAGCCGCCCTTCGACAACCCGGCGATCCGCCGCGCCGTGCTGGGCGCGGTCAGCCAGGCGGACTACATGTCCGCCGTCGCGGGCTCCGACACCTCGCTCTGGCGCACCGGCGTCGGCGTCTTCACCCCCGGCACGCCCATGGCGACGGATGCCGGGATGGAGGTGCTGAACGCGCCCCGCGACATGGAGAAGGTGAAGCGCGACCTCGCCGCCGCCGGCTACAAGGGCGAGAAGGTGGTGGTCCTGGGTGTCAGCGACCTCGCCGTGCTGAAGGCGGAAACCGATGTCGGCGCCGACATGTTCCAGCGCATGGGCATGAACGTCGATTTCCAGGCCGCCGACTGGGGCACGGTGGTCACGCGCCGTGCCAACAAGGGCCCCGCCTCCCAGGGCGGCTGGAACGTCCACTACACCGGCTTCAACGGCATCGACTTCGTCAATCCGGTCGGCCACCTGCCGCTGCGCGGCAATGGCGACGGCGCCTGGTTCGGCTGGCCCGGCTCGCCGCGGCTGGAGGAGCTGCGCGACGCCTGGATGTTCTCGGAAGGCCTGGAACAGCAGAAGACGATCGCGGTGGAAATGCAGCGCCAAGCCTGGCAGGACGTGCCCTATATCCCCCTCGGCCAGTACTTCGTGCTGCAAGGCTACCGCCGCGACCTCGCCGGCATGCTGCCCGCCTTCCCGGTCTTCTGGAACGTCCGGCGCAGCGCCTGACGGGTCCGGCGTTGCGCCTCCCGGGATCAGCCGGCATGCCCGAACAGGCCGTGGAAGCGCCCGAGGAAGCTCCGCAGCCTGTCGCTGGACGGGTTGCCGAAGATCTCCTTCGGCGGCCCGGCCTGGGCGACGCGGCCGCCATCCATGAAGACGACATGGTGCGACACGTCGCGCACGAAGAGCATCTCGTGGCTGACCAGGAGCATGGTCATGCCGCTCTCGGCGAGGTTCTGCATCACGCCCAGCACCTCGGCCACCAGCTCGGGGTCGAGGGCGGAGGTCACCTCGTCGAAGAGCAGCAGGCGCGGCTGCATGGCCACGGCCCGCGCGATGGCCACGCGCTGCTGCTGCCCGCCGGAAAGCTGGTAGGGATAGTGCCCGCGCCGCGGCCCCAGTCCCACGCGGTCCAGCCAGTGCCCGGCGATGTCGCGCGCCTCCGCCTTGCCCTTGCCCAGCACGCGGACGAGGCCGAGCATCACGTTCTCCTCCGCCGTCAGGTGCGGAAAGAGGTTGAAGCTCTGGAACACCATGCCGATGCGGGCGCGCTGGGCGGAAACCGCCGCCTCGCCCATCCGCCGCCGCCGCCCGTTCTCGACGCGGTAGCCGACCGGGTCGCCATCCAGCAGGATCTCGCCGCCATCATGTTCCTCCAGCAGGTTCACGCAGCGCAGGAAGGTGGTCTTGCCGGAGCCGGAGGCGCCGATCAGCGCCACCACCTGCCCCTGGTGCACGTCGAGGTCGATGCCCTTCAGCACCTCGACCGGACCGAAGCTCTTGTGCACGCCACGCGCGCGGAGAAGGGGCTGGGCGCCGTCGCTCTGGCTCATCATCGGGGCTCTCAGTTCCGGATATAGGAGAAACGCCGCTCCAGCAGCGCGCCGATCTGGGCGATGGCGAAGTTGACGATCAGGTAGAGGATGGCGGCGAGCAGGTAGAACTGGATGATCATGTAGTTGCGTGCGATCGCCTGCTGCGTCGCCAGCAGCAGCTCCACCACCCCGATCACCGAGAGCAGCGTGGAGCCCTTCACGATCTCCAGGCAGATGTTCACCCAGGGCGGCAGGGCCCGGCGCACCGCCTGCGGGATGATCACGTACCAGAGCCTCTTCGGGAAGGTGAGGCCGATGGCCTTGGCCGCCTCCATCTGCCCGGCGGGCACGGATTGCAGCGCGCCACGCAGGTTCTCCGCCACATGCGCCGTGGCGAAGGCGGACAGCGCGATCACCCCGGCGGCGAAGGGCGTCACGTTCACCTTGAACAGCGCCAGCCCATAGAAGGTGAAGAGGATCAGCACCAGCACCGGAATGCCGCGCATGAAATCCACATAGGCCCGCGCCAGCCAGCGGAACGGCGCCCAGGCATAGGCGAGCACGGCCCCCATCGCCAGCCCGGCCAGGGTGGCGAGGAGGATGCTGAGCAGCGAGGTGCCGAGCGTCACCTGGAGGCCGGAAAGCAGCGAGAAGCGGGCCAGCCAGGCCTGTTCAAGAAAGAGGTCGAGATCCATCCCCGCCCTCCTTCAGCGGATCACGGCATAGCGGCGCTCGACCTGCCGCAGCAGCAGGGCGATCGCATAGGCGGTGACGAGGTAGAGCGCGCTGGCGGTGAGCCAGGATTCCATCACGCGGAAGGTGTTGGCGTTGATCTGCCGCGCCGTGAAGGTCAGCTCCGGCACCGCGATGGCAGCGGCGAGCGAGGTGTCCTTGAACAGCGAGATCAGGTTGTTGCTGATCGCGGGCAGGGTGATGCGGAAGGTGACGGGCAGGATGACGTAGCGCTGCCGCTGCCAGGGCCGCATGCCGATGGCCTTGGCCGCCTCCATGTACTGCCGCGGCACCGTGCCCAGGCCGGCGCGGAAGACCTCGCACATATAGGCGCCGGCATAGATGGACAGGGTGAAGATGAAGGACTGGACCTTGTCCAGCCCGTAGATGCCCAGCTCCGGCAGGCCGAAATAGATGAAGAAGACCAGCAGCAGCAGCGGCGTGTTGCGGATGACCTCCACATAGGCCCAGACCGGCCAGCTCACCCAGCGCGGCCCATAGACGCGCCCCATGGCGCAGAACAGCCCGATCACCGTGCCGATGGCCAGCGAGGCGATCGCCAGCCCGAGGCCCAGGCCGAGCGCGGCCGCGAAACGGTCCCAGTTCCGCCAGATGACGGACCAGTCGAAGTGATAGTCGATCATGCCTGTCCCGATCGCCCAGGACATTCCCGGCGCGGCCGCGCCGGCCGGGAATGTTCCATCCGTTGGTGTGCATCGCAGCGGGATGCAGGCCCCGCCGGGGCGTTCCCGTCCCGGCGCGGCGGAAGGATCAGGAGAACTCGCTCGGGAAACCGACCTTGGGCGTCGGCAGCTCGATGCCGAACCACTTCTTGTAGGAGGCGGCGAAGTAGTCGAAGTCGACGCCCATCATCGCCTCCTTGTACACGGTGTTGACGTAGTTCAGCCACACCGGCTCGCCGGGCTTGACGGCGGAGGCATAGGAGTTCGGCATCCAGCCATAGCCCGAATCGACGAAGCGGCCGGGCGCCTGCTGCATCAGCCAGCGCGAGGCCGACTGGTCCGACATCGCCGCGTCGATGCGCCGGGCGTTCAGCGCCTGGATCGTGGCATCCGGACTCTCGAAGGCATCCACCTTGGCCTGGGGCAGCGCCTTGTGCACCCATTCCTCCAGGAAGACGTTCTGCATGCCGCCGATGGTCACGGCGCTGCCCGCGGCCTTCAGTTCCTCGAAGTTCTTGTACTTGCCGCCGCGCGCCAGCAGCAGCAGGCTCACGCCCTCGCGGTAATAGGGGATGGTGAACTCCACCTGCTGCGCGCGGCCGCCGGTGACGGTCATCCACTGCACCACGATGTCCACCTTGTCGGTGATCAGGCTCGGGATGCGCGCATCGGAGCCCTGCAGCACGAACTCCACCTTGTCGTAGTCGTCGAACAGGTTCTTCGCCAGCAGCCGGGCGAGGTCGATGTCCATGCCCACCAGCTTCCCGCTCGAATCCTCGAAATGCCAGGGCGGGTTGGTGCTGCCGGTCCCGACGATCAGCTTGCCGCGGTCCTTCACCACCTGCAGCCGGCTCTTGCCCGCCGCCTGGGCATGCGCCGCCCTGGGCGTGAGCAGGCCCAGCCCCGTCCCCATCGCGGCGCCCAGCGCCGACAGGCCGAAAAAGCCGCGCCGGACGAGATTGGCGCGGCTGGTCTGGTCGTCCATCGGATGTCTACCCCCTTGCTGTCCCCCGGAGCCCGGATGGACCGGCCCCGCCAAGGGAAGCAGAGCAAGAATGTCGCCACCTCCACAATGGTCCGCATGCGGACCGGCCGGGAAAGCATCGCCCCCTCCGCCGGTCGCGCTCCACGCTCGGCGTCGTCCCCGGGGGGACAAGGCTCCGCCTTTTCCCCCGGACCCCCTTATCCGCCAGGACCCTGAGGGTCCTGGACCTCCCGTTCGTTGGCGCTCGCTGATGCCGGATCGCGCCGGAGAGCCACGCTCTCCGGCGGCCAGCCACGAAGCGTGACGCCCGAAGGGGCGGTTCAGGCCTTCAGGTTGGTCCAGTAGGTCCCCTGCATCGGCACGGCGGCGAAGCGCTGGTTCAGCGTGGCCAGCGTGGCAGCGGGGTCGATCCCGGCCGTGGCCTCCGGATGGAACCAGCGTGCCATGGCCTCGATGGCCATGAGGTGGGTCGGCGAGTCGTTGAAGGCGTGCCAGAGCGCATGGGCCCGGCCCTGCTTCACGGCGCTGAGGCCGGAAAGGTGCTGGCTCTCGATCACCTGCGCCAGGCTCGACCGGGCCAGGGCGGGATCGACCCCGGCGCCCAGGCTCACCCCGCCGCGCCCGCCATAGGGGCCGCCGGTGGCGATATAGACATGCGGGTCCTGGGTCAGCACGTATTCCAGGCTGAGCTGGCCGGTTTCGGTGGCGATGCTGTCCGCGCCGATATTGTGCCCGCCGGCGAAGCGGATGAAGTCGTCATAGACCCCGCGGCCCGGGGAGAAGCAGCAGGCCAGCCCGCCGGCATGGGCCTGCATCATCACCCGGGGCCGGTTCTCGCCGATCCCGGCGAGGCGCGCCTGCACCGCCCGCATCCGCGCGCGATAGAACTCCAGGAAAGCACCGGCCTGTTCCTCCCGCCCCAGCAGTTGGCCCAGGATCTCCAGGCTCGGCTCCGTGTCGCGCAGCGGGCGGACAAAGAAATCCACCACCGCCACGGCGACGCCCGCCGCCTCCAGCGGCGCGAAGAAGCTGACCGCCGCCGTGCCGCCGCCCAGGCTGGCGACGTTGCGGCGGCTCAGCAGCAGCAGGTCCGGCTTCACCGTCAGAAGCTGCTCCAGCACCCCGACCCCGGTGGAGAAGCCCAGCACCGGCAGCCGGTCCAGCGCCGGGAAGCGGCGCAGATAGGCCTGGTACTCTGCCCCCTCGCCCCGGCGCATGTCGTCCGCCCAGCCGACGACGAGGCTGGCCGGGTCGGGATGCAGCAGGTTCAGCACGGCGAGATGGCGCCCCTGGCCCAGGGCGATCCGCCGGGCCGGCTGCTTCAGGGCGATCTCCCGGCCCAGCAGGTCGCGCAGGCGGGGCGCTTCCTGCGCCCGCAGCACCGCGGGCGCCGCCAACGGGGCCGCCATGGCGGAAAGGACCAGGGCCAGCCCGTGCCGCAGCACGGTCCGGCGGCGGGGCGGGCAGGGGGAGGGGGGAGAGGATGTCTCGGGCATGGCGCAACGCCTTTCCGGTGGCCACCCGCCCGGCCGGGCGGCGAAGGCCGCGAAGTTGTTGCGAAGCCTTCGCATGAACGGCCGGGCTTGGCCAGGGCCGCCCCCGCCCACTCCCCCATTACCGCCCTATCATCCTCCCATCATCCCCCCATCATCCCCCCATCATCCCCTGGGGGCCTGCCCCTCGCCATCCCCGTCCAGCGTCGCCAGGGCCTGGGCGAGATCGGCGATCAGGTCGTCCGGGTTCTCGATGCCGATGCTCAGCCGCACCAGCCCGTCGGTGACGCCGATCCGCGCCCGCAGCTCGGCCGGCACACCGGAATGGGTGGTGGAGGCCGGATGACTGATCAGCGACTCCGTCCCGCCCAGGCTGACCGCCAGCTTGAAGACCCGCAGCGCGTTGAGCATGCGGAAGGCCTCGTCCTGCCCGCCCCGCAGCTCGATGCTGAAGGTCGAGCCGGGGCCGCTGCACTGCGCCGCATAGACCCGCCGCGTGGCCTCGTCGCCCCGATCCGGCCCCAGCGCATGAACCCGGCTCACATGCGGATGCCCGGACAGGAACTCCGCCACCGCCTCGGCATTGGCCGCCGCTGCCCGCATCCGCAGCGACAGCGTTTCCAGCGAGCGGCCGATCATCCAGCAGGAATGCGGGTCGAGCTGCGTGCCGATGGCGCCGCGCAGCAGCCGCACCGGCTGCAGCACCGCGCGTGATCCCAGTGCCGCGCCGGCGATCAGGTCGCTGTGCCCGCCGACATACTTGGTCAGCGAATAGAGCGAGATATCCGCCCCCTGCGCCAGCGGCGTCTGGAAGACCGGGCCGAGCAGGGTGTTGTCGCAAAGCAGCAGCGGACGCTTTCCGCCCTGGGCCGCCGCGATGCGCTCGGCCTCCACCCGCAGCAGGGCGAGGTCCACCAGCGTGTTCAGCGGGTTGGACGGGGTCTCCGCCAGGACCATCGCCACCGGGCCGCGCGCCATGGCCCGTTCCGCCGCCGCCCGCACGGCACCGGCATCGGTGCCCTGGGAGAAGCCCTCGGCCAGGATGCCGTATTCCGCCAGGGTGCGGGCCAGCAGCGTTTCCGTGCCGCCATAGAGCGGCTGGCTGTGCAGGATGACCTGCCCCGGCCGCGCATGGGCCAGGATGGTGGTGGCGATCGCGGCCATGCCGGAGGCGAAGAGCAGCCCGCCCTCCGCCCCCTCGTAGAGGGCCAGCCGCTCCTCCACGATCTCGCTGTTCGGGTGGTTGAAGCGGGAATAGACCAGCCCCGCCCCGCCCTCCGGCGCCGGCTTGCGCCCGGCCACCACGTCGAAATAGTCCCGCCCCTCCTCCGCCGAGCGGAAAACGAAGGTGGAGGTGAGGAAGACCGGCGGCTTCACCGCGCCTTCCGACAGGGCCGGGTCGTAGCCATAGCCCAGCATCAGCGTTTCGGGGCTCAGCCGGTGGTTGCCGAGCATGGTCTTGTGACTGCGGTCCTGAGCCATGCGCCTCGCCTTTCCGCCGTGGAAGCCGCGAGCATACCAGGAAACCCGGCCCGCGCCGCCGTTCCGGGCGGCGCCGGACCATGCCCGGGGGCGGGGCGCAATTCACATCGCGGTGGGGCGGGCCAGGGGGTCAGGGGTCAAGGGTCAGGGCGCCTCGACCAGGGACACGCCGTTGCGGGCGACGACCCGGCCGCGCTTGACCACGAGGCGCCGCGGCGGGCGGGCGGCCACGGCCTCGGCCAGCGATTCCCCATCCACCAGCACGAGATCCGCCCGGCAGCCGGGCTCGATCCCATAGCCCTCCAGCCGCATCACCCCGGCGCCGCCCCGGGTGCAGATGTCCAGCGCCATCTCCACCTCCTCGTCCCGGCGGAAGTTGTTGCGCAGCCCGATCAGCATCGCCCGCTCCAGCATGTCGGCATTGCCATAGGGGCCCCAGGTGTCGCGGATGCCGTCGGAGCCGGCGCAGAGCCGGATGCCCAGGCCGCGCAGCGTGGCGGCGGCGGGCACCGGGCGGCTGGCGGGCGCGGTGGTGGCGATGGCGATATCCAGCGCCGCGATCCGCTCCAGCAACGGGTTCACCAGCGCCGGGTCCGGGTCGCCCAGGCAGAAGGCATGGCTCACCGTCACCCGCCCCTTCATGCCCAGCGCCTGCGTGCGCTCGATGATCAGCTCCAGGCTGAAGGCGCCGAGCTGCCCTGGCTCGTGCAGGTGGATGTCCACCGGCCTGCCGAACCTCTCGGCCAGACCGAACACCACGTCGAGCTGCCCCTTCGGGTCGCGGTCGATGGCGCAGGGATCGAGCCCGCCCACCACATCCGCGCCCATGCGCATCGCCTCCTCCATCAGCGCCGCCACGCCCGGGCGGACCATCAGCCCGGATTGCGGGAAGGCGACGGTCTCGATCTCCATCACCCCGGCATAGGCGGCCCAGGTGGCGAGCACGCCCTCCATGCCCGCAAGGCCCACCGCGTCGTCCACATCCACATGCGTGCGGATATGCGTCGTGCCCATGCGCAGCGACTGCACCACCTGCCGCGCCGACTGGCGGGCCGGGTCGATGTCCCATTCCTTCTTCAGCCGCCGCTCGGTCTCGATCTTGTCGATCAGCCGTGGCCCGGCCTGGTGCCGGCGCCAGCCCATGCCCCAGAGCGACTTGTCGAGATGCGTGTGCGCCTCGACGAAGCCGGGGATCAGCAGCGCCCCGGCGCCATCCTCCACCGGCACGCCGGGCGCCTCCAGGGGGGCATCCGGCCCGCCGCCCCATCCGGCCACGCGCCCGTCGCGGACCAGCACATCGGTGGCCTCGCCCCCCATGGGCCGGACGTTCCGGAGCAGCAGGTCGTGGGTCATGCGGGCGTTTCCTCCAGGCGGGACGTGGCGATCCGCAACCTCCGGGCCACTGGATCGCAGGCCGCCATGAAGCGCCGGCCATGCCCCGGATTCAAGCCGCCGCGCCGGAACCCCAGGAGAGGCGCGGTCGACGGCATCCCGGCGCCTTCTGTATAGGATTCCGCCGCACCGACCCCGCCCCGGCCCGGCGGCGATGCCGAAGGAACGAGACATGAGCGACACCGCCAGCGTCGGTATCACGGAAAGCCTGGGCTTCGACTTCGCCGCCCTGTCCCCGCGCGAACGCTACAAGATTCTGATCGGCAGCGTCGTGCCGCGTCCCATCGCGCTGGTGACGACGATCGGGGCGGACGGGCGCGCGAACGCGGCGCCCTTCTCCTTCTTCAACTGCCTCTCCGCCGATCCGGCCCTCGTGGCCCTGGGCATCGAGTTTCGCGCCGACGGCTCGCCGAAGGACACCGGCCGAAACATCCGTGACACGGGCTGCTTCACCGTCAACATCGTCTCCGACGCACTGGTGGAAGCGATGAATGTCTGCGCCACCCCCTTCGCCCCGGGCGTGGACGAGCTGGCCGAGGCCGGGCTGGAGATCCGCCCCGGCCATGCCGTCGCCTGCCCCTGGATCGCCCGCGCCCCCGCCGCGTTGGAATGCCGCCTGCATTCCTTCCTGGAGATCGGCAATTCCCGCGAGATCGTGCTGGGCGAGGTCCTCCACGCGCATCTGCGCGCCGACGCGGTGGACGGGCGCCTGCATATCGATCCATCGGTCATCGACGCCGTGGGCCGCATGGGCGGCCATGGCTATGCCGGCACCCGCCAGCGCTTCGACCTGCCCACCATGAGCGCCGGCGACCACGCCGCCGGGCGCGTGCCGGCGCGGCGCGAAGGCTGACGGGACCACGCCGCCCCGCTGGCGTGCCGCCGGGCTCAGGCCCGCTGGCGGTGGGAGCCGTGCGCCGGCCGCGGCAGGCCAAGGCTGCCGCGGAAGGTGCCGTCGCCGCCATACTCGGTCTGGAACAGGCCACGCCGCTGCAACTCCGGCACCAGCCAGTCGAAGGCCTCGTAGGCCGGCGCCGGAAGATGGGAGGCCATGATGTTGAACCCGTCGCAGCCGCGCGCGGCGAACCAGTCCTCCATCAGGTCGGCCACGTCGGCGGCCGTGCCCACCACGAGGTTGTGCCCCGAGGCGCCGGCCACGATCTGATAGAGCCTGCGGATCGTCATGCCCTCCTGCCGGGCCATCCGCACCAGCTTCTCGTGCCCGCTCTTGACCGCGTTGCTGTTCTCCAGCGGCGCGGGCAGCGGCCCGTCCAGCGGCAGGCCGGACAGGTCGCCGAAGGACGACGCCAGCATCGGCAGGCCCAGGCATTCGTGGATCAGGTCCTGGAGCTGCGCGAACCTGCCCTCCGCCTCGGCACGCGTGCGCCCCAGGATCGGCATGATGCCCGGCATCACCAGCATGCTGTCCGGGTCGCGCCCCGTGCCCGCGGCATGCGACTTGACGCTGCCGTAGAAGGCAACGGCATCCTCGCGCGACTTCTGCGCGGTATAGATGATGTCCGCGATGCGCGAGCCCAGCACCTGCCCGGGCCCCGAGGACCCCGCCTGCGCGATCACCGGATAGCCCTGGATCGGCCGCGCGACGTTCAGCGGCCCGGCCACGCGGAAATGCTCGCCCTCGTGGCGCAGGTTGTGCAGCTTCGCCGGATCGAAATAGCGGCCCGAGGCCTTGTCGCGGATGAAGGCGTCGTCCTCCCAGCTATCCCAGAGGCCGAAGACGACATCGACGAACTCCTCGGCCCGGCGATAGCGGTTCCCGTGCGCCAGCAGCCGGTCGCTGCCGAAGTTGTGCGCCTCCTGCTCGCTCCAGGATGTCACGACGTTCCAGCCCACCCGGCCGCCGCTGATATGGTCGAGCGAGGCGAACTTGCGCGCGATGTGATAGGGCTCGTTGTAGGTGGTCGAGGCGCTGGCCACGAAGCCCAGCCGCTCCGTCACCGCCGACAGGGCGCCGATCAGCGTCAGCGGCTCGAAGACGTCGATGCGGGCGAGATAGCTCAGCTCGTCGTCGCTCTTGGCGGAATGGCGCACCGCGATGCCGTCCGCCCAGAACATGAAGTGGAAGCGCGCCCGCTCCGCCGCCTGGGCCAGGCGCTTCCACAGCGCGAAGTCCATGGCCGCGGTCTCCTGCGCGTCGGGCATCCGCCAGCCCGCCGAGTGCGCGCCGTTGGCCACGATGTTCAGCCCGAGCTTCATGTCGCGACGATGGCCGCTCATGCCGTATCTCTCCGAATGTCCTGGTCGGGGCAGCGTGCCGGCCTCCGCGCCCGGCCCGCGGGCGCCGGGCCGCCGAGGCCTGGCGGACAGCCGCCCGTCCTACGGACCGGTTTCCCCGAAATCCTGGTGGAGCCGCGATGCGCCGGTGTCGTCCTGTCCCTGGACGGAGCCTAGGGGCGGCGGGCACTTGCCGTCAAAGTACCAGTGATGCCAGGGTTCATTCCAAAAGGTTATGAAAGAGGCCCGGCATGAACCTGCGCCAGTGCGAGATCTTCCGCGCGGTCATGACCAGCTCCTCCATCACCGGCGCCGCCGATCGCCTGGGCATCACCCAGCCGGCGGTGAGCAAGATGCTGGCGCAGATGGAGCGCGATCTCGGCTTCCCGGTCTTCCTGCGCGAACGCCGCCGCCTCGTCCCCACGCCCGAGGCGCAGGCCCTCTTCAAGGAGGTCGAGCGCGCCTTCCTGGGCCTGGAGCACCTGACCCGCTTCGCGCGCGACCTGAAGGGGCTCAGGCAGGGGCATCTCGTCCTTGGCGCGCCCTATGCCGCGGCGGCGGGCTGGCTGCCCGGGGTGGTGGCGGGCTTCCTGCGGCAGCATCCGGGCCTGTCCCTGTCGCTCCGCACCATGGACTCGCTCTCGGTCGCGCAATCCCTGGTGGCGGGGCATCTCGACCTCGGCCTGGTGCAGTTCGAGGTCCCGGCCCAGGCCCTGCACCGCGAATGCCTCCTGTCCGTGGAGGCGGTCTGCGTGCTGCCCCCCGGGCACCCCCTCGCGGCGAAGCCCAGCCTCGGCCCGCCGGACCTGCGCGACGAGCCCCTGGTGGCCCTGGCCGCAGCGGACCGCTACCGCCAGCGGCTGGAGGCCGAGCTGGCGGCGCATGGCATCGCGCCCCGCATCCGGGTGGATGCGCCGCTCGCCTCGGCGGCCTGCGCCCTGGTGATGGAGGGCATGGGCATCGCCCTGGTGGACCGCCTGACCGCCGAGGACAACCGCCACCGCGGCATCCTCCTCCGGCCCTTCGCGCCGCGCCTCGCCGAAGACCTGACGCTCCTCACCCCCACGCGCCGCCCCGCCTCCCTCGCGGTCGCGCGCTTCGCCGCCTTCCTGAAGGCGCATTTCCAGGGCGCGTCCAGGCCGGCGCCAGCCTGATCCGGATGGCGGAACGCACCGGCCCACGGGCCTGCAGGGTCCGGGCGTCACGCTCCGTGGCCAGCCCCCGGGGGACAAGGCGCCGCCTTTCCCCCGGCCCCCCCATCCGCCAGGACGCTGCGCGCCCTGGACCCGGGAGGGGCGCTCGCGGCAACCGTCGGCCCGAAGGTCCGATCCCACAGCACGGACGGATACGGCAGCGCCGGAAAAGAAAGAAAACCTCCCGGGCCACGCGCCCCCCGCCGCACGGGGCGGGCACAGCCCCCAAACACCCCTTGCTTCCCGGACCCACCCCAGGCTATAGGAATAAAATCAACGCACCGCCTCGCCGCCGCGCGATTCACCGCGCCTGCACCAGCATGACCCGGGTGATCCCCGGCCTGCCGGCCCTCGCACCGTCCGGACGGATAAAAGGCTAAAATCCTAAAGTGCCAAAGCTTCGAAGTGGCACGGCCGGCGGCTTACCTTGGCAATCGCAGGAAACCCGCCCCTGCGATTGCCAGCCCCGGAGAATCTGTTTCTAGTGCCGCGCCCGCACCGGGCCGGCCGCACGCACCACGCGCGTCGCCGCCGTCCCGGTGCGCGGGCGGTTGTCTGGCGCGCGGGGTGACGGAATGGGTGGCTTGGTGATCAGCGGCGGCCGGGTTGTGGACCCGGCGAGCGGGATGGATGTCGTGGGCGACGTGGCCCTGATCGACGGCAAGGTCGCCGCCTTGGGCACCGGGCTGGGCGGCGCCGAGCATGTGATCGACGCGACGGGGCTCGTGGTCGCGCCGGGCTTCATCGACCTGCACGCGCATGGCCAGTCCATCCCCGCCGACCGCATGCAGGCCTTCGACGGCGTGACCACGACGCTGGACCTGGAAGCCGGCGTGATGCCCGTCGCATCCTGGTACAGGCGCCAGGCGGCGGAAGGGCGCATCCTGAACTACGGTGCCGCCACCAACTGGGCCTTCGCCCGCATCGGCGCCATGGTCGGCACCAACGAGGAATCCTCGCTGGAGGCCTTCGGCCGCGCCATGCGCGACCGCCGCTGGATGGACAACATCGCGACCGAGGCCGAGGTCGCGGGCATCATCGACCGCATCACGCAGGGGCTCGACGAGGGCGGCATCGGCATCGGCATCCTCAACGCCTACGCGCCCGGCGCCGGCGTGCAGGAACTGGTCGAGGTCTGCCGCCTCGCCGCCGCGAAGAACGTGCCGACCTTCACCCATGTCGCCTACATGGCGCGCATCGATCCGCAGAGCGCGGCCGAGGCCTATATCCGCCTGATCGGCTATGCCGCGGCGACCGGCGCGCACATGCACATCTGCCACTTCAACAGCTCCAGCAAGACGGACATCGCCCGCTGCTACGATCTGGTGCGCAACGCGCAGCTCAAGGGGCTGAACATCACCGTCGAGGCCTATCCCTACGGCACCGGCTCCACCGTTCTGGCGGCGGCCTTCTTCAGCGACCCGCATTTCGAATCCCGCAACGGCCTCGGCTACGATTCCGTGCAGCGCGTGACGGACGGCCACCGCTTCCGCGATCGTGACGAGCTGCTGGCGGCGCAGGCCGAGGACCCGTCGCAGCTCGTGCTCTGGCACGTGCTGGACACGGAGCACAACGAGCGCCACCGCGAGTTGCTCGACATGGCCGTGCTCTATCCGGACGGCGCCATCGCCTCGGACGCGATGCCCTGGTCGATGCCGGATGGCAGCACCTACACGGGCGATGCCTGGCCGCTGCCGGAGGAAGCGACCTCCCACCCGCGCTCCGCCGGCTGCTTCACCCGCTTCATCCGCCACTGGGTGCGGGAGCGCCAGGCGGTGCCGCTGATCGAGGGCATCCGCAAGGTCTCGCTGATTCCGGCGCAGATCCTGGAGGCCAGCACGCCCGCCATGGCCGGCAAGGGCCGCCTGGCCGTGGGCGCCGACGCCGACGTCGTGGTCTTCGACTACGACACGCTCAGCGACAAGGCGGAGTTCACCGCGATGAACCGCCCGGCCGAGGGCGTGCGCCACCTGATCGTCAGCGGCGTGCCGGTGATCGCCGACGGCGTGATGGACGTGGCGGCGCGGCCCGGCCGGCCGGTGCGCCGCCCCGCCATCACGCGCTGAGCGGCATGCCCGTCCCCGTCCTGCTCGTCGCCGGCTTCCTCGGGGCGGGCAAGACCACGGTGGTGAACCACCTCCTGGCCCATGCCGGGGGGCGGCGCATCGCCGCGGTGGTGAACGACTTCGGCGCGATCAACATCGACGCGGAACTGGTCGCCGGCGCCAGCGACGGCGTCGTCAGCCTGTCCAACGGCTGCATCTGCTGCTCGCTGGAAGGCGACCTGCTGCGCACGCTGGCCACCCTCCTGCGGCGCGACCCGCGCCCGGAGGCCATCGTGATCGAGACCAGCGGCGTGGCCGAGCCCTCGGACATCGTCCGCAACCTCATGGACCCGGTGATCTGGCGCGAGGCGCCGCTGGAGACCGTGCTCTGCGTGGTGGATGCGACGGCCACGTCGGAGGCGCTGGAGGACCCGCTGTTCCGCGCCCAGCTCCGCGCCGCCGATGTGGTGGCGCTGAGCAAGGTGGACCTCGCCGAGGACGCCGACCGTGCCAGGGTCCGCGCCGCCGTGAAGGCGCAGCGCCCTGCGGCGCTCGCCGTCGATGCGCCGCAGGGCCGGGTGCCGCTGGAACTCCTCTTCCCGGACGACCCGGCGCATGTTCCCGCGCCGCGCGATCCCGGCCGCCGCCGCCCCGTGGCCGACCGTTTCGAGACGCTGAGCTGGACCTCCGACCGGCCTCTCTCGCTGCCCCGGCTGCAACAGGCCATCGCCCGCCTCGCGCCCCGCCTCGCCCGCGCCAAGGGGCTGTTCGAGACCGTGGAGCAGCCAGGCCGCCAGTTCCTGTTCCAGCTCGCCGGCGGCCGCGCGACCCTGGCCCCGGCCGGAGCGCCGCCGCCGGACCTGCCCCGGGCGCGGATCGTGTTCATCGCGGAGATCGGCGCCCTTTCCGCCGCCGAGATCGAAGGGGCGATGGAGGCCTGCACCGCCGGGACAAGGTGACACGAGCGGACCGTTCCGCTTCATGGCAGCACTCTCCCCGGGCCTGGCCTCAGGCGCGGCGCCCGCTCAGCCCAGCGCCGCCAGCACGGCGGCGGCGGTGTCCGACCAGGGCACCGGGCGGAAGCCGTCGCGGATATCGGCCTCCAGGGCGGCGAGGTGTTCCGGATTCCCGATCAGGGCACGGGCGGCGGCGGTGGCGCCGGTGGCGTTGTCCGGGTCGAGATAGGCGCAGAAGCGTCCCCCGGCCTCCGGCACCGAGGCGCGGTCGGAAGCGAGGCAGGCCCGCCCGAAGCTCAGGCTTTCCGTCACCGGCAGGCCCCAGCCCTCGTAGAAGGAGGGAAAGAAGGTGAAGCGGCAGTCGCGATAGAGCAGGCGCAGGTCGGAATCGCTCGGCGAGCCGGCCAGGACCAGCTTGCCGCCGAGATTCGCCGTGTTGCGGATCTGGCCGAGCAGGTCCTGCACCAGCCAGCCGGCCCCGCCGGCGAAGACCAGGCGCGGCACCTCCCGCTCCGGCATCTCCTCCAGCAGCCGCCGCCAGACGCGGAAGGCGAGCGCGTGGTTCTTGCGTGCCTCGATCGTGGACACGAAAAGGACATAGCCCGGGTCGCCCGGTGGCGGCGGCACGGCGGGCACGGCCTGACGCGGGGCGCCGAAGCCGGTGCCGATAGGGAAGGCGGTGATGCGCGGTGCCGGGGCGATGCCCTGTTCCGCCACCCATGCCGCCGCGTCGCGCGCCGTGGCCCCGGAGATGGCCAGCACATGGTCCACCTGCGGCAGGGTGCGGCGCAACCAGGGGCCGAAGACCCGCATCAGTCCCGGATCGGTCCATTCCGGGTACTTCACCGCGATCAGGTCATAGAGGACCAGGGCGATGCGCAACCCGCTGCGCGCCTTCATCCGCCCCAGCACCGGGCCGTAATCCGGATGCGCCCAGGGCGCGCCGGGGATCAGCAGCGTGTCGCCCGGCCCGGGCTCCACGGCCGCGCGCTCCGGCGCCTTCGCGCTCCCGCCCTTGCCGGGGTGCGGCAGGGGGCGTGGCAGGGGGCGTGGCAGGGCGCCCGCCACGCCGCGCAGGGCCTGGCGCAGCTCCGTGGCGACCGAGGCCTGCGCCACGGTGGCGCGGGCCAGGGGGATGCGGATGCCGCTCGGCAGCCAGCCCGCCGCCTGCCGCAGCATCCCGCGCCGGGCCTCCGCCACGGGCGCCGCGACATGCTCCGCCACCACCGCATGCCCGTCGCGGCCCGGCGGCGGGGTGTCGTCGCCGCCGGAAAGCCGGGCATAGAGCGCCTCCAGCTCCGCCCATTCCACCGCGCGCAGCCCTTCGCGCGGCGGCACGGCACGGCAGAAGCGCACGCCGGGATGCGGCGCCAGGGCGCGGCAGAGCTCGAAGGCAAGGCGCTGGATGCCGGAAAGCCGGTGGCGGATCGCGGCATAGTCGAGCAGGTCACCGACCTCGACCCAGAGCACCGGCGACGGAGGGGCGGCGGCGCTCATGAGGAAAGCAGGCCCTGGAACCAGCCGGGCAGGGAGGCCCCTGCCGCCGGAACCGCCCTGCCGCCCGCGCCACGCTCCGCCAGGACGCAGCCGCGCCGTTCCAGCGCTCGCAGCGCCCACCGCCGGGCTTCGGCCGGTGGACTGGCCAAGGGGTGCAGCAGCAGGTCGCCCGGCGCGGGGCACAGCGGCCTCGGCACGAGATCGGCGAAGCGGCGCCCGAGCAGCGGGAAGACGGCCTCGGGCGCTGTCCGGTAGGCGCCGGCCGGGGCCGCCCGCGTTCCCGCCGGAAGCGTGGCGCCGTCCTCCGCCGGAACCTCGAAGCGGACGGGCTCCACGCGGAGCGCCGGGGGATGCGCCAGCAGCAGGCGCTCCAGCTCCGCCGGGTCCGGCCAGCCATCGGTCACGTCCAGGAACAGGAAGGGCGGCCGGCGCGGCGGGAAATTGGCCAGGCTGGCTTGGGCGACGGAGGCCCAGTCCTCGGCGCTGCCGCGCGGCAGCAGGGCGCCATGGAAGGGATCGCCCAGCCGGAGGAAGGCGCCGGGCCTGTCGTAGAACGCCTCGATCGCCTCGCGATAGGCCAGCCCGATCCGCTCGGGGGATAGCGTCTCCCGCACCCATTCCCGCGCCCGTGCGCCGAGTTGGCGGCCCGAGGCGGGGTCCTGCAGCAGATCCTGCAGCACGGCGCGCAGCTCCCCATCCCCGAACCGTTCGGGAATGGCGCGGAGGCAGCCATCCGGCACCTGCGACATGGTGCCATGGCGGTTCACCACCACGGGAAGCCCCGCCGCGAGGCAGTCGATCAGGGCGCCGGAGGTCTCGCCGCGCGAATGGTCGCGCAGTTGGACCGCGATATCGGCCGCCGCCATCCAGTCGGCATAGTCCTGGGGCGAGACCCGTCCGGTCAGCCGCAGGGTGGCGCCTTCGCGCGGGAGGTCGAGCTGCTCCACCGCCTCGCCCACCAGCGCCAGGAGCGGCCGCTTCCCCGCGTGGTGCAGTCCATGGCAGGCCGCGACGAGACGGTCCGGCAGCTTGCTGGCTGTCAGGATGCCGAAGCTGGCGATGACCGGGAGATCCGGTGCCAGCCCCAGGCGCCGGCGGGCGGCGGCCCGGTCGCCCTTCGGAGGAAGCCGGCGCAAATGCGGGATGATGGCAGGCTCCCCCGCCGTGGCCGCGTCGTAGTGCCGCCGCGTCCATTCGGCGGCGTGCAGCGAGTGCTGGATCACGCCGATCGTGTCGCGCAGCACCGGCAGGCTGCAGGGCCAGGCGCGGGTCGCGGCGATATCGCCCTCGCGCAGCCAGGTCAGGACGGCGGGCCAGCCGTGGGAGGCATGCAGCGCCGCGACGAGACGCTCCCGGTCGCCCTCCCGGTAGGCCCGCCAGAGCGCGTGGCCGGACAGGAAGGAATCGTGCAGCGTCGCCACCCCTGGCTGCTCCGCCAGCAGGCCCCGATACTGGAAGTCGTGGAGATCGGAATTGCCGAGCTGGTGGAGCACCCGGTCGAAGCGTTCCCCCAGGTTCCCGAAGGTGCCGGCATCCAGCACCGGAAAGGCGCCGCGCAGCCGCTCGTCCTCGGTCAGGCCGCTCTCGCAGACCAGGGTGACGTCGTAATGGCGCGCCAGGGCCGGGGCGAGCTCACGCGTATAGTCGGCGATGCCGGTCGGCTGCGGCGGCAGGGGCGAGACCAGGGCGAGGCGCGGCAGGCGCCGCCCGGGCACGAGATGGGCGGGACGGTCCCGGAGACGCGGGGCTTCCAGCAGGGCCTCCAGCGCCGACCAGCTGCGTGCCGCGGTATCCGCCCAGCCGAAGCGTGCCGCCTGGGCCGGGGCATGGGCCAGGAGCTGTGCGCGGAAAGCGGGCTCCGCCAGGGCGCGCGTCATCAACCGGGCGATATCCGCCGGATCACGCGGGTCGAACAGCGCCTCCTCCAGTCCGATCACTTCCGGCAGGCTGCCGGCGCGGCTGCCGATCGCCGGGGCGCCGCAGGCCATGGCCTCCAGCACCGGCAGGCCGAAACCCTCGTAGAAGGAAGGAAGCACCGAAAGGTCGCAGGCCGCGTAGAGCGCCGGCAGGTCCGCCTCCGGCACGAAGCGGATCAGCACCGCTTCCTCCGCCCCGAGGCCGGCCGCCTTGCGGGCCAAGGCGAATTCCGCGGGGTCCGTGGCGCCGACGATCACCAGCTGGTGCCGGGCCCGCAACGCCGGCGGCAACAGCGCCTGGGCCCGCAGCAGCCCGGCCTCGTTCTTGCGCGGGTCGCCGCCGCCGACAAAGAGCACGAAGCCGTCGCGCAGCCCGTAGCGGGCGAGCAGCGCCTGCTTCCGCGTTGCGTCCATTCGCTGCGGGCCGAAGACCGCGCTGTACCCGGCGCGGATATTGACCACCCGGTCGCCGGGCAGGGCGAGATGCTCCATGGCGTCCTGCCGGCTGGCCTCGGAGATGGCGAGCAGCAGGTCGGCCTCGGCCATCTCGTGCAGGCAGCGGAAGTACCAGTCCTTCAGCCGCTGCGCCCCCGCCCAGGGGCCATCGAGATAGTCCTCCCGCTGGATCAGCGGGATCAGGTCGTAGCAGACCGCCGCCGTGGCCGGCCGTGCCCGGTCGGGCGGCCAGCGCGCGATCACGTCGTCGGATGAACCCTCGAAGAGGCTGGTCGCCAGGAGCAGGTCCGGCGCCAGCGCGGCGATGGCCTCGGCCCGCAGGATCTCACCCGCCGTGCGCCGGGCGGGACGGGGCTCGGTGACATCCGGCGCGCCGGCGGGGCCCCACCAGAGATGGAAGGCGGAATCCGGCAGGACCTCGCCGAAGGCTTCCCGCAGCGCGTCGCCGCCATCGCCCAACGTGCCGTTGAGCAGCAGGTGCACCTCGTGCCCCCGGGCCTCCCGCGCCAGGGCGAGCGCCAGGTCGCGCGAGTAGCGCCCGATGCCGCGAAGGCGGCTCGTGCCCTGGGCGCCCTGCATGTCGATCAGCAACCGCATCGGTATTCCGCCGCTTTCCGCGTTCAGATCCCGCCATGCCGCGCCGCGAGGCGCAGGAAGGCGGAGCGTTCCGCATCTGACAGGACCGGTGGCGGCTGCAGCCGCACACCCTGCACGGAGATGTGGGCGGGAAGCGCGGCTCCTTCGGAAAGCCGCTCATAGGCCATGAAGCGATGAACCAGCCTGGCCTTCAACCCTGGGCTCAGGGCCGCGAGGCGCAGGCCGATCATGCGCGCGATGGGGATCGCCCGATAGGCGCGCACCCCCTTCCGGAAGCCCTGGCGCAACTGGCGCTTCCAGGGTTCCGGAAGATCCCGCAGCGGCGCCAGCAAGGACCGTTTCAACGGCTTGTCGTCTCGTTCACCCATCGGGCGAGAGCGATAACGGCAGCAGTCCGGGGAAGCAACCAGGCGGGGGGACAAAGGCACGCGACGGGCGGCCCGGCCCGGGAACGGAAAGCCGGAACGGGACGGCGGATGGGCCTCAGGCGGCGCCCAGGATCTCGTCCACCGTGCCGTCGGCGGTGATGCGCCCGGCCTCCAGCCGGATGGCGCGGTTGCACCAGCGGCGCACCACGTTGAAGTCGTGCGTGGCGATGACCATGATCTCCGCCTTGTCCACCAGCGCCGCCAGCCGCTCCTCGGCCTTGCGCATGAAATCCGCGTCGCCGGCCGAGAACCATTCGTCCATCAGCAGGATGTCGGGGTTCATGGTGGTGGCCATCGCGAAGGAGAGGCGGATGCTCATGCCGGCGGAATAGCCGCGGATCGGCACGTCCAGGAACTCGTCCAGACCGGAGAAGGCGGCGGCCTCGCGCTCCAGCCCGGCGATCTCGGCGTCGCCGAGGCCACGGAAGAGCCCGCGCAGGCGGATGTTCTCGCGCCCCGTGGAATCCGGGTCCATGCCGGCCGCCGGGTCGATCAGCGAGCCGATCTCCCCCTCCACCCGCAGCGACCCGCCGACCGGCTCGTAGATTCCGGCCAGCGTCCGCAGCAGCGTGGTCTTGCCCGCGCCGTTGTGCCCGACCAGCGCCACGCGCTCGCCCGGGCGGATGGTGAAGGTGAGGTCGCGCAGGGCGTTCACCACCACGCGGTTGGACTCGTCCGTGCTCACCCGCACCGCCGCCTTGGCCAGCAGCCGCTTCTTCAGCGAACGGGAAGCGACGTGGTAGAGCGGGAACTCGATGTTGAGCCCCTGGGCCTCGATGATAGCCATGTCGTCGTCAGACCCAGAAGGCGAGGCGGCCGCGGAAGCGGACGAAGAAGCCCAGGGCCAGCCCCGTGGCGGCCAGGGTATAGAGGATGGCGCCGACCCAGGCCATCATGGCCCCGCCGCCATCCACCAGCGGGCCGCGCAGCACTTCCAGCAGGTCGTAGAAGGGGTTCAGCGGCAGCCAGGCCTGGGTCGCGGGGCTCAGCAGGTCGGCCTTCCAGATCACCGGACTCATGAAGAAGGCGAGCTGCATGATGTTGGTCACGATCGGCCCGACATCGCGGAACCGGGCGCAGACCATGCCCAGGAAGACCGAGGCCGCCAGGGCGTTCAGGAAGAAGATCAGCAGCCCGGGGACCAGCAGCACGACCTCCGGCCCCGGCCAGCGGTTGAAGATCGCCAGCACGAGGAAGAGCAGGGGGATGTTGTGCGCCGCCGTCAGCACGTTGCGGAAGACGCAGCGCAGCGCATGGGTGGTGAAGGGCAGGCGCATCTGCCGGATCACCCCTTCCGCGCCGGTCAGCGCCGTGCAGGCATCCGTCACCAGGCCGTTGATCACGTTCCAGACCACGAGGCTGACCGCCAGGTGCGGCAGGTAGTCGCGCAGGCTGATGCCGAGCAGGCGGGAATAGAGCAGCCCCAGCCCCGCCAGCATCGCGGCGGTGGAAAGGGTCAGCCAGAAGGGCCCGATCACCGAGCCCCGGTAGCGGTTGCGCAAGTCGAGTCGCGCCAGCGCCCAGCTCAGCCGCCAAGTCTGCATGCCGGAGGACAGGTCCTCCATGGCGCGGGAGAGGCGTCGTGGGTTGCTCGCGTCGATCTGGAAGACGGGCGACGGCTGGGCGGTCATGGCGGGCGTGCCTATACGAAGCCGCGGGGCGCTACAACCTGTCTTGCGGGCAGGGCGGCCCCGCCCTGCCCGCCGGAACCCCTGGCGGGCCGTGCCGCCGGGGGAGGGCCTTCCTTCCCCCGGTGCCCTCGCGGGGCCTCTACCGTCCTACTTGGGCGCGTAGGCACCGATCGGACGGGCGGAGACGCCGGTGGCCGGCGGCGGGGCGCCAATGGCCCGGCCGATGCGCACCTGGTCGGGACCATGGGTGATGAAGACCCGGTCGCCGACCTGCAGGTTGTCCTCGTTGGTCTGCACCACGGCGATGTCGCCGCCATTGTCCTGCTGGATGATGAACTCGATGGCCTGGCCGGTGCCGGTCCCGCGCTCGATCGCATTGCCGGCGAGCCCGCCCAGCACCGCGCCGCCCAGGCCGCCCAGCACGTTGCTGCGCCAGTCGCCGCCGATGAAGGAGCCGGCCACGCCGCCCGCCACCGCGCCCGCCGCGGTGCCCACCCCGCTGCGGCCGCTCTGGACCGTCACCGGCCGCGTGCCCTTGACCACGCCATAGGTCACGGCCGCCGGCACGCCCATGGTCGCGCTGCTGTAAGTCGCGCCCGTGTTCTGTGGCGCGCAGGCGGCCAGGCCGCCGGCCAGGGCCAGTGAAACCAGGCAGAGCCGAAGAGCAGCCGAAGACGAACGATGCGCCCGGGAATGGCTTGTTATACGACGCATGAGGCGTTCCTTTCGGAAAGGCAGAGTGTCTTCTGCGCGGAATGTGGCGAGAAGGGGGCGCCAACGTGACGTGGATCGCACAGCGGCGCCAGCCCGCGATATGCATCGTAGAGTCTCCACTTGCTTCATGCCCAGGCTTCCGTTAGCCCTTTCCGCCGCAGGCACCGTCTGCACCGCGGCTTCCGGCCGTTTCGCCAGCGTGGGGGCGCCGGCGATCGGCCAAGCCGGAAGGACCGCGGGAGTACCGAGGATTGGGGGGATTGGGGGATGCTTCCTCGCGGGTTTGATCGGCGCGGCCTGACCGCGCGCGTGCGGGGAGCGATGACGCTGTCGCTTCTGGCCTGTGTGGCCGCCTGCGGCAGCCAGCAGGTCGCGACCAGCTCGTCCCGGCACATCTACGATTCCTCCTCCAACTACCACCGCCCCGCCTCCTACGACCCGCCCGGCCCGCCCGGCGATCCCTGGGGCCCCTATATCCGCGATGCCTCCAAGCGATTCGACGTGCCGGAGCGCTGGATTCGCGAGGTGATGCGTCAGGAGAGCGCGGGCCGGACCACGGCCACCAGCCCGGTGGGCGCCATGGGCCTGATGCAGGTGATGCCCGGCACCTATGCCGAGCTCGCCTCCCGCTACGGGTTCGGGAACGACCCCTACCACCCCTATGACAGCATCATGGCCGGCGCCGCCTATATCCGGGAGATGTACGAGCTCTACGGCAGCCCGGCCTTCCTCGCCGCCTACAACGCCGGCCCCCGCCGCCTGGAGGACTACCTCTGGGGCGGCAAGGGCCTGCCCGCCGAGACCCGCAACTACGTCGCCCGGATCGGGCCGCGGATCGTGGACGCCCATCCGTCCCACCGTGCGCCGCCGGAGGTCTATGCCGCCGCCGACATCCCGCTGCGCATCCCGGCCGGGCCGCGCCGCGGCGACACCGCCACCATGCTGGCGCTGCGCGACCAGCGCCGCGCCGTCGATCCGGGCGTGAAGGTCGCGACGCTGCCGCCCGGCCCGGTGATCCGCATGGAGCCCATCCCCGACGGCTCGACCAGCATCGCCTCGGCCCCGCCGCCAGCCGTGCAGGTGGCCAGCCTGGGCAACGGCCCGGTCATCGCCATGGAGCCCATCCCGGACGGTTCCACCCGCTCCTCCTCCGGTTCCTACGCCCCGCGGGGCACCGTCGTCGCCATGGCGCCGATCCCGGATGGTTCCACCAGCCCCGCCGCTTCCCGCCTGGGCGGCAATGTGGTGGCGATGGACCCGATCCCCGACGGCTCGACCACGCGCAGCGAGGCCGCTCCCACCACGGGCCGGATCGAGACTGCCTTCAGCCGCCAGGAAATCATGCCGACCCCGCCGGCCTTCGCCGCCGGCGCCCGGGCCGCCGAGCCCGCCGGCCGCGCCAGGGCGCCCCGCAGCGCCCCCGTGGAACTCGCCGAGGCCTCCGCGCCGCGCCGCGCCGCGCCGCCCCAGACGCTGAGCCTCGTCGGCACCGCCCATGCCGGCACCCTGTCCCGCCCAGGCCTGAGCACGGCCACCGCCGCGCCGGGCACCGGCAGCTGGGCCGTGCAGGTCGGCGCCTATGCCAGCGAAAGCCAGGCCCGCACCGCCGCCAACCAGGCTCGCTCCAAGATCCCGGCCAATGGCGTGCGCGTCGCCGTGCAACCGGTGATGCAGGGCAAGACCGTGCTCTATCGCGCCCGGGTCATGGGCCTGTCGCGCGACGGTGCCCAGAACGCCTGCGAGAAGCTGCGCAGCGGCCGCGGCGCCTGCATGACCCTGTCGCCCGACTCCCAGAGCTGAGCGAAGGCCATCCGGCGTGACCGACGCTCCCGCGCCGGTCACGCCGGATGGCCGCTACCTCGTGGTGCGCGGCCGGCTCTGGCGCCGCGCCGATCCCGCCCTTCCCGAATCCGAACGCGGGGTGCTGGTCCAGGCCCTGATGCGGGCCCGCCGTGCCGTGCGCGAGGCTGGCCGGCAGGGCGACACGGAGGCACTGCGCGCCGCGCGGCAGGCGGTGGACGAGGCCAAGCGGGGCCTGGGCGAGCGCGGCCCGGTCTGGTGGCAGGACGGCGCCCCCGACTACAATCGCCACCTAGCGCGCAACACGCCCTATGCCGGCTGGTACGCCGCGCTGGAAACGGCCCCGCCGGAACGGGGCTGAAGGGCCCCTTCGCAATCCCGCCCGCGCGGGGCATCCTGCCCGGCCGATGCGCCTCCTCCTCCTCAACGGCAACACCGACCCCGCGATGACCGAGCGCCTGCGCCACCATGCCGAGGCCTGGCTGGCCCGGCAGGGACGCGGCGATGTCGAGCTGATCCCCTGCACCGCCCGCTTCGGCGCCCGCTACATCGCCACCCGCGCCGCCGTGGCCGTGGCCGGGCATGCGGTGCTGGAGGCCATCGCCGAGCGGGACCCGGCGGTGGACCGCATCGCCATCGCCTGCTTCGGCGAGCCCGGCTTCCTGGCGGCGCGCGAGATCTCCCGCGTTCCCGTGCGCGGCATGGCCGAGGCCAGCATCGCCGCCGCCCTGGCGCTGGCCCCCGGGGCCCGGATCGCCCTGCTGACCGGCGGCGAGGCCTGGGTGCCGATGCTGCGGGAACATGCCTTCGCCCTGGGCCATGGACCGGACCGCATCCTGGTCCGCGCCGTGCCGCCCGCCGGCGACGTCCTGGCGCGCGACCCGGACGGCGCGGCCCGGCTGCTGGCCAAGGCGGCGGAGGCCGTCATCGCGGAAGGGGCTGCCGCGGTGGTGCTGGGTGGCGCCGGGCTGGCAGGCCTGGCCCCCGCCGTGGCGGCGCATCTGCCCGTGCCGGTGCTGGACAGCCTCGACTGCCTGATGGAAGCCAGTCTCGGCGAACCCCTGCCATTCCTGCCGCCGCCGTCTTCCGCCCCATCCCTGGACCTCTCCCCGGCCCTCGCCCGACGTCTCGGCGGCTGATCCGGGCAACGTCCTCGCTTCGGGTGTCGCCCTTGTGGGTCGCGCCCAGGGGGAGGCGCTGCCTCCCCTGACCCCCTCCGCCGGGGACCAAGCCGGTCCCCGGGCCCCGGGCTTTCGTTGGCGCCTGTGGCAGCCGCTTTTCCGCGGCTTGATTCCCGGGAGCAGGTGGAAACGCGGGATTCCCGGAAAGCAGAGGTGGCACCGGCAGTCCGCCGGAGAGCATGGCTATCCGGCGCGATCCGACAAAGCCCCGGCCCGCATAACTGCCGCTTAAGGACTGCCATGCAGGATGCGCGCCGACGGCAGCGCAGCATGGGGCACGGAGAGCGTGGCGAGAACCCGCAACCAGGGACCGACGATCGTCATCCGGCGGGAGGAAGGAGGCGAGGCTGGCCATCATGGCGGCGCCTGGAAGGTCGCCTATGCCGATTTCGTCACGGCCATGATGGCCTTCTTCCTGCTGATGTGGCTGCTCAACGCCACCACGGAGCAGCAGCGCAAGGGCATCGCCGACTACTTCGCGCCAAGCAACCTGATGTCCCAGTCCACCTCCGGCAACGGCCAACCTTTCGGCGGCAGCACGCCGCATTCCCCCGGCCAGCTTTCCACCGACACCAGCAGTCCGCGGATCGAGACCGGCCCCCGTCCGGTGCTGCAGGACATCGAGGTGGAGGACGAGACCGAGACCCCCGCCCAGCCGGTCGCGACGCGCGAGGCGCCGCCCGGCCCGGACGATGCCCCCGACGCGAAGCCGGGGCAGGCGGCGCTCGCCGTCTCCGCTCCCGGCGACGGCGGAAACGGCGCGGCGCGGCGCGACGCCGACCTCGCCGCCGCATCGGAGACCGCGCTGCGGCGGGAGCTGGAGAAGCGGGAGCGCGATGCGCTGGAGCAGCTGGCCGGCCAGCTCCGCGCCGCCGTGGCGGGCGACCCGGTTCTGGCGGAGCTGGCGCAGCAGTTCCGGGTGGAGCAGGTGCCGGAGGGGTTGCGGATCCAGCTCCTGGATTCGGAGGGCAAGCCGATGTTCACCTCCGGCGGCAACACGCTGAACGAACGCTCCCGAGCCCTGGTCGCCAAGGTCGCCTCGGTGATCCGCCGCGTGCCCAACGCGGTGTCCATCACCGGCCACACTGACGCCACCCCCTTCCGCACGGACGCCCGCAGCAACTGGGACCTGTCGGCCGAGCGCGCCAATGCCACGCGCCGCCTGCTGGTGGAGAACGGGGTGGGCGAGAACCGCCTGCGCAGCGTCGCCGGCCTGGCGGAGCGCGAGCCGCTGCTGCCCGAGGCGCCGGAGGCCGCGGCCAACCGCCGCGTCTCCATCCTGCTGCTGCGCCAGGCGCCGCAGCCCCCCGCGACCGGAGCGACGCCGCGATGAACGCGATCCTGGGCCTCGCCGTGATGCTGGGCTGCGTCTTCGGCGGCTATGTGCTGGCAGGCGGCAAGTTCGGCATCATCATGCATGCCCTGCCGCACGAGATGATGGTCATCGGTGGCGCCGCGCTGGGCACATTCATCATGGCCAACAGCCTGAACGACATCAAGCACACGCTGGGCGGGCTGGCGAAGGTGCTCAAGGGCTCGCGCTTCCGCAAGGCGCAGTATGTCAGCATGCTCAGCCTGCTCTTCTTCCTGGTGCGGCTGGCGCAGCAGAAGGGCAACATGGCGCTGGAGCCGCATATCGAGAAGCCGGAGGAAAGCAGCGCTTTCGGCCATTTCCCCGATATCCAGAAGGACCACCACGCCGTCCTGCTGATCTGCGACTACCTGCGCATGATCGGCATGAACGCCGACGACCCGCACCAGATCGAGGATGTGATGGCCCGCGAGCTCAAGAAGATGCGGGATGAGGAGCTGCACCCCTCCCACGCCCTGCAGAGCATCGCGGACGCGCTGCCGGCGCTGGGCATCGTCGCGGCGGTGCTGGGCGTGATCAAGACCATGGCCAGCATCGACCAGCCGCCCACGGTGCTGGGCGGCATGATCGGCGGCGCGCTGGTCGGCACCTTCCTCGGCGTGCTGCTGGCCTATGGCATGGTGGCCCCCGTGGCCGCCCGGCTGAAGGGCGTGGTGGAGGAGGAAGCCAAGTTCTATGAGGTGATCCGCGCCGTGCTGGTTGCCCATCTGCAGGGCAATGCCCCCCAGGTGGCGGTGGAGACCGGCCGCAAGATGGCGCCCAGCCAGCACATGCCGAGCTTCCAGGAGCTGGAGACAACTCTGCAGGAGCTTCAGATCGCCTGAGGCCCGGGGAACTTGACGCGGGGGCCGGCCTGCTGCCACCGCTTCTCGCATGAGCGAGATCCAAGAACGGGCCGGCGGCCTGCCCAATCACCTGGGCTTCGAGGTTGAGGAATGGCGCGAGGGCTATGCCCGCGTCGGTTGCGAAGTGATCCCGGAGCTCCTGAACTTCGCCGGGATCATGCATGGCGGGGCGATCATGGCCCTGGCCGACCAGGCGGCCGGCATGGCGGGCCTGTGGTGCTCGGTGCCGGGTCATGTCCGCTATGGCGTGACGGTGGACCTCAACTGCCGCTTCGCCAACCGGGTGCCCCCGGGCCGGGTGGTGGCGGAGGCCAAGGTGGTCTCGCAGGGCCGCAGCACCTATTTCGTGCAGTTCGAGATTTTCGACGCCCACCACAAGCTGGTGGCTTTCGGTTCCAGCACGCACCGGGTACGCAAGGGCAGCGAGAGCCTGGAAGGCGTACCCGGTCCGGTCCGCGAATAGGGCGGGTCCTCGATCGAGAGGGGTATGGGCATCGGGCGGCGAGGTAATAATCCGTCCGGCGATCGTGCATTTTCCGCATCTGCTTGACAGGGCGGGACAACCCTCCTAACTCCGCCGCTGTCCTGCTGCCGGAATCATGCTGGCCGGGGCCGCGGGCGATTTGACGGATGCAGCTTGCGCCGCGTCACCAAGAGCTAAAGCGCCAGGAAGCGAATGCCGGCCGTTCCGGTCCTGCTTCGTGGGTCATCCGACGGTGTTGGAGGATCGCGATGCGCCGCATCATGCGTCTGGTCGGGAAAGGCTGAGGCGGTCCGCCCCGGACGGAGGGTCCGGCGGCGCAGACCGGATCTGCCGGATCGTCATGTGGCCTCCGTCGCCATTCATGCGACGCCAGGCCGGACCGGAGGCGAGGATGCCTCCCAAGAAGCTTCCTGACCGGGTTTTCTCATGTCTTCACAAGAACAGGCACCGGCCGCCATCCGGCTCCGCGATCTGACACGCCGCTTCACCGCGCGCGGGGCGGAGACGCTGGCGCTGGACGGCGTCTCCCTCGATGTGGCGCCGGGCGAGGTCTATGGCATCGTCGGCCGCTCCGGCGCCGGCAAGTCCACGCTGATCCGCTGTGTCAACCTGCTGGAACGCCCGGATACGGGCCGGGTCGAGGTGCTGGGCCGCGACATGCTGGCGCTGGACGATGCCGGGCTGCGCCAGGCGCTGCGCGGCATCGGCATGGTCTTCCAGCACTTCAACCTGCTTTCCTCCGCCACGGTGGCGGAGAACATCGCCTTCCCGCTTTCCATCGCCGGGGTCGGCCGCGCGGTGCGCGAGGCGCGGGTGCGGGAGCTGCTGCCGCTGGTCGGGCTGGAGGGCAAGCGCGACGCCTATCCGGCGCAGCTCTCGGGCGGGCAGAAGCAGCGCGTCGGCATCGCCCGCGCCCTGGCCTCGGACCCGAAGGTGCTGCTTTGCGACGAGGCGACCAGCGCGCTGGACCCCGAGACCACCGCCGACATCCTGTCCCTGATCCGGTCGCTGCGTGACCGGCTGGACCTCACCGTGCTGCTGATCACCCATGAGATGGCGGTGGTGAAGGCGATCTGCGACCGCGTGGCGGTGATGCAGGCCGGGCGGATCGTGGAGCAGGGCCGGGTCTTCGACGTCTTCACGCGGCCGCAGCAGGCCGTCACCCGCCTCTTCGTGGCGGAGGTGATCGGCCATGCCGTGCCGCCCGGCACCGTCGCCCGCCTGCCCGCGCCGCAGCCGGGTGAGGAGCGGCGCCTGCTTCAGGTGCTCTTCGCCGGGCCGCATTCCACCCGCGCGGTGGTGAGCGAGGCCTCGCGCCGCTTCGGGCTGGACCTGAACATCGTCTCTGGCCGCATCGACGAGATCGGCGGCGAGCCCTTCGGCCTGATGGCGCTGGCGGCCTATGGCGCGCCGGCGCAACTGGCCCAGGGCGTGGAATGGATGCGCTCGCTCGGCCTCGACGTGGCCGAGGTGAAGGAAGGGGAAGCCCGCTGATGCCCAACCTGTTCCCCTGGCTGCCGCCCGCCTTGCAGGACCTGATGATCGACGCGGCCTGGGAGACGATCACCATGGTCTTCGTTTCCGTCCTGGTGGCGGTGGCGATCGGCCTGCCCCTGGCGCTCCTCCTCTACAGCACCGGCCAGGGCGGGCTGCGCCCGAACGGCTGGATCAACCGGCCGCTGGGCCTGTTGATCAACGCGGTGCGCTCCACGCCCTTCATCATCCTGATGGTGGCCATCGTACCCTTCACCCGGCTGGTCGCCGGCACCTCGATCGGCACCGCCGCCGCCATCGTGCCGCTGGCGCTGGCCTCCACCGCCTTCATCTCCCGTCTTTTCGAAGGCGCGCTGCGCGAGGTGGACCGGGGGGTGATCGAGGCCGCCCGCGCCATGGGCGCGACGCGGATGCAGATCCTGACCCGCGTGCTGGTGCCCGAGGCGATGCCCGGCATCATCGCCGCCGTCACCGTCACGCTGGTGAGCCTGGTCGGCTATTCCGCCATGGCGGGTGCCATCGGCGGCGGCGGGCTCGGCGATCTCGGCATCCGCTTCGGCTACCAGCGTTTCATGCCGGAGGTGATGGCGACCGTGGTCGTCATCCTGATCCTCTTCGTCCAGGGCCTGCAATCGCTGGGCGACTGGCTGGTCCGCCGCGTCAGCCATCGCTGAACGGCGGGACGCCCCACGACGAACGCCACACGACACGGGAAGGAAGAACATGACCATCGCACGCCGCGCGGCGCTTGCCGCCCTCCTCGCCACTCCGGCCCTCACCGCCGCGACCCGCGCCCATGCCCAGGGCGCGGAGATCGGCACCGCCGCCCGCCCGCTGAAGATGGGCGTCACCGCCGGCCCGCACGCCCAGGTGATGGAAAGGGTGCGCGACATCGCCGCCAAGGACGGGCTGGTGATCCGCATCATCGAGTTCACCGACTACATCCAGCCCAACGTGGCGCTCGCCTCGGGCGACCTGGACGCGAACTCCTTCCAGACCCAGCCCTTTCTGGAACAGCAGGTGAGGGATCGCGGCCTCAAGCTGGTCTCGGTGGCCAAGACCCTGACCTTCCCGATGGGTATCTATTCGAAGAAGGTCAAGTCGGTGGACGCGCTGCCGCAGGGCGGCCGCATCGCCATCCCCAACGACCCGACCCAGGGCGGGCGCGGGCTGATGCTCTTCGCCCAGGCGGGCGCCATCCAGCTGCCGGCCAATGCCGATGTGCGCGTGACCGTCGCCGACATCACCGGGAACCCGAAGCGCCTGCGCATCGTGGAGCTGGAGGCGGCGCAGCTCCCCCGCGCGCTGGACGACGTGGACGCGGCGGCGATCAACACCAACTATGCCCTCACCGCCGGGCTGCAGCCCACCCGCGACGCCATCGCCATCGAGCGCAGCGACAGCCCGCATTCCAACCGCATCGTGGTGCGCCAGGGTGACGAGGAGAAGCCCTGGGTGAGGAAGCTGGTCCGCGCCTACCAGAGTGACGAGGTGAAGGCCTTCGTGGCGGAGACCTTCTCCGGTTCCGTCATCCCGGCCTTCTGAGGGGCAGCGCCATGCTTCGCCGTCCCCTTCTCGCCGCCGGCCTCCTGGCCGGCGGTGCGCTCCTCCGTCCCGCCATCCTCCGCGCCCAGGCGGGGAGCCAGGGCGCGGCCGGGATCGGCAGCGCCGCCCGTCCGCTCAGCATCGGCGTCACCGCCGGGCCGCACGCCCAGGTGACGGAGAAGGTGCGCGAGCTCGCCGCCAGGGACGGGTTCGTGCTGCGCCTGGTCGAGTTCACCGACTTCATCCAGCCCAATGCGGCTCTGGCCTCGGGCGACCTCGACAGCAACTCCTACCAGCACCGCCCCTTCCTGGAGCAGCAGATCCGGGACCGCGGCTACAAGCTCGCCGCGGTGGCCAGGACGCTGGTCTTTCCGCTCGGCATCTATGCGCCGAAGTACAAGGCCCTGTCCGACCTGCCGCAGGGCGGGCGCGTGGCCATCCCCAACGACCCGTCCAATGGCGGCCGGGCCCTGCTGCTGCTGGCCAAGGCCGGGCTGATCCGTCTGGCACCGGGCGCCGATTTCCGCGCCACCGTGGCGGATATCGCGGAAAACCCGAAGCGCCTGCGCATCGTGGAACTGGAGGCGGCGCAGATGCCGCGCGCGCTGGGCGACGTGGATGCGGCGGTGGTGATCACCGACTACGCCCTTATCGCCGGGCTGGACCCGGCGAAGGACGCGCTGCTTCGCGAGGATGCGGACAGCCCCTATGCCAACATCCTCGTGGTGCGCGAGGCCGACCGGGACACCCCCTGGGTGAAGCGGCTGGTGGCCGCCTATCACCGCGACGAGATCCGCGCCTTCGTGCGCGATACCTTCCACGGCAATGTCGTGCCGGCCTTCTGAGGAGCATCCCATGAATCGGCGCCCCCTCCTGCTGGCCACGGCCGGCGGGCTCTTCCTTCCCGGCATCCTGCGGGCGCAGGACGCCGCGGGGATCGGCACGGCGGCCCGGCCCTGCCGCGTCGGCGTCACCAGCGGTGTCCACGCCCAGGTGCTGGAGCAGGTGCGCGACGTTCTGGCCCGCGACAACTTCGTGGTGCGGATCACCGAGTTCGGCGACTTCATCCAGCCGAACGTGGCCCTGGCGGGCGGCGATATCGACGCCAACACCTATCAGCACCAGCCCTTCCTCGACGCGCAGAAGGCGCAGCGCGGCTACGACTTCGTGCCGGTGGGCAAGACCGTGCTGACCGTGATGGCGGTGTTCAGCCGCAAGCTGAAGTCGCTCGCCGACCTGCCGCAGGGTGGGCGCGTGGCCATCCCCAACGACCCGACCAATGGCGGCCGCGCCCTGCTGCTGCTGGCCCAGGGCGGCGCCATCAAGCTGGCCCCCGGCGTGGACTTTCGCGCCACCGTGGCGGATGTGGTGGAGAACCCGAAGCGCCTGCGCTTCGTGGAGCTGGAGGCGGCGCAGATCGCCCGCTCCCTCGACGATGTGGACGCCGCCGCCATCACCGGCAACTACGCCGTTCCCGCCGGGCTGAACCCGCTGAAGGACGGGCTGGTGAAGGAGGGCGCCGAAAGCGTCTATACCTGCCTCGTCGTGGTGCGGCGCCAGGATGCCGGTGCCGCCTGGGCCAGGAAGCTCGCCTCCGGCTACGCCGCGCCGGAAATCAAGCGCTTCGTCGAGGAGAAGTTCGGCGGCGCGGTGATCGTCGGCGCCTGAGAGCGGGTGGCGGCGTCCGGCTCCCGGCCGGCCGTCGCCCTTGCGGCCGGGCAGGACGGCACCCGGAGGGCGACATGGTGGTGTGGCAGCCGTGCCGCACCACCCGTTTCCAAGCGCATTCGCGATTCGGTCCAGGAACGAAAAAAGAACATCGGGACAGGAAACCGGCGGAAAACAGTCGGATGGCCCGATTCGGCGCCTGTCTCCGAAGCGCCATCGACGACTCGGAGATCCTTCTAGATCTTGTGGCTCCCGTTCCAGGAAGCCCGGCTGCGGTTCGTGGCCTGTTCACCCCTTCGGGCGTGGCTCAGAAATCGCTGACCCGGCCCTTGCGCTCCCAGTCGCCGTAGCGGGTCGGCTCAGGACCGGTCGGCCCGCCGATCTCGGGCGGCAGGGCGCGCTCCTCCTGCTTCCCGCCATCGGGCGGGGGGCCATCGGGCGCGGCGGCCGGCGCCGGGTCGTCCTGCTTCCGTGGGACATTCGTGGGGGAGGCGGGTTTCTCGCTCATGATCCCCCATATGAGGCGGGACAGAGCCGGGAGAAATACCCGATGAACGGGACACTGCGGACGACGGTCCTTCTGGCGGGGCTGATGGCCCTCTTCGCCGGGGTGGGCTTCCTGCTGGGCGGCAGGCAGGGGATGGTGATCGCCCTGCTCATGGCCGGCGGCATGAACCTCTGGGCCTGGTGGAACAGCGACCGGGCCGTGCTCCGCATGCACAACGCCCAGCCCATCGGTCCGGGCGCTGCGCCTCGCCTTCATGCCATGGTGCAGGAACTGGCCGGCCGCGCCGGCCTGCCCATGCCCGCCCTCTATCTGATCCACGAGGCCCAGCCCAACGCCTTCGCCACCGGCCGCGACCCGCGGAACGCCGCGGTCGCCGTCACCTCCGGCCTGCTGGAGATGATGCCGGAGGAGGAGGTGGCCGGGGTGGTGGCGCATGAGCTGGCACATATCCGCAATCGCGACACGCTGATCATGACCGTCACCGCCTGCCTCGCCGGCGCCATCGGCTTCCTGGCGCATTTCGGCGGGCTGCTCGGGGGCGGGCGGGACAACCGCAACCCGCTGGGCTTCCTTGGCGTGCTGGTGATGATCGTGGCGGCCCCGCTGATGGCCATGCTGGTGCAGATGGCCATCAGCCGCGCCCGGGAATACGAGGCCGACCGTCTCGGCGCCCGGATCGCCGGTGGGCCGCAGGGCCTGGCCAGCGCCCTGATGCGGCTGGAAGGCGCCCGCCACGCCATCCTCAACCGCTCCGCCGAGGCGCATCCCGAAAGCGCGCCCCTCTTCATCGTCAACCCGCTCTCGGGGCAGGGGATGGACAACCTCTTCTCCACCCATCCCAGCACCGAGAACCGGGTCCGCGCCCTGTTGGGCAATGGCGCCACGGCCGCGCCCCCGGTGGGCGGCATCCGGGGCGGCACCGCGCCACGCGGTCCCTGGAGCGGCGGCTCGGTGCCGCCGACCGCCGGGCGTCGCCGGGGGCCCTGGGGATAGCGCAAGGCCGGACCGGACAGGCGGAGCGCGGCCCCGGATGGCGGGGGAGGTGGCGCCTGTCCCGCGACAGGGTGCCGCCAGCCGGACGGGCTTTCCCGCCGGCCCTGCCTCATTCCCGGGCAGGCCGGCAACGCGCCGGCCGACATCACCCGCGAAACTGCCATGGCACGGTGATTGCTCCCGCTCCCCACGCTGCCGGGGTTGCTGTTGCGCTGCGATCGGGCCGAGCATGCGCGGGGGAGGATCGCCCGCCGCCCGGCCCGCCGGTCCGCGCGATGGGGTCTGCCTCGACAGCCCGAGACGGAGGCCTGCCGATGACGACCACCCGCCGTGCCCTTCTGGCCCGCAGCCTCGCGGCGCCTGCCCTGGCCTCGCTGGCCGCGGGCGGCGCGCTGTCCTTCCTCGGGCGCCCGGCCCACGCCCAGGCGGCCAGCGGCATCCTCCGTTTCGGCCTGTCCACCTTTCCGCCGAACCTGCAGCCCTGGGCGAGCGCCGGCGCCTCCGCCGGCACGGTGAAGATGCTGGTGCACCGCCGCCTGATCTCCTTCGACGACAAGGGCGGGCTGCGCGGCGAGCTGGCGGAATCCTGGGCGCATGAGGACGGCGCCTGGGTTTTCCACCTGCGCCGGGACGCGATCTTCCAGAATGGCGAACCGGTGACGGCGGAGGACGTCAAGTGGACGATCGAGCAGATCGCGGGCGAGAAATCCACCGCCTACATGCGCGCGCAGTTCCAGCAGGTGACGCGCATCGAGACGCCGGACGCGAAGACGCTGAAGCTCTATACCAAGGAGCCCATCGCCACCGTCCCGATCTGGTTCAGCAACTACAACATGGCGATCGTCTGGCGGAAATCCTCCGCCAGCGAGCCGGTCGGCGCCGGGCCTTTCCGCATCGCGGGGCAGGAGCGCGGCACCTCCATCGACCTCGTGCCCTTCGACAAGTACCCGCGCCAGGGTTTCCCGAAGCTCAAGGGCGTGAAGCTCACCGTCTATGCGGACGAGAATCTGCGTGTCGCGGCGCTGCAGTCGGGCGACGTGGACCTGATCGAATACGTGCCCTGGCAGTCGATGAGCGCCATCGAGGGCGATCCGCGCCTGAAGATGCAGACGCAGTATGGCCCCTTCATGGACATCCTGTTCAACGGCGCCAAGGGCCCCTTCGCCGATCCCCGCGTGCGCCGCGCCGTGGCCCATGCCGTGCGGCGCGAGGACATCGTGAAGGCAGCTTTCTTTGGCCGCGGCAAGGTGCTGGAGGGCGTGCCGATCGCCGAGGGTACGCCCTGGTACGACGAGACGCTGGCCCATGGCTGGAACTACGACCCGGCGCGTTCCAGGGCGCTGCTGGCCGAGGCGGGCGTGCCGGACGGCTTCCAGTCCACGCTGCTCTCCACGGCGCAGTACGGCATGCACAAGGACACGGCGGAGGTGGTGCAGCAGCATCTCGCCGCCGTCGGTATCCAGTGCGAGCTGCGCCTGCCCGACTGGTCCACCCGCGTTGCCCAGGGCATGCGCGGCCAGTACGAGATCGCCATCCATGGCGTATCCACCGACAGCAACGATCCGGACGGGCTGTCCGTGGTGATGGACACCTCGCTCTCGCCCACCCATGGCCGCTCCTACATGCTCAAGGCGCCGCGCACGGTGGAGGGGCTGGCGCGCGGCCGGGCCGAGTTCGACCAGGCCAGGCGGGCCGAGATCTACAAGGAGATGCAGCGCGCGGCGCTGGAGGAGGTGCCGCTGGTCGGCCTCGCCTGGCGCGCCCAGGGCTACGCGATGGACAAGGACGTCCAGGGCTTCACCAACCTGCCCGGCGCGCTCACCCTGCTCTCCGGCGCAACGCTGGAAGAGGTGAGCTTCGGCTGATGCTTTGGATCCTCCGTCGCGTCGGCATCTCCCTCGCCCTGGTCTGGGTGGTGGCCAGCATCGTCTTCATGGCCCTGCACCTCGTGCCGGGCGATCCGGCGGAGCTGCTGCTTTCCACCGGCGGCGTCTCGCCCGATCCGGCGGCGGTGGCGGAGCTGCGCGAGCGGCTGGGCCTCGACCTGCCGCTGATGACGCAGTACGGCAGCTTCCTCGCCGGGCTGCTGCGCGGCGACCTGGGTTCCTCCCTGGTCGATGACTACCCGGTGGCGCAGGAGATCGCGCTGCGCCTGCCGCGCACGCTGGAGCTGATCCTCGCCGGCACGCTGCTCGCCGTCGTCTTCGGCATGCCCGCCGGCACCTGGGCGGCGCTGCACCGGGGCGGCGCCTTCGACCGCATCGCCTCCGGCATCGCCGCCTTCCTGCTGGCGCTGCCGGTCTTCGTGGTCGGCACGCTGCTGGTGCTGGTCTTCGCGCAGATGCTGCGGATCATGCCGGCGGGCGGCTACGTGCCCTTCGCGCAGAGTCCTGGCCAGCACCTCATCCTGCTCACCCTGCCGGCCATCGCCATCGGCAAGGGACTGGCCGCCGTGGTCTTCCGCATGACCCGCGCCTCGGTGCTCGACGCGCTGAGCAAGGATTTCGTCCGCACCGCCCGTGCCAAGGGCCTCGGCCCCCGCCGCATCCTGGTACGCCACGTGGTGCGCAACGCGCTGACCCCGGTGCTGACCGTGCTGGCGCTGCACATGGGCTCGCTGCTCGGCGGCACGGTGCTGGTGGAATACGTCTTCAACTGGCCCGGCCTTTCCACGCCGCTGCTGCGCGCGGTGGAGGCGCGGGACTATCCCATGGTGGTCGGCATCATGCTGGTGATCTCGGCGCTGTTCCTGCTGATCAACCTGCTGACCGACCTGCTCTACGCCGCCCTCGACCCCCGCATCCGGACGGCCTGACCATGAAGAAGCTCTGGCTTCCCGGCGCGGCCGTCGCGGTCATCATCCTGCTGGCCTTCGCCGCGCCGCTGCTCGGCCTGCCCGATCCGGTGCGGCAGGACATCGCCCACCGCCTTTCCGGCCCCCTGGCCGGCAGCCCGCTGGGGCGCGACGAATTCGGCCGCGACGTGTTGTCCCGTCTGATCTGGGGGGCGCGCACCAGCCTCTCGGTTGCCTTCGCCTCCGCCATCACCGCCGGCATCCTGGGCACGCTGCTCGGCCTGGTCGGCGGCTGGTTCCGCGGGCTGGGCGAGATGCTGGCGGTGCGCAGCATGGACATCATCCTCTGCTTCCCGCCCGTGCTGCTGGCGCTGCTCGTCGTCACGCTGATGGGGCCGGGGGCAGGGACGCTGATCCTGGTCCTGTCCGTCCTCTACCTCCCCGGCTTCGCCCGCGTGACCTATGCCGAGGTCCTTTCGGCGCGCGAGCACGACTATGTGGAGGCCGTCCGCGCCCTCGGCGCTCCCACCGGCCGCATCCTGCTGCGCACCGTGCTGCCCAATGTCGCCGGGCCGATCCTGGTGCAGTTCTCGCTCGCCGTGGCCGCCGCCGTGGTGCTGGAAAGCGGCCTCTCCTTCCTGGGCCTGGGCGTGGTGCCGCCGGCGCCGTCCTGGGGCCTGATGATCCGCGGCGCGCGGGCCACGATGGAACAGGCGCCGCTGCTGCTGCTCTGGCCCTGCCTGGCGCTGACGCTGACCATCCTGGCGATGAACCTGCTCTGCGACGGGCTGCGCGACGCGGTGGACCCGCGCACCGGCGCCGGGCGGATGCGCCTGCGGGCGGTGGACCGCGTGCTGCCGGGCCTGCTGCCGCGCCGCGAGGAGGCGACGGGCGCGGTGCTGGAGGTGCAGGACCTGACCGTGGAGATCGCCACCCCGCGCGGCACGATCCGCCCGGTGGAGGGCGTCTCCTTCTCGGTGAAGCCGGGAGAGACCCTGGCGGTGGTGGGCGAGAGCGGTTCCGGCAAGTCGGTCACCGTCACGGCGGTGATGGGCCTGTTGCCGCCCGTCGCCCGCATCGCCCAGGGTGCCGCCTGGTTCGGCGAGCGCGACCTGCTGCGCCTGAAGGAGGAGGAGCTCCGCAAGCTGCGGGGCGGCCCGATGGCGATGATCTTCCAGGACCCGATGAGCAGCCTGAACCCCGTCCACCGCGTGGGCGACCAGGTGGCCGAGGCGATCCTGGCGCACCAGCCGGGGCTGGGGGGCGCCGAGGCACAGAAGCGCGCGCTGGAGCTGTTCCGCCGCGTCGGCATCGCCGATCCGGAACGGCGCATGCGCGTCTTTCCGCACGAGATGTCGGGCGGCATGCGCCAGCGCGTGATGATCGCCATGGCGCTGGCCAACCGTCCGCGCCTGCTGATCGCGGACGAGCCCACCACCGCGCTGGACGTCACGGTGCAGGCGCAGATCCTCGACCTGCTGGCCGATCTCCAGCGGGAGACGGGCATGGGCATGGTCTTCATCACCCACAGCCTGGGTGTGGTGGCCGAGATCGCCGACAGCGTGGCCGTCATGTATGCCGGGCAGGTGGTGGAGCGCGGCAGCGTCGAGGCGGTCTTCCGCGCGCCGCTGCACCCCTATACCCGCGCCCTGCTGGCGGCGGTGCCGGAGGGCGAGCACCAGCCCGCCGGCATCCCCGGCGTGGTGCCACCGCCGCATGCCTTTCCGGTCGGCTGCCGCTTCGCCCCCCGCTGCCCGCATGCCGTCGCCGCCTGCGAGGCCGGGCCGCCCCCGCTGGAGGAGGCCCGCCCCGGCCGCGGCACGCGCTGCATCCGCTGGGCCGAACTCGGCGCCCTGGAGGAACAGGCGGCATGAGCCAAGCGTCCCTTCCGCTGGTCGAGGCCGACTCCCTTTCCAAGACCTTTCCCGCCAAGGGCGTCTTCCGCCGCGGCAGGCCGGTGCAGGCGGTGCGCCAGATCCATGCTCGGATCGCGCGCGGCGAGGCGCTGGGCGTGGTGGGGGAGAGCGGCTCCGGCAAGAGCACGCTCGGCCGCATGATGCTGGGCCTGCTGCCCGCCACCTCCGGCAGCCTGCGCTTCGACGGCAAGGAGATGGAGGGCATCTCCCGCGCAGAATGGCGGCGCCTGCGCCGGCGCATGCAGATCGTCTTCCAGGACCCCTTTTCCAGCCTCGATCCGCGCCGCCGCATCGGCCCGCAGATCGCGGACGGGATGGACATCCACGGCCTCGCCTCCGGCGCGGAGCAGGCGCAGCGCGTGGGCGAGCTGCTGGCCCGCGTCGGCCTCGACCCCGCCCATGCGCAGCGCTTCCCACACGAGTTCTCCGGCGGCCAGCGCCAGCGCATCGGCATCGCCCGCGCCCTGGCCACGAAGCCCGATTTCCTGGTGGCCGACGAGCCGGTGAGCGCGCTGGACGTCTCCATCCAGGCGCAGGTGGTGCAGCTTCTCTCCGACCTGCGGCGCGACCTCGGCCTGGCGATGCTCTTCATCAGCCACGACCTGCCCGTGGTGCGGCATCTCTGCGACCGGGTGATGGTGATGTATCTCGGCCGCGTCATGGAGGAGGGGCCGGCCGGGGCCGTCTTCAGCCGCCCGGCGCACCCCTATACACGCGCCCTGCTCTCGGCCACGCCGCGCCTCGACCCGAAGCACCGGGTCAAGCGCATCCTGCTGGCTGGCGACCCGCCCAGCCCCTCCAGCCCCCCTTCCGGCTGCGTCTTCCGCACCCGCTGCGCCCATGCGGTCGCGGCCTGCGCGGGCGACGTGCCGGCGCTGCGGCCCTTTGGCTCACCAGGACAGGCGGTGGCCTGCATCCGGGCCGAGGCGCTCGCCTGACGGCGCCCCGGCGCGCGCCGGGGCGCCGTCCATCCCTAGTCAGAACTGTCCAGGAGTGCGTGAGAGTGGCCACCAAGACGACGCCCAAGGTGCATATGGGCACGCTGACCGGCGGCGAGGGGCGAGAGGCCTATGCGAAGAATCCGGTCATCCTGCTGCCCATGGGCAGCCACGAGGACCAGGGGCCGCATGCCCCGATGGGCGACTACCTCCTGGCCGAGAAGATCGCGGAACTCGCCGCACTCCGCGCCACCGAGCTCGGCACGCCCACCTATGTCGCCCCGGTCCTGCCCTTTGGCGGTGCCGACTGGTTCGCGCCGATGATCGGCGGCATCGCCATCACCCAGGCGACGCTGACCAGCGTGATCACCGACATGGTGGAGAGCCTACACCGCAACGGGCTGACGCGGATCGTCGTGATCAACGGCCATGGCGGCAATGTCGGCCCGATCGCCGAGGTGGCGCGCCGCCTCTACGAGAAGGACAGGACCATCCTGCCGAGCCTCTACCTCTGGCGCATCGGCTACGGGCTGCTTCCCGGCCTCATCGGCGCGGAGAAGGCCAGGGCGGTCTCCGGCCATGGCGCCGACCCGCTGACCAGCATCGGCCTGCACCTTTTCCCGGAGCTGATCCGTCAGGACATGGTCCCCGCCGCCGCGCCGCTGAAGAGCGACAGCGTCCTGGGCCTGCCTTTCACCGGCCTGGGCACCGCCAGCTTCGACGGCGCCGAGATCGGCATGCCCAACGCCTACGACGAGGTCTATCACGACGGCGTCGCCAAGGGTGATCCGAACCTCTCCTCCGCCGAGACCGGCGCCGCCCTGTCCGAGAAGCTGACCGACATCGTCGCCCGCTTCGCCGTCCACTTCGCCTCCCGCGTTCCGGCCTGATCGGGCCGGGGCCAGGGAGGGCTCTGCCCTCCCTGGAACCCACCCGCCAAGGGACATTGGTCCCTTGGAACCCTGTGAGCGCTCCGCGAGGAGGGGTGATGGCCGGTCGGTCGCCAGTTGGCGCAACGGTGGTCGGAGCCCCTCCTCGCGGAGCGCTCATGGCGGGGTCTCGGGGGCATACTATGCCCCTGAGCGGAGGGTCCGGGAGGCAGAGCCTCCCGGTTCCCAGGCCCAATCCAAGGCAGAGGAACGATGACGGGATACGAGCTGGTGGTCCGGGGCGGCATGGTCGCGGCCGGGGGAGAGGCGCGGCGCTGCGACGTGGGCGTGCGGGCCGGGCGGATCGCGGCGGTCGGGGAGGACCTGTCCACGGAGGGGGCGGCGGTCGTCGAGGCGGACGGGCTGCTGGTGCTGCCGGGCGGGGTGGACACGCACTGCCATATCGAGGAGCCGCAATCCGACGGCAGCATCCACGAGGAGAGTTTCACCACCGCCAGCCACTCGGCCTTCGCGGGCGGCACCACGACGCTGGTCTGCTTCACGCCGCAGTTCAAGGGCGGCGGCATCCTGGCGCAGCACCGCGCGAACCGGGAACGGGCGGCGCGCGGCATGATCGACCATGGCTTCCACCAGGTGATCACCGACCCGACGCCGGCGGTGATGGAGGCCGAGCTGCCGCAGGTGGTGGCGGACGGGGTGGGCAGCCTGAAGGCCTTCCTCACCTATGACCCGCTGCACCTGACGGATGCGGAGTTCCTGCAGGTCCTGCTCGCCGCGCGCCGGCACGGGCTGATGGTGCATGTGCATTGCGAGAACCACGACGCCATCCGCTGGCGGCAGCAGGCGCTTCTGGCGGCGGGGATGACCGCGCCGAAGTACCATGCCTGGGCGCGGCCCCCGGTGGTGGAGCGCGAGGCCACGCACCGTGCCATCGCGCTGGCGGAGCTGGTGGACCAGCCGATCCAGGTCTTCCATGTTTCCTGCGCCGAGGTGGCGGAGGAGATCGCCCGCGCCCAGGCACGAGGCCTCAAGGTCTGGGGTGAGACCTGCCCGCAATACCTGGTCCTGACCGCGGAGGACATGGACCGGCCGGGCTTCGAGGGCGCGAAGTTCATCTGCAGCCCGGCCCCGCGCCAAGCCGCCGACCACGAGGGCACCTGGGAGATGCTGCGCCGGGGCACCCTCTCGGTGGTTTCTTCCGACCATTGCGGCTTCTCCTTCGGGGGGGACCGGGGCAAGGCGAGGAACGGGCGCGACGCCTCCTTCGATGCCATTCCCAACGGCATCCCGGGCCTCGCCGCCCGTGTGCCGGTCCTCTTCTCCGAGGGCGTCTCGAAGGGGCGCATCGACCTCGCCCGCTTCGTCTCCCTCACCGCCACCGAGCCCGCGCGCATCGCCGGCCTCGCCCACCGCAAGGGCGCCATCGCCCCCGGCCTGGATGCCGACCTCGTGCTCTGGGACCCGGCGAAGGAGGTGACCATCACCAACGCCCTGATGCGGCACGCCATCGACTACACCCCCTATGAGGGGCTGGCGGTGAAGGGCTGGCCGGTCATCACCATCGCCCGGGGCGAGGTGGCGATGCGGGAAGGGGCGATGCTGGCCCGGCCCGGTTCCGGCCGCTGGCTGCCCCGCGACACCGGCGCGGTCGCCCGCCCCCTGGGGCACCTGCCGGACGGCTTCGAGGCCGCCCCGCCGCTGCCCTGACGGCCGGCCCCGGCCGGGGTGGGCCTCGCCCTTCCGGGAGCCTCCCGGAAATTTGTTCTTCCCTTCCCCGGGCGCGGCCGTGGTAGGGCTCTGGTTCCAGAGCAAGGCCCACTTGCCCGAGGGAGGGAAGCATGTCCGGTTCTCCGGCACGCGCGCATGCCGATCAGGTCCGTGCCGTCCTGCAGGACGGTGCGGCGGCGCGCTCCGTGGTGGCGGCCTCCTGGCGCCGCTCGATGACCCAGTACGGGCTGGACCCGGAAAACCACCGCGGCCCCTGGCGAATGACGGAAGCCGAGCTGCGCGAGGCGCGGGCGCGCATGGAGCCGCTGATCCAGCTCGCCCAGCCAAGCATGGACCGGCTGTTCCAGGCGGTGGGCGGGATCGGCTGCTGCGTACTGCTGACCGACCGCAACGGCGTGCCCGTGGAACGCCGCGGTGCCCCGGCGGACGACGCGCAGTTCCGCGACTGGGGCCTCTGGACCGGCACGGTCTGGAGCGAGGCGCAGGAGGGCACCAACGGCATCGGCACCTGCATCGCCGAGCAACGTGCGCTCACCATCCACCGCGACCAGCATTTCCACACCCGCAATGCCGGGCTGAGTTGCAGCACCGTGCCGATCTTCGACGAGGAAGGCCGCCTCGCCGCCGCGCTCGACGTCTCCTCCTGCCGCGCCGACCTCACCGAGGGCTTCACCGGCCTGATCGCGACCGCCACCGGAGAGGCGGCGCGCCGCATCGAGGAACGCAACTTCCGCCGCGCCTTCCCGCGTGCGCGCATCGTGCTGGCCGACGACCGTGCGCCTGGCGCGCTGCTGGCCATCGATGCGGACGACCTGGTGATCGGCGCCACGCGCGCCGCGCGCCTGGCGCTGAACATCACCCCCGAGAAGCTGCGCCAGCCTCTGCCGGCGGCCGACCTGCTGGGCTCCGGCGGCCCGGCCACGGACCTGCTGCAGGCCGAGCGCAGCGCGTTGCAGCACGCCCTGGCGCGCGCCGGCGGCAATGTTTCCGCTGCCGCCGAGGCGCTGGGCATCAGCCGCGCGACGCTGCACCGCAAACTCCGCCGCCTCGGCCTGCGCGGCGCGAACTGAGCGGGCGCCTGTCGCAGAACTGCGACAGGCCCGGGATTCCGCGCATTCCAGGCAGGTGACAGGACCGGGGCGGAAGTCCCAGCTTATCCTCGATGCGATCCGCAATGCATGACGGATCGCAACGGAGGGAAGCATGACCAAGCTCGACGCCCTGCGCGTGACGGATTCCCCGTTCAAGCGGCGCTACGGCAACTTCATTGGCGGCCAGTGGGTGGAACCCGCCAGCGGCCAGACCTTCGCCAACACCTCCCCCGTCAACGGCCGCGTCCTCTGCGAGGTCGCGCGCTCCGACGCCACCGACATCGACCGCGCGCTGGATGCCGCCCATGCGGCAAAGGATGCCTGGGGCCGCACCAGCGCCGCCGAGCGCGCCCGTCTGCTGAACGCCATCGCGCAGCGCATGGAGGACAATCTCGACCTCCTCGCCCGCGCCGAGACACTCGACAACGGCAAGCCGATCCGCGAGACCACCGCCGCCGACCTGCCGCTCGCCATCGACCATTTCCGCTACTTCGCCGGCTGCATCCGCGCGCAGGAAGGTGCGTTGAGCGAGATCGACCACGACACCGTCGCCTATCACTTCCACGAGCCGCTGGGCGTCGTCGGCCAGATCATCCCGTGGAACTTCCCGATCCTGATGGCCTGCTGGAAGCTCGCCCCCGCGCTCGCCGCCGGCAACTGCGTGGTGCTGAAGCCCGCCGAGCAGACGCCGGCCTCGATCCTCGTGCTTGCCGACCTGATCGCCGACATCCTGCCGCCCGGCGTGCTGAACATCGTCAATGGCTTCGGGCTGGAGGCCGGCAAGCCGCTGGCGCTCAGCCCGCGCATCGCCAAGATCGCCTTCACCGGCGAGACGACGACAGGCCGGCTGATCATGCAGTATGCCAGCCAGAACCTGATCCCCGTCACGCTGGAGCTCGGCGGCAAGTCGCCCAACATCTTCTTCAAGGATGTCGGCGCCGAGGACGACGACTTCCTCGACAAGGCGATCGAGGGATTCGTGATGTTCGCGCTGAACCAGGGCGAGGTCTGCACCTGCCCGTCCCGCGCGCTGATCCATGAGAGCCTCTACGACCGCTTCATGGAGAAGGCGCTGAAGCGCGTCGGGGACATCAGGCAGGGCGATCCGCTCGACCCCTCCACCATGATCGGCGCCCAGGCCTCCAGCGAGCAGCTGGAGAAGATCCTGAGCTACATCGACATCGGAAAGCAGGAAGGCGCCGAGGTGCTGATCGGCGGCGAGCGCAACGTCCTGTCCGGCGACCTCGCGGAAGGCTTCTACATGAAGCCCACCGTCTTCCATGGCCATAACCGCATGCGCGTCTTCCAGGAGGAGATCTTCGGCCCCGTCGTTTCCGTCACCACCTTCAAGGACGACGACGAGGCGCTCTCCATCGCCAACGACACGCTCTATGGCCTGGGCGCCGGCGTCTGGACGCGGGACGTGAACCGCGCCTACCGCTTCGGCCGTGCCATCCAGGCCGGGCGCGTCTGGACCAACTGCTACCACGCCTACCCGGCCCATGCGGCCTTCGGCGGGTACAAGCAATCGGGTATCGGGCGCGAGAACCATCGCATGATGCTCGACCACTACCAGCAGACCAAGAACATGCTGGTCAGCTACAGCCCGAAGAAGCTCGGCTTCTTCTGAAGGGCTGTGAGGGGCGGTGCGGGATGTCCACCCCGCGCCGCCCGGGAACCGCAGAACCCTGAACAACCCCCGAGATTGGGAGAACGTCCATGGCCAGGACCATGAAGGCGGCGGTCATCCGCGAGTTCGGCAAGCCTCTCACCATCGACGAGGTGCCCATCCCCGAGGCAGGGCCGGGGCAGATCCAGGTCGCCATACGCGCCTCCGGCGTCTGCCACACCGACCTGCACGCGGCGGAGGGCGACTGGCCGGTGAAGCCCAACCCGCCCTTCATTCCGGGGCACGAAGGCGTGGGCTATGTCTCCGCCGTCGGCGCGGGCGTGAAGAACGTCAAGGAAGGCGACCGGGTCGGCGTGCCCTGGCTCTACACCTCATGCGGCCATTGCCGGCACTGCCTGGGCGGCTGGGAGACGCTGTGCGAGGCGCAGCTCAATACCGGCTACTCGGTCAATGGCGGCTTCGCCGAATATGTCGTGGCCGACCCGAACTATGTCGGCCACCTGCCGCGCAACATCGAGTTCACCGAGATCGCGCCCGTGCTCTGCGCCGGCGTCACGGTCTACAAGGGCCTCAAGATGACGGAGGCCCGGCCGGGCGACTGGGTGGTGATCTCCGGCATCGGCGGCCTCGGCCACATGGCGGTCCAGTACGCCAAGGCCATGGGCATGCATGTCGCGGCGGTGGACATCGACGACGCGAAGCTCGACCTGGCTCGCCGCCTCGGCGCCAGCCTCACCGTGAACGCGCGGCACGAGGACCCGGCCGCGGCGGTGAAGAAGCACACCGGCGGCGGCGCCCGGGGCGTGCTGGTCACCGCCGTCTCGCCCAAGGCCTTCGAGCAGGCGCTGGGCGTGGTCGGGCGCGGCGGCACGGTGTCGCTGAACGGCCTGCCGCCGGGCGACTTCCCGCTGCCGATCTTCGACATGGTGCTGAACGGCATCACCGTGCGCGGCTCCATCGTCGGCACGCGGCTCGACCTGCAGGAATCCCTCGACTTCGCCGGCGATGGGCTGGTCAAGGCCACCGTCAGCACCGAGCCGCTGGAGAAGGTCAACGAGATCTTCGACCGGATGCACAAGGGCCAGATCGAGGGGCGCGTCGTGCTCGATCTCGCGGCATGATGGGCGGGGAGGGGGCCGCCCCCTCCCCACAACCCCGGAGGACCGTGCCCATGACCCAGGCAGACCCCAGGCCGGACCGCGTGCGCGCCACGCCCGCCGCGCTGGAGCTCCTGGCCGAGATCCAGGCGGATCACGGCCCGGTGCTGTTCCACCAGTCCGGCGGCTGCTGCGACGGTTCCTCGCCCATGTGCTACCCGCAGGGCGACTTCATCGTCAGCGAGCGCGACGTGCTGCTGGGCGAGATCGGCGGCGCACCCTTCTACATCGGCGCGGCGCAGTACGAGGCCTGGAAGCATACCGACCTGCTGATCGACGTGGTGCCCGGCCGCGGCGGCATGTTCTCGCTCGACAACGGGCGGGAGAAGCGCTTCCTCGTCCGCTCCTCCTGCACCATCCCGCCGCGCCGGGGCTGAGCGTGGCTGTTCCCGGGCGTTGCGCGTCCGGCCCGGGGGAAAGGTGCCACCTTTCCCCCGATAACCCCCTATCCGCCAGGAAACCGAGTTTCCTGGACCTTCCATTCGCTGGCTGTTGCTGGCGCCGGATCACGCCGGAGAGCATGGCTCTCCGGCGACGGCCGCTGCAAGGCTGACGGCAACCATCCGGAACCAACTCCCCGGGTCCAGGGCGCGCAGCGTCCTGGCGGAGAGGGGGTCCGGGTGGAGAGGCAGCGCCTCTCCCCCGGGGCTGGCCACGAAGCGCCACGCCGGAACACCACGGATCAGAACTGGAAGTAGACGAACTCCCGCACATTCGCCATCAGCATCATGGCGAGCAGCAGGGCCATCGCCGCCAGCCCGCCGCTGACCGGACCCGGACGGAAGCGCGGCAGGCGGGCCGGGAGGCGCGCCTCGCGCCCATCCGGGGTGCCGTCCACGATCTCCTGCGAGTTCGGTGCCGCCAGCACCAGCACGCTGCCGAGCGCCAGCACCGCCAACCCCCAGGAAAGCGAGATCAGCGCGCCGAGCCCGCCCAGGTGGTCGCGCAGCGCGGCGATCCCACCATGCCGCAGCATCTCCAGCGCCGCCAGCGTTTCCGGCTGCGCCAGCCCCCGCGCCCCCGCCATGCCGGACAGGACCGAGCCCGCCTCGGCCAGCCCGGGCGCGGCGAAGAAGACCCAGGCGAACATCACCGCCAGCAGCGTCAGCGCCCGTGCCGCCAGCGGGGACAGGCGCCGCCCCGTGCCGTTCCAGAGGTGGTTGACGACGAGGTAGCCGCCATGCAGCGCGCCCCACACCAGGAAGGTCCAGCCGGCACCGTGCCACAGCCCGCCGAGCAGCATGGTCAGCACGAGGTTGAGGTGCCGCCGCGCCGGTCCCTGCCGGTTGCCGCCGAGGGGGATGTAGACGTAGTCGCGCAGGAAGCGCGACAGCGTCATGTGCCAGCGCCGCCAGAAATCGCTGATGGAGAGCGCCTTGTAGGGCGAGTTGAAGTTGTGCGGGAAGCGGATGCCGAAGATCCGTGCCAGCCCGATGGCCATGTCGGAATAGGCCGAGAAGTCGAAATACAGGCCGAGCGAGAAGGCCAGCACCGCCATCCAGGCCTCGGCCATGCCCGGCTGCGCCGCCCCGGCGAAGACCGGCGTCGCCAGCGCGCTCACCGGATCGGCCAGCAGCATCTTTTTCACCAGCCCGGTGACGAAGAGCGCGAGTCCCGCCGCCGCGTCCTCGCTGCGGAAGCGGAAGGTCCGGGGCGCGCGGAACTGCGGGATCAGCTCGTGGTGATGCACGATCGGCCCTGCGATGAGATGCGGGAAGAAGGTGACGAAGAGCGCGTAGTCGAGCAGGCCATAGGCTTCGCTGCGGCCGCGGCCGCAATCCACCAGATAGGCGATCTGCACGAAGGTGTAGAAGGAGATGGCGAGTGGCAGCACCACCGCATCCAGAGCGAGGTTCAGCCCCGTCAGAGCGTCCAGGTTCCGCGCCAGGAAGCCCGCATACTTGTACCAGCCGAGCAGCAGCAGGTTGCCGCCGACGCCCAGCGCCACGAGCCACCGCGCCAGCCCGGGCCGGCGGTGCCGCAGCCGCAGGATGATCCGGCCGAGCGCGTGGTTGGCCAGGATCGAGAGCAGCAGCAGACCCAGGAACTCCACGCTCCACCAGCCATAGAAGACCAGCGAGGCCAGCAGCATCCACAGCCGCGCGCCCTGCATCCCGGCGAGGCGCGCGCAAAGGAAGAAGCCCGCCGCCGTGGCCGGCAGGAAGCCCAGGATGAAGACATGCGAGTTGAACAGCATGGCCGGCTACTCCGCCGATCCGCCGGCGAGGCGGCGTTCCGCCAGGCTGCGCGCCAGATGCGCCGTGAAGTCGCGGTGGTTCGGGTAGAGCAGGTGCGCCGCATCGGCGAAGCGCGCATCGGGCCAGGGCAGGGCGCGTCCGTCGATCACGCGCCGGGCATCGCCGCCCAGCGCCGCCGTCACCGCCTGCGTCCAGCTCCGCACCAGCCGGCCCTGCGGATCGTGGAGCCGGCTCCATTCCGGCTTGGCCGGCAGCGTCGCCACCACCAGCGTCACGCCCCTGTCCGCCAGCATCGCATCGAAGCCGCGCAGCGCGGCGAAACAGTCGGGATCGAGCACCGGCGCCGGCTGGTAGGAAGCGGGGCGCACCAGGATGCTGGAGCCCAGCGGGTCGGCTATCGCATCCTTGGGGGAGAGCGAGGTGCCGCGCCAGCGGGCGAGCGCCTCCCGCGCCAGGTAGAGCGGGCGGAAGCCGGTGACATAGGGCAGCCAACCCGGCACCTGGCCGGCGAGATAGGCGCGGGCGAGATCCTCGTCCACGAAGGCGGCGTCCTGCGGGCCGCAGCTCTCGAAGTCGCGCGGCGCCATCACGGAGAGTACGGTGCGCAGCTGCGGCGCGCGTTCCAGCAGCAGTCCGGTGAGGAAGGCCGTCTGGTCCACATGCAGGAAGCAGGGCGCGGCGTTGTAGGCCCGCACCCCCGGCAGCCGCCGCTCCAGCAGTCCCATGTCGAGGTTGCGCCAGGTGACGGAGGAGCCGACCGCGATCAGCGTGCGGTCCTCCAGCGGTGCGTCCCGCAGCAGGGCGAGCTTGCCGTCGATGCAGTCGGTGGCCGCCAGCGGCGGGGGCGGCAGCAGCGCCTGGTGGGCCAGCGCCATGTGCAACCCGGCCAGCGCGCCGATCCCGCCCAGGAAGAGGCCCAGGAAGGCCAGCAGGAAGCGGCGCGCCGGGCGGCCGGCATCACGTTCCGGCCAGGGCGGGTGCGCGCCCCCGCGGACGGGACGGCCAAGGGAAGGGGATGACGGGGCGTAGCTGGTGTCGGCCATGGAAGGCCTCCAGTCGAGCGCCGTGCCAGGGCGGAAAAGCCGAGGCAGACGGGAGCGATGACGGGATGGTGCTTGTTCCCAAGCCCAGAGCGATGACGGCCCCCGCGATGTCTGCCCACGGCCCCGCCTCCAGCCACGCCCGTCCCCTTCCGGAGCGGCGAATCGGCATGGGCGGCAACCTGTCGGTCGCGCGGGGAGGCGTCAGCGGTCTAGGGCGGATTCATCATCGATTCGTCTTCAATTCCAGAAAACGGTTCGGAATTGAGAATACTCTGACCGTATGAAACCGTCTCGCCCAGTCCCTTCCCAGCCTATCACATGTTTGTGATAGAAGCCTGGAAGGTGTGCGCCTCTCGCTCCTCCGGGCCGGCCGTCTCGCCGCCCTTCGCCGCGCCTACCTCCCGCGCCACCGCCAGCAGCAGCCGGCGCAGCCAGGCATGGCCGCCATCCGCCTCGAAGCGCCGATGGAAGATCATCGACAGCCGCGTGTGCTGGATCTCCACCGGCACCGGCCGCAGCACCAGCCCATGCGCCTCCGCCATGCGGTGCGCGAGGCGGGCGGACAGCGTCATCACCATCCCGGTGCGCTTCAGGATCTCTGGCACCGCCGCCAGATGGGCCACCACCGCCCCCAGGCGCCGGGGATGCCCCGCCTTGCGCAGCGGCTCGTCCAGCGCCCCGTCGCGCGATCCGTTGGGCGAGTGCAGCAGGTGCGGGAAGGCGGTGAAGCGCTCCACCGTCAGCTCCCCCTCGCAGAGCGGATGGTCGGGCCGCAGCAGCACGCAGAACTCCTCCGGCAGCAGCCGCAGCCGCGTGTAGAGGCTGGGCGGTTCCGGCAGCACGCCGATGGCCAGGTGCACCGCGCCGGCTTCCAGCAGCGCCTCGGCATTGGTGCGGTCGCCATGGCGGATCGCCAGCAGGCAGCCCGGCGCCTCGCGCGTCATCCGCTCCAGCAGCGGGGGCGCCAGGATCGCCTCGGCATATTCGCTCATCGCCACGGGAAAGACCCGCTCGGACACCGCCGGCTCGAAAGGCGCCTGCGCCGCCAGGGTCTCGCGCAGCTTCTCCAGCGTCTCCGCCACCGGCCCGGCGAGCGACATGGCCAGCGCCGTCGGCTCCACTCCGCCCGGCGCGCGCAGGAACAGCTCGTCGCCCAGCATCGTCCGCAGCCGTGCCAGGGCATTGGACACGGCCGGCTGCGACAGGTTCAGCCGCGCCGCCGCCCGGGTGACGTGCCGCTCCCGTGCCACCGCGTCGAAGACGCGCAGCAGGTTGAGGTCGAGGTTGCAGGGATCCGCTGTCATGGCCGTGACGAGGTTGGGCGCTCGGCGCCGCCAGGGGAAGGGCCCCCGCCGCCGGACAGGCCCCCCGGCCGCCCCTCCTGCCTCACACCCCCGGCGTTGCTCCGCCCCGGGCCGCCGGCCGCGGAGCGGCAGGGAGAAGCCGTTGCCCGTCACCCCAGGCCGCCAGCCCGCTCCTCCGGCGTCGCCGCGATCCCGTGCCGGCGCAGCAGGGCGGAAAAGCGCGGGCCGGCGGTCAGCAGCCCGAAGGGCACGGCGAGGGCGAGGCCCAGCAGGAAGGGCAGCCCCCAGAGCAGGGCGCCCAGGGAATGCAGGCCCAGCGCCAGCAGCAGCAGGACGCCCAGCAGCGTATGCGGCCAGAGCCGCCGCAGCGCTTCCCGCAATCGCAGCCCCCGCGCCTCGCGCCGCTGTACCCCCCAGCCGCCCTGGCGCCCGAAGGGCAGGGCGATCAGCACCAGCGCCTTGTTCAGCAGGCTGACCGGGTCGAGCAGGGTGGTGAACAGGATCTCCGCCCCCGCCCCCCGCAGCACGGCGCCCCGCCCCCCATAGGGCGCCGCCCGGCCCGGCCGGAGCAGCAGCTCGGCATAGCCCATCAGCTTCGGCGCATAGGTGCAGAGCCAGGTCGCCCCCAGCAGCAGGGCCAGCGCCGCCCGGGGCGTGGCCTCGCCGCCGCCGGCCGCCACATTGCCCACCGCCGCCACGGCCAGCAGCACCCAGAGAGGCGCCCCGGCGAAGAGCAGGATCGCCTGCAGCAGCTGCCACCGCCCCATGGCCCGCAAGCCGGGGCGGAGGAGCAGGCGCCAGTACTGCATGTTCCCCTCGCCCCAGCGGCTGTCGCGCGCCAGGAAATCCGGCAGGGTCGGCGGATTGCCTTCCAGGCTGCCTTCCTCCACCGGCAGGCACCGCACCTTCCACCCGGCGGCCTGGAGCTGCACCGCCTCCACCTGATCGTGCGACAGGACGGGCCGTCCGTCGGGCAAGGGCGCCAGCCGGGCATGGGCGCGGAAGGGCGCGATCCGCAGCACGGCATTGTGCCCCCAGTAGGGGCCCTCATCCCCCTGCCACCAGGCCTGCCCCGTGGCCCATGCCCGCATCCCCGCCCGCATCCCGAACTGGAACAGCCGGGGAAAGGCCGATTCCGCCGGACGACCGACGATCAGCGGCTGCACGATGGCCAGCCGCGGATCGGCCTCCATGCAGCCGACCAGCCGCAGCACCGCCGGGGCGGTCATCCCGGAATCCGCGTCCAGGCAAAGAAACAGGTCCAGCCCCCCGGCATGGCGGTCCAGGAACTCCATCACGTTCCCGGCCTTGAAGCCGGTATTCTCCCGCCGCCGCCGGTAATGCGCCCGCCCGGGAAAGCGCAGCGCCAGAGCCGCCACGCCCGCCGCCTCCCGCGCCGCCAGCGCATCGTCGCGCGTGTCGGAGAGCAGCCAGAAGGTGAAGCTCCCGCCCGCCCCGGTGGCCTCCAGCCCGGCCAGCAGCCGTTCCACTGGCGGCAGCACAGCCTCCACCGGCTCGTCCCGCACGCAGCAGAGGATGCCTGTCCTGAGTCCGGGCGGTGCCAGGGGCGTATGGACCGGCGCCACACGGAGCTGCGGCATCACCGCCGCCGCCGGATCGCGCGACCCCAGCAGCAAGGCGCCCCCGATCGCCCCGTTCACCGCGCTGAGCGCCGCCCAGGGGAGCAGCCCGAGGAAGGCGGCGAAGCCCAGGATCTCCCACCCCGTCCAGCCGCCTGGCGCCATCGTCCGCCAGGCCAGCCAGGCCAGCAGCAGCCCGGTCAGGGCGCAGAACAGCCCGAAGCAGAGGCGCCGGAATCGGGGGGAGGGTCGCAGCGTTTCGGTCGGCACGCCCCCTCCTGGCGCAGCCGTTTCTCCCTGGCCAGCCGGCATCGCGGAGGTCATCCCGGCCGGGCGCGTTATTCAGGCGGTGCGTTGCGTCCAGTCCCCGGGGGAGAGGCTCTGCCTCTCCCGCCGGACCCCCTCTCCGCCGGGGACCGAAGCCGGTCCCCGGGCTTGCGTTGGCTCTGCGTGGTGGCCGTCAGCCTGCGGCTCGATCCCTGGGAGCAGGTGGCGACGCGGGTCTCCCGAAAAGGAGAAGAGATCGTGTCCGCGCTGGTGACATCGGCAGTTCGCCGGAGAGCGATGCTCTCCGGCGCGATCCGGCATCAGCGGGCGCCAACGAACGGGAGGTCCAGGACCCTTAGGGTCCTGGCGGATAGGGGGTCCGGGGGAAAGGCAGCGCCTTTCACCCGGGAAGGCGCAACGCCCGCACCCATGACGAGCAACCGGCGAAGATCGCCGTTTCAGGCGGCGCGGGGCTGGGCCGGGGCGAGGCCGCGCAGCAGGTCCCGGTCGCCGATCAGGGCCGCGAGGCTCCGCATCTCGGTCAGGATGGCCGGCAGCAGCCTCTGGCCCTCGGGATAGGACAGGTCGGGCACCAGCAGGCTGATGGCGATAGCTTCCTCCCGCGCCGGGTCGAGCACGGCGAAGGCCAGGCTTTCCATCCGCTCCTCCGGCCTCGGCAGGCGCACGAAGCTTTCCCGCCGTGCCGCCTCCAGGGTCCGGGCCACCGCCTCCGCCCCGGGTTGCGGCGGCACCTGGGCCAGCAGGGCTGGCAGGGCGGCCCCGGGCAGCCGTGCCAGCAGCGCCAGCCCGGCCGCGTCATCCCAGGCAGCGGCGCGTCCGGGCGCCGGGGGCACCGGCAGGCCGTCCTTCATCCGCAGCAGCCGCACCACCTCCGCCCCGTCCAGCAGGCTGACCTCGCCGCTCATCCGCCCGAGCCGCGACAGGCGCAGCAGCACCGCCTGCGCCTCCCGCCACTGGATGGAGCCGTTCCGCAGGACCTGCCCCAGTTCGAGATGCAGCAGCCCTGGGCGGTAGCGGCGGGAACCGGGCACGGCATCGATGAAGCCGGCCTCCCGCATCGCGCGCAGCACGCGGGAGGCATTGCTCTTCGGTAGGTGCAGCAGGTCCGCCACCTCGGAGGTGGTCAGTTCCGGATGGGCCGGCGAGAAGCAGCGCAGCACCGCGGCGGCGGTGTTCAGCATCGACATGGCGGTTCAGACCTCAGCGCGCCGGGCCCCGGAGGCCGGGCAGGCCCGGGACGGGGTGGCGCGATCGAACGGGGGGCCGGGGCGCGGAAGCCAGGGCGACGGAACCGGTCCGCCGGCGCGGGCGGCACGGCGGAAGGGCAGGGGCCGAGGCCGGACGGCCAGGGCGACGGAATGCTGAAACAGAAGACGAACGGCGAAACTTACCTTCATGAGTGAATGTCAGGAGGTTACAGCGCCTCCTATCCGGCGGCTACCCCCCGTCCAGCAGCCCGTCCAGCAGATCCCGCAGCAGCCCGGCCCCCTGTTCCAGCCCGTCCAGCTTCAGCGGCCGGCCCGCGGCGGCCCCCAGGGCCGGGGAACCCTGCGCGGCACCGGGCAGGGTGCCAGGGGAGGTCCCGGCGACGGGCGGAGAGGCGGGGCCGCTCCGGTCCTGTGCCAGTTCCCGGGCCGAGAGCCTGCCATCCCCGTCATAATCCAGGCTGCCCACCATCACGCGGGCGGCAGCCAGGCCGCCCAGCAACGGCCCGCCCACGGAGATCAGGTCGTCATCCCCCGCCGTGCCCGCCCGCACGGCGATCATCCAGCCCAGGCCACGCGCGATGCGGGCGATCTCCGCCGGGCCGAGCAGCCGGTCGCCCGACACGTCCGCCGCCGCGACCACCGCCTCCGCGCAGGCCAGGGCGGTGGCGCCGGGCACGCAGCCCGCCTCCATCCGTTCCACCGCCCCCAGCACGGCGGCCCCTTCGCCATGCCGCAGCATCCAGGCCAGGGGCGGCGGCTCGCAGCGGCGCCAGGCGGTCACCGGGACATCGCCGGGCAGGTTCGCGTCCAGCGTCTTGGCATCGGGCTCCGCCGTTTCCAGCCCGGCATCGCGGGCGCGCAGCAGCAGGCGCGGGGCTTCCACCCCCTCGGAGGTGCCGAGCAGCCAGCCGGGGATGTCGCGCAGCGCGGTGAAGCGGTCGAGCCGCGAGGGTTCCTTGCCGATCCGGGCGGCGGAGCGGGCGGTCAGCGCCAGCATCGCCTCCGGCGCCTCGCAGGAACCGGCGAACCAGTTGCCGCGCAGCGTCACGGGGATGGCGTGGGGCGCCTGGGCGGCGGCGGGCATGGCGGCCAGCAGCAGCACGGGCAAAGCCAGGGCCGCCATCCAGCCGGAAGGAACGGGACCGGACCGCAGGGTGCCGGATCGCAGGGGAGGGGACTTCATCGCAGGGCGAGTTCCTGGCCGGAGCACAGATCGATGGCATCGCGGCGGATCTCGGTCCCGTCCCGCAGCACGGCCAGCAGGCGCGCGGCGCAGGCGCCGGGCTCCGGCGGCGCCAGGTCCAGCGTCTCGCCCACCCCCAGCACGTTGCGGCCCAGGCGGTCCGGCCCCCGTTCGGGTTCTCCGGCCGCATCCTCCTTCCGGGGCGCATCGACGTAGAGCTGCACCACCGGCACCCGCGCGGCGTTGCGCAGGCGCAGGCTGCCCGGGCGCGGCGGCGGCGGTTCCGCCAGCCCGGCATCCAGCCGCGCGGCCACGGTCCAGCCGGGGCGGAAGACGATCAGCGTCTCGGCGCAGAGATCCACCTCCCGCCGCTCCTCCGCCGCGCCATTGGGGAAGACGATGCGCATGTCGGCGGTGCAGTCCACCGCGATGTCCAGCCGCCGCCGGCCGCCGCGCTCCAGCGGCGTTTCCAGCCGGTCGGGGCCCCATTCGTCCTTGTCGGTGCCGGAGATGTAGAGTTCCGCCACCGGCGCGTCGTGCCGGTTCAGGAAGCTCAGCGGGATCTCCGGCGGGTGCGGCACGCCGCTGCCGTCGAAGACCAGGTTCCGCACCGAGCACGCATCCACCCCGCGCTTCTCCTCCGCCTCGTCATCCTCATAGACGGCCCGCAGGTCCACGCGGCAGTCGGGCACGCGCAGCGTCAGGCGGAAGGTTTCCCCATCCCCTACGGGCTCCTCGCCCAGCCGGTCCACGCCCCAATTCTGGGTGCCACTCTGGGAGCCACTCTGGGTGCCATTCTGGTCGCGCTGCCGCCCGGCGGGCAGGGCATAGAGCTCCCGCAGCGCCTGGCCGGAACGGTTCTCGATCAGCAGCGACCGCTTCGGCACCGCGGGATCGCCGAAGACCAGCCGCGGGTTGCGGCACAGGTCCTGCCGCGCCCGCTTCTCCTCCGAGTCGTCGGCGAAGACCGCCGTCACGTCGAAGACGCATTCCCGCCCCCGGCCGAGGCGCAGCCGCGTGCTGGCGTCCGGGCCGAGCATCTCGTTGCCCAGCCGGTCCGCCCCGCGCTCCGCGGCGCCCTCCGGCCGCAGGTACAGTTCCCGCAGCGGCATGTCGGTGGCGTTCTGCACCACCGCCTCGCGCTCCGCCGCGCGGGCCGGAGCCTGTGGCTGGCGCGGCGGCGTCGCGGCCCATGCCCCCGGACCGGCGGGCAGGAAGGCTGCGATGCCGGCCAGCAGGGAGAGGGCCAGAAGGCCCACCGCCCCCGGTACGCATGCCCGCATCCACAATCCCCCGAATCCAGAGACCCAAGATTCACAACCACCCCTCCGGGCGCAAGCCACGCGGCATGAACCCTTCCCGTGAATTGCCCTTTCCGGCCCGCTTGTTAAGCTGACGTCACAACACGACAACAATGGGAAACGTCACCGTGCTCCGTCGCAGCCTCCTGCTTTCCTCCCTGCTGGCGCCCTCCGCCGGCGCCGCGCTGCTTGTCGGCCTGCCCCGCCCCGCCCAGGCGGCGCCGATGTTCCGCAGCCTGCACATGTTCGTCCCCGCCAATCCCGGCGGCGGCTGGGACGGCCTGGGCCGCGCCATCGAGCAGGTGGCGCGCGAGGGCGGGCTGGTGGAAACCTTCCAGTTCGAGAATGTCGGGGGCGCCGGCGGCATGGTCGGCCTGCCCCGTTTCATCTCGCAGCGGCGCAACAAGCCGGACAGCCTGCTGGTCGGCGGCAGCATCATGGTCGGCGCCGCGATCAGCAACAAATCGCCCTACAGCCTCAAGGACGTGGCCCCGGTCGCCCGGCTGACGGCCGAGGCCGCCGCCATCGTGGTGCCTGCCGACAGCGCCTACAAGGATGTCGGCCAGTTCGCCGCGGCGCTGAAGGCCGACCCGCGCGCCGTGCCGGTGGCGGGCGGCAGCGCCGGCGGCACCGACCACATCGTGCTGGGCCAGCTCATCAAGGCCATGGGCCGCTCGGCCAAGGACGCGAACTTCGTCGCCTTCGCCGGCGGCGGCCCGGCCATGGCCGCCATCCTGGGCGGGCAGGTGAAGGCCGGCATCTCCGGCTGGGCCGAGTTCTCCGAGCAGGTGAAGGCCGGCCGCCTGCGCGCGCTCGCCACCTCCGGCGAGAAGCGCACCGACCCGAACGTGCCCACGCTGAAGGAAAGCGGGCTCGACGTGGTGGCCACCAACTGGCGCGGCGTCTTCGGCCCGCCTGGGCTGAAGCCCGACGGGCACGAGGCGCTGATCCGCTTCGTCACCGCCCTGCACGGCCTGCCCGCCTGGAAGCAGCTGCTGGAAACGCGCGGCTGGGACGACGACTTCCTGGCCGGCAAGGAATTCGAGACCTTCCTGGCGGAGGACACGAAGACCACCGAATCCGTCCTCAAGGATCTCGGGCTCGCGGCATGAGGCACACCGCCCGGTCCGACCTCCTGGTCGGGCTCGGGGTGGCGGGGCTGGGCCTGCTGACGGCCTGGCAGGCCCTCGTCATCCCGCCCACCCCCGTCTATGCGGAGGTCAGCGCCGCGCTGGTCCCCTGGCTGGTGGCGGCGCTGCTGCTCGCCCTGGGCACCGGCCTCTGCGCCTCGGCCCTGCGCGGCGGCTGGAGCCATGGGCTGGAGGACATGCAGGACCCGCCGCCGGTCAACTGGCGGTCGCTGGGCCTGCTGGCGGCGGGGCTGGTCGTGCAGGTCGCGCTGATAGACTGGCTCGGCTTCGTCATCGCCTCCACCATCCTCTACGTCCTGGTCTGCGCCGCCTTCGGCTCGCGCCATCCGCTGCGTGACCTGCTGATCGGCGCCGTGGTCACGCTGCTCGCCTACCTGGCCTTCAGCCGGCTGCTCGGCGTCAATATCGGTGCGGGCGTGCTGGAAGGGATCCTCTGACCCCATGGACACGCTCTCGGGCCTCTCGCTCGGCTTCGGCAACGCGCTGTCGCCGGCCAATCTCGGCTGGGCGCTGCTCGGCTGTTTCCTCGGCACCGCCGTCGGCGTGCTGCCGGGCATCGGGCCGGCGCTCACCATCGCGCTGCTGCTGCCGATCACCTTCAAGGTCTCGGCCACCGGCGCCTTCATCCTGTTCTGCGGCGTCTTCTACGGCGCCATGTATGGCGGCTCCACCACCTCGATCCTGCTGAACACGCCGGGCGAGAGCGGCTCCATCATCACCGCGCTGGAAGGCGCCAAGATGGCCCGCAACGGCCGCGCCGGCCCGGCGCTGGTGACGGCGGCGGTGGGCTCCTTCATCGCCGGCACGGTGGGCACGCTGGGCATCTCCTTTCTCGGCCCGATCCTGGTGGAACTGGCGCTGAAGCTCGGCCCGGCAGAGTATTTCTGCTTGATGGTGCTCTGCTTCGTCACCGTCTCCGCCGTGCTCGGCGGCTCGGCGCTGCGCGGCCTTGTCTCGCTCGCCTTCGGCCTGATGCTGGGCCTCGTCGGCGTCGATCTGCAGACCGGGCAGCCGCGCATGACCTTCGGCATGATCGACCTGCTCGACGGCATCGACGTGGTGCTCGTCGCCGTGGCCCTCTTCGCGGTGGGGGAGACGCTCTACCTCGCCTGGCGGCATGTGGAAGGAAAGCAGGTGGTCCGCCCCGTCGGCCGCCTCTGGATGAGCCGCACCGACTGGCGGCGCTCCTTCTGGCCCTGGATACGCGGCTCGGCGCTAGGCTTTCCCTTCGGCGTCATGCCCGCGGGCGGCACCGAGATGCCGACCATGCTGAGCTATTACGCCGAGCGCCGGATGGTGAAGCCGGAATACGAGAAGGAGTTCGGCACCACCGGCGCCATCGAGGGCGTGGCCGGGCCGGAGGCCGCCAACAATGCCGCCGCCGCCGGCATCCTCGTGCCCATGCTCACCCTCGGCCTGCCGACCTCGGCCACGGCCGCCATCATGCTCAACGCCTTCCAGTCCTACGGCATCCAGCCCGGGCCGCTGCTCTTCACCTCGCAGCCCGAGCTGGTCTGGACGCTGATCGCCTCGCTCTACATCGCCAATGTCATGCTGGTGGTGCTGAACCTGCCGCTCGTCGGACTCTGGGCGCGCATCCTGACCATCCCGACGCCGCAGCTCTATGCGGGCATCCTGGTCTTCGCCACGATCGGTACCTATGGCATCAGCAACAGCGTCACCGACCTGATCCTGCTCTATGTGATCGGGACGATCGGCATGTTCATGCGCCGCTTCGACTTCCCCACCGCGCCCGTGGTGATCGGCATGATCCTGGGGCCCATGGCGGAACAGGCGATGCGCCAGGCGCTGACCATCAGCCAGGGCGACTGGACGGTCTTCCTCACCCGTCCGATCTCGCTGGCGCTACTGGTCATCGCCGCCTTCGCCCTGCTTGGGCCGCGTCTCTACGGCACCTGGGCGCGGCGCCGTGGGCTGCTGGGCAACAACAGCAGCGACGGCATCGACGCCTGACGGGGGCGGGCCGGAGGCTGCCGGCCCGTCACGGCGCCAGGCCTGCCTCCGCGCCGACCGGAGGCAACCACAGGCGCCGTGCCGCCGGGGGTGGCGCCCTTACTCCGCCGCTTGCAGACTGGGCCGGCGGTAGAGCGTGGTGACCAGCAGGGCGGCCACCAGGCAGAAGCTGCCGGCGACATAGAGGGCAGGCAGGTAGGTCGAGAACTCGGTCCGGCTGAACCCGGCACCGAAGGCGGCGGTGGCGGCGCCGAGCTGATGCCCCGTAAAGACCCAGCCGAAGACCAGCCCCGCCTTTTCTGGTCCGAAGCGGTTGGCAGCGAGGCGCACGGTCGGCGGTACGGTCGCCACCCAGTCCAGCCCGTAGACCACCGCGAAGACGGAAAGGGCATAGACGTTGAACTCGGTGAAGGGGAGGTAGAGCAGCGACAGCCCGCGGAAGGCGTAGTAGGAGGCCAGCAGCCAGCGGTTGTCATAGCGGTCGGACAGCCAGCCGGACAGGATCGTGCCGGCGAAGTCGAAGATGCCGATCACCGCCAGCATGCTCGCCGCCCCAACCGCCGCCACGCCGTAATCGCCGCAGAGCGCGATCCAGTGCGTCTGGATCAGCCCGTTGGTGCTGAGGCCGCAGACGTAGAAGGTCAGGAACAGCACCCAGAAGGTATAGCTGCCCGCCGCCTCGCGCAGCACGCGGATGGGAGAGAGGAGCAGGTTGCCCAGCCCCTGCTCGCGCGGCGGCGCGGCCTGCTGCACGGCGGTGCCATAGGGCGTAAGGCCGAGATCCGCGGGCCGGTCGCACATCAGCAGCAGCACCACAACCATGGCGAAGGCCAGCGTGCCGAGCACGAAGACCAGTGCGGTGCGCCAGCCATAGGCCGTGCTGAGGCTGGCCAGGATGGGCAGGAAGACGAGCTGCCCGGTGGCGTTGCTGGCGGTGAGCAGCCCGACCACGAAGCCGCGCCGTTCCGAGAACCAGCGCGTGGCCACGGTGGCGCCCAGCACGATCGCCGTCATCCCCGTGCCGATGCCGACGATGACGCCCCAGAGCAGCACGAGCTGCCACAGCTCCCGCATCACCAGCGAACCGAGCAGCCCGGCGGAAATCAGCGCCAGGGCGCAGAGGATGACGCTGCGCACACCGAAGCGGTTCATGAAGGCGGCGGCGAAGGGCCCCATCAGCCCGAACAGGGCGAGGCGCAGCGCGAAGGCGGTGGAGATATCGGCGTTCTGCCAGCCGAATTCCTGCTGCAAGGGCTCGATCATCACCCCGGCCGAGCCCATGGCCCCGGCGGTGGCAAGCATGGTCAGGAAGGTCGCCCCCGCGACCACCCAGCCGTAATGGATGCCCTTCTGCCGCAGGCCCGTGGCCAAGGCGGTGGAGATCATGATGGCGTTTCCCCTGTGGGTGCCCGGCCGGGCGGGCTGGTTGGATGCGGAAGGCGAAGGGTCAGAGGTCATGCAGCAGGGCGCGCAGGTTGCGGGCGCCCTCCTCGCCGAGCAGCGCCTCGACCTCCGCCTGTGCCTTGTTCCACAGCGGCGCGCCGTCGCTCAGCACCTGCTGCGCCGCCTCGGTCAGCGCCAGCGCGGTCTCGCGCTGGTCCCGTCCGGCCACGCTGCGGATCAGCCCGTCGCGTTCCAGCAGCTTGGCATTGCGCCCGACCGTGGAGCGGTCCAGCAGGCTGAGCCGCGCCAACTCGGTGAGCGAGACGGGCTGGAAATGCCCGATCCGCCGCAGCAGGCTGTACTGCGCCACGTTGACGCCTGCCGGGGCCAGGGCCTCGTCATAGATCGACGAGACCTTCCGGGCCGCCACGCGAAGCGCTACGCAGTAACATTCCGTCATCATCGATGCGGGTATATGCCCGCATTTCTTGCGCGTCCAGGGCTTTCCGCGAGCCGCTGGGGGAGGGGCTCAGATCTGGTCCCGGACCCGTTCCAGCGTCTTGTCCAGATGCAGTTGCAGCACCCGTGCCAGCGCCGCGCCGTCGCGCTTCCGCAGGGCCGCGACCATCTGCTCGTGCTCGGCCACGGCGCCGGCCCATTTCTCCGGCCCGGCATTGCCGATGAAGCGGATATGCTTCATCCGCGCCTGGATCGCCTCATGCGCCCAGATGAGCGTGGCATTGCCGGACAGCGCCACGATGGCGGTGTGGATCGCCTGGTTCAGCTTGAAATAGGCCATGCGGTCCCGGGCGGCATAGCGGTCCATCATCGCCTCGTGCAGCGCCACGACGCGCGCGACCCCATCCTCGGGGGCCTCGGAGCAGGCGAGTTCCCCCGCCAGCCCTTCCAGGTTTCGCAGCACTGTCAGGCTGTCGGTCACGTCCTTCAGCGTCACCCTGCGCACCACGGCGCCCCGGGCCGGCACCAGCTCCACCAGCCCTTCGCCGGCCAGCATACGCACGGCCTCCCGCAACGGGGTGCGGGAAACGCCGAGCTTGGCACAGAGCGCGACCTCGTTGATGCGGGTGCCGGGGGCGATGGTGCCCTGGGTGATCAGGTCGCGCAGGCGGGCGGCCACCTCCTCCTGGAGAGGACGGCGCACGATCGGCCCGTCCCCGCCGCCTGCCGGCAGGTTCTCCGGTCCCTCTGCGTCCATCAGGGCGGATACGACCATCGGCTTCGATCCTGATCCATGCTCATCCATGCGCGAGCCCCTCCGGATATGCCTTGACGGGATCGGTCCGTCCACATTAGGTCTAGATTACTGTATGCAGTGTGAAGCATACTCTATGTGACGGCTGGCACGAAGCCAAAGCAAGAAAGCGGGAGAGGGCGGCATGGAAGCGCAATTGCTGGCGAGGCCGAGGATCGCCCTGGCCATGGGCGACGCCGCAGGCGTCTCCTCCGAACTGGCCGCCAAGGTCCTGGCCGATCCCGCAGTGCGCGAGGCCGCCGAGATCACCGTGATCGGCGATGCCCGCATGCTGGCCCGCGGCGCCGAGTTCGCCGGCGTCAACCCGGATGTCGATGTGGTGCGCGATGGCGAGTCGATGCCGCGCCGCGTCCCCGGCCGGCCAGTGCTGATCGATCTCGGCCATGGCGACCCGGACGGCATCAGGCTGGGCGAGATCTCCGAGGCCGGCGGCCGCTTCGCCACCGAGAATTTCCGCCGCGCCCTGCGCATGGCCGCCGCCGGCGAGGCCGATGCGGTCTGCTTCACCCCCTTCAACAAGGCGGCGATGCGGCTGGTCACGCCGGGCTACGAGGACGAGATCGGCTTCTCCGCCGAGACCATCGGATTCCATGGCGTGGCCAAGGAGTTCAACGTCCTGGAAGGGCTGTGGAACGCCCGCGTCACCTCGCATGTGCCGCTGAAGGACGTGGCCGGGCTGCTGACGAAGGAGACCATCCTCGACAACCTGCGCCTGACCGACGAGGCGCTGCGTGCCTCCGGCGTCGCCCGCCCGCGCATCGCCGTGGCGGGGCTGAACCCGCATGCCGGCGACAACGGCAATTTCGGGCGCGAGGAGATCGAGGTGATCGCCCCGGCGGTGGAGGCGGGCAAGCGCGAGCAGATCGCCTGCGACGGGCCTTTCCCGGCGGACACGGTCTTCGTGCGCGCCAGGCGCGGCGATTTCGACGCGGTGCTGACCATGTTCCACGACCAGGGCCAGATCGCGATGAAGCTGATCGGCTTCGATGCGGGCGTGACGCTGATGGGCGGCTTTCCCTTCCCGATCTGCACCGCCGCCCATGGCACGGCCTATGACATCGCGGGCAAGGGCATCGCCCATCCCGGCGCCATGCGCAACGCGCTGCTGCTGGCCTCCCGCATGGCGGCGAGCCGCATCGCCGCCTGATCGGCCCCAACCACGGCGCGAAGGCCCGGAACGGGTGCGCGCCTTTCAACCGGAGGAAACAAGAATGCGCGTTCTCCCGACGCTGACGCTCGCCTTCTCGCTGGGCGCCGCCTCCTTGGCGGCGACGGCGCCACGCCCGGCCCTGGCGGCCTGGGAACCGAACCGCCCCGTCGAGTTCGTCGTCACCTCCGGTGCCGGCGGCGGCACCGACCTCTTCGCCCGCACCATCCAGGCGGCGATCCAGAAGCATGAGCTGCTGAACGTGCCCGTCGTCGTCACCAACAAGGGTGGTGGCTCCGGCGCGGAGGGCTTCGTCTATGGCCGCGGCTCCCAGGGCGACCCGCTGAAGGTGATCTTCGGCACCAACAACGAATGGCTGCTGCCCTATGTCGCCCGCGTGGCCTGGAAGCCGGAGCAGCTCGTGCCGGTGGCCGCCATGGCTTTCGACGAGTTCATGCTCTGGGTGAAGGCCGACGCGCCCTACAAGACGGCCGCCGACTACATCGCCGCGGCGCGCGAGAAGCCGGGCGCCATGAAGATGGGCGGCAGCCAGACCAAGGACACCGACCAGATCCTCACGCTGAAGATCCAGAAGGCGACCGGCGTGCGCTTCACCTACATCCCCTTCCGCGGCGGCGGAGAGGCGGGCGTGCAGCTCGCCGGCGGGCATGTGGATTCCGACGTCAACAACCCGTCCGAAAGCGTCGGCGGCTGGCGCGGCGACCAGGTCCGGCCGCTCTGCGTCTTCCGCAAGGAGCCGCTGCCGGCCACGGGGAAGGTGACCGGGACGCAGTCCTGGGCCGATATCCCGACCTGCGCCAGCCAGGGCATCGCGGTGGACGAATACCGCATGCCGCGCACCGTCTTCCTGCCGCCCGAGGTGTCGAAGGAGGCCCAGGAGTTCTGGACCGACGTGATGCGCAAGGTCACCGAGACGCCGGAGTGGAAGGACTACATCGCCCGCACGGTGCAGAGCGCCGTCTTCATGACACCCGACCAGATGAAGCCCCTCATGGAGGAGGAGCAGAAGTCCGGCAAGGAGATGTTCGCCGCCGAGAAGTGGCTGGTGAACTGAGGTCAGGGACGCTGGACAGGGAGCGACGGCCATGCTGACGCGTTACCGGATGGAAATGGCCACGGCGGCCGTCGTCTTCCTGCTCGGCGCCATCGCCGTGACCGGCGCCATGGAGCTCGACTACGGCTGGGCGGAGGACGGGCCGCAGGCCGGCTACTTCCCCTTCCGCATCGGCCTGATCGTCATGGCCGCCGCCGTCGCGATCGCGGTGCAGGGCTGGTACAACCGGACCGCCCTGACGCGGGAGGTCTTCGTGGACCGCGCGGGCGGCCGCCGCGTGCTGCGCTTCGGCCTCTCGATCCTGGCGCTGGTGGTGCTGTCGCTCACCCTCGGCATGTATGTCGCCATGGCCGCCTACCTGTTCGTCATGATGCGTTGGCAGGGGCGGCATTCCTGGCTCGCCAGCATCGCCGTGCCGCTGCTCTACACCGCCGCGACCTGGCTGGTCTTCGAGCGCTGGTTCCTCGTGCCGCTCCTCAAGGGGCCGGTCGAGGTCTGGCTCGGCCTGGCCTGAGGAGACCGGACGATGTTCGACAATCTCGACGCGCTGATGCACGGCTTCGGCGTCGTGCTCACCTTCCATCACGTCGCCATCATCATGGGCGGCGTGCTGCTGGGCATCCTGGTCGGCGTGCTGCCGGGGCTGGGCGCGCCGAACGGCGTGACGCTGCTGCTGCCGCTGACCTTCTCGATGGACCCGGTCTCGGCCATCATCCTGCTCACCAGCCTCTACTGGGGCGCGCTCTTCGGCGGCTCCACCACCTCGATCCTGTTCAACATCCCGGGCGAGCCCTCCTCCGTCGCCACGACCTTCGACGGTTATCCCATGGCCCGAAACGGGCGCGCCACCGAGGCGCTGACCTATGCCTTCCTGTCCGCCGGCTTCGGCGCGCTGGTAGGCGTGGTGGTGATCACGCTGCTCTCGGGCTTCGTCACCTCCTTCGCGCTGCGCTTCGGGCCGCCGGAATACTTCGCGGTCTATCTGCTGGCCTTTGCCTCCTTCATCGCCTTCGGCGGCGGCGCGCCGCTCAAGACGCTGGTCTCCATCTGCCTGGGCTTCGGCTTCGGCATGGTGGGCATGGACACGGTCTCGGGCTCCATGCGCCTGAACTTCGATATTCCGGCGCTGATCAAGGGCATCTCCTTCCTTGTCGTGGTGATCGGCCTTTTCGGAATCGGCGAGCTGCTGCTGACGCTGGAGGAAGGGCTGGAGTTCAAGAGCGTCCGCGCCAAGCTCAACCCGGTGGAGATCCTGCGCGCCGCCACGCGAATGCCGCGGTACTTCCTCGCCATGTTGCGCGGCAGCGCCATCGGCGTCTGGATGGGCATCACCCCGGGTGGCCCGACCGCGGCCTCCTTCATGTCCTATGGCATCGCCCGCAAGGTCTCCCGCCGCCGCGGCAACTTCGGCAAGGGCGAGCCGGAGGGCGTGATCGCGCCGGAAACGGCCGACCATTCCGCCGGCACCGCCGCCATGCTGCCGATGCTGGCGCTGGGCATCCCCGGCTCCGCCACCTCGGCGGTGATGCTGGGCGGGCTGATGATCTGGGGCCTCAACCCCGGCCCGATGCTCTTTGTCGAGCAGAAGGACTTCGTCTGGGGCATGATCGCCTCGATGTACCTGGGCAATGTCATCGGCGTGGTGCTGGTGCTGGCCACGGTGCCCTTCTTCGCGGCGCTGCTCTCGGTGCCCTTCACCATCATCGGCCCGATCATCGTCACGGTCTGCCTCGCCGGCGCCTATACCGTCGCCAGTTCCGCCTTCGACCTCTGGATCATGCTGGCCTTCGGCGTGGCGGGCTACGTCATGAAGAAGCTGGACTATCCGATCGCCCCGCTCGTCCTGGCCATGGTGATCGGCGACAAGGCAGAGGACGCCTTCCGTCAGTCCATGCTGCTCTCCCAGGGCTCGCTCGGCATCCTGTGGTCCAACCCGCTGGTGGGCACCATCTCCACCATCGCCATCCTGTTCCTGCTCTGGCCCCTCGCGGCGGCCTTCCTGGGCTGGCGCCGTGCCGGCAAGTCCGCCCTGGCCGCCAGGTCGGGAAGCCAGGCGTGATCGCTGGTGTCCGGCCCCGGGAGGAGGCCCTGCCTCCCCCGGACCCCCTCCGCTGGGGACATGGTATGTCCCCAGACCCCGCCTTGCGTTGGCACGGGTTGGAGGCGTTGCCCGGGAGAGCGTGCCGAAGCGCATGTGGACGAGCGGGCCTCATGGAGGACGTCAGGACTTCCACGTTCGTGGCATCCGCAGTCTCCGAAGGGTTCAGCCCTTCGGCGCGATCCGGCCGCGGCGAGCGCCAACGAATGGAAGGTCCAGGAAACCCAGTTTCCTGGCGGATAGGGGGTCCGGGGGAAAGGCGGAGCCTTCCCCCCGGGACAGTGCAACGCCCGAACGGAAAGCAGAGCGCCGCATGAAGATCGCATTCCTGGGCCTGGGGCTGATGGGCGGCCCGATGGCGCGCCGCGTGCTGGCGGCGGGGCACGAGGTGACGGTGTGGAACCGCTCCCCCGACAAGGCCGCCCCCTTTGCCGAGGCAGGCGCGCATGTGGCGGCCAGCGCTGCCGAGGCGGTGCGCGAGGCCGAGGCCGAGGCCGTGATCCTGATGCTGGAGAACGGCCCGGTGGTGGAGCGCGTGCTCTTCGGCGGCGGCGTGGCGGAGGCCGTGCCGCCTGGCGCGGTGGTGGTGGACATGTCCTCCATCAAACCCGCTGAGGCGCAGGACCATGCCGCGCGGCTGGCGGAACGGGGCGTGCATCACGTGGACGCGCCGGTTTCCGGCGGCACCACGGCGGCGGAGGCCGGAACGCTCGCCATCATGGCGGGCGGGGAGGCGGAGCCCTTCGCCCGCGTCGAGCCGGCGCTGTGCGCCATGGGAAGGCCGGTGCTGGTCGGTCCGCCCGGGGCGGGGCAGCTCGCCAAGCTGGCCAACCAGGTGATCGTCGGTGTCACCATCGGCGCGGTGGCCGAGGCGCTGATGCTGGCCGTGCGCGGCGGCGCCGATCCGGCCAAGGTGCGCGAGGCACTGCGCGGCGGCTTCGCCGAGAGCCGCGTCCTGGAACTGCATGCGCAGCGCATGATCGAGCGCGACTTCGCCACGCGCGGGCGCTGCGTCACGCATCTGAAGGACCTGGACAACGCCCTCGACGCGGCGGAACGGCTGGGGCTGGACAGCGTGCCCTATGCGGCGCTCACCGCCGACCTCTATCGCGGGCTGATCGAAAGTCGGGGCGACCCGGACCACTCCGCCCTGCTGCTGGAGCTGGAGCGTCGCAACCCGCGCGCCGTGGCCCGGCAGGAGGTGGAGGCGTGAACCACGAGATCCTTTTCCGCGACCTCGGCGACCGCCATTTCCGCTTCGCGCTGACGGGCGCCAAGGGCGGCTTCAGCCGCACCCTGCTGGCGCAGATCCGCGCCATCCCGCGCCTGCAGCCGGCGGTGCTCTGCGACCTCGATCCGGACGGCGTGCTGGCACTGCTGGCGGAGCTCGGCTTCCCCGCCGGTGCCGCCCGGATCTGCGATACGCCGGACAGCGCGCGCGAGGCCGCCGCCGCCGGCCATGTCGTGGTGCTGCGCGACCAGTCCCTGCTGGGCGCCGTGCCGCACGACATCCTGGTGGAGGCCACCGGCCAGCCCGAGGCCGGCGCCCGCATGGCGCTGGAGGCGATCCGCCGCGGCGCGCATGTCGCCATGGTGAGCAAGGAGGTGGATTCCGTCGTCGGACCGCATCTCAACCAGCTCGCCGTCGAGCGGGGCCTCGTCTACACCACGGCGGATGGCGACCAGCCGAGCAACCTGATCGGCCTCGTCACCTGGGCGCGGCTGCTGGGCTTCGAGGTCGTCGCCGCCGGCAAGTCCAGCGAATACGACTTCGTCCTCGATCACGCCACCAGCGTCGTGACCTGCGCCGAACTGCAAGGCGAGGCGCCCGCCCTGGCGGATCTGTGGATACTGGACGAGGATGTGGCGGAAACGCTGGCGCGCCGTTCCGCCGCGCTCGCCGGGCTGCCGCAGAGCGCCACGCCCGACTATTGCGAGATGAACGTGGTGGCCAATTCCACCGGCCTGCTGCCCTCGCGCCCGGAGCTCAGCTACCCGCTCTGCCGCATCACCGAGCTCGCGGATGTCTTCATCCCGCGCGAGGAAGGCGGCATCCTCGGCCGCACCGGCGTTGTGGACGTGTTCAACTGCCTGCGCCGGCCGGAGGAGGTGAGCTTCGGTGGCGGCGTCTTCGTCGTGGTCCGGGCGGGCGACCGGCCGGTCTGGGAGATGCTGCGCGGCAAGGGCCATCTGGTCAGCCGCAACGCGCGCTATGCCTGCCTCTTCCTGCCCTATCACTGGATGGGGCTGGAAACGCCCGTCTCGCTGCTTTCCGCGGCGGGGCATGGCCGCGCCTCCGGCAGCGACACGCAGCGTGTCCATGCGGTGATGGTGGCGCGCACCGAACGCGACTTCCGTGCCGGCGAGGTGCTGGAGATGGGCGGCCACCACCACATCATGACGGACTGCACGCCGCTCCTCCTGCCCGCCGCCGAGGCGGAAGGGCTGGCGCCCTTCTATCTCGCCGCCAACAAGCCGCTTCTCGTGGATGTGCCGCGCGGCACCCTGGTCCGCGAGGCGATGGTGGATCTGGCGGGTTCGCTGCTCCAGTCCCTGCGGCGCGAGGTCATGGTGCCGGCAGCGGGCTGAGCGCCGGAAGGCCGGCGCAGCGGGGAACGCGGCCCCGGCCAGTCGCTCTCAGTGCGGCGCGCCGAGCCCTTGACCGATCCGCTCCAGCATCTCGTCGAAGAAGGGGTTGGAGGACATGCGGATCAGCGCATCCAGGCTGACCGCCAGCACACCGCGTTCCCCCTTTGGCGCGATCGTCCCGAAATGCACCCCGAAATCCTCGTCGGCCGGATCGGGAAACTGGCCATAGAGTGAATCGCCCTGCGGGAAGGGCAAGGCGACGTGGGAAAGGGAATAGACGTCGCGCGGATAGGTCTCGCGCAGCGGCACCACCCGCGTCTCCGTGCTCCCCGGCCCGGTCACCCGCGCCACCATGGCGTCCTGTCCCGGCGCGGCATTGGTGACAACCACGGTGCGGTAGCGGCGTGGTCCAGGCGGCAGCAGGCGCTCCAGCGCCGTTTCCGAATTTGGGCTGAGCAGGATGCCTAGCTTGCTGTTGCGGTTGAGGTCGAACAGCACGAGCTCGCTGCCATTGGCCGGCAGCAGGGCATAGAGCGCATCCAGCACGGCGGGCGTGCTGACCGTGGTGTCGAGCACCGACTGGAAAGTCAGCACCGGCGGCAGCCCTTCCAGCCGCCCTTCGCGCGCGCGCTGACTGACCTGCTCCTGCAACGCCCGCGTCAGCCGCCAGGACTGGCGCGCGCCGTTGACCGGAAAGGAGTTGTACTTGAACGGGTTGAACTCCGGCACGATGCCGAGCCAGCTCGCCTTGGCGAAGCGTGGCAGCAGGGCCGGCAATCCCGCCAGCCCGGCGAAACGGGCGAATTCGGTGATGCCCACCATGGGGGAGATCAGCACCAGCCGCGCCGGCCGAGCCAGCTTCGGATCGTCCAGCGCCTCCATGGCGTACTTCATCGCCAGCGCGCCGCCATTGGAGAAGCCCACGATCTCGATCGGCCCCTGCGGCACGCGCCGCCGCGCCTCCCGCACCGCGAGGCGCGTGGCCGCCATCCAGTCCTCCCAGGTCACGTCGGTCAGCGCCGCCGGCACGGTGCCATGCCCCGGCAGGCGCAGGCCGATGGCGACATAGCCGTGGGCGCGGTAGAAGCGCCCGACATGGCGCAGGCTGTAGGGCGCGTCGGTCAGCCCGTGCAGCAGCACCACCGCGCCACGCGGCGGTCCGCCCGGCTCCAGCACGTAGGAATGGTTCCAGTCCTGTCGGAAGTGCGGCGGATAGATGGGGCTGCCCTCGAAATAGCGGTTGAGCGACGTGCGCTCCTCCGGCTCCAGCTTCTGCATCACCTCCTGCCGCACGGAGTCGAAGACGCGCCGCTCCGCCGCCAGATAGCCGGCCCAGTCGGTCTTCCCGATCTCTCCGGCCCGCAGCTCGCTGGGCACGTAGAGATGCCAGGTCCGCAGCGGCGGGCCGCTCTGGACCTGCCAGACGCGCAGCGCGAAGGCCGCCAGAAGGGCCCCGAGGAGGATGTACAGGCTCCTGCGGAGAAGCCTGATCGGAAATGCCGGCACCGGCGCGCCTCCATGCCTCGGGTCGCCGCTGACCAGCCAACCCGAATCGGTACGCTGCCGGCCGTCGCCGGCCATGCTGCAACCCGCCGCCGCCGCCGGGCAAGCGTGCCGGGGGCGTATTGACAATCCGCCCGGTGCCTTCCCAATGGCAGGGTTGCAGGTAGAGGAATCCGCATGGAGACCGGGCAGGGCTTCCTCTCGCGCACCATGAGCGACCCTGTGCTCCGCGTGACGACGGGCCTTTGCGCTGCGGTCCTGGTCTTCGCCTCGCTCCGCGAGGCCGCCTCGGTCTTCGTGCCCGCGACCTTCGCGCTCTTCATCATCGCCGTGGTCTGGCCCTTGCAGCGCCTGCTGCAACGGCGCCTGCCGCAGGTGCTGGCCCTGGTGATCACGCTGGTCGTGGCCCTGGTCGCGGTGATGCTGCTCGCCATGCTGGTGGCCTGGGGATTCTCGCGCATAGGGCAATGGGTCATCGCCAACGCGACGCGCTTCCAGACCCTCTACTTCCGCCAAGCGGAATGGCTGGAAGGGCATGGCGTTCCCGTGGCCGGGCTGATGGCGGAGAATTTCGACATGCGCTGGGTCGTCTGGCTCGCCCAGGCCGCGACCGGGCAGCTCCAGGGCTTCCTGAGCTTCGTCACCGTCACGCTGGTCTTCACCATCCTGGGCATGCTGGAGGTGGAGGTCCTGCACCGCAAGCTCGCCGCCATGGGCCGGCGGGGGGAAGGGCGCCGCCTGCTCGACGCCTGCGCGCGGGTGGCCTCGAAGCTGCAGACCTACATGCTGGTGCGTAGCGTGATGAGCGCGCTGACCGGCGTGACCATCTGGGCCTTCGCCCTGCTCGCCGGGCTGGACCTGCCGGTGGAATGGGGCCTCATCGCCTTTGCGCTGAACTACATCCCTTTCCTCGGCCCGCTGGTGGCGACGGTCTTCCCGACCTTCTTCGCCGCCCTGCAGTTCGACTCCTGGGAAATGCCGCTGACCGTCTTCCTCGGCCTGAACACCATCCAGTTCCTGTCCGGCAGCTACGTCGAGCCCCGCCTGGCCGGAAGGGCGGTCTCCGTCTCGCCCTTCATCGTGCTCTTCGCCGTCTTCTTCTGGTCCTTCCTCTGGGGCATCGCCGGCGCCTTCATCGGGATTCCCGTGACCATCGCGGCACTGATCCTTTGCGACGCCTATGACGGCTCCCGCTGGATCGCGAACCTGCTGTCCGGCCGCGACACGGCTGGCTGAAGCACCCGCCGGCCACACGCCCGTGACGCCCATCCCGCAAGATCCATCGACCACGATTCCGGAGCGGGTCCTGCTGCTGCACGGCATCGCCCGCCGCGCCTCCTCCATGTCCGTGATGGAGCGGGTGCTGCGCGCCGCCGGCTACGAGACGCTGAACCTCGACTACGACGCGCGCCACAAGCCGCTGGACGCCCTGGCGGAGGACCTGCACGAGGAGGCCGGAGCCTTCCTGCAACGCCCCGGCGGCCGGCTGCATGTGGTGGCCCATTCCATGGGCGGGCTGCTGGCGCGTGCCTACATCACCCGCCACCGCCCCCTGGCGCTGGGCCGCATGGTGATGCTGGGCCCGCCCAACGCGGGCAGCGAACTGGCCGACCTGCTGTGCGGGCAGGCCCTCTACCGCCGCGTCTTCGGCCCCGCCGGGGCGCAGCTCGTCACCGCGCCGGAGGCTACGCTCGCGGCGCTGCTCGGCCCGGTGGATTACGAGCTGGGCGTCATCGCCGGCGACCGTGCGCTGAACCTCCTGGCCTCCTGGTTCGTCCTGCCCGGGCCGAACGACGGCAGCGTCTGCGTCGCCCGCACCCGGGTGGAAGGAATGGCCGACCACATCGTGCTGCACGTCACCCACACGCTGATGATGCGCCACCCGGAAGTGATCCGGCAGAGCCTCCACTTCCTGCGCCACGGCCGGTTCGACCACCCCGCGACGGCCGCCGGCTGATGCCAGGGCCGGTCTCCCGGCCGTTCCCGCGTTGCGCTCCATGGCTGGCCGGAGAGCATGGCTCTCCGGCGCGATCCGGCATCAGCAAGCGCCAACTCATCGGGTCCAGGGCACGCAGTGTCCTGGCGGATAGGGGGGCCGGGGGAAAGGCGGAGCCTTTCCCCCGGGGAAGGCGCAACGCCGGCCCCGACCGCTCTCAGGCCTTCGGCAGGCGCACCACGAAGCGGGCGCCGGCGATGCCGCCATCCTCGCCGCGGCGGTTCTCGGCGGTGATGCGGCCGTTCAGGCCTTCCACGATCTGGCGGCAGATGGACAGGCCCAGGCCGGAATGCTGGCCGAACTGCTCGCCCTTGGGCCGCTCGCTGTAGAAGCGGTCGAAGATGTTCTCCAGCTTCGCCTCGGGGATGCCGGGGCCTTCGTCCTCCACGGCGAATTCCACCACGTTGCCTGTGGTGCGCGCCTTCACCCAGACGGTGCCGCGGGGCGGGGAGAAGGAGACCGCATTGCCGAGGAGGTTGCGGAAGACCTGTACCAGCCGCCCCTCGACGCCGCGCACCACCAGTCCCTTCGCTGGCGCCTCCAGCACCATGACCGGCGCGTCCTCGCCCAGCGGGCTGTTCTCGCGCGTCGCGGCGTGCAGCTCGGTCAGCGCGGAAAGGATGGGCGCGATGTCCACCGGCTCCGTCGCCGTGCGGGAAAGCTCCGCATCGACGCGGGAGGCATCGGAGATGTCGCCGATCAGCCGGTCCATCCGCACCGCGTCCTCGGCGATGATGGCCAGCAGCCGCGTGCGGTGCTCCGGGTTCTCGATCCGCCTGAGCGTCTCGATGGCCGAGCGCACCGAGGTGAGCGGGTTGCGCAGCTCATGCGCCACATCGGCAGCGAAGCGCTCGTTGCTGTCCACCCGCGCCCAGAGCGCGGTGGCGGCTTCCTGGAAGGAACGGGCCAGCGTGCCGATCTCGTCGCCCCGTTCCAGCAGCCGCTGCGGCACGGAGCCGGCGCGGCCCTTGCCCTGGCGCATGGCCCGGGCGGCGGAGGCAAGCGCCAGGATCGGCGAGGCCAGGGTCCGGTTCAGGTAGAGCGACAGCGCGACCGTCAGCACCAGCGCCATGGAGAAGAGTGCCAGCACCGAGCCGCGGATCTCGATCAGGCGCTGGTCCACCTCCCGCGCCTCGCGGGTCAGCAGCACGATGCCGACCGGCTGGTTGGCGCGCCGCGCCGGCTCCGCCACGGACACCAGCAGCCGCCCGTCGGCGGTGCGGCGGACATAGGGGTCCACGCCGCCCTCCAGCGCCAGGCGCAGCTCCTCCCGCCGGTCCGGGCCGCCGGCGGTGTTGTTGAATTCCGGCTGCCAGTCGAAGGAAGGCGCATCGGGGCCGACATCCACCACCACGTCGTCCGGTGCGCGCGGCACGCCCCAGCGCAGCAGCGTGGTAATCAGCCGGTCGGCGAAGCCGCCCACCGGGCCAGGCGGGTTGGGCGGGGGCAGCGGCTCGGTGACGATGTTGCCGTTGGCGCTTTCCCGCACCCGGCTGTCGGCCACGAGCAGGCCGTTGTTGTCGAAGAGCTTGGCCTGGGTGGCCGGGCTCGGCTCGGTCAGGCGGCGCAGCAGCGGCCGGGCGATGTCGGGCACCAGCACCGGATGGTCGTCCTGGATGCGGACGGCGGCCTCGGCCACGCCATTGGCATAGATCCGTGCCTGGGTCCGCAGCGCCAGCACCTCCCCGGCCAATAGCCCGTTCTGGTACTGGTCGAGGTAGAGCAGCGAGGTCGCCAGCAGGAAGGGCGGCAGCGCGTTGAGCAGCAGGATGCGCCGCAGCAGCGGCGACACGTTGCGGCGCATGCCCAGCCAGCCGCGCGGCCGCTCATCACGGGCGGAGGCCGCGACGGCGTCGTGGGCGGGACCGCCCGATGGGGAAGCCGCGGAGCCGAGGCTAGCGCTGCCGTCTGGCATCACGCCTCCTTGTATCGGTAGCCGATGCCGTAGAGCGTCTCGATCTGGGAGAATTCCGGATCGACCACGCGGAACTTCTTGCGGACCCGCTTCACATGGCTGTCGATCGTACGGTCGTCCACATAGATGTTCTCGCCATAGGCGGCGTCGATCAGCTGGTCGCGGTTCTTCACCATGCCCGGTCGGGTGGCGAGCGCCTTGACCAGCAGGAACTCCGTGACGGTGAGCTGCACCTGCTGGCCTTTCCAGAGGCAGGTGTGCTTGGTCTCGTCCAGCACCAGGTCGCCGCGCGACAGAACGCCGGTGGCCGCCACGCCCGAACCCTCGGCGCGGGAGGCCTCGTTGCGCCGCAGCAGGGTGCGGATGCGCTCCAGCAGCAGGCGCTGGGAGAAGGGCTTGGTGATGTAGTCGTCCGCCCCCAGGCGGAGGCCCATCAGCTCGTCCAGCTCGTCATCCTTGGAGGTCAGGAAGATCACCGGCAGGCTGGTGCGCTGCCGCAGCCGCTGCAGCAGCTCCATCCCGTCCATGCGCGGCATCTTGATATCCAGCACGGCGAGGTCGGGCGGCCGGGCGAGCAGGCTCTGCAAGGCGCTTTCCCCGTCCGTATAGGTCCGCACCTGATAGCCCTCCTGTTCCAGGGTCATGGAGACCGAGGTGAGGATGTTGCGGTCGTCATCCACGAGGGCGATGGTCTGAGGCATGGTATCAGGGCGTCCAGGCGTTTCGTGATCGTCGGTTCTGGATACTGGAGGTAGATTGTGGCGCAACCGGGGAGCGGCAACGAGGACGGTTTCGCGGCTGGTGCGAGGGCGAGGGCCCTGATGCGGGGCGCGGCCGCCGCCACCCTGGCCACCCAGGCCGGCGGACAGCCCTTCGCCAGCCTTGTCACCCCCGCCGTGGCGCCGGATGGCTCGGTCCTGCTCTTCCTCTCGACCCTGTCCGAGCACACCCGCCATCTCCTGGCCGAGCCGCGCTGCGCCCTGCTCTTCACCGGCCCCGCGCCGGAGATCAACCCGCAGACCGCTCCCCGCGTGACGGTGACCGGCTTGGCCATCCCCGTGCCGGAGGGCGAGGCGGACGCGCTCAAGTCGCGCTGGCTGCTGCGGCATCCCTATGCGGCGCTCTACGCGGGATTCGGCGATTTCGACCTTTGGCGGGTACGGCCCGGCGGCGCGCTGCTGGTCGCGGGCTTCGCCCAGGCGCGCCGCCTGCGCAGCGGCGAGATCGCGCCGGAGCCAAGCGCTGTGGCGGCCGTTGCGGGGGCCGAGGCGGAGCTCCTGGCGGGGCTCAATGCCGGCCATGCCGCGACCCTTGCCGCTGCCGGCACCCGCCTTTCCGGGGGCAGGGAAGGGGCCTGGAGGCTTCTGGGCCTGGATGTGGACGGGGCCGATCTGGGCTTCGAGGAAGCGGTGGTCAGGCTCCCCCTGCCTATCCCCGCCGCCTCGCCCGAGGCGCTGCGAGAGGGGCTGGTCGCGCTGTTGTGAGGACAAGGCGGAGTAGGGAAACTCATCCGGGCTGAGTCAGGATAAGACGACAGAATAAATATTATTGAGACGATATAACTTTTTTTATCAGAAATCTGCGCTTTCCAGCACATGCCGGGATGGCATGGGCAGCCTGAATCTTCTATATGGCTGCGGACTAAGCCACCGTTTTCCTTCTAGGAGGTCATGCCGGAATGTCAGTCACGCCCCTCACGTCACTCAAGGGTACCGGCGTCTCGGCCGACACGGTTCACGCGAATCTGACGGCCGCAGGCCTCTATGCCCATGCCTTGCGGCGCGGCGAGGGCCGGCTCTCCGCGGACGGCGCCTTCATGGCCGTCACCGGCCAGCACACCGGCCGCTCGGTGCAGGACAAGTTCGTGGCCGACGACCCCGAGGTCTCTAAGGAGATCTGGTGGGGCAAGGTCAACCAGAAGCTCGACCCGGTGAAGTTCGAGGGCTTCACCGCCGACGTGCGTGCCTGGCTCGGCCAGCGCGAGGAGCTCTTCACCGAGGATCTCTATGCCGGTGCTGACCCGGCGCACCGGATCAGGGTGCGGCTGGTGACCACCAATGCCTGGCACGCGCTCTTCGCCCGCAACATGTTCATCCGCCCGCCGGCGGAGGAGCTTGAGGGCTTCGAGCCGGACTACGTGATCCTGCACGCGCCGGAGATGGAGGCGAAGCCGGAGCATGGCGGTCGCGCCAACTCCACCACGCTGATCGCGCTCTCCTTCGCGAAGAAGCTGATCTGCATCGCGGGCACCTCCTATGCCGGCGAGATCAAGAAGAGCATCTTCACCGTCATGAACTGGCTCCTGCCGGCCGAGGGCGTGTTGCCGATGCACTGCTCCGCCAATGTCGGCAAGGACGGCGACACGGCGCTGTTCTTCGGCCTGTCCGGCACCGGCAAGACCACGCTCTCCTCCGACCCCGAGCGCAAGCTGATCGGCGACGACGAGCACGGCTGGTCGGACAAGGGCGTCTTCAACTTCGAGGGCGGCTGCTACGCCAAGGTCATCAAGCTGAGCCAGGAGGCCGAGCCGCAGATCTGGAACGCCTCCCACCGCTTCGGCACGGTGCTGGAGAACGTGGTGGGCGACGAGCGCGGCAACCTCGACCTCGAAGACAATTCGCTGACCGAGAACACCCGCGCCTGCTACCCGATCGAGTTCATCCCCAATACCCAGCCGAACGGCATGGGCGCGGTGCCGAAGAACGTGGTGATGCTGACGGCCGACGCCTTCGGCGTGCTGCCGCCGATCAGCAAGCTCTCCTCGGCCCAGGCCATGTACCACTTCCTTTCCGGCTACACCGCGCGCGTCGCCGGCACGGAGAAGGGGCTGGGCAAGGAGCCGCAGGCGACCTTCTCCACCTGCTTCGGCGCCCCCTTCCTGCCGCGCTTCCCCGAGGTGTACGGCAAGATGCTCTCCGCGCTGATCGAGAAGTACGGCGCCGATTGCTGGCTGGTGAACACCGGCTGGTCGGGCGGCGCCTATGGCACCGGCAGCCGCATGAGCATCAAGCACACCCGCGCCCTGCTGCGCGCGGCGCTGGACGGCTCGCTGGCCCAGGCCGAGTTCGAGACGGAACCCTTCTTCGGGCTCTCCATCCCGAAGAACGTGCCGGGCGTGCCGGCCGAGGTGCTGAACCCGCGCGCGGCCTGGGCGGACAAGGCCGCCTATGACCGCACCGCCGCCGACCTGCAGTCGCGTTTCGAGAAGAATTTCGAGTCCTTCTCCGGCTCGGTCGGCGAGGATGTGAAGGCCGCCGCCATCAAGGCCGCCGCCTGACGAGGCTGGCAGCGGCCCTCCCTGGCCGTTCCACTTCGCGGATAACCCCCGGGGGAGAGGCGCCGCCTCTCCCGCCGGACCCCCTCTCCGCCGGGGACCGAAGCCGGTCCCCGGACCCCAGGCCTGAGTTGGCTCCGCGTGGTGACCGCCAGCCTGCGGCCTGATCCCGGGAAGCAGGTGGCAACGCGGGGCTCCCGGAAAGAAGAAAAGGCACCCTGTCCGTGTGGGTGGCACCGGCAGTCCGCCGGAGAGCGATGCTCTCCGGCGCGATCCGGCCGGCAGCGAAGAGGCAACGGACGGGAGGTCCAGGAACCTCAGGTTCCTGGCGGATAAGGGGGACGGGGGGGAAAGGCGGAGCCTTGTCCCCCGGAATGCGCAACGCCAAACCGAACTGTGGCCCGGCCGCCGTATGGTGACGGCCAGAGACACTCGCAGAGGTAACCAGCCTGGACCGGCAACAAGCAGGACGGATTCATCATTTGAACTGATCGGTACAATCAGTTTTTTGCCCATTCAATCGATAATCGGTGAGGCGCATATGGTCCTCACCGGCAGGCAATCAGGCCCGTCCGGCTCCAAGAGGCCAAGACGATGTCCCGCATTTCTTCCCGTATCGCCGCTGCCACCCTCGCCCTGTCGCTGGGCGCCTTCGCCGCCCCCTTCGCCGGGGCCGCCGAGGTGACGGATTTCTCCAATGCCGGCTCCTCCAGCATCCAGGGTGCGCCCGCCTATGAGGCGACCACCTACGCCTTGGCCGGTTCCACCCCTCGCAACACCAGCAATGCCGGCTCCTCGGCCGTCGGCCTTGGCTCGCCCCTGGCGGCGCAGCAGGTGATGCTCAGCCAGAACGGCATCGGCGCCTCGCCCACCGACTTCTCGGGCTCCGGCTCCAGCGCGGTGGGTGGTGGCTATGGCACCCAGGCCCGCGGCTTCCACCGCACCCTGGTGGCCTCGCGCTGACCGTCCCGCCGTTCCGGCAAGGATCACGAACCATGGAAACCGAAGGCGATACGAACGGTTCCGCCGCCCCGCTGTGGATCTCCCTTCTGCTGGACTGGCTTTCGGGCCATCCGCGGCAGCCTCCCCGGCTCGGCTGAGGCCCAGCCCCCCTTTCCCCCCCAACATGAAGAAGGGCGTCCCATCCGGGGCGCCCTTCCTCATGTCGGCCCATCCGGATGCCCCGCCGGGCCGGTGCGCGCATCCAGTCCCGCTCCCGCCCATCCCCAGGGCCTCCTGTCTCGAACCATTGTGAAGGCGGGGGACGGCGCCAGCACGGGCCAGGGGTCCTATGATCCCGCCCTTCACGATCCCGCCGGGGCGGCGTCGGCGCGGAGGCGCGTGACGATGCCGGCCGCACCGGCGCAGCGGAGACCGCAAACGGCCATGAACAAGCTGCAGGCCATGGAGGTCTTCGCCAAGGTCGCGGAAACCGGCAGCTTCACCCGGGCCGCCGAGGCCATGGACCTGTCGCGCTCCGCCACCAGCGACCATGTCGCGGAACTGGAGCGACACCTGGGCGTGCGACTGCTGAACCGCACCACGCGCCGTGTCAGCCTGACCTCCGAGGGGCAGGTCTTCCTGGAACGGGCCCGGCAGGTGCTCGACCTGATCGGCCTGGCGGAGGAGGAGGCCAGCGTCGGAGCCCTGACCCCGCGCGGCCGCCTGCGGGTGAACGCGCCGGTCTCCTTCGGCCAGCACTACCTCGCCCCTCTCGTCAGCACCTTCCTCGCCCGCTATCCGGAGATCGAACTGGAACTGGTGCTGACGGACCGCGTCGTGGATCTGGTAGAGGAAGGCTACGACCTCGTGCTGCGGGTCGGGCGCCTGCCCGATTCCAGCCTGATCTCGCGCCGCATCACCACCTCGCGGATGGTCCTCTGCGCCTCGTCCGCCTATCTGGAACAGCACGGCACGCCCCGCCACCCGGCCGACCTGGCGCGGCATGCCTGCCTGCACCTGATCGGCACGGCCTGGCAGACCTGGAGCTTCGAGGGACCGGACGGCGCGGTGTCCGTGCCGGTGACCAGCCGCTTCACCGTCAACAACGTGGATGTGCTGATGCAGGCGACGCTGGATGGTGCCGGCCTTTGCCTGCTACCGCTGAACCTGGCGCAGGCGGCGATCCGGGACGGGCGGCTGGTGGAGGTGATGGCGGAATTCCGGGGACGGGAACTCGTCCTCCATGCCGTGCAGCCGCCGGGCCATCTGCCGGTCCCCAAGACCCGCGCCCTGATCGACTTCCTGACGGAGCATTTCGGCCCGCGCGCCCAGCGGAACGAGGCCCGGGAGAAGTGATGCGAAGCCTCCCCGAAGCGCCGCCCCGGCCGCGTCCGCCGCGCTGACCGTGGCGGGGGACAGAACGGCAGGCGCCGTGCGGCGGCGATGGCTGGTGCGGGTGCTGGCGGCGGCGCTGCTCCTCCTCGTCTTCGCGGGCGGGATCGTCTGGCTGCGGGACCGGGATCTGCTGCTGGCCAGCGAGCCGGAGCGCCGCGCCGCCCAACTGGACCTGCCGGCACAGGAGAGCGCCGTCGCCCTGCAACTGCGCCTGCCCTTCGACCTGCTGCGCCAGGCCGCCGATCGCGCCGTGCCGGCCGAGTTCCGCCAGGCGAGCGCGGCGGATGCCGGCACGCGCTACGACCTGGTGATCCGGCGCGAGGGGCGCTTCACCCTTTCGGAGGCCGGGGGACGGCTGCGGGTCCAGGTGCCGCTCTCGGTGTCCGGCTCCGTGGGGCTCGGCGGCGGCCTGGCGGAGTTCCTGTCGCTCGACGAGAAGAAGATCGACGCCGCCGCCATGGTGCAGGCGGATCTGGGCCTGACCCTCGACCGCGGCTGGTGTCCCGCGGTGGACATGGCGGTGGACTACCGCTGGACCCGCAGTCCGCGGCTGGAGATCCTCGGCGGCGTCTGGATCGGCATCGAGGAACGCGTCCGGGCGCAGATCGAGGCGGCGCTGCACGGCTTGCCGGAACAGCTTGCCAGGCTGGTGCCCTGCGGCACCATCCGGCGGCAGGCGCTGGAACTCTGGCAGCCGCGCGATATCCGGGTGCAGCTTCCCGCCGCCCCGCCGCTCTGGATCGGCATCCAGCCGCAATCGGTGGGCCTGTCGGAACTGGTCGTGGAGCCCGGGCGCCTGCGGGTGGTGCTGGGCCTGCGCGCCCGCACCAGCATCGCCTCGCGCAAGCCGGATGCGGCGCCGCCGGGCTTCCTGCCGCCGCTCGACGCCCTGCCGGAACGCTGGAACGAACGCGACGGGCGGCTGCGCCTTTCGGTGCCGGTGCGCGCCGGCTATGACATGATCCGCGACTGGCTGATGCGGGAATTCGGCCATCGCGACATCCCCGTCGAGACGCCGCTGGGCACGGCGCACCTGCGGGTGCAGGAGATCTTCCTCTATCCCAGCGCCCCCGCCATCGCCCTGGCGGTGCGCTTCAGCGCGGACCTGCCAGGCCTCTGGCCCGACACAACGGGACGGGTGGTCTTCTCGGCGCGCCCGGTGCTGAGCCGGGGCGGCACGCGGATCGGGCTGGAGGACCTGCGCTTCGCCCGCAGCCTGGACAGCACGGTCTGGTCGCTGGCCACGCTGATCTTCGAGCGGCAACTGCGCGAACGAATCAGCGAGATCGCCGTCTATGACCTGAAGGACGTGACGGACGGTGCCATGGCCGAACTGCGCCGCCGCCTCTCGGACCCTGCCTTCACCGGCGGGCTGCGCGTGACCCTGACGAAGCCCAGCCTGCGCCTGGAACAGGTGGTGCCGGAAAACGACGCCCTGACCGTCCTGGGCACCGCCGAAGCCGGCGTGGAGGCCGAGGTGACAGACCTGCCGGTGCCATGACCGCCGGGGTCGTGTTTCACGTTTGACGCCGCGTTGTCCCGGGTGAAAGGCGCTGCCTTTCCCCCGGACCCCCTATCCGCCAGGACCCTGCGGGCCCTGGACCCGATGAGTTGGTGCTCGCTGACGCCGGATCGCGCCGGAGAGCTTGGCTCTCCGGCGGACTGCCGGTGCCACAGGCGCGGACACGGTGTCTTTCTTTTCGGGTGCCCCGCCTTTCCACCTGCTCCCAGGGATCAGGTCGCAGGGTAACGGTTACCACCAGAGCCAACGCGAGCCCGGGGTCCGGGGACCGGCTTCGGTCCCCGGCGGAGAGGGGGTCCGGGGTGAGAGGCGGCGCCTCTCCCCCGGCGGCCAGCCACAGGGCGCGGCGCCCGATCAGACTGGCCGGCGGGCGCGCAGGGCGGCGGCGAGGGTGCCATCGTCGAGCACGTCCAGGGCGCCCCCCATGGGAACGCCCTGGGCGAGGCGCGTGACCTGCACCGGCAGGTCATGCAGCCGGTCGTGCAGGTAATGGCCGGTGGTGGCGCCTTCCACCGTGGCGGGGAGGGCGAGGATCACCTCGCGGATGCCCTCCTCCGCCACGCGACGCACCAGGGGCTGGATGCGCAGATCCTCCGGCCCCACCCCGCCGAGCGGCGACAGCACGCCGCCCAGCACGTGGTAGAGGCCGCGATGCGCCCCGGCCCGTTCCAGTGCCCAGAGATCGGCCACGCCCTCCACCACGCAGACCAGCCCACGCTCGCGGTGCGGGTCGCGGCAGACATGGCAGGGGGATGCGGTATCGAGATTGCCGCAGACCTCGCAGGGCCGCACCGCCTCGGCGGCGATCCGCAGCCCGTCGGCGAGGGGCAGCATCAGCCGTTGCGGGTCCTGCAGCATCTTCAGCACGGCCCGCCGTGCCGAGCGCCGGCCATAGCCGGGCAGGCGCGACAGCAGGCCGACAAGCTGTTCGACGGGGTCGTTGGGATGGTTCATTCCATGCTCCGCGCCGCACCTTCCGCACCGCCGCGGGGCGCGAACCGGGCTTGGCCGCTACCCGGAACATATAGGGATCGGCAGGCGTTTCCGCGAGGGTGCCGCCGTGCTGTCCCCGCCCCGCGCCGGGTCGGCGGGAGGTCTGCCAACGGCACTACCGGCCGGATGCCGGCGCCATGGGGCGGCTTCCGGGTCGTTCCCCGGGGCCGCCGCCCCGGGGGGGATCGCGCCTACGAGGTCCCGGCGGCCGGGCACGGTTCAGAACGGCAGCTTGAAGCCGCCCGGCAGGCCGCCGCCCATGCCGGGGATGTTCAGCCCGGCGGTGGCCTTCTGCATCTCCTCGGCCATCATCGCCTCCACCTTCGCCTTGGCATCGGCATGGGCGGCGATCAGCAGGTCCTCCAGCACCTCGCGCTCCTCCGCCGACATCAGGGAGGGGTCGATGGCCACGCTCTTGAGGTCGCCCTTGCCGGAAAGCGAGACCTTCACCATGCCCGCGCCCGACTGGCCCTCGACCACCTGGGCCTCCAGCTTGGCCTGCATCTCTTGCATCTTCGACTGCATCTGCTGGGCCTGCTTGAGCATGTTGGTCAGGTTCTTCATGCACGGATGTCCTGGCTGAAGGTTGTCGGGACGCGCCGGAAGCCGCCGCGCCGAGGAGTATCTCCCCCGGTATCTAGGGCAGGGGTGGCCCTGCGTCACCGGCCCGCCCGGTTTCCGGTCCCTTATTCCGGGCGGCGATCCGCATCATGGTCCGGCGCCCTTGGCAGTCCCGGCCACGGGGATGAAGCTGACCGCCGGATTCCGGAGGGGGCGGCATGATCGACATCGAGAGGGTCCGGGCGGAAACGCCGGCCACCGCCCGGCGGGCCTATCTGCACAATGCCGGGGCCGCCCTGATGCCCGCGCCGGTGGTCGAGGCGGTCAAGGCGCATCTGGACCTGGAGGCGGAGATCGGCGGCTATGCCGCCGCGGCGCAGGAGGCTGAAAGGCTGGAAGGGGTCTACCGCTCCGTGGCGCGGCTGCTGAACGCGGCGCCCGGGGAGATCGCCCTCACCGAGAATGCCACCGTGGCCTGGCAGATGGCCTTCTACAGCCTGCCCCTCGGCCCGGGGGACCGCATCCTGACCGCCGAGGCGGAGTATGCGGCGAACTACGTTGCCTTCCTGCAGGTGGCGCGCCGTACCGGCGCGGTGGTGGAGGTAGTGCCGAGCGACACGGCGGGGGAGCTCGACCTCGCGGCGCTGGAACGGATGATCGACGGCCGTACGAAGCTGATCGCCGTCACCTGGGTGCCGACCAATGGCGGGCTGACCAACCCGGCCGCCGCCATCGGGCGGATCGCCCGGACGCATGGCATCCCCTATCTTCTGGATGCCTGCCAGGCGGTAGGGCAGATGCCGGTGGATGTGCGGGCCCTCGGCTGCGACATGCTCTCCGCCACCGGCCGGAAATTCCTGCGCGGGCCGCGCGGCACCGGCTTCCTCTATGTGCGGCAGGAACTGCTGGAGCGGCTGGAGCCGGTGGTGATCGACCATTTCGCCGCGCCCTGGGTCAGCCGAGGCGAGTACCGGTTGCGCGGGGACGCCCGCCGCTTCGAGACCTGGGAAAACAACTACGCCGCCCGCGCCGGGCTGGGGGTGGCGGTGGATTACGCGCTGGAACTGGGGCTGGAGGCAATCGGGACGCGCTGCCACGCTCTGGCCACCCGGCTGCGGGAGGGGCTGCGCGTGATCCCCGGCGCCACGCTCCGCGACCTGGGGCGGAACCCCTCGGCCATCGTCAGCTTCACGCTGGAAGGGCATGAGGCGCGTGCGGTGGTGGCCAGCGCCGGGGCGGCGGGGATCACCATCGGGGCCTCGGACCCCGCCAGCACGCGCATCGATGCCGAGCGGCGCGGTCTGCCCGGCCTGATCCGGGCCTCCCCGCACTACTACAACACCGAGGCGGAGATCGACCGGCTGCTGGCGCATTGCCGCGGGCTGGCGCGGGGCTGAGGCCGCCCCCGAAACGCGCGCTTCCGCGGCCCGGCATCGCGCGCCGGACAGGGCCCGGCCCGCCGTGATCGCCGGGGATGGGTGCCCGGCCCTGGCTTGCCGCGCGGCACCCGGCCGCGCCATGCTGCTCCCCGGGGGTGCGGAACGATCCCTGGAGGAAACAAGACAATGCGCCTTGCCGTGCTCTGCGGCGGCCTCGCCATGGGTTTCATGGGCGGGCTGCTTTCGGGTCCCATCCTGTCCCGGCTCACTCCGCCCGCCGGCGCGCAGACGGCGGCGCCGGAGCTGGTGCCGCGCATCGTCAGCCTGACCGGGCTGACCGAGGACGAGATCGGCCCGCTGGTCAACGGCACCGACCTGCGCTCCCGCACCCTGGTCGCCACGGAGCAGGGCACGGTGGCGGTGCAGAGCGGCAACGTGTTCAAGCATTTCCATGCGGACGCCAACGAGATCCAGCTGGTCCTGGCCGGCAGCGGCTCCTTCGGGCTGGGCGACCGGCAGGTCCAGGTGAAGCCGGGGGACCTCGTCATCATCCCCAAGGGCACGGTCCATGCCGGGTCCCAGGCCAGCGAGGGGCGCTTCCGGGTCCTGGCGATCAAGCTGCCGCCGCAGCGGCCGGACGACACCCACCGCGTGCCGTAGCGGCCCGACGGGGCGCCGTCACAGGTGCGCGCACATTTCGCCATCGGGGTGGATGGCAGCTTCGACATCGAGGTGGCGAGCCTCAGCCTGCAGGCCACGATCTGACCTTCGCGAAGGCCCGCCCGGCGCGGTGGGCTATCGCATCGCCAGCCCGCCATCGACGGCGTACTGGCCGCCGGTGACGAAACCGGCCTCCTCCGACAGCAGGAAGAGGGCCACGGCCGCCGCTTCCTCGTCACGGCCCATGCGGGAAAGAGCCAGCCGTCCCAGCACCCCCGCCTCGAAGTCCCGCCGGAAGGAATCCGCCATGAAGTCACGGAAATTCGTGTCGATGGGCCCTGGCACGAGCGTGTTGACGCGGATGCCGCGCGGGCCGAGCGCCGTGGCCCAGCAGCGGGCCAGGGACAGCATGGCGCCCTTGCTCGCGGCATAGATGCTGGCCATGGCCGAACCCTCATAGGCCGCGGTGGAGCCGGTGAGCAGCACGGCGCCGCCCGGTCGCAGCAGGCTGGACAAACAGGCCATCTGCAGCACCGGGCCACGCAGGTTCGCCTGCATCATGGCATCGAAAAATTCGGCATCGACCGCCTCGATTGCGCAGACGGCGGCATAACCCGCGTTGAGCCACGCCCCGTCGAGGCCGCCACCCGAAGCGACCGCCTCGGCGAGTTCCCGTGCCGCGCCGGGATCGGCCGCGTCGTTCCGCAGTACCAGCGCGGCCTCCGGCAGGGCCTGGCGCAGCGCCGCCAGGCGATCCGGGTCTCGCCCCGTCGCGATGACCTGGCCGCCTTCCGCGGCGATGCGTAGCGCCCCGGCCCGGCCGATGCCGCTGGTCGCGCCCGTGACCAGGATGCGCTTTCCGGAAAACCGGCTCATGGCGGAACCTCCTCCTGCTTCGCTGCCCGGAAGCTAGGCATCGGCGGACACCGGGATAATCCGCTATGTTCCGAGCGTAGTCTGTGGTGGATCGGGCATAATGCGGGGCAGCGACTTCACCGAGCTGAAGGCCTTCGCCACCGTCGTCGAGCATGGCAGCTTCGCCCGGGCGGCCGCGCATCTCGGCATCACCCCCTCCACCCTCAGTGCCATCCTCCGCAAGCTGGAGGAGCGGCTCGGCACGCGCCTGCTCCACCGCACGACGCGCAGCCTCGCCCCCAGCGAAGCGGGCGAGCGCCTGCTCCGCCGCCTGCGCCCGGCGCTGGAGGCGCTGGAGGCGGCAGAGCAGGACGCGCGGGGAAACGCGGCGGAGCCCGCCGGCCTGCTGCGCCTCAACGCCTCCCGCATCTCCGCCGTGCACTATCTGGCGCCACTGCTGGGTGGTTTCCTGACGGCCCATCCGGCGATCCGCGTCGAGATCACCATCGAGGACCGGCTGGTGGATATCGTGGCGGGCCGTTTCGACGCCGGCATCCGCCTGGGCGAGAAACTGCACCGGGACATGGTCGCGGTGAAGCTCGGCGGCGAACTGGTGATGAAGGTGGTGGCAGCGCCCGGCTATCTCGCACGCCATGGGCGGCCCGGGCACCCGCGCGACCTGGCCCGCCATGCCTGCCTCGCCTACCGCAATCCGAGCGACGGCAGCCCCTATCGCTGGGAGTTCGAGCGCGGTGCGGAACGCCTGGAGGTCGCGGTGGAGGGGCCGCTCATCGTGGACGAGCCCGCCATGCTGCCGGAGATCGCCTGCGCCGGGGCGGGAATCGCCTATCAGTTCGCGCACCAGGTCGATGCGATGATCGCCGCGGGGCGGCTGGTGCAGCTCCTGCCGGAATGGACGCCGCCCTTTCCCGGATTCTATGTCTATTATCCGAGCGCCCGCCAGATGGCCCCGCCGCTGCGCACTTTCCTCGACCATCTCTCCCGCACGCGGATAGGCTGACGGCAACCCTGGTGGAGAAAAGACTCATGTCTGAAACCCCGGTCGAGATGGTGATTGAGCAGCGCCGGCGCGACCTGGGCGGCGGGATCGAGGTCGGGCGTATCCTGCCCTTCGCGAAGCGCCGCATGGTCGGCCCCTTCGTCTTCTTCGACCATATGGGGCCGGTCGACCTCGCCCCTGGCATCGACCGCTCGCTCGACGTGCGGCCACACCCGCATATCGGCCTTTCCACCGTGACCTATCTCTTCTCGGGCGAGATCATGCACCGCGACAGCATCGGCTCGAAGCAGCCGATCCGCCCGAACGAGGTGAACTGGATGACGGCGGGGCGCGGCATCACGCACAGCGAGCGCTTCGAGAAGGCGCGCGCCGAGGGCGACCGCCTGCACGGCATCCAGGCCTGGGTCGCGCTGCCCACCGGCGCCGAGGAGGCCGACCCCGCCTTCTCCCACCATGCCGGCGCCGACCTGCCGCAATGGAGCGAGGGCGGCGTGCACGGCCAGGTGATCGCCGGCAGCGCCTATGGCCTGACCGCCGTGGCGCGCACGCATTCGCCGCTCTTCTACGTGCATCTCGGGCTGGAGGCCGGGGCGCGGGCGGAGATCCCGGCGGGCTTCGCCGAACGCGCGCTCTACGTGGCCACGGGCGCGGTGGAGATGGGCGGCGTGCAGTATGGGCCGGGACGGATGCTGGTGCTGGGCCAGGGACAATCCTCGCTCCGCGCCATCGGCGAGGCGACCGTGATGATCCTGGGCGGCGAGCCGGTCGGGCCGCGCTTCCTCTACTGGAACTTCGTCTCCTCCTCGAAGGAGCGGCTGGCCCAGGCGGCGGCGGATTGGCGCGCCGGGCGCATGAAGCTGCCCGATGCGGACGACCGGGAGTTCATCCCTCTGCCCGAGGGACCGATGCCCTCAGCGCCCGCCATGTCCTGAGGCGCCGGGCCGCGCCGGAGAGCATGGCTCTCCGGCGCGGTCCGGCGCCAGGGAGTGCCAACTCACCGGGTCCAGGGCGCGAAGCGTCCTGGCGGATAGGGGGTCCGGGGCGAAAGGCGGAGCCTTTCCCCCGGGGGACGGCACAACGCCGGACCCGCCGTCCGGATCAGTCGAGATCGTCCATCCCGGCGGGCTCGGCATCCGGCGGGGCGAATTCGCGGTCGTCGCCTTCCTCCATCCCGGCGGTGCCGAAGGCCGCTTCCTCGGCGGCGGCGGGGGGCAAGCCGTATTCATCCAGGGTGTTGTCCCGCACATCGGCGATCTCCGCGCCCGGGAAGGCGGCCAGCACGGCCTGCACCAGCGGGTGGCTCTCGGCCAGTTCGCGGGCCTGTGCGGCGACGGCCTTGCCCTGCTCGGCCAGGGTCGGCTCGCCCCCGGCATTGGAGAGCACCACGGTCCAGCGCCGGCCCGTCACCTCGCTCAGCAGGGCGGTGAGCTGGGCGGCGAGGTCGCGCGGGGCCTGCGGCAGCGGGTTCAGTTCCAACCGGCCACGCCCGAAGGAGACGAGGCGGACGCTGTGCACCAGATGGGCATGCAGCATCGGCTTGCGGCCCGAGGCCAGGGCCACGACCTCGCGGAAGGAACCGGGCTGCGGCGCGGGCGCCGCCTCGGCATAGGCCACTGCCCCGCCGCCACCGGCGGCCATCACGGAGCCTCCGCCCCCGGCCACCATCGAACCGCCGCCATGGGTGGGCATCGCCGGACCGCCGCCAGCCATGCGGGCACCACTGTTTCCGCCACCCCCCATCCCGCTCCCTTGCGGAGCCGGGACGCTGCCGCCTTCCTGGAGGCGGCGCAGGATCTCGCCCGGCGTCGGCATCTCCGCCACGTGGGCGAGGCGGATCAGCACCATCTCCGCCGCCGCGCGGCGGTCGGGGGCGAGGGCGATCTCCTCCAGCCCCTTCAGCAGCATCTGCCAGGCGCGGCCCAGCACGGGAATGGAGAGCCGGTCCGCCAGGGCGGCGCCGCGGCCCCGAAGCTCCTCCGGCAAAGTGGGATCGTTGCGCAGCGCGGGCACGGAGCGCAGGCGGGTGATCTGGTGCACCAGCTCGGCGAGGTCGGAAAGCAGCACGCCCGGGTCGGCGCCGACCTCATGTGCCCGGTCCATGGTGGACAGCATGGCGGCGACGTCGCCGCGCATGGTGGCCTCCATCACGTCCAGCACCAGGGCGCGGTCGGCCAGCCCCAGCATGTCGCGCACCGCCTGGGCGGTGACGCTGCCGCCGTCCTCGGACAAGGCGATGGCCTGGTCCAACAGCGAGAGCCCGTCGCGGGCCGAGCCGTCGGCGGCACGGGCGATCATGGCCAGCGCCTCGGGCTCCAGCCGTGCGCCTTCCTTCTCCGCGATGCGGGAGAAGAGGCCAGTCAGCTCCGCCTGCGACATGCGGCGCAGGTGGAAGGTCTGGCAGCGCGACAGGATCGTGGCCGGAACCTTGCGCAGCTCCGTGGTGGCGAAGATGAAGCGTACCCCAGGCGGCGGCTCCTCCAGCGTCTTCAGCAGCGCGTTGAAGGCCGGCCCGGAGAGCATGTGCACCTCGTCCAGGATGAAGACCTTGCAGCGGCCCTGGACGGGGCGGAATCGCACCTGCTCCCGCAGTTCCCGCACATTGTCCACGCCGTTGTTGGAGGCCGCGTCCAGCTCCATCACGTCCGGGTGCCGGTCGGCCAGGATGGCGCGGCAATCGGGGCAGACGCCGCAGGGCTCCACGGTCGGGCCGCCCTGGCCATCCGGCCCGGTGCAGTTCAGCGCGCGGGCGATGATGCGGGCGGTGGTGGTCTTTCCCACGCCCCGGATGCCGGTGAGCATGAAGGCATGGGCGATGCGGTTCTGCGCGAAGGCGTTGCGCAGGGTACGGACCATGGCGTCCTGGCCGACCAGGTCCGCGAAGCTGGTGGGCCGGTACTTCCGGGCCAGCACGCGATAGGGCTGGGCTGGTGCCTCCGCGGGGGTCCCCACGAGCGCCTGGGCGGAGGCCGGCGGGGGCAGGGGGCCGGGCGCCGGGGAGGACGGGGCATCCCCGAAGAGGCCGGGGCCCTCGGCGGGCGGCTCGGGGATCTCGTTCTCGGTCGAGGGAAGGTCGCTGGGCATCCGGTCCCGGGGAAAGGGCGTCGTGGACGACAGGTGGGGCGACTACGGAACCGGCGGGGGAAGGCGGTCCTGCTCGGGGTGGAAGACCGACACACGACCCGGGCGGAAACTCGTTGCGGCTGCTTCCTTCCGGACCTGACCGGGTTGGCGAGGCGCCCGTCCGCGGCCGGCCTTCCGAGGCGACATATGGCGGTTCCGGGGGTGGATGGCAACCGGGGGCCGGCCGGGCCAGCCCCGGGGGGACGGGTCAACCGAGGCGGGACAGCACCTCCGCCAGTGTGGGCGCGCCCAGGCGTCCGCCGGGGCGCTCGCATTTGATCGCCGCGGCGGCATGGGCGAAGCGCACCCGCTCCCCGGTGCCGAGGCCGCGCACCAGCCCATGGACATAGGCCCCGTGCCAGATGTCGCCCGCGTTCAGCGTGTCCACCGCCCGGATCGGCTCCGCCGGGAAAGGCTGGAGCGAATCCGGGGCCGCGCGTTCCCAGACCAGGGCGCCCTGCGCGCCGAGCGTGACGCCGACGACCTCCGCCCCGGGCAGTTCCGCGACGAGGCCGCGCAGCGCCTCGGCGGGCGGGCGGTCGCTGGACAGGGCATCGAGTGCGACTTCGGACAGGAGCACATGGTCGGCCAGTGGCATCAGGCGGCGCAGGAGTTCCGGCGGCGCGAGGTCCGCGTCCAGCACCGTGGGCACGCCGATGGCCCGGGCGTGGCGCATCGCCACCTCCCCGGCATCGGGCCAGCGCACATCCACCAGCACGGCCCCGGCCCCTTCCAGCCGTTCCAGCGGCAGGGCCACTGGCGCGGCATAGAGGCACGGGTCGAAATAGGGCACCACCAGCCGCTCGCCCGCCGGGTCCACCAGGATGGCCGAGACCGGCGTGCGGGCCCCCTCCCGTTGGAGCAGGTGCCCGACATCGATGCCGTCCGCCGCCAGGTTGTCGAGGCAGGCCTGTCCGTTGGCATCCCGCCCCACCAGGGACCAGAGCTCCACCGGATGGCCGAGCCGGGCGATCGCGGCCGCCGCGCTGACCGCCATGCCGGAGGCGATCTGCTGCATCCCGCGCGGCAGGAGCTTCACGCCGCGGCCGGGGATCTCATCGACGAGGAAGCTCGTCTCCCACAGCACGCCGCCGATGCAGATGACGCGTCCGTCGCCGGCCACCTTCGTTTCCCCGCCGTTTCCCGCCGCCCCTGTCAGGCGGCGTCTTCCTCGTAGTGGTAGCGGAAGTCGCAATGCGAGGCGCCGCCCATGATGGTCTGCGTCCGCTCCATCTTCAGCTTCGGGTCATAGCCCTCGCAGAAGGCGCCGTCGCGCTGGCAGGAGAGCAGGTGCCCGATCTCGCCCAGGCCCATCGCCCTGTACATCTCGGCATAGCGGCAGCGGGTGACGTTGAAGGCGAAATGCGTCGCGTCGCGGCCCACCGTCTCGATCTCCAGCGCCCCGCCGGCGGTCCAGTGGCGCTGGATGTCCACGAAGCTCTGCAGGCTGGTGCCGCCGGGGGTGGAGGCCGCGAATCCGGCGGCCTGGGCGATGGCGGAACGGCGGACGGATTCGGCGATCAGCTCCTGCGCCGCCTCCCGCCCCAGCTTCGCCTTCAGCGTCTCGTAGACCTCCTTCAGCAGCTCCGCCTCGATGCGGCGGCGCTCGATGATCGGGGTGACGGCTTGGTCCTCTGGCATCGGAAACTCCTCGGAGCACGTTCCGCCGGGCGGTGCGTGCCCGCTTGTTGTCTGCGCCGCGGATGCACGCTCCGCGGCGGTCCGCTCAGCCGCGGCGGAGACGTTGCTCCGGCGGCACGAAATAGGGCGTCGGGGCCAGTTCCGGCTCCTCGAACGCGACCACGGCATCGTAGTGCCGCCCGACCTCCTCGGCGAAGAGCGCCTGCCCGATCTCCCGCGCCAGGGTTGTGCAGCCGGTGCCCACGGCCGGGATGTCGCCGGACAGGATGCCGTGGCTCGACGCGGCGGCCGGCCCCAGCAGCCGCAACCGCGCCAGGGCACCGGCGAGCAGCGAGGCGGGGTCGCGCGGCGTCAGCTCGAAGCCCTCGCCAAGATAGGGCGCACGGGCCAGCTCCGGATAGCGCGCGGCCTCTTCCGGCGCGACGCGGTCGCCCCAGAGCTGCATCGCGTCGCGGAAGGCGGCGAGTTCCGGCATGCGCGCCGGATCGACCGTGAAGCCGGTGCCGAAGATCACCGCGTCGAAGCGCTGCGGCCCTTCCGCCGTGGTCACGGTCACGCCCTCCGCATCCGCCGCCACGTCGCGCCAGCGTGCGTTGAAGACGAGCCGGAACCCCGGATGCCGCTCGCAGCGGAGCACGGATTCATGCGGCGGCGGCGAGGCCTCGCCGGCGGTGTAGGTCAGGAAGCGCCAGCGCGTCGCATCGTCCAGCCGCCCGAAGCCGCGCAGGAAGCCGGAAAAGACCATGCCGCGCGTCTTGTTCACCTGCGGCAGGAAGGCGCGGCGGGCGAACATGGTCACCGTGGCGACGCCGGCCTCCAGCGCCGTGCCGGCATTGTCGAAGGCCGAGGCATTGGCGCCCAGCACGGCGATCCGCCTGCCCCGGAAGCGGCCGAAATCGACGACGGGGTCCACCGAGTGGAAGACCCGTCCGGTGGCCCGTGCCGCCGCGTCCAGCCCACGGGGGAGGGAAGGGAAGGGGGGAATGTTCGGCCCGCCCACGCCCTCCCGCCCGCCGGCCAGCACGACCTGCCGGCAGAGCAGGCTTTCCTCCCCCTGCGGGCCGCGCAGTCCGGCGCGGAGCAGTCCTTCCGCCACCGGCTCCAGCGCAACGAGGGCGGTCTCGTTCTCGACCGGGATCGCCGCCGCGTCGCGCACCCAGAGGAGATAGGCGAGCCAGTCCAGCCGGTGGATCTTGTACAGCCTCTCCCAGCCCTCGGCGCCGTGCTGCGCCTCCCACCAGGCGCGGAAGGTGAGGGAAGGGATGCCCAGGTCCGGCCCGGTCAGGTGCTTGGGCGAGCGCAGGGTCGGCATGCGGGCATAGGTGCCCCAGGGGCCTTCCTCGCCGCGCCGGGCACGGTCGATGACCCGGATGTTGCGGATGCCGTCGCGGATCAGCGCGAAGCCCGCGGTCTGCCCGAACATGCCGCCCCCCACCACCAGCACGTCCAGCACGGGGGCGCCGTCGGCCGCCGGGATGCCGAGCGGCCAGTTGGCCGGCGGGTGGTTCAGCCGGACGAGGTCGCGCCGGACCTCCGCCTCCAGCGCCGCGAGGCCGCTCATGCGATTTCCTCCGGGACCGGGGCAAGGTCGCCCGGCGGCGTCCAGCCGCGCCCCGGCACCGAGGCCAGGAGCGACTTCGTGTAGTCGTGCTGCGGATCGCCGAAGACCTGCACCGCCGTGCCCTCCTCCACCACGCGGCCCCGGTGCATCACCGCGATGCGGTCGCAGATCTGTGCCGCGACGCGCAGGTCGTGAGTGATGAACAGCACCGAAAGGCCCAACCTCCGCCGCAGATCGGCCAGCAGGCGCAGCACCTGCGCCTGCACCGAGACGTCGAGGGCCGAGACCGCCTCGTCCGCCACCAGCACCTCCGGGCGCAGGGCCAAGGCCCGGGCCAGGCCGATGCGCTGGCGCTGCCCGCCGGAGAATTCATGCGGGAAGCGGTCCATGGCATCGGGGCGCAGCCCGACCAGCTCGAACAGGTCGCGGGCATGGGCCATGGCCTCCGCGCGCGGCGTGCCATGCACCATCGGCCCCTGCGCCACCAGCTCCCCCACCCGGCGGCGCGGGTTCAGCGAGGCGAAGGGGTCCTGGAACACCATCTGGATGCGCTTCGTTTCCGCCCGCATCTCGCGCGCCGAAAGCTTCGCGAGATCGGTGCCGCCCAGCCGGATGCTGCCCTCGTCCGGGTCCAGCAGCCGCACCACGCAGCGCGCCAGGGTGGACTTGCCGGAGCCGCTCTCCCCCACGATGCCCAGCGTGCCGCCCTTGGGCAGGCTGACGCTGACATCGTCCAGCGCCTTCACGATGCGCCGGCTGCGGCGGAACAGCCCGGCCTTGCCATAGGTCTTGCTCACCCCCCGCACCATCAGCGCCGGCCCGGCGCGCAGCGGGGGTCCCTCCGGCGCGGCGGGACGCAGCGGCGGCACGGCGGCGATCAGGGCGCGGGTATAGGGGTGCTCCGGCCGGTTCAGGATGTCCCCGGCCTCGCCCTGCTCCACCACCACGCCGTGCCGCATCACCGCGATCCTGTCGGCGATCTCCGCCACCACGCCGAAGTCGTGGGTGATGAACAGCACCGCCGTGCCGTGCTTCGCCTGCAGGTCGCGGATCAGCGAGAGGATCTGCGCCTGGGTGGTGACGTCGAGCGCCGTGGTCGGCTCGTCGGCGATCAGCACCTCCGGCTCCAGCGCCAGGGCCATGGCGATCATGGCGCGCTGCCGCTGCCCGCCCGACAGCTCGTGCGGATAGGCCCGCAGCGCCCGGCGCGGATCGGGAATCCGCACCTCCTCCAGCAAGGCGAGCACCCGGCGCTCGATCTCCGTGCCATCGAGGTCCGTATGGATGCGGAAGCTCTCGCCGATCTGGTCGCCGATGCTGCGCAGCGGGTTCAGCGCCGTCATCGGCTCCTGGAAGATCATGGCGATGCGCGCCCCGCGCAGGCGCCGCATCTCCGCCTCGGACTTCGCCAGCAGGTCCTCGCCCGCCAGCAGGACCTGCCCCTGGGTGACGCGCACCCCTTCCGGCAGCAGGCGCATCGCCGCGCTGGCGGTCATGGACTTGCCGGAGCCGCTTTCCCCCACGACGCAGAGGATCTTCCCCTTCTCCAGCCGCAGCGAGACATCCTGCAGCGCATAGGGCCGGTCGGCGCCGGGCGGCAGGGCGACGGAAAGGCCGCGGATTTCCAGGCAGTCCATCAGCTCCGCCCCTTCAGCCGGGGGTTCAGCGCATCGTTCAGCCCCTGTCCCACCAGGGAGACGGCCAGCACCGCCACCAGGATCGCCACGCCCGGAATGGCCGAGACATACCACTGCGCCCGCAGCACGCCCTTGCCCGCGCCGATCAGGTTGCCCCAGGAGGCGATATTCGGATCGGACAGGTTGAGGAAGGCCAGCGCGCTTTCCAGCAGGATCGCCGTCGCCATCACCACCCCGGCATAGACGATCACCGGCGGCAGGGCATTGGGCAGGATCTCGCGGAAGATGATGCGGAGGTTGCCCATGCCCAGCACGCGGCAGGCCTGGACGAATTCCCGCTGCCGCAGGCTCAGGAACTCCGCCCGGGTCAGCCGCGCCGTGGCGGGCCAGGAGACGAGGCCGATCGCCAGCGTCACCGTCACGATGTCGGAGCCGAAGACCGCCACCAGCACCAGCAGCAGCAGGAAGTTCGGCAGGGTCTGGAAGGCCTCGGTCACGCGCATCAGCGCATCGTCCACCCAGCCGCCGTAATAGCCGGACAGCGCCCCGACCACGATGCCGATGGCGATCGAGATCAGCGTCGCGACGATGCCGATCAGCAGCGAGACGCGGGCGCCATAGAGGATCTGCGCCGCGATGTCGCGGCCCGAGGGATCGGTGCCCAGCGGGAAGCGCGGATTGGCGCCGGGCCATTGCAGCGGCCGCCCGGCCAGGCGCAGCGGGTCGTCCGGATAGAGCAGCGGCGCGGCGAGGGCGGCCAGCACCACCAGGGCCAGCAGCAGCAGGCCGATCACCGCCGGCGGGCTGCGGAGATAGCGTCGGAAAGCGTTCATGGCCTCGTTCAGCGGTCGGCGGCGATGCGCGGGTCGAGCTTCGCGTAGAGCAGGTCCACGCAGAAATTCACCACGATCACCAGCAGGGCGGAGGTGAAGACGATGCCGAGCAGCATGTTCAGGTCCCGCTGCACCACCGCGTCATAGGCGAGGCGCCCGAGGCCGGGCAGGGCGAAGACGCTTTCCACCACCACCGAGCCGCCGAGCATGGTCCCCGCCTGCAGCCCCACCAGCGTCACCATCGGCAGCAGCGCGTTGCGCAGCGCATGTCGCACCACCACCCCGGTCTCGCCCAGGCCCTTGGCGCGGGCGGTGCGGATGAAGTCCTGCGTCATCACCTCCAGCATCGCGGCGCGCATGATCCGCAGATAGGTGGCGAGAAAGATCAGGGCCAGCGTCGCGGTGGGCAGGACGAGATGCCAGGCGATGTCCGCCACCCGTGCCAGCCCCGCATGGCCCGCCCCGATCTCCTCGAACCCCCCGGCCGGCAGCCAGCCGAGATTGACCGCGAAGAGCACGATGCCCATCAGCCCGAACCAGAAGGAGGGCGTGGCGTAGAAGACCAGCCCCAGCGTGGAGATCAGCGTGTCCGGCCAGCGGTTCACCCGCCGCGCCGCCAGCACCCCCAGCGCCGTGCCGGCGGCGAAGGAGAAGCAGAGCGCCGAGCCCATCAGCAGCAGCGTGACCGGCAGCCGCTCGCCGATCACCTGCACCACCGGCTGCCCGTAGATGGCGGAGAAGCCCAGGTCGAAACTCAGCAGCCGCAGCAGGTAGCGGCCGAGCTGCACCGCCACCGGGGCGTCGAGCCCATAGAACTGGCGGAGCTGTTCCATCTGCACCGGGTCGCCGCCGCCCATCTGCGCCATCAGCGCATCGACCGTGTCGCCGGGGGCGAGCTGGAGCAGCAGGAAGAGGCCGACCAGGATGATCAGCAGGGTCGGCAGGCTGGCCAGCAGCCGCCGCCCTGCGAGCGCCAGGACCCGCACCGGATCAGCCGGCGGCGAGCCAGGTGTCGTGCCAGTCGCCTGAGCCCCAGCGCGGGTAGTTCATGCCGTTCCGCACCCGCTTGCTGGCGGCGGTCTGGAACTCACGCTCGGTGATCATCCAGATCGGCAGCGCCTCGTTGATCTCCTTCGTCCACTCGGCATAGAGCGCCTTGCGCTTCGCCGGGTCGAGTTCCGCCGCCGCCTGGTCGGTGAGCTCGTCGATCTTCTCGGACTTCCAGCCCCACTGGTTGGTCCAGGGCGCGCCCTTGGGGCTGCCGGACCGGTACCAGACGGTGGTGGAGACCGCCGGGTCGCCGCGGTACTGGTGCCAGCCCGTGGCCATGTCGAAGTTCCAGTCGCGATAGACGGCCGCCAGTGCCCCGGCGATGTCGAGGTTCACGATCTCCACCCGGATGCCCACCGGTTGCAGCGACTGCTGGATATAGGTGGCGAGCAGCGGCACGTCCTCGCCGTTCTGGATCGGCACGAGGCGCAGGGTGAAGCGCACCCCGCCGGCGCCGCGCCTGTAGCCCGCCTCGTCCAGCAGCGCCTCGGCCTTCTTCCTGTCGAAGGCATAGGGGAATTTCACGTCCGCCGGATAGAAGGAGGTGGAGGAGGAGGGGATGGGGCCATTGGCGGGGTGGCCCTGGCCGTAGAGGAAGTTCTCGATGAAGAAGGGCACGTCGATCGCATGGGCGATGGCCCGGCGCACCCGGACGTCCGACAGCTCCTTCCGCCGGTGGTTGAATTCCAGCGTGTTGTTGAAGGCATTCGCCTCCGTGCCCCGCGTGGTCACGGTGAAACGGTCGTCCTTCGCCAGCCGGTCGAGATCGGCCATCGGCAGGCCGTTATAGGCCGAGACCTGGATCTGCCCCGATTCCAGCGCCGCCGAGGCCGCCGAGCGGTCGTTGATGAAGCGCCAGACGATCCGGTCGAGATAGGGGAAGCCCTGGCGCCAGTAGTCCGGGTTGCGCTCGGCGATCACGTACTGGCCGCGCTCGTACTGCACGAACCGGAAGGGGCCGGTGCCGACCGGGGCGGTGTTGGCCGGGTTCTCCAGCACGTTGGTGCCGGCGAAGAGATGCTTCGGCACCACGTAGCCGAGGTCGCAGAGCGCGCGCAGCAGCAGATCCAGCGGCATGGGCTGGGAATAGCGGAAGACGGCGGTGCGCTCGTCCGGCGTGTCCACCGCGGTCAGGTATTGCTGCAACTGGGTGGAGTAGTTGAGCTGGGTCTTCCACAGCTCCATCGCGTTGTACTGCACGTCGGCCGAGGTGAAGGGCTTGCCGTCATGCCACTTCACGCCCTCGCGCAGCCGGAAGGTGATGGTCTTGCCGTCCGGCGCCGCCTCCCAGCCCGTGGCGAGCACGCCGACGGGCTTGCCCCCGGCATCGAGGTCCACCAGGGATTCGATCATCTTGCTGGTGATGATATAGACGCCGGTGGAGGCGCGCAGGGCCGGGTTCAGGATGCGCTGCTCGCCCGCCAGATGCGCCGTGAGCACCCCGCCCCGGGTGACGTCGCCCGCCGCGCCCTGGGCCAGGGCGCGACGCCCGAGGAGCGTGCCGGCGGCGAGGGCAGGGGCCAGCAACAGGGCATCGCGCCGGGTCGGCTTCATGGTCGCACCTTCCGATAACAGAATCGTAAGGGCCACGATAATCCGTTTTGCCGTGCCGTAAATCACGACAAACCGGCGTTTTTCCAAAAATTATACGGTCCTGCCGCATGACGGGGACGCAGACCGGAATGAGGGGACCCGGAACGCGCCTCCGCCCGCGGCAGGTCCCTTGCGGGAGTTCAGGGCGCGGGGGACGCGGCCGGGCGTCCGGTCGCCTCCCAGGGCAGGACGGCAGGCGGGCCTTCGTTCAGCGCGATGCGGACGGGCAGCCAGGCGGCGCCGTGGTCCACCTGACCCTCCATTACCAGGAGGACGGCCAGATAGGCCACCAGCAGCGTGCCGGTGACGGCCAGCGCCCCGAGAAGTTCGGGGAAAAGGCTTTTCCTTCGCATGGGGCATCCTCATGAGGGGGGATCACAAGGGACAGGATCAATCCGGGCCTATTACTGAAGCGTTTCATGACAGCCGCAACATAAATCCTCACGCGCAGGAGATCCGAAAGCGCTTCTTCCTCCGGTTGCACCTCCGCGCGCCGGCGGAACGGCGGCGGCCGGTTTTGCCCTTGGGTGTGCGGCGCGCGGCGTCCATAAGGGAAAAGGGGAACGAAACGCGTCCTTCTCCACCGAATCCGCCGCGGCGGCACCGAGCTTTGGGAGTTCCGGATTGGAAAACTGGCTGATCCTCCTGGTCCTGCTGCCCGGCTTGGCGGCGTTGCTCCTGCTGCTCTTCCGCCGACCCGCCGCCCTTCAGGCGGAAACCCTGATGCCCCTGGTGGAACGGCTGGGCGCGATCCAGTCCGGCGTCGGCGAGCAGCTGGCGCAACAGGCGCGTGAGGTGGAGGCGGCGCTGTCGGCCCAGAACCAGCGGCTGGCGGAGGCCCAGGCCCTGGCGGCGGAGCGGGCGAGGCTGCAGGAGGTGGCGCTGGCCGAGCGGATGGCCCAGGCGACGCGGGCCATGACCGAGAGCCTGATCGAGCAGGGGCGGCGGGTGAACGAGACGGTGGCGGCGCAGAACGAGCGCCTGAACGCCGCGCTCACCGGGCAGAGCGAGCGGGTGGCGCGGCAGCTCACCGAGCAGTTCGCCGCCACGCAGGAGACCGCGAAGGCCATCGGCGAAAGGCTGGCGGTGATCGACGCGGCGCGCGGCAATATCGAGGCGCTGGGCGCGCAGGTGACGACGCTGTCGGGCATCCTTTCCAACAAGCAGTCGCGCGGCGCCTTCGGCGAGGTTCAGCTGCGCCGGCTGGTCGAGGACCGGCTGCCGGCGGACGGCTATTCCTGGCAGCATACGCTGAGCAACCGGCACCGCGCCGACTGCCTGATCCACCTGCCGCACCCACCCGGCCCGGTGGTGGTGGACAGCAAGTTCCCGCTGGAGGGCTGGCTGACGCAGCGCGATTCCGAGGGGCGGGAGCGCGACCTCGCGGCCAAGGCCTTCGCCAGCGACATGCGCAAGCATGTCGGCGACATCGCCACCAAGTACCTGATCCCCGGCGAAACGGCGGAAGGGGCACTGCTTTTCGTGCCCTCCGAGGCGATCTATGCGGAGCTGCACGCCACCCAGGCGCCGCTGGTCGAGGAAGCGGCGCGGATGGGGGTCTATATCGTCTCGCCCTCCACCCTCTGGGCCGTGCTCGGCACGATGCGGGCGCTGATGCAGGACGTGCGCATCCGGGCCGAGGCCCGGCGCATCCAGGACGAGGTGAAGCGCATGGCCACCGAGGTCGGCCGCCTCGACACGCGGGTGGCCAAGCTCAAGAAGCATTTCTCCGACATGCAGGACGATGTGCGGATGATCGACATCACCACGGAGAAGATCGTCCGCGCCTCCGAGCGCATGGCGGCGGTGGAGCTGGAGGAGGCGGCCGGCGCACCGCCCGCCGTGTCGCTGGCCGAGGCCTCCCCGGCCTCCCTGCCACGGGCCTGAGCGCACCCCGTGCCCGCCTTGCCGGAGTAGGTCCATGCTCGATCCCTTGACCCTGGACCAGCTCCGCGTGCTGGTGGCGGTGGCGGATACGGGCAGCTTCTCGGCCGCCGCGCGCCGGCTGCAGCGCGTGCAGTCGGCGGTCAGCCAGTCCATCCAGACGCTGGAAAGCACGCTGCGCCTGACCCTCTTCGACCGGACCGGGAAGAAGCCCCACCCGACCGAGGCGGGGCGGGTGATGATCGCCGATGCGCGGCGGCTGCTCGACAGCGCGGCGGCACTGCGGGAACGGGCAGCCAGCATCGCCACGGGGCTGGAGGCGGAGCTGACCGTGGCGGTGGACCAGCTCCTGCCGCTGGACGCCATCATGTCGGCGCTGCGCGCGCTGAGGCTGGAGTTCCCGCAGCTCCAGGTCCGGCTGCTGACGGAAGGGGTCGGCGCGCCGGAACGCTATCTCCGGGACGGGCGGGCGCATCTGGCCGTCTATGCCACCGTCGTTACCGGGGTCACGGATCTGGAGCGCGAGTTCCTGACCGACGTGGCCATGGTGCCGGTGGTGAGCAGCGCCCATCCCCTGGCCGCGATGGAGGGGCCCCTGTCGCGCGACGTGCTGTCGGAGCACGTGCAGCTCGTCCTGACCGATGTTTCGGAGCAGACCGGCTGGTCGGTCGGCGTGGTCAGCCACCACGTCTGGCGCTTCGCCGACATGCACACCCGGCTGGAATTCCTGCTGGGCGGCTTCGGCTGGTGCAACATGCCACTGCATCTGGTGAAGCCGCATTTGAGCGGCGGCGCGCTCAAGCGCCTGCATCCCAAGGAGCGGGACGGGTTCAGCGTGGCCCTTTCCGTGGTGCACCGGCGCCAGAGCCCGCCGGGCCAGGCGGGACGCTGGCTGATCGAGCATCTGCGGGAGCATCTCGGCAAGGGCGGCTGACGCCGGGCGCGGGGAGGGGGGACGGATCGCAGTCCGCGCCATCCCATGCCAGGATGGCCGCCATGGCCATCCTCGCCGAGACCACGATCCCGCGCAGCCTGGATCTCCTGGCCGTGCGCTGCCTCGGCGCCGGGCCGGGCCGGCGGGTGGAGGCCTGGCTCTTCGAGGACGAGGCCGTGCGGCGGGGCGTGGAGGAAAGGCTGCGCGCGGCGGGCATCGAGGCCAGGCTGCGCAGCGCCTACAAGCCGCTGCTGCACTTCTTCCTGGAGGAAGCGTCGCTGGAAGGGGTCACGGCGGTCCGCATCCGCTACCCCGTCCATGCCGCGGCAAACCCGCTTCGCTTCCGGATGGAGGCCTATCCCCTGGCCGGGCTGCTGGGTGGCCGGATGCTGCGCTTCGAGCCCGGAGGGGACGACCTGCATTACGAGGTCGGCCTGTTGCGGGAGGGCGGCGGCGAGGAGCGCCATCGGGTCTTCGCGCCGAACCGGCTCCGGCGGGACCTGCTGGGCCGGGAAAGCCTCTCGCCCTGCGGCTGGTGGTGCCGCCGGGACGCCGGACCGGACGGGCAGGTGGTGGAGGACGAAGCCTTCGAGACGGAATACGAGGCGGCCTTCCGGCTCGCGATGGAGAGCCTGGACCGGCACGAATGGGGCGAGTCGGGGCCGTGTTTCGGTGTGCTGGAGATGCGGGTGGAAACAGGCGGCATCGAGCGGCCCCTGTCCTATGGCGGGGAATGCCTCAGCACGCGGGAGGCCCTGCATGAGGATCTCTATTTCTCGGCCCTGGAGTTCTGCGGGGCGCGCGCCGGGCTGGCGCCCGGGGACCGGCGTTTGCAGCCTGGCCAGATCGTGCCGGACATCCGGCCCGGGGAAGGACAGACCCGTCTGCGGGTCGCCATCCAGCCCAGGGAAATGGCGGAGAAGGGGGACAAGGGATCGGGCCGCGGGGCCGCCGAAGGGGAAGGCGAGCTGGAATCGGCCGCCCGGCCCCTGCCGCTGAAGCGGATCGCGCAGGAACTGGAGGCCCTGCCCGGGGAGCGCTTCGAGGCCCTGTCGGTGCAGGGCAGACCGGTGCGGGGGGTGCATGTGCCCGGCGAGACCGGGATCGGCCTGGTGGTGACGGCGGGGCAGCATGCCAACGAGACCTCCGGCGTGGTTGGGGCGCTGCGGGCCGCGCGGGTCCTGGCCGGGATCGGAAGGCTGGGGTTTGCCCTGATTCCGCTGGAAAATCCGGACGGCTATGCGCTGCACGAGCGGTTCCGGCGGGTACACCCGCATCACATGCATCACGCGGCGCGCTATACGGCGCTGGGAGACGATCTGGAGGTGCGGGACGGCCCGCCCTGGCATGAGAAGGCGGTCCGGCTGGAGGCCTTCCACCGGATCGGCGCCAGGTTGCACGTGAATCTCCACGGCTATCCTGCTCATGAATGGACGCGGCCCCTCTCGGGCTATCTGCCGCGCGGCTTCGAGTCCTGGAGCATCCCCCGGGGGTTCTTCCTTATTCTCCGCCATGGGCCGGGGCTGGACGGGATGGCCGGGGCGCTGATGCGCCACGTGGCGGAGCGTGTCGCGACCGTCCCGGGGCTGGCAGCCTTCAACCGGCGGCAGGCGATCCTCTACGAGGCGCATCTGGGGGAGGCGCCACAGCCGAGCCATGCCGGGATCCCCTACAGCATCGCGCCACGGCCCCGGCCAGGACCGCCCCTGGCGCTGATCACGGAGTTCCCGGACGAGACGGTCGAGGGGGAGGATTTCCGTCTGGCTCATGCGGTGCAGCGGGAGGCGGTGCTGGCGGCGGCGGAATGGCTGGAGGGCGGGTGGAACAGGGTTCCCGTCGCCTAGGCTGCGCCCTGCCAGCCGGGCGCCAGCGCCTTTGTCATGCGGCTGATCGAAAAACATCACGAAGCTGTCGAAAAGGCTTTGACAGCTTTCTTTATGGCCCGTATAAGCCCGTTCACCGGCGGCGAGGTGCTGTGAAGTGCTTCTGACGCGGGTTTCCTGCCGACAGGTTGGATGTTCACTGGAGGGGAT
>NZ_JHWD01000011.1:0-2884 GCF_000622225.1 Roseomonas mucosa ATCC BAA-692 | reverse complement strand
CGCTCTCCAGCGCCTCGCCGTCCGTGGGCCGGGTCGAGAGACCCGCCTCGCCGCCAGCCAGGAAGGCGTCGCGCCAGCCGCTCAGCGTCGCCGCTGTCACTCCGAGCGAGCGCGACACTATCTCCAGGTCTTCCCCCCGAAGCAGGCGCAGGACGGCGTCCCGTTTGCGCTGGCGCGACATCCGCCCCCCGCGGCCGAGCACCGCTGCGCCAGACTCTTGCGGTCGCTCCGCGGCGCTCGGCCGCTCCGCCCGGGATTGCTCGTGATCCATCAGATACCTCCTGCGTGGATATCGTCCACTTACGAGGTGTCTCGCTCAACCGTGCTGCGGGGGAGGCGAGCCTGCCGCCAGGCGGAAGACGCGGGCGCGGAGGGAAGCCAGGAGGGGCGAACGGGCGGTCATCATCCGCGTCATCAGGTCCGTGGCGCGGATCACCTGCCGCGCGAGCCCGTGCCGCCGCCCGGCCCAGAGGGCGACGGCCCCCGGTCCCTCGGCGATGGCGGCGGCGAGCGACCAGGCATCCTGGATGCCGAGATTCATGCCCTGCCCGCCAGCCGGCGAGTGGATATGCGCGGCATCCCCCAGCAGCAGGCGCCGGTCGATCTGCATCCGGGGAACCTGCCGCTGGCTGATGCGGAAAAGGTTCCACCAGGAGGGTTCGCCCAGCGTCAGCCCAGGGCGCTGGAAAGGGATCAGGGAGCCCTGCGCGGGCGGCGGCGCGTCCGGCGGCAGCAAGGCGATGGTCCGCCAATGGCCATCGGGCAGGGGAAAGCAGATCAGGGGCGCCGGGCTGTCCGGGAAGACGTGCATCCGGGCGCGGTCGAGCCCTTCCAGAGACAGGTCCGCCAGGACCAGTTGCTGCAGGTAGCGATGCCCGGGAAAGGGGAGGTCCAGGCTGTGCCGCAGGCCACTATGAGCGCCGTCGCAGCCGGCGATCCAGTCCGCCGCCACCCATTCCAGCCGCCCGTCCTGGTGGCGCAGCAGGGCGTTGCCGTTCTGCATCTCCAGGAACTCGGTGCCGAGCTCCGGCGCCGCCCCTGCTTCCGTCAGGAGCCGCTCGGTCTCGTACTGGGGCAGGATCACCATGGACGGGAAGCGCGGATGCACGTGCTGGAAGCGCAGGCGGACTTCCTGGCCGGCGGAGGGAGCGGAGGAGCCGGAGGTGCGGCCGGGGAGGTGGAAGGCCGCCCCTTCCAGCGGATGCGCGGCGGCGAGGAAGCGCTCGGCCAGCCCCAGCCTGTCCAGCACCTCCAGCGTGCGGGCCTGCACGCCCAGGGCGCGGGACCAGCGCTCGGGGCCGGTGCGGCATTCGATCAGGCGGCAGGCGATGCCGCGATGGCGGAGGGCGAGCGCCAGCGTCAACCCGGTCGGGCCAGCCCCGATGATCAGGACGCGCATCGCGTTTCCATCCCTTCGCTCCCCTTATGAATTCGCGGGGAATGACCGTTAGACTGCCACCGCCGGCATGCGGTGGCGACGGGCCGGCGGCGCCGCGCGCCATCGTGAAGGCGGCGCGCCTCCTGTCCAGGGGGCCTTTCCGGAGGGAGGGGAGCCCGGCTGGCCTCGCCGGCTCCGGGCGCCGGCAAGGTCAGGGCCGGGGCGTCACATCCAGCTTGAACCACTTCTCGGACAGCCGTTTCAAAGTGCCGTCCGCCAGGGCGGAGCTGATCGCCTCGTCGAAGCGGGTCTTCAGCGCCGCATCGGACTTGCGCAGGCCGACGCCGATGCCCGTGCCCAGCACGCCGCCGGTGAAGCCCGGACCCATGATGGCGTAATCCGCGAAGTCGGGCTTGCTCAGCGTCTCCTGGAGCGCCGTGCTGTCGGCGATGATCGCATCCAGCCGGCCGGCGGCGAGATCGAGGTCATGCTGCTCGGTGGTCTTGTACAGGCGGATATCGGCCACCGTCGCGAGGTAGCGTTCCGCGAAGGCGGCATGGGTGGTGGAGCCCTGGACGCCCACCGCCTTGCCTTTCAGGGCGGCCTGGATGCGGGCGATGCCCTGTTTCGTCGCTTCGGAACCGTCATCCAGGCTTAGCCGCTGCACGGAGCCGAGGGCGCGGGCGAGATCGGTGCCCTTCTCCACCACGATGCCGTTGCCCAGCGCCACATAGGGGCGGGAGAAGGCAATGGCCTGCTGGCGCTGTTCCGTGATCGACATGCCCGCCATGATCGCGTCGAACTTGCCGGAATTCAGGGCCGGAATCATGCCGTCGAAATCCTGTTGCACGATATTGCAGCGCGCCTGCATGCGGCGGCACAGGTCCTGGGCCAGATCGACCTCGAAGCCGTCCAGCTTGCCGTCCGGGGCGGTGAAGTTCCAGGGCGGGTAGGCGCCCTCCGTGGCGATGCGGAGGGCTGGCTCCTGGGCGCCGGCCGGTGCTGCCGGAGTGCCGAGCAGAAAGGCGCCGAGCAGGATTGCCACGGCCGGTATCGCGCTGGCCGGCTTCCATCCCAAGAACCGACGCTGCATCCGTGCCCCCTTTGTCCATGCGGCCGGGCCCATCCGGCCCTGCTGGAACCGCCTGGAGCACCGGTTGCCGCATGATGCGGGGTCTGCCGGGGTTTGGAAGGGCCGGATGCGGTGAAGGCGGCCGGAAGACGGATTTGTGAGGGGGGCCTCTCCTTCTACGCTGCGGGCATGGGATGGCTGGGCCGGTTCGGAACGACCCGATTCCGGCCGCCCGCTCGGCTGGACGCCGGGGCTCCGAAGTCAAGGTCCGAGCATTGCAATAAATGCATGGCTCGGCCCTCGGTAGGAGTCAGGATCGGGCCTTTACTGTTTTTCGGGTGGCCCGTATAAGCCCGTTCACCGGCGGCGAGGTGCTGTGAAGTGCTTCTGACGCGGGTTTCCTGCCGACAGGTTGGATGTTCACTGGAGGGGAT
>NZ_JHWD01000010.1 GCF_000622225.1 Roseomonas mucosa ATCC BAA-692 | reverse complement strand
CAGGCCAGGAGCCGCCCTCTCGTCGAGGAGCTGTTCGCCTGGCTGCGGCAGGCCCTCGCGCGCCTGCCCGGCAGCAGCCCGACCGCGGAGGCGATCCGCTACGCGCTGAACCACCAGGACGGTCTCGTGCGGTTCCTCGACGACGGCCGGATCGAAATGGATAGCAACACCGTCGAGCGCGCCATCCGACCCCTCTGCCTCTCCCGAAAAAACGCGCTGTTCGCCTCCGGTGACGACGGGGGCGCCCGCTGGGCGGCCATCGCCTCCCTCGTGGAGACGTGCAAGCTCAACGGCGTCGACCCGCAGCGCTACCTCGCCGACCTGCTCACCCGGCTCGTCGGCGGCTGGCCCAATAGCCGCCTCGACGAACTCATGCCCTGGTGCTGGACCGCCGACGCAGGCTGACCCTCAGGTCAAACCGCCAAGGGCTTGTTGGCCTCGCTTACTGTCCTTCTCCACCGCCGTGGACATCACCGTGGCGCGCGGGGCGATCGTGCATCCCTTCCCCTTCTCGGACCAGCGGGCGGCACAGCAGGAGGCGGCCCGTCTCGGCGCCACCCTGGCCCATCCCCGGAACGCGGCGGGCGGCCAGTACAGCCTCTCCCCCGCCAGCCTCGCCACCATCCCGCGCGGCACGCGGCTGCTGCTGCCCTCGCCCAACGGCTCGCGCCTTTCCGTGGCGGCGGCCGGGACGCGGCGGCGCATCCCGGTCTTGGCCGGATGCCTGCGCAATGCCAGGGCGGTGGCGGCCGCCGCGCGGCGCCTCGCCGGTACGGGCGCGGTGGGGGTGATCCCGGCCGGGGAGCTCTGGCCTGATGGCGGGCTGCGCCCGGCGATCGAGGACCTGCTCGGCGCCGGGGCGATCATCGAGCACCTGGGTGGAGAAGCTTCACCGGAGGCGGAAGTCGCGCGCGATGCCTGGCGCGCGGCGGGGCACCGGCTGGGCCGGATGATCCGCCTCTGCACCTCGGGGCAGGAGCTGGTGTCGCGCGGCTATTCCGGCGACGTGGACCTGGCGCTGGAGGAGGATGCCAGCGCCACGGCGCCCGTGCTGCGGGACGGCGCCTACCGCGCCGCCTGAGCGGAACGGCTAAGCCGCCGCTACTCCGCTGCCTGGGGCGCCTCGTGGCCCTGCTCGTTGCGCTCGGTCTCGGCCTTCTTCTCGGCCAGGATCTGCGCCGCCTTGGCCTCCACCAGCCCGACGATATGCTCGATCATGTCGCCCGCATCGACCGTGTGGTCGGTCTTGCCGGCGGCATAGACCATGTGGCGGCCATTGCCGCCGCCGGTCACGCCCAGGTCCGTCATCAGCGCCTCGCCCGGCCCGTTCACCACGCAGCCGATGATCGAGAGGCTCATCGGCACCTCGATATGGGCGAGCCGCTCCTCCAGCGTGGCCACGGTCTGGATCACGTTGAAGCCCTGCCGCGCGCAGGAGGGGCAGGAGATGATCTTCACGCCCCGGTGCCGCAGGCCGAGCGTCTTCAGCATCTCCCAGCCGACATGCACCTCCTCCTCCGGCTCGGCGGAAAGCGAGACGCGGATCGTGTCGCCGATCCCGGCCCAGAGCAGGTTGCCCATGCCGATGGAGGACTTCACCGTGCCGGCGCGCTTGCCGCCCGCCTCGGTGATGCCGACATGCAGCGGATGGTCGCAAGCCTCGGCCAGGGCGGTATAGGCCGCCACGGCCAGGAAGACGTCGGACGCCTTCACGCTGATCTTGAACTCGTCGAAGCCGTTCTGCAGCAGGTGGTCGGCATGCCACAGCGCGCTTTCCACCAGCGCCTCCGGGTTCGGCTCGCCATATTTCTCCAGCAGGTGCTTCTCCAGGCTGCCGGCATTCACGCCGATGCGAATGGAGCAGCCATGGTCCCGGGCGGCCCGGATGACCTCCTTCACCCGCTCGGCCGAGCCGATATTGCCCGGGTTGATGCGCAGGCAGGCGGCGCCGTTCTGCGCCGCCTCGATGGCGCGCTTGTAGTGGAAGTGGATGTCCGCCACGACCGGCACGTTCACTTCGCGGGTGATCTCGCGCAGCGCCGCGGTCGCCTCCGGCGTCGGGCAGGAGACGCGGACGATGTCCACCCCCGCGACCTCCGCCCGGCGGATCTGGGCGATGGTCGCCTCGGCATCCTCGGTCGGTGTGTTGGTCATGGTCTGGACGGAGATCGGCGCATCCCCGCCAACCAGCACGTTGCCCACGCGGATCTGGCGGGACTTGCGGCGCAGGATCTGCTGGTAGGGACGGTAGGACATGGAAATTCCTGTACGGCCGGCAGGGATCGGATAGTCAGTTCAGACGGCCAAGATATGGCAGGAGCCAGGGCATGGGCCAAGCCTTGGCGGGGCGCGCGGAGACCGGGGCGGCCATGACCGGCGAGGGCGGCGCACGGCTTTCATCGAAATGTCACGCCTCATCCGGGCCGGTTTCCCGGCCGCAAATCCGGCCGGAGGGTGTCAGCCGCCCGCCGGGGCCGGGTTGCGGAGGCGGTCCGGGTCCAGCGGGATGTCGCGAACCACATTGGTCCGGCCCGCCAGGAAGGGACTCGTCTGCCCGTCCACGATGATCTCCAGCGCGTCGGCCTTGCCGGTGGTCAGGGTCATCCCCTCGCCCGCCGGCACGGTATAGGTCTCGCCGGGGCGGAGCAGGCGGCTCAGCAGCGGACGGCTGGCCCCCTTCGCCCGGATCTGCACCCAGGAGCCCTCGCCAGGGCCAGGCGCGGCGCGCAGCACGATGCGGCCCTGGCCATCCGCCTGGTTGGGCACGGTGGGCGTGACCGGCGCGGCCAGGGGCGGCGGCACCGGGGCGGCGGGCGCCTCGCCCGTTGCGGGCACACTCGCGGCCTGGGGCGGCTGCGTGCCCGGAGCCGGGGCCTGCGGCACCGTCGGGCGTGGCGCGGCCGTCTGGGCCTGCTGCGCCGCCGGGGCGGGAGCGGCCGGCAGCGCGGCCCCTGGCCCGGGAAGGGCACCGGGCGGGCTACCGGGCGTCGGAGCGGCGGGCCGGGCAGGCGGCGGCGCCACGGAGGCGGCCGTTCCCGGGGCCGGACCGGCCGTGGAACCGGGCGCCGGATTCGGGACCGGCGTATGGCCGCCCGCCGTGGAGGGCGGCGAGGCGGGCACCACCTGTCCCAGGGTCGGCGGCAGCACGGGCGCGGCGGGGCGGGGCGCCGTTCCGGCGGCCTCCTCCAACCGGCGCGGCGGCGCCTCGACACGGTCCAGGCTCCGGTCGCCGGAGCCGCTCCACTGCCACCAGGCCACGTAGCTGCCGATCGCCAGCACGGCGCCGATCAGGATCACCGCCCCGGCCGGCACGCCGCGCTTGGGCACAGGTTCGGGGAAGACGAGGTCGGTGCGCTGCTTCGCCGCCGCCCCGGCCCCGTCGCGGAAGCGCCGGGTCAGCTCCTCCGCGTCCAGGCCCAGGGACTGGGCATAGGAGCGCACGAAGCCGAGTGCATAGGTCGGCCCCGGCAGGTCCCGGGTCCGCCCTTCCTCCAGCGCCGACAGGTAGCGGCGGCTGATGCGGAGGTGCTCGGACATGTCCTCGATCGACGCGCCGATCGCCAGGCGGGCGTCACGAAGCTCTGCTCCCACCCCGGAGGTATCGAGGGCGGTCGATTCCACTGTTCTGGCCATCGGCGTCATGTCATCGGGCAAGAAACGACCCTATCCCGCAGCTTGCGGCGGAGCAAACCCCCCCATCCCCCCCGGGGTTTCGCGGGCGGGCAGGCCGCGCGCCGCGATCGCGGCGGCCGCCTGGGCCACGATCTCGGCCAGGATGGCCGTCACCGGCTCCTCGCGCAGGACCATGCCGACCGACTGGCCGGCCATCAGGGAGCCGTTCTCCACGTCGCCATCGACCACCGCCCGGCGCAGCGCCCCGGCCCAGAAATGCTCGATGTCGAGCTGCGCGGCCTCCTTCGTCAGCTCCCCGGCCCGGAAGCGGCGGATCACCTCCGCCTGGTGCTCCAGGAACCGCTTCGTGCCCGCGTTCTGCAGGGCGCGGACGGGGATCACGGGGAAGCTCTCGTCAAGCTGCACGGTCGGCAGCGCGTCGCGCGCCGCGCCGCGGATGAAAGCACGCTTGAAGTTCGGGTGCGCGACGCATTCGCTGGCACAGACGAAGCGGGTGCCGATCTGCGCCCCGGCGGCGCCCATCTCCAGATAGGACAGGATCGCCTCGCCCCGCCCGATGCCGCCGGCCACGAAGACCGGCACGTCGCGGACATGGGGCAGGATCTCCTGCGCCAGGACGTTCAGGCTGACCGGGCCGATATGCCCGCCGGCCTCGGAGCCCTCGATCACCAGCGCATCCGCGCCAGAACGAACCAGCTTCTTCGCCAGGGCCAGGGCGGGGGCAAAGCAGATCACCCGGGCGCCGGCATCCTTGGCCTTGCGGATCGCGGGACCGGGCGGGATGCCGCCGGCGAAGACGATATGGCCCACCTTCGCGTCCAGGCAGACCTGCACCAGCTCCTCCAGCCGGGGATGCATGGTGATCAGGTTCACGCCGAAGGGCTTGTCCGTCAGCGCCTGGGTCGCGGCGATCTCCTCGGCCAAGCGCGGCGGCTCCATGGCGCCGCAGGCCAGCACGCCGAAGGCCCCGGCCTCGCTCAGCGCCGCCACCAGGTGCCGCTCGCTGACCCAGGACATGGCGCCGCCCAGCACCGCCCAGCGGGAGCCCAGGAAGCCCGCCCCGCGCGCCATCAGCCGGTCGAGTTCGGCGAGGGCGGCAGGATCGGGGCCCTCGGTGGCCGGCGGAACGGCGGGGGACGGGGCGAGCATCAGGCGGAAGCCTTCCCGGCCGGCGCGTCGAGGCCATAGGCCGTGTGCAGGGCGCGCACCGCCAGTTCGGTGTATTCCACGCCGATCAGCACCGAAGTCTTGATCTCCGAGGTGGAGATGACCTGGATGTTGATGCCCTTCTCGGCCAGCGTGTTGAACATCGTGGCCGCGACCCCGGCATGGGAGCGCATGCCGATACCGACGATGGAGATCTTGGCGACCTCCGGATCGGTCAGAATGGCGTCGAAGCCGATCGAGGACCGGGCGTTCTCCAGCGTCTCCCGGGCACGCGGCAGGTCGGTCTTGCCCACCGTGAAGGTCATGTCCGTGGTGCCGTCGGCGCCCAGGTTCTGGACGATCATGTCCACGTTCACATTGGCCGCCGAAAGCGGGCCGAAGACATGGGCCGCGATGCCGGGCTTGTCCGGCAGGCGGCGCAGGGTGATCTTCGCCTCGTCGCGCGAATAGGCGACGCCGGTCACAACGGGCTGTTCCACGATCTCGTCCTCGTCCACCACCAGGGAGCCCGGCTTGTCCTCGAAGGAGGACAGGACCTGCACCCGAACCTTCTGCTTCATCGCCAGCTCGACCGAGCGGGTCTGCAACACCTTGGCCCCCACCGAGGCCAGCTCCAGCATCTCCTCGAAGCTCACGCGCTCCAGCTTGCGGGCGCGCGGCACGATCCGGGGGTCGGTGGTGTAGATGCCGTCCACATCGGTGTAGATGTCGCAGCGGTCAGCCTTCACCGCCGCCGCCACGGCCACCGCCGAAAGGTCGGAACCGCCGCGGCCCAGCGTGGTGATGCGCTCCCGCGGGCCGATGCCCTGGAAGCCCGCGATCACCGGTACCTGCCCGGCCTTCATGCGCTCGATCAGCGCCGAGCCGTCGATCTCCTCGACCCGCGCCTTGCCATGCGCGCCGTCGGTGCGGACCGGTACCTGCCAGCCCTGCCAGGAGCGCGCATCGACGCCCTCCGCCTGCAGGGCGATGGCGGTGAGGCCGGTGGTCACCTGCTCGCCGGTCGCCACGACCACGTCGTATTCCCGCGCATCGTGCAGCGGCGACAGGTCGGTGCAGTACTTCACCAGCTGGTTGGTCACGCCCGACATGGCGGAGACCACCACGGCGACCTCGTTGCCAGCCTCCACCTCGCGCTTCACGCGGCGGGCGACATTGCGGATACGGTCCAGGTCGGCGACGGAGGTGCCGCCGAACTTCATCACGATACGGGCCATGGCGCCGGGGGTTTTCCGGTTCTGCTAAGGAGCGGCGGCGGTTGCGCGCCGCGAAAGGTCGGGACAGATACCGGGCGCTGCGGGTGGCTGCAACCTCGTCCGCACGACGACACCCTTGGGAGAATCGCATGTCCGGCACGGCAAGGGCGGAGGAAATCGCGAAATTCGATGCGCTGGCGGATCGCTGGTGGGACCCGCGCGGCCCCATGGCGCCCCTCCACGCCATGAACCCGCTGCGCTGCGGCTGGGTGGCGGAGCGGCTGGCGCGGCGCTTCGGAAGGCCGGGCGAGGACCTGTCCGGCCTGCGGGTGCTGGATGTCGGCTGCGGCGCCGGGCTGGCCAGCGAGGCCCTGGCCCGGCGGGGCGCCGCCGTCACCGGCATCGACGCCGCCGGGGCGGCGCTGGAGGCGGCGCGCGCCCATGCCGCCCTGTCCGGCCTGGAGATCGACTACCGCGCCGCGCGGCCGGAGGAAGTCTCCGGCGAATGGGACGCGGTGGTCTCGCTGGAGGTCATTGAGCATGTGCCGCCGGAGAAGCGCCCGGCCTTCCTCGCCGCCCTGTCCCGCGCCGTCCGCCCCGGCGGCGCCGTCTTCCTGTCCACGCTGAACCGCACGCCGCGCGCCTTCCTGATGGCGAAGCTGGGGGCGGAGTACGTGCTGCGGATGCTGCCGCGCGGCACCCATGACTGGAAGCTCTTCATGACCCCAGCCGAGCTGGGGGCCGGGCTGCGCGAGGCCGGACTGCGGGTGGAGGATATTTCCGGGATGGGCTTCGATCCGCTCAGCCGCCGCTGGCGGGCGACGCGGGATGTCGGGGTGAACTACATGCTGATGGCGGGGAAGGATTGAGACGAAAAAACAACCCAAGGTTGTTTTCCTTCAGGAACGTTGCTAGCCTGGGGTCTGTCGTGTCTCGAGAGCCAAGCCCCTGCCCATCGCCCTGAAACGGTACGCAGCCCTTCTACGTGGTGCGCTGCTGTGTGGGGTTCTGATGGGCTGCGCCGGGGTGCCGCGCGGGGCGGAGGGGCCGCCACCCACCTTGCCGAGCAACTTTCGCCAGACGATCGCTGTCTCCATGGCTGCGGCGTTCCTGCACGACGGCACCGGCCCGGCCGAGATCCAGCCTGAGCCCGTGCGGAGGGTTACCCTCTTCGAGGGCGAACAGACCTTGCTCTTCGCCCGCTATCCGGTAAGGCGGGTAGACTTCCTGGGACGGAACATGCCGGGGATGCGCTGCTTCACCATCTCGACCCCCTGGAAGTCGGGGGACGGCAAGATCGAGATCACGGTTCGATCGGAAAAGCGTGATCCCCAGGAATGCCTGGTGAACACGGCCCTGGTACCCTTCACCGAATTGAACGAGATGCGGCGCCGTGCGGAGGACTGCAAGGCGCGGGGGCAGAAGACCTGCATCCTGTCCACTACCTTCTCCGGCGGCGAGGCTGAGTTGCTCCGGCGGATCGAGCGGCTGCAGGACCCGCCGCTGCCACGCGGCAACCCCTTCCGCTGACGCTCCGGGCCAGCGCGGCCCGGAGCGGCGCGCCTCAGCGCCCGAAGCCGTTAAGGAAGCGTTCCAGCAGCCCGCCGATCACCTCCACCGCATAGCCGCCCTCCTGCACGATGGCGGTGGGCAGGCGCAGCCCGCCGATGGCCTCGCCGGCCCGGCCGAAGCCATCCGCCGTCACCGAAAGGGCGTTCAGCGGCTCGTCCTTCGAGGCGTCGAAACCCAGGCTGACCACCAGCGCCTCCGCGCCGAAGTCCCGGATCGCACCCAGGCCGGTGCCGATCGCCTCCAGCCATTCCGGATCGCCGCTGCCCAGGGCCAGGGGCAGGTTCAGGTTGAACCCGGCGCCCATCCCTCCGCCGCGCTCGTCGGCATGGCCGACATACCAGGGGTAGTAGCGGTCCGGATCGCCATGGACCGACACGAAGAGCACGTCGTCGCGCTCCCAGAAGATGCCCTGGGTGCCGTTGCCGTGGTGGCTGTCGATGTCGAGCACGGCGACCTTGCCCGCGCCCCTGGCCCGCAGCCGCTCCGCCGCCAGGGCGGCGTTGTTCAGGTAGCAGTGGCCGCCGGCCCGGGCGGCATAGGCATGGTGCCCGGGCGGCCGCGCCAGTGCGTAGGCGGAACCGCCGCCCGCCGCCACCTCGGCCGCGGCCAGCGCCCCGGCCGCCGCCAGCACCGAGGCTTCCCAGGTGCCGGGGCCGATCGGGCAAGCGGCGTCGGCGGTATACCAGCCGGTCTTGCCGATGATCGTGGTGGAGCGCCGCGCGCCCTGTGCCAGCATCTCGGGCGAGGGGTGCATGTTGGGCACCACCTCCTCGCCATGGCCCGGCATGGCCTCCCATTCCGTCAGGGCGCCCCGCAGGAAGTCCAGGTAGTCCGGGGCATGCACCGTGCCGAGGGCCGTGGCGTCCGCATCGCCCGGGGCGGCGATCTCCAGCCCCATCCGCCGGCAGGCCGCCAGCAGCGCCTCCGCCCGGGCCGGGACCTCGAAATGCGGCCGCAGGTGCCCCCGTTGCAGGAAGAAGCGCGGCGCATGCGCCAGTTGCCGGTCGTCCCAGAAGACCTTCATGCCGGTTCCCATCCGTATCCGCCCGGCAGCTTCCCGCCCCCGGGCGCTCCCGGCAAGGCCATCCCGCCCCGTTCCGGGGGCACCGCCCTCAGCGGCCGGGCGGCCCGTCCAGCACCCCGCGCACCCGTGCCGCCAGATCGGCGAAGGTGAAGGGCTTGCCGATCACCTCCACGCCCGCGTCCAGCCGGCCGTGATGCGTCAGGGCGTCGCGGGCATAGCCGCTGGTGAAGAGCACCTTCATCCCCGGCCGCAGCAGCCGCGCCCGCGCCGCCAGCTCCGCCCCGTTCATACCGTTGGGCAGCACCACGTCGGAGAAGAGCAGGTCCGGCACCAGCGAGGGCGAATCCTCCAGCAGCCGCAGCGTGCCGGGGCCGTCCTCCGCCTCGATCACCTGGTATCCGAGCTCCGACAGCACTTCCACCGAGTAGCTGCGGACATCGGCATCGTCCTCGACCACCAGGATGCTTTCCTGCCGGGCGCGGGCGGCGGGTGTGGGCTCCCCCTCCGGCGGCGCCTCCTCACCGGCGGAAACCAGGCGCGGCAGGTAGATCCGCACCGTGGTGCCCAGGCCGGGTTCCGAGTAGATCCGAATATGGCCGCCGGACTGGCGGACGAAGCCATAGGTCATGGACAGGCCCAGCCCTGTTCCCTGCCCCACCGGCTTGGTGGTGAAGAAGGGCTCGAAGACCCGGCCGACGACCTCCTGATCCATGCCCGTGCCGGTGTCGGTCACGCTGATCACCACGTATTGGCCGGGTCCCAGTTCCTCGCCGCGCAGGGCGATGGCTTCCGAGAGGCTCAGATTCCCTGTCTCGATCGCCAGCCTGCCGCCGCCGGGCATGGCATCGCGCGCATTCACCGCGAGGTTCAGCAGCGCGTTCTCCAGCTGCCCCGGATCGGCCTCCACCCGCCACAGGTCCGGCGCCAGGGCGGTGCGGATGGCGATGGTCTCGCCCAGGGTGCGGGCCAACAGGTCCGACATCCCCTCCACCAGCCCGTTCACCTGCAGGGCGCGCGGCGCCAGGGGCTGGCGGCGGGAGAAGGCCAGGAGACGCTGCGTCAGCACCGCGGCGCGCCGGGCGCCGCTCGCCGCATTCTCGGCCGAGCGCCGCAGCCGCCCCGCCTCGGGCGGCAGGCTGCGCTGCAGGATGTCCAGGTTGCCCAGCACCACCTGCAACAGGTTGTTGAAGTCGTGCGCCACGCCGCCGGTGAGCTGGCCGATCGCCTCCATCTTCTGCGACTGGCGGAGCTGCGCCTCGGTGCGGCGGAGGATCTCCTCCTGCCGCCGCTCCACCGTCACGTCGCGGCCCACCGCGTGCAGGAACTCGCCCTCCGGCACGACGTTCCAGGAGATCCGGCGGTAGGAGCCGTCCCGGTGACGGATGCGGTTCTCGAAATGCTCCACCCCCTGGCCATCCGCGAGGTGCGCCAGCTGGACACGGGTCAGCGCAGTATCCTGCGGATGCACGAAGCCCAGGATGCCGGTTCCGGAGGGCGGCTCCGCAGGCCAGCCCAGGACGCGCTCCCAGGCCGGGTTCACCGCCTCCGCCGTCAGGTCATCCTGGCGGATCACCACCATGATATCCTGGGAATGATGCCAGATGCGGTCCAGGTCCCGGCTGCTCCGCTCGACCCGGGCCTCCAGCTTCTCGCGCGAGCGGAGCAGCGCCTCAGCCTCGCGCTTGCGCGCGGTGGTGTCGCTCACCACGCCGACGAAGCGGACGCAGCGCCCTTCCTCGAAGAAGCTCTGCCCGGTCAGCGACAGCCAGCGCTCGCGGCGGTCCGCCAGCCCGACAATCCGGAACTCCGTGGTCAGCCGCCCGCTGCCGGCGGGCGAGAGGGCGTCCTCCATCTCCTGCCGGACCCGGGCGCGCATCCGGGGATGCAGGGCGGACAGGAAGCTGTCCTCGTAGGTCAGGGGCCGCTCGTCATCGAGGGACAGGCCGAACAGCGCCCGGCAGGCTGCGTTCCAGTGCAGCACCCCGCGGGCGACATCCAGGTCCCATGTGCCGAGGCCGCTCGCCTCCACCGCGAGGCGTGCGCCCGCCTCGCTGACACGCAGCGTCCGCTCGACCCGCACGACGTCGCGGGCCAGGGTCACGTCGTGCAGCGTGGCCAGGAAATAGCGGACCTGGCCCTGCGCGTCCCGCAGCGGGCCGATGCGGACCTCGTTGCGGAAGGGGGTGCCGTCCCGCCGGTAGTTCAGCAGTTCGACGGTGATGTCCCGCGCCTCGCCCATCGCGTCCCGCAGGGCGTCCACCGTGGCGCGGTCCGTACCGGGCCCCTGGAGGAAGCGGCAGTTCCGGCCCAGCACCTCCCGGCCGTCATAGCCCGTCATCTGGAGGAAGGCGGCATTGGCGAACACGATGGGATTGTCCGGGCGCGCCGGGTCGGTCAGCACCATCGGCGCCAGGCTGTAGCTGGCGACGGCCAGGAAGGGCAGGCCCGGGTCGGGAAAGTCGCCGACCAGGGCGGAACCGGTGTCCCGCCCCCAGCAGTCCAGCGCTTCCATCAGCCGGGCCGCCCGGGCATGGCACCGCGGCGGGGAGCCCTGATCCGGCCCCCGCCCCGGCACGTACCATCAGCCATCCGAGCGGGGCACCCAGGGAATGCGGGCGATCTCGATACCCTCGTCGCGCAGCGCCTCGGCCTCCGCATCCGTGGCCTCGCCATAGATGCCGCGGCGCTCGCTCTCGCCCGCCTGCATCCGCCGCGCCTCCTCGCTGAAGTCGCGGCCCACATAGTCGCAGTTGCGCTCGACCTCGCCGCGAATGCGCTGCAGCAGTGCCATGACCTGGGCGGGCATCGGCCCCGCCGCCACGGGCTGGCTCGCGGGGCCCGGCATGGCGGGAACGGGCGGCGACGGCGCGGGCGCATCGGAAAGGGCCGGACCGGCCACGGGGCCTGCCTCCGGCCGCGACTTCGCGATCGACGGCGCCATCAGCGCACGCTGGACCTCCGTCCCGCCGCAGACCGGACATTCCACGAGGCCATTCCTGGCCAGTTTCTCGAAACCCGCGCTGTCCTGGAACCAGCCATCGAACTCATGGCCACCTTCGCAACGCAACTGGTAGTGGATCATCCCTGTTCCGTTCTCGGCCCCATCGGCTTCGCGCCGCCCCATTCCGGATTCCGGCAGGGGCGCCGGCATTCCGGTGCTGCGAGCCATGCGCCTGTTCAAACCCTATTCTGGCACTCGAATATTCCGAGTGCCAGTGGGCCGTGCCGAGCCTGCCGGAACCCAGGCGGGCGAGGCCGGCCCGCCACGCCGGTCGGTGGGATCAGGCCGTCAGCAGGCTGTCCAGCTTGCCCGCGCGCTCCAGCGCAAAGAGGTCGTCGCAGCCGCCGATCGCCTGCCCATCGATGAAGATCTGCGGCACCGTGGTGCGGCCGCCGGACCGGCGGACCGCGTCCTCGCGCGCCGGAGAGCCGTGCGGCGCATCGAATTCCTCGAAGGCGGCGCCCTTGCGCGTCAGCAGCGTCTTCGCGCGCGCGCAATAGGGGCAGAAGGGGGTGGTGAAGATCTCGACCTTGGCCATGTTCCCTCAATTCGTTCCGCCGGGCCCCCGGGTCAAGTCTCACCCCTGCCTATCCGTGTTTCCCGGCGTATCCCGGGGCAGCACGCGGGCCGCCGCCAGCACATCGACCTCCCGCGCCCCGGCCTCCAGCAGAGCGCGGGCGCAGGCGGCGGCGGTGGCGCCGCTGGTGAGCACGTCGTCCACCAGCAGCACGCGCTGCCCGGCGATGGCGCGCCGCCCCCGGGGCGTCACCAGGAAGGCGCCTTCCACCTCCATCGCCCGCCCGGCGGCGCCCAGGCCGCCCAGGGAGGTCGTGCCGCGCGTCCGGCGCAGCCCGTCCGGCAGCCAGGGCCGCCCCGCCTGCCGCCCCAGATGGCGCGCCAGCAGCGCCGACTGGTTGTACCGGCGCCGCAGGAGGCGCCGCCAGTGCAGCGGCACCGGCACCAGGATGCCGGCCTCCGCCAGCAGCTCCTTGCCCGCCAGGGCCATGGCGCGGGCCATCGGGCGCGCCAGGTCGGGGCGGTCGCCGTGCTTGAAGGGCAGGATCAGGCGCTTCGACACGTCCCCATAGACGAAGGCCGCGCGCGCCCGGGCGAAAGGAAAGGGCCGTTCCGCGCAGGCGGCGCAGAACAGGCGGCCCGTGGCCGGCACGCCCTGCTCCACATGCAGGAACGGCACGCCGCAGCCGTCGCAGAGCGGGTCGCCGATCCGTTGCAGATCCCGGAAGCAGGCGGGGCAGAAGGCGCCGTGGCGCATCACCGGCTCCCGGCAGGTAAGGCAGCTGGGCGGCAGCAGCGCATCCAGCAGCCCCTCCCCCATCCGCCCCGCGAGACGGCCCCAGCCCCGCCAGCGGCCGGGCGCCGCTTCCGCCCCGCTCAATGGCCACCCCGCCCGGTCCCAGCGTGCCATCCGCCCTGCATTCCTATCGCCCCCGCTCCGGCCATCGCCTCTCCGGCCCCTGGCTCTTTTCCAGCGCCCACCCTGCTCGTCCTGTCCTTCCGGCCCCACCCCCTGGCGCCGTGGCCGGCTTCGCGCCATCTGCCGCTGCATGTCCGCGCCGCACCAGGTCTTCGACCGCCGCCTCCACCGCCTCCGCCGCGACCGCTCCGCCGCGAGCCTGCGCCAGGTGGCCCCCATCCTGGAGGAAGCCGCCGACCGGCTGCTGGACCGGTTGGACGACTTCACACTGCGCTTCGACCATGCCCTGGACCTTGGCGGGCGGGGCGTGGTGGCGCCGCGGCTGCGCGCCCGCGGCATCGGGCAGGTGGTGTCCATGGACCTGTCGGCGGCCCTGGCGCGACAGGCCGGCAGCCTCCCGGTCGCCGGGGACGAGGAATGGCTGCCCTTCGCCGAGGGCAGCTTCGACCTGGTGGTGGCCAGCCTGTCGCTGCACTGGGTGAACGACCTCCCCGGCGCCCTGGTGCAGATCCGCCGCGCGCTCCGCCCGGACGGGCTGTTCCTGGCCAGCGTGCCGGCGCTGGGCACCCTGCAGAACCTGCGCGAGGCCCTGGCCGCCGAGGAGGAGTCGCTGCGCGGCGGCGTTTCGCCGCGCGTCTCGCCCTTTCCGGAGGTCTCGGACGGCGCGGCCCTGCTGCAACGGGCGGGCTTCGCCCTGCCGGTGGCGGATGCGGAGACGCTGCGCCTCGCCTACCGTTCGCCGCTCGCCCTGTTGCGCGACCTGCGCGCGGCCGGGGAAACCAGCGCGGTCCTGGCACGGGACCCGCGCCCGGTGCCGCGCGCGCTGTTCCCGGCGGCGCTGGCCCGGCTGGCGGGCGAGGCGCCGGGGGACGAGCCGGTGCCCGTCACCCTGCGCCTCCTGACGCTGACCGGCTGGGCGCCGGCACCCAGCCAGCAGCAGCCCGCCCGGCCCGGCAGCGCCACGGTCAGGCTCGCCGAGGCGCTGGGCACCGAGGAACGGGGCCTGGGCGAGGCCACGCCCGGCACCCCGAAGCGCTGATCCCCGAAGCACCGGTCCCGGAAGCACTGGCCCCGGAACCATCGGTCAATCGAAGCGGTAGCGCGCGAAGAGCATGGCGCGCACCTCGTTCCAGTCCGCCGCGCGGTCGTAGCGGAGCAGGCCGCCGACCTTGAACTGGGGCGTGATGGCGTATTCCGCATCCGCCCGCACACCGCCGACCAGGCTGGTCTGGGTCTGGCCGGCGTAGAAGGCGCTCTGCGTGGAGTCGGCCGCCTCCCGCGCCTCGGCCCGGGCCTGCAGGGCGGGGTCGTTGGGAAAGAGCGGGGAGCGGTCCTCCTTGAAGTGCGCGAGGCCGATCTGGCCGCCGAGGTGGTAGGAGAGGTTCCCCAGCCGGGCGCGGTAGTCGATCGGGATATTCGCCGCGACATAGTTCTGCGGGCTGAAGTAGCCGCCCTGCCCCAGGGTGAAGAAGCGCAGGTTCTTGTCGTAGGAGAGATAGACGAGGTCGAGCCCGCTGGTCAGCTCCTCGTCCGGCCGCCGGAAGAAGGCGTAGCTCATGCCGGCCCCGGCCTCGATCCGGTTGTTGTCGGCAACCCCCTTGCCCTCGACCTGCGAATAGCCGCCGCCGGCATAGAAGTTCGCCGGGCCCGCGCTCCATTCGAACTGGCCGCGCCCGGTGTTGCGCACCACGCCGCCCCAGGTCCGGCTGGTGACCGGGTCGCGCTGCCCGGCCCAGGCCAGCAGGCTGTCGGTCATGGCCCGGCGCTCGCCGGTCAGGCGCAGGCGCAGGTTGCCGTTCAAGGACGGAGCAAGCTCCAGCCCGCCCACCAGGTTCTGCACGCGGTAGCCGATCGGCGTGGAGCCGACATCGAGCGACAGGCTCTCGCCGCGCGTGTAGCCGAGGCCGAAGGCGACGCCGGAGGCCGTGGTGTCCTTTGGCGTCAGCCGGGCCGCGGTGGCGGCGGAGATGCTCTCGCTGGGCCCCGGCAGCCGCAGCGGGTTGGTGCCGAAACGGCGCAGGTTGCCCGTGCTCTGGTCCAGCGTGCCGGAATCGATGCTGTAGAGCTGGGCGCGGGCGGCGATCCGCCCACCGATCCCCGGCATCGCCGCCGAGGCCTCCGCCCCGCCGGAATATTCCTGCAAACGGTCGAGGCCGCCGCTGCCGGAGCGGAAGCGCCCGGCGAAGTTCGGCCCGATGCGCGGCGCGGATTCCTCCCGTACCTCGGCGAGCTGGCGCTGGATGTCGTTGAGCAGGGGATCGTTGCCCACCGCCGGCCCCGCCGCGGCCAGCAGAACCGGCTCTCCACCAGCCAGCGCTACCTGCTGGAAGGGATTTGCCGTGGCCTGGCCCCGCATCGTGGCCGCCGGCCCTGGTGCCATCGGAACCGACGCCGGGGTGCCGCTGAGCTGGGCCCGCCGCAGCTCCTCGGCCCGTTGCAGCGCCGCCTGCGCGCGCCGGGAGTCGCCGGAGGCCCGGGCAAGCTGCGCCTCCACCACCGCGACCCGGGGGTCGTTGGGCGTCAGCGTGCGTCCCTCGGCGAGCAGTTCCTCCGCCCGCCGCGTCTGGCCCCGCGCGATGGCGGCGCTGGCGGCGGCCAGCCGGGCGTCGGCATTGCGCGGGTCGCGCCGCAGCACCGCCTCGGCGACTTCCTGTGCCCGGGCCGGATCCTGCGCCCCCTGGTAGAGCCGCGCCAGGGCGAGGTTCACATCCGGGTCCTGCGGCTTCGCACTCAGCGCGGGGGCGAGCCGGTCATAGGCGGCGGCCTGGTCGCCCGCCTCGTTGAGCCGGTCGCTCTCGCGGATGGCGATCCCGGTCTGCAACCCGCCCAGGCGCTGCCGGTCCTGCGCCGTGAGGCGCGGGTCCGCTGCCAGGCTGGCGGCCAGGGCGGCAGCCTCGCCCCCCTGCCCGGCATCGAGCAGCGCATCCGCCAGGGCGATGCGCCCCGCCAGCGCCGCGTTGGCGTTCGTCGCCAGGGCCATGCGGGCCAGTTCCACCGCCCCGCGCGTGTCGCCCACCGCGTTCAGCGCGCGCACCGCCTGGGCGGCGGTCTCCCCGGCAGGGTCCGGACGCGCCACGATCTGCATCAGGCGCTGCCGCGCGAGGTCGTACTGCCCATAGCGCGCGGGTTCCGCCGCGGCCGCGACCTCCGCCTGCACGGCGGTGGCGCGCAGCAGGCGGCTGGCATCGGCCGAGCGCAGGCGCAGCGGGATGCGCTCGATCAGGGCGGCCGCCTCGCTGGCGCGGCCTTCCTCCTGTGCGAAAAGGCCCGCCGCGTAGAGGTTGTCGGCGCTGGCGCTGCGCTGCACCAGCTCCTGCATCAGCGCGCGCCCTTCCGCTCCCCGCCCCTGCCGCGCCATGGCGCGGGCGAGGTCGAGCCGAACCCAGGGATCTTCCGGATTGGAGGCATAGGCCGACTGGAGCAGGGCGACCGCCTGCGCCGGGTCGGCGCTGCGCTGCGCCTCGGCCCGGAGCTGTTCGGCGCGCGAGGCCGCGAGGCTGTTGGCGAAGGCCCCCCCCTGCCGCGCCGCGAGTTCCTCGGCCTCCGCCATCCGCCCCTGGGACTGCAGGGACTGGTAGAGCCCGGACAGGGCACCCGGCAGGTTGGGCCGGCGGCTCAGGGCGGCGCGGTAGCGCTTCTCCGCCCCCGCCGCATCGCCCCGCCGCAGCAGGATGTCACCCAGCAGCGCCTGGGCCTCGGCCTGTTCCGCGCCGCCCTGGCGCACCGCGGCCTCCAGCGTCGCCTCGGCCTGCTGCACCTGACCACGGGCGATCTGCGACCGGGCGGTGTTGACCGCTCCGGCATAGCTCGCGCCGTCCAGCGCCTGCCCCCATTTGCGGCGGCCCTCCTGCGGGTCGGCCGCGATGGCACGGGCCAGCAGGGTCTTCGCCTCGTTGCTGCGACCCTGGCGGAGCCGCACCAGCCCCAGCCCGCCCAGCGCGTCGGAATCCTCGGGCGCCTGTTGCAGCACCGCCTGGAAGGCCGCCTCCGCCGCGGCGACGCGGTTGCCGTTCAGCGCCTCGAACCCCGCCTGGCGGCGCGTGCCCATCTCGTCCTGCGGGGTGCGGGCCGGGTTGCGGGCCTCCGCCAATTGCCGCTGCGCCTGCTGGTCGTCCGGATAGCGCTCCAGATAGGCTTCCAGCCCGGGGATGGCCGAGGCACTGGCCCCGTCCCAGCTCAGCGCCTGCCGCCAGGAGTTCCGCGCCTGCTGCGCCATGTCGGGGCTGCCGGCGAGTTGCTGGAGAAGGCGGATGCCCTCCGTGCGCGAGCCCTCGCGCCAGGTGAGGACCTGGGCAAGAGCGAGCTGCAGGGCCCGGTTGCCCGGATTGCGGTCCAGCAGCCGCTTCAGCCCGTCCCGGCCCTGGGCATAGCCGTCGGGCGTCCCCGCCTGGGCCTGGTAGTATTCCTGCGCGAAGACATCCGGCGGGGTGCTGCCGCCGAAGATCTGCCGGTAGCGCGCCACCGCCGCCGCGTTCTGCCCCGCCTGCGCCAGCCGCCTGGCCTCGGCCACCTGGGCCGGGTCGGCGGAGGCGCCGCGGAGCTGGGTCTCGGTGCTGCCCACCACGGAATTGCCGGGCGCGACCTGACGCAGCCGCGCCAGGGTGCGGTCCGCCGCGGCCCGGTCGCCCTGCTGCGCCTGGGCCTGGGCGAGGCCGGACAGCGCCGCGACATTGTCGGGATCGGCGGCCAGCACGCGTTCCAGCGCCCGGATCACCTGGTCCGTCCGACCCTGGCCACGCCAGTAGTTCGCCTGGTCGAGCAGGACCTGGATCGCCCGGTCCTCCGCCCGGGCCACTGCCGGCAGCACCGGCAGAGCCGTGGAGGCGAGGAGCAGCGCCGCGAGATGCGGCCTGGAGCGGGGTGCCGGCATCAGATCTGGGCCCTGAGGCGGGCCGCGACGCGCCGCCGGATGATCCAGTAGGACGGGGCGGCCAGCAGCAGCGCCGCACCGACCACCAGGAGCAGAACCATGTCCGGCCGGTTGCCGAGGTAGAGCTGCGGCCAAAGCCAGACCGGCAGGCTGCCCACCGAATAGGTCGGGCTGATGCGGTAGGATTCGACCCGCCCGCCGGACAGCCAGGCCACGTCGCCCTGGATGCGCGGCAGCTGGTCCGGGTCGCTCAGCGCGTTCAGCATGGCCTCGACGCCCTGCGGCGTGGTGCCGGTGACCGCCACCAGCGTCCGTCCCGACTGGAGCGGGCTTCCGGTGCCGATCATGATGCCCTGGCCGTCGCCCGGCCCGGACACGACGGCGTTCAGCCGTGTCCGGTCGCGCAGCCGGTCATCCGACAGGAAGAAGTTGCGGAAGTTCTCCATCGGGCTTGGCAGCGAAACCTGGAGGCGGTTGCCGTCCAGCCGGACCGGGCTGTCCCGGAGCAGGCGCGCCAGCGCCGGCACGCGGTTGAGCGAGCCGACCACCAGCAGGTTGCGGTCCGCCACGCTGTCCAGGGTGCTGGAATGGGCGATGGCCAGGCGCAGGGCCGGCAGGCCGGTATTGGCCGCCAGCCGTCCGATCAGCCCCATCGCGTGGGAGAGTTCCAGCGAGGTCGGGCGGTCCGGCAGCACCAGCGCCGTATCGGAAAGATCCGCGAGCTTGGTGTAGGGGAAGCCGGAGCCCGCGAAGAAGGCGAGGTTCGGCAGGGCGGTGAAGCGGTAGGAGCGCGACAGGTCGATCGTGCTGTCCGGGTCGATCGAGGCGCGGATGTCGCCCGGGATGGCGGTGCAGTCGCCCCGGTTCAGCGGCCGCATGTCGAAGCGCATCTGCAGGTTGTTCAGCCCGAAGATCAGGTAGGACGGCAGCCCGGCCGAACCGGTGCCACGGTCGTCGCCGAGGCCCACGCCCAGTTGCCGCGCCACCCAGCTCCATGGCCAGGCCGGGTCGCCCTCGCGCAGCGGCAGGGATTTCAGGTAGTTGCCGTTCAGCGAGACATCGAGGCGGGAGACCTGGAGATCCGTCACCGGCCCCGGCGGGGCGCGGAAGAAAAGGTCCACCGGGATGGATCGCTGCCGCCAGGTATAGACGTCGGGCGCGGTCCGGAAGGGCACGGCGATGTTGCCGGGCGCGAAGCCGTAGGACTGGAGCTCCGAGGGGTCCACCAGCTCGCCGAAGCGCACCGGCCGCTCCGTACGGATCCAGCGCGGCGCGTCATAGGGCTGGCGTGCCGGGATGTCGGGCGCCGAGACCAGGGAGGCCTCGCCCGACAGCCCCTGGCTCGACACGGCGAGCGCCTGCGCCGCGGCGACGGCCTCGGCCCCGGTGCGGCCGCCGATGACCAGAAGGGTCGACTCCGGGTCGGTGGGGTTGGGCACCAGCGCCAGGGTCGGCCCCTCGAAGCGGGGCAGCGCCACGCCGGGCACGGAATCCGCGCCCACCGCCACCACCACGCCATTGCCCCGGGTCGGCGGGGCGCTGGAGGCCGGGAAGCTGGCGCCGCGGTAATCCGCCTGCACCGCGAACCAGGAGGAGGCGATCAGCGCCGCGCGCGCCACGTCGTTGCTGGCATCGGCCGCCACCACGAAGGGCAGGACCAGCGGCACGCGCAGCTGCACCCGGTCGAAGAAGGGCGCCGGCAGCCGTGCCAGGTCGCGCGGCATGGCCAGGCGCTCGGTGGTCAGTTCCAGCACGGACTGGTCCGAGATGGTGGACCAGAGCAGCCCCGAGAGCGGATCGTTGCATTCCGCGGCATAGCGGCCGGTGAAGCGGAAGTTCAGCCGGTTGGTATCGGCGAAGAAGACCGGGTTGATGGGGAACTCCAGCGGTCCGAAGCTGGGCCGCGCACGCTCCGGCGTGATGGCGCCGACGAACTGCTCGTTCAGCGTCATCGCGATCTGCGACAGTTCCGGGATCAGGGCCGGGCTGGTGGCACCGCGAAGCACGAGCTTCGCACCCGTCACCACCTCGTCCTCCCGCACTCCGAAGAGGATGCCCTGGAGGTCCGTCAGGCCGCGGAGCTGCATCGGGGATTGCAGGCCGAGGTCGCGCAGCGTGCGTCGCAGCACCCGCCCCTGGGACGCGGCGGCCGGAACCGACGTGCCGGGGGTGGCGCCCGGCGCGCCCTGGGTCGCCGCCGGGGTCGGCGCCTGCCCCGGCGCAGGGGCCGCGGCCGGAGGCTCGGCCGCCGCGGGCTGGTCGGACTGGGGCGGGGGCGCCCATGCCGGAGCCGTTGCCGGTGCGGGCACCGCCTGCCTCGCGACCGGGCGCGGCGCCGGGGTCGCGGGCTGGGCCGCCGCCGCGCTCACGCCCAGGCCGAGGCCGAGGCCCAGCCCGAGCAGCACGGCGGCGCTCTGCGCGTGCGACGGGCGGGCCTTGCCGCCCGGCACCGGACGGCGGTTGCGCCGCAGGGAAAGCTGGCTGTCGCCGCGGAACAGCCCGCGGATGCTGACGCCGACCTCGTAGAGCGCGCGCATCGGGCGGTCGCGGCGCACGTGGTCCCAGTGCACCCAGCTATCCGCGCGGCCGAGCACGACGCGGGTGATGTTGCCCTCGTCGCGCAGGCTCTGCGGCGTGAAGCGGAGCTGGAGCTTGTTGTTCTGCCAACGCATCACCTGGGCTGGCAGGGCGACGCGGTCCGGGCCCACCGCCAGTTCCACGACCAGCGCCTGGTCCGGGGCGAGGTTGTCCGGCGCCGCGGCCTCGATCGCCGCGCCGCCCAGCGAGAGGTCCACGCTGTGCCCCTCCAGCACCCGGCCGTCCGGCAGCATCACCGAGGCCGGCAGCCGCGCGGCGACCCGGGAGCGTTCGCGCACCTGCCGCCGCTCGCGCCCGACCGCGATCCCGGCCAGCACGATGAAGAGCGACAGCGACAGCCAGAGCGTGTTCAGCGCATAGGCCTGGAAGGCCAGCGTGCCCGTTCCGCTGCTCAGCAGCCCCCAGATGCCGAGGACCAGGCCGCCGAACATCACCAGCGCCAGCACGGCATTGGGATACACGGCGCGCACATCGAAGAAGCCCTCGTCCAGCACGCCGCCCTTGTCGGTGACGTTGAACTTGCCTTTCTTGGGGTCGAGCAGCGTCGCCAGCATGACCGGCAGCAGCCAGAGGGTCAGCACGGTCTCGTAGATCTCCGACCAGAAGGAATGCCGCACCGAGCCCTGCAGGCGGCTGTTGGTGGCCACGGCATGGATCACATGCGGTCCGGCATAGGCGGCGATGGCCAGGGGCGAGGCCGCGATCAGGTTCTGCCCGAAGATCAGGAAGGCCAGCGGCGAGGTCAGGAAGACGAAGCGTGGCAGCGGGAACATGAAGTGCCACATCGAGGAGACGTAGCAGAACTTCTGCGTCCAGTTCAGGCGCCCACCGCCAAGGAACGGGTTGTCCACGCGGAAGATCTGGATCATGCCGCGTGCCCAGCGCATGCGCTGGCCGATATGCAGGGCCAGGCGCTCGGTCGCCAGCCCCGCCGCCAGCGGCAGGCGGATATAGGCGGTGCGCCAGCCGCGCCGCTGCATCTTCAGCGAGCAGTGGCAGTCCTCCGTCACCGTCTGGTGCGGCACGCCGCCCACTTCCTCCAGCGCCGTCCGCCGCAGCACGGCGCAGGAGCCGCAGAAGAAGGTCGCGTTCCACAGGTCGTTGCCCTGCTGGATGAGCCCGTAGAACAGCAGCCCCTCGTTCGGCACGCGCAGGCCGGAAGCCAGATTCCGCTCGAAGGGATCGGGGCTGTAGAAGTGGTGCGGCGTCTGCAGCATGCCGATCTTCGGGTCGCGCAGCATCCAGCCCAGCGTCATCTGCGGGAAGGCGCGTACCGGCACGTGGTCGCAGTCGAAGATGACGACGAACTCGCCATTCGTCTTGGTCAGGGCATGGTTGATGTTGCCGGCCTTGGCGCCCTTGTTGTCGGGGCGGATCATGTAGCCGCAGCCGATATCCTCGGCGAAGGCACGGAACTCCTCGCGCCGCCCGTCGTCGAGGATGTAGACGTTCATCTTGTCCTTCGGCCAGTCCATCGCCAGCGCACCGAAGACGGATGGCTTCACCACCGAGAGCGGCTCGTTGTAGGTCGGGATGAAGATGTCGAGCACGGGCCATTCCGCCGGGTCCTCCGGCAGCGGCACCGGCTTGCGCTCCAATGGCCAGATCGACTGGAGATAGGCGAGCAGCAGCGCGATCACCGCGTAGAGCTCGGCCAGCAGCAGGCCCATGCCCAGCAGGGGCGCCCAGAAGCCCGAGAAGTCGAGCGTGTCGGTCAGGCGCCAGTACAGGTAGCGCGCCGAGATCAGCACCGAGAGCATGACCAGGAAGAAGTTCGCCCCCCGCCCCTTCAGGCGCGAGGCCAGCAGGAAGACGAGGAAACAGGCGACCGCCAGCCAGGTCTGCTGCTGTGCCTCCAGCGGCGCCACCACGAAGGGCATGGCGAGCAGCAGCCCCGCCGCCGTGAGCAGGAGCGCCCCGGCACGGCCGCGCGAGAGGCGTTCGAAGAATTGCGCGAGACGGGTCATCGTCCCCCCCACATGCTGACGGGCACGGGCTGCTGCTGGACGGGGACGCAGGCGGCGATCGCCCCCGCCACCTCCCGCAGGTCGGTTGCGGCGCGCGACTGCGGCGCCTGGTCGGCCACGAGGCGCTGGCAGGCGAGGCTTTCCATCACCGCCTCGTCCCGGCTCACCGCGCCCAGCAGACGCCAGCCGGCATGGCGCGCCACCGCCTCCGCCGCGGCCCGGGACAGGCGCAACTGCAGGTCCACCTCGTTGATCACCACCCGCAGCCGATGCGTATCGACGGTGCCCATGCCGATGCCGGCGAAGCGGCCGCTCTCGACCTCCGGCATCAGGGCGGCACTCATCGCCTCTGCCTTGAGGACGCAGACCACGAGGTTCGCCAGCGGCGCCAGCAGGGCCAGGCTGCGGGAGGGACCGGGCGGCAGGTCGGCGATGATGAGCAGGGTCTCGTCGGCCAGCATGGCCCGCATGGGACCGAGCAGCAGTTCCGGCTGTTGGCCGAGCAGTCCGTCCAGCGCCAGCGCCCGCGCGAGGTCGATCATCCCGAAGGGCAGCAGCGCGACCCCCGAGGCGGTCTGCCGCAGCGCCCGGTGCCAGTCGGGCCGGTCGGGCATGCCCGAGGCCCAGCCGAGCTGGTCGCCGAGGGACAGGCCGAAGTGCAGCCGCAGCGCGTTCTGCGGATCGAAATCCATGACCAGGACTCGGCGCCCGGCCCGGGAGAGGCTGTGGGCGATGTTCGCCGCCAGGGTGGTCTTGCCCACCCCGCCCTTCGGCGATGCCATGCAGATCAGCGGCACGCTGGGCCTACCTTTGGTCCGGAGAGAAGGGAGAGGGCGTCGTCGCGTTGGCGATGCCGCGCAGCAGCTCCGAAAGGCTGCCGGCGGCCGGCTGCGGCGCGTTCACCGCGGCACGCAGGTCCGCCATGGCATGGTCCACGGCGGCGAGGAGCGCGAAATCCATCTCGGCGGCACGCGGCGGCGGCTGCGCGGGTCCCGGATGACCGGAGGCCGCGGGCGCGGGGCCCGGCGGGATGGAGGGGGGCATGGCGGAAGGCGGCGGCCAGGATGCGGCTGGCGTGTTGCGGGTGGAATCCGGCCAGCCGGACGGGGCCGGGTATGAGGGAGGCGCCAGCGGGTGGGCATTCGCCACCGGGGGCGGAAATCCCGGCTGGGACGGGGCGAAGCCGGTGCCCGGGAATGGCGGCGGATAGCCATGGCCCGGCTGTCCGGTGCCCTGCTCCGACGGCCATGCGGCGCTGCCGGACGGAGCGGCGGGCGGCCAGTGCGGCGCCGGGGCGGCCTGCGGCGAATGGGGCATGGGATATTCCGCCTTTGGGGCAGCAGGCTGCGGGGCAGGATGGACCGGAGGCCGCAGCGCGTCCCAGGGCACGACCGGGAGCGGCGCGGAGGCGGACCAGGTCGGGTGGCTTGCCTGGAAGCCACCCGGAAAACTGCTCTGGGGCATCGCCGGGGGAGGCCAGGATGCCTGTGCCGGCGCGAAAGGCGGCGGCGCGTTCTGCGGCGGGCCGGCGGCCGGCGGTGGGAAGGGTATGCCGCCATGGCCGGGGGCCTGACCTGGGGCCTGGCCCTGGCCTGGGGCGGGCCACTGTGCGGGCCACTGTGCGGGCCCCTGTGCGGACCCCTGCGCGGGATGCGGCATGGACGCCGGGCCTGAAGGCGGGACGGGAGCCTGCATCGCCGCCGGAGGAGCCATGGCCGTCGGCGGCGGGACGGCAACCGGCGCGGCATCGGGCGGCGAGGGTGCCTCATCCGGCGCCGGCCGGGGCGGCGGATCGCGCCGCACGGCCTCGTTGCTGAAGTTCCGGTATCTCAGGGTCGTCGCGCCCAGGGCTTCCGCCACACGCAACACATCAGACTTGCCATCCATGCGAGGCGCCTCCCGACCGGCTTGGGCCATGTGCAGTGCAAGGGATGAGGGAACGCTCCGGCACGCTCATGCCGGGCGGTCCGCCAGGGCGACGAGCAGGCTCAGCGCCGCCGAGTAGTAGGTGTCGTCCCAGAGGGGCGCGGGGAGAGGCGCGGGGAGAGGTGCGGGGGGGATGCTTTCCCGCAGAGGTGAGCGGGAGGCGCCTTCCGGGCGGCTGGCCGCCGGGGCCATGCCGGCACGGCGCATCGCCAGCCCGGCCACCGCCGCCATCCCTGGCAGCGCCGGGACCGGCGCCGCTTCCGCGTTCCGCAGGTCCACCCAGGCAGGCGGCGGGCGTGGCGCATCGGCCCAGAAGGATGCCGGGCCGCGCAGCCCCGGCTCGTCCACCAGCCCGGCCCAGCCGAGCCAGAGCGGCACCCGGACGGCATCGTAGGAAAAGCGCGCCGGCCAGCCTTCCGCCAGCGTCACGCCCCCATCCGCCCGGGACACCGCCACCCAGTCGGCGGGCAGGCCATAGGGGCCGAAACAGGAATCCCGCAGCAGGGCCAGCCCATCCGTGGCCAGGTCGAGCCAGAGCGGGTCGGGCAGCGCCCGGGCCAGAACGCGCATCATCGGAAAGGCGTAGTAGGAGGGGTTCACGACAACCTCTCCACTCCGCTCGAAGCCTTGCAGGCCCGGCAGCAGGACGAGCCGCCCGCCGACCCGGCGCGGCAGCATCCGGAGGATGCCTTGCGCGGTGGCGAGGCCGCCCACCCGCCATTCCGGCCGTCCCCATTGCTCGCCGGCCAGGATCAGCGCCGTGGCGATGAACAGGTCGCCATCCGTGGCGTTGTTGAGGTCCTCGCTGCCGTCGCTGCCCTTGCCGCGCCAGGCGTGCAGGCCGTCCGATGTGCGGCGGAGGTTCTCACGCGTCCAGTCGGCGATTCGTTCGAAGCGCGTCCGGTCGCCGGCCTGTAGGGCGAAGAGCATCGCCCAGCCCTGCCCCTCGGAATGGGTGATGCCGCCGTTTCCCGTATCGACCACCCGGCCCTCGGCCGTCAGGAAATGCCGCGCGAAGGCGTGCCACCCGGATGCGAAATCGCCGGATGAGAGACGGCGCGGGGAAGCAGCCCCCGCTCTACGCGAAACACCGAAAGAACCTATCGCCCAGATAGTTTTCCTTCGCGTTATCTTGCTCGCCAAGGCGGCTCCCAAGGATTTTTGTCATATCCTTGGGTGTATCACCTGACCTAATGCATCGCAAAGGTTGTATTAACCATTTGTTCTTTTCGTGAACGTTCCGGCGCCCCTGTGGCTTTCTCGCCCTGGAGTCATTCCCCCCACGTCAGGCAGGCAGGCGCCGAGGACCAGGCGGAGGATGGTGTCCTCGCCCTCTGCGCAGGCCCGTTCGTCCATCTCCGCGATGCCCAGCACCGGCGCGATCTGCGACGCGAAGTCCGCATAGGTCTGGGTCATGGCCCAGAGGGAGAAGAAGAGGTGCCGCGGGTCGATCGGGCGCATCAGCCCGGCGGCGATCCATCCCTCCATCACCTCCGCCTTCCGCTCCACCAGCTCCCTGAGATCCCGCGCGAAGAAGCCGTGCAGCTGGGGTGCCCCGTGCAGCACCTCGTTGGCGAAGACGCGGGAGGCGTGCGGCCGCAGGCGCGAATGGCGCATCTTGGCGCGGATATAGGCGGTGAGTGCCGTGGCGGGATCGCTGTCCGGGCGGATGTCGTCGGTCGCGGAAAGCCAGAGCGCCAGGATGTCGTCCAGCACCGCGCGGTAGAGCCCTTCCTTGGTGCCGAAATAGTAGTGGAGATTGGCCTTGGGCAGGCCGGCCGCCTCGGCGAGGCCGGACATGCTGGCCCCGGCAAAACCCGCTTCCGCGAAGACAGGTTCCGCCGCGCGCAGGATCTGCGCCCGCAGCGCCTCGCGTCTGCCCTTCCGAGAGGCAGGCTTGCCGTCTCCGGCGCCAGCGCCTGCCGTTTCCGCGTGCTTCACCATCCCGATCCCCTGGAGGACGACCGATCCGTGCCCATCTTGCAAGTTGACCGATCGGTCAAGGTCACCATAGCCTCCCGGACTTGAGCGGCCATCCTCGCCATGGAGCCCTTCCGGATGATCCAGCGCATCGTGCAGATCCCCTCGTCCCGGCAAGCCCGGCCCTGGAAGGAACCGGCCCGCCGGGGAGGCTCCGCGCGATGAGCCAGATCCCCGAAGCCACCCCTTCGCCGCTCGCGTCCCCGCCGCTGCAGGCGGCCCTCCGCGGCAACCAGCCCGGCCCGGCGCGTCCCATCATCCTCACCTCGCATCCCGGAATGGCCGGCCAGGGTGCTCCCACGGTGCAATGGGGCGCCGCCGACCCGCAGCGGCGCGGCCCGGTGATCGCCACCCCCGGCGAGGGCAGCCGCAACGCCATCGGCACCCATGCCGGCTCCTACGCGCTCTATCGCGCCCTGGCCGTCGCCGCCGGGCAGCTTTCCGCCGGCCACCGGCCGGACCTGACCAACACCCGCCCGGCGGAGCCCATCGGTCCCTTCGCGCAGTGGGCAGACCCCGGGAGGATCGTCTCGCTCGATCCCTGGGGCCACATGACCACCGAGGCCTTCGGTGCCGAGATCACGGCGGGCCGCGATATCCGGCCGAGCATCGCGGTCACCAAGGCTCATATCAACATGCCGGAGCTGACCGCCGCGATGCGCGCCGGGCGGCTGGAGCCGGACGGACAGGTCCTCGGCCCCAACGGCGATGCGCGGGTCACCAAGGTGGCCATCGAGCCGGTCTGGTGGCTGCCCGGCGTGGCGGAACGCTTCGGCATCACCGAGAACGACCTGCGCCGCGGCCTGTTCGAGCAGACCGGCGGCATGTTCCCGGAACTGGTGACGCGGCCGGACCTCAAGACCTTCCTGCCGCCGATCGGCGGCATGACCGTCTATCTCTTCGGCGACCCGGCGAAGCTGGGCAGGCCCGAAACGCGCATCGCCTGCCGCATCCATGACGAATGCAACGGCTCCGACGTGTTCGGCTCCGACATCTGCACCTGCCGCCCTTATCTGGCGCATGGCATCGAGGTCTGCATCGAGGAGGCGCAGCGCGGCGGCGTGGGCGTCATCGTCTACAACCGCAAGGAAGGGCGCGCGCTCGGCGAGGTGACCAAGTTCCTTGTCTACAACGCGCGCAAGCGGCAGGAGGGCGGCGACCGCGCCGACCGCTACTTCGCCTGCACCGCCGGCGTGGCGGGCGTGCACGACATGCGCTTCCAGGAGCTGATGCCCGACGTGCTGCACTGGCTGGGCATCACCCGCATCGACCGGCTCGTCTCCATGAGCAACATGAAGTACGAGCCCATCGTGGCCAGCGGCATCGAGGTGGTGGAGCGCGTGCCCATCCCCGAGGAGCTGATCCCGCCCGACGCGCAGGTGGAGATGGATGCCAAGAAGGCGGCCGGCTACTTCACCGACAAGGTGCCGGATGCCGCCGAGCTCGCCATCACCAAGGGCCGCGGGCTGCAGGAGTGAGCGCGGCGGAGGACAGGGCGGAGACCGCCGCGCAGCTCGCCCTGCTGCGCGACCCGGCGACGATCCGGCGGCGGGCTCACGCCATGCTGGCGCTGGCGGAGCGTGACGCCCTGCCGCATTTCCGGCTGCACCCGGAACGGCTGGACGTGGCGGCGGACTATGTCGCGGCGGTGATCCGCGACAACTACCCGGACCTCGCCATCCCCTATCATGCGCGCTGGCGGCATTTCGCCGCCGGCGGGCGCGACCGCTGGGGCGCGCTCGCCCGGATGCTGGAGGACCAGTCCGGCGAGGAGGTCGCCCGCATCCGCTTCGATCTCTGCGTCGTCAGCGTGCTGCTCGACGCCGGGGCCGGGCCGGACTGGGCCTTCACCGAGGACGGGCAGCGTATCGCCCGCTCCGAGGGCCTGGCCGTGGCCAGCCTCCATGCCTTCGCCACCGGGCTCTTCTCGGGCGATCCGACGCATCCGTTGCGCGCCGATGCGGAGGGCCTGTCGCGGATCGACGCCGCCTCGCTCGGCGCCGCCTTCCAGGTGGGGCCGGGCAATCCGCTGGAAGGGCTGGAGGGCCGCGCCGCGCTGATGCGGGCGCTGGGCGCCGCGCTGCGCGCCCGGCCGGACATCTTCGGCCCCCAGGCCCGGATCGGGCGCCTCTACGACCATCTGGCGGCACAGGCCGGGGGGGGTGCCCTGCCCGGCGCCCTGCCTGCCAGGGTAGTGCTGGCCGCGGTGCTGGAGGGGTTCGCGCCGATCTGGCCATCCCGGCTCAGCCTGGGCGGGGAGAATCTCGGCGATGTCTGGCGGCACCCCCTCGCCGCGCCGGAGGAGCCCGCGCCCGGCCTGCTGCCCTTCCACAAGCTCTCGCAATGGCTCAGCTATTCGCTGATCGAGGCGCTGGAGGATGCCGGGCTGCGCGTGACCGGGCTCGACGAGCTGACCGGCCTGCCGGAATACCGCAATGGCGGCCTGTTCCTCGATCTCGGCGTGCTGGAACTGCGCGATCCCGCCCTGGCGGAGCATCCCCTGCCCGTGGAGCATGAGGCCATCGTGGAATGGCGCGCCCTGACCGTGGCGCTGCTGGACCGGGTGGCGGAGGGCGTCCGCGACCGGCTGGGCTTCACCGCCGCGGAGATGCCCCTGGCCCGCGTGCTGGAAGGCGGCACCTGGGCCGCCGGCCGGCGCATCGCCCGCGAGAAGCGCCCCGGCGGCACCCCGCCCCTGAACGTGCGGAGCGACGGCACGGTCTTCTGACCGGCCGAGCCCTTTCCCGCCGAGACGAAGAAGGTCCCGACACCATGTCCGCCGCCCATCCGACCCTGAAGGTGATCGACCACCCCCTGGTGCAGCACAAGCTGACGCTGATGCGGCGCAAGGAGACCTCGACCGGCGAGTTCCGCCGCCTGGCGCGCGAGATCAGCCTGCTGATGGCCTATGAGGTCACGCGCGACCTGCCGCTGGAGACCACCAGCATCGAGACGCCGCTGGAGGTGATGGAGGCGCCCATCCTCTCGGGCAAGAAGCTCTGCTTCGTGTCCATCCTGCGCGCCGGCGACGGGCTGCTGCAGGGGATGCTGGACCTCGTCCCCTCCGCCCGCGTCGGCCATGTCGGCCTGTACCGCGACCCGCAGACCCTGGTGCCGGTGGAATACTACCTGAAGCTGCCCGACGACATCGGCGCCCGGCAGGTGATCGCGGTGGACCCCATGTTGGCCACCGGCCATTCCGCCGCCGCCGCCGTGTCGCGCATCAAGCAGGCCGGTGCCTCGCAGGTGAGCTTCGCCTGCCTCCTCGCCGCGCCGGAAGGGCTGCGCGTCTTCGCCGAAGCGCATCCGGACGTGCCGGTCTTCACCGCCTCGCTGGACCGCGAGCTGAACGACCATGCCTATATCCTGCCCGGCCTGGGCGATGCGGGGGACCGGCTCTTCGGCACCAAGTGAGGCGCCGGCCGCGCCCCGGCGGATTGTCGGGGCACGGCGGAACCCCCTCCGGCGGGGTTTCTTCCGCTTCGGCTGTCGCCTCCGGTTGGACGGGGCCGGTTTCCCCCCGCTTCGGAGGCATTTTGCGGCAAGGTCGAAAAAGCCCAGGAAGTGCCTCGGCTCCGTCACATTTCCGGATGGTTATCCACAGAACCTTCCACGGATTTTGGGGATAACTGGGCGGTCCGGCCCGGCGCTCCACGGCGGGTGACGGGTGGCGGCGCCCCTGTACATGGCACTCGAATTGCAAGATTTTCCGCGGGCCCGGTGGCCGGGGGAGCCAGACCCGCGCCGCCGCCATCCCCCAGCCCGCCGGATCTGCCATGACCCCTGCCCGTCTTCCCGACGACCTGCTGATCGATGCCGCGAGCGAGGTGAGCATCCGCCAGGAGCTGACACTGGTGGCCCTGGGCCGGCGCCCGGCGGACCGGGTGCTGCGGGTCGGACGACTGCTGGACGTGCATACCCGGAGCTGGATGGAGGATGCGGAGGTCGTCATCCGCGGCCGCCGCATCGCCTATGTCGGCCCCGCCGGCTCCTGGCCCGGCGAGGCCGGGGAGCGCGTCCATGAGCCGGACCTCGCCGCGGTGCCTGGCTTCGGCGAGGTGCATAAGCATATCGAGAGCTCCCACCTGACGCCGGAGTGGGAGGCGGCGCTGGTGCTGCCGCGCGGCAATACCTGGACCTGCGAGGCCAGCCACGAGTTCTCCAACGTGGACGGGCCGCACAACCTGGAATTCTGGCTCACGGCCCGGCGCCAGGGGTCGCCGCTGAAGATCTTCCCCCTGCCCGGCTCCGCCGTGCCGCCCACCGCCTATGAATGGGGCGGCGGCTGGTTCGGCCATGACGAGCAGCAGGGCTTCCTGCGCGAGAGCCTGATGGTGGCCGGGCTGGACGAGGTGATGGACTGGCCCGCCGTCTGGAACCCGGAGAACCCGTCCTACAAGCGGCTCTGGGGCATGATCCAGGCGACCTTCGCCCAGCGCGGCGTGGTGGAGGGCCATGGCGCGGGGCTGCGGGAGCTGCCGGAGATCAACGCCTTCGCCGCCGCCGGCCTCGCCTCCGACCATGAGGCCTGGTCGCCGGAGGAGGTGTGGGAGAAGCTCCGCCACGGCATCTTCACCGAGATCCGCCCCTATTCCATGGACCAGGTGATCCCCTGGCTGCTGGACAAGGGCCTCGCAGACTGGTCGCAGGTCGCCTTCACCACCGACGACCGCAGCGCCTCGGACACGATCCGGCTGGGCGCCACGGACCACAATGCCCGCACCGCGATACGCCTGGGCCTCGCCCCGGAAACCGCGATCCAGTGCGTCACGCTGAACCCGGCGCGGCACATGCGCCTGACCCCCTGGGTGGGCAGCCTCGCGCCCGGCCGCTTCGCCGACGTGGTGCTGCTGCGCGATGTCGCGGCGCTGGAGATCGCGAAGGTCTGGGCCGATGGACAGCCGGTGAGCGAAGGCACGCGCTACACCGGGCCGGTGCCGCGCATCGCATGGCCGGAATGGGCGACGCGGACAGTGAACATCCGGCGCGAGATGAGAGCCGAGGATTTCCGCATCGCCGCCACGCCGGGACGCGCGGCGATGCAGGCGGCACTGCTGCGTCCCTTCCACTGGAATGACGGCTTCATCACCATGGAGCTGCCGGTCGCGGATGGCGCCGTGCAGCGCAACGCCGCGCGCCACGTCACGAAATTCGCCATCGTGGACCGTTTCTCCGGCGAGGGGCGCACGGCGAGGATGTTCTGGCTCGGCTGCGGACCGGCCACGCCCGGCACGGCGCTCGCCTGCTCGGTCGCGCATGACAAGCACAACATCTGGGTCGTGGGTTCCTGCGACGAGGCCATGGCGAAGGCGGTGAACGCGCTGCGCGAGACGGGCGGCGGCTGGGCCCTGGTGCGGGAGGGCGCGCTGGTTGCCACCGTGCGCTACGAGGTCGGCGGGCTGATGAGCTGCCGCCCGGCGGAGGCGCTGAACGCGGAGATGCAGCACCTCTATGACGAGGGCGCGAAGGTGGAGTGGATGTACGAGCCCACCTTCCACCCCCGCTGGTTCCCTGGTTTCCCGGAACGCCTGATCTTCGCCACCCTCACCTGCGCGCCGTGGCGCTGGGTGCTCGTGGCCCCCTGCGAGCAGGCGCCGCTGGGCTTCGTCAACGTGCAGACCGGCGAGACGCATCCGGTGGTCTGGTAGGAGGGGGTTCTCCACATGAGCAATGCAAGATGAGCAATGCAAGATGAGTAATGCAAGCCTGGGTGCGGGGGCGCCCATCGGCGAGGCACGGCCGAAAGGCGCGCTCGACCGCTTCTTCAAACTGAGCGAGCGCGGCAGCTCCGTGCCGCAGGAGGCGATCGCCGGCCTCACCACCTTCGCCGCCATGGCCTATATCATCGCGGTGAACCCGGCGATCATGTCGCAGGCCGGCATGGACCGCGGCGACCTGGTGATCGCCACCGCGCTGGCCGCCATCTTCGGCAGCGTGATGATGGGGCTGACGGCGAACCTGCCGCTCGCCGTGGCGCCGGCGATGGGGTCCAACGTTGTCTTCACCTTCATCCTGGTGAAGGGGATGGGCGTGCCCTGGCAGGGCGCGCTCGCCATGGTCTGCTTCACCGGCGTGGTCTTCCTGCTGCTCAGCCTGACGAAGCTGCGCGAGAAGGTGGCGAAGGACGTGCCGGAGGTGCTGAAGGTCGGCATCAGCGCGGCGGTCGGCGCCTATATCGTCTTCATCGCCCTGCGCGGCGCGGGCTTCGTGGTGGCCAATCCCGGCACCTTCATCGCCATGGGCTCGCTGCGCGAACCCGCGGTTCTGCTGACCCTGGCCGGCATCCTGGTCACGCCGATGCTGGTGGCGCGGCAGGTTCCCGGCGCGCTGATCCTGTCCATTGCCGTGCTGACCGTCATCGGCTGCTTCGTGCCGCTGCCGAACGGCACGGCGATCACCAAGGCGCCTTCCGCCTTTCTGGCGCTGCCGCACTGGCCGTCCAACACCTTCGGCCAGCTCGACTTCTCCTACATGTTCCAGAACTTCATCGTGGTGCTGCCGATCCTCTTCTACTTCGTCTGCGCCGAGTTCTTCTCGACGCTGGCGACGGTGATCGGCGTCACGGGGGCGGCGAACCTGCGCCGGCCGGACGGGTCCATCCCCAATGCCACGGCGGCCTTCTCCACGGATGCGACGGCGACGATCGTGGGGCCGATCCTCGGCACCTCCGTGGTCACGGCCTATATCGAATCCGTCACCGGCGTGCAGGCGGGCGGGCGCACCGGACTCACCTCCATCACCGTGGCGGCGCTATTCTTCCTGGCGCTGTTCGTCTGGCCGGTCTTCACCGTGATCCCGCCGCAGGCCACGGCCCCGGCGCTGGTGGTGGTCGGCGTGCTGATGCTGCAGGGGCTGACGCGGATCGACCTGGGCCAGCTCACCAATGCCGTGCCGGTGGCGTTGACGCTGCTGCTGACGGTGCTGACCAACAACCTGATCAACGGCATGGCGATCGGCACGCTGAGCTATATCCTGCTGTTCCTGGCGCTCGGCCGGGCGCGGGAGATCAGCGGCGTGGTCTGGGGCCTGGGCGTGGTGTTCATCGCCTATATCGCGGTGATGACGCGGCTGAGCTGACGGCGGGGCGTCCGGCCAAGGAGGCAGGGGCCCAGGGGGCGGGGACCAAGGGGGCGGGGGACCATGCGGGATGACACGGCGGGGCTCGTCCTGGCGGGCGGGCTGGCGCGGCGGATGGGCGGCGGCGACAAGGTGCTGCGGCCGCTTGGCGGGCGGGCCATGCTGGACCATGTGCTGGCCTCCCTCCGGCCTCAGGTCGCGGCCTGCCTGCTGAACGCGAACGGCGATCCGGCGCGCTTCGGCGCCTGGGGCCTGCCCGTGGCCGCGGATGGCATGCCGGACTTCCCCGGGCCATTGGCGGGTGTCCTGGCGGGCATGGACTGGGTGGCGGAACACCGGCCGGACCTGCCGTGGCTGGTGTCCCTGCCGGGCGACAACCCCTTCGCGCCGCCCGATCTCGTCGCGCGCCTGCATATCGCGCGGGAGGCCGCCGGGACCCCCATCGCCTGCGCGGCCTCCGGCCCGCACCGCCATCCGCCTGTGGCGCTCTGGCCCGTCGCGTTGCGCGGGGAGCTCCGGAGCAGCCTTCTGGCGGGGGAAAGGCGGGTCGGGGCCTGGGCCGCGCGCTGGGGCTGCGCCCTGGCCACCTGGGAGGCGGGGCCCGGCGATCCGTTCTTCAATGCCAATACGCCGGAGGAACTGGCGGAGGCCGAGCGGCGCATCCTGGGGTGAGGCGGCCCCGGGGGCGAGCCTCCGAATGGTGGGCCGCGCCGGGCCGTGGGCGTGTCCTTTGGGCACATGGGGCTCCGGCAAGGTTTTCGGGGGCTGGGCGGAGGCAAGGGTGACTGGGCCGTCGCTATCCGCGGGGCCAGGGTCTCTCACTTCCGTACCGTTTTAGGGTTTTGGTGTTTTAGGTTTTTAGTCCTTTATCTGTCGGGATGGGGACCATGGCTTCGCTTTGCGTGGTGGATGGGTGCCACTGAGGCCTTGCCTCGCGGGACCACAATATCGAGGCGGGAGGTGCGCGGAGCGTGCGGGCCTTCCGTGGCACCGGGAGCCGGTGCTGTCGGGTAGGCGGAACCCAGGCGATGACTTTATTCCTATAGCGTGGCGCGGGCGGAGAAGCAAGAGGCACTCCATGGACCGGCGTGGTCCATGGCCCGTGTCAGAACAGCCCGGCGAAGGGCAGCACCAGGATGCGGTCGCCCGGCGCGACATCGCCCATGTCTTCCGGCAGCTCGGCGAAGGCGTCGCTTTGCAGCAGCGAGGCGATCTGCCCCGCCCCTGCCCGCCCCGGCTTGCGGGCCACCGGACCGTCCGGCCCCGCCTCCACCGCCACGCGCAGGTATTCCCGCCGCCCCGGCAGCTTGCGGTGGCTGAAGCCGGCGCGCAGCTCGAAACGCGGCAGCGGCTTCGGCGCGGCCCCGGCGAGGTGCAGGGCCAGGGGACGCGCGAGGTGCAGGAAGCCGAGCAGCGCGGCGACCGGATTGCCCGGCAGGCCCATGACGGGGCGGCCCTCCACCACCCCCATCGCCAGGGGACGCCCCGGCTTCACCGCCAGCCGCCAGAAGGCGAGGCTCCCCGTTGCCTCCATGGCCCGGCGGACATGGTCCTCCTCGCCCGTGCTCACGCCGCCAGATGTCAGTAACATGTCATGTGAGAGCGCAGCCTCGCGCAGCGCTGCCTCGGTCTCCCCGCGCCGGTCGGGCAGCAGGCCGAGATCCACCGCCTCCACCGGCAGGTTCGCCAGGAGGGACAGCAGCATGAAGCGGTTGCTGTCATGCGCCTGGGCCGGGCCGAGCCGCCCGCCGGGCGCCACCAGCTCGCTGCCCGTGCTGAAGACGCCCAGGCGTGGGCGCCGCGTCACGGGAAGGGCCGCCAGGCCCAGTGCCGCCGCCAGGGCGATCTCGGGGGCCGCGACCAGCCGCCCCTTCGGCAGGGCCAGGGCGCCCGTCGGCAGGTCCTCCCCGGCGTGGCGGATATTGGCCCCGGCTGGCAGGCCCGGCGGCAGGAAGACCCGCCCCGTCCCGGCCCTGGCATCCTCCTGCATCATCACCGTATCCGCGCCGGGCGGCAGCGGCGCGCCCGTCAGGATGCGGACGGCGTGGCCCGGCGGCAGGGGGGCCGCCGCGTCGCCCGCCGCCACCCGGCCGGCCAGCGGCAGCCAGCCGCCTTCCGGCCCCAGATCGGCCCCGGCGAAGGCATAGCCGTCCATGGCGCTGTTGCCGAAGGGCGGCAGGTCGATGGGCGCGGCGATGTCCTCCGCCAGCACCCGCCCGCGCGCGGCCAGCAACGGGACGGCCTCGGCCCCGCCCGCCAGGGGCGGCAGGCGGGCGATCAGCGCCTCCGCCTCCGCCAGCGTCAGCGAGCCGTCGCCGCTGGCGAAGCAGTCGTTGCTCAGCCGTGCCAAGGGGCGGCGAATTCCAGCACGAGGTCGGCCACGCGCTCGATCTCGTCCAGCCCGGCATGGGGCAGGCCGCCCGCCGGCGGCGCGTCGGAGACCACGGCGCGGATGGCCGGGTCCTCCGGATGCAGCCAGGGGCGGCCGTTGGCGGCGCGGAAGACCTCCAGCTTCGGGTGGAGGTCGCGCTTGAAGCCCTCGACCACCACGAGGTCCACCGGCGACAGGCGGGACAGGAGGAAGGCCAGGCCGGGTTCCGGGGCGTCGCGCAGCTCGGTCATCAGCGCCCAGCGGCGGGCCGAGGAGACCAGCACCTGCCGCGCCCCGGCCATCCGGTGGCTGTGGCTGTCCTTGCCCGGCTGGTCCACGTCGAAATCGTGGTGCGCGTGCTTGAGCGTCGAGACGGAGACGCCCCGCGCGTTCAGGCTGGGGATCAGGCGGGTCAGCAGGGTGGTCTTGCCGGCGCCGCTCCAGCCCGCCAGCCCGATGATTCGCCTGGGTCCGCTCATGCCTGTGTTCCGTCCTGTTGCCGCCCTTGTCCCGCTGGCGGGCCCGCATCGCTACCCGATGTGGGGCCGGGCCGGAAGCGTGCCCACCCCCGCCATCTCCCCCTCCACCCATGGGACATACCGCCCCATCTTGCCGCCGGGGGCGGACGATCCCGCAACCGGGCGGGTCCGGCCCCGAAGACACAATGGAGTGTATGCGCATCATGACCGAGACGAACCCGCTGATCCGTCTGGCCCGGCGCCCCACCGGCATCCCCACCACGGAGGACCTGGTCTACGAGGAAGCGCCGGTCCCGCAGCCCGCCCCGGGCGAGGTGCTGGTGCGCAACCGCTTCCTGTCGCTCGACCCCTATATGCGCGGCCGGATGAACGACGTGAAATCCTATGCCCCGCCGGTCGCGCTGGGCGCGGTGATGGAGGGGCAGAGCGTCGGGCAGGTCGTGTCCGGCCCCGGCTTCGAGCCCGGCACCTGGGTCCTGGGCGGCAGGGGCTGGCAGCACTACTGCTCCGTGCCGCCGCACCTGCTGGTGCCGGTGGATGCGGAGGCCGCCCCGCCTTCCGCTTATCTGGGTGTGCTGGGCATGCCCGGCACGACCGCCTGGGTGGGCTGCACCGAGATCGCGCCGGTCAAGCCGGGCGAGACCTTCGTGGTCGCGGCAGCCTCCGGCGCGGTGGGCGCCGTGGCCGGACAGATCGCGCGGCGCATGGGCGCGCGGGTCGTGGGCATCGCCGGGGGCGCGGAGAAATGCGCCTATGTGCGCGACGAGCTCGGCTTCGATGCCTGCGTCGATCACCGGGGCGAGGATCTTCCGGCCGCGCTGGCGGAAGCCTGCCCGCGCGGGATCGACGTCTATTTCGAGAATGTCGGGGGCGCGGTGCAGCGGGCGGTCTGGCCGCTGCTGAACCCCTTCGCCCGCGTGGCCATGTGCGGCATGGTCGCGGAATACAATGACGGCACCCCCGCCCCCGGCCCGAACCTGATGAGCGCGGTGCGGAACAAGCTCAGCATCCGCGGCTTCATCGTGGGCGATCATCCGCGGCAGTTTCCCGTCTGGCGCGAGACCGGGGCGCGCTGGCTGCGCGAGGGGGTGCTGACGTACCGCGAGGATGTGGTGCACGGGCTGCGCAACGCGCCCGGGGCCTTCGCGGGCCTGCTGTCGGGGAAGAACTTCGGCAAGCTGGTGGTGGCGCTGGACTGACGGCGCCAGACGGAAACGGGGCGCCCTGGCGGGCGCCCCGTTCCATTCTTCCGGATGCGGCCCGGCCCCTACTCGGCGGCCGGCACCGGGGCGGCGAGGACCACCTTCTCCTCGGCCTGGCCGGACAGGGCGGCGTTCAGCTTCGCGCGGTCCAGCTCGCCTTCCCAGCGCGCCACCACGACCGTCGCCACCGCGTTGCCGACGAAGTTGGTCAAGGCGCGGCACTCGGACATGAAGCGGTCGATGCCCAGGATCAGCGCCATGCCGGCGACCGGCACGGAGGGCACCACGGAAAGCGTCGCGGCCAGGGTGATGAAGCCCGCGCCGGTGATGCCGGCCGCGCCCTTGGAGGAGAGCATGGCGACCAGCAGCAGCAGGATCTGGTCCCAGATGCTGAGGTCGATGCCCACGGCCTGGGCGATGAAGAGCGCCGCCATGGTCATGTAGATGTTCGTGCCGTCGAGGTTGAAGGAATAGCCCGTCGGCACCACCAGCCCGACCACGGACTTGGCGCAGCCGGCCTTCTCCATCTTCTCCATCAGGGCGGGCAGCGCGGCCTCGGAGGAGGAGGTGCCCAGCACCAGCAGCAGTTCCTCCTTGATGTAGCGGATCAGCGCCAGGATGGAGAAGCCGTTGTAGCGGGCGACCGCGCCCAGCACGACCAGCACGAAGAGCAGCGAGGTCAGGTAGAAGGTGGCGATCAGCATCGCCAGGTTGGCGATGGAGCCAATGCCGTAGCGGCCGATGGTGAAGGCCATGGCGCCGAAGGCGCCGATCGGGGCGGCCTTCATCAGGATCGCCACCAGCTTGAAGATGCCGGCGGAGAGCGAGTTCAGCACGTTCATCAGCGGATCGGCCTTCTCCCCCACCAGGGAGAGCGCGATGCCGAGCAGCACGGAGAAGAACAGCACCTGCAGGATGTCGCCGGATTCGAAGGCGCTGACCGGCGTGTTCGGGATGATGTTCATCAGGAAGCCGGTGATGCTCGTCTCATGCGCCTTGGCGGCGTAGCTGGCCACGGCCTTGGGATCGAGCGAGGCCGGGTCGATGTTCAGCCCCGCGCCCGGCCGGATCACGTTGGCCACGATCATGCCGATGATCAGCGCCATGGTGGAGAAGGTGATGAAGTAGAGCATCGCCTTGCCGGCGACGCGCCCGACCTTGCCCATGTCGCGCATGCCGGCGATGCCGGTCACCACGGTCAGGAAGATCACCGGGGCGATGATCATCTTCACCAGCTTGATGAAGGCGTCGCCGAGCGGCTTCATCTCCTGGGCGAAGGACGGGTAGAAATGGCCGAGCAGGATGCCGACGGTGATCGCGAAGAGCACCTGCACGTAGAGCTGCTGGTAGAGCTTCTTCGGCTTGCGTGGCACGGCCACGGCGGTGGGTTGGACAATGGCCATTGGATGCTTCTCGCCCCTGTGCTGGGCCGCGTCCTCTGCGGGGCGCGGCGTTCCGGTTTCCGACGTCACGCCGGATGCCGGCGTTCACGGGGCCTACGGCAAGGTCCGTGCCAGGAGACGCGCGGAAGGATAGGCGATGCTAACCCCTTCATCTTCTATAAGATATTTCATGCCGCAATGCAGCATCGGCGGCAGGGCGATGCGGTTCTCCACACAGTCCTGGACGCGGTAGTGCGGATTTCCACACAGCCTGGCGCCGGATGAGAGAAGCCCTCCCCGGCCCCGCACGGCAGCCCGTGCGGCGGCGCTCCCGGTGGCACCTCCGGTGGCGCCGCATCGCCTGGCTGCTGCTGCCGCTGCTGCTCCTTCTCCTGCTGGACCGGGTGGCCGATGGCCTCGCCACCCGCATCGCCCTGTCCGACCTGCGGACCAGCGCCCGGGCCGAGGCGGAGCTGCGCATGGCCCTGCTGCGCAGCGAGATCGACAAGCAGCGCAGCCTGCCGGTGGTGCTGGCCAGCGACCCGGACCTGCGGCGGGCCCTGGAAACCCGCGACCCCGCCCTGCTGGGCGCGCTGAACGCCAAGCTGGAGTCGCTCAGCGGAAGCACGGGCGCCGGGGTGATCTACGCGCTCGACGCACAGGGCATGACCCTGGCGGCGAGCAACTGGCGGCAGGAGGACAGCTTCGTCGGCAACGACTACAGCTTCCGGCCCTATGCCCGGCTTTCCATGGAACGGGGCTCGGCCGAGCATTTCGCCCTGGGCACCGCCAGCCACCAGCCGGGCCTCTACCTCGCCCGCCGGATCGACGCGCCGCCCTTCCCTGGCACCGCCGGTCCCCGGACGCTCGGCGTCATCGTGGTGAAGACGCTGTTCGACCGCGTGGAGGAGGGCTGGCGGCCGCTGCACCAGCCGGTGCTGGTCACCGACCGGGCGGGCGTCGTGCTGGTCACCAGCGAGCCGGCCTGGCGCTTCCGCGCCATCGTGCCGCTTCCGGAGGAGGAGCGCCGGCGCATCCGCGAGAGCCTGCAGTTCGGCGACGCGCCGCTGGCGCCGCTGCCGCTGCCGCTGCCGGATGCCGGCTCGCCGGGGGCGGAGGCTCCTGTTCGCCTGCGCCTGCCCGGCGCCGCGACGGAAAGCTTCCTCCTCACCCGCGTCCCGGTGCCCAGCACGGACTGGACCCTGCACCTGCTGACTCCGACCCGGGTGCCGGTGGAGCTGGCCACCGCCGCGGCGCGGCTGTTGACGCTGCTGGCGGGGCTGCTGGCGCTGCTCCTCGCCTGGCTGACGCTGCGCCGCCGCCGCCGCTTGGGGCTGGACATGGCGCGGCAGCGGCGGCAGCGGGAGGAACTGGAGGCCGAGGTCCGCCTCCGCACCGCCGAGCTGGAGCGGGCCAATGCCAGCCTGCGGGCGGAGGGCGAGGAGCGGCAGCGCGCCGAGGCCGCCATCCACCGGCTGCGCGACGATCTGGTGCAGGCCAACAAGCTGGCCATCCTGGGGCAGATCACCGCCAGCGTGGCGCATGAGATCAACCAGCCGGTGGCGGCGATCCGCTCCTTCGCCGACAATGCGCGGCTCTTCCTGGAACGGGGCGACGCCGCCTCGGCCACCCGCGGCCTCGGCACCATCGCCGGGCTGACCGAGCGGATCGGCGCCATCACCGGGGGGCTGCGCGGCTTCGCCCGCAAGGCCGGGGGCAGCCTGGAAAGCGTGCCGGTGCGGGCGGCGGCGGAGGCGGCGCTGCTGCTGCTGGGCCACCGGCTGCGCCAGGATGCCGTCGCGGTGGTTCTGGACGTGCCGGAGGAGCTTTGCGTGCGCGCCGAGCGGGTGCGGCTGGAGCAGGTGCTGGTGAACCTCGTGCAGAACGCGGTCGAGGCCCTGGACGGGAGGCCGGGCGGGCGCATCCGGCTGGAGGCGCGGCGGGTGCCCGGCCCGGCCCCCGGCCGGGTCCGCGTCACCGTGTCCGACAACGGGCCGGGGCTGGCGCCGGAGGTGGCGCGGTCCTTGTTCATGCCCTTCACCACCACGAAATCGGAGGGGCTGGGGCTGGGCCTCGTGATCTGCCGGGACATCGTGAGCGATTTCGGCGGGACGCTGGAGGCGGAGCCCCCTTGCGGGCCGGAGCCCGGCGGAAGCCTTTTCGTGATCACCCTGGAGCAAGCCGCTTGACCGACCTCGCCTTCGTGGATGACGACCCCTTCCTGCGCGAGGCCAATCTCCAGAGCGCCGCCCTGGCGGGGCTGGAGGCCCGCGGCTTCGCCTCGGCCGAGGAGGCGCTGGCGGCGATCGGGGAGGATTTCCCGGGCGTCGTGGTCACCGACCTGCGGATGCCGGGGATGGATGGCACCGAGCTGTTCCGCCGCCTGCGCCGGCTGGACCCGGACCTGCCGGTGATCCTGATCACCGGCCATGGTGATATCGCCATGGCGGTCGCCGCGATCCGGGAGGGAGCCTACCACTTCCTGGCTAAGCCCTATCCGGCCGAGGAGCTGATGGGCGCGGTGCGGCATGCGCTGGAGAAGCGGCGGCTGGTGCTGGAGAACCGCCGCCTCGCCCGGGCCGTGGCGGCGGCCGAGGAGGACAGCCCGCTGCTGGGCAACACGCCGGAGATGGTGCGGCTGCGCAAGGTGCTGCGGCAGATCGCCGATGCCCAGGTGGACGTGCTGATCGAGGGTGAGACCGGCACCGGCAAGGACGTGGTGGCCAATGCGCTGCACCGCATGAGCCGCCGCGCCGCGCGGCCCTTCGTGGCGCTGAACTGCGGCGCCCTGCCGGAAACGGTGATCGAGAGCGAGCTGTTCGGCCACGAGCCCGGCGCCTTCACCGGCGCGCAGAAGCGCCGGGTCGGGCGGATCGAGCATGCGGATGGCGGCACGCTCTTCCTCGACGAGATCGAGGCCATGCCGCTGGCCTTGCAGGTCAAGCTGCTGCGGGTGCTGGAAACGCGGGAGATCGCGCCGCTCGGCACCAACGAGATCCGCCGGCTGGACCTGCGCGTGGTGGCGGCCACCAAGACGAACCTGCTGGAGCTTTCCCGGCGCGGCGGGTTCCGCGAGGACCTGTACTACCGCCTGCATGTGGTGACGGTGCATCTCCCCGCCCTGCGGCAGCGGCGGGACGACATTCCCCTGCTCTTCGCGCATTTCCTGCGCCGCGCGGCGGAACGCTTCGGCCTGCCGGTGCCCGAGATGACCCCGGCCCTGCGCCGCCACCTGATGGAGCATGACTGGCCCGGCAATGTACGCGAACTGACGCATCATGCCGAGCGCGTGGCGCTGGGCCTGTCGGAGGAGGCCGCCCCGCCGGGCGAGGCGCGGGCGAGCCTGCCGGAACGGGTGGATGCCTATGAGGCCATGGTGATCCGCGACGCGCTGCGGGAACATGATGGCGACGTGCGCGCCACGGTCGAGGCGCTCGGCATCCCGCGGAAGACCTTCTACGACAAGCTGCGGCGCCACGACATCGACCAGCGCGCCTACCGGCTGCGGGAATAGGGCGACGCCAGGGGGGACGGCGCCGGAAACGTCATGCCACGCCGCGCCGGAGGGGCCTAGGATGCCTGTGCCGGGACACGCCCCTGAGCCGCGGAGCCGCCATTGACCATTCCCGTCCTGCTTGCCATCGACATCGCGCCCGAGAACCTGGCGCGCCTGCGGGACGCGGGCTTCGAGCCCGTCCAGGCCGCCGGCCGCGCCCCCTTGCCCGAGGGCCGGGCCGCGGCGATCCGTGCCGTGCTGACCAACGGCTCCACTGGCTTCTCCGCCGCGCAGATCGCCGCCCTGCCCGCGCTGGAGATCGTCTGCGCCCTGGGCGCCGGCCATGAGAAGATCGACCTCGCCGCCGCCGCGGCGCGCGGCATCGCGGTCACCAATGGCGCGGGCACCAATGACGTGGCCGTCGCGGACCATGCGATGCTGCTGCTGCTCGCCATCGCGCGCGGGGTGGTCCAGGCGGATGCCGCGGCGCGGCGCGGGGAATGGGCCGGCGCGCGGCAGCTCCGCCCGTCGGTCAGCGGCAAGCGGCTGGGCCTGCTCGGCCTGGGCCATATCGGGCAGCGCATCGCCGACCGCGCCGCCGGCGGCTTCGGCATGGAGGTCGCCTATCACAGCCGGAGGGTGCGGGAGGGCTCCCCCTTCCGGCACGAGCCGGATCTCGCCGCCCTGGCGGCCTGGTGCGACTTCCTGGTGGTCGCCGCGCCGGGCGGGGCGGAGACGCGCCATCTCGTGGATGCGGCGGTGCTGCGGGCGCTCGGGACCGAGGGGTTCCTCGTGAACATCGCGCGCGGCAGCGTGGTGGATACCGGGGCGCTGATCGAGGCCCTGGAGCAGGACCGCATCGCCGGGGCGGGCCTCGATGTGGTGGAGGGCGAGCCGGACAACATCCCCGCCCGGCTGACCCGCCTGGAGAACGTGATCCTGACCCCGCACATCGCGGGCCGCTCGCCCGAGGCCGTGCGGGCGACGGTGCGGCTGGTGATCGACAACCTGCGGGCCCATTTTTCCGGGCAGCCCCTGCTGACGCCGGTTTCCGCCTGAAACCGGCGGCGGGCGAGGAAAAATCCTCCCCGCCGGCGGACTTCCGGAGGCGGGAATGCTACAGCCCGGCCCGAGTTCCCGATGCCGGCCCCGGGGCCGGCGAGACCTGAGGAGAGAGCATGCGCAACGATCCGATCTCCCTCGACCGGCTCTCCGCCGAGGTCGAGGCCAAGAGCCCCGCCTTCACCGCCGTGGCCGACCGGATCTGGGGCCATGCCGAGCTGCGCTTCCAGGAACACCGGTCGATCGAGGAGCAGATCGCGCTGCTGGAGGCCGAGGGATTCCGCGTCACCCGCAATGTCGGCGGCATCCCGACAGCCTTCATGGCCGAGGCCGGGTCCGGCGGCCCGGTGCTGGGCTTCCTGGGCGAGTTCGATGCCCTGGCCGGGCTGAGCCAGGAGGCGGGCGTCGCCGAGCCGAAGCCCGTCGCCCCGGGCGCCACGGGCCATGGCTGCGGCCACAACCTGCTCGGCGCGGGGGCCATGCTGGCCGCGGTGGCGGCGCGCGACGCCCTGGCCGCCAACGACCTGTCCGGCACGGTGCGCTACTATGGCTGCCCTGGCGAGGAAGGCGGCTCCGGCAAGACCTTCATGGCGCGCGAGGGCGCCTTCGACGACCTCGACGCGGCCGTCTCATGGCATCCGGGCGTGGTGAGCAGCGTGATGTCTTCCCGCTCGCTGGCCAATTTCCAGGTCTATTTCCGCTTCCACGGCCGCGCCTCGCACGCGGCGGGCTCGCCCTGGCTGGGCCGCTCCGCGCTCGATGCGGTGGAGCTGATGAATGTCGGCGTGAACTACCTGCGCGAGCACATGCCGCTGGACTGCCGTGTGCATTACGCCATCACCAACAGCGGCGGCGTCTCGCCCAACGTGGTGCAGGCGGAGGCCGAGGTGCTCTACCTGATCCGCGGCCCGCGCGTGAAGGAGGCGCAGGCCCTGTTCGACCGGGTGAAGGCCTGTGCCGAGGGCGCCGCGACCATGACCGGCACGCGGATGAGCATGGAGATCGACAAGGCCTGCTCCGACACCATCCCGAACACGGCGCTGGAGATGCGGATGCATGAGAACCTGCTCCGCCTCGGCGCACCGGCCTTCGACGAGGCGGACCGCCGCTTCGCCGCCGAGCTGCGCCGCTCGCTGAGCGAGGAGGACATCGCCGACAGCATCGGGGCTGTGGGAGCGCCTGAGGAGGTGGGCGCGCAGGTGCTGCACGAGGGCGTGCTGCCCTTCGATGGCCGTTCGCGCGCCGGCAACGGCTCCACCGATGTGGGCGATGTCAGCCAGATCGTGCCGGTCGTGCAGTGCTGGGGCGCCACCTGGGCCGTGGGCACGCCCTTCCACACCTGGCAGGCGGTGGCGCAGGGCAAGAGCCCGCATGCGCACAAGGGCATGGTGCAGGCGGCCAAGGCCATGGCGGCCACGGCGCTCGACGCCTTCCGCGACCCGGAGCTGCTGGCCCGCGCCAAGGCGGAGCTGCGCGAGCGGACGGGCGGCAGGCCCTATGCCTGCCCGATCCCCGGCGAGGTGCTGCCGCCGCCGCTGCGCCAGCAGCGCGGCTGAACCGCGCGCCGCCGTTCACGCGGCGTCAACCATGGGCGTGCCAGGGGGAGCCATGAACCGCCCGCCCGGCACGGCCCCTCGCCCCGGAGCCCCGTCGCTTCCGGGGCCCAGAGCCGCCCGCAGCGGCCGGACCGGACACGCCAGACACACGGATGGAGACCACCATGCTGAAACGAGTCCTTCTCGGCGGGATCGCCGCGCTTTCGCTCACCCTCGCCACGGCGGAGGCGCGCGCGCAGGAGCTGACCATGGGCGTGGGAGCGCAGGTCACCTCGATGGACCCGCATTACCACAACCTCACGCCCAATTCGGGCGTGGCCGGGATGGTCTTCGGCACGCTGGTCGCCACGGATGCCAATGTGCGCCCGCAGCCCGGCCTCGCCCTGTCCTGGCGCCCGGTGGACGAGACGACCTGGGAGTTCAAGCTGCGCCCCGGCGTGAAGTTCCATAACGGACGGGATTTCACGGCGGAGGACGTGGCCTTCACCATCGCCCGCGTGCCGACGGTGCCGAATTCGCCTTCGTCCTTCGCGCAGTATGTCCGGGCCATCAAGCGCGTCGAGATCGTCGATCCGCTGACCGTGCGCTTCCACACGGAGGCGCCCTATCCGCTGCTGCCGACCGACCTCGTCAACGTCATGATGCTGGACCGCCAGACGCATGAGGGCGCGACGACCGAGGACTTCAACAGCGGCAAGGCGGCGATCGGCACCGGCCCCTTCCGCCTCGTCTCCTACCGCAGCGGCGACCGCATCGAGCTGGAGCGCAACGACGCCTACTGGGGCGACAAGCCGCACTGGTCCAAGGTGCACTACCGCATGATCACCAGCGACGCCGCCCGCACCGCGGCGCTGCTGGCGGGCGATGTGGACGTGATCGACCAGGTGCCGACCAGCGACCTGAAGCGGCTGCGCGACGACAAGCGGATCAATGTCGAGGAGACGGTCGGGCTGCGGCTGATCTATCTCGCGATGGACCAGGGCAACGAGGGCGACTCGCCCTTCGTCACCGGGCCGGACGGGCAGAAGCTTGGCCGCAACCCGCTGCGCGACACGCGGGTGCGCCAGGCGCTGTCGATCGCCATCGACCGGCAGGCCATCGCGGCGCGGGTGATGGAGGATGCGACGGTTCCCACCGGGCAGGTCATGGCGGAGGGCACCACCGGCTACGTGCCCGACCTGCCGGCGCCCAAGGCCGATCCGGAGGCGGCGAGGAAGCTGCTGGCCGAGGCGGGCTATCCGCAGGGGTTCCGCATCACCATCCACGGCCCCAACGACCGCTACATGAACGATGCGCGGATCATCCAGGCGGTCGGGCAGATGTGGACGCGCATCGGCGTGCGGACCCAGGTCGACGCGCAGCCCTTCACCGCCTTCATCGCGCGTGCCAGCCGTGGCGACACCAGCGTCCACCTGATGGGCCTGGCGGCGACCAGCGGCGAGGCCTCCACCATGCTGCGCGCCCTGCTGGCGACGCAGGACAAGGAACTGGGCACCGGTGCCTCCAACCGCGGGCACTACTCCAACCCTGCCTTCGATACGAAGCTGAACGAGGCCATGCGGACCCTCGACGACGCGAAGCGGGAGGCGATCCTGCAGGAGGCGACGCGGATGGCGATGGCGGATACGGGGCTGATCCCGATCCACATCCAGAAGAACGCCTGGGCGCTGCGGCACGGCCTGAGCATCGACGCCCGCGCGGACGAGTACACGCGGGCCCAGGACGTGCGTCCGGCGGACTGAGCCGCCCTTGCCGGGTGGGGGTGTGCCGGGTGCCATCCCGGCAGGCCCTCGCCGGGCTGTGACACCGCTACAAGACACCGGCCTCCTCCGGCGGGCGTTTCGTGGATGCGAGGAGCGTGGCGCTGGTGGGACAACCATGAGGCGCGGCGTCCTCCATCCGCGATACGGACAGGAGAACCGCCATGGACCAGGACGAGAGCAGCGCCTCCCGCCGCCGGCTGATGCAGGGAACCGCCGCGGGGCTGGCGGCGATGGCGGTGCCGGGCCTCGCCGCCACGGCGCAGGCCCAGGGCGCCAACCCGCAGGCCTCCCCCGGCGCCGCGCCGAGGCTGGAGGACCCGCGCGCCGCCTATCCCGCCCCGCCCTTCCAGCCGCAGTCGCAGCCCTGGCCGGGGCTGGCCAGCCGCATGAACCCGCCGCCCGACCATGGGGAGAAGAGCTATCGCGGCAGCGGCCGCCTCGCCGGACGCAAGGCGCTGGTCACGGGCGGCGATTCCGGCATCGGCCGCGCCGCCGTCATCGCCTTCGCGCGGGAGGGCGCGGATATCGCCATCAGCTACCTGCCGGCGGAGGAGGAGGATGCGCAGCAGGTGGCGGCCCTGGTCCGCGAGGCCGGGCGCAAGGTGGTGCTCCTGCCCGGCGATATCCGCGACGCGGGCTTCTGTCGCAAGCTGGTGCAGGACGCGGTCGATGGGCTGGGCGGGCTGGACATCTTGGTCAACAACGCTGCCCGGCAGCACCATCACGACTCCATCCTCGACCTCAGCGAGGAGGATTTCGACTGGACGGTGCGGACCAACATCTACGCGATGTTCTGGATCACCAAGGCGGCGGTCCCGCACCTGAAGCCCGGCTCCGCCATCGTGAACACCAGCTCGGTCAATGCCTACCAGCCGAGCGAGATCCTGCTCGACTACGCCATGACCAAGGCGGCGATCATGAACTTCTCCAAGGGGCTGGCGAAGCAGCTCGCGAAGCGCGGCATCCGCGTGAACGCCGTGGCGCCCGGCCCCTTCTGGACCCCGCTGCAGGTCGCGGGCGGCCAGACCGAGGAGAACCTGAAGAGCTTCGGCGCCCAGACCCCGCTGGGGCGCCCCGGCCAGCCCGCCGAGATCGCGCCGATCTACGTGCAGCTCGCCGCGGCGGATGGCAGCTACATCACCGGGCAGGTCTTCGGGGCCTCGGGCGGCGCCGGGATGCCTTGACGGGTGGCTCGGGGAGGCGCGGGGTCTTTCCCACTGCCTCCCCGCGCGTCCTCAGCGGCACATCAGGACGGGAATGTCCGCGTTCTCCAGCACGTGCCGCGTCACGCCGCCGAGGATGAGCTGCCGCAGCCGGGAATGGCTGTAGGCGCCCATGCAGAGCAGGTCGGCCCTGAACTCCTTGGCGGCGGACAGCAGCCCGGCGCCGATGTCCTTGCTCACCGGCTGGAACTCCTTGGCCTCGGCCTCGATGCCGTGCCAGCGGAGGTAGGAGAGGATGCCGTCCACCGAAGGGCCGCGCCGCTGGTAGCCGGTGGCGTAGAGGATCTGGATCGCCGAGGCATGGTGCAGCCAGGGCAGCGCGGCGGCGATGGCCGCGGCGCTTTCCGCCGTGCCGTTCCAGGCGCAGCAGGCGCGTGTGCCGATGGTCTCGGGCGGCAGGCGCGGCGCGATCAGCACGGGCCGCCCGCTGTCGAAGAGCACGGCATGCAGCGCGTCGGAGGAGGAGACATCCTCCCCGGCCTCCGGATGCGGCACGATCGCCAGGTCGTAGAGGCGCGACTGCTGGGCGACGAGGTCCTCCTCGCGCCCCGCCACGCTCTCGAAGGACAGGGTCGCCGCATTCGCCTTGTTGGCGGTGGCGGCGTTGGTGGCGATCTGCACGTCCTTGCTCGCCACGAAGCGGTCGAAGAGCGCCCGCACGCGATGGGCGCGGTCGCCGCTCTCGCGCTCGGTGGCGGCCATCATCTCCTCGATCATCGCCCCGGAGAGCCCTTCGCCGGCCAGCGGCGCCACGTCGCGCGCATCGACGCGGACATGCAGGCAATGGACGTGGCTGTGCCAGATCCGCGCCATCATCAGCGCCGTCTGGAGGGCGGCTTCTCCCGCGGCCGTACCGGTCAGGGGGAGAAGGATTCGGCGGTAAGCCATGGAACTGCTTCCTATAGGCCCGGTCCGGCGCGGCGGGTCAGGGCTGCTCCCTGAAGCGCCGCACGGACCGGAGGGTGGGCCTCGGCCCGGATTGTCCCGCCGCGAAGGCCGCGGGGCAAGTCGCGCGAGCGGGATGCCATCACGAAGCGGGACGTGGATGCAACCGGCCGTCGTTCAGGGCCGTCGTTCAGGACCGTCGTTCAGGCAGGTTGCAGCCGCGCCAGGAGGGCCGTGGCCGCCGCGACCGGATCGCCATCCGCCCGCACCGCTTCCCAGGTGAGCGGGCCGGGATCGCGGCGCGCGCTGGCCTCCAGCACGGCGAGGTCGGCATCCGAGGCATCGTGGCGCCGCGCGGCGATGCGGTCGCGCAGCACCGTCATGGGCGCCTCCAGCCAGAGGCCCAGGAAGGGGCAGCCGGCCTCCCGCGCCAAGGCCTCGATTCCCGCGCGCTGCGCCGGATCGAGGAAGGTGGCGTCGGCGATCACCGAATGGCCGCCGGTCAGGGCCTCGCGCGCTTCCCGCAGGAAGGCGGCATAGGTTTCCGCCTTGCGCGCCGGGGTATAGGCTTCGGGCGGCAGGCGGGTCTCCAGCTCCACCCCGGCGAGGCGCTTGCGGATCTCGTCGCTGCGCATCACCGCCGCGCCGGGCGCCACGCCGATCCCGGGTGCCAGGGCGCGGGCCAGCCAGGACTTGCCGGTGCCGGGCAGCCCGCCGATGGCCAGCAGGACGGGCGGGGCGGGTTCCAGGTAGCCCCGCGCCGCGTGCAGGTAGGGCAACCCGTCCGTGCCGGCCAGGACCTCGCAATACGACCGCACCATGGCGCGCAGGGAGAGCCAGGGCGCCAGCCCGCCCAGCAGCCCGGCATCCCCGGTGCGGCCGAGATAGCGCGACAGGGTCCGGTTGGCCGCCGCCCGGCTGGCGCGCCGGTCCAGGTCCATCAGCAGAAAGGCGAGGTCGTAGCCGGTGTCCACCGTGGCCAGCGCCTCGTCGAATTCCAGCGCGTCGAAGGCCACGGGCCGGCCCATGGGCCCGCTGGGCCAGAGCACGAGGTTGCCGAGATGCAGGTCGCCATGGCACCGCCGCACATGCCCGGCGGCGGCGCGGGCGTTGAGCAGCCCCCGCCGCGTCGCGAAGGCCGCCCCGAGATCGCCGGCCAGCCGCTCCACCTCCGGCATCGGCAGACCCGCCCGGCGGCAGGACTCGACGGCGCCCGCGAGGACGCGCTGCATCGCCGCCTCCGAGTCCAGTCCCTCGATCACGGGCTGCGTGGCGTGCAGCGCCGCCACCGTGTCGCCCAGAGCATCCGCCAGGGTGCCGTCCACGCCGTGGCGGGCCGCGATCAGGTTCAGGAAGCCGTCGGCGGGCAGGGTCGCCATCTCCAGCACCCAGTCCACCGCCTCTCCGTCGCCATCCAGGCGGAGCGGCCCGCCGGGGGCGCGGGTGACGGCATGCACGGCGTGGTAGATGCCGGGCGCGGCGGGGGCGTTGATCTCCAGCTCCCGCCGGCAGAAGCGCTCCCGCGCCTCCAGCCCGGTGAAGTCGAGGAAGCTCAGCGCCACGGCCTTCTTCAGCTTCAGCGTGCGCTCCGCCCCGACATAGATGGCGGAGATATGCGTCTCCAGCGGCGCGGCTGCCCCGGTCAGCCGGGACAGCAGGGCGCCGGTCTCGCGCTGCTCCGGCGGCAGGCTCACGGGTAGAGGCGCTGCTGTTCCCACCCCTCGCCGTCCCGGATGAAGACCACCCGGTCATGCAGGCGGTAGGGGGCGTCCTGCCAGAACTCGATGCTGTCGGGGATCAGGCGGAAGCCGCCCCAGTGTTCCGGGCGGGGCACCTCCTCATCGGGGAAGCGCTGTTCCGCCTCCCGCAGCCGCGCCTCCAGCTCGGCCCGGTCGGACAGCGGCTCCGACTGGCGCGAGGCCCAGGCGCCGAGGCGGGAGATCCGGGCGCGGGAGGCGTAATAGGCATCGGATTCCGCCGGGGTGGCGTGCTCGACGCGGCCCTCCACCCGCACCTGCCGGCGCAGGCTCTTCCAGTGGAAGCAGAGGGCGGCGCAGGGGTTGGCGTCCAGTTCCCGCCCCTTGCGGCCCGTGTAGTGCGAATGGAACATGAATCCCCCCGCATCCACGCTCTTCAGCAGCACGATCCGGGCCGAGGGGCGGCCATCCGCCCCCACCGTGGCGAGGCACATGGCGTTCGGGTCGTTGGGCTCGCTGGCCTCGGCCGCGCGCATCCATTCGCTGAACAGCGCGACGGGATCGGTGCTCAGGGTGAAGTCCGTATTGGCGTCCATGATCCCTTGCCCTCTTGCCGGGTCGTAAGGCATGTGCCACCCCTCCGGCCCCGCCGCAACATCACGGCCGGTCGCATGACCGGTGCCTCGGGACCACACCGCATGACCGACATCGCGCAAGAACACAAGATTCCGACGGGCAACCTGATGGCGGGCAAGCGCGGCCTCGTCATGGGTGTCGCCAACGACCGCTCCATCGCCTGGGCCATCGCCCGTTCGGTGGCGGCCCAGGGCGGCGAACTCGCCTTCACCTATCAGGGGGAGGCGCTGGAGAAGCGTGTCCGCCCCCTGGCCACCAGCGTCGGCAGCGACCTGGTGATGCCCTGCGACGTGACCGACGACGCCTCGGTGGAGGCGGTGTTCCAGACGCTCGGCGAGCGCTGGGGCAAGCTGGACTTCCTGGTCCACGCCATCGGCTTCGCCAACAAGGAGTACCTGCGGGGCCGCTACATCGACACGCCGCGGGAGGCCTTCCTGCAGGCGATGGACATCTCCTGCTTCTCCTTCGTCTCCGTCGCGAAGCATGCGGCCGCGATGATGAACGAGGGCGGCTCGCTGCTGACGCTCACCTACCTGGGCGCCGAGCGGGTGATGCCCCACTACAACGTCATGGGCGTGGCCAAGGCGGCGCTGGAGGCCTCGGTGCGCTACATGGCCGCCGACCTGGGCGACCGCGGCATCCGCGTGAACGCGATCAGCGCCGGGCCGATCAAGACGCTCGCTGCCTCCGGCATCGGCGATTTCCGCTATATCCTGAAGTGGAACCAGTACAACGCGCCGATGCGGCGCAATGTCGGGCTGGAGGAGGTGGGCAATTCCGGCCTCTATTTCCTGTCCGGCCTTTCGACCGGCGTGACCGGCGAGGTCCACCACGTGGATTGCGGCTACCATACCGTCGGCATGAAGAACCCCGACGCCCCCGACATCACGGTGGAGAAGGGCTGACCGCCCTTTCCCGCATTCCAGGCGCCCTGCCCCCATGTCGCACAACAGCTTCGGCCACCTGTTCCGCGTGACCACCTGGGGGGAGAGCCACGGCCCCGCCATCGGCTGCGTCGTGGATGGCTGCCCGCCCGGCCTGCCGCTCGACGAGGCGGATATCCAGCCCTTCCTCGACAAGCGCCGCCCTGGCCAGTCGAAGCTGGTGACGCAGCGGCAGGAGCCCGACGAGGTCCGCATCCTGTCCGGCACCTTCGAGGGCCTGACCACCGGCACGCCGATCGCGCTGGAGATCACGAACCAGGACCAGCGATCCCGCGACTATGGCGAGATCGCCGACCGCTTCCGTCCGGGCCATGCCGACCTCGCCTACCACCTGAAATACGGGGTGCGGGACTATCGCGGCGGCGGCCGGTCCTCGGCGCGGGAGACCGCGATGCGGGTCGCCGCGGGGGCGGTGGCGCGCAGGGTGCTGGGGCCGGAGATCCGCATCCGCGGCGCCATGGTGGCGCTGGGCGGCGACGGGGTGGACCGCTCCACCTGGAACTGGGCCGAGGTGGAGCGCAACGCCCTCTTCTGCCCCGATGCCGGCGCCGCCGCGCGCTGGGAGGAGCGGCTGATGGCGATCCGCAAGGCCGGCAGCAGCATCGGCGCCGTCATCGAGGTGGTGGCGGAGGGCGTGCCGCCCGGCCTGGGCGCGCCGCTCTATGGCAAGCTGGACGCCGACCTCGCCGCCGCGCTGATGAGCATCAACGCGGTGAAGGGCGTCGAGATCGGCGAGGGCTTCGCCGCCGCCGCCCTGTCCGGCGAGGAGAACGCGGACGAGATGCGCATGGGAGCGGAGGGCGAGGTGCTCTTCTCCGCCAACCATGCCGGCGGCATCCTGGGCGGCATCTCCACCGGCCAGCCGGTCGTCGCGCGCTTCGCGGTGAAGCCCACCTCCTCCATCCTCTGGCCGCGCCGGGCGGTGGACCGTTTCGGGGCGGATGTGGAACTGGTCACCAAGGGCCGCCACGATCCCTGCGTCGGCATCCGCGCCGTGCCGGTGGGCGAGGCCATGATGGCCTGCGTGCTGGCCGACCACCTGCTGCGCCACCGCGCCCAGAACCCGGATGCCCCCACCCGCGCCCGCCTGCCGCGCAACTGAGCGCCTCACGAAGACGTTTGATTGACCGATCCCGAAACTCGGGATTTAGCGGCGGTGCGGTTTCGGAGGGTTGATCCGTATGGCGTATGCGGCAGGGTCTCATCACGCCATCAAGGACGCGTTCCTCGATCTCGCCGGCGAGGAGGCATGGCTTCAGCGCCTTTCCGACATCAGCGAGGCCTCCCGCCGCCGTTCCTTCAGCGCCCGTGCCCTGCAACAGCGCCATGCCCTCGAACTCGCCCTGGCCCGCATCTTCGGCGGCGAGGCCCAGGCCAGCCTGGGCCGGCCAGGCAGCGCCGCCACCGAGGCGCGGGCGCTGGATTTCGCGCGGGAGGCGGTGGAGCTGGCCGCGACCCTGCCGCCCGGGCCGCGCGACCGGCTGCGCCACCTGCTTGCCGCCGGGCTGACGGGGCAGGCCAATCTCATCCCCCTCTTCCACATGCTGCGGGTGGCGAGCCTTCAGCGCTCGCGCGGCTTCATCGTGCATCATGCAGGCCTGATCGACGGCACGCCGCACGACCTGCTGATCCGGCGGGAGGAGGCGGAGGCGGAGATCGTCTGCGGGACGGCGCTCGCCGACGAGGGGCGTCCCCTGCACCACAGCGGCTGGTGCACGCTGGTGGACCGGGTGAATCCCGACCTGCACACCTGGCTCTCGGCGCATCCGGGCCGCTATGTCCTCAAGGTGACGCTGCCGGACGGCATCCAGGAGCCGGAGCACGTCGCCGAGCTGCACCGGCGTATCACCGCCCTCCTGTCCTCCCGCAAGCGCCACGATGCCGACCAGGCGGCGGTGCTGAAGCTCGATCCGCTGCTGGTCGCCGGGGCGCAGGCCGCGCTGCCCGCGGTGCTGCGCGCCCAGTTCGGCCCCGACACGCATCTCGCCATGGCCGGGGACCCCAGCGGCGGCAACATCCTGGTGATCGCCGCGCGGTCCGGGCGGGAGAACGGCATCGCCGCCGCCCTCTGCCGCCACGCCACCCTGGCGGCCTCCCGCCTCAGCGGCACGCGCCCCGGCATTCTGGCCATGTTCCTGGAGGACCTGAACCGGACGGAATGGCGCAGCCTGCGCGAGAGCCTGGAGCTGGAAGGGGCGGTGCGCCGCTTCCTCACCCAGCCCGCGGCGCGCCATGTGGTCGCGGTGAGCTGCGCCACCCGGATGGAGATGTTCGGCATGGTGCCGCCCGACGCGACTCCCGGTGGCGAGCTGCGCTTCCGCCACCCCTCGCATCCGCAGGGCCGCCTTTCGGCTTTGCTACCCTCGGTTGAGTCGTGCGGCTGATCCCGGCAGACTGCGCCGAATAGTGCGTTCCGGAAAACCTTGCGACTTTATGAATGTTGTTGTTGCAGGCCATTGCCCCGAGGGGCATTGTCGGCACGTTGCAGTGCAAAATTCGGGGAAGGTCGGATGACCGATAGCGAGCTCGAGAACGCACTCGAGGAGTTGGACCGTCTCATTAACGATCCGGAGATCAGAATGGATCCGGATCGCGTCTGGAATCTTCTTGCGCAGCTTCGTACGCAGAACCCTGCCGATGGCGCTGGCAGCCACGTCATGACTGCCACGCCGGCCGTTTCCGTCCAGACCACGGCCTGACGCCCCCGGGGAAGGCACGTCCCTCCCGGATCGATCCCGGCGGCAGGGCTCCGGTTCAGGAGCTCCCGTCCCGGCGGGCGGCGATCAGGAACTCCTTGTTCCCTTCGGGACCGGTGATCGGACTTTCCGTCACCCCGAGAACCGACCAGCCCTCCAGCCCCGTCCACCATTCCCGGATCATGTTGCAGACCCGGCGATGGACGTTCGGGTCGCGCACCACGCCGCCCTTGCCCACGGCATCCGGTCCCGCCTCGAACTGCGGCTTGATCAGCGCGGCGGCCCAGGCCCCGGGCGCCGCGAGGCCGAGCGCCGCCGGCAGGACGGTGCGCAGCCCGATGAAGGACGCGTCGCAGACCACGGCACCCAGGGGCTCCGGGACATGGGTGGCGTCGATGTAGCGGGCGTTCGTCCGCTCCATCACCACCACGCGCGGGTCCTGGCGCAGGCTCCAGGCCAGCTGGCCATGGCCGACATCCACGGCAAAGACCTTCGCCGCCCCGTGCTTCAGCAGCACGTCGGTGAAGCCGCCGGTGGAGGCGCCGACATCAATGCAGGTGCGCCCGTCGGGCTTGAGGCCGAAATGGCCCAGGGCATGGGCCAGCTTGACGCCGCCGCGCGAGACCCAGGGGTGTTCCTGCCCCCGCACCTGGAGGGGCATGTCCGGCTTCACCGGCTGGCCCGGCTTGTCCACCCGTGCCTCGCCGGAAAAGACCTTGCCGGCCAGGATCAGCGCCTGGGCCCGGGTGCGGCTCTCGGCGAGGCCACGGTCCACCAGGGCCTGGTCGGCGCGGGTCTTGCCGGCGGCGGGGCCGGAAGGCGCGCGCGGGGCGGGCGCCCCGGCCTCCGCCTTCCGATCCGCCTTCACGCCCTGGCGGGCGCCAGCGCCGCGCCCCCCGCAGCGGAGCCCAGGGCCGACTGCACCGTCGCCACCACATGGGCGGCGTTCAGCGCGGCCTCGTCGTACTGCTTCCGCGGGTTGTTGTGGTCGATGTAGCGGTCGGGCAGCACCATCGGCCGGAAGCGCAGCCCGCCATCCAGCAGGCCCTTCCAGGCCAGATGCTGCGCCACGAAGCTGCCGAAGCCGCCGACCGAGCCTTCCTCGATCGTCACCAGCACGCCGTGGTGACGGGCCAGCTGCTCCACCAGGGCCGTGTCCAGCGGCTTGGCGAAGCGCGCATCGGCCACGGTGCAGGAAAGCCCCTGCGCCGCCAGCTCGTCCGCCGCCTTCAGGCATTCCGCGAGCCGCGTGCCGTAGGACAGCAGCGCGACCGCCGTGCCCTCGCGCAGGATGCGGCCCTTGCCGATCGGCAGGATCTCGCCCCGCTGCGGCAGGGCGGCGAGCCCGGTGCCCTCGCCGCGCGGATAGCGGAAGGCGATCGGCCCGGCGTCATGGGCCGCCGCCGTGGCCGTCATGTGGACCAGCTCCACCTCGTCGGCCGGGGCCATCAGCACCATGTTCGGCAGGCAGCCGAGATAGGCGATGTCGAAGGACCCCGCATGGGTGGCGCCATCCGCGCCGACCAGCCCGGCCCGGTCCATGGCGAAGCGCACCGGCAGGTTCTGCAGCGCCACGTCGTGCATCACCTGGTCGTAGGCGCGTTGCAGGAAGGTCGAGTAGATCACGCAGAAGGGCTTCATCCCTTCCGTCGCCATGCCGGCGGCGAAGGTGACGCCATGCTGCTCGGCGATGCCCACGTCGAAGGTGCGCTTCGGGAAGCGCTTGCCGAAAAGGTCGAGGCCGGTGCCGGAGGGCATGGCGGCGGTGACCGCCACGATCCGGTCGTCGCGCTCCGCCTCGGCGATCAGCGCATTGGCGAAGACCCTGGTGTAGGCCGGCGGGCCGGGGGGCGCCTTCTGCTGCTCACCCGTGACGACGTTGAACTTCTGCACGCCGTGGTACTTGTCGGGTGCGGATTCCGCCGGGGCGTAGCCCTTGCCCTTCTTGGTCACGACATGCAGCAGGACCGGCTGCCCCTCATCCGCGTCGCGCAGGTTCCGCAGCACCGGCAGCAGCGCGTCGAGGTCGTGGCCGTCGATCGGGCCGACATAGTAGAAGCCCAGCTCCTCGAACAGCGTGCCGCCGGTCAGCAGCCCGCGCGCGTATTCGTCCGCCCGTTCCGCGGCGCGGGCCAGCGGCGCCGGGAAGCGCTTCGCCAGCTTGCCCATCACGTCCCGGATGGAGAGGAAGGGCCGCGAGGAGATGGTGCGCGACAGATAGGCCGAGAGCGCCCCCACCGGCGGGGCGATCGACATGTCGTTGTCGTTGAGCACCACGATCAGGCGGGACTTCATGGCGCCGGCGTTGTTCATGGCCTCGTAGGCCATGCCGGCGCTCATCGCGCCGTCGCCGATCACGGCGATGACGTTGCGCGCGTCGCCCTTCAGGTCTCGCGCCACCGCCATGCCGAGGCCGGCGGAGATCGAGGTCGAGGAATGCGCCGCGCCGAAGGGGTCGTACTCGCTTTCCGACCGCCGGGTGAAGCCGGACAGGCCCCCGGGCTGCCGCAGGGTGCGGATGCGGTCGCGCCGCCCGGTGAGGATCTTGTGCGGGTAGGCCTGGTGGCCGACATCCCAGATCAGCCGGTCGGCCGGCGTGTCGAAGACGGCGTGGATGGCCACCGTCAGCTCGATCACCCCGAGGGAGGCGCCGAGATGCCCCCCCGTGCCGCTCACCGCGTCGATGGTTTCCGCCCGCAGCTCACTGGCGAGTTGGCGGAGCTGTTCGGCCGAAAGGTTGCGCAGGTCCGCCGGGATGCGGACGCGGTCAAGCAGCGGCGTGCTGGGTCGTGACATGGGTCCTCCGGCCGCGTGGATGGTGTCAGTTCCTACGCTGGATCGCGTAGTCGGCGAGCTGGCGCAGAAGTTCCGCCTTCTCCCCGAAGCTGTCGAGATGCCGCCGCGCCTGGGCGACGAGGCGTTCGGCCTGGACCTGGGCGCGTTCGAGGCCGAGCAGGCTGACCAGGGTGGCCTTGCCCGCACCGGCATCCTTGCCGGTGGCCTTGCCCGCCTCCTCCACCGTGGCGGTGGCGTCCAGCAGGTCGTCGGCGATCTGGAAGGCGGCGCCGACATCGTGCCCGTAGGAGCAGAGCACCATGCGCTGCGCGGCGGGCGCCTTGCCCAGGATCGCGCCGGCCTCGGCCGAGAACTCGATCAGCTTGCCGGTCTTGAGCAGTTGCAGCCGCCCGATCTCGGCCTGGGTCATGGGCTCCGTGGCGCTTTCGGCCAGGATGTCGAGCATCTGCCCGCCCACCATGCCGCGCGCGCCGGAGGCCAGGGCCAGGTGCAGGCAGAGCTCCGCCCGCACCGCCGGATCGGGATGCGTGTCGGGCGCCGCCAGCACGGCGAAGGCCTGGGTCTGCAACGCGTCGCCGACCAGGATGGCGGTGGCCTCGTCCCACTGCTTGTGGACGGTGGGCTTGCCGCGGCGGAGGTCGTCGTCGTCCATCGCGGGCAGGTCGTCATGCACCAGCGAATAGGCGTGCAGCATCTCGATGGCGGCGGCGACGCGCAGCGCGGAGGCGCGGGCGACGTTGAACTGCCGCGCGCCCTCCAGCACCAGGAAGCCCCGCATCCGCTTGCCTCCGCCCATGGCGGCATAGCGCATCGCGGCGAAGAGCGGCGCCTCCCGCCCTTCCTCGCGCGGCAGCAGGATGTCGAGCGCCTGCTCGATCTCCCCCTGCGCGGCGGTGAGCGCCATGGTCAGGGATGTCGGCATGGCCTGGCCGCTCATTCCTCGATCTCCCGCAGCGACGGGCCGTTGGGGCCGGGGACGATCGCCTGCACGCGCTGCTCCGCCTCGTTCAGCTTCCGCTCGCAATGGGCCCGCAGGGCGGTGCCGCGGGTGTAGCTGGCGATCGCCGTCTCCAGGGAAGCATCGCCGCGCTCCAGGCTGCGGACGATCTCCTCGAGCTCGCGCAGCGCCTCCTCGAAGGAAAGCGTTTCCACCACGGGCGACGTGTCGTTCATGAACCTCGTTTCCAGAAGCCGGTCCCCGTTATCCATGTCTCAGGCATCCATCAGGGCCCGCACATGCGCGGCCACGGAACGGGCCAGCGCGTCCAGGTCGTAGCCGCCTTCGAGCATGGATACCACCCGCCCACCGCAGACCCGCCTTGCAACCGCGCAAATTTCGCCGGTCACCCAGGCGAAATCCGCTTCCGTCAGGCGGAGATGGGCCAGCGGGTCGCGGGCATGGGCGTCGAAGCCCGCCGAGACCAGGATGAGGCCGGGGGAGAAGCCTTCCACCGCGGGCAGGATACGCTCCGACCAGGCGGCCCGGAACTCGTCGCCCTTGGCGCCCGGCGGCAGGGCGACATTGAGGATATTGCCCATGCCGCGCTCGCTCGCGGCGCCGGTGCCGGGATAGAGCGGCATCTGGTGCGAGGAGGCGAAGAAGACGCTGGGATCGCGCTCGAACACCGCCTGGGTGCCGTTGCCGTGGTGCACGTCAAAATCCAGGATCGCCACCCGTCCCGCGCCGTGCACCTCCTGGGCGTGGCGGGCCGCGACGGCGATGTTCGAGAAGAGGCAGAAGCCCATGGCCCGCGCGGGCTCCGCATGGTGCCCAGGCGGCCGCACGGCGCAGAAGGCCCTGGCGAACTCGCCGCGCATCACCGCATCCACGGCGGCGATTCCGGCCCCGGCGGCGTGCAGCGCGGCCTCGGCGCTGCCCGAGCCCATGGCCGTGTCGCCGTCGATCACCACATGCCCGTCGCCTTCGGGCCGCGTCGCCAGGATGGTGTCCACATAGCTGGCCGGATGCACGCGCATCAGCTGCTCGCGCGTCGCACGGGGCGCTTCCTCCCGCGCCAGCATCGAGAAGCACTGCGCCTCCAGCGCCTCCAGCACCACGCGCAGGCGCGCCGGGCGTTCCATGGCCTCGAAGCCCATGTCGTGACCCAGGCATGCCCGGTGCGTCAGCAACAGAAGATCCACTTGTTCTTCTTCCCCCTGCCCCGGCCCCGGCGGTCTGTCCCCCTGGGCCGGCCCCCCTCCCGCGCCGGGTCAGCCGGCTTCGGACGCGACCGTGTCCTTCCGCTTTCGCAGCGTGAAGCGGTACAGGCCCGCCCCCTCGCTGAAGCTGACGAGCGCATGGCCGGTCTCCCGGGCATAGGCCTGGAAATCCTTGACGCTGGCCGGGTCCGTGGCCAGCACCGTCAGCCGTGCCCCGGCAGGCAGGGATCGAAGGGCCTTGTTCGCCTTCAGCACCGGCAGGGGGCAGCTCAGCCCCTTCACGTCGAGCACCGTCTCGCTCATCGTCGCAATTCCATCACTCCAGCGCCAGGCTGTCCAGCACGGCGGAACCCGCCGGGCCTTCCGGCCGGGCCGGTCACCGGACTGTGTCCGGCTGTGGTCCCTGTCGCGCCCCTCTCTGCCCGGCTCCGTGCCCCGCGTCACGTCCCGCTTCCATGACCACCGGCGGGGTGCCCCGGCGGCACGCGGTCCCGCTTGCCGGCCTCCCCGTCTTGCCGCAGCCTCCGGGGCAGGAGAACGAGGCTGGTCATGCGCATCAAGCTTGGCGTGGATCTGGGTGGCACGAAGACGGAGATCGTCGCCCTGGACGAGGATGGCCGCGTGCGCCTTCGCAGGCGCAGGCCGACACCCCGGGCCTATGACGACATCGTGAACAACATCGCCGCGCTGGTGGCGGAGGCGCAGGCGGAGTTCCAGGGCACCGATGCGAGGCCGACCATCGGCATCGGCATCCCGGGCAGCATCAGCCCCCATACCGGCCTGGTGCGGAACGCCAACACGCAGGAGATGAACGGGCATCCGCTCGACGTCGATCTGGCCAATGCCATCGGCCGCGAGGTCCGGGTCATGAACGACGCCAACTGCCTGGCGATGAGCGAGGCCGCCGACGGGGCGGGCCGGGGCTATCCGGTCGTCTTCGCGGTGATCCTGGGCACGGGCTGCGGCGCCGGCATCGTGGTGAACGGCTATCCGCTGGACGGTCCAAACCGGATCGCCGGCGAATGGGGGCACACCCCCCTGCCCTGGATGCGCGCCGAGGAGATGCCGGGCACCCATTGCTGGTGCGGCAACCCGAACTGCCTGGAGACCTATCTTTCCGGCCCCGGCCTGGCCATCGACACCTATGGTCCCGGCCACCGGGACGCCTCCGCGATCGGCGAGCAGGCCGCCGCCGGCGATGCCATCGCCCGTGCCGGGCTGGAGCGCCACGCCGACCGGCTGGCCCGGGCCCTGGCCAACCTGACGAACATGCTGGACCCGGACGTGATCGTGCTCGGCGGCGGCGTCTCGAATCTGGAGCACTGCTACCACGAGGTGCCGCGCCTGATGGAACCCTGGATCTTCGGGGATTCTCGCCGGATCAACATCGTGCAGGCGAAGCACGGGGACAGTTCGGGCGTCTTCGGCGCCGCCCGGCTCTGGGACCGCGGCTGAAGAACAGGAGCCGAAGTCCTCGCCACCGGAAGCCGGGCGGGAACTTGGCCGCCGAAATGCCCGGCCGGACTTCTTGCCCGTCTCGTGGCGCGATGAGGTGACCGCAACTTGCCGGCAAAGTCTCCGTTAAGCCGGGGAGACCAGCCGGGAGAAGAAGGACCCTGAAACGCAGGGGAATCACTTCTCCACAGGGTCTGCCCAAGGAGACCAACAATGAACAAGACCTTGCTCTCGGCCTGCGCCCTGGCCTTGGCCCTCGGGGCCGGTGCTGCCTCGGCACAGTCGATGCCGGACACCCAGGCCCGGCCGGGCGCCACGCCCCGCGACAACAGCGGCGCAGGTTCCTCCGGCGTCGATACGCCGATGCTGAACCGGCCGGCAACGAGCCGTCCCGGCTATGGCTCCACGCCGCGCGACAACAGCGACGCCGGCTCCTCACGCGTCAACAGCCCCCAGATGAACCGGACCGGCACCACCTATGCCGCCCCGGGATCGACGCCGCGGGATGTCAGCGGCGCCGGTTCCTCGGCGGTGGAGGGCGGCCCCGGCACCGGCCCGGCGCATCTGCGTGGCAATCGCGGCCACACGACCGGTCGCAGTGCCAGCAACGGCGCCTATCTCGGGGGTGGCGGCGTCTATGAACGCGGCCCCGACGGCACCCTGCGTCTCGTGCAGTAATCGGGGGCCACCCCCTTCCTGCCTCGCGGGAAGGGGAACCAGCGGGAGAAGAAAAAGCCGCCACGGGTCCGTGGCGGCTTTTTCGTGTTCCGGCCTCCCTCCGGGGTGATCCCGGCAAGCGGCGGGGCGGAGGGAGGCTCGCCCCGCACGGCCCTTTCAGGCCGGCACCGGGGCCGGCTGGCTCACCGGGGCGGTCCCGGCGAGCTGGGTCTTCACCAGCTCGGCGAAGCGGCCGTTCAGCGCCACCAGCTCGTCAAAGGTGCCGCGTTCCGTGATGTAGCCGGAATCGAACACCATGATCTCGTCCGCGTCCCGGACGGTGGAAAGCCGGTGGGCGATGATGAAGGTGGTACGCCCCGCCATCAGGGCCTTCAGCGCCTTCTGCACCCGGGCCTCGGTGGCGGTGTCGAGTGCGCTCGTCGCCTCGTCCAGGATCAGCACCGGCGGATCCTTCAGCAGCGCGCGGGCGATGGAAAGGCGCTGCTTCTGCCCGCCCGAGAGCGTGCTGCCACGCTCGCCGATGAGCGTTTCGTAGCCCTGGGGCTGGCGCATGATGAAGTCGTGCGCCTCGGCCATGCGGCAGGCGTGCTCGATCTGCTCCTGCGTCGCGTCGGGCCGGCCGATCAGCAGGTTCTCGCGGATGGTGCGGTTGAACAGCATCGAATCCTGGAAGACCACGCCGATATTGCCGCGCAGCGAATTCAGCGAGATGTCCCGCAGGTCGTGCCCATCCAGGGTGATCCGGCCGGAGACCGGGTCCCAGAGCCGCTGGAGCAGCGACATGGCGGTGGACTTGCCGGCGCCGGTCTGGCCGACCAGGGCCAGGGTGCGGCCCTGCGGCGCGGTGAAGGAGACGTCCTTGAGGATCAGCGGACCGCCCGGATAGCCGAAGGCCACGTTCTCGAAGCGCACCTCGCCCTTCGCCTGGACGATATCGACGGCGTTCGGCTTCTCCGGCACGGAGGAGCGGGCATCCAGCACGGCGAACATCTCCGCCAGGGCGGGCATCTGCAGCACGGTCTGCGAGGCGAAGGCCACCGCGCCCTCCATGCGGGAGATCAGCATGTTGGCGAAGCCCATGAAGGAGACGATCTCGCCCACCGTCGCCTGCCCCCGCATGTGCAGCCAGGTGCCGAGCAGGAAGATCAGGATGATGCAGATGGTGGAGCAGGCGCGGGTCATCACCGTCACCACCGCCCACCAGTTCAGCACCGGGAACTGGTGCGCCAGGACCTGCTGGATGGTGTCGCCGAAGGCCCGGGTCTCGGCATTGATCCGGGTGAAGGCCTGCACCACCGTCACGTTCGACAGCGCATCCTGCACATTGCCCGCGAGGCCGGAATGGAGCTTCTCCACATGCTCCTGCGCCGCCTGGGTGCGCTTGATCACGAAGATCGAGACGGTGACGAAGATCACCACCAGGGCCATGAGCAGCAGGCCCAGGCGCCAGTTCAGGAAGAGGGTCAGGGGCAGGAGCACGATGGCCGAGAGGAAGGTCATCAGGTGCTCGCGGAAGAAGCCCAGCCAGAGCGAGAACAGCTTGTCCGAGCCGGAGAGCATGATCTTCATGATCCGGCCGGACTGCGTGTCGCCATGGAAGGACAGCGGCAGCGACAGCACGTGCTGGAAGAAGCGGTGCATCGAGACCAGCCGGTTCCGGTGCGACATCCGGTCCGCCAGCAGCGAGGTCGCGACATTCGCCGCGATCCCGGTGAGGCCCACCGCCCCCCAGACCACCAGCAAGGCCATGGCCTGGCGCCAGATCTCGCTGGCGGGCAGGCGGCCGGAGGCGGAAAGGACGTCCACCACCCGCCCGAACAGGACAGGCTCCAGGAACTGCAGCCCGGCCAGGGCCAGAGCGGAGAAGGCGAGGCCGATCGCGACCCATTTGTCTGGCGCCAGGAGACCCAGCACCCTGGCGTAGAGGCGGATGAAATGCATGCGGCTCCCTCACCTTGCCGGCACAAACTCCGTCAGCCGGCGATGGGCCGCAAGCCCGGGGCACGCCGGCCGGTCAGGGCGGGAACGCGTCATCCCCGCTTCGGCTGACCATGCCGGGCCGCCTTTTTTTCCATCGGTGCGCGGCGCCCGGCCCGACATGCCGCGCGAGGCGCCGCCGATGGCGCAAGCGCGGCCAGGTGGCCGGGCCGCGAAGCCCACCGCCAGCCGGAATGGGCGAGCCGGAACCGGATCGCCCCATGGGAACGCGCCAGCCGGAAGGAGGAACCTCCGGAGCGGCGCAGCAGATCCTACTTCGGTGCCAGGACCATGATCATCTGGCGGTTCTCCAGGCGCGGCATGGATTCCACCTTCACGGTGTCGCCCAGCTCGGTCCGGATCCGCTCCAGCACCTTGGCACCCAGATCCTGGTGCGCCATCTCGCGGCCGCGGAAACGAAGCGTCACCTTGACCTTGTCGCCTTCCTCGATGAAGGAGCGCGCGGCGCGCATCTTCACCTCGTAGTCGTGGTCATCGATGTTCGGCCGTACCTTGATCTCCTTGATCTCGACGACCTTCTGCTTCTTGCGGGCCTCGTTGGCCTTCTTCTGCTGCTCGTACTTGTACTTGCCGTAGTCGGTGATCTTGCAGACCGGCGGATCGGCGTTCGGGCTGATCTCCAGGAGATCCATTCCCACATCATAGGCACGCAGCAGGGCCTCGCGCGCGCTCATCACGCCGAGCATCTCGCCGTCCTGATCGATCAGGCGGACCTGCGGGACGCGGATATCCTCGTTCACCCGCGGACCGTCGCGGGTGGGAAGCTGGTTCGGAATAGGGCCTCGGGCCAGGGTTAGCTCCTGTTACGGTTTCGTAGGGATGATTTTATGGTGCGCGGCTCAGGCCGCTGCAACCATGTTCTCGCGCTTGGCATCGGGCGGGGCGGCTTCCGCCGCCAGCTTCGCCACGGCCTCGTCCAGGGACAGGGTCTCCTGTTCACGCCCGGGCAGGCGGCGCAGCACGATCTTCCCTTCCTCGGCCTCGCGCCGCCCGATCACCACCATCAGCGGCACGCGGCCCGCAATATGGTCCGCCACCTTGCGGTTGATCTTCTCGTTGCGCGTGTCGAGCTCCACCCGGAGCCCGGCGGCACGCAGCGCCTGTCCCACCTGCTCGGCATAGGCATCGGCATCGCTGACGATGGTCGCCACCACCACCTGCACCGGCGCGAGCCAGAGCGGGAAGCGGCCGGCATGCTGCTCGATCAGGATGCCGATGAAGCGCTCGAAGCTGCCCAGGATGGCGCGGTGCAGCATGACCGGGCGCTTGCGGCTGCCGTCCTCGGCCACGTACTCGGCGTCCAGGCGCTCCGGCAGCACGAAATCCACCTGCAGCGTGCCGCACTGCCAGTCGCGGCCGATCGCGTCGCGGAGCACGAATTCCAGCTTCGGGCCGTAGAAGGCGCCCTCCCCCGGGTTCATCTCGTATTCCACATTGGCGATGCGGCAGGCCTCGTGCAGCGCGCCTTCCGCGTGGTCCCAGACCTCGTCCGTCCCGGCGCGCTTCCCCGGGCGGTCGGAGAACTTCACCCGGAAGTTCTCGAAGCCCAGGTCGCGGTAGATGGCGGAGAGCAGCGCCACGAACTTGACCGTCTCGCCCGCGATCTGCTCCTCGGTGCAGAAGATGTGCGCGTCGTCCTGGGTGAAGGAGCGCACCCGCATGATGCCGTGCAGCGCGCCCGAGGGCTCGTAGCGGTGGCAGGCGCCGAACTCGGCCATGCGCAGCGGCAGCTCGCGGTAGCTGCGCAGGCCCTGGTTGAAGATCTGCACGTGGCAGGGGCAGTTCATCGGCTTCAGCGCGAGGACGCGGTCCTTCTCGGATTCGTCCTCGACGGTCGCGATGAACATGTTCTCGCGGAACTTCTCCCAGTGGCCGGAAGCGATCCAGAGCTTGCGGTCCACGAGCTGCGGGGTGCGGACCTCCTGGTAGTCCGCATCGTCCAGCCGGCGGCGCATGTAGTCCTCCAGCGCCCGGTAGAGCTTCCAGCCCTTCGGGTGCCAGAAGATGGAGCCGACCGCTTCCTCCTGGAGGTGGAAGAGGTCCATCTCCTTGCCGATCTTGCGGTGGTCGCGGCGCTCGGCCTCCTCCAGCCGGAGCAGATAGGCATCCAGCTCCTTCTGGTCGCGCCAGGCGGTGGCGTAGATGCGGGACAGCATGGCGTTGCGGTGGTCGCCACGCCAATAGGCCCCGGCCACCTTCATCAGCTTGAAGGCGGAGCCGATATCGCCAGTCGAGCGCATATGCGGCCCGCGGCAGAGGTCGAGCCAATCGCCCTGGCGGTAGATGCTGATCGGCACGTCCGCCGGCAGGTCACGGATCAGCTCGGCCTTGTAGCGCTCGCCCTTCTCCTCGAAGAAGCGGATCGCTTCCTCGCGCGGCCAGACCTCGCGCACGAAGCCCGCGTTGCGCGCGACGATCTCGCGCATCTTCGCCTCGATCGCCGGGAAGTCCTCCGGGGTGAAGGGCTCGTTGCGGGCGAAATCGTAGTAGAAGCCGTCCTCGATCGCCGGGCCGATGGTGACCTGGGTGCCGGGGAAGAGCTCCTGCACCGCCTCGGCCAGCACATGCGCCGCGTCGTGCCGGATCAGCTCCAGCGCCTCCGGGTCCTTGCGGGTGACGAAGCGGAGGCTGGAATCCACCTCGACCGGGGTGGCGAGGTCCACCAGCTTCCCGTCCAGCTCCATGGCGAGCGCCGCCTTGGCGAGGCCGGGACCGATGGCGGCCGCGACCGTCGTGCCCGTCACCGCCCCGTCGAAAGAACGGGTGGATCCGTCGGGCAGAGTGATCACGGGCATGGGCGCGGGCCGTTCCTTGCGTGGGGAGGGGTGTGAAACAAGGCGCGACCTTTGGGACCGCGCCCGCAACACGTCAAGGTGGGGCAGATGGTGACGGTGCCGGCAGCACGTCCAGGCCGCGCAGGGCTGTCATGACGGCAGCGGGGTCCAGGCTGTCCAGCGGCAGGCGTTGCAGCGACGCCGCCCTGTCCCCGCGCGGCGCGGTGAGCGCAGGATCGCTGTCCGCGCCGAACAGGGTCAGGGTCGGGCTGCCCACCGCCGCCGCCAGATGGGTGGGGCCGGTGTCGTTGCCCACGGTGAAGGCGGCCCGGCGGAGCAGCGCCGCCAGCTCGAAGAGCGAGGTGCGGCCGGTCAGGTCGATGGCGTCCGGCCGCCCCGCGCGCACCGCTCTGGCCAGCGGTGCCTCGGAGGGGCCGCCCACCACCACGGATGGCAGGGGCAGCAGCGCCGCCAGTGCCGGGAAATGCGGCCAGCGCTTGGCCGGGCGGCTCGGGCTGGCGCCCGGTACCAGCGCGGCGAAGCGTTCCGGCAGGCCGAGATGCGACAGGTCGGCATCCAGCCAGCCCAGATCCGGCGGCGGGAAGTCGTGGATGCCGGCCATCTCCAGCTGTTCCCGCTGCCGTTCCAGCGTGTGCATGGAATCGCGCAGCGGATTGCTGTGCGGATGACTGGCGCCGCGCGCGATGCCCGACCACTCGGGACGGCCGCCGACCAGCAGGCGGTAGCGCGAGGAGCGCCCCGAGGTTTGCAGGTCATAGACCCGGTCGAAGCGCCCGGCCCGCAGCCGGCGCGCGAGGCGCAGCAGGCCGGCGGGCCCGCTCGGCCGCTCGTCCTGCCAGACCTCGTCGAACCAGGGCATGTGCCGGGTGAAGTCCACGAAGGCCTTCGTGGTCAGCAGGGTGACATGGGCGCCCGGATGATGCGCGCGGATCGCCGCGAAGGGGCCGAGGGCCAGCACGACGTCGCCCAGGGCCGAGAGCTTGATGACCAGGATCCTCACAGCAGCTCCCGATACACGTCCAGCGTCGCCGCCTGCATCGCGGCGGTGGTGTAGCGCGCCAGCACCGCCGCCCGCGCCGCCGCGCCGATCGCCGCGAGCGCGTCCGGCGGCAGGGCCAGGGCGCGGCGGATCGCCCCGGCCAGCGCCGCCGGGTCGTCGGGCGGCACGCGCCAGCCGGTGACGCCCTCCTCCACCGTCTCGCGCGGGGCGCCGAGATCGGCGGCGATCACCGGCACCCGCATGGCCTGGGCCTCGATCACCGTGCGGCCGAAGGGCTCCGGCTTGGTGCTGGCATGCACCGCGAGGTTGGCCAGCATCAGCGCCGCCGGCATGTCGCGGGTGATGCCGGGCAGCAGCAGGCGGTCGCCGAGGCCCAGCGTGGCGGCGTCGCGCTCCAGCTCGGCGCGGTAGTCGCCCTCGCCCACCAGGATGCCGGTGGGCCCGTCCTCGCCGAGCCGCGACAAGGCGGTGAGGAAGGTGCCCTGCCCTTTCCAGCGGCTGAGGCGGCCGGGCAGCATCACCACCGGGTGCCGTTCCGGCACGCCCCAGGCGGCGCGCAGCGCGGCGATGCGTTCCGGTGGGATGGCGTCGGGATCGAAGGCGGAGACATCCACCCCGCGCGGGATCAGCCGCAGCCGGTCCGGGCCGATGCCGTGGCGCCGGCGGATCACCTCGGCCACGTGCTCGCTGATGGCGATCACCCGGTCGCCGCGCACCATGACCGAGTTGTAGAGGCGCTTGCCGGGGAAATCCTCGCTGTAGACGCCGTGATAGGTGGTAACGAAGCGCACCCCCGTCCGCCGCGCCGCCCAGAAGGCCGACCAGGCCGGGAAGCGGGAGCGCGCATGCACGATCCGCACCCCCTCCGCCCGGATCAGCCGCGCCAGCGCCCCGGCATTGGCCACCAGCGCGGCGGGGGATTTCCGGTCCAGCGGCAGGGTGACGTGGCGGCCGCCCACCGCCTCCACCTCGCGCGCCATCGCGCCGCCGGCGGAAGCCACCAGGGCACGGTAGCCGGCCCGGGCGATGGCCTGGGCGATCTCCACCGTGCCGCGCTCCACGCCGCCGGAATGCAGCGCGGGCAGGACCTGGAGGATGGCGGGGGGAGTGGGCATCGTGCCGCCGCTGTAATGCCTAATCGGCGGGCTTGGAACCGTCCGGCGCCGGCCCGCCCGCTTGGCGGCCCCCTGCCTCGCCTCTACAGTCCTGAAAAGACGGGAGAGGAACCGCACCCATGCAGGCAGCGACCATGCAGGCATCCCCCATGCAGGCAGCCCTGCCGCAGGACTGGCGCGAGGGCCATTTCGCCTTGCGGCTCGACACGCCGGCGGGGCCGGTCGCCGTCGCACTGCGCCAGGGGCGGGCCTATGACATGACCCCCGCCTTCGGCACGGTCAGCGCCTGGCTGAACGAGGCCGACCCCCTCGGCGCCATCGAGGCGCGGGGCGAGCCCCTGGCGCTGGACCCGGAGGCGGCGCTGGCGGAGGGCCGGTTCCTGGCCCCGGTGGACCTGCAGGCGATCAAGGCCTGCGGCGTGACCTATGTGCGCTCCATGCTGGAACGGGTGATCGAGGAGCGCTGCCGCGGCGATGCCTCCCGCGCCGAGGCGGTGCGGGCCGAGGTGCGCGGCATCATCGGCGAGGACCTCGCCGCCCTGGTGCCGGGCAGCGAGGAGGCGATGCGGCTGAAGGAGGCGCTCGTCGCCAAGGGCTGGTGGAGCCAGTACCTGGAGGTTGGCATCGGGCCGGATGCCGAGGTCTTCACCAAGTGCCAGCCCCTGGCGGCGGTCGGCCCCGCCGCGCCGATCGGCGTGCATCCCGCCTCCGCCTGGTCGAACCCGGAGCCGGAGGCGGTGCTCTGCGTCAACGCGCGGGGCGAGATCCTGGGCACCACCCTGGGCAACGACGTGAACCTGCGCGACATCGAGGGACGTTCGGCGCTGCTGCTCGGCCGGGCCAAGGACAACAACGCCGCCACGGCCCTCGGCCCGGCGATCCGCCTCTTCGATTCCGGCTTCACACTGGAGGATGTCCGCCGCGCGGAGATCGCGCTGCGAATCGAGGGCGAGGACGGCTTCGTGCTGGACGAGGCCGGTGCGGTCGGCGCGATCAGCCGCGACCCGGCCGATCTCGTGGCCCAGGCGGCCAACGCGCACCACCAGTATCCGGACGGCTTCGTGCTCTTCCTCGGCACGCCCTTCTCGCCCGGCAAGGACCGCTCCACCCCCGGCGGCGGATTCACCCATGTCCCGGGGGACAGGGTCCGCATCGCCTCCGGGCGGCTTGGCGCATTGTGCAACCAGGTGGCGCGGACGGACGAGTGCCCGCCCTGGCGCTTCGGCGCGGGTGCCCTGTTCCGTTCCCTGGCCGCCCGTGGACTGCCGAGGACCGCATCATGATGGAAGAATTCGGCCGCCTCGACCGTGGCGACGGCGTGGAACTGGCCTGGGCGGCCCTGCGGGGCACAGGGCCGACGGTGGTCTTCCTGGGCGGCTACCGTTCCGACATGGAGGGCACCAAGGCGCTCTACCTGCGGGAGCGCTGCTCCGAGCGCGGGCAGGCCTTCCTGCGGCTGGACTATTCGGGCCATGGCAGCAGCGGCGGCCGCTTCGAGGACGGCACCATCACGCGCTGGACCGCCGACGCCGCGGCGGTGATCGATGCCCGCGCGCCGGAGGAGCCGCTGATCCTGGTGGGCTCCTCCATGGGCGGGTGGATCGCCCTGCTCCTGGCCAGGCTCTGGGGCGAGGAGCGCGTGCATGGCGTGCTGGGCATCGCCGCCGCGCCCGATTTCACCGAGGTGCTGATCCCGGACGAGCTGACCGAGGAGGACCGCCTCGCCCTGGCCCGCGACGGCGTGACCTACCGCCCCTCCGACTATGGCGACCCGATGCCCTTCACCGCCGCCCTGCTGGAGGACGGAAGGAACAACCTGCTGCTGGGGCGGCCCCTGGGCTACACCAACCCGGTGAAGCTCCTCCAGGGCATGCGGGATGCCGAAGTGCCCTGGCGCCACGCGCTGCGGATCGTGGAGGCGGTGGAAGGCCCCGCCGTGTCGCTCACGCTGGTGAAGGACGGCGACCACCGCCTGTCGCGCCCCGCCGATCTCGCCCTGCTCTGGCGCAGCCTGAACGGCCTGCTCCGGCCGGAGGGCACCTGACGGAGCAGGCCGCCGTCACGCTTCCGGGCCGTCACCCTGTTCCGCGAGGATCTGCCGCAGCCCCTCGCGATAGCTGGGATAGCGCCATTCCAGGCCGAGCGCCGCCTTGGTCCGCGCATTGGCCACGAGCCGGTGCTCCGACCAGAAGGACCTTGCCATGGGCGACATCCCCGCCCAGGCCTCATCGAAGGGGATGGCCGGCGGCGGCGGCAGGCCGAGCAGCCGGGCCGCCTCCTCCGCCACCAGCGCCGGTTCCGCCGGCCCGTCATCCACCAGGTGCAGCACCCTGGGAACGGTCTCCAGCGGGCCGCCGCCCCCCGGCGCCGGGGCCGGGCATGTCTCCATCGCGGCCAGCACCGCGCGGGCGATGTCGCCGCGGTGGATGCGGCCGAAGGCATGGCCAGGCCTGATCACCCGCCGTGCCTTTCCGGCGCGGACCTCGTCCAGCGCGCTGCGCCCGGGACCGTAGATCCCACCCGTGCGGAACAGGTCGAGCCAGGCCCGCCCGGCCAGGGCCGCCTCCCAGGCCAGTTCCGCCTGCCGCCGCCGCCGGGAGCGCGGCTGCCCCGGCGCGGGCGGTGTCGCCTCGTCCACCCAGGCGCCGCCGCGATCGCCATAGACGCCCGTGGTGGAAAAATAGCCGACCCAGCGCAGCCCCGCCTCCAGCCCGGCGCGGAGCGCTTCGCCATGCCGCGCCAGCACCGGGTCGCCTTCCTCGCCGGGCGGGATGGTGATCAGGAGATGCGTCGCGGCGGCGATCGCCGGGCCGGCGGAATCGAAGGGGATCGCCGGCACGCGCCCCGCCTCCGCTCCGGACGGGACGCGGCGATGGGTGCCCCGGACGGCGAGGCCGCGCGCCAGCGCGGCTTGCGCGATGGCCTCGCCGGCATAGCCCAGGCCCAGGATCAGCAGGTTCGGGGAAGAGTCGGATGCCATCGGGACGGCATGTGGCGTGCTCCCCTGCTGCTGGCTAGGTCCGCCCCGCCCCTGTTCCGCCCGCAGGACGTTGCCGCAGAATCACGCTTTCGGGCGATGCCGCCCTTTCGTCATCTGTTCTAGAATGGAGGGGATGAGCCTGTCCCTCCGACCCGTGCTGATGGGCGCCTTTGCCGCCGCCCTCCTGGCCGCCCTGGCCGGAGGGGCCTGGCATTTCCTGCGCCGCCCGCCCGTCCCCCTGACGGAGGAGGTGCTGCCCCTCCCGCCCGAATCGCCGCGCCTGGACGACAGCCCGGAATATCTTCGCTGCCTGGACCAGATCCCCGACGATCCGCAGGGGGCGCTGGCCTTCGCCGAGGCCTGGCAAGACCGCGCCGGAACAAGCAACGGGTCGCGCCATTGCCAGGCCCTGGCCCTGCTGGCCCTGGGCGATGGCGAGAGGGCCGGCCCCCGGCTGGAGGCGCTGGCCGGGCAAACCGGGTTCAACAACACCGCCCGCGCCGTGCTCTATGGGCAGGCGGGGCAGGCCTGGATGGCCATCGGCGATGCCAGCCGCGCCTATGCCGCCACGACCCTGGGCCTCGCCCTGGCTCCGGACAGCGCCGACCTGCTGGTGGACCGCGCCCTGGCCTCCGGCAGCCTCGGACGCTACGCCGATTCCCTGGCCGATGCCACGCGGGCCACGGAGCTGGACCCGGACCGCCCGGATGCCTGGGTCTTTCGCGCCGCCGCCCTGCGCCATCTCGACCTGCCGCAGGAGGCTCTCCACGCCATCGACCGGGCGCTGACCATCGAGTCCGACAATGCCGAGGCACTCCTGGAACGCGGCATCCTGCGGCAGTTGAACGGGGACCTGGAGGGTGCGCGGGAAGACTGGGAGAGCGTGATCCAATCCGCCCCGGACAGTGCGGCCGCCGATCTGGCGCAGCAGAACCTGGCGCTCAGCGAGGCGGGCCCGAAGCGGCGCTAGCTCAGGTCGAGACCGTGGCGACCGAGCCGCCATCCACCCGGTAGTTCGCGCCGTTCACGAAGCTGGCGAGGTCGGAGCAGAGGAAGGCGATGGCGGCCGCGACCTCCTCCGGCCTGCCGCGGCGCGCGAGTTCCAGGGTGGGGCGCTCCTCCTTGAGGAAGCTCTGCACAGCCTCCTCGAAGGAGGTGCCGTTCTTCCTGGCCCGCTTCTCCATCATGGCATCGGTCATCGGTGTCTCGATATAGGCGGGGGAGACGCTGTTCACGAGGACACCCTGCTTCGCATAGGTCTTCGAGAGCCCCTTGGTGAGGTTCAGGATCGCCGCCTTGGCCGCGCAATAGGGCAGTTCGTCGGCATAGGGCTGCACCGCATCCTCGGAGCCGATCAGCACCACCCGGCCCCAGCCCCGCTCCGCCATGGCGGGGATGAAGGCCCGGCAGACCCGCACCGCCGCCATGAAATCGACCTCCAGCGCCAGGCGCCAGTCCTCGTCGCCGAGTTCGTGGAAGATGCCTGTCGGGCCGGTGATGCCGGCGGCGTTCACCAGGATGTCCACGGCCCCGAAACGCTCCCGCGCGCCCTTTGCCAGGGCCTCCACCTGTTCCGGCTTCGTCAGGTCGGCGGCGATGGCGAGGACCTCGCCGGACAGCCCCGCCGCGGCCTTTTTCAGCGAGGCGGCGTCCTTGTCGGACAGCACGACCTTCGCCCCGTCGCGGAGCAGGAAGCGCGCCGTTTCCAGCCCGATGCCGGAATCGCCGCCGGTGACGACCGCGACACGATCCTTGATCCCGAGTTCCATCGTGCCGCCACCTTCCGCCTTGTGCGGAAGGCAAGACGTCCGGCGGCGGGGCCGGTTGCCCCTGCCGCCGGCGCTGTCACGGGGTTTTCAGCGCGGGCGGCTGGCGCCGCTCAGAAATCCAGGTCGTCGTAATGTTCCGGTGGCGCCACGCCGCTGATCCGCTCGGCCAGGATCGGGCGGAAGGACGGGCGCGACTTGATGCGCGCGTACCAGTCCTTGGCGGCGTCGGAGAGCGTCCAGTCCACGTCGCCGATGTAGTCCAGCGCCGAGAGGTGCGCGGCCGCCGTCAGGTCCGCCAGCGACAGGCTGCTGCCCGCCAGCCAGCTCCGCGTCTCGGCCAGCCAGCCAAGATATTCCAGGTGGCCCTTGATGTTGGCGTAGCCGGCGCGCAGGGCGGGCCCGTCCGGGTTGCCCCGCTGCAGCATGCGCTTGAACTGCTTCTCGTAGAGCAGGTTGCGCGTCACCTCGTCGTTGAACTTGCCGTCGAACCAGGCGACCAGCCGGCGCACCTCGGCGCGTTCGGCATGGGTGCGGCCAAGCAGCGGGGTCTCGGGATAGGCCTCGTCCAGGTACTCGCAGATCACATAGGAATCCGCGAGGACCAGCCCGTTCTCCTCCTCCAGCACCGGCACCATGCCGGCGGGGTTGAGGTCGAGGAATTCCGGCCGGCGTTCCCAGACGCGCTCCAGCCGCAGCTCGAAGGGAATCCGCTTCTCCGCCAGGGCCAGTCGGACCTTGCGGCAATGGGGCGAGAGGGGAAGGTGATACAGGACGCGCACGACGCTGCCATTACGGCAGGAGGGCGGCGGCGCCAACCGTCTAAACAGAGTTTTACCGTTGTTGATTCGGGCGGCCTTGTCGCCCGCGGCCAGGGCATGAAGGCGGCATGACGGGGCGGACATGATCCGCCCCGCCAGGACTCCCCGGACCGCGGTTCCGGCGGCCTATTCGGCCGCCGCCGCGACCTCACGCATCGGGCGCGACAGGAGCTTCGCGTAATCCTTCGGCACGATGTGCCAGAAGGCGTTCCGCTCCACCGCCCAGTCGTTGAGCAGCCGCGCCGCGAGGCGCGAGCCGGTCTCCCTGGCATGGCGCGCGATGGTTTCGCGCAGCACGCCTTCCCAATGGGCCGACTCCAGCCGCCCCCAGAGCAGCGTCTCCGGGTTCAGGCGGCGCTCGAAAGTGGCATCCGCATCCCAGACGAAGGCCATGCCGCCGGTGAAGCCCGCGCCGAAATTGTCGCCCACGGGCCCGAGGATCACCACCGTGCCGCCGGTCATGTACTCGCAGCCATTGGCGCCGACACCCTCGACCACCGTGGTGGCGCCGGAATTGCGGACGGCGAAGCGCTCGCCCGCCTGACCCGCGGCATAGAGCTCGCCCGCCGTCGCGCCGTAGAGGCAGGTGTTCCCGACGATGCTGTTCTCGTGCCAGACGAGGTTCACGTTGTTGCCCGGCCGCACCACGATGGTGCCGCCCGACAGCCCCTTGCCGACATAGTCGTTGGCGTCGCCGCGAACCTCCAGCTTCAGCCCCTGCACCGCGAAGGCGCCGAGCGACTGGCCGGCGGAGCCGCGCAGCCGCACCGTCAGGTGCCCCGGCTGCAGCCCGGTCATGCCGAACTGCCGCACGATGCGCGAGGAGGTCTTGGTGCCGATGGCGCGGTGCGTGTTCCGGATGTTGTACTGGAGCTGCATCTTCTCGCCACGCTCGAAGAGCGGCATCGCGTCGCGGATCATGTCCGCGTCCAGCGTTTCCGGCACATCGTTGCGGCCCTCGATGGTGCAGTAGGGCTTCTCGCCGCCGGAATCGGCCTTCACCAGCAGCGGGTTCAGGTCGAGGTCGTCGAGGTCCTCGGCGCCGCGCGAGACCTGCTTCAGCAGGTCGGTGCGGCCGATCACCTCCTCCAGCTTGCGGAAGCCGAGCGAGGCCAGGATCTCGCGCACCTCCTCCGCGATGAAGGAGAAGAGGTTGATCACCTTCTCCGGCGTGCCGGTGAACTTCTCCCGCAGCGCCTCGTCCTGCGTGCAGACGCCGACCGGACAGGTGTTGCTGTGGCACTGCCGCACCATGATGCAGCCCATGGCCACGAGGCTCGCCGTGCCGATGCCGAACTCCTCGGCGCCCAGCATGGCGGCCATCACCACGTCGCGCCCGGTCTTGAGCCCGCCATCGGTGCGCAGCTTCACCCGGTGGCGCAGCCGGTTGAGCTGGAGCACCTGGTGCGTCTCGGTCAGCCCCATCTCCCAAGGCAGGCCGGCATACTTGATCGAGGTGACCGGCGAGGCCCCGGTGCCGCCGGAATGGCCGGAGACCAGGATCGCATCCGCCTTGGCCTTGGCCACGCCCGCCGCGATGGTGCCGATGCCCGAACGCGCCACCAGCTTCACGCAGACCGAGGCATCCGGGTTGATCTGCTTCAGGTCGTAGATGAGCTGCGCCAGATCCTCGATCGAGTAGATGTCGTGGTGCGGCGGCGGGGAGATCAGCGTCACGCCCGGCGTGGAATGCCGCAGCCTGCCGATCAGCTCCGTCACCTTGAAGCCCGGGAGCTGCCCGCCCTCGCCCGGCTTGGCGCCCTGGGCCACCTTGATCTCGATCTCGCGGCAGTTGTTCAGGTATTCCGCCGTGACGCCGAAGCGCCCGGAGGCCACCTGCTTGATCGCCGAGGAGGCGTTGTCGCCATTGGCGCGCGGCCTGGCGCGGGAGGCGTCCTCGCCGCCCTCCCCGCTGTCGGAGCGCGCCCCGATGCGGTTCATGGCGATGGAGAGCGTCTCGTGCGCCTCCAGGCTCAGCGCGCCGAGGGAGATGCCGGGCGCCAGCAGGCGCTTGCGGATCTCGGTGACGCTCTCGACCTCCTCCAGCGCGACCGGCTTCGCGACATCGGTGCGGAAGTCCAGCAGGTCGCGCAGCGCGACCGGCGGCAGGCGCCGCACCGCCTCGCTGTAGCGCTTGAAGGTCTGGTAGTTCTCCGTGTCCACCGCCTTCTGCAAGGTGTGGATCAGGGAGCCGTCGAAGGCATGGGCCTCGCCCCGGCGGCGCAGCTTGTAGAGCCCGCCCACCGGCAGCGTCACCGCATCGGCGTTCCAGGCTGTCCTGTGCAGCGCCAGGATGCGCCGGGCGATGCCGGACAGGCCGATGCCCGAGATGCGCGACTGCATGCCGGGGAAGAATTCCGCCACCAGCGAGCGCGACAGCCCGATGGCCTCGAAGTTCATGCCGCCGCGGTAGGAGGAGAGCACGCCGATGCCCATCTTGGACATGATCTTCAGCAGGCCCTTGTCCACCGCCTTGCGGTAGCGCGCCACGCAGTCGGTCAGGCTGAGCTCGCCCAGCAGGCCGCGGCGGTGCCGGTCGGCGATGCTGTCCTGCGCCAGATAGGCGTTCACCGTGGTGGCGCCGGCGCCGATCAGCACGGCGAAGTTGTGCACGTCCACGCATTCGGCCGAGCGCACGTTCAGCGAGCAGAAGGTCCGCAGCGAGTTGCGCACCAGATGCGTGTGCACCGCGCCGACCGCCAGGATCATCGGGATCACGCAGCGGTCCGGCCCCTGGGCCTCGTCGGTCAGGATCACATGGGCGCAGCCGGAGCGCACGCCCTCCTCCGCCTCGCGCCGGATGCGGTCGATGGCGTGGCGCAGGCCCGCCTCCCCTTCCGCCGCCGGGAAGGTGCAGTCCACCGAGGTGGCACTGGTGCCCATATAGGCCCGCATCGCGTCGAACTCGGCATTGGACAGCACGGGGCTGTCCAGCATCAGCATGTCGAGCTGGGTCGGATCCTCGTCGAGGATGTTGCCCAGGTTGCCGAGGCGCGTCTTGATCGTCATCACCCGCGTTTCGCGCAGGCTGTCGATCGGCGGGTTGGTGACCTGCGAGAAGGTTTGCCGGAAGTAGTGGTGCAGGCCGCGATACTGCTGCGACAGCACCGCCACGGGCGTGTCGTCGCCCATCGAGCCGATCGCCTCGGCGGCATCCTCCACCATCGGGTGCAGGATCTGCTCCAGCTCCTCCAGCGTGTAGCCGACCGAGAGCTGGCGGCGGCGCAGCGCCTCCACCGGCGGGGCCTCAGGCTCATGCTGGTCGGCGCGCACGATGCCGTCGATGCGGGTGGTGCGGCTGACCCACTCGCCGAAGGGCTTGCGGGCGGCCAGCATGTCCTTCATCTCGGCATCGCTGAAGAACCTCGCATGGTCGAGATCGACGCCGATGCACTGGCCGGGGCCGACGCGGCCCTTGGCCATCACCCGGTCGTCGGGGATCTTCACCATGCCCGTCTCGGAGCCGACGAAGAGCAGCTTGTCCGACGTCACCGTGTAGCGCAGCGGGCGCAGCCCGTTGCGGTCCAGCCCGGCCACCACCCAGCGCCCGTCCGTGCCGCAGACCGCGGCCGGCCCGTCCCAGGGCTCCATCACCGCGTTGCAGTAGAGGAACAGGTCGCGATGCGCCTCCGGCATGGTGGCGTTGCTGCTGACGCTTTCGGGGATCAGCATGGACTTCACCATCGGCGCGTCGCGCCCGGCCCGGACCAGCAGCTCGAAGACGTTGTCGAGCGTCGCCGTGTCGGAACCGCCGGCCTGCACGACCGGCTTGATGTCCTCCATGTACGGGTCGAGCAGCGGATGGGCGAGCCGCGTCTCGTGGCTCTTCATCCAGTTGATGTTGCCGTGGACGGTGTTGATCTCGCCGTTATGCGCGATCATGCGGAAGGGCTGCGCCAGCCGCCAGGTCGGGAAGGTGTTGGTGGAGTAGCGCTGGTGGAAGATGGCGAAGCGCGAGACGAAGCGCTCGTCCAGCAGGTCCGGGTAGAACTGCGTCAGGCTCTCCGCCAGGAACATGCCCTTGTAGATCAGCGAGCGGCAGGAGAGCGAGCACAGGTACAGCTCCGGCACCTGGGCCGCGATGGCCTGCTTCTCGATGCGGCGGCGGATCACGTAGAGGTCGCGCTCCATCAGCGCTGGCTCGCGGTTCTCCGGGTCCCAGATCAGGATCTGCTCGATCTCGGGGCGCGTCGCATTGGCCTTCTCGCCGATGCAGGAGACGTCGATCGGCACCTGCCGCCAGCCATAGATGTTGTAGCCGGCGTTCAGGATCTCGACCTCGACGATCTGGCGGCAGCGCTCCTGCGCGCCGAAATCCGTCTTGGGCAGGAAGACCATGCCGACGCCGATGGGGCCCGGGCGCAGCCGGTCGCCGCCCCGCTCCACCGCCTCGGCGAAGAAGTCCTGCGGGATCTCGATATGGATGCCGGCGCCGTCGCCGGTCTTGCCGTCCGCATCCACCGCGCCGCGGTGCCAGACGGCGCGCAGCGCGTCGATGCCGGCCTGCACCACCTCCCGCCGCGCCACGCCGTCCAGCGCGGCGACCATGCCGACGCCGCAGGCGTCGTGCTCGGTGACATCGACATGCGCCGCCTGCGTCAGGCGCGCGGCCTCCACCGGATAGGCGGCGGCGAAGGCGGAGCCGCTCTCGATCATCTTCTCGCTCATCGTCCCGATCCCTTCCCCGCCCCTCACTCCGCCGCCTGGGCGACGGCCGACTGCTTCTCGTGCCAGTGCTCGATCCGGTCGGCGGCGTCGCGCCCGTCGCGGATGCCCCAGACCACCAGGCTGGCGCCGCGCACGATGTCGCCCGCGGCGAAGACGCCGGGGATGCTGGTCATCATCGTGCGGTGGTCCACCTGCAGCGTGCCCCAGCGGGACACGCGCAGCCCGGGCTCGCCGAACATCTCCGGCAGGTCCTCCGGGTCGAAGCCCAGTGCCTTGATCACCAGGTCCGCCGGCTCGGTGTACTCGCTGCCCGGGATGGGCTCGACCTGCTGGCGGCCGGTGGCCTCGGGCAGGCCCAGATGCATGCGCACCGCCTGCACGCCGGTCACCGTGCCGGCCTCGCCCAGGAAGAACTTCGGCGCGGCGAGCCAGGAGAAGCGCACGCCCTCCTCCTCGGCATTCTTCACCTCGCGCATCGAGCCCGGCATGTTCGCCTTGTCGCGGCGGTAGAGGCAGGTGACCGAGGCGGCGCCCTGGCGGATGGAGGTGCGGACGCAGTCCATGGCGGTGTCGCCGCCGCCGATCACCACCACCCGCTTGCCGGCGGCGTTCAGCGCGCCGCTGTCGAATTCCGGCACCGCATCGCCCAGTCCCTGGCGGTTGGAGGCGATCAGGAAGTCCAGCGCCCGCACCACGCCGTTCAGGTCGTTGCCCGGCACCTCCACGTCGCGCGCCCGGTACACGCCGGTGGCGATCAGGATCGCGTCGTGGCGGTCGCGCAGTTCCGCCAGCGAGGCGTCGCGGCCGATCTCGAAGCCCAGCTCGAAGCGGATGCCGGCCTCCTCGAACAGTTTCCAGCGGCGGAGGATGACCTCCTTCTCCAGCTTGAAGTTCGGGATGCCGTAGATCATCAGCCCGCCGACCCGGTCGTGCCGGTCATAGACGGTGACCTGCCAGCCGCGGCGGCGCATCCGCTCGGCGGCCGCGAGGCCGGCCGGGCCAGCGCCGACGATGCCGACCGAGCGTTCCGTTTCCCGCGCCGGGACTGGCGGCTTCACCCAGCCCTTCTCCCAGGCGGTGTCGGTGATGTAGCGCTCCACCGCGCCGATCGTGACGGACTCGAAGCCCTTCTCGATGACGCAGTTGCCTTCGCAGAGCCGGTCCTGCGGGCAGACGCGGCCGCAGACCTCGGGGAAGGTGTTGGTGGCGGCGGAAACCTCGTAGGCCTCCTCCAGCCGGTTCTCCGCCGTCAGCTTCAGCCAGTCGGGGATGTTGTTGTTCAGCGGGCAGTGCACGGAACAGAAGGGCACGCCGCACTGGGAGCAGCGGCTGGATTGCTGCGAAGCGCGCTCCGGATCGAAATCCGCGTAGATCTCGCCGAAATCCCGACGCCGCTCGGCGGCATCGCGCTTTTCGGGCTGCCTTTGCTGCAGGCGCACGAACTGAAGCATGCGTTCGGCCATCGTTGATCCCTCTGCAAGCGGCCGGGCGTCGGACCGGATCATTAAAGGAGGTTTGGCAAGCCTATGGCACGCTCGTCGCGTCTGTGCGAGTGCAAAAAAGGCCAATAGGTCAGTCTATCTGACCCAATAATCTGGAATCTTTGTTGAAAGTAATTATTAATCTCTTTGAATGCTGGAAACTATGTCCGCTTCGGTCATTTCGCGGAAATCAGCCCTTCTGCCGGTGGCGCGAGAGGTAGGATGGCAGGATCGCTTCCAGCGGATGCGGTGCCACCCCGAGTTCCACCAGCCCCGGACAGTGTCCCGACACGATATTGTCGTGCCGCAGAAGCAACAACTGGTCCTCCGTCAATGGCGGGTTGGGCAGGTGGCCCAGGATCTTCGCCTGCAGCTTCGCGATCCCGGCCGGGATCTCCACCACGGGGCGGCGGCGGCCCAGCATCTCCAGCATCTGCTCCATCAGTGACTGGAAGCTGGCCACGCGCGGGCCGCCGAGCTCGTAGGTCTGTCCCGGCGCATCGGGCCGCGTCACCGCCGCTTCGACGGCCGCGGCCACGTCCCCGACATAGACGGGCTGGAACCGCGTCCGCGCGCCTACCAGCGGCAGGATGGGCAGCAGCCGGCTCATCGCGGCGAAGCGGTTGAAGAACGCGTCCTCCGCCCCGAAGACGATCGAGGGCCGCAGGATCGTCGCCCGCGGAAAGGCCGCCCGTACTGCCGCCTCCCCTTCCGCCTTGGAGCGGGCATAGGCGCTGGCGCTGTTGGGGTCCGCCCCGATGGCCGAGACCTGTACCAGCCGGGACACGCCCGCCGCCGCGCTCAGCCGCGCGATCCGCCCGGCCGCCTCCGCATGCACGCGCCGGAAATCCCCGGCCCGGCGTTCCGCCAGGATGCCGATCAGGTTCACCACCACCTCGGCACCCGTGACGGCGCGCGCCACGGCGGCATCGTCGGACAGCGGGACGGACAGGGGCACGACCTGCCCCACCCGGCCCTGCACCATCTGCCGCCGGGCACGGTCGGGATGCCGGCTGGGAATCCGCACCACATAGTCGAGTTGCGCCAGGCGCTGGACGACATGCCGCCCGATGAAACCCGCCCCGCCGAACACCGTGGCCACCCGTCGCGTCGTCATGCCGGCTCCTTCTTGTTTGCGTTCCTTAAGAGAGATGGAACGCCCCGGGCGGAGGCAAGGACGGGCTCCGCGCGGCAGGCTCCCGGGAGGGTGCCGAAAGCGTCCTTCCCCCGCTTGACGCCATGGTCACGGGACCGTAAGAGCGGCGCCACACCGCACCGAATTGCCCAGGTGGCGGAATTGGTAGACGCGCTGGCTTCAGGTGCCAGTGACCGCAAGGTTGTGAAGGTTCGAGTCCTTTCCTGGGCACCATGGTTGCTGACCCGCCGGATCGAAGATCCGGTTCCGGCGGGAGACTGAGAGGATCGAGGTCACCTGCCCAGGTGGCGGAATTGGTAGACGCGCTGGCTTCAGGTGCCAGTGACCGCAAGGTTGTGAAGGTTCGAGTCCTTTCCTGGGCACCACGTCTCCCGCCCGATCCAGCCCCCTCCCCCATGCCGCGGTGACGCCGCCCCAGCCCGTACGGTTCCGCTCGCCAGGGGCCGGCTCTTCCTCCAGGCTGCCGGACGAACGCGCCGGCCGGAATCCGACTGCCGCCGAGGCCCGCACCCATGGGAAACACCATCTTCATGTCCGACCGCCGGATCCACCTGCACCGGCACGACCTGCCGCCCGACCTCGACCTCGGGCCCGTGGTGGCGGTGGATACGGAGACGATGGGCCTCGACCCCCGGCGCGACCGCCTCTGCCTGGTGCAGCTCTCCGCCGGGGACGGCTCGGCCCATTGCGTGCAGATCGTTCCTGAAGCCCTGGGCGGCCGGGGCGGTGACTGCCCCAACCTGCGTGCCCTGCTGGCCGACCCGGCGCGAATCAAGCTGTTCCACTTCGCCCGCTTCGATGTCGCCATCCTCCAGGCCGCGCTGGGGGTGGAGGTCGCGCCGGTGCGCTGCACCAAGATCGCCTCCCGCCTCGTGCGCACCTTCACCGACCGCCACGGGCTCAAGGAACTGTGCCGGGAGCTGCTGGGGGTGGAGATCTCGAAGCAGCAGCAGTCCAGCGACTGGGGGGCGGCGGAACTCAGCACGGAGCAGTTGCAGTACGCTGCCTCGGATGTGCTGTACCTGCACGCCTTGTGGGCGCGGCTGGAGGCCCTGCTGATCCGTGAGGGGCGCCTGGACCTGGCGGAGGCCTGCTTCCGCTTTCTGCCCACCCGGGGGCGGCTGGACCTGATGGGCTATGCGGAGCCCGATATCTTCGCGCACTGAGGAGCGGGGTCCAGTCCGGCGGCGGCGACTGGCACGATTCTTGATGCGGAAAGTGACTCCGCGTTGACCGCTTGGCGCCGGGGCACCATAACGGGCCGGTGAACGCCTCTTTCCAAGATCCGGACCTCGCCGCGGGACGCCGCGTGCTGGAGATCGAGGCGGCGGGCCTTTCCGCCCTCGCCTCGTCGCTCGACCAACGTTTCCGCGATGCCGTCGCCCTGCTCGCCCGCACCACGGGCCGCGTGGTGGTGACGGGCATGGGCAAGTCCGGCCATGTCGGGCGCAAGATCGCCGCGACCTTCGCCTCCACCGGCACGCCCAGCCAGTTCGTGCATCCGGCCGAGGCCTCGCACGGGGATCTGGGCATGGTCGTGGCCGGGGATTCGGTGCTCGCCATCTCCAATGGCGGGGAAACCGCCGAGCTGTCCGACGTGCTGGCCCATAGCCGCCGCTTCGGCCTGCCGCTGATCGCCATCACAGGCCGGGCCGAAAGCACCCTGGCCCGGACCGCCGATGTCGCGCTGGTCCTCCCGCCGGTGCCGGAGGCCTGCCCGCTCGGCCTCGCCCCCACCACCTCCACCACGCTGCAGCTCGCCCTGGGCGACGCGCTCGCGGTGGCGCTGCTGGAACGGCGGGGCTTCACCGCCGCCGACTTCCGCGTCTTCCACCCCGGCGGCAAGCTGGGCGCCCAGCTTCGCCGGGTGCGGGAGGTGATGCACCCGGACATGCCCCTGGCCCCGCCCGGCCTGCCGATGCGCCAGGCGCTGGTGGACATGACCGCCAAGCGCTTCGGCTGCCTGGGCATTGTCGAGGATGGCCGCCTGGTCGGGATCATCACCGATGGCGACCTGCGCCGCGCCCTGGATGCCAAGGCGGAGGACGCCCATCCCGGCAGCCTGCTGGACCGCACCGCCGCCGAGGTGATGACCCGCGGCCCGCGCACCATCGGGCCGGATGCCCTGGCGGCCGAGGCGCTGCGGATCATGAACGAGCGCAGCATCACCAGCCTCTTCGTGGTGGAGCCGGACGGCCGCCCCGGCGGCATCCTGCACATCCACGACCTGCTGCGGCTGGGGGTCGCTTGAGCGGCGCCGCCGGCAAGCCCAAGCCCCCGCCGCCCGTCCCGGGGGGCGGGGAGCGGGAGGCTCACGACATGCTGCTGCCCTCCCGGGCCCGTCGCCACTACTCGCGCGGCGCCATGCTGCGCCGGCGCTGGTCGGTGCGGGCGGCGAAGTTCCTGCTGCCCCTCGGCGCGCTGTCGTTGCTGGCGGCCATCGCCCTGTGGCCGGAGATCGACCGCACCACCGACCAGGCGCGCCTGTCCTTCCGCCGCATCGCGCAGAACGCCGCCGACACGATCCGCGTGGTGCAGCCGCGCTACCAGGGCGTCGATTCGCAGAACCGGCCCTTCAACGTCACCGCCGCCGACGCCACCCAGACCGCGCAGGACGCGCCGATCATGCTGGAGAAGCCGCGCGCCGACCTGATGCTGAGCGGCGGCGGATGGGTGCTGCTCGAATCCGACAGCGGCCGCTACGACAAGGCCAAGGACCTTCTGGACCTCTGGGGGAACGTGACTCTCTGGAACGACAACGGCACGACCCTGAAGACCGAGGTCGCGCATATCCAGCTCAAGCTCGGCGAAGCCGCAGGAGACCGCCCCGTGGCGGCGCAGGGCTCCTTCGGCACGCTGACCGGCGACGGGTTCATCCTCAAGGACAAGGGGGCGGACATCACCTTCACCGGCAACACCCACGCCATGCTGGAGGGCAACCAGTGACCCCCCTGCCTCCCATCGCCGCACGGCGCCCGCGCCGGGTCGGCCTGCCGTCATCCCTCGCCCTCGCGGTCCTGCTCGGGGGCCTGGCTTCGCCTGGCGCCCGGGCGCAGCCGGTGGACATGACCAAGGGCGGCCCGGTCGAGGTCACCTCCACCAACGGCATCGAATGGCGGCAGGCGGAGCAGGTCGTCATCGCCACCGGCAATGCCAAGGCGGTGCGCGACGGCGTGACGCTCACGGCGGACCGGCTGGTCGCGCGCTACCGCAACCGCGCGGGACAGGCGAATGGCGACGGCGCCGCGCCCGCCCCGGCGGCGGAGCCCGGCGGCGACAGCCCGGCCTCCAACGGCGAGATCTGGCGGCTGGAAGCCGAGGGCAACGTCCATATCGAGACGGAGACCGACCACGCCCAGGGCGACCGCGGCGTCTATGACATGGACCAGGCGGTCATGGTCCTCACCGGCCGCAACCTGCGCCTGACCACGCCGGACGACACCATCACCGCCCGCGACAGCCTGGAATACTGGCCGCAGAAGCGCATGGCGGTGGCGCGCGGCGCGGCGAGCGTGGTGACCAGCGACAACCGCCGCATCGCCGCCGACACGCTGGTCGGCTATTTCCTGGAGCAGGCGCCCGCCGCCACTCCCGCCGCCGCCCCGGCCCGCGCCGCGCCGCAAGGGGGCAACCGGGGCGCCGCCCAGCCGCGCCGGGCACCGGGCGAGGGCTCGAAGCTCGACCGCGTGGAGGTCTTCGGCAATGTCGAGATCCGCACGGAACAGGAGGTCGTGCGCGGCGACCGTGGCGTGTACAGCCCCGTCACCGGCATCGCCCGCCTGCTCGGCAACGTCCGCATCACGCGCGGACAGAACCAGCTGAACGGGTCGGAAGCGATCGTGGACATGCGCAGCGGCCTCGCCCGCCTCGTTTCCGCGCCCGGTGCCCGGGTCCAGGGCCTTGTGGTGCCCCAGTCCGGCGACCAGCCGGGGGGGCAGGGGAACACCCAGGGCGGTGCCCAGCCCGGACAGCCGCAGGGACGTGGACGATGAGCGCGGCGCGGATGGACAACAGCGAGGGGTTGCGACTGGTGCCGGATCAGGGTGGGCTGGTCGCGAAGGGCCTGGGCAAGCGCTACAAGAAGCGCCCTGTGGTGCGCGGCGTCTCGATCAACCTCAAGCGTGGCGAGGCGGTGGGGCTGCTGGGGCCGAACGGCGCCGGCAAGACCACGACCTTCTACATGATGACCGGGCTGGTGCGGCCGGACGAGGGGCAGGTCTTCCTCGACGGCCATGACGTGACGCTGCTGCCGATGTACCGGCGGGCGCGGCTCGGCCTGGGCTACCTGCCGCAGGAGGCCTCGATCTTCCGCGGCCTGTCGGTGGAGGACAACATCCGCGCGGCGCTGGAGGTGGTGGAGCCCAAGCGCGACCGGCGCGAGGAGATGCTCGATGCGCTGCTGGCGGAATTCGGCATCTCCCACCTGCGCCGCGCCCCCGCGCTGGCGCTGTCGGGCGGCGAGCGGCGGCGTTGCGAGATCGCCCGCGCGCTGGCCACGCATCCCGACTACATCCTGTTGGACGAGCCGCTGGCCGGCATCGACCCGATCGCGGTGGGCGAGATCCGCGACCTCGTGAAGCACCTGAAGGATCGCGGGATCGGCGTGCTGATCACCGACCACAACGTGCGCGAGACGCTGGAGATCATCGACCGCGCCTACATCCTGCATGACGGGCAGGTGCTGATGGAAGGCAGCCCGCGCGACATCGTGGAGCATGAGGGCGTGCGCCGCGTCTATCTCGGAGAGCGCTTCAGCCTCTGATGAGCTTCTCCCTCGGCCCACGTCTGGACCTGCGGCACTCCCAGTCCCTGGTGATGACGCCGCAGCTTCGCCAGGCGATCAAGCTGCTGCAGTCCTCCAATCTCGAGGTCGTGGCCTTTGTCGAGGAGGAGCTGGAGCGTAACCCGCTGCTGGAGCGGGACGAGACGGAATCCGCGCCGGCGCCGGAACCCGAGGCGGCTGTGCCGCCGGTGGATTTCCCGTCCGCCACGGCGGATGTGCATATCGACCTGCACGACACGCAGAATCTCTACGAGGCCACGGAGTTGCCGGGGCCGGTGCGCGGCCAGGCGTCCGGCTTCGAGGATGACGAGCGCAGCATCGACGAGTTGGCGCGCGAACACCCGCGTTCGCTGCGGGAGGAGCTGGCGGAGCAGGCGCGGCTGACCTTCGGCGATGCGGCGGAGCGGTTGATCGCCGGGCAGCTCATCGCGCTGCTCGACCCTGCCGGGCGGATGCTGGCCGCCGACGCCGCCATCGCCGCGGCGATGGGCTGCGCCGAGGAGACGGTGGCCATGGTGCGCCGCCGCATGCAGCGCTTCGAGCCGGTCGGACTCTTCTGCCACAGCCTCGCGGAATGCCTCGCGGCGCAGCTCGCGGAGAAGAACCGGCTCGATCCCGCGATGCAGGCGCTGCTGGACAACCTGGAACTGCTGGCACGGCGCGACCTGGGCGCGCTGATCCGGGTCTGCGGCGTCGATGCCGCCGATCTCGCCGAGATGGTCGCGGAGATCCGCCGCCTCGATCCCAAGCCCGGTGCCGCCTATGACGACACCCCGGCCCCCACCCTGGTGCCGGATGTGCTGATGCGCCGCGCACCGGACGAAGGCTGGGTGCTGGAGCTGAATCCCGAGACCCTGCCACGCATCCTCGTCAACCGCGGCTTCCACGCCCAGGCCCATACCGCCGCCCGCAACAGGGAGGAACGCGCCTATCTGGCGGAGCGGCTGCAGAGCGCCAACTGGCTGGTGAAGTCGCTGGAGCAGCGGGCCAACACCATCCTGAAGGTCGCGGCCGAGATCGTGCGGCGGCAGGACGCCTTCTTCCGCCACGGCATCACGCATCTCCGCCCCCTGATCCTGCGCGACGTTGCGGAGGCGGTGGAGATGCACGAGAGCACAGTCTCCCGCGTCACCGCCAACAAGTACATCGCGACGCCGCGCGGCAGCTTCGAGCTGAAGTTCTTCTTCACCACCGCGATTGCCGGCACCGCCGGGGAAACCTTTTCGGCCGAGGCGATCCGCCACCGCATCCGCGGCATGATCGATGCGGAGCATCCGGAGGAGATCCTTTCCGATGACGCGATCGTGGACCGGCTGCGCGCGGAAGGGGTGGACATCGCCCGCAGAACCGTGGCCAAATACCGGGACGCGTTGCGCATACCCAGTTCGGTGCAACGCAAGCGGGAAAAGGCCGTCCCGGCCTTCTGAACGCGCCGGGACGGGTCCTCCTGCGACAAGCAGAGGAGGTTTGCTCCGAAATGCACATCATGGTTTCTGGGAAGCAGGTCGAAACCGGGGATGCCCTGAAGGTCCATGTGGCCGAGGGGCTGGAAGTCATCGCCCGCAAGTATTCGGACCGTGCCCTTGAGGCAAACGTCACCTTCAGCAAGGATCGCAGCTTCTTCGTCTGCGACATCAACCTCCATGCCGGCCGTGGCCTTTCCGTGCAGGCCGAGGGCGAGGGCACGGATGCCCATCGCGCCTTCCAGGACGCCGCCACCAAGATGGCCAAGCGTCTGCGCCGCCACCGCCGCCGCGTGAACGAACACGCGCGTTGCCAGGCGGCGGAGCGCAAGCCGGAACCCGGCGCCACGGATGCCGTCGCGCTCGTCTGAGCGCCAGACCACATCCGATAAAAACAATCACACAGAAAAGCGTTCAGGCGGGGCTTCTTCGGAAGCCCCTATTTTTGTGCGGCGCATCGCGTGATGCGAGTACAGCGGCCCACCATGAAGGCAAAGAAAAGGCGGAACGCCGGGGGCGCTCCGCCTTGGTGAGCCTTCGCCGGCCAGCGGCCGCCATCAAGAAGGGCGGCCCCATCGCCGCGCCACCTCATGGCAGCGGGAGCGTCTGGCGTTTCAGGTTCAGTGGACCAGGACCGGTTCCATCTCGTTCTGGATAATGGCGGCGATCGCGAGATCAGCGTTCGGGGCGGCGCCGATCGGCGTGCCGTCGGCGGAATGAATGGCCACCGCCTTCACCCCATCCACCACGACCGGGCGGATATAGGCGATCTGTTCGCGGCCGAAGCTGGCCCAGTCGGCGGGGGACAGGCCCTTCAGGACCGTGGTTTCGCGGGCTTCGCGAGATTCGTTCATGGCAACACTCCTGGGCGCTTCCCTGACTTTTCTGGCGAAGCGGCCCTCTGCTGGTGGCCTGATCTCCCAACGCGGGGGAACCGCGAGGGTTCAGCACATCGCTGCAGGCCTGTGTCGGACGCGTCCCGGTTCGGCGGGATCAGTCCTGGTCGGACGCCACAGGCCGCCCGGCGCCGTTGATGCGGATCGTCCTCACCCGGGTTTCCGGCTGGGGGCGGCGCAGATCGACGTGGAGCAACCCGTTGTCGAGCCAGGCGCCCTCGACCTCGATCCCTTCGGCCAGCACGAAGGCGCGCTGGAACTGCCGGGATGCGATGCCGCGATGGAGGAAGATGCGCCCCTCTCCCTCCTCCTTCTGGCGCCCCCGGATGACGAGCTGGTTGTCCTCCTGGGTGATCTGGAGATCCTCCATGGAGAAGCCGGCCACGGCCAGGGTGATCCGCAGCCTTTCGGCGGCGGTCTGCTCGATGTTGTAGGGGGGATAGCCCTCGGCGTTCTTCTGCACCCGGTCGAGCATCTGCTCGAGATGGTCGAAGCCGAGAAACAGCGGCGATCCGAAGACGGACGAACGGGACACGGTCTGGTGCCTCCTCGTGGATGAGCGAGACGCGCGGAGCCGGCCCGAAGCACCGGCCCGCGATGCACAATGTCGTGCGTCCGCTCCCCGCTTGCAAGGCGGGCCGCCCAGATCCTTGTCCCGCCTTGCCCGGCCCCGCCGGGGCGGACGCCGGGGAGACCTGCGGCCGGCGGACGTTGCGCCGCCGGCGCCGCATGGCTAGATGCCGGGCATCATGGCGAACGACGCCCCTCCCCTGCCCATCCTCCTGATCCCCGATCCCCGCCTGCGTGCCCGGACCCGCCCGGTCGGGCCGGTCGACGCCGGCAAGGTCCGTGACCTGTCCGACCGCATGCTCGATGCCATGTACAAGGCGCCGGGCATCGGCCTGGCGGCGCCGCAGGTTGGCGAGAGCCTGCGCCTGATCGTCGTGGACCTGCAGCCCGACGACACGCGCCAGCCCTATGTGATGGTGAATCCCGAGATCGTGGAGGCCAGCCGCGAGGTGGCACTGCGGGAGGAAGGCTGCCTGTCCATCCCGAACCAGTATGCCGAGGTGGAGCGCCCGGCAGTGGTGAAGGTCCGCTGGCAGGACCTGGAAGGGGCGCGGCGGGAGATCACCGCCGAGGGGCTGATGGCCGCCTGCCTGCAGCACGAGATCGACCACCTGAACGGCGTGCTCTTCATCGACCACCTCTCCCCCTTGAAGCGCAACATGCTGCTGCGGCGCTTCAACAAGGATCAGAAGAACAGGCAGCGCGAGGACTGAGCCCCATGGCCCCGCCGATGCGCCTCGCCTTCATGGGCAGCCCGGATTTCGCCGTGCCGGCCCTGCGCGCCCTGGTCGCGGCGGGCCATGAGGTGGCGGCGGTCTATGCCCAGCCGCCCCGCCCCGCCGGGCGCGGGCAGCGGGAGACCCCCTGCCCCGTCCACCGCGCGGCGCTGGAACTCGGCCTGCCGGTGCGGAACCCCGCCCGCCTGCGGCGCGACACGGCGGAGCACGAGACCTTCCGCGCGCTGGACCTCGATGCCGCCGTGGTCGCGGCCTATGGGCTGATCCTGCCGAAGCCGATCCTGGAGGCCCCGCGGCGCGGCTGCCTGAACATCCATGCCTCGCTGCTGCCGCGCTGGCGGGGCGCGGCGCCGATCCATGCCGCCGTGCTGGCGGGTGATGCGGAGACCGGCATCACCATCATGCAGATGGACGAAGGGCTGGACACCGGCGCCATGCTGCTGCGCGAGGCCACACCGATCGGCCCGCGCGATACCACCGCCGTGCTGCACGACCGGCTGGCGGAGATCGGGGCCCGGCTGGTGCTGCGGGCGCTGGCGGAGAACCCCGTCCCGGTGCCGCAGCCGGCAGAGGGCATGACCTATGCCCCGAAACTGGCCAAGGCCGATTCGCGGCTCGACTGGCGCGAGGATGCGGCGGCGCTGGACCGGCGGGTGCGGGCCATGACGCCCTGGCCCGGCACGCAGTTCGAGGCCGGGGGCGATGCGATCCGCGTGCTGGCGGCGGAACCCGCCGGCACCGCCGATGCAGCGCCCGGAACGGTGCTCGACACCCTGCCCCGCATTGCCTGCGGCGGCAGCACCGCGCTGCGCCTGCTGCGGCTCCAGCGCCCGGGCCGCGCGCCGATGGAGGCCGATGCCTTCCTGCGCGGCTATGCCCTGACGCCCGGCACGGTGCTGCCCCTTCCGCCGGACGCCTGAACCGTGCCGAACTACGCGCTTCGGGTGGAGTATGACGGCACCCCCTTCGCCGGCTGGCAGCGGCAGGACGGGCTGCCCAGCGTGCAGCAGGTGATCGAGGAGGCCGCCTTCTCCCTGAACGGCGGTGCGGCGGTCACGGCCCAGTGCGCCGGGCGCACCGATTCCGGCGTGCATGCCGAGGGGCAGGTCGTCAGCCTGCACCTCGCCGCCGATCTGGCGCCGGAGCGGCTGCGGGAGGCGATCAACTTCCATTCCCGCCCGCAGCCGGTGGCAGTGATCGCCGCGGCCCGGGTGGCGGAGGACTGGAACGCCCGCTTCTCCGCCCGGCACCGCGGCTACCGCTACCGCATCCTGAACCGCCCGGCGCGCCCGGCCCTGGACGAGAACCGCGTCTGGCATGTCCCCCGCCGCCTGGATGCGGAGGCAATGCACGCGGCGGCGCAGGCCCTGCTGGGGCGGCACGATTTCTCCGCCTTCCGGGCCAGCTCCTGCCAGGCGAAGGACGCGATCCGCACGCTGGACCGGCTGGACGTGATGCGGCAGGGGGACGAGATCCTCGTCGTGGCGGAAGCGCGATCCTTCCTGCACCACCAGATCCGCAACCTCGTCGGCACGCTCTACGAGGTCGGGATGGGCCGCCGCCCGGCGAACTGGCCCCGTGCCCTGCTGGAAGGCCGGGACCGCCGCAAGGCCGGGCAGACCGCCCCGCCCACCGGCCTCTGCTTCACCTTCGTCCGCTACGACCCCGAGCCGGACTGGCGCTGACGCCCTTTCCGGTCCGGGGGTCAGGCCGCCTGGGGCACCAGCGGCCCCAGTGCGTCGCGCAGCCAGGCATCCTCCGGCGCCTCGGCCAGACAGCGGGACACGAAGCGCCGCATCTCCTCGGTCTCCCCCATCCGGGCCAGGAGATGGGCATAGCCGGCCCGCACATGGTGGTCGGCGTTGCGGGCCAACGCCTCCTCCATGTGGCGCCGCGCCTGGGGGAGCTGCCCGAGTTGCTCGTGCAGCTTGCCGACGCGGGCCAGCAGCCCCCAGTTCTCCGGCTCCATGGCCAGGGCGGCGGTGGCGCAGTCCAGCGCCGCCCGGATCTCGCCCCGGCGCGAATGCACATGGCCGAGATGATCGACGCCGCGCCAGTCGCCCGGCGCCGCCTGCCGCATCCGCGCCGCCAGCGCCGCCGCCTCGTCGATTCGGTTGCCGTTCAACAGCTTCCAGAAGCGGCGGCTCATCACCGCGATGTCCTGGCCGAAGAACTCCGCCACCCGCGCCGCCTCGGCCGAGAGCCGGTCCCAGGGAAGCAGGCGCAGCAGCGCCGTCCAGACCTCCCGCACCACCGGCGCCATGGGGGCCTCGTCCAGCAGCGCCTCGATCGCGGCGCAGCTCGCCTGCTGGCCGGTGAGCGGCCCGCCCGCCTCGCTCAGCCGGGTCAGGTTGCGATGGAACTCCCCATCCTCCAGCCAGCCCGGCTCCGGCACCAGCGCGGCCAGGACGCGCATCAGCAGCAGCGCATAGGCATCCCGCTTCCGCCCCTGGGCCAGCAGCGCATCGGCGGCCACGGAGGCGGCGCCTTCCAGCACCGCCAGCGGCGGCTCGCGGTCCAGCAGGGCGCGGAGCCGTTCCAGCGCCGCTTCGGGCCGCGCCTCCAGGACCTCCTCCACCGCGCGCAGCAGCTCCGCCAGGGCCTGGCCCAGTTGCGGCCTGGGTTCGCTCCAGCCCCGTGCGTCCCAGTTGCCGCTTTCCAGCAGTTCGCGCAGCAGGGTGCGGTTGCGCGGCTGGTGCTGCTCCGCCCGTTCGCGCAGGCCCAGCGGCACGGGCACGGTTCGGATCTCCTTGCCCAGGGAGGCGAGGTGGTCGTGCAGCTGGGGATGGATGCCGTCCCAGCCGGAAACCCGCTCCAGCACCGCCCGGCCGAACAGGGCGGCGATGGCATCCGCCGTTTCGGAGGAGCAGACGATCAGCACGTCATGCGCGTGGTGCGGCGCCCAGCCCCCTGGCGGCAGGAAGATGGCGCCAGGCAGGGAGTCCGGCGGCGGCATCTGGCCGGGCTCCGGCGGCAGGACGTCCGGGCGGAACAGCACCACCGCGGAGAAGCGCCGTCCGCGCCGCTTCTCCTCCGCCCGCTTCAGCGCCACCGCCCGCCACAGCTTGTAGAGCATGCGCAGGCTGTTGTTGTCGCTGCGGCTGCCGGCGAAGTCGAGGTCGAGCGTCTCCTCCTCGGCATCCAGCACCAGATCCGGAAACCAGCTGCGCAGGCGCTCCGGATCGGCCTCGCCGGCCCCGGCCATGGCGCGCGGGGCGAAGTCGGGGAAGCTCTCGCTGAAGCGGTAGCCCAGGCGGCGCGGCAGCGCGAAGCCGGCCTCGCGCCCGAACATGCGGAAGAACTGCGAAAGATTGGTCGCCCCGCCCGTCTTGGTGCCGCGCCGCCGCCAGGTGCTGAGAAAGACCCGCGCCCCGCTCTCCGAGGCGATCCGGGCCGTTTCCGGCAGGGTCAGGTCCTCGTCCCGCAACTGGCCATAGATGCAGAAGGCGGTCCCTTCGGGCAGGCTGTCCGTCATACCGGCCGGAACCCGGATGCGGAATGGCAGGCATCCGTCAGCACCGTGGCATCGAGGACCATCCCACACGTCTCCCTGGAGATACGGGAGCAAATTAACAACCAGGGATAGTTAACGAAAGGTCCATCCCTTCTACCCAGGAGCGAAAACCCCGTGAGTGGAAGCGGGTCGTCAGTCCACCATGGCGACGGCCTGCACCGCCCCGGCCAGGAAGATGCTGATCGCCAGGTCCAGCGCCACGAAGGTCGCCGCCTGGAAGCCGTTCACGCCCAGCGCCTCCCGCGCCACGAACCATTCCAGCCACATCGCATAGCCGAAGGTGGCGATGCCCAGCCAGGTCGCCACCATGCCCGGCGGCACCGGCAGCAGCACCAGGAGCACGGCGTACTGGACGGTGTTCGCCCAGTTCCAGGCGGCGATGAAGCGCGGCCAGCGCGCCAGCAGCCCCGCCCGGGCCGCCAGCCAGTAGGAGGCCAGGGCATAGCCGGTCCAGGAGCAGACGAAGCCCGAGAGCTCGGCCACCAGGAAGCGCAGCGGGTCGGTGCCGACCTCGCCTTCCGCCCCGTTGACAAGGCGCAGCAGCACGAAGACCGGCAGGCAGAGGGCCGCCGCCCAGAAGGAGCGCGCCGCTCCTTCCGGCGACAGGCAGGCGAAGGCGATCCCTGCCGCCTTTCCCCGCGCCAGCAGGAAGGCGCCGCGCAGGCCCGCCACGATCTGCACCGCCAGGGCGGGCGGCGCGGCGGAGGGATGGTGGGGCGCGCTCAGCCGAGGCACTCCGCGATCACGGCGCCATAGAGCGCGGCCAGGGCGCGCAGTTCCCCGACCGGCGTGCATTCGTCCACCTTGTGCATGGTGGTCCCCACCGCGCCCAGCTCGGCCACCGGGCAGTAGCGGGTGATGAAGCGCGCATCCGAGGTGCCGCCGCCGGTGTCCAGCGCCGCCGCCTCGCCCGTCGCCCGCTCCACCGCGCGGCGCAGCGCCTCCACGAAAGGCCCCGGCCCGGTCAGGAAGGCCTCGCCGGAACAGGAGAAGCGCGCCTCGTGTTGCGGCGCCTCGGCCTCCAGCGCCTCCCGGATCCAGCGCTCCAGGCTGGCGGCGCCGTGCAGGTTGTTGAAGCGGATGTTCAGGGTGGCCTTCGCCTCGCCCGGCACGAGGTTGGTCGTCGGATTGCCCACGTCAAAGCTCGTAACCTGGATCGAGGAAGCCTCGAACCATTCCGTTCCCTCGTCCAGCGGCTGCGCCACCAGCCGGTTCAGCGCCCGCACCAGCCGGTGCACCGGATTGTCGCAGCGCGCCGGATAGGCGACATGGCCCTGCGTGCCCCGCACCGTCAGATAGGCGGTCAGGCTGCCCCGCCGCCCGATCTTGATCGTGTCGCCCAGCCGGACCCTGGAGGTCGGCTCGCCCACGAGGCACATGTCCGGCACCTGCCCGTTCGCCGCCATCCATTCCAGCACGCGCACCGTGCCGTCATGGGCATCGCCCTCCTCATCCCCGGTGATCAGGAAGGAGAGGCTGCCGCGCGGCTGCGGCGCATGGGCGGCGGCGAGCATGGCGGCCACCCCGCCCTTCATGTCCGTGGCCCCGCGGCCGTAGAGCACGCCCTCCACGATCTCCGCCGCGAAGGGATCGTGGCGCCAGCCCTCGCCGGGCGGCACCACGTCCACATGCCCGGCGAAGCAGAGATGCGGCCCCTCCCCGCCCCGCCGGGCGAAGAGGTTCTCCGTCTCGCCGAAGCGCAGGCGGGTGCAGCGGAAGCCCAGGGGCTCCAGGATGCCCTCCAGCACCGCCATCGCCCCGTCATCCGCCGGGGTGACGGAACGGCAGCGGATCAGCGCCTGCGCGATCGGCAGGGGGTCGGCGATGGCGGTCACGGCCCGGGCTCCGGTCAAGGGCGGCTCAATCGCGCAGCAGCTCGTTGATCGAGGTCTTCTCGCGCGTGCGGGCGTCCACCCGCTTCACGATTACGGCGCAGTAGAGCGATGGCCCCTGCGACCCGTCCGGCAGCGGCCTGCCGGGCAGGTTGCCGGGCACCACCACGGAATAGGCGGGCACACGGCCAACGAAGACCTCGCCCGTAGCGCGGTCGATGATCTTGGTGGAGGCGGAGAGGAACACGCCCATCGACAGCACCGAGCCGCGGCCGACGATCACGCCCTCGGCCACCTCGGAGCGGGCGCCGATGAAGCAGTCGTCCTCGACGATCACCGGATTGGCCTGCAGCGGCTCCAGCACGCCGCCGATGCCGACGCCGCCGGACAGGTGGCAGTTCTTCCCGATCTGGGCGCAGGAGCCGACCGTGGTCCAGGTATCGACCATGGTACCGGAATCGACATAGGCGCCGACATTCACGAAGGAGGGCATCAGCACCACGTTCGGCGCGATATAGGCCGGGCGGCGGGCCACGGCGCCCGGCACGGCGCGGAACCCGGCCTCGCGGAACTGGGTCTCGCTCCAGCCCTCCCACTTCAGCGGCACCTTGTCCCAGGCCCCGGCGCCTTCCTGCCGGCGGAAGGTGTTGTCCTCCAGCCGGAAGCTCAGCAGCACCGCCTGCTTCAGCCACTGGTGCACCGTCCACTCGCCATTGCCGGAGATGGAGGCGACGCGCTGCTTGCCGCTGTCCAGCAGGTCCAGCGCATCCGCCACCGCCTGGCGGTCGGCACCCTGGGTGGCGGGCGTCACTTCCGCGCGGCGCTCCCAGAGCGCCTCGATGGTCTTCTGCAGGCTGGACAGGTCCATGGTCGCGATGATCCCGATCGGTTTGGCGAATGCGTTCGGCGTGACCCTCTCGCGCGCACCGGCAGGCGTGTCAACGCGCCGCTTGCGATGGAGTCCGGCCCGCCGGGAAGCGAAGCGCCACAGGCCTTGTGTGAACGGCACCCCTGCCCGGCCGTCGCAGCCCCCGCTCCACATCCGGCCAGCGGACCGGAGCCGGTCGCCACGGCGTGAGGATCCGGGGCGAGCGGCGGAGCCTCTCGCCCCCGGGCCAGCCACGAGGCGGCCTCAGGCCCTCAGGGCCGGATCAGCGTCCCCGGCCCGGCATCGGTGAAGAGCTCGGCCAGCACCGCATGCGGTACCCGCCCGTCCAGGATCACGGCGCCCTCGACACCCAGCTCCACCGCCTGGATGCAGGTCTCGACCTTCGGGATCATCCCGCCCGAGATCATGCCGCTCGCGATCCCGGCCCGGACCTCGGCCACCGTCATTTCCGGGATCAGGCGCTTGTTCTCGTCCAGCACGCCCGGCACGTCGGTCAGCATCAGCAGCCGCGCCGCCTTCAGCGCCCCGGCCACCGCTCCGGCCACGGTGTCGGCGTTGATGTTCAAGGTCTGGCCCTTCGCATCCACTCCGACCGGTGCCACCACGGGCACGATATCGGCGCCGATCAGCAGCTCCAGGACGCGGGTATCGACCTTCTCCGGCTCGCCCACGAAGCCCAGGTCGAGCACCTTCGGCTCGCCGGTCTGCGGGTCCGTGACCGTCTTCAGCGTCTTGCGCGCAGTGATCAGGTTGCCGTCCTTGCCGCTGATGCCGACGGCGATGGCACCGGCCCGGGTGATCGCCTCGGCCACCTGCTTGTTCACCGATCCGGCCAGGACCATCTCGACGATGTCCACCGTCTTCTCGTCGGTGATGCGCAGGCCCTGGACGAACTCGGACTGTACGTTCAGCTGCTTCAGCATGGCGTTGATCTGCGGCCCGCCGCCATGCACCACCACCGGGTTGATGCCGACCTGCTCCAGCAGCGCGATGTCCTGGCCGAAGCGGAAGGCCGTCTCCTCCTCCCCCATAGCATGGCCACCGTACTTCACGACCACGACGGCGTCGTCGTAACGCTTCAGGAAAGGTAGCGCATCGGAAAGGAGCGCGATGTTGTCGCGCATGGTTTCGGTCATGGCATCGGCTCCGATGGATCGCGGCGGAAGGCGCCGTTCGCCTCTTGCGGGCACCGCAGCACAGGGTCAAGAGCGCCGCGGCCGGCCGGCTCCGGCTCCGGCTCCGGCTGGGAGCCATGGGCGGGGCTGGGCCGGATCGGAGGGCCTCTCGGGCGGCAAGGAGCGGGCGGGGTATGCACCCGGGCCGGTGGGGTAGGCCCGTGTACTCCCGCTCCTCGCCGCGCCGATCAGCCGGTGCGCGGGCGGGAAATCCGGCGCACCGGGGGGAAGCCACAGGAAGTGTCCGGCCGAAACAGGCCGATGCGGGGGGTGCTCTGCGTCACACCGGAAAGCGGTCGGAGATGAGCCGGCCCTCCGATGATGCGGCGCAAATCCGGCCTCGTGTCGACCGGGCAGCGGTCGGGCGTCGCGGCCTGGACGGCCGGGGCCAGCAAGGCAACACAGAGCGCAAGGACCACGCGTCTCACCAAACCCTCCCTGGGCATATCTGTCTTATGACGACGCCAGGATTCGGGAGAAGCACGCGCAGGTTGAACTGCGTCCATTATGCCGCACTGTGGCCGGCACGCCTCAGTTCGTGCCAGGGATCAGGGTGCCAGGGCCATGGAAGCGAGTTCCGCCCGCAGTTCGGGGATGCCCAGGCCCTTCTCACTGCTGGTGGTGATCACCAGCGGATGGGCCGCCGCCTGCTTGGCCACCAGGCGCTCCGCCTCCTGCTGACGCTTCGCCAACCGCGCCTGCGGCGTATCGTCGGCCTTGGTCAGCACGATCTGGAAGGGCACCGCCGCCTTTCCGAGCAGGTCCATCGCCGCCCGGTCCGAGTCCTTGGTCTCCACCCGCGCATCGAGGAGCAGGATGACCCGGCGCAGGGTCGTCCGGCCGCGCAGGTAGTCGAACATCAACCCCTGCCAGTCCTCCTTCACCGCCTTGGCCGCCTGGGCATAGCCATAGCCCGGCATGTCCACGAGGGTGAGCCGCGCCTGACCCGCCCCGCCCAGCTCGAAGAAGTTCAGCTGCTTGGTGCGCCCGGGGGTGTTGGACACGCGGGCCAGGGTCTTCTGGCCCGTCAGGGCGTTCACCAGCGAGGACTTGCCTACGTTGGAGCGGCCGCAGAAGGCCACCTCCGGCAGCCGCGCCTCCGGCAGCTGGTCCAGCCGCTGGGAGGCGAAGACGAAGCGGCAGGGCCGGGCGAAGAGCAGCCGCCCGGCCTCCAGCGCCGCGAGGCGCTCGGCCTCGCGCTCATCCGCCGGAGCGGCCGGGGCAGCGGCCTCCGGCTTGTGCTCCGGTGCCTCGCTCATGTCCGCACCAGCTTCTTCTGCTCGCGGCGCTCGGCACGCTCCTGCCGGGTGATCCAGGCCTGCTGGAGCACGGAGAGCGTGTTGTTCCAGCTCCAGTAGATCACCAGCCCGGCCGGGAAGCTCGCCAGCATGAAGGTGAAGATCACCGGCATCCAGGCGAAGAGCTTGGCCTGGATCGGATCGGGCGGCTGCGGGTTCAGCCGCTGCTGCGCCCACATGGTGAAGCCCATGATGATCGCCCAGACCGGCATGTGTAGCATGTGCGGCGGATCCCAGGGGATCAGCCCGAACAGCGTGAACAGGTTGGTCGGGTCGGGCGCCGAAAGGTCGCGGATCCAGCCGAAGAAGGGCGCATGCCGCATCTCGATGGTGACGAACAGGACCTTGTAGAGCGCGAAGAAGACCGGGATCTGGATCAGGATGGGCAGGCAGCCGGAGGCGGGGTTCACCTTCTCCGTCTTGTACAGGCCCATCATCTCCTGCTGCATCTTCGCCGGGTCGTCCTTGAACTTCTCCCGGATCTCGTTCATCCGCGGCGTCAGGGCGCGCATCCGCGCCATGGACTTGTAGGACTTGTTGGCCAGCGGGAAGAACAGCGCCTTCAGCGCCACCGTGAAGATCAGGATGGCGATGCCGAAATTGCCGACGATGTGATACAGCCAGTCCAGCGCGTAGAAGAACGGCTTGGTCAGGAAATAGAACCAGCCGAAATCCACAGCCTTGTCGAAATCGGTGATCCCGAGGTTGTCGCGATAGGCGTCGAGGGTGCGGACCTCCTTGGCGCCGGCGAAGACGCGCGTGCCGAAATCCGCCGTCGCGCCCGGCGCCACGCTCAGCGGCTGCGGCGCGGAGAAATCCACCTGCCAGCGGTCGCCCTCGGGGCCCGGCTGCTCCTGCGTGTGGCGGAAGGCGGCGCGGATGGTCTCCTGCGGCGTCATCGCGGTGACCGCGGCCAGCCAATACTTGTCGGTGAAGCCTGCCCAGCCGCCGGTGCTGTCCTCCTGGAAGGCAAGCCCCTGCGCCTTGTTCGCGGCATCCTTGGCGGCCGAGTACTTCAGCTCCTGCAGGTGCCCGCCGAGCACGCCGACGAAGCCCTCGTGCAGGATGTAGTAGTTCGCGAGCTGCGGCGTGTGCTCGCGCCGCACGCGGGTCCAGGGCAGGACCTGCACCGGCTCGGACCCGTTGTTGATCACCCGCTGCTGCGCGGTGAACATGAAGTTGTCGTCCACCGACAGCACGATCTCGAAGACCTGACCGGCGCCGTTGTCCCAGCGCAGGGTCACCGGATGCTGCGGCGTCAGCGGCGCCTTGTCCGCCACCGTCCAGTCGGTGTCGGGCCCCGGCACCGGCGTGCGGCCATCGGCGGCGCTCCAGCCCCACTGGGTGAAATAGGGCGCGACCTCTCCGCGCGGCGCGAACATGCGCACCAGCGGCGAATTCGGCGCGACCGTCTCGCGGTAGTTCTTCAGCACCAAGTCGTCGAGCCTGGCGCCACGCAGGTTGAGGCTGCCGCCCAGGCGCGGCGTCTCGATCGGCAGGTGCTCGGCCGCGACGCGCTCCGGCGGCTGGGCGCCCTGGGTCGGGGCCGGGGAGCCGATGCCGGGCGGCAGGGGCTCGGTCGGCGCCTGGCGTGCCTGCTGCTGGCTCTGCACCTGCTGCTGCACCGTGGGGCGGTTCCACAGCTCGAAGCCCAGCAGGATGGCGATCGAGATCGCGATCGCGACGAGCAGTCGCTTGTTGTCCATCGATTCAACCGTTCTCGCGGGCGGTGGATGCCCCAATGCGGGGCGATGCGGGCGGGACAGGGTCCCAGCCGCCCGGGTTCCAGGGGTGGCAGCGCAGGATTCGCCGGGCCGTCAGCCAGGTGCCGCGCGTGGCACCATGGCTGGCCAGGGCCTCGAGCGCATAGTCGCTGCAATGCGGGTGGAAGCGGCAGTGGCTGCCGATGATCGGGCGAAGCCCATAGCGATAGGCATGCACCGCGACGGTCAGGACGCCGGCGGCGGGGCTCATGCCCCCTGCCCCGGCGCGGTGCCGCCTTCCGCCGCGGCGGGACCCGGCGGGACGATGACGCCCGCCTGGCGAAGCGCGCCGCGCAGGTCGCCCAGCAGCGTGGACCAGTCGCGCGTCATCACCCCGTCGCGGGCGACGAGCACGAGGTCCCAGCCACGGGGCGCGCAGCCGGGCGGCGGGGCCGCGTGCAGCAGTTCGTGCGCCGCGGCGCGCAGCCGCCGCTTGGCGCGGTTGCGCACCACGGCGTTGCCGAGCTTCTTCGTTGCCGTGAAACCGACGCGAAGAGGCCCTTCCGTTTCCGGAAGAGCCTGCAGCAGCACACTGGGCCGTGCCGCGCGCTTACCCTTGCCGGCGACGCGAAGGAACTCGCGTCGCTGCTTCAGGCGCGGCAGGGCCATGGGATACGCGGAACCGCGCGCCGTCCGCTCAGGCGGACAGGCGCTTGCGGCCCTTGGAGCGGCGGTTGGCGACGACCCTGCGGCCGCCCACCGTCTCCATGCGGGCGCGGAAGCCGTGCCGGCGCTTCCGGACGAGCTTGGAGGGCTGATAGGTACGCTTCACGGGACGTGGCTCCGTTCGGAAAAAGTGGCTGGATCTGCCGGGACCGACCCCGTTTCGGGTTTCCCGGCCGTGCCCGTCTCCGTCCCCTCCCCCGAGGGCAGGGAGACAGGCACGACAGGCAACGCCGGCCCCGGTGCACAAGGCGCGGGTCCGGCGCGGTTGGCGCTGTATAGGGAGAGGGTAACGGACCCGTCAACCACTCAACACGCGGGATCGGCCCCGCATTCCCGCATCCCTGCCCCCGCTTCGCCGTTTCCGGCCCCTCCGGCCGCCGCCAATCCCGTCCCATCGTGCGATCCCCTCCTGACGCCGGGCCCGGCTGCGGCCATAAGGGGCGGCGCATGCCTGAGACCGACATCGCCGTGATCGGCGCCGGCTCCGCCGGTCTTTCCACCGCCACCCTCGCGACCCTGCTGGGCCGGCGCGTCACCCTCTTCGAGCGCGAGGAGCCCGGCGGGCGGCGGCTGCGGCAGCGCCTGCCGCTGGACGCGCTGCTGGCCGCCGCCCGCACTGCCCAGGCCCTGCGGCAAGGGGAGCGACTCGGGCTCCGCGCCGCGGACCTGGCCATCGACTGGGAAGGTGTCCGGGCACATCTCCGCCGCGCCACGGAAGCCCTGGAGCCCGAATCCTCGGAGGCCCGACTGCGCGGCATGGGGGTCGATCTCGTCACCGGCTCCTCGGCGCATTTCCTGGCCCCCGACTGCCTGGAGGCCGCCGGCCGCAGCTGGCGTTTCCGCCAGGCCGTGGTGGCGGCGGGCAGCGCGCCGCTGCTGCCCGCCATAGAGGGGCTGGCCGACACCCCCTATCTCGATGGGCAGAGCGGCCTCGACCTGGACACGCCGCCCGGGCACCTCCTGATCCTGGGCCATGGGGCGGAGGCACTGGAGCTGGCCCAGGCCCATCAGCGCCTGGGCTGCCTCGCCACCGTTGTCGCGGACGGCCCGCTCCTGCCGGGGCTGGAGCCGGAGATGGTGGAGCTGCTGCGCGAAGCGCTCCGGGCGGAGGGGATCACCCTGTGCGAAGGGCATCCGGCGGTGCGGGTGGAGCGCCATCCCGAAGGGCTGGAGCTGCTGCTGGAGGATGGCCGGCGGATCACCGGCACCCATCTGCTGCTGGCCACCCCGTCCCGGCCCCGGCTGGCACCGCTGGACCTCGCCGCCGCCGGCATCGCCACGACCGCGCACGGCATCGCCACCGGCCCTGGCCTGCGCGCCCGGGGCAACCGCAGGGTCTGGGCGGCCGGCAGCATCGCCGATGTCGCGGATTCCGGCGCGCATCCCGACAGGGCTGAGGAACACGCGGCGCTGCTGCTGCGCTCCCTGTTCCTCCGCATTCCCGGCCACCCCTCCACGCCCCCGCCCGCGCGGCTGGTCCGCACCGATCCCGAGCTGCTGCAGGTCGGCCTGACCGCCGCCGAGGCCGAGGCGGCCGGGCATGTCGTCCGGATGCAGCGGCGCGGCCTCACGGAGAGCGGCCGGCTGGTCGCCGAGGGCCGGACGGGCGGGCTGGTCCGGCTGGTGCTGGACCGGCGGGACAGGCTGCTCGGCGCCGCCGTGCTGGCGCCCGGCATCGCCGCGCCGCGCGAGCTCGCCGGGGCACTGGCGCTGCTGCTGGGCCGCCCGCTGCGCGACCTTGCCGCCCTGCCCCTGCCGCAGCCTTCCCTGGGGGGCAGCCTTCGCCTGGCGGCGCTGGACAGGCTTGCGCCGGCCCTGGACCGGCCCATGCTGCGGAAACTCGTATCCCTGCTCGGGCGTCTGCCCTGACGGTGCCGCCGCGCGGCCCGGCGCCCTGGCGGGATGGAACAAGGAGAGACTCCATGGAACGCAGCCTGGAGGGCCGCACGGCCCTGGTCACCGGCTCCACCAGCGGGATCGGGCGCGGCATCGCCCTCGCCTTCGCCCAGGCCGGGGCGAAGATCCTGCTGCACGGGCTGGGCGCGCCCGGCCAGGTGGACAAGGTCCGCGCCGAGCTGGCCGAGGTCACCGGCGGCGAGGTCGCCTATTCCGCCGCCGACCTGTCGGATGCGCGGGAGGTCCGCAAGATGTGCGCCCAGGCCGAGGAGGTGCTCGGCCATGTGGACATCCTGGTGAACAACGCGGGCATCCAGTTCACCAGCCCGGTGGAACAGTTCCCCGAGGAGAAGTGGGACCAGATCATCGCGATCAACCTCTCCTCCGCCTTTCACGCCACCGCCGCCCTGCTGCCGGGCATGAGGAAGGCGGGCTGGGGCCGCATCATCAACATCGCCTCCGCCCATGGGCTGGTCGGCTCGCCGAACAAGGTCGCCTATGTCGCCGCCAAGCACGGCATCGTCGGCATGACCAAGGTGGTGGCGCTGGAAACGGCGCGCGGCACCGGCGTCACCTGCAACGCCATCTGCCCCGGCTTCGTCCGCACCCCGCTGGCCGAGGCCCAGGTCGACCCGATCGCGAAGCGCGAGGGCGTGTCCGCCGAGGCGGCGCTGACCGAGCACCTGCTGCGCCCCATGGCGTCGCGTCGCTGGGTCGAGGTCGAGGAGGTGGCGCAAATGGCCCTCTATGTCTGCGGCCCGCATACCGATTCCCTGACCGGCGAGATCCTCGGCCTGGACGGCGGCTGGACCGCCGCCTGATGGAAGGCAGCATTCCCCCCGCCCTGCCGCCGGCCGGGCCTGGGCAGGAAGGGCGGGAGGGAACCGGGGCGAGGCGCGCGGTGAACCTCGCCCTTCAGGGTGGCGGCACGCATGGCGCCTTCACCTGGGGCGTGCTGGACCGGCTGCTGGAGGAGGAGTGGCTGGAGATCGCGGCCATTTCCGGCAGCAGCGCCGGGGCGATCAACGGCGCGCTGGTCACCCAGGGCCTGGCGGAAGGCGGACCCGTGCGGGCCAAGGCCCTGCTGGACCGCTTCTGGTGGGGGCTGGCGCAGCGGCTCTCCTTCAGCCCGCTGCGCAACACGCCGCTGGAGAAGGCCTTCTGGGGCTACGACCTCAGCTACAGCCTCGCCTGGCAGACCTTCGACACGCTGACCCGCGTCCTCTCGCCCTACCAGATGAACCCCACGCCACTCGACCTGAACCCGCTGCGCGACGCGCTGGCCGAGGTGCTGGACCCGATCCGCCTGCGCCGCGACCCGGCCGGGCCGAAGCTCTTCGTGTCCGCTACCAATGTCCGCACCGGCAAGGCGCGGGTCTTCGAGCGGCCGGAGATCGGCGTGGAGGCCCTGCTCGCCTCCGCCTGTCTGCCGCAGATCTTCAAGGCGGTGGAGATCGACGGCGAGGCCTTCTGGGATGGCGGCTTCCTGGGCAACCCGCCGCTCTGGCCGCTCTACGGACGCGGCTCGCCGCCCGACATCGTGCTGGTGCAGATCAACCCGCTGACCCGGCCGGACATTCCCTACACTGCCTCCGACATCATGACCCGGATGCAGGAGATCGGCTTCAACGCCTCGCTGATGTACGAGATGCGGGCCATCGCCTTCGTGCAGCGGCTGATCGGGAGCGGCACGCTGAACGACCCGCGCTATGGCCCGCTCTACATCCACATGATCGAGGACGAGGACCTGCTGCGGAACTTCGGCGTCTCCAGCAAGTACAATGGGGAGGGCGAGTTCCTGGCGGCGCTCAAGCGCCATGGGCGGGAAGCGGCGGAACGCTGGCTGCGCGACGGGACCGGCGCGCTGGGCCAGGCCAACGGGGTGGACCTGCGGGCGCGGTTCCTGTGACGCGGCACCGCGTCAGCCCCCTTCCCGCCGTCCCGGACTTCCTGGACACGGTGGCGGAGCGGATCTGGCGGGCCTGGTGGCAGGCGGAGGAGCCGGACCCCGGACCGATCGCGGCGCGGCTGCGGCCTGGCCTGCGCGGGGATGCCGTGCCCCAGGCCCTGGTGTCCCATCGGGGCGAAACCTATCTCGGCAATGTCCTGCTGATCGAGAGCGACCTCGACGAACGCCCGCCACTGACGCCCTGGCTGGCTGCGCTGTGGGTGGAGCCGGAGCAGCGTGGGCGGGGCGTCGCCACACAACTGCAGGAGGAAGGCGCGTGCCTCGCCGCGAGCCGTGGCTTCGCGGAAGCGCATCTCTGCGCCCGGCCGGCCCTGCGCGGCTTCTATGCCGGGCGCGGCTGGCACCTGGCGGAAACATCGGTGGGCGCGGAGGAGCTGGATGTCTTCCGGCGCCGCCTGCCGGGCGGGGCGTAGCGCCCCGGCCTAGCGCAGCCACAGGAGGCGGGCCGGCCGTCCCCGGGCCAGGAGGACCACCGCGTTCTGCCGGAAGCGGCGCCCCAGCACGGCCAGCCGGCGCGGATCGGCCAGGAGCAGGCGCTGCTCCTCCCGCCAGCGCCCCTCGCCGCTGCGCGCGGGCAGGCTGGGCAGGTGCCGGATGAGCCGTTCCAGGCGCTCCTGCCTCCGGCGGTTCCGGCCTTCCGGCAGGCGCCGGCCCAGCGGGTTCCAGGCCGTGACCAGCCCGCCCGCCAGGGCACAGGGATGCCCGCCGAGGCGGACGAGCAGCGCGTCCAGCCGGGGGCTGCGCCGGCCGATGCGGACCGGAACGCCGCCGGCCTCGTAGCGGGCGCGGCGATAGGCGGCGCGCAGCCGCGCCGGCACCGCTCCGCCGTTCACGACAGGTGCAGCAGCACGCCCTTGAGATAGGCGCTTTCCGGCAGGGCCGGATGCACCGGATGGTCCGGCCCTGCCCCGAAGATGCCGAGGATCCGCCCCTCCCTCCGGGCGCGCCCCAGCCCCTCCACCACCGCGTCGGTGAACTCGCCCGTGCCGACATGGTGGGAGCAGGAGGCGATGAAGAGGAAGCCCCCGGGCGCCACCAGCCGGGCGGAAAGCCGCGCCAGCCGGGCATAGGCCCGCAGCGCCGGCCCATGGTCCTTGCGCGTCTTGGCGAAGGCCGGGGGGTCGGACACCACGATGCCGAACTGCCGCCCCTCCGCCGCCAGCGCCTCCAGGCTTTCCATCGCCTCGCCCCGGCGATAGGCGACGCGGTCGGCGAGGCCGTTGCGCTCCGCCGTCTCGCGCGCCGTGGCCAGGGCGTGCTCGGAACGGTCGAGCAGCGTCACCTCGCTCGCCCCGGCCTTCGCCGCCTGCAGCCCGAAGCCGCCGGTATGGCAGAAGGCGTCCAGCACCGTCTGCCCGCGCGCCAGCGCCGCCACCCGGGCGCGGTTGTCCCGCTGGTCATAGAACCAGCCGGTCTTCTGGCCGCCCAGCGGGTCCACCGAGAAGGCGACGCCGCCTTCCTCCACGGTGGCGCGGGCATCCCCGCCAGCCAGGAGCCGGACCTCCTGCGGCAGCCCTTCCAGCCCGCGCACCGAGGCGTCGTTTCGCGCCACCACGGCGCGGAGCGGCAGCAGGTCGCGCAGCGCCGCGAGGATGTCCGGCGTGGCCAGCTCCATGCCGGCGGTGTTGGCCTGCAGCGCCAGCACGTCGCCATAGCGGTCGAGCACCAGCCCCGGCAGGCCATCGGCCTCGGCATGGGCGAGGCGGTAATAGGGCCCGTCGCGCAGCCGCTCGCGCAGCGCCAGCGCCGCGGCCAGCCTTTCGCGCCAGAAGCCGGGGCCGGCCGCCGCGTCGGGATCGCGGCTGAGGCGCCGGCCGGCGATCAGGGAATGCGGGTTGTACTGGTACAGGCCGAGGCGGCTGCCATCGTCGCCCTCCACCCGCACCAGCCCGCCGGGCACCAGCGCCTTGGTGGCCGCGCCGGTGGCGACCTCGTTGGAGAAGATCCAGGGATGCCCCGCCTTGGCCCGGCGCTCGCGGCCGGGCAGCAGGCGGATCGGGGGAATGTCGGAATTCGTCATGAAGGCGCGGACCATGCCGCCGGGCGCCGCCGCTGTCCATCTGCCAAAGGAGGCTGCCAAAAGGGTCGGCCGAAGGGGTCGGCCCCACGCCTCAGCGGTATTCCGAGATCTCCACCAGATTGTCGTCCGGATCGCGCAGATAGACCGAGCGGATCGGCCCCGTGGCCCCGGCGCGGTCCACCGGGCCGAGCTCGATCGCCAGCCCGCGCTCCTCCAGCAGAACGATCACCGCTTCCAGCGGCCGGTCGGCGATCAGGCAGAAATCCGCGCTGCCCGGCGTCGGGTTCGCGGCGCGCGGCAGGACCGGGGCCCCCGCCGCCTCGTGCAGGTTGAACTTCTGCCGCCCGAAGCAGAGCGCCACGCGCCCGCCGCCGAAGACCTCCTCCCGCATTCCCAGGCCGCGCACGTAGAAGTCCCGCGTCCGCGCGATGTCGCGCACCGTCAGCACCAGATGGTCCAGCCGGTCGATCATGTCCTCAACCTCATCCTGACATTTCCATCCGCCGCCGGCTCAGGGCGACCAGCGGACCTCGCGCATGCCTGGCAGGGCGGCGATCTCCTCCAGGAAGGAGGGAACCTGCCGGCGGCTGCCGTACCGCCCGCGCCAGCGCAGATTGTAGCGCCGCGAGCAGGTCCGGCCGTTCTCGCGATAGATGACCGCCTGCCGCAAGGTCTCGTAACCCAGCCCAGCGAAGCGGGTTTCCATGTCCAGGCTTCGCAGCACGGCGCTGTCGCCCACCAGCAGCAGCGTCGCGCCCTGGACATGCCACAGCCGCCGCTCGACCCATTTCAGTACCCAGAGCACCCCGAGGCCCAGCAGCGTTCCGGCGACCCCGAGGCCGATCTCCCCGGCCCCCAGGCAGAGCCCGGCCACCGTCACGAACCAGAGCGTCGCCGCGGTGGTGACGCCGGTCACGGTCCCGCCCTGGCGCAGGATCGCGCCGCCGCCGATGAAGCCCACCCCGGTCAGGATGCCGAGCGGCAGGCGCATCACGTCCATGCTGATCACGCCGTGGTCGGGGCGGCGGGTGGTGGTCATCAGGACATCGGCCAGCAGCATCGCCAGGGCCGCGGCCAGGCAGACCAGCAGGGTCGTGCGCAGCCCGGCGGCATGCCCCTTGGCCTCCCGGTTCATGCCGAAGGCGGCCCCGGCCAGCGCCGCCAGGAGCAGTCGGAGGGCGATGTCGGACCAGACGGGATCGGTGTGCATCGGTTTCTACGGAGCTCTCACGTCGCGGGCATTTCCGGGGCGGGGGCCTCAGCCGGCGTAGTCCGGCGCCTCGCGGCCCAGGATGCGGCGGATGCTGGCGAGGTGCAGGCGCGCGCTTTCCGGGTCGCCTTCCCGCATCCGCGCCGCCGCCTCTCGCGCCACCGGCTCGGGCACGATCTTCAGCGGCCTTCCGGTGGAAAGGGCCAGGCGCTGGGCCTCGGCGGCGCGCTCCAGGTAGTAGAGGTCGTCCCAGGCCTCGGCGATGGTCGGGCCGACCACCATCACCCCGTGGTTCTTGAGGAAGCCGATATCCGCCTCCCCCATCGCCGCCGCGATCCGGTCCCCTTCCCGCTCGTCGAGGGCGAGGCCGTTGTAGTCCTCGTCCACCGCGACGCGGCCGAAGAACTTCAGCGCCGTCTGCCCGGCGAAGAGCAGCGGCGGCCCTTCGGTCATCGACAGGGCGGTGGCGTTGGGCATGTGCGTGTGGAAGGCCGCCACGGCGCGGGGGTGGCGCATGTGCAGCCGGGCATGGATGTAGAAGGCGGTCGCCTCCGGCCTGCCCTCCCCGGCCAGCACGTTTCCCTGGAAGTCGCAGACCAGCAGGCGGGAGGCGGTGAGCTCCTCGAAGGCCCAGCCATAGGGGTTCACCAGCATCAGCCCGTCATGGCCCGGCACCAGGGCGGAGAAATGGTTGCAGATGCCTTCCTGCAGACCCAGCCGCGCCGCCATGCGGAAGCAGGCGGCGAGGTCGCGCCGCGCCTCCTGGATCGCTTCCGAATCGAGCGCGGCGTTGCGGAGGATGGCGGGCGCCGTGCCGCCGGTCTGGAATTCATGGGCCATGGCTGACCGGTCCCTGCCTTGATGTCGGCCGGAAGCCTCGCCCCGGCGGCGCCGGAGGGCAAGGCGCGGCTGGCCCCGGACCTCATCCGCTGACCAGCCGCGCGATGCCGAAAGCGGCGCCGGCCGCCACGGCGCCGATCACGGCCGTCTGCAAGGCACCCGCCAGGCGCGGCATTCCGGTGGCCCGCGCCCTGAGCCAGCCGAAGGCGAGAAGCGCCAACCCGGTCACCAGGCTGGATACCAGCAGCGCCCGCGGCGTGTCGTCCAGCAGCATGTAGGGGAGCAGCGGCACCATCCCGCCGGCCACGTAGGAGCCGCCGATGCGCAGCGCGGAGCGGGGCGCCTCGCCGGGCGTTGGGGCGCTCAGCTCCAGCTCGAAGCGCATCATGAAATCCACCCAGCGCTGCCGGTCGGCGCAGATCGCCTCGGTCGCGGCCTGCAGCGTGTCCCCCCGCAGCCCCTGGCGATGGAAGATCGCCGCCACTTCCCAGCGCTCCCGCGCCGGATAGTCCGCCGTCTCATCCCACTCCCGGCGATATTCGGAGGCGTAGCGGTCGGCCTCGCTGCGCGCCGCCAGATAGCCGCCCAGCCCCATGGCGATGCAGCCGGCCGCGAGTTCCGCCAGGCCGGCGGTCACGATCAGCGGATTGGCCGCCACCGCCCCGGACAGGCCCGCCGCCAGGGCGAAGGGCACCGTCAGCCCGTCCGCCGTGCCGATGACGAGGTCCCGCACCAGGGGCGAGGACGTGGCGTGCTGTTCCTGGTGCGGCGGGCCCGGGGGCATCGCCGGCAGGCCGGATTGGTCGAAAGCCAGGCTGTCCATGCCGCCGAAGCTGCCGCACCGGATCGGGCAAGGCGAGCCAATAAACATCTATCCCATTGAAATTCCCATGAACTCTGCGGATGCGACGCCTTTGCAGGGGTCTTGCCGCATCGCAATAAGCCGCTCAGGGTTGGCGGATCGGGCGCCCCCCTCTATGAACTCACGCTTCGGAGATCACGCCTTGGCCACGACCGAACCAGATTCCCAGGCGCCCGCGCCACCCAACCCCGCCCTCGCCGCCCAGGCAGCGATCCTGGCACAAGCGGCAACGCCGGTGCGCCGGATGGCCGATGCCATCCGGGTGCTGGCGATCGACGCCGTCGAGAAGGCGAAATCCGGCCATCCCGGCATGCCCATGGGCATGGCCGACGTGGCCACGGTCCTCTGGACCCGATTCCTCAAGAACGATGCCGACGACCCCCGCTGGGCGGACCGCGACCGGTTCATCCTCTCGGCCGGCCATGGCTCGATGCTGCTCTATGCGCTGCTGCACCTCACCGGGCAGGCGGGCATGGGCATCGAGGAGTTGCAGCGCTTCCGCCAGCTCCACTCCCCCGCCGCCGGCCACCCGGAATATGGCGAGCATCCCGGCATCGAGATGACCACCGGCCCGCTGGGCCAGGGCATCTCCACCGCCGTCGGCTTCGCCATGGCCGAGCGCCTGCTGGCCGCGCGCTTCGGCAAGTCGCTGGTGGACCACCGCACCTGGGTGATCGCCTCCGACGGCGACCTGCAGGAAGGCATCAGCCACGAGGCCTCCTCGCTGGCCGGGCACCTGAATCTCGCCAAGCTCTGCGTGCTGTGGGACGACAACCACATCTCGATCGACGGTGACACCGCCATCTCCTTCTCGGAGGACGTGCTGGCCCGCTACCGCGCCTATGGCTGGGCGACGCGGCGGATCAACGGCCACGACCACGAGGAGATCGCCTCGGCGCTCAGCTGGGCGCAGAAGTCGCGCAAGCCGGTGATCATCGCCTGCCGCACCATCATCGGCTTCTCGGCGCCGAAGAAGGCCGGCACCGCCGCCAGCCACGGCGCCGCGCTGGGTGCGGACGAGGCCGCGGCGGCGAAGTCGGCGCTGGGCTGGAACCACGGGCCCTTCGAGATCCCCGAGGGGATCAAGGGCGAGTGGGAGGCGGCCGGCCGGCGTGCCGGCGGCACCCGCCGGTCCTGGCTCAAGCGCCTGGCCAAGCACCCGCAGCGCGCCGAGTTCGAGCGCGCCATGTCGGGCCGCCTGCCGGACGACTGGGCGGAGACCTTCGGCGCCTACAAGGCCAAGGTCGCCGAGGACAAGCCGAAGATCGCCACCCGCATCGCCTCGCAGCGCGCGCTGGAGGTGCTGGTGCCGTCCATCGCCGAGATGATCGGCGGCTCGGCCGACCTGACGGGGTCCAACAACACCAACGTCAAGGGCATTCCCTCGGTCACGCCGGACAACTTCTCCGGCCGCTATATCCATTATGGCATCCGCGAGCACGGCATGGCCGCGGCGATGAACGGCCTGGCGCTGCATGGGGGGCTGATCCCCTATTCCGGCACCTTCCTGGTCTTCGCCGACTACCTGCGCCCCTCGCTGCGCCTTGCCGCGCTGATGAAGCAGCGGGTCGTGCATGTGCTGACGCATGACAGCATCGGCCTGGGCGAGGACGGGCCGACCCACCAGCCGGTGGAGACGCTGGCCTCGCTGCGCGCCATGCCCAACCTGTTTGTCTTCCGCCCGGCGGATGCGCTGGAGACGGCGGAGTGCTGGGAACTCGCCCTGCGCCGCGTCGACGGACCGAGCGTGCTGGCCCTGTCGCGCCAGAACCTTCCCGCCCTGCGCGGCGAGGCGGGCGAGAACCGCTGCGCCCGCGGCGGCTATGTCCTGGCGGAAGCCTCGGGCGAGCGGAAGGCGACCCTGGTGGCCACCGGTTCCGAGGTCCATATCGCCATGGCGGCACGCGAGGCGCTGGAGGCGGAGGGCATCCCCACCGCCGTCGTGTCGCTGCCCTGCTGGGAGATCTTCGCCCTGCAGGACGCGCAGCACCAGGACGCGGTGCTGGGCAAGGGGCTGCGCATCGGCATCGAGGCGGCGCTCGGCTTCGGCTGGGATCGCTGGACCGGCGCTGACGGAGTTTTCATCGGGATGCAGGGCTTCGGCGCTAGCGCGCCGGCGGAACACCTGTATCCCCATTTCGGCATCACGGCGGAGGCCATCGCGGCCACCGTCCGGAAGAAACTGTCGTAACTCAGAGAAAAAGGGGTTCGTCTCATGGCTGTTAAGGTCGCCATCAACGGCTTCGGCCGCATCGGGCGTCTCGTGCTGCGCGCCGCCTGCGAGAGCGGGCGCGACGATGTCGAGTTCGTCGCCATCAACGACCTCGGCTCCGTCGAGGCGAATGCCCACCTCTTCCGCTATGACAGCGTGCATGGCCGCTTCCCCGGCGAGGTGATCGTCGAGGGCGACAGCATCACCATCAAGGCCCATGGCAAGACCTGGGGCCCGATCAAGGTCTCGGCCGAGCGCGACCCGACCAAGCTGAAGTGGGACGGCGTGGACATCGCCGCCGAGTGCACCGGCATCTTCACGGCGCGCGAGAAGGCGCAGGTCCTGCTCGGCACCGGCGCCCGCAAGGTGCTGATCTCCGCCCCCGGCGAGGGCGCCGACAAGACCATCGTCTATGGCGTGAACCACAAGACGCTGACGGCCGAGGACAGGATCGTGTCCAACGCCTCCTGCACCACCAACTGCCTGGCGCCGATCGCCAAGGTGCTGCACGAGAAGTTTGGCATCCTGCGCGGCTACATGGTCACCATCCATGCCTATACGGGTGACCAGAACACGGTGGACACGCTGCACAAGGACCTGCACCGCGCGCGCGCGGCGGCGGTTTCGGCCATCCCGACCTCGACGGGCGCGGCGAAGGCCGTGGGCCTCGTGCTGCCGGAGCTGAAGGGCAAGCTGGACGGCACCGCCATCCGCATCCCGACGCCGAACGTCTCGCTGGTCAGCCTGGACTTCGTGCCGGGCAAGACCGAGGGGCTGACCAAGGAGGCGGTCAACGCCGCCCTGAAGGAGGCCTCGGAGGGCGAGCTGAAGGGCATCCTCGGCTACAACACCGCGCCGCTGGTCTCGGTGGACTTCAACCACGACCCGCATTCCTCCACCTTCGACGCGACGCAGACGCAGGTGGTCGATGGCGGGCTGGTGCGCGTGATGTCCTGGTACGACAACGAGTGGGGCTTCTCGAACCGCATGAGCGACACCGCCGCCTATCTCGGCAAGCTCTGAGACGGCCGGGCCGGGGGAGTTCGCTTCCCCGGCCTTTTTTCTTTACTGTTTTAGGATTTTAGTCCTTTATCCGCCTGGACGGATGGAGGACTTTGCCATGCCTGGCAAGAAGGTTCTGCTCAAGGTCTCGCCCCAGGGACAGGTGACGTTGCGGCGGGGAGTGCGCGAGGCGCTCGGGAACCCAAGGCACCTGGAATGCTGGATGGAGCAAGGAACGCTGCGGTTGCGGCCGGCGGTGTCGGCCACGCTGGGCGAGGCGGAGGCGATGTTCGGCAAGCAGGGGATCACCCGGGACGTGCTGGTGGAGGCGCTGCGGATTGTGCGGCGGCGGGGCACGGCAGGATGCTGATTTTATTCCTATAGCCGAGGTGGAGTGGGAAAGCAAGGCGCATCGTCGCCTGCCTCGGCGCGAACCGGGCGGTGCCCGGCCTCAGCGCCGGGCGCGGCGGCCCGCCGGGTGCTTGCCGCGGGTCCTGGCCCTCGGCTTGATCTTGGATCGGGGCTTGGCGGGGCGGGATCGGTTGGTCCGGGCTTTGAGGCGGCTGGGTTTGGGTGCGCCGGGTTTGACGGGACCGGACTTCGCGCCGGTCCTGGCGGCGGAGCCGGTACGCGCCGCGGCGACGACTCCGGTGGCGGGTTCGCCCTTCACCCCTGCCCCGGCTTTCGCTGCGCTGGCCTTCGCATCGGCCCTGGCTTCGGCCCGGGGCCCCGGATTCGGGGGGATCGGGGTGGCGCTGGGTTGTGCGGCGGCTCTGGTTTCGGCACGGCTTTCGGACCTCGTGCGGGTCGGGACGGCGGGGATGCCTTCGGAGCCGGCGTAGCGCTGCAGGCTCGCGCCCGCAGCGAGGTGCGGGTAGGCCTCGGCACCCTTGGGCCAGGTCTTCGCGAAGGCGGCGATCTCAGCCTGGTCGTGGGTGCGGATGGCCTGGACCAGGGCGGCGGCGGCCTGCGCGGGACGGAGGCGATCGCGGCGCAGCAGGTCCAGGTGCCATTCGCGGGCGCGCAGGGGGCACCAGTCGACCAGCGATTCCTGCAAGGCACGGCGCACCTCGGCCGGAAGTTGCTCATAGGCCTGGTAGGGATCGCCCTTGAGCCGGCTGCGGGGCTTCATGGCCGTGCTGTTGTCCATGCGCGGGCTTCTACCGGAGGCGGGCGCGGCGGGGAATCGCGGCTTTCATCGCCGGGGGCTCGGCACCCATGCGGTGCCGTTGGGGCGGGGTGCCGCGAGGCTCCATCCGTCCATGGGGGCCGTCGCTCCGGTGGGTGAAGCCGCCGGGCCTCCACGACCGTGGCGGTGCGTGCGGGGGCAGTCTCCGGAGCGCGCCCTCCGGCGCCGTGCGACGGGGGCGGCGCGGGATGGCGGTGCCGGGTGGGCAACTGGATCGGCTTCCGTGCCGATGCTAGAGAGGCGGCTGCTGTGTAAGTCAGACCTTTCCCCAGGATCAGGACCTTCCCATGCCAGCTTTCCGCACCCTCGACACGCTCGACCCCAAGGGCAAGCGTGTCCTGCTCCGGGCCGACCTGAACCTGCCGGTGCGGGACGGCAAGATCTCCGACATGACCCGGATCGACCGTCTCGTGCCGACGGTGAAGGAGCTGGCCGACAAGGGGGCGAAGGTGATCCTGTGCTCCCATTTCGACCGGCCCAAGGGCAAGGTCGTGCCGGAGATGTCGTTGAAGCCGATGGCCGACGCGCTGAGCAAGGCGCTGGGCAGGCCGGTGGCTTTCGCGGGTGACTGCGTGGGCCCCGAGGCCGAGGCGGCGGTGGCGAAGCTGTCGGATGGCGACGTGCTGCTGCTGGAGAACACACGCTTCCATGCCGGCGAGGAGAAGAACGATCCGGCGCTGGCGCAGGGGCTGGCGAAGATCGCGGATGTGTATGTGAACGATGCGTTTTCCGCCGCGCACCGCGCCCATGCCTCGACCGAGGGCGTGGCGAAGCTGCTGCCCTCCTATGCCGGGCGGCTGATGCAGGGCGAGCTGGAGGCGCTGGACGCGGCGCTGGGCAACCCGTCGCGGCCGGTGGTGGCGATCGTCGGCGGCTCCAAGGTGTCCACCAAGCTCGACCTGCTCGGCAACCTGTCGAAGAAGGTGGATGTGCTGGTGATCGGCGGCGCCATGGCGAACACCTTCCTGGCGGCGCAGGGTCATTCCATGGGCAAGTCGCTGCAGGAGGCGGAGATGCACGACACCGCCCGGCAGATCATGGAGGAGGCGGCGAAGACGGGCTGCGAGATCGTGCTGCCGGTGGATCTCGTGGTGGCGCCGCGCTTCGAGGCGAATGTGGCCACGCGGACGGTGCCGGTGGATGCGGTGCCGGATGACATGATGGCGCTGGATGTCGGCCCGAAGACGGTGGAGCTGATCGAGGACAAGCTGCGCTCCGCCTCCACCCTGGTGTGGAACGGGCCGCTGGGTGCCTTCGAGACGCCGCCCTTCGACACGGCCACCGTGGCCGTGGCGCAGACCGTGGCGGCGCTGGGCGCCTCGGCCGGGCTGAAGTCGATCGGCGGTGGCGGGGACACGGTCTCGGCGCTGCGCCATGCGGGGGTGATCGACCGCATGACCTATGTCTCCACCGCCGGCGGCGCCTTCCTGGAATGGCTGGAGGGCAAGACCCTGCCCGGCGTGAAGGCGCTGGAAGCGGCCTGAGCCGTCGCGGAGCGGGGGAACCGGTGGGGCCGGGGCGGGATGACCGCCCCGGCCTCTTTCGCTTTGTTTCCGGTCTCCCGCCTTCCGGCCCATGTTCGGTTATTGCGGGAATCCCGCCGCGTGTTACGGTCTCTTGCGAGACGCTCTTCATCCGCTATCCTGCGAAGCATTCGCATCTGGCCCCCGGCCCTCGTCATGGAGGGTCGGCCATGGCCTGAATGTTTCGTGCATCCGGTTTGCCGAGGGGGCGCTGCCGCGCCACCTGAGCCATGCCCGGATGCCAATACCGGGCGTGGGAGAGGGCAGGGTTGCGGTCCGGCATGGATCGAGGCCCGGTCCGGGGGGACTTTCCTTTCCCCGCTCCGGCTGGTGCGGTGCGTGCCGGGCAGGGCAAACTGTCCGGTGCGCGCCGCCCATGCCGGCCTCGGCTCCGCGGCCGCCCTTGCCGTCAGCCGCGTTCCCTCAGTAGCCGCGCCCGGGATCGACGCGGTTCGGCAGGGGGTTCCCCTTGCTTTCAGCCCGCAGGTTCTCGAACAGGATGTCCAGCGTGCGGTCGTTGTAGACCAGCGGGTCGTCCGCCGACATGTGGGGCGTCACGAACAGGCCCGGCGTGCGCCAGAGCCGGCTTTCCGGCGGCAGCGGCTCCGGCACCGCCACATCGGTCAGGCAGGCCGAAAGGTGGCCGCTTTCCAGCAGGTCGCAGACGGCATCCTGGTCCCAGACCAGGCCGCGCGCGATGTTGACCACCCCTGCCCCGCGCGGCAGCCGCGACAGGCGCTCCCGCGACAGGATGCCGCGCGTCCGTGGGGTGAGCGGGCAGGCCAGGACCAGCATGTCGCAGCGCGGCAGCACTGAATCGAGCGCCTCCTGCGGGAAGGTCTCGTCGCAGTCCGGATGGGGATCGCTGCCGTGGCGGATGCCCAGGACCCGCATGCCGAACTGCCGCGCCCGGCGGGCCGTGGCGCCGCCCAGCGCGCCCAGGCCCAGCACGCCCAGCGTGGCGCCGGCCAGGCTGGGGGCGAGGCGCGGCGCCCAGCGTCCCTCCCGCTGGCATTCCGCGAAGAAGGGGATGTGGTTGCGCAGCATCAGAAGGGCCATGATGGCGAACTCGCCCGCCTTGTCCCCATGGGTGCCGCGGTTGTTGAGCATCGCCACGCCCTCCGGCAGCCAGTCGAAGGGCGCCAGCCGGTCCACCCCGGCCGAGGTGAAGGACAGGATGCGCAGGCGCGGCGCGCGTTGCCGCAACGGCCCCGCGCGGAGGGGATCGCCGGGCAGTCCCGTCCAGGTCACCAGCACCTCGGCCTCGCGCAGCCCTTCCTCCAGGCCCCGGGGGTCTTCCGCCATGGTCATGGCGATGCCGGCCATGTCCGGGTGGCGCGCGATCGCCGCCGCCCACTGGGCCGGGGTGATGCGGAGGTCGGAGGCGGGGGGATTCTGGATGTGGAGGCGCATCGCCTCCGAATGCCAGGAAGCGCCGCGACGCGCCACCGGCCGGCGGCCGATCCGCGGGGCCCATCGCCGCCATTACGAGATATGATAACGCCCCGGATGGCGTGGTCCCCTCGCCCGGTCCAAGTCTGCGACCGGGTTTTCCCCGAGGAGACACGGCATGACCAAGGTTCTGGTCCTCTACTACTCGATGTACGGCCATATCGAGACCATGGCGCAGGCGGTGGCCGAGGGCGCGCGCGGCGCCGGGGCCGAGGTGACGGTCAAGCGCGTGGCCGAGATCATGGACCCGGCGGCCTTCGCCGCGGCCGGCGGCAAGGCGGACCAGGCGGCGCCCGTGGCCAGCCCGCAGGAACTGGCCGAGTACGATGCCATCATCGTCGGCAGCCCGACCCGCTATGGCCGGCTGACCTCGCAGATGGCGCAGTTCTGGGACCAGACCGGCGGCCTCTGGGCGAAGGGCGCGCTGATCGGCAAGGTCGGCTCCGCCTTCACCTCCACCGCCAGCCAGCATGGCGGGCAGGAGACGACGCTGATGGGCCTGCACACGATGCTGTTCCACCACGGGATGGTGCTGGTCGGCCTGCCCTATTCGGCGCAGGGGCTGGTGACGCTGGACGAGGTGAGCGGCGGCACGCCTTACGGCGCCTCCACCATCGCCGGCGGGCAGGGGCAGCGGCAGCCTTCCACGAACGAGCTGGAGCTCGCCCGCTTCCAGGGCGCGCATGTGGCGAAGATCGCCGCGAAGCTCGCGGGCTGAAGCAGGGGACCGGGGGCGGGCCTTGCCTGCCCCCGGCCGGCTGCCGCCTCAGGCGAAGCGGATCACCACCTTGCCGAGATGCGCCTGGCTCTCCAGGTGGCGATAGGCGGCCTGGGCTTCCTCGAAGGGGAAGACCCGGTCGATCACCGGCTGGATCCGGTGGAAGGCGACGGCGCGGTTCATCGCCTCGAACATCTCGCGCGAGCCGACGAAGACGCCACGCAGGTCGATGGCCTTCTGCATGACCGGCAGCGGGTCGATCTGCCCCCCGGTCAGCACGCCGATGAGGTGGACGGCCCCGCCCACGCGGCTCGCGGCGATGGATTTCGGCAGGGTCCCTGCCCCGCCGACCTCCACCACATGGTCCACGCCCCGCTTGCCGGTGAGCGCCCAGACCTCCTTCTCCCAGTCCGGGTGGGTGCGGTAGTTCACGCCCTCGGCGGCGCCCAGTTCCTTCGCCCGCGCCAGCTTCTCGTCGGAGGAGGAGGTCACGATCACCCGCGCCCCCGCGGCATGGGCGAGTTGCAGCGCGAAGATCGAGACGCCGCCCGTGCCCAGCAGCAGCACTGTCTGTTCCGGCCCGACCGGGCGCAGCGCGGTCAGAGCGTTCCAGGCCGTCACCCCGGCGCAGGGCAGGCAGGCGCCTTCCTCGAAGGACAGGTGTTCCGGCAGGTGGACCAGCCCCTCTTCCTCGAAGAGCACGTATTCGGCCAGCACCCCGTCGATGGAGCCGCCCAGGGCGGTGGCGCGGTAGGATTCGTCGGGCGGCCCGGCGATCCAGCCCTGCATGAAGATGCCGGCCACCCGGTCGCCTTCCTTCACCCGGGTCACGTCCGGCCCCACCGCCGCGACCTCGCCCGCCCCGTCGGACAACGGCACCAGCCCCGGCCGGACCTCCGCCTTGCCGTAGCGGCCGGTGGCCACCAGCAGGTCGCGGTAGTTCAGCGAGGCCGCCCGCATCCGCACCAGCACCTGCCGGCGGGCCGGGCGTGGCGTTTCCAGGGCGGTGAGGGTGAGGTCCTCGATCGCCCCGGCCTTGGGCAGATGATAGGCGCGCATCGTCGCGACTCCCCGTTCCATGCGGGGCCCGCCGGCCCGATTGCCGGGACCCCGCTCCGGAATGGGGGCCGGACGCCAGGGTTTCAACCCTGCACCGCCTTGCCCGCGCGTCAGCGGGCCGAGTCGTTGCGCCGTTCCGGGGGACAAGGCTTCACCTTTTCCCCCGGTGGCCGGCCACGAAGCGCGGCGCGGCCGGGAGGCGCCGCTGCCTGGGTCAGCCTTCCAGGGCCGGGGCGGCGTCCTGGACGTGCAGCGAGGCGGAGACCGTGCCGTTCCAGCTTTCCGCCCGCAGCGTGCCGCAGAGATGCAGCGGCAGGCCGCCGGAATTGAGCAGGAGGTGCGCCAGCGGGCCTTCCTTGGCGCGGAAGCAGACGGCCTTCAGGCGCCCTCCCCCCTCGCCTTCCAGGAAGGCGCGGACGGTGCCTCCCTCCCGCCCCACGCGGTCGGCGCGGACGATGCGGGCGCGGCGGATGGCGAAGACCGGCTCCTCGTTGCCGGGGCCGAAGGGCGCCAGCCGCCCGACCTCCGCCGCGAAGCCCGCCGTTGCCGCCTGGACGCTGATCGTGCCCTCCACCGACAGGTCCGCCGCGGCGGGCAGCGCGTTGGCATGGCCCAGACGCTCGTGGAGGAAGGCGCGCACCTCCTCGATCCGTCCCGCCTCGAAGGAGAAGCCGGCCGCCATGGCGTGGCCGCCGCCGGTCAGCATCAGGCCGGACTGCCGTGCCGCGATCACCGCCGCGCCGAGGTCCACCCCCGGCACCGAGCGGCCCGAGCCGCGCGCCAGCCCCTCGGCCAGCGAGGCCACGAGGGTCGGGCGGTTGAAGCGTTCCTTCACCCGCCCGGCCACGATGCCGACCACGCCGGGATGCCAGCCCTCGCCGCAGATCATCAGCACGGGGCTGCCAGCCTCGGCCTGCCGCTCCGCCTCGGCGAAGGCGCCGGTCAGCACGTCGGCCTCCACCTCCTGCCGCCGGCGGTTCACCTCGTCGAGCCGGGCGGCGATGGCGCGTGCCTCGACCGGGTCGTCCAGCAGCAGCAGGCGCAGCGCGAGGTCGGGCTCGCCGATCCGGCCGGAGGCGTTGATGCGCGGCCCGAGCACGAAGCCCAGCGTATGGGCGGTGGGGGCCTCCTTCACCGCCGCCATCTCCAGCAGCGCGGCGATCCCGGCATGTTCGCGCCGGGCCATGACCTTGAGGCCCTGCGCCACCAGGGCGCGATTCAGCCCCACCAGCGGCATCACGTCGCAGACCGTGGCCAGCGCCACCAGATCCAGCAGCGCCAGCAGGCGCGGCTCCGCCCGGTGGGCGAAGAAGCCGGTGCGGCGCAGCGTGCGCAGCAGCGCCACCGCGGCCAGGAAGCAGACGGCGGCGGCGCAGAGATGCCGCAGGCCGGAGGGGCAGTCGAGGCGGTTCGGGTTCACCACCGCCGCGACATCGGGCACCGGGCCCTCGGACTTGTGGTGATCGAGGACCACCACATCCGCCCGGCCGCGCGCCGCCTCCAGCGCCTCATGCGCCGCGATGCCGCAATCGACGCAGACAACCAGCGTCGCGCCCCGGTCGCAGAGCCCGGCGATGGCCGGCCCGTTGGGGCCGTAGCCTTCCCGGATGCGGTCGGGGACGTAATGCGTGACCTCGCAGCCCAGATCCCGCAGCACGCGCACGGTGAGCGCGCCGGCGCAGGCGCCGTCCACGTCGTAGTCGCCATAGACGGCCACATGCTCGCCCCGGCGCGCGGCATCGGCGAGCCGCGCCGCCGCCGTATCCATGTCCTTCAGGCAGGACGGGTCGGGCAGCAGCGCGCGCAGCGTCGGATCGAGGAAATCCGTCGCGGTGTCCGCGGTCACGCCGCGCCCGGCGAGCAGGCGGCCGACGATCTCGGGGAGTTCCAGCCGCTGCGCGATGGCGAGGCCCAGGCGCTCGTCGCCGCCGCGCCAGAGCCAGCGCCGGCCGGTGACGCTCTGCGCCACCCCCAGCACAGGCTCCGCCGCCACCGATGCGGTCAGCCCCTCAGGCCCCATTCCCTCAGGCAAAGAAGCTGCCGGGCTTGCGCTGGGAGTTGTGGTGGCCCTCGATGTAGCGGACCGTGCCGGTCTTGGAGCGCATGATGATGGAATGCGTCACCGCGCCGGTCTTGGTGCGGCGCACGCCGCGCAGGAAGGCACCGGAGGTCACGCCGGTCGCGGCGAACATCACGTCGCCCCTGGCCATGTCCTCCACCAGGAACTTCCGGTTCGGGTCGGTGATGCCCATCTCCTTGGCGCGGGCGATCTGCGCGTCGTCCTCGTAGAGCAGGCGGCCCTGCATCTGGCCGCCGGTGCAGCGCAATGCGGCGGCGGCCAGCACGCCCTCCGGCGCGCCGCCCGAGCCCATGTAGATGTCGATGCCCGAATCCTCCTGCGCGCAGGCCACCACGCCGGCCACGTCGCCATCCGGCAGCAGGGTGATGCGCGCCCCGGCGCGGCGGCAGGCCTCGATCAGCGGCTTGTGGCGGTCGCGGCCCAGGGTGCAGACCATCAGGTCGTTGATCGAGACCTTCTTGGCCTTGGCCAGCTCGCGCAGGTTCTCCTCGGGCGAGGCGTCGAGGTCCACCACCCCTTCCGGCAGGCCGGGGCCGATGGCGAGCTTGTCCATGTAGATGTCGGGCGCGTGCAGGAAGCCGCCCTTTTCCGCCACCGCCAGCGTGGCGATGGAGTTCGGCCCGCCGGTGGCGCAGATGTTGGTGCCTTCCAGCGGGTCCACGGCGATGTCCATCTCCGGCCCGCCGAGGCCCACCTTCTCGCCGATGTAGAGCATCGGCGCCTCGTCCATCTCGCCCTCGCCGATGACCACGGTGCCGGCGATGGCGACCGCATCGAAGGCGCGGCGCATGGCGTCCACCGCCGCGCCGTCGGCGGCGTTCTTGTCGCCCCGCCCGATCCAGGAGGAGCAGGCGAGCGCCGCCGCCTCGGTCACCCGGACCAGCTCCATGACCAGGTTGCGGTCCGCCTTCAGGGACATGCCGCTTTCGCTCATCGCTTCCCGCTCTCCTCAGAAACTCTCGATCCGGATCAGCGCCGGGGATTCCAGCACCGTCTCCAAAGCCTCGATCCGCGCGATGGCCTTGCGCATCGCGCGCTCCGACGAATCATGCGTGGTCAGCACCACGGGCACCGCCTCGCCCGGGGCGCGGCCGCGCTGCAGCATGGATTCCAGGCTGATGCCGGAATCGCGCAGCGCGCCGGTCACGTCGGCGATGACGCCGGGCCGGTCCACCACCATCAGCCGCAGGTAGTAGGCGCCGGTGCGCTCCTCCATCGGCAGGGAGGGCAGCGGCGCGAGGTCGTCCAGGCCGGCGCCCCAGACGGGCGTGTGCCGGTTGCGCGCGATGTCGATCAGGTCCGCCACCACGGCCGAGGCGGTCGGCCCGGCGCCCGCGCCGCGGCCTTCCAGCACCACGCGGCCGACGAAGTCGCCCTCCGCCACCACGGCGTTGAAGACGCCGTCCACGCGGGCCAGCGGGAAGGCGGCGGGGATCATGCAGGGATGCACCCGCGTCTCCACGCCCCGCTCGGTGCAGCGCGCCAGGCCCAGCAGCTTGATGCGGTAGCCGAGTTCCTCGGCCAGCTTGATGTCGAGCGCGGTGACGTTGCGGATGCCCTCGACATGCACGGCGGAGAAGTCCACCGGGCGGCCGAAGGCGAGCGCGGCCAGGATGGCGAGCTTGTGCGCCGCGTCCACGCCGTCGATGTCGAAGGAGGGGTCGGCCTCGGCATAGCCCAGCCGCTGGGCGTCGGCGAGCGCCTCGGCGAATTCCCGCCCGCGCTCGCGCATCTGCGTCAGGATGTAGTTGCAGGTGCCGTTCAGGATGCCGGTGACGCGCTGGAAGCGGTTGGCCGCCAGCCCCTCGCGCAGCGCCTTGATGACCGGGATGCCGCCGGCCACCGCCGCCTCGAAGGCCAGCGGCACGCCCCGCATCTCCGCCGAGCGGGCCAGCGCGGCGCCGTGCACGGCGAGCAGCGCCTTGTTCGCCGTCACCACCGGCTTGCCGGCGGCGAGCGCCGCCTCGACCGTGGCGCGGGCGGCGCCCTCGGAACCGCCGATCGCCTCGACCACCACGTCCACCGCCGGATCATGGGCGAGGGCGACGGGGTCGTCGTACCAGCGCAGCCCGTCCAGCGGGATGCCGCGGTCGCGCGAGCGGTCGCGCGCCGCCACGGCGGTCACGGCGATGGGGCGGCCGGCGCGGGCGGCGATCAGCTCGGCATTCGCGCGCAGGATCTGCAGGGTGCCCGCGCCGACGGTGCCGAGACCGGCCAGGGCGACGGAAAGGGGACGGGTCAAGCGCGCACGAGCTCCGCGGAAGTGTCGGTCGAGGGGCCGCCGTTATCGGCGGCCAGAAAGGAGCGGATGCCGCGCAGCGCCTGGCGGATGCGCTGCGCGTTCTCCACCGTGGCGATGCGGACATGGCCGTCGCCGTATTCGCCGAAGCCGATGCCGGGGGCGACGGCGACCTTGGCCCGGGCCAGCAGCAGCTTGGAGAACTCCACCGAGCCGAGATGGGCGAAGCGCTCCGGGATCGGCGCCCAGACGAACATCGAGCCCTCCGGCAGCGGCACGTCCCAGCCCGCCTGCCGCAGCCCCTTGACCAGCAGGTCGCGCCGGTCGCGGTACAGGGTCCGCATCTCGGCCACGCAGTCCTGCGGCCCGTTCAGCGCGGCGGTGGCGGCGACCTGGATCGGCGTGAAGGCGCCGTAGTCGAGATAGGACTTCACCCGCGTCAGCGCGGCGATCAGCTTGCGGTTGCCGGCGGCGAAGCCCATGCGCCAGCCGGGCATGTTGTAGGTCTTGCTCATGGAGGTGAACTCCACGGCCACGTCCCTGGCGCCCGGGACCTCCAGGATGGAGGGGGGGACCTTGTCGCCGAAGTACAGCTCGGCATAGGCGAGGTCGGAGAGCACGTAGAAGCCGTGCTTCCGCGCCATGGCCACGACCTCCCGGTAGAAGTCGAGATCGGCCAGCAGCGCCGTCGGGTTGGAGGGGAAGTTCACGATCAGCGCGGTGGGCGCGGGCACGGAATGGCGCACCGCGCGGTCGATGGCGCGCAGCATCTCCTCGTCCGGCGTGTGCGGGATGCTGCGCACCGAGGCGCCGGCGATGATGAAGCCGAACTGGTGGATCGGATAGGACGGGTTCGGCACCAGGATCGTGTCGCCGGGCGAGGTGATGGCCTGGGCGAGGTTCGCCAGCCCTTCCTTCGAGCCCAGCGTGGCCACGACCTCGGTTTCCGGGTCGAGCTGCACGTTGAAGCGGCGGGCGTAGTAGTTCGCCAGCGCCTTGCGCAGCCCGGGGATGCCCTTGGAGGCGGAATAGCGGTGGGTGCGCGGGTCCTGCACCGCCTCCACCAGCTTGGCCACGATATGCGGCGGCGTGGGGCTGTCGGGGTTGCCCATGCCGAGGTCCACGATGTCCTCCGCGGCGGCACGCGCCTTGGCCTTGGCGCCGTTCACCTCGGCAAAGACATAGGGGGGAAGGCGGCGGATGCGGTGGAAATCGTCACTCATGGGTGTAGCCCTTCGGGCCCTCGGTTCGTCGAAGCTTCCAGGGTAGCCCTCCTCGCGCCGCAGCGCGAGGCCATCGGGCAACGACCCTGCCGGGGAGCCGCCCCGTGCCCGGCGGGAGGGACCGGGGGGAGGCCACTCCGCACGGCGCCGGTCCGTTCAGGGGGTTCCCGGCTCAGGGGGTTCCCGGCTCAGGGAGTTCCCGGCTTCGGCGCGGCGGGCGGGGCCAGCAGGTCCGGCGCGGGCGGCGCCGGGGGGGCCGAGGGGGGCGCCAGCATCTCGGCCGGCGGCGCGGCGGGCGGGGCGCTGCCCGGATCGGGGGCGCCGGAGCGCAGCGCCGGGGTCGAGGCGCCGGGACCGATGGCCGGGGCCGAGGCCAGGCTCGGCGGCGGCGGCGGGCTGTGCGGCACCAGCTCCGCCCCCGGGGCGCGCGGCGGGTCGGGCACCGGCGCGTCCGGCGCGACGGGCTGCGCCGCCGCGGCCCGGTTGGTGGCGAGCGCGGTGGTCAGCTGTTCGCGCACCGAGGCCTCGCCCCGGGCGGGGCGGGGGGGGATGCGGGCCAGGTTGGGAAAGCCCTCCTCCAGCCCCGGCGGCGCCGCGCGCCCGTCCAGGCCGTTGCCGCGGATCTGGCGCACGAAGTCGAAGGGCCCCTCGCCCGGCGAGCCGACGCAGGCGCCCAGCGACAGCAGGCAGGCCAGCAGGCCCAGCGACCGCGGCAGGCGCGGCCGATGCCGCAGCGCCAAAAGCGGCGCGGCTGCTTGCCGCCCCTGCCCGCGCAACCTAGGTTTGATCGGCTTGTGGATCATCTGCACTTCCCGCCCGGCCGGGTTCCCGCGGGGCATTCCCACCGGTCCATACCCTTCGGACCGAGGTTTGCCGCAGAACCGGCGAAGCGTGAAGCCACCGGATGCCACAGGCCGGGAGAGCACCAGGAACACGCCGATGAGCCAGAGTGACAAGACGCCCGATCCTGGTTTCCGCCTGCCGGACCCCGCCCTGGTGAGCCGGACCATGGCCGATGTCGCGGAACGCAGCCAGCGCATCGTCGCCGATTTCATCCGGCGCCAGGGCGACACCGCGGAGAAGCTGGGCGGCCGCCCCGGCGGCATGCCGCAGGTGGAGGGCGGCACGCCGCTCGATCCCTTCAACCTCGGCGGCGCCTTCATGGAGATGGCCAGCCGGCTGATGGCCAACCCGGCCCGGCTGATGCAGGCCCAGATGGGCTTCTGGCAGGACTATCTCACCCTCTGGGGCAACACCGCCCGCCGCATGATGGGGGGCGAGGTCCAGCCGGTCATCTCCGAGGACAGCAAGGACAAGCGCTTCAAGGACGAGGCCTGGCGCGAGAACGAGGTCTTCGACTTCATCAAGCAGTCCTACCTGCTGTCCGCGCGGTACATGCAGAACGTGGTGCGGGGCACCGAGAGCGAGCTCGACCCCAAGAACGCCCAGAAGGTCGATTTCTACACGCGCCAGTTCGTGGATGCGATGAGCCCCACGAACTTCCTGATGACCAACCCGCAGGTGCTGCGCCGCACCGCCGAGACGGGCGGCGAGAACCTGCTGAAGGGGCTGACCAACCTCCTGACCGACCTGGAGCGCGGCAAGGGCAACCTGCGCATCAGCATGACCGATCGCAGCAAGTTCGCGATCGGCGAGAACATCGCGGTGACGCCGGGCAAGGTGGTGTACCGCAACGACCTGATGGAGCTGATCCAGTACAGCCCCACCACGGAGAAGGTGCTCAAGCGGCCGCTGCTGCTGCTGCCGCCCTGGATCAACAAGTTCTACATCCTCGACCTGCGGCCGAAGAACTCCCTGATCCGCTGGGCGGTGTCGCAGGGGCATACGGTCTTCGTCTGCTCCTGGGTCAATCCGGACGAGCAGCTCGCGGAGAAGGACTTCGAGGACTACATGAAGGAGGGCCCCTATGCCGCGCTGGACGCGATCCAGCAGGCGACGGGGGAGCGCAACGTCAATGCCATCGGCTACTGCCTCGGCGGCACGCTGCTGGCGGCGACGCTCGCGCACATGGCGGCGAAGCGCGACACGCGCATCAGGAGCGCCACCTTCTTCACCACCATGACGGACTTCGAGGAGGCGGGCGAGATCAGCGTCTTCATCGACGAGGTGCAGCTCAAGGCCGTCGAGCAGAAGATGGGCGAGCGCGGATTCCTCGCGGGCGGGGAGATGGCCAACACCTTCAACATGCTCCGCGCCAACGACCTGATCTGGAGCTTCGTGGTCCAGAACTACCTGCTGGGGCAGGAGCCCTTCCCCTTCGACCTGCTGTTCTGGAACGACGACAGCACGCGCATGCCGGCGAGGATGCACAGCTTCTACCTGCGCCGCATGTACCAGCAGAACGACCTGGTGAAGCCGGGGGGGATCACGCTGGACGGGGTGCCGATCGACCTGCGGAAGATCAAGATCCCCGTCTACCTGCTCTCGACGCGCGAGGACCATATCGCGCCCTGGAAGAGCACCTATCGCGCCACGCAGATCTATGGCGGGCCGATCCGCTTCGTGCTCGCCGCCTCGGGGCATATCGCAGGGGTGGTGAACCCGCCCGAGAGCGGCAAGTACAGCCACTGGACCAACGAGGCGCTGCCCGCCGATCCGGAGGAATGGCTGGAGGGTGCGACCGAGCTCGCCGGGTCCTGGTGGCCGGACTGGCAGCGCTGGGTCACGGGCCTCGACCACGCGCAGGTGCCCGCCCGGGAGCCGGGCGCCGGCAAGCTGCCGGCCCTGGCCGATGCGCCGGGCGAGTACGTGAAGGTGATGGCGCAGGACTGATCGCGGCGCCCGCCGCCGCCCCCTGGCCGGAGAACCCGGTTGGGGGCGGCGGTCAGAAGCCCGGTGTGGGGCGGTAGGAATCGTCCTCCAGCCCGCGCGTGCCGGTCAGCGAGGGATCGGCGGCGGGCTGCACCACCCAACCGTTCACCGAATCCAGCCGCGCCACCTCCTGCGCCAATGCGCCGAGGGCGATCTCGCTGTTCGGCAGGGGGCCCGGGTCGCGCAGCCGGGCGATCACCCGCTCCCCGCCGTTGCGGAAGCGGCGCTCGTCCTCCAGCAGCGCCTGGGCGCGCACCTCCTGCCCATCGGCCAGTTCCCGGGCGACCTGGGCCATGACCGAGGCCGCCTCCTGTCCCGTCACCTCCGGCTGGATGCCCAGGGCGTTCCGCACCTCGTCGCGGGCGGTGTAGACGACCTGCTTCACCCCCGGCGAGACCGGGTTCCAGCGCGGGTTGCTGGCGAGGTCCGTGCAGAGCCATTCCAGGATCGCCGCGGCCCGTGCCATCCGGTCCGGATGGCCGCGCAGCGCGGCGGCGCCGTTGCGGAAGGCCGCGTCGAGTTCCCGGATCGCCTGCCGCCCCTGGTCGGGGCCGGCCAGCAGGCCGGGCGGCGGCGGGATCGGCCGGCGCGGGGCGCGCAGTTCGGCGCAGGCGGCGAGCGGCAGCAGGGCCAGCAGCAGGAATCGTCGTTGCATAGACTGTCTTCCCATCCCCGGCGCGGCTCGGCAACCGCGCTCCCCGGGAGCCCGTCTCAGGAGCCGGGACCGCTGTCCAGGTCCTTCGCGGCGCGCAGCAGGGCGAGGTTGGCCTCCGGCAGGTCGGGCAGGCGACCGAGGCGCCGCAGCGTGTCCGGGGCGAAGACCGGCGGCGGCAGGGCGCGGCGCGCCGCTTCCTCGTCGCCCCGGGCCAGCGCCGCCGCCGCATCGGCCAGCCCGGCCATCACGACGGTTCCCGGCGCCCCGGGCTGGATGCCGAGCGCAGCGCGGAGGTTGTCGCGGGCCGCCTGCATCGCCGGGATGGTGATGGGGTTGCTGTGCGTGAAGGCCAGGTCGTGCGGCATCGCCGCCGCCAGCCATTCCAGCCGGATCGCGGCGATGGCGGCCTCTGCCGGCCGGCCCGCCACGATGCGCGTGTCGCGGAAGACCGGCATCGCGCCGTAGATCGCGGCGATGGCCGGGTCCTGCCCCGTCGCGGCGATGGGCGGCAGGGCGGGGGCGTTGGCTTCCGTGGCGCAGGCGGCGAGGCCGGCCAGCAGCAGGACCGGAAGGAGGCGGGCGCGTCTCATTCCAGGCTGCGGCGGTGCCGCCCGGCCAGCTCCACGTAGTGCGGGGCGGTGCGGGCGAAGAGCGCGAGATCCTCCTCCGTCCGCGGCCGGGCCATGCGCGCCGGGGAGCCGAGCCAGAGCTCGTTGCGGCGGATCACCTTGCCCGGCGCGAGCAGGCCGCCCGCGCCGAGCATCCCGCCGGTCTCGATCACCGCGCGGTCCAGCACCGTGGCGCCCATGCCGACGAAGGCGCCGTCCTCCAGCGTGCAGGCATGGATGATGCAGGCATGGCCGATGGTGACGTCGGCGCCGATCCGCGCCGGCTCCCCGGCGTTCAGGTGGACGATGGTGCCGTCCTGGACGTTGGAGCGGGCACCGACGGAGATCGCGGCGGTGTCGCCGCGCAGCACGCAGTGGTACCAGACGCTGGCCCCCTCCCCGATCTCCACGTCGCCGATCACCACGGCGGTGGGGGCGATCCAGGCGGTGGGGTGGATGCGGGGGAGCTTGCCCTCGAAAGGGAGGATGTTTCCCGTCGCGCTCATGCGGCCCGGCCCAGCCGTGCCTCGACATCGAGGCCCAGCATCAGCCCGAGATTCTGCACCGCCGCCCCCGAGGCGCCCTTGCCGAGATTGTCCAGCCGCGCCACCAGCACCGCCTGCCCCCGGGCATCGCTGCCGAAGACCCGCAGCTCCAGGCTGTTGGTGTCGTTCAGGGCCTCGGCCTCCAGCTTGCCGTTCGCCTCGGCAGGCAGCACGTGGACCCAGGGGGAATCCGCGTAGCGTGCCTCCAGCGCCGCGCGCAGGTCGGCGGGGGACGGCTTGCCCGGCAGCGTGTCGAGGTGCAGCGGGATGGAGACCAGCATGCCCTGCCGGAAATGCCCGACGCTCGGCACGAAGAGCGGCCGGCGCGTCAGGCCGGAATAGCGCTGCAGCTCGGCCACGTGCTTGTGCTCCAGCCCCAGGCCGTAGAGCTCGAAACTCGGCGCCTTGCCGGTCTCGTGCTCGGCGATCATCGCCTTGCCGCCGCCGGAATAGCCGGAGACGGCGTTCACCGTGACCGGGTAGTCCGCCGGGATGAGGCCGGCATCGACCAGCGGGCGCAGCAGCGCGATGCCGCCGGTGGGGTAGCAGCCGGGATTGCTCACGCGCGGGGCTCGGGCCACGGCGGCCGCCTGTTCCGGCGAGAGCTCGGGGAAGCCGTAGACCCAGTCCGGGTCCACCCGGTGGGCGGTGGAGGCGTCCAGGACCTTGGGCGCGTCCGCGCCGAGGGAAGCCGCCATGGCGGCGCTTTCCTTGGCGGCGTCGTCGGGCAGGCAGAGCACGACGGCGTCCACCTCGGCCATCAGGGCGCGCTTGGCCTCCGGGTCCTTGCGGCGCTCCGCCGGCAGGGAGCGCAGCGCGACGCCCGGCAGGTCCTGCAGGCGCTCGACGATCTGCAGCCCCGTGGTGCCGGACTCGCCGTCCACGAAGACGGACGGCAGGGAACCCTTGGCCATGCGGAGAACTCCTCTCGCTCTCGGATGCAGCACGGTGATGACGCAGCCACCGTGCCGGAACAACGGACAAGAACGTGAAAAAGGGCGGCCCCAGCGGGACCGCCCTTTTCCGGAACCGGACATGGCCCGGGCGCCGACCGGCGCCCGCCCCCGGTCAGCGCTTGCTGAACTGGAAGGAACGTCGGGCCTTGGCCTTGCCGTACTTCTTGCGCTCGACCACGCGCGGGTCGCGGGTCAGGAAGCCGGCCTTCTTGAGGATCGGGCGCAGGGCGGGCTCGTAGTGGGTGAGCGCGCGGCTGACGCCGAGGCGCACCGCGCCGGCCTGGCCGGACAGGCCGCCACCGACCACCGTGCAGATCACGTCGAACTGCTGGTAGCGGTCGGACACCAGGAAGGGCTGGGCGATCAGCATCCGCAGCACCGGGCGGGCGAAGTACTTCGCCTGCGCCTTGCCGTTGACCTCGACCACGCCCTTGCCGGGCTTCAGCCAGACGCGGGCGATGGCGTTCTTGCGGCGGCCGGTCGCATAGGCGCGGCCCTGGGCGTCACGCTTCGGCTCGCGGGTCACGGCGGCCGTGCTGCCCTCGGCGGCCGGGGTGCCGGCGACGAGGGTCTTGAGGTCGGCCAGCGAGTTGGTGGTCGTGGCGTTCGTGGACTGGGTATCGCTCACGGTCAGGCCACCTTGTTCTTGCGGTTCAGCGCCGCGATGTCGATCTTCGACGGCGTCTGACCGGCATGCGGGTGTTCGCCACCGGCATAGACATGGAGGTTGCGCATCTGCTGGCGGCCGAGCGGGCCGCGGGTGATCATGCGCTCCACGGCCTTCTCGATCACGCGCTCGGGGAAGCGCCCCTCGAGGCGCTCGCGCACCGTGCGGCCCTTGATGCCGCCGGCATAGCCGGTGTGCCAGTAGAACACGGACTGCTCGGCCTTGGCGCCGGTGACGCGGACCTTGTCGGCATTCACGATCACGACGTGATCGCCGCAATCGACATGCGGGGTGAAGATAGGCTTGTGCTTACCGCGGAGGCGATTGGCGACCAGGGCGGCGAGGCGGCCGAGCACAAGGCCCTCCGCGTCGATCAGCACCCAGTCCTTCTTGACCTCCGCCGGCTTGATCGAGCGGGTCTGCGTCGAGAGCATGGCGATCCAGATGGTTCAGTAGGAGTGGCGCGGCATATCGCCGCCCTGGCCCTGTAAGTCAAGCAGAATCAGGGTTTTTTCGTTGTGGTATTTTCATACCACAAACCCGGCGGCATTTCGTTACCACAAAATCCGCCCCCTTCCCGCTGCCGGAATGTGGGGCCGTGGCCATCTCCATGCGCGTGAAGCGCGCCCTCCTCCTGCTGCCGCCGCTTGCCCTGCTGGGGGCCGCGCTGGCGGGATTCCTGCGCCTGCCGCCGGCCTGGGACCCTTTCGCGCCGCTGGACCTGCGCGCGCCGCCCAACCTGCTGGGCCGGTTCAAGCTGGCGCAGATGAAGTGGCAGCCGGACCGCTGCTTCGCCGCCTTCGAGGCTGCCGGCATCCCCGTGCGCCGTGTGGCGGACCAGCCTTCCGGCGAGGGCTGCGAGATCCTGGAGGCGCTGCGGCTGGATTTCGGGCCGCCGATGTCCCCGGCGGCGCCCGTGGCGACCTGCGCGGTGGGTGCCTCCTGGGCCATCTATGTCAACGCCATCCTGCAACCCGCCGCGCGGGAGCATCTGGGGCAGGAGGTGGTGCGCATCCGGCAGCTCGGCACCTATGCCTGCCGCGCCGTGCGCGGCGGCCGGGGGGACGGGGCGAGGCGCAGCCAGCACGCCACCGCCAATGCCCTTGATGTGGCGGGCTTCGTGCTGGCAGACGGGCGCGAGGTGTCGCTGGCCCGCGACTGGGACGATCCCGGGCCGCGCGGCACCTTCCTGCACGCGGCGCGCGACGGCGCCTGCCGCGTCTTCGACGCCGTCCTGGGACCGGAGTACAACGCCTTGCACCGCGACCACTTCCACCTCGACCGCGGCCCCTGGCGGGCCTGCCGGTGAATGCCACGCTGCGTCCCGGAGATGGCCCGGTCACGGTGATCGGGGCTTCCGGCCGTTCCGGGGCCACGCTCTGCCGCTCCCTGGCCGGTGACGGCATCCCCTACGTCCCCGTGGTGCGCAGCGCGGAGCGCTGGGCCGCCACCGGCCTGCCGGGCACGCCGCGCATCGCGGACCTGCAGGATGCCGCCGCCCTCCGCACCGCCCTGGCGGGGGCCGGGCGCATCGTGTCCGGCGCCCATGCGCGGCACGCCGCCGCCATCCTGGACGCGGCGCCGGCGGAGGCGCGGATCGTGCTGATGGGCAGCACGCGCCGCTTCTCCCGCTGGGCGGATGCGCATGGCGACGGCGTGCGGGCCGGCGAGGCGGCGCTGCTGGCCAGCGGCCGGAACGGCGTGATCCTGCACCCCACCATGATCTATGGCGCCCAGGGGGAGGACAATGTGCAGCGCCTGGCCGCGCTGATGCGGCGCCTGCCCCTCGCCCCCCTGCCCGGCGGCGGGCGCGCCCTGGTGCAGCCGATCCACCAGGACGACGTGACCGCCAGCCTGCGCGCCGCCCTGGCGCGGGACTGGGAGGCGCCCAGGGCGCTGGTGATCGCCGGGCCGGAGGCGGTGCGCTATGCCGATTTCCTGCGCGCGGTGTGCCATGCCGCCGGGGTGCGGGTGCCGCCGGTGCTGCCCGTGCCGCTGGCGCCGCTGCTGGCGCTGTCCCCCCTCACCCGGCTGCTGCCGTTCCTGCCCACCGTGCGGGCGAGCGAGCTGCGGCGGCTGACGGAGGACAAGGGCTTCGACACCGGGCCGATGCGGGCGGAGCTGGGCGTCGTGCCGCGTTCGCTGGAGGCGGGGCTGGCGGGCACTTTCGGGCGGGGGTGAGGCGGTGATGCGCCCGGCGGCCGCTCTTGCCTCCACCCCGGACCGGCTCCAAACCATGGGGCGAAGACACAGAGCGAGGGCCGTCATGCCTGTCCTGAACCGGATCGCCGAATTCCACGACGAGATGACCGCTTGGCGGCAGGATTTCCACCGTCATCCGGAGCTGGCCTACGAGGAGGTCCGCACCTCCGGCATCGTGGCGGAGAAGCTGCGGGAGTTCGGCTGCGACGAGGTCGTCACCGGCATCGCGAAGACCGGCGTGGTCGGGGTGATCCGGGGGCAGGAGCCGGGCGACGGCATCGGCTTCCGCGCCGACATGGACGCGCTGCCGATCCTGGAGGAGACGGGGCTCGGCCATGCCTCCACCGTGCCGGGGAAGATGCATGCCTGCGGCCATGACGGGCACACCACCATGCTGCTGGGCGCCGCGAAGTACCTGGCGGAGACGCGCAACTTCGCCGGCACCGCCTATGTGATCTTCCAGCCGGCCGAGGAGAATTTCGGCGGCGGCGACGCGATGGTGAAGGAGGGGCTGTTCGAGCGTTTCCCCATGAAGCGCGTCTTCGGCATCCACAACTGGCCCAGCCTGCCCGCCGGGCAGTTCGCCTGGAAGGTCGGCCCGGTCATGGCCGCCGTTGCCAACATCACCATCACCGTCACCGGCAAGGGCGCGCATGGCGCCATGCCGCACAACGGCAACGACCCGATCGTGATCGCGGCGCAGATCGTTTCCGCGCTGCAATCCATCGTGGCGCGCAATGTCGAGCCGGTGGAGGCCGGCGTCGTGACCATCGCGCATATCACCGGCGGCCATACCTTCAACGTGATCCCGGAGGTGGTGCGGATGCAGGGCACCGCGCGCTGGTTCAAGCCGGAGATCGGCGACCTGCTGGAGCGCAAGGTGCGCGAGATCGCGGGCGGCATCGCGGCGGCCTTCGGCGCCAGCGCCGAGGTCGATTTCCAGCGCGCCTATCCGGCCACGGTGAACGAGGCGGAGAGCACCCGCCTCGCCGCACGGGCGGCGGCGGCCGTGGTGGGCGAGGGCCGGGTGATCGAGGTGGAGAAGCCGACCATGGGCGGCGAGGACTTCTCCTTCATGCTCAACGTGAAGGACGGGTCCTACCTGTTCCTCGGCGGCGGCCGGACGGGGCACGACCCGAATGTCCACCACCCGCTCTATGACTTCAACGACGAGATCCTGCCGGTGGGCGCGTCCTATTTCGCCACGCTGGCGGAACAGCTGCTGCCCCGCCGGGGGTGACGGTCCGGGGATGGCCCGCCCCGCCTCGCTTGCCTCGGGGCACGGGACGGGCCAGCCTGCCCGGATGCGCATGACCGCCTTCCGGCTTCCCCTCCTGGGCCTGATCCTCATGGCGACGGCGCTGGGCGGCTGCGTCCAGGTCGTGGCGCCCGATCCCTATGCCTATGGGGCGCCGGGCTCCGCGGCGGCGGCGGGTGCCGCGGCCGGTGCGGCCCTGGGGGCGGCGATCGATGCCTCGCGGCCGCCGCCGGCCTATGGCAGCTATCCGGCCCCGGCCGTGCCGCCCTATCCGGGGCGCGCCTACGCCTATTGAGCGTGGGCCCGGCGCCTCATCAGCCCCGGAATGCCGCCTCCAGCCGCGCCCAGCCCGCCTCGTCGCCCGGCAGGCCGAAGCGCAGCCAGGCCGCCGGATCGCGGAACTGCCGCACCAGGATGCCCGCCTGCCCCAGCCGCGCGAACCATTCGGGCGCGGCCTCGTGGGAGGCGAGGCGGAAGAGGCTGGTTCCGCCCAGGATGCGGAAGCCCGCCTGGGCCAGCAGCATGTCCAGCCGCAGCGCGTCCACGGCGCAGCGGCGCGCGGCTTCCATCAGCCAGTTCCGGTCCCGCAGCGCCGGGATGCCCACCGCCAGGGCGGGGCCGGACACCGCCCAGGGGCCCAGCGCCGCGCGCAGGCGGGCCGCCAGCGCGGGTTCGGCCAGGGCGAAGCCCAGGCGCAGCCCGGCCAGGCCGTAGCTCTTGCCGAAGGAGCGCAGCACCAGCAGGTCCGGCCTCGGCAGCAGCGGCGCCGCGTTGCGTTCCGGCCCTTCGAAATCGGCGAAGGATTCGTCCACCACCAGCAGCCGCACCCGGCCGGCCAGGCCGGCCAGCGCGTCCCGCCCGTGCCGGCGCCCGTCGGGGTTGTTGGGGTTGCACAGCACCGCCACCTCGTGCCCCGCCAGCGCCTCCAGGCTTTCCGCCACTGTCACCCGCGCCCCGGCCGCCTGCCAGGCCAGGGCGTGCTCGGCATAGGTCGGGCCGAGCACCGCGACGTCGCGCCAGGGAAGCAGGTTCGGCAGCAGGCTGATCAGGATCTGCGTGCCCGGCGCGGCGGCCACCATCTCCGGCGAGGCCGCGCCATAGGCGGCGGCCGCGATCGTCTGCAACTCCCACAGCGCCTCCGGCTCCGGCAGGCGCGTGAAGGCATCGGCCGGAAAGCGCGGCAGATGATAGGGCCGCGGGTTGATGCCCGTGGACAGGTCGAGGAAAGGCTCCGGCGCCCCCGGAAAGAGCAGCCGCGCCGCGGCCAGCCGGCCGCCATGTTCCGTCACGGCGCCTGACGCGCCATCGCGGGACATGCTAGCCCCTGCCGCATTCATCATCAGCAATCGTCTCGCCCTTGCCCACGCTGCTTGTTCTGGCCGGCGCCCTCGCGCTGGAAGCCGTCCTTGGCTACCCCGAAGCCCTGTTCCGCCGGATCCGGCATCCGGTGGTCTGGATGGGCGGCCTCATCGCATGGCTGGAACGCCGTCTGAATCGGGAAACCGGCACGAATAAGGCAAGGCGCCTCGCCGGCCTCCTCGCGCAGCTCCTTCTCCTGCTCGCCGCCGTGGTGCCCGCCGCGCTGTTGCAGGGCGTCCTGCTGCGGTATCTGCCCTTTTGGCCGGCGGTGATCCTGCTGGCGCTGCTCGCCGCCAGCCTGCCGGCGCAGCGCAGTCTGCACGATCACGTGCGCGCCGTGGCCCGGGCGCTGGAGGCGCGCGGACTGACGGGCGGGCGCGAGGCGGTGTCGCGAATCGTGGGCCGCGACCCGGCCGTGCTGGACGAGCCGGGCGTCGTGCGTGCCGCCATCGAGAGCCTGGCCGAGAATTTCTCCGACGGGGTGGTGGCGCCGGCCTTCTGGTGCGGGGTCGCCGGCCTGCCGGGCATCGCAGGGTACAAGGCCGCCAACACCGCCGACAGCATGATCGGCCACCGCACGCCCCGGTACACCGACTATGGCTGGGCCGCCGCACGCTTCGACGACCTGGTGAACCTGCCCGCCTCGCGCCTTTCGGCGCTGTGGATCATCCTCGCCGCGCTGCTGACGCCCGGCGCCAGCGCGGGCGGCGCCCTGCGCGCGGTGCGGCGCGACGCCCGGCACCACCGCTCCCCCAATGCGGGCTGGCCGGAGGCCGCCATGGCGGGGGCGCTGGGCCTGCGCCTCGCCGGGCCGCGCGTCTATGGCGGCGTGCGGGTGGAGGACCACTGGATGGGCGATGGCCGCGCGGAGGCCCGGCCGGCGGATCTGCGCCGCGCCCTGGAGCTCTACCGCGCGGCCTGTGGGGTGCAGTTCGCGGCGGTGCTGGCGCTGGCCGGGGCCGCCGCCATGGCGGGCTGAGGGGCCGCCGGCGCGGTCAGGCGGCGATTTCCCGCGCCTCGATCCCGTAGCGGAAATGCACGGGGTCCAGGCAGTCCGGCTGGCCGTTCGCGGTGAAGGCGCAGGGGTACATCAGGAAGGCGAAGTTCGGCTTCTGGTTGCCCATGGCGCCCGGCAGGATGATGTCCGTGGCGCTGTTGTAGCCGACCCAGTTCATCTCCCAGGAGCCGAAGAGGGTTTCGCGCAGGGCACGGATCCCGGCGCTGTCCGGGGCCAGCCTTTGCTCCAGCATGACCTTGCGCACATCGGCGGGATCGAGGGGGAACCAGCCGGCATCCTCCAGGAAGACCTCGGAGCGGCAGTGCTGCGCCCTGGAGACGTCGCCGCTGGCGCCCAGCGTCTGGAACTGGCGCGAGCCGGCGACGCGGACGCCGTACACGTCGCGGGCGGGGAAGCCCGCCGCCCGGGCGAGGCCGGTCATGAGCCCGTTGATATCGGCGCACTTGCCGCTCAGCCGGCCGCTTTCCAGCATGCCGCGGACATCGCCGAAGCCGCAGCCCGGCGTCTCGGGATCTCGGGTCGTGTGGTCCACCACCCAGTCGTAGATCGCCCGCAGCCGGGCTCGGGGCTCGTCCAGGCCGGCGGTGATGCGCTCGGCGGTGTCGCGCACGATGCCGTCCGTCTGCACGCTCTCGGTCGGCCGGGTCCAGAAGCGCCGCTCGGCCAGGGTGACCGGCACGGCCGGGTCATGGCCGTCGCGGTCGCGGGTGGCCACGCGCTGGACCAGCTCCGCGCTGCGCGGGCCCGCGGAACCCGCGTCCCAGCTCATCTTCAGCACCTCGGCGCCGTACTGCGCGTCCCGTACCACCCGCGCCTGCCCCGTGCCCTGGCAGCGGGTTTCGAGGACGGTCTGGTAGCCGCCGGCCGTCTGCGCCAGGGGCAGCCAGAGCTGCGCCGCGCCCGGGGCGTCCAGCAGGCTGACGCGGGTGACGATCTCGAACTGGCGCCAGCCCGGCATGGCCGCCAGCCGGGCCGGGGCCGCCGTCTCCGCCCGTGCCGTTCTGGGGCGCTGGGTGCCGGCCGCCAGGGTGGTGACGGTGGCGATGGTGGCGGCGGAAGCCAGGAAGTTGCGGCGGTTCATGGGTTTCATCCCTCCGGCCATGTCTGAAAGGCCATGCCTGTGGGAATCGTCTCCCGCGCCCCGGTCCGCCCGTCAACGCCGTGGCGATCAGAAGACCGCCAGCGCCCCCAGGGGGCCGGAGGTCATGCCCGCCCGGCGATCCGCAGCAGCGCCGCCACGTCCACATGCCGTTCCAGATGCGCCGCCAGCGCATCCAGCGCCGCATCGACCTCGGCCTCGTGCCGTCGCGGGGCGGCTGTGAGGCCCAGCCGGCCCAGCCAGGCCGCGCGCTGCGCGTCATCGCCGAACAGCCCGTGGACATAGGTGCCCGAGACCAGCCCATCCGCCGAGACGGCGCCGTCCAGCCGCCCATCCGCCAGCCGCAGCAGCGGGCGCGCCGCGTCCGGGCCCGCCGTGCGGCCCATGTGCATCTCGTAGCCGGTGAAGGGCGCCCCGTCCGCCAGGGTCGCGCCGCCGGCCGGGCACAGCCGCTTTTCCCGCGTCAGCACCGTCGCCACGTCGAGCAGGCCGAGCCCGTCCACGCCGCCGGGCGGCCCCTCGATGCCCTCCGGGTCCTCGATCCGCCGGCCGAGCATCTGGTAGCCGCCGCAGAGCCCCAGCACCCGCCCGCCGCGCCGATGGTGCGCCAGGATGTCGATGTCCCAGCCTTCCTCGCGCAGCACGGCGAGGTCGGCGATCGTGGCCTTGGAGCCGGGCAGGACCACGAGGGCGCAGTTCCCCGGCAGGGGCGTGCCCCGGCGCAGCAGCAGCAGCTCCACCCCGGGCTCGGCGGCCAGCGGGTCGAGGTCGTCGAAATTGCTGATGCAGGGCAGCACCGGCACGGCGATCCGCAGGGGGGCGCCGGGGTTGCGCGGGGCCGCCCCGAGGGCGGTGAACAGATCCTGCGCGTCCTCCGCCGGCAGGCGGCGCGCCGCATCGGTGAAGGGCACCAGCCCCAGCGGCGCCCAGCCGGTGCGTTCCGCGATCGCGTGCATCCCTTCCGCGAAGAGCGTCGGGTCGCCGCGCATCCGGTTCACCAGGAAGCCCCGGATCATCGCCGCATCCTCCGGCGGCAGCACGGCCTGCGTGCCCACGAGGCTGGCGATCACCCCGCCCCGGTCGATGTCGCCCACCAGCACGACCGGCGTGCCCGTGGCGCGGGCGAAGCCCATATTGGCGATGTCGCCCGCGCGCAGGTTGATCTCGGAGGCGCTGCCCGCCCCCTCCACCAGCACGAGGTCGGCTTCCGCCCTCAGCCGCGCGAAGCTGTCGAGGACATGGGGCATGAGGCGGGGCTTCATCGCCTGGTATTCGCGCGCCCGCGCCGTGGCGAGGACGCGGCCCTGCACCACCACCTGGGATCCGGTCTCGCTCTGCGGCTTGAGCAGCACGGGGTTCATGTGGACACTGGGCGCCACGCCCGCCGCCCGCGCCTGGAGGGCCTGGGCGCGGCCGATCTCGCCCCCATCCGCGGTGACGGCGGCGTTGTTGGACATGTTCTGCGGCTTGAAGGGCCGCACCCGCAGCCCGCGCCGCGCGAAGAGCCGCGCCAGCCCGGCGACGAGCAGCGACTTGCCCACCGAGGAGCCGGTGCCCTGGAACATCAGGGCCACCGGCATCAGAACTCGATCCCCTGCTGCGCCTTCACCCCCGCCGCGAAATGGTGCTTCACCAGCCCCATCTCGGTGACGAGGTCCGCCGCCTCGACCAGCGCGGGCGGGGCGTTGCGGCCGGTGGCGACGACGTGCAGGCCGGGGCGCCGCGCGCGCAGCGCCGCGACCACGGAATCCGTGTCCAGATAGTTGTAGCGCAGCGCGATGCAGAGCTCGTCCAGCACCAGCAAAGCGAGGTCCTGCCGCGCCATCAGCGCCAGGGCCTTCGCCCAGGCCGCCTCGGCCGCCGCCACGTCGCGGGCGCGGTCCTGCGTTTCCCAGGTGAAGCCCTCGCCCATGCTGTGCCATTCGACGAGCGGGCCGAAGCCCTCCAGCACATGGCGCTCGCCCGTGCTCCAGGCGCCCTTGATGAACTGCACCACGCCGCAGGGCCGCCCATGCCCGACCATGCGCAGCAGCAGGCCGAAGGCGGCGGTGGACTTGCCCTTGCCCGGGCCGGTGTTCACCAGCAGCAGGCCCTTCTCGATGGTCTTCGAGGCCACCTCGGCATCCTGCACCGCCTTGCGCTTCTCCATCTTCGCGCGGTGGCGGGCGGCCTCCTCGCCGTCCGCGCTCACTTCACCACCATGGGGATGCCGGCCACGGTGAAGACGACACGCTCCGCCCGCTCCGCCAGGCGCTGGTGCAGGATGCCCGCCGCGTCGCGGAAGCGCCGGGCCAGGGCGTTCTCCGGCACGATGCCGAGGCCGACCTCGTTGGAGACCAGCACCACCGGGGCGGAACGCTGCGCCAGCGCCGTTTCCAGCGCCACCGCCGCGGCCTCCAGGTCACGCTCGCCCAGGATCAGGTTGCTCAGCCAGAGCGTCAGGCAGTCCACCAGCACCGGGCGGTGCCGGGCGCGCAGCAGGGCGGCGGGCAGGTCCAGCGGCGCCTCCACCGTTTCCCATTCCGGGCCGCGCCGGCCGCGGTGCTCGGCGATGCGGGCGCGCATCTCCTCGTCGAAGGCCTGGGCCGTGGCGATGTAGAGCCAGGGCTTCGGCAGGGGACCGAGCAGCGTCTCCGCGTAGCGGCTCTTGCCGGAACGGGTGCCGCCCAGGACCAGGGTCAGCATCGGGGTGTCGGGAGGATCGGCAGCCATGGCTTTCCATTGACAGGGCCGGGCCGCGAAGACTACCCCCGCAGCCGATGGTCCCCCGCCGGCGGCGGATGCCTGTGGCGGGGGTGAAAAGGGAATGCGGTGAGGGCCATCCGGTCCGAATCCGCGGCTGCCCCCGCAACTGTGAGCGGAGAGCGGCCTGCCAAACCGCCACTGGCGTGCTGGCCTCGGGAACGGGGCGGCGTGCCGGGAAGGCCGGCAGGCCGCGCCTGATCCGCGAGCCAGGAGACCTGCCATCATCCCCGCCAGGCCTGTCCCGGCGGGATGGATCGTGACGCCGGGCGGGGTGCCCCGGCATCGGCGATGCGCCCCGGCTCTCTCGCCGGCGGCCATCGGTTCCCGGCTTCCCCGACCGGAGGGGGCCATGGGAGCGGTCGGCATCCCATGCGCGTGTCGATCCCTGGGGTGCCCCGTTTGGCCGAGCCTGTCCTGCTCCATGTCTGCATCACCTGCCGCGCCGGGCTGGACCTGCGCGAGGGCGAGGTGCCCGAGGGGCAGCGGCTGCACGACGCCGTGGCCGAGGCCCTGGCGGCGCGGCCGGACAGCCCGGTGCGGCTGCGCCCGGCCACCTGCATGGCCTCCTGCGAGCAGGGCTGCGCCGCCGCCCTCGCCGCGCCGGGCAAGTGGCAGTACCTGCTGGGCCGCCTCCTGCCGGAACAGGCGGGGGACCTGCTGGATTACGGCGCGCTGTTCGCCGCCTCGCGCACGGGGGTGGTCATGCCCTCGAAGCGCCCCGCCTCCCTGAAGAGCGTCGTGCTGGGCCGCGTGCCGCCCTTCGCCCTCGCCGAACCAACACAGACCGCACCGGAGACCGCCGCGTGAGCGCCACCGCCACCAAGATCCCCGCCACCATCGTCACCGGCTTCCTCGGCGCCGGGAAGACCACGCTGGTGCGCCACCTGATGGCCCATGCGCGCGGCCGCCGCATCGCCATCATCGTCAACGAGTTCGGCGCGCTGGGCATCGACGGCGAGACGCTGCGGAGCTGCGGCATCGAGGGCTGCGAGGAGGAGAACATCGTCGAGCTGGCCAATGGCTGCCTCTGCTGCACCGTGGCGGACGAGTTCCTGCCCACCATGCAGGCCCTGCTCGACCGGCCGAGCCCGCCCGAGCACATCCTGATCGAGACCTCCGGCCTCGCCTTGCCGAAGCCGCTGATCAAGGCCTTCAACTGGCCCGGCATCCGGTCCCGCGTCACGGTGGACGGGGTGGTGACGGTGGTGGACGGCCCCGCCGTGGCCGAGGGCCGCTTCGCCGAGGACCCGGAGGCGGTGGCCGCCCAGCGCGCGGCGGACCCGTCGCTGGACCACGACAACCCGCTGGCGGAGGTCTATGAGGATCAGCTCCTGGCCGCGGATCTGGTGGTGCTGAACAAGACCGACCTGCTGGACGAGGCCGCCACCGCGCGGCTGCGCGCCGGGATCGCGGGTGCCATCCCCCGCGCGGTGAAGGTCGTGCCCGCCCGCGACGGGAAGCTCGATCCCGCCATCCTGCTCGGCCTCGGCGCCGCCGCCGAGGACGACCTCGCCGCCCGCCCCTCGCACCACGATGCCGAGGATGGCGCGCACGAGCATGACGACTTCACCAGCTTCGCCCTGCCGCTGCCCGAGCTGGCCTCGCCCGAGGCACTGGTGGAGCGGCTGCGCGCGGTGGCGGAGGCGCATGACGTGCTGCGGATGAAGGGCTTCGCCGCCATTGCCGGCAAGCCGCTGCGCCTCGCCGTTCAGGGCGTCGGAACCCGATTCAGCCATCAGTTCGACCGGGCCTGGGCGCCGGGCGAGGCGCGCCAGGGGCAGCTCGTGGTGATCGGCCAGACCGGGCTGGACCGCGACGCCATCGCCGCCGCGCTGATGGTCTGAGGGGGCGGGCCGAGCCATGCACCTGCTGGTCCGCGAGACGCGCAGCCTGGACGAGGCGGATGCCGCCGTCGATCTCGGCCAGGCGCCCGCGGAGCTGGTGCTGCTTTCCTTCTCCGACGGCGATCTCGGCGCCGCCGCGACGGCCTGGGACGCGATGCCGGAGCCCCGGCCGGAGCTTCGCCTCGCCAGCCTGGGGCGGCTGCGCCATCCGCTCTCGGTCGATCTCTACCTGGAGAACACGCTGGCCGCGTCCCGCTGCGTGGTGGCGCGGCTGCTGGGCGGGCTCGACTACTGGCGCTATGGCGCCGAGGAGCTGGCCGCGCTGGCACGGCGGGAGGGGATCGCGCTCGCGCTGCTGCCCGGCGACGGGCGGGACGATGCGCGGCTGCGCGCCCTTTCCACCCTGCCGGATGCCGCCTGGCGCTGGCTCGACGCGGGTTTCGCCGCCGGCGGGCCGGGGAATGCCGGGGCGGCGCTACGCTTCATGGCGGCGCTGGCGCGTGATCCGAGGGCCGTCCCGCCCCCGCCGCCCGAGGCGCTTCCCGCCTGGGGCGAGCACGACCTCCCCGGGGATGCAGGCGGGGTGGAGGGGCCCATCGCCGCCATCACCTTCTACCGCTCGCATCTGCTGGCCGGGGACACCGCCCCGGTCGCCGCCCTGGCGGGGGCGCTGGCGGCGCGTGGCCTGCGGCCCCGGGCATTGTTTGCCGACAGCCTGAAATCCCCCGATACCGCGCAGGGCATCGCCGCCACGCTGCGCGGCTGGAAGCCGGCGGTGGTGCTGAACCTCACCGGCTTCTCCGCCCGGCGCGCCGACCGGGGAAACGGGGCCGGCTCGCCGCTGGATGCCGCCGGGGTGCCGGTGCTGCAACTGCTGCTGTCCTCCGCCCCGCGCGAGGTCTGGGCGGCCTCCACGCGCGGGCTGTCGCAGAGCGACCTCGCCATGCAGGTGGCGCTGCCGGAACTGGACGGGCGGCTGCTCACCACCGCCGTGGCGCACAAGGCGGAGGAGACCGCCCTCCCCGGCCTCGGCTTCGCGCGCATCCTGCTGCGCCCGGACCCCGGCGGCATCGCGCTGGCCGCCGACCGCGCCGCCGCCTGGGCTCGCCTCGCCGCCACGCCGCGGGCCGGGCGGCGGCTGGGCATCGTGCTGTCCGATTATCCTGGCGTCGGGGGGCAGGAGGGCCATGCGGTCGGGCTGGACAGCTTCGCCAGCCTCGAAGCCATGCTCGGCCTGTTGCGGGGGGAAGGCTACGACCTGCCTGAGCCGCCGGAGGCCGCGGTCCTGGCGGAGCGGCTCTGCCGCGCCGCGCCCGGGCCCATCCTGTCCCTCGACCGCTACCGGCGCCTCTTCGCCGCGCTGCCGGAAGCCTTCCGCGCCCGTGTCGGGGCGGCCTGGGGCGATCCGGAGGCGGACCCCGCCGTGGAGGATGGCGGCTTCCGCCTGCGGCACCTGCGCCTCGGCCCGCATCTCCTGGCCATCCAGCCCGACCGGGGCGATCCGGCGCGGCGCAAGGCGAGCTACCACGACCCCGACCTGCCGCCCCGGCACGGCTTCGTCGCCTTCCATCTCTGGCTGCGGGAGGAGGAGCGCATCCATGCGCTGCTCCATCTCGGCACGCATGGATCGCTGGAATGGCTGCCGGGCAAGGCGGCGGCCCTGTCGCCGGACTGCGCCCCGGTGGCGCTGGCGGGCGGGCTGCCGGTGATCTACCCCTTCATCGTCAACAATCCAGGGGAGGCGGCCGCCGCCAAGCGCCGCCTCGGCGCCGTCACCATCGGCCATCTCACCCCGCCGCTGCGCCCCGCCGGGCTGCACGAGGAAGGCGCGGTGCTGGAACGGCTGATCGACGAGTATGCCGCCGCCGACGGGCTCGACCGCCGCCGCACCGCCCTGCTCCGGCGCGAGATCCTGGACCGCGCCGAAGGCTGCGGGCTGCTCGCCGAGAGCGGCGTGGCGCGGGAGGCGCCCGAGGAGGAGGCGCTGGCCCGGCTCGACGCCTATCTCTGCGACGTGAAGGAGATGCAGATCCGCGACGGGCTGCATGTCTTCGGCCGGGACCCGGCGCCGGAACGCCGCGCGCTGCTGCTGGAGGCCCTGGCCCGCTCCTGCCCGGGGGTCGGCGCGGAGGCCCTGGCCGCGCGGCTCGACGCCTGCGCCCTGGCCGAGCGGGAGGCGCTGCTCGCCGCGCTGGACGGGCGTTTCGTCGCCCCGGGCCCTTCCGGCGCGCCCAGCCGGGGCCGCGCCGACGTGCTGCCCACCGGGCGCAACCTTTTCGCGCTGGACCCGCGCAGCGTGCCGACCCGTTCCGCCCTGGTGCTGGCGAAGAAGGCGGCGGCGGAGCTGCTGCGCCGGCACATGCAGGAACAGGGCGAGTTCCTGCGGCACCTGGTCATCGACCTCTGGGGCAGCGCCACGCTGCGCACCGGCGGCGAGGAACTGGCGCTGGCCCTGGTGCTGATGGGCGTGCGCCCGGCCTGGGACGCGGAATCCGGGCGTGCCAGCGGCATCGAGGTGCTGCCGCTGGCCCTGCTCGACCGCCCGCGGGTGGATGTGACGCTGCGGATCTCCGGCCTGTTCCGCGATGCCTTTCCGGCGCAGATCGCGATCTTCGACATGGCCGTGCGCGCCGTCGCGGCCCGGGAGGAGGAGGCGGAGTGGAACCCGCTCGCCGGAAGCGTGCGGGGCCTGTCCGGCCAGGAGCTGCGCCGTGCCACCGCGCGGATCTTCGGCGCCGCCCCGGGCGGTTACGGAGCCGGGACGGAGGACCTGCTGGCCCGTGGCGGCTGGGACGGAAAGGACGACCTCGCCCGTGCCTACCTTGCCGCTTCCGGCCATGCCTATGGCCAGGACCTCGACGGCAGGCCCGATGCGGAGGGATTCGCCGCCCGGCTCGCCGGGGCGGGTGCCTTCCTGCAGGTGCAGGATCATGCCGAGACCGACATCCTCGACAGTCCCGACCGCGCCGCCCATGCCGGGGGCTTCGCGGCGGCGGCCGGTGGGCTGGGTGCCAGCCCGCGCCTCTATCACGCCGATACCAGCCGCCCCGATGCGCCGAAGCTGCGCGCGCTGGAGGAGGAGATCGCCCGCGTGGTGCGGGGCCGGGCCGCCAACCCGCTCTGGATCGCCGGGCAGATGCGCCATGGGCGCCGTGGCGCCGCCGAGATCGCCCGCGCCGCCGAGGCGCTGCACGGCTTCGCCGCTACCCTTCCCGCGCGCTTCGACCGTCCGTTCGACCTGCTCTTCGAGCACACGCTGGGCGACGGGGCGGTGGACCGCTTCCTGCGCGACAGCAACCCCGAGGCGCGCGAGGCGCTGCGCCGCCGCTTCGCCGAGGCGCTGCGCCGCGGGCTGTGGCGCCCACGCCGCAACAGTGTCGCCGCGCTGCTGGAGGGGGCGTGACCCCGCCCCGAACCCGGGGCTGGTGCCCTTCCCTGCACGAGCCGATGCGCTCGGGCGATGGCTGGCTGGCCCGCGTCAAGCCGCGCCGTTCCACCCTGTCCGCCGGGGCGGCACGGCTGGTGGCGGAACTGGCCGGGCGGCACGGCAATGGCCGGATCGAGTTGACCAACCGGGGGAACCTCCAGCTTCGCGGCATCGCGGAGGCGGGCCTGCCGCCTCTGGCCGGGGCGCTGGTCGCGGCCGGGCTGGCCGAGGCCGATCCGGGGGTGGAGCGCCGCCGCAACCTGCTCTGCCCGCCGCTGCTGGGCCATGACCCGGCGCTGGACCCGCGCCTTTCCGCCCTGGCCGCGGCGCTGGAGGCTGTCCAGGCCGATCCGGCGCTGGAGGCGATCCCCGGCAAGATCGGCTTGGCCCTGGATGGCGGCGGCGCCCTGCCACCCGGCATGTCCCGGGCCGACATCCTGCTTCGCGCCGAGGGGGAGGCGCTGCGCCTCTGGCTCGACGGCGGAGCGGAAACGGCGCTCTGCCCCTGGGAGGAGGCGGCGCCTGCCGTGTCCCGCCTGCTGCGCCGCTTCGCCGGCGCGTGTGGATCGGCCGTGCCGCCGAAGCGGCTGCGCGATCTGGTGCGGCGGGATGGCGCCGCCGCGCTGCTGCGGGAGGTGGGCCTCGCGCCGCTTCCCGCCGTCCCCGCCCCGGCCGCCGCGGCGCGACCCGGCTTCCTGCCGCTTGGCCCGTCCGGGGAGGCCGGCGCCTTCCTGCTCGGCCTTCCCCTCGGCCATGTCGGCGCCGCCGGGCTGGCTGCCCTGGCCGGGCTCGCGGAACGGCATGGCGACGGCACGCTGCGCCTGACGCCCTGGCGGCTGCTCGCCATCCCCGGTGTCGCGGCCGGCGGGGCCCCGGCGCTGGCCGGAGCCATCGCGGCGGCGGGCGGCATCGCGCGGCACGAGGACCCCCTGCTCCGCATCCGCGCCTGCCCCGGCCTGCGCGGCTGCGCCAGCGCCAGCGTGGACACGGAGGCCGATGCCGCCGCCCTGGCCGGGTGGGGACTGCCGCGCACGGGCTTGCTGCACCTCTCCGGTTGCGCCAAAGGCTGTGCCCATCCCGGCCCCGCCGCCGTCACCCTTGTGGGCGAGGCGGGGTGCTACGGCCTGCGCCGCGACGGCACGGCGCGCGAGGCGCCGGAGCGCCGGGGACTCAGCATCGCCGAGGTGACAGACTGGCTCCTCGGCGCACAGGACAGGGCCGCCCGGGAAGCGGCCCAGGGGACAGGATGACCTACGACTACATCCGCGACGGCGCGGCGATCTACCGCCGGTCCTTCGCCACGATCCGGGCCGAGGCCGATCTTTCGGGGCTTTCGCCGGAGGAAGCCCGCGTCGCGGTGCGCGTCATCCATGCCTGCGGCATGGTGGAGGTCGTGCGCGCCCTCCGCTTCTCGCCCGGCTTCGCCAGCGCCGCCCGGAACGCGCTGCTTGCCGGCAGGCCCATCCTCTGCGATGCGAAGATGGTCGCGCATGGCATCACCCGCCCGCGCCTGCCCGCCGCGAACGAGGTGGTCTGCACCCTCGACGCGCCCGGCGTGCCGGAACTGGCGCGGGAGACGGGCAACACCCGCTCCGCCGCCGCGCTGCATCTCTGGGGGGACCGGCTGGAGGGCGCGCTGGTCGCCATCGGCAATGCGCCCACCGCGCTGTTCCACCTGCTGGAGCTGCTGGATGCCGGCGCGCCCCGCCCGGCGGCGGTGATCGGCCTGCCGGTGGGCTTCGTCGGCGCGGCGGAATCCAAGCAGGCCCTGGCCGCGCGGCACGACGTCCCCTGGATGATCGTGGAGGGGCGCCTGGGCGGCAGCGCCATGGCCGTTGCCGCCGTGAACGCCCTGGCGAGCGAGGCCGAGTAGCGTGACCGCCCTCCCTGCCGCTTCCGGCACGCTCTACACGCTGGGCCTCGGCCCCGGCGATCCGGAGCTGCTGACCCTCAAGGCCGCCCGCATCCTGCGCGGGGCGCCGGTCTTCGCGCATTTCGCCAAGCGCGGCCGCGACGGCCATGCCCGCACCATCGCCGCGCAGCATCTGCCGCCCGCGGCGGAGGAGCTGCGCTTCGAGTATCCCTATACCACCGAGATCCCGGTCGGGGACCCGCGCTATGCCGCCGGCATCGCGGGTTTCTACGAGGATTGCGCCGGCATCCTGGCCCATCGCCTGCGGGCCGGGCAGGATGTGGCCCTGCTCTGCGAGGGCGATCCCTTCTTCTACGGCTCCTCGATGTATCTCTTCGACCGGCTGCGCGGCGAGTTCCGGCAGGAGGTCGTGCCCGGCATCACCGCGATGGGCGGCTGCTGGGCCCGGACGCAGACGCCGGTCGTGCATGGCGACGACATCCTCACCGTCCTTCCCGGCACGCTGGACGGGGCGCGCATGGCGGAGCGGCTGCGCGGCACCGATGCGGCGGTGATCATGAAGGTCGGCCGCAACCTGCCGAAGATCCGCGCCGCGCTGGAGGAGGCGGGCCTCACCGCCCGCGCCCTCTATGTCGAGCGCGGCACCATGGCGGCGGAGCGGATCATCCCGCTCGCCGAGCGCGACGACGCGCCGGCGCCGTATTTCTCGCTGGTGCTGGTCCCGGGCCGGCAGCGGGTGCGATGAGCGGCTGGCTCCGCGTCATCGGCCTCGGGCCGGGCGCGCCGGACCTGCTGGCGCCCGAGGCGGCGGCGGCCCTGGACGGGGCGAGCGACCTGATCGGCTACGGTCCCTATGTCGCCCGCGTGCCGGAACGCCCTGGCCTCGCCCGCCATGCCACCGACAACCGGGTGGAGCTGGACCGCGCCCGCCATGCCCTGGCGCTGGCCGCCGGGGGGGCGCGCGTGGCCGTGGTTTCCGCCGGGGATGCGGGGGTCTTCGGCATGGCCAGCGCGGTGTTCGAGGCACTGGAGGCCGGGCCCATGGAATGGCGCGGGCTGGATGTCGCGGTGGTTCCCGGGATTTCCGCCATGTTCGCCGTGGCCGCCCGGGTCGGGGCGCCGCTGGGCCACGACTTCTGTGCCATCTCGCTGTCCGACAACCTCAAGCCCTGGGCGCTGGTGGAGCGCCGCCTGCGCCTCGCCGCCGAGGCGGGCTTCGCCATCGCGCTCTACAACCCGGTCTCCCGGGCGCGCGCCTGGCAGCTCGGGCAGGCGCTGGACCTGTTGCGCGACATGCTGCCCGGCACGGTGCCGGTGGTCTTCGCCACCGCGGCGACGCGGCCAGAGGAGCGCATCGACATCGTGTCGCTGGAGGACGCCGATCCCGGGCGCGCCGACATGCGGACCCTGGTGCTGGTCGGCAGCGCGGCCTCGCGGCTGGTCGAGCGGCCCGGGCGACGGCCCTGGCTCTACGCGCCGCGCAGCGCCTCATGACGGGCCAGGAGCCAGCGCAGGGCACCGTCGCTGTCCGTCGCGGTTTCGGCGGGGGGCAGCGGGGGGCGCGACACCATCACCACCGGGAGGCCGAGATCCCGCGCCGCCCCCAGCTTCGCCGCCGTCGCGAGGCCGCCGGAATTCTTGGTGACGATGGCCTCGATGCCGTGCTCGCGCAGCAGGCGGCGCTCGGCCTCCACGGTGAAGGGCCCGGCCCCCGGCAGGAAGGTGGCGCGCGGCGGCAGGCTGGCCGGGTCGGGCGGGTCGATGCTGCGGATCAGGTAGTGGTGCCAGGGCGCGGCGCGGAAGGGCGCCAGCTCCTTCTGTCCCACGGTCAGCAGCACGCGGCGCGGTGCCTCGCCCCATGCCCCACCGAGGGCGCGGGTGGCGGAATCCATGTCCGGCACCGGGGTCCAGCGGTCGCCCTCACCCGGCATCCAGGCCGGGCGCTCGATCCGCAGCAGCGGCACGCAAGCCAGCGCCGCCGCCTCCACCGCATGGCGCGACATCTGCGCCGCGAAGGGGTGGGTGGCGTCGATCAGCAGGTCCACCGCCTCGGCGCGCAGGAATGCCGCCAGCCCCGCCACGCCGCCGAAGCCGCCGCGGCGCACCGGCACGGGCTGCGGCCGGGGGGAGCGCGTGGCGCCGGCCAGCGACAGCACCGTGTCGAAGCGCTCGTCCCCCGCCAGCACGATGGCCAGCGCCGAGGCCTCGGTGCTGCCGCCCAGGAGCAGGATTCGCGTCGGCGAGAGGTCGTCCATGATGCGGTGGCTTAGCATCATCGGGCTCGGCGAGGACGGGGTGGAGGGGCTGTCCGCCGCCGCCCGCAGCCTGCTGTCCGGTGCCGCGCATGTCTTCGGCGGGCGGCGGCACCTGGCGCTGGCGGCGCCACTGGTCCGGGGCGAGGCGCATCCCTGGCGCAGCCCGCTCGCGGAAAGCTGGCCGGAGCTGATGGCGCTGCGCGGCCAGCCGGTCGCAGTGCTGGCCTCGGGCGATCCGTTCCTGTTCGGCGCCGGCGCCAGCCTGGCGCGGCTGGTTCCGCCGGAGGAGTTCCTGGCGCTGCCCGCGCCGTCCTCGCTCGCCCTGGCCTGCGCGCGGCTCGGCTGGGCGATGCAGGAGGTGGCGACGGTCTCGCTCTGCGGCCGTCCGCTGGAGATGTTGCGCCCGGCGCTGCAACCGGGCGCGCGGGTGCTGGTCCTGGCCGCCGATGCCGCCACGCCCGGAGCGGTCGCCGGCTTCTTGTGCCGGCATGGCTTCGGCTCAACGCGGATGCACCTGCTGGAAGCCCTGGGCGGACCGCGCGAGCGCCGGCGGAGCTTCCGCGCCGAGGACGGGCCGCCCGGGGCGATCGATCCGCTGAACCTGCTGGCGCTGGAGGTCGAGGCCGCGCCCGGCGCCCGCATCCTGCCGCTTGCCGGCGGGCTGCCGGACGGGTGTTTCGAGCATGACGGGCAGATCACCAAGCGCGAGATCCGCGCCGTCACCCTGTCCAGCCTCGCGCCGCGCCAGGGGGAGATGCTCTGGGATATCGGCGCCGGCTCGGGCTCCGTCGGCATCGAGTGGATGCTGCGCCATCCGGCCAACCGTGCCATCGGCTTCGAGCCCCGGCCCGAGCGGGCCGCCCGCGCCGCCCGCAATGCCGCGCTGCTGGGCGTCCCGGCGCTGCGGGTCGTGGAGGGTGGCGCCCCGGAGGCCCTGGCGGGCCAGCCGGTGCCGGATGCGGTCTTCGTCGGCGGCGGGGTGAGCCATCCGGGCCTGCTCGGCGCCGCCTGGGAGGCGCTGCGCCCCGGCGGGCGGATCGTCGCCAATGCCGTGACGCTGGAGGGCGAGTCCGCCCTCGCCGCCGCGCTCGGCCGGTGGGGCGGCACGCTGGCGCGGATCGGCGTCGAGCGGCTGGACCGGCTGGGGGGGATGCACGGCTTCCGCCCGGCCATGACCGTCACCCAGTGGGCGGCCGAGAAGCCATGAGGGAGGTCGTCGCCGGCATCGGCTGCCGCCCGCTCTGCGCGGCGCAGGAAATCGAGGCGCTGCTGCGCCGCGCCGAGGCCCTGGCCGGGTGCCGGGCCACGCGCCTCGCCGTTCCGGAGTTCCGCGCCGGGACGGCGGGGCCGCGCGAAGCCGCCGGGCGCCTCGGCCTGCCCATCCAGCCCGTTCCGCGCGTGGCGCTGGAAGCCGAGCAGCCCCGCTGCCCCACCCATTCCGCGGCCAGCCTGCGCGCGACGGGGCTGGCTTCCGTGGCCGAGGCCGCCGCGCTGGCCCTGGCGGGGCCGGGCGGGCGCCTGGTGCTGCCCCGCATCGCCTCCGCCAACGCCACCTGTGCCCTCGCGACAGGACCCGCATGACCGTCCATTTCATCGGCGCCGGCCCTGGCGCGCCCGACCTGCTGACCCTGCGCGGCCGCGACATCCTCGCCCGCTGCCCGGTCTGCCTTTATGCGGGCTCCATCGTCCCCGCCGCCATGCTGGAGCACTGCCCGCCCGGCGCCCGGCTGGTGGACACGGCGCCGATGAGCCTGGACGAGATCGAGCGCGAGTATGTCGCCGCCCACGAGGCGGGGCAGGACGTCGCCCGGCTGCATTCGGGCGACCTGTCGATCTACAGCGCCCTGGCCGAGCAGCTCCGCCGGCTGGAGGCGCGCGGCATCCCCTGTACGCTGACCCCCGGGGTGCCCGCCTTCGCCGCCGCCGCCGCCGCGCTGGGCCGGGAACTGACGGTGCCGGAGGTGGCGCAGAGCGTCGTGCTCACCCGCCTGTCCGGCCGCGCCTCCGCCATGCCGCCGGGCGAGACGCTGGAGGCTTTCGGAGCCACGGGCGCGACGCTGGCGATCCACCTGGCCGTCCATGCCATCGCGCGGATCGTGGAGACGCTCACCCCGCTCCATGGCCCGGAATGTCCCGTGGCGGTGGTGGTGCGGGCGAGCTGGCCGGACGAGCGCATCCTGCGCGGCACGCTCGCCACCATCGCCGCGCAGCTGGCCGAGTCCCCGGCGGAGCGTACCGCGCTGGTGCTGGTCGGCCCGGCCATCGCCGCCGAGGGGTTCCGGGAGAGCGCGCTCTACAGCCCCGACTACCGCCGCCGCTTCCGGGGCGGGGCTGGCCCTCAGGCCTCCACGGGGGCGGAAGGCGGCGAGACGTGACGGAAGGGCGCGCGGCCCAGCAGCCGTCCCTCGCGGTCGAAGACCACGAGTTCCAGCATCGAGGGCGCGCCGAGCAGCACATGCGCCGCCGTTTCCCAGGCCCGCAGCGCCACCGCCTCGCCCAGCGCGATCCCGGCCTCCGCCGCCAGGGCGAAGCCCTCGGCCACGGTGTTCGCCGCGGCGATGCGCGCCGCCACGGGTTCCGGCACGCCGCCTTCCCGCGCCAGGGCGGCCAGCGCGCCCAGATCGGCCGAGCCACGTTTGGAATGCAGGTCGAGGCGACCCTGGGCGAGCTTGGTCATCTTCGCCAGGCCGCCCGCCACGGTGACGCGCGGCACCGGATGCGCGCGCAGGTATTTCAGCATCCCGCCGGCGAAGTCGCCCATGTCGATCAGCGCCTGTTCCGGCAACCCGTGCAGGCGCTGGACGGCTTCCTCGGAGGTGCTGCCGGTGGCGCCGGCGACGTGGTCCAGCCCCATGGCCCGCGCCACGTCGATGCCGCGATGGATGGAGTGAATCCAGGCCGAGCAGGAATAGGGCACCACCACCCCGGTCGTGCCCAGGATGGAGATGCCGCCCAGGATGCCCAGGCGCGGGTTCAGCGTCCGCTGCGCCAGCGCCTCGCCGCCCGGGACGGAGATCTCCACCTCCAGGTCCGGCCCGGCGCCCAGTTCCGCCAGCGCCTCGGCGATCATGCGGCGCGGCACGGGGTTGATGGCGGGCTCGCCCACCGGCAGCGGCAGGCCCGGCCGCGTCACCGTGCCGACCCCTGGCCCGGCGCGGAAGCGCAGCCCGCTTCCCGCCTCTCCCCGCCGCACCGTGGCGCGCACCAGCGCCCCATGCGTCACGTCCGGATCGTCGCCCGCATCCTTGACCACGCCCGCCGAGGCCCAGCCCTCCCCCAGCCGCTGCTCCGCGAGCGCGAAGCCGGGTTCCTCCCCGCGCGGCAGGCGGATGGTCACGGGATCGGGGAAATGGCCGGTCAGCAGACCCGCGCAGGCCGCCTTCGCCGCCGCCGTGGCACAGGCCCCCGTGGTCCAGCCCCGGCGCAAGGGACGCTCCGTCTGCACGCCGCCCAGCATAGGCCCGGCGCCGGGGCCTGTCATGGCGGTGGGCCCTTCGTGGTTCGGGCCGGGGCCAGAGGGGCCCTGCCCCTCTGGACACCCCGCCAAGGGACGTTAGTCCCTTGGAACCCTGTGAGCGCTCCGCGAGGAGGGGGCCTCGACCGCCGTTGCGCCCATCGCGACCGGCGTCCTGTTCCCCCTCCTCGCGGAGCGCTCATGGCGGGGTCTCGGGGGCACACTGTGCCCCTGAGCGGAGGGTCCGGGAGGCAGCGCCTCCCGGTCCAACGGCCCGATCAAGAAGGCCAGACGCCATGAAGGGCCTGATCCTGGCGGCGCCGCGCTCGGGCTCGGGCAAGACGACGGTGGCGCTGGCGCTGCTGGCGGCGCTGCGGGCGCGGGGCGTGGCGGTGCGGGCGGCGAAGTCGGGGCCGGACTATATCGACCCGGCCTTCCACGAGGCGGTGACGGGGCGGCCCTCGCCCAACCTCGACAGCTGGGCCATGCCGGCGCCGGTGCTGCGCGCGATGGCGGCGGAGGCGGGGCGGGATGCGGATGTCCTGCTGGTGGAGGCCTCGATGGGGCTGTTCGACGGGCTGGCGCCCTCGCCGCTCAGCCCGCCGGGGCGGCGCGGCAGCGGCGGCGACCTGGCGGAGGCGCTGGGCCTGCCGGTGCTGCTGGTGCTGGATGTCTCGGGGCAGTCGCAATCGGCCGCCGCCGTGGCGCGGGGCTTCGCCCTGCACCGGCCGGGGGTGCGGGTGACGGGAGTGGTGCTGAACCGCGTCGCCAGTGCGCGCCACCGGGCGGGGGTGGAGGCGGAGATGGCGGAAACCGGGCTGCCGGTGCTGGGCGCCCTGATGCGGGAGGGTGCGATCGCCCTGCCGGAACGGCATCTCGGGCTCGTCCAGGCGCAGGAACTCGGGACGCTTCCGGCGCTGCTGGAACGGTTGCGGGAGGTGGGCGGGGCCCTGGACCTCGATGGCATCCTGGCGCTGGCCGGGCCGCTGCCCGACGGGGAGGTGGTGGATGGCCCGGGTCTTCCGCCTCCGGGGCAGCGCATCGCCCTGGCGCGGGATGCCGCCTTCTCCTTTGCCTATCCGCATCTGCTCGATGGCTGGCGGGCGGCGGGGGCGGAGATCCACCCCTTCTCCCCCTTGGCGGACGAGGCGCCGCCGGAGGGCTGCGACGCCTGCTGGCTGCCGGGGGGCTACCCGGAACTGCATGCCCCGGCATTGGCGGCCGCAACGCGCTTCCGCGAGGGGCTGCGCCGCTTCGCCGGGGCGCATCCGGTCCATGGCGAGTGCGGCGGCTTCATGGTGCTGGGCGAGGCGCTGCAGGATGCGGCGGGCGCATGGCATGGCATGGCCGGGCTGCTGGGCCACCGCACCAGCTTCGCGAAGCGCCGCATGAACCTCGGCTATCGCCGCGCCACGCTGCTGGCGGATGGGCCGCTCGGCCCCGCCGGGACGGTGCTGCGCGGCCATGAGTTCCACTATGCCACGGTGGCCGATCCTGGCGCCGACGCGCCTTTCGCGAGTCTCACCGACGGGCTCGGCCAGCCGCTGCCGCCCTCCGGGGCGTGGCGGGGCCGGGTCAGCGGCAGCTTCTTTCACGCCATCGCCCGCGACGACGGATGACATGACCGCCTTCACGACCCTCGACTCCCTCCATGCCGCCTGCCTGGACCTGCCCGGGGGCGACGAGGCCGCCGCCGGGGCGGTGGCCGCGCGCCAGGCCCGGCTCACCAAGCCGCCGGGCAGCCTGGGGCGGCTGGAGGAACTGGCCGCCTGGATGGCGCGCTGGCAGCGGCGCGCCATGCCCGGGCTGGAGCGCGTGGAGGTGCTGGTCTTCGCCGGCAACCACGGCGTGGTGGCGCGCGGCGTCTCGCCCTACCCGCCCTCGGTGACGGCGCAGATGGTGGCGAACTATGCCGCCGGGGGAGCCGCCATCAATCAGCTCGCCCGGCTGGCCGGGGCGGCGCTGCGCGTGGTGCCGCTGGCGCTCGACACCCCGACGGGGGATTTCACCGAGGGGCCGGCCATGGAGGAGGGGGATTTCCTCGCTGCCGTCTCGATGGGCCATGCCGCGCTGCGGCCGGACACGGAGCTGCTTTGCCTGGGCGAGATGGGCATCGGCAACACCACCGCCGCCGCCGCCCTCGCCGCCGCCCTGTTCGGCGGCGGCGGACATCGCTGGGCCGGGCGCGGCACGGGGGTGGACGATGCCGGCCTCGCCCGCAAGCGCGCGGCCGTGGACGCCGCCCTGGCGCGGCATCCGGAGGCGCGGCGGGACCCGCTGCAGGCCGCGCGTGCCCTGGGCGGGCGGGAGATGGCGGCCATGCTCGGAGCCGCCCTGGCCGCCCGGCAGCAGGGCGTGCCGGTGCTGCTCGACGGCTATGTCTGCCTCGCCGCCGTGGCGCCGCTGGCCCGCCTGTGCCCCGGTGGGCTGGACCATGCCCGGGCGGCGCACCGTTCCGCCGAAGCCGGCTGTGCCACGCTGCTCGCCGCTCTGGGCATGGAGCCGCTGCTCGATCTCGACCTGCGGCTGGGCGAGGCTTCGGGTGCCGCCCTGGCCGTGCCGCTGCTCCGCGCCGCGCTGGCCTGCCATGCGGGCATGGCCACCTTCGCCGAGGCCGGAGTGTCGGACCGCGAGGCGTGATCCGCCGCCTCGCCGGGCGGCTGCGGGACGACCTGGTGGGCGCCGCCATGGTGCTGACGCGCCTGCCGGTTGGCGCCCTGGCGCGGCGGGGCTGGACGGGCGGGTTGTCCGGCGGCGTCTGGGCCTATCCGCTGGTCGGCGCGCTGGCCGGGCTGCTGGGCGGCGCGGCGGGGGCGCTGGGGCTGTGGCTGGGGCTGCCGGGCGGGCTCGCGGCGGCCTGGGCGCTGGCGGCGCTGCTGCTGCTGACCGGGGCGCTGCACGAGGACGGGCTGGCCGACACCGCCGACGGCTTCGGGGGCGGGCGCGGCCGGGCGCGCAAGCTGGAGATCATGCGTGACAGCCGGATCGGCAGCTATGGCGTGCTGGCGCTGGCGCTGTCCCTCGGCATCCGGGGCCTCGCCCTGGCGGCGATGCCAAGGCCATGGGCGATGGTGGCGTCGCTCGTGGTCAGCGGGGCGCTGGGGCGGGGGGCGATCCTGGGTGTGCTCGCCCTGGCGCCGCCCGCGCGGCCGGACGGGCTGGCGGCACTGCTCGGGCGGCCAGGCGCCGGGCTGCTGGCGGGCGGACTGGCGCTAGCGGCGCTGCCTGCCCTGCTTCTGCTGCCCCTGCCGGTGGCGCTGGGTGGAATCCTGCTCACCGGCCTTTGCGCCCTGGGCATGGCGCGGCTGGCCTGCCGCCAGGTAGGCGGCCATACGGGGGATGTGCTGGGTGCCTGCGAACAACTGGCCGAGGCCGTGGTGCTGAGCCTGCTGGCGGCCAGCCTGGGCCACTGGGCGGGGCCTGGGTGACTTGCCGCCCGGCCCCCGGGGATGGGAGGCTGCGGCATGGCCGATCCGGGACAAGCCCACCCTTTCCAGGCGTTCCCGCGGCGCGGGCTGTTGCGCGCCCTGCCCGCCGCCGCGCTGGCTTCCGCGGCATGGCCCGCCGCCTCGCAGCCCTCCCCGGAGGGCGCGGCCTGGACCACCACCTGGACCACCACCTGGGCCGCCTCCGCCCAGGGACCCTATCCCGTGGGCTTCACCTCCGCCCAGCCGGAGCAGCGTTACAGCCTGCCCGACCCGGCCGGCGGGGCCCGCGACCAGAGCTTCCGCATGGTGCTGCGGCCAGGCTTCTGGGGGCCGCGCCTGCGGCTGCGCTTCTCCAACGCCTTCGGCACGCGGGCACTGGCGATCGGTGATGCCTGGGTGGGGCTGCAGGCCGGCGGCGCCGCGCTGCTGCCCGGCAGCAACCGGCCGCTGCGCTTCGGGGGCGAGGGGCGCATCTCGATCCCGCCCGGCGGCGAGGCCTGGTCCGATCCCGTCCCCCTGCCCTTCGCCGATCCGTCGCCTGTCCTGCTGGAAGGCCGGAAGCTGGCCGTGTCCTTTCATGTCCCCGGGGCGAGCGGGCCGATGACCTGGCACGCCACGGCGCTCCAGACCTCCTACCTCTCCGCGCCGGGAAGCGGGCCGCTGGGGGAGCGGGAGGACGAGGCGGGCTTCCCCTTCCCGACCACCTCCTGGTTCTTTCTCGACGCGGTGGACATGCAGGCCCCGCCCGGCCTGCCCATGGTGGTCGCCCTGGGCGATTCCATCACCGATGGCGTCGGCGCCACGCTGAATGGCGACGACCGTTGGCCGGACGCGCTGGCATGGCGCCTCCGCGCCGCCCATGGCGGGCCGGTGTCCGTGGTGAATGCGGGGATCAACGGCAACCGCATCCTGGGGCCGGAGGGCTACGGTCCCGCCTCCCCCTGGCCGGGCGGCCCACCCGCCCTGGAACGACTGGAGCGGGACGTGATCCGCCTGTCCGGCGTCCGCAGCGTGATCTGGGCGCTGGGGATCAACGACCTCGCCCGCGGCAACGGCGTGGTGCCCGGGACGGTGCTGGCGGGGATGCGGGAAGGCGCCCGGCGCCTGCGGGCCGGCATTCCCGGTGTGCGGCTGGTGGGCGCCACGCTCGTTTCGGCCCTGGCCAGCACCAACCCCGCGCATGGCGGCGCGGAGCAGGATGCGCGCCGGCGTGCGGTCAACGACGCCATCCGGCATTCCGGCCTGTTCGACGCGGTGGCGGATTTCGACCGCGCCACCCTCGACCCGGCCACGGGCGGGCTGCGGCCCGAGATGGTGCCGGGCAGCACCGTGGGGGGCGCGGGGGACGGGCTGCACCCGAACCGGATCGGCTATCTGGCCATGGCCGGGGCGGTGGACCTCGCCACCCTGTTGCCGCCGGGATGATTACGGGGGCGATGACCCTGGCCCGGGCGGCAGTTCCACCCGCACCACGCCGCCGAAGCCCGGCGCGGGGGCGAGCAGGTCCGGTGCCTCCCCCCGCAGCAGCGCGGGCAGCACCCGCATCGGCCCGCCATGGGTCACCAGCACGGCATCCCGGGCCGCATGGCGCAGCGCCTCGGCCAGGGCACCCAGCCGCGCCAGGAAATCGGCCATCCCCTCGCCGCCCGGGGGGATGAAGCCGGCGGGATCGGTGGCCCAGGCGTCCAGCGCCGCGCGGGGCACGGCATCCCAGGGCATGCCCTCCCAGTCGCCGAAGTCCAGCTCCCGCAGCCGCGGCTCCAGGCGCGGCGCCGGGCCGAGACGGCGCGCGAGGTCCCGGCAGCGCCGGGCCGGGCTGCTCAGCAGGGCGGGCCGGTGCAGCCAGGCGATGTCCCGGTGCAGGGCGGCGATCTCCACCGGCTCCGCTGGCCGCGCCGCGAGGTCGAGGCGGCCATAGCAGCGCCCCGCCCCCTCCGGCACGGGCAGGTGGCGGATGAGCAGGAGGCGCAGCGGTGCCCTACCCCCGGGCGGAAGGGCGCGGCCCGTCGCTTTCCATCAACATGCCGCGGATGATGTGCTTGAAGGGGGTCAGCCGGTTGCCCAGGCGCAGCGCCGCGTGGCGCGCGAGGCGCGCCGGGGCGCGCTCGTCCGTATAGAGCTTCGCCAGCAGGTTGGTCCCCGCATAGAGCGGCCAGCTCGCCCGGCGGTGCCGCGATTCATAGGCGGCCAGGGGCGCGTCCAGCGCCTCCGCCCGGGCGAGGTCCGCGCCGCGCGCCAGGGCGCCGCGCAGCTCCTCCGCCAGCGTGTGCGCACCGCGCAGGCCGAGGTTGAAGCCATGCGCCGTCACCGGGTGCATCCCCACCGCCGCGTCGCCGATCAGGGCGAAGCGCATCGCCACGAAGCGCCGGGCATAGGCGGTGACCAGCGGATAGGCGTGGCGGCTGCTGACCAGCCGCATCGCGCCGAGGCGGCGGCGGTAGCGCTCCGTCACCTCGGCCGAGAAGGCGCTGCCGTCCAGGGCCACCAGCCGCTCGATCTCCGGCCTGGGCAGGGTGATCACCGCGGAGGAGCAGCGGCCGTTCAGCGGCAGCATGGCGATGGTCTGGTCATGGCCGAACCATTCGGTCGCGACATGCCCGTGCTCGCCCTCGTGCTCCAGGCGGCAGACCAGCATGGACTTGCCGAAATCCGTCACGTCCGCCCCGATCCGCTGCGCCTTGCGGAGCGGCGAGAAGCGCGTGTCCGCCGCCACCACCAGCTTCGCGCCGATCTCCCGCCCGTCGGACAATGCCAGCCGGGCACCCTGGCGGGTGATCGTGGCGTTGGTGACGCTGGTGCCGGCCAGCAGCGTCAGCCCCGCCTGCCCCTGCACCGTGGCGAAGAGCGCGCGGCGGATCAGGTGGTTCGGGACGAGCTGGCCGAGCGCCGCCTCGGCCCGGTCGGACACGTCGAAATGCAGGGCATAGGGGGAGCCGCCGTTCAGCACCCGCGCCTCGCGCAGTGCCGAGGCGGCGCCGGAGGGCAGCCGGTCCCAGGCGCCCAGGGCGCGCAGCAGGTCCTGCGAGAGATGGGTGAGCGCGATCTCGCGCCCGTCGAAACCGGGGTCGGCCAGCCGCGCCTCGGCCTGCGTCTCGATCAGCGCCAGCGAAAGCCCGCTGCCGGCCATTTCCCGCGCGAAGGCAAGGCCCACCGGCCCGCCGCCCACGATCGCCATGTCGAACTGCATCTTACGCTCAACCCCCGGATCGCCGGATGCCCCTGTCCCGGCCGGAACAGCCCGGGGAGCATCCCGATGGATCAACGCCTGTGAAGGGGGGGAGAAGGGTGGGGCGACCTACGGGATTCGAACCCGTGACATCCAAGACCACAACCTGGCGCTCTACCGACTGAGCTAAGGCCGCCACACGGTGTGGCGCGGTGTAAGGCCCGCCCGTGGCGTCGTCAACGGGGGTCGCGCGCGAAGTTTGGCGCGTCCCCTACCGCCTTCCCTTCCCTCCGTCCTAGACCACCCGCGCCTTGCTGCCCGCTTGGCCGCCCGCTTGGCCGCCCGCCTGCTCGCGCCCGGCCTTCCAGGCCTCCAGCCGCGCCAGGGCCTCGTCCAGCACCTCCCGCCGCTTGCAGAAGGCGAAGCGGGCATAGTGGCTGGGTGCGTCCGGCCCGGCATAGAAGGCGCTGACGGGGATCGCCGTCACCCGCGCCGCCTCGGTGATGTGGCGGCAGAAGGCCACGTCGTCCCCGGCGAAGCCCAGCGGCCGGAAATCGGCGGTGATGAAGTAGGAGCCCATGGCGGGCAGCACGCCGAAGCCCAGCCGCTCCAGCCCCGCCGCGAGGTGATCGCGCCTGGCCTGGAGCCCGGCGGACAGCGCCTCGAAATAGCCGTCCTCCTTGCCCAGCCCCAGCGCCACCGCCCGCTGCAGGTTGGGCGGCGTGGTGAAGGTCAGGAGCTGGTGCGCCTTGGCCACGTTCGGCGCGACGGAGCGGTCGCAGGTGATGTAGCCCACCTTCCAGCCGGTCAGGCTGAAGGTCTTGCCGGCCGAGCCGATGCGCAGGCAGCGTTCGCGCATGCCGGGCAGCGTCATCAGCGGGATGTGCTTCCATCCGTCGAAGGTCAGGTGCTCGTAGACCTCGTCGCAGACCGCGTAGGCATCGTGGCGCTGCACCAGCTCGGCGATGAAGGCCAGCTCGGCGGCGGTGAAGACCTTGCCGGCGGGGTTCATCGGGCTGTTGAGCAGGATCGCCTTGGTCTTCGGGCCGAAGGCGGCGGCCAGTTCGGCGCGCGGCAGCTCCCATTTCGGAGGCGAGAGGCGCACCAGCTTCGGCACCGCGCCCAGCATCCGCACCACCGGCAGGTAGGTGTCGTAGAGCGGCTCGATCAGCACCACCTCGTCGCCCGGGTCGAGCAGCGCCATCAGGCAGGCGGTGATCGCCTCGGTGGCGCCGGAGGTCACCACCACCTCCGCCACCGGGTCGATCTCCATCCCATAGAAGCGGTGGTTCGCGGCGGCCACGGCCTCGCGCAGCTCGGGCACGCCGGTCAGCGGCGGGTACTGGTTGCGGTTGTCCAGCAGCGCATCCGCCGCGGCCCGCACCACATCGGCCGGCCCTTCCTCGTCCGGGAAGCCCTGGCCGAGGTTGATCGCCCCGTGCTGCGCCGCCAGCGCCGACATGACGGTGAAGACCGTGGTGCCGGTGGCCGAGAGCAGGGCGTTCTGCGGCCGGGCGGCCTTCGATTCGACGTTCTGGGGGCTGCCTGGAGGCTTCATCTCTGGGTGTGCTTCGTTTCCGATGGGAGACCCGGCGGGGCGCTCCCGATTCTCACGGAACCCGCCGCGGCGGACCCGGAAGCGGGCCCTGGCGCGGGGGTCTGGGGATGCGGCGGCCCGACTCCGGCGCAACGGTCCGGCCGGCGCCATGCCGGGTTTTCCGTGCGGGTTTCCAGGCCCGGGAGGATAATGGGACCCCCGCCACGGTGGCGCAACCATGTCTCCTGGTGGCATCTGCCGCCAAAACGGGCAGAATGCCGCCCGGAACGGCGCATCCCAGGGGCGTGAGCGGTGAAAACCGCCCGCCACGGCCATTGCCGGCGCGGCACGGGCCGTGCAACACCGGGTACGCCCGTGTCGCGGGCCAGCGCCGGCAGGACAAGGCCGGCGATCGCGAGGGGAAACGGCCCTCGCGCCGTCAGGTGGCGCGGGGAAACGGGACGGCGGAGCCGATGAAGAAGATCGAGGCCATCATCAAGCCCTTCAAGCTCGACGAGGTGAAGGACGCCCTCCATGAGATCGGGCTCCAGGGCCTGACGGTCGTGGAGGCCAAGGGCTTCGGGCGGCAGAAGGGCCATACGGAGCTCTATCGCGGCGCCGAATACGTGGTGGATTTCCTGCCCAAGGTGAAGATCGAGGTGATCTGCCCCGACGACCTGGCGGAACGCGCCATCGAGGCCATCACCACGGCCGCCCGCACCGGGCGGATCGGCGACGGCAAGATCTTCGTGTCCGACGTGCAGGAGGTGATCCGCATCCGGACCGGGGAACGCGGCGAGGACGCCGTCTGACACAGCGAGATTCCGGGCGACCGGCTCCGGGTTGGGTGTCCCGAGGGAACCCGCAGGGGCCGGCGGCCGGCGGAACGTGGGCCGGACGGCCCGCGAAGTGATTGCCACGTTCTAGGGAACAGGATCAGGACACGATGGCGAAGAAGCCCGCAGCAGCCCCGGGGGTCCCGGACGGCGTCTCCAAGGTCATGGACATGATCAAGGAGAATTCCGTCGAGTACGTGGACTTCCGCTTCACCGATCCGAAGGGCAAGTGGCAGCACACGGCCCAGCACGTCTCGACCGTCTCCGAAGAGGTCTTCACGGACGGCATCATGTTCGACGGCTCTTCGATCGCCGGCTGGAAGGCGATCAACGAGTCCGACATGATCCTGATGCCGGACACGGCCAATGCCTGCATGGACCCGTTCTCGGCCAAGCCGCAGCTGATCCTCTTCTGCGACATCATCGAGCCCTCGACCGGCCAGGCCTATGCCCGTGACCCGCGCGGCACCGCCAAGAAGGCCGAGGCCTATGTGGCGTCCTCCGGCATCGGCGACACCGTGCTGGTCGGCGCCGAGGCCGAGTTCTTCGTGTTCGACGACGTCAAGTTCGGCACCGGCGGCAACTTCGGCCACTACAAGCTCGAGAGCATCGAGGGCCCCGGGGCCAACATGAAGGACTACCCCGAGGGGAACATGGGCCACCGCCCGCTGGTGAAGGGCGGCTACTTCCCCGTCCCGCCGGTCGATAGCGAGATGGACCTGCGCGCCGAGATGCTCTCGACCATGATCGAGATGGGCCTGCCGGGCGAGAAGCACCACCACGAGGTGGCGCAGTCGCAGCACGAGCTGGGCACCCGCTTCGGCAAGCTGGTGACGATGGCCGACCAGATGCAGATCTACAAGTACTGCGTCCACAACGTCGCCCACAGCTACGGCAAGACCGCGACCTTCATGCCGAAGCCGATCTATGGCGACAACGGCTCGGGCATGCACACCCATCTTTCCATCTGGAAGGAAGGCAAGCCCATGTTCGCGGGCAACGGCTATGCCGACCTGTCGGAGATGTGCCTGTTCGCCATCGGTGGCATCATCAAGCACGCCAAGGCGATCAACGCCTTCACCAACCCGTCCACCAATTCCTACAAGCGCCTGATCCCGGGCTTCGAGGCCCCCGTGCTGCTCGCCTACTCGGCGCGCAACCGTTCCGCCTCCTGCCGCATCCCCTACACCACCAGCCCGAAGGCCAAGCGCGTCGAGGTCCGCTTCCCCGACCCGACCGCGAACCCCTACCTGTCCTTCGCGGCGCTCACCATGGCGGCGATGGACGGGATCAAGAACAAGATCCATCCGGGCGAGCCGATGGACAAGGACCTCTACGACCTGCCGCCGGAGGAGCTGAAGGATATCCCGACGGTGTGCGGCTCGCTGCGCGAGGCGCTGGAGAGCCTGGCGGCCGACCACGAGTTCCTGCTCGCGGGCGACGTCTTCTCCCGGGAGCAGATCGAGAGCTACATCGACCTGAAGTGGAACGAGGTCTACCGCTTCGAGCACGTGCCGCACCCGGTCGAGTTCGAGATGTACTACTCCGCCTGATCCACCGTTCCGGGCCGCCCACCGCGGGTGGCCCGGCCGGCGGAGCAGGGGTTTCGAAGGGCGCCGCGAGGCGCCCTTCGTGCTTTCCGCTCGCTTGTTCTTGTCGGAAGCCGGTCCCGCCCGCTCCTTGCGCCGTGGCCACGGACCTCTATTTTCGATCTTTCGTGAAACACTGTGCCGGAGGAAGCATCGTGACGCTGGAAACGGCCAATTGACCTCAGCGGACGTCCTGACGGCGTTGCGTGACGCCACAGCCACCCTGCACGCCCGTCTCGACGCCGGGATCGATCTGGACCGGCACCTGGCATCCTCGGCGGCCTATGCGCGCTTCCTTTCGGCCATGCTGGGCATCGTGGCGCCGCTGGAGGCGATGCTGGACCGCTTCGACTGGCAGGCCACCGGCCTCGCGCCCGACACAGCCCGCTGGCGCACGCCGCTGCTGCGGAACGACCTCCGCTTCCTGGGCCTGCCGTCCGCGGGGTTGGACGCCCTGCCCCTCGCCCCGTCCCCGCCCCCTCCCGCAACACGGGATGCCGCCTTCGGCGCTCTCTACGTGCTGGAAGGCTCCGCCCTCGGCGGACAGGTGATCCTGCGCCGGGCGGAGGCCGCGCTGGGCTTGGGTCCGGAACGCGGCGCATCCTTCCATGCCAGCCTGGGCCGGCCGGTCGGCGAGGGCTGGCGGCGCTTCCGCCAGGCGCTGGCGCTTCATTGCACCGATGCCGGGGGCGCCTGCGACGCGGCCCGCGACAGTTTCCACCGCCTGGAATCCTGGCTTTCCGCCACGGAGGCCCGGCACGAACCCGGCCGCGCCGCGCTGGCCGGGGCGCCGGCGTGACCCGGCCCCCGCCCTCCCTGCCGCTGCCCGACCTCCACGCCCTGCCCGGCCGCCCGGACACGAGCACCTGCGACCGCGAGCCGATCCATGTCCCGGCCTCCATCCAGCCCCACGGGCTGCTGCTGGTGCTGGACCCGGACACGCTGCGGGTCCTGCAGGCCACCGGGGACATGCAGCATCTCCTGGGCATCCCGCTGGATGCGGCGCTGGGCGAGGAGGCGGGCCGGTTCCTGCCGTCCGATGCCATCCAGGCGCTCTGCACCCCCGCTCCCGCCCCGCAGGAGCCCGGCCCGCCTCGCCTTCCCACGGGGGCCCGGCTGCTGAGCGGGGTGGAACTGCGCCCGGGCCGCTTCTTCGACCTTCAGGGCCGCGACAGCCCCGCCGGGATCATCGTGGAGATCGAGCCCCGGGGCGTGCCGGGCCCGGTGCGCCAGGACGACACTCTGGTCCTGGTCCAGGGCATGATCGCCAGCCTCCAGGGTGCCGCGACCGCCCGGCCGTACTGCGAGGCGGCGGCCGCGACGATCCGCGACATGACCGGCTTCGACCGCGTGATGGTGTACCGCTTCGAGCCCGACGACACGGGCTGCGTCGTGGCGGAAGCCAGGGCGGAGGGGACCGGCTCCTATCTCGGCCTGCACTTCCCCGCCTCGGATATCCCGAAGCAGGCCCGCGCCCTCTACCTGCGCAACTGGATGCGGCTGATCCCGGACGCGCACTATATCCCGGAACCGCTCATGCCGGCGCTCAGCCCGCGGACGGGCGAGGCGCTGGACATGTCCGACTGCTCGCTGCGCGCGGTCTCCCCGATCCATCTGCAGTATCTGCGGAACATGGGCGTACAGGCCTCCATGTCCCTGTCCATCCAGCAGGGCGGGCGGCTCTGGGGGCTCATCGCCTGCCACCACCGGACCGCCTGGCACCTGCCCGTCGCCCTGCGCGCGGCCTGCGAGATCTTCGCCCAGATGTTCTCGCTGCAGCTCGAAACGCTGGAGCAGCGGGAGGACCATGAGGACGCGCTGCGCATGCGCCGGGTGCACGAGCATCTGGAGCAGGTCATGGCGCAGGAGGAGGAACTCGGCGAGGGACTGATCCGGCAGCGGCCGAACCTGCTCGACTACCTGGAGGCGGGCGGCGTGGCGGTGATGGCCTCGGGGCGATATGCCACGGCCGGCCAGACCCCGACGCGGGAGCAGGTCAACGGCTTGGTGGAATGGCTGCGCGGCACCGTCGAGGAGCGGATCGTGGCGCTGGACCGCCTGCCGGAGCTCTATCCCCCGTCCCGGGAATTCGCCGATGTCGCCAGCGGCGTCCTCGCGCTCTCGGTGAGCCGCGCGCCCCAGGACTATATCCTCTGGTTCCGGCCGGAGATGGTGCGGACGCTCCACTGGGCGGGCAACCCGGACAAGCCGGTGGAACCGGGCGCCGGGCCCGGGCAGCTTTCGCCCCGCGCCTCCTTCGCCACCTGGACCGAGACGGTGCATGGCCGCGCCCGGCCCTGGCGGGCGGTGGAGATCGAGGCGGCGCAGGCGCTGCAGCTCAGCCTGCTGGAAGTGGTGCTGCGCCGGATCGAGGATGCCTCCGAGGAGCGCGGGCGCGCCCGGGCGCAGCAGGACCTGCTGATGGCGGAGCTGGACCACCGGGTGAAGAACACCCTGGCCAATATCCAGGCCCTGGTGCGCCACACCAAGAGCGGCGCCGGCAACCTGGAAGGCTTCGTCCACGACTTCGACCGGCGCATCCGCGCCATGGCGGTGGCGCACAGCCTGCTGACCAGCACGCGCTGGGAGGGGGCGGACCTGCGGGCCCTGGCGGAGGAGGAGCTTCGTCCCTATCGCAACGCCAGCGAGCAGCGCGTCACCGTCGCGGGGCCGGAGGTCCGGCTGAAGCCGAAGGCGGCGCTGGCGCTGAGCCTCGCCTTGCACGAGCTGGCGACGAATGCCGCGAAATACGGCGGGCTGTCGGTGCCGGAGGGACAGGTCGCCGTCACCTGGAGCATGGATGGCGAGCGCATCATCCTGCACTGGGTGGAAAGCGGCGGCCCGCCGGTGCAGCCGCCGCGCCGCCGCGGCTTCGGCTCGACCGTGGTGGAACGCGGCCTTTCCTATGAGCTCGGCGGCCAGGCGAAGCTCAACTTCGACCCGGCCGGGCTGCGCTGCGCGGTGACCATCCCGCTGAAGCAACTGGTGGAAAGCGCGCCCGCCTCGCCCACCGCCGCGCCGCGCCGGCCCGAACCGGCCCCGGGCACCATCGCCGGGCGCCGCATCCTGGTGGTGGAGGATGCCGCGCTGGTGGCCATGCAGGTGAGCCGCGCGCTGGAGGATGGGGGTGCCGTGGTTGTCGGCCCCGCCGCCGCGCTGGCCCAGGCGATCCGCCTCGCCGTTTCGGCACGGATCGATGCCGCGCTGCTGGATGTGGACCTCGATGGGGAAAGCGTCTTCCCCGTGGCCGATGTCCTGGCGGAGCGGGGGATTCCCTTCCTGTTCACCACCGGCTTCGACGCCGCCACCATCGTGCCCGAGCGGTTCCGGGGCACCACGGTGCTGGGCAAGCCCTATGGCACCGACGACATCCATCTCTGCATCGTCGCCCTGCTGCGCGACCGCCCACCGGCTGGCGAGCCAGTGGGCTAGAGCCGGGGGCTGAGCCGCCAGGACGGGTGGCGCGGCCCGTCGGCATCGCGCTTGCTTCCCCCCGTCTTCGCCGCCGTGGAAACATGGCGGATCACACCGAGGGGGAATCGGGACTGTGGAATCGTTTTTCCGCCTGCGCGAGCACGGCACCACACCGCGCACGGAGATCATGGCGGGCTTCGCCACCTTCCTGACGATGGTCTACATCGTCGTGGTCAATCCCAACATCATGGCCGCCGCCGGCATCGACCAGGGGGCCTCCTTCGTGGCCACCTGCCTTGCCGCCGCCATCGGCTCCGCATTGATGGGACTGCTGGCCAACTATCCCATCGCCCTGGCGCCGGGCATGGGGCTGAACGCCTATTTCGCCTTCGCCGTGGTGGGCGGCATGCACATCCCCTGGCAGGTGGCGCTGGGCGCCGTCTTCCTGTCGGGCCTCATCTTCCTCGCAGTCTCTGTGCTGCGGATCCGCGAATGGCTGATCAACACCATCCCGCTCTCGCTGAAGCTCGGCATCGCCGCCGGGATCGGCTTCTTCCTCGGCATCATCGGGCTGCAGGGCATGGGGCTCGTGGTGGCGAACCCGGCCACCATGGTCGGGCTGGGCCATGTGGCGGAACCGAAGGTGCTGCTCTCCTGCCTCGGCTTCCTGCTGATCGCCGGCCTGGTGGCCCGCAACGTGCCGGGCGGCATCATCATCGGCATCCTCGTCACCGCGCTGCTCGGCATCCCCTTCGGGCTGACCACCTTCCACGGCGTCGTGTCGCTGCCGCCCTCGCTGGCGCCGACCTTCCTGCAGCTCGACATCCCCGGCGCCATCGGCCTTGGCGTGGCGGGGATCGTCTTCACCTTCTTCATCGTGGACCTGCTGGACAACGCGGGCACGCTGATCGGCACCACGCACCGCGCCGGGCTGATGCGGCCGGACGGCTCCGTGCCGCGCCTCGGCCGCGCGCTGCTGGCCGACAGTGGCGGCGCCATCATCGGCTCCGTGCTCGGCACCTCGACCACCACCAGCTACATCGAGAGCGCGGCGGGCATCCAGGCCGGGGGCCGCACCGGCCTCACCGCCCTGACCGTGGCGGTGCTGTTCCTGCTGACGCTGTTCCTGGCGCCGCTCGCCACCTCCATCCCCGGCTATGCCACCGCGCCAGCGCTGGTCTTCGTCGCCTGCCTGATGGCGAAGTCGCTGCGCGACCTGGACTGGGAGGACCTCACCGACTACGCGCCGGCCATCATCACCGCGCTGTCCATGCCGCTCACCTTCTCCATCGCCTCCGGCATCGGCATCGGCTTCATCACCTATGCCGTCACCAAGGTGCTGGCCGGCAAGGCCGGGCAGGTGTCGGGCGCGGTCTGGCTGATCGCCCTGCTATCCGCGGTGAAGTTCGGGATGGGCGCGGGCTGAAACGCGGACGGGGCGGCCGGCGGGTGGCATCGCGCCACCGCCGGCCGCCCCGCCGATGGAAGCCGGGTCAGGCGGCGGTGGCTTCCGCCGCGTGGTTCGCGGATTCGATGGTCTCGCGCACCATCGGGTAGATTTCGGTGTTCCAGCGGCGCCCGTTGAAGACGCCGTAATGGCCGACGCCCTTCTGCACATGGTTGCGCTTCCGCTCCGCCGGCAGGCCGGAGCACAGGTCGAGCGCCGCCGCCGTCTGTCCCACGGAACAGATGTCGTCGCGCTCCGCCTCGATCGTCAGCACCGACATGTCCTGGATGAGGTCCGGCCGGACCAGGCGGCCGCCGACGGTGAGCTTGCCGAGCGGCAGGGCGTGGTCCTGGAACACGATCTTCACCGTCTCCAGGTAGAACTCCGCCGGCAGGTCCATCACCGCGAGATACTCGTCGTAGAACTTGCGGTGCGCCGCGGCCGCCTCCTCCTCGCCCGAGACGAGATGGCGGAACTGGTCGGCATAGGCCTTCACATGCCGGTCCATGTTCATGTTCAGGAAGGCGGTGAGCTGCAGCACGCCGGGATAGACGCGGCGCCCCGCCCCGGCGAAGCGCCAGGGGACGGTGGAGATCAGGTGCTGCTCGAACCAGGAGATGGGGCGGGAGGTCGCGAGCTCGTTCACGGAGGTCGGGTTGACGCGCGTGTCGATCGGCCCGGCCATCAGCGTCAGGCTGCGCGGCCGGGCGGGGTCGCGTTCCTCCGCCATCAGCGCGGCCGTGGCCAGCACCGGCACGGCCGGCTGGCAGACCGCCACCACATGCGCACCCGGTCCCATCGCCCGCAGGAAGCCGGCGATATGCGCCACGAAGCCGTCGAAGCCGAAGGAGCCCGCGCTGACGGGGACCTCGCGGGCATTGTGCCAGTCGGTGATATGCACGTCGTAGTCCGGCAGCATCGTCGCCGCCGTGCCACGCAACAGGGTGGCGAAGTGGCCGGACATGGGCGCCACCAGCAGGACCGGCGTCTGCTTCCGCTTCGTGTCCTTGCGGAAGCGCAGCAGGGTGCCGAAGGGCATGGCATGCACCGCTTCCTCGGTCACGGCGACGGTTTCGCCATCGACCTGGACCGAGGTGAAGCCGAAGGGCGGGCGCTCATGCGTCGTCCGGGCCGCGCCCAGGATGTCGAACATCGCCGCCCAGTGGCGCAGGGGGAAGACGCCCGGCATGGCCTCGTCGAACTGGCGGAGAAGCCGGCTGCTTCCGCGTGCGAAGCCCTGGAACGGCGCAAGGATATCCTGCTGCGCCTGATAGGCGTCATAGAACATGGTTCTGGCACTCTCCCTGCATTGCCGTGTCGTCAAGGACGGTCGCGGAACACGCTGCGGTTGCTTTTCTTGCCCGTGACTGTGATCCATCAAAGTGGACGAATGATGTACGCAATGAACGCACGCCGATATTGGGGGGATGCGTGGCGTGTATCAAAATATGGTACGCTCCCTGCCCCCGATGCAAGGGCTGGCATGGCAGCCCCATCGCCTCCATCATGGCTCGCCCCGCCCCTGCCCTTTCCTCCCCGGACCTTTCCCGCCTCACGGCGCGGGTCGCGCCACCCCGCCCGACGGGTTAAGCCGGTCTTCCGTCCAAGCCAGAAGCCGGTCCCCGAGTCCCATGCCGCTGCCAGCCGCCTTCCAGCCCCTGCGTCATCCGAACTTCCGGTTGCTGTGGACGGCGACGCTGTTCAGCAACATGGGCCTGTGGGTGCAGAACACGGGCGCCGGCTGGCTGATGACCATCCTGGACGGGCGCCCCGGCATGGTCGCCCTGGTGCAGACGGCGAGCCTGCTGCCCGTCTTCCTGCTGGCCATGCCGGCCGGGGCGCTGGCCGATATCCTCGACCGGCGGCGCTTCCTGATCGGGGCGCAGCTCTGGATGTGCTTTTCCGCCCTGCTGCTCTGCCTTCTGGCGGCTGTGGGGCTGATCGGCCCCTGGGGTTTGCTGGCGCTGACCTTCGCCCTGGGCATCGGCTCGGCCATCAACTTCCCGGCCTTTTCCGCCGTGACGCCGGAACTGGTGCCGCGTGCCGATCTGGCCCAAGCCATCGTGCTGAACGGCATCGGCTTCAACCTCGCCCGTGCCCTCGGCCCGGCGTTGGGCGGGCTGCTGATGGGCGTGGCGGGGCCGCAGGCGACCTTCGCCCTGAACGCCGCCTGCGTGCTGGTGCTGGTGGTGGCGCTGTTCCTGTGGCGGCGGCAGGCCCCGGCCGGGCGCCTGCCCAACGAGCACTTCCTGTCCGCCATGCGGACCGGCGTCCGCTTCGTGGTGGCGAGCCCGGCGCTGCGCGGCACCATCCTGCGCTCGCTGGTCACCTTCTTCGCCGGGGCGGCGATCTGGGGGCTGCTGCCGCTGCTGGTGCGGCGCCAGCTCGGCCTGGGGCCGGAGGCCTTCGGGCTGATGCTGGCGGCCATGGGCACCGGGGCGGTCTGCGCCGGCTTCCTGCTCCCGGCGCTGCGCAGCCGGATGAGCTTCTCCACCCTGGTGGTGCTGGGCACCGCCGCCATGGGCGTGGCGCTGGTGGTGCTGGGGCTGTCGCGCCACTGGCTGCCGGCCATCCTGGCCATGCTGGTCTATGGCGCCTGCTGGATCTCGGCGGCCAGCACCTTCGGCGCCTCGGCGCAGCTCTCGGCCCCATCCTGGGTGCGGGCGCGGGCGATGGGGCTCTATCAGGTGGCCACCTTCGGGGCGATGGCTGTGGGCTCCGTGCTGTCCGGCGCGGCGGGCGAGGCCTTCGGCATCCCCGCCACCCTGGCCGGCTTCGGCATCGGCGGCGCCCTCGGCGCCTGGGCGCTGCGGCGCCTGCCCATGGAGAACCCGCCGCCCCCGCCCCCGCCCGGCGCGGACATCCTGCACCCGGCGCCCGAGAGCCCCGATCCCGGCCTGGCGCCCGTCCTGGCGCGCGACGCGCTGCCGGTCATGGAGTCGGTCCGCTACCTCGTGCCCGAGGTGGACCGCGCCGAGTTCCTGGCTGCCATGCGCGAGGTCCGGGGCGTGCGGATGCGGGCCGGGGCGGTGAACTGGCGGCTCTATGAGGATGTCGCGCATCCGGAGCGCTTCGTGGAACTCTGGACCATGGAGTCGTGGACGGAGCACCTGCGGGAGGCCGGGCGCATGACCGATGCGGATGCCGCAATCCTGGCCCGCGCCGCCGCGCTGCACCGCGGCAGCGAGCCCGCCCTGGCGCAGCGCTTCCTCAGCCTGGAGCCCTGAAACCTTCATCCACGCCACGCGCTGGCGCGGTAGCGGAACGCCACGGCGTTCCGGATAAAGATCCACACGGACCACCTCAAGGAGTCGATTCCATGGCCAAGACTCAGAGCAAGGGTGACACGGGTTATTCGGGCACCCGCTGGCCGACCCGGAACAGCGTCGGCGAGAACGCCAAGAATGTCTCGCTCACCACGCTCCAGGCGCTGCTGACGGACTCGATCGATCTCTACAACGCCACCCGGCAGGCGCACTGGAACCTGAAGGGCACGAACTTCATCGGCCTGCACGAGATGCTGGAGAAGTTCTACAACGCTCTGAACGAGCAGTCCGATATGCTCGCCGAGCGCATGGTGCTGCTGGGCGGCGTGGCGAACGGCACGACGCAGAACCTTGCCAACACCACCCGCTTGCCGCCCTATCCGGCCGACCTGCTGGACAGCATCGGCCATGTGAAGGAGCTGGCGGACCGCTATGCCCAGGTCGGCAAGGCGCTGCGCGACGGCATCGACGAGACCGACGATGCGGGCGACGCCGATACGGCCGACCTGCTGACCGAGCTGTCCCGCGCCATCGACAAGAACCTGTGGATGCTGGAAGCCCACCTCCACGGCCACGGCACCTGATCCCGGCCGCCCGCCGGGGGCCTCCCCCCGGCGGCACGCGGCACCCGGATCGCGTTCCGGGATTCCCGAAGCCCCTCCCGCTGGTCTCTGGCCAGGGCGGAGGGGTTTTTCCTGTCCTTCCCTGTAACGGGCGGAAATCCGCCCATTCGTGTCCGCGAAACTTGCGGTTCCGGTCCGCACGGCCTATTTTCCCGGCGGGGGACCGGAACACAACATGAACGACTTGTTCGGCGGCCGCCCTCAGAAGGGGCCCGCAAACCAGAGCTATTCCGCGGCCGATATCGAGGTGCTGGAGGGGCTGGAGCCTGTCCGCAGGCGCCCGGGCATGTATATCGGCGGCACCGACGAGAACGCGCTGCACCACCTGGCGGCGGAGATTCTCGACAACTCCATGGACGAGGCGGTGGCCGGCCATGCCGACCGCATCGAGGTCACGCTGGAGCCCGGCAACCGGCTGACCGTCCGCGACAATGGCCGTGGCATCCCGGTCGATCCGCATCCGAAGTTCCCGAAGCTCTCGGCGCTGGAGGTGATCCTCACCACGCTGCATTCGGGCGGCAAGTTTTCTGGCAAGGCCTACGACACCTCGGGCGGCTTGCACGGCGTCGGCTCCTCGGTGGTGAACGCGCTGAGCGAGCGCATGGAGGTGGAGGTCGCCCGCGACCGCACCCTGTTCACCCAGGCCTATGAGCGCGGCAAGCCGGTCACGAAGCTGAAGAACGCCGGTCCGGTGCAGAACCGGCGGGGCACCACGATCCGGTTCACGCCGGACCAGGAGATCTTCGGCAAGCAGCTCTTCTCCCCCGCCCGCCTGTACCGGCTCTGCCGTTCCAAGGCCTATCTCTACAAGGGCGTGGAGATCCGCTGGTCCTGCGACCCGGAGCTGATCAGGGACGAGACCCCCGCCGCCGCCACGCTGCATTTCCCGGGCGGGCTGTCGGACTTCCTGGCCGCCGCCGTGGAGAACCGCGCCACGGTGGTCCCCGCCCCCTGGTCGGGCGAGGTCTCCTTTCCCGACGGCCAGGGCCGCGCGGAATGGGCGGTGACCTGGCTGGAGCAGGGGGACGGCTTCCTCAGCGCCTATGCCAACACCATCCCGACGCCGCTGGGCGGCACGCACGAGGCGGGGCTGCGCAACGCGCTGGTGAAGGGCCTGCGCGCCTATGGCGAGCTGAAGAAGGAGAAGCGGGCCGGCGGCGTCACCGCCGAGGACCTGTTCGGCGGGCTGGCCGGGATGCTCTCGGTCTTTGTCCGCGACCCGCAGTTCCAGGGCCAGACCAAGGACAAGCTGACCTCGCCGGAGGCGGCGAAGCTGGTCGAGGCCGGGCTGCGCGACCATTTCGACCACTGGCTGACCGGCGACACGCGCAACGCGGACAACCTCCTCGCCTGGGCGATCGAGCGGGCCGAGGAACGCCAGCGCCGCCGCGAGCAGAAGGACACGCCGCGCAAGTCGGCGACGCGCCGCCTGCGCCTGCCTGGCAAGCTGGCCGACTGCTCGCTGGAGAATGCCGCGGCGACCGAGCTGTTCCTGGTGGAGGGCGATTCGGCCGGCGGTTCCGCCAAGCAGGCCCGCGACCGCCAGACCCAGGCGGTGCTGCCCCTGCGCGGCAAGATCCTGAACGTCGCCTCGGCCTCCGCCGACAAGCTGCGCGGCAATCAGGAGCTGAAGGACCTGATCGAGGCGCTGGGCTGCGGCGCCGGCGAGCGCTTCGACATGAACCGCCTGCGCTATGGCCGCGTCGTCATCATGACGGATGCGGACGTGGACGGGGCGCATATCGCCGCGCTGCTGATGACCTTCTTCTACAAGGAGTTGCCGGAGCTGGTGCGCCAGGGCCGGGTCTTCCTGGCGCAGCCGCCGCTCTACCGCCTGCAATCCGGCGCCGTCTCGGTCTATGCCCGCGACGACGCGGACCTGGAGCGGGTGCGGAAGCGGAGCTTCAAGCCGAGCCAGAAGGTCGAGGTCAGCCGCTTCAAGGGCCTGGGCGAAATGCCGCCCATGTCGCTCAAGGAGACCACCATGGACCCGCGCAAGCGGACCCTGCTCAAGGTGGTCCTCCCCCCCGAGGAGCGCGCCCAGACCGCGGAACTGCTGGAGGCGCTGATGGGCCGCAAGCCGGAACTCCGCTTCCGCTTCATCCAGGAGAACGCCGCCAGGCTGGATGCCGAGGCGGTGGACGCCTGACGCATCCCCTTCCCGTGCGGCCTGCTCAGCCGAGCAGGCCGCGCAGGAGGAGATGGGCGCCGAGCAGCAGCAACCCACCGAAGAAGACCCGCCGGAAGACCGCCGGGCGCAGCCGCCCCTGCAGCCACTGGCCCAGCAGCATCCCCAGAAGGGCCGGCAGCAGCGCCAGGGCCGAGCCCGCCGCTCCCGCGCCGTCCAGCGCGCCGCCATCGGCCAGCACCGCCGCCAGCGCCAGGGTGGAAGTGGTGAAGGAAAGGCCGAGCGCCTGCATCAGAGCCAGGCGTTCGAGCGACAGGGCCTGGAGATAGGGCACCGCCGGCAGGACGAAGACACCGGTGGCGGCGGTGAGCAGCCCGGTGCAGAAGCCGGCGAGCGGGCCGAGCCATGCCTCCCACCGGGGCGGGACGGAGGGCAGGCGCAGCGGCGAGAGGCCGAACAGCGCATAGGCGACCAGCACGATCCCCAACGTCCCCTGCCCGATCCAGGCGGAGCCCCCTGTCAGCAGCCCGCGCCCGGACCAGCAGCCCAGCACGGTCGCCAGCAGCATCGGCCAGAGGCGGCGCAGCAGCCCCGGCAGGGCGCGCCCCGTCATCTGCCAGAAATTCGTCAGCAGCGAAGGCAGGATCACCAGCGTGGCGGCCTGGGCCGGGGCCATGAACAGGCTGAGCAGCCCCATTCCGACCGTGGGCAGGCCCAGCCCGGTCACACCCTTGGTGAATCCGGCCAGGAGGAAGACCGGCACCACGCCGGCAAGCAGGGAAAGGGAAAGGTCCATGGCGGGAGGCTGATCCGCGCGTCGCCTTCCCACAATGCGGGAATGCTTGAGGCAGGCTTCGTCCCAGGCGTAGGCAGGGGTCCATGCATTTCGACCTGACCGACCTGCGGCTCTTCGCGGCGATCGCCGAGACCGGCAGCATCACCGCGGGGGCGGAGCGGACCGGCCTGGCCCTGGCCTCGGCCAGTGCCCGCGTCCGGGGCATGGAGACGGCGCTCGGCGCGCCGCTGCTGGAACGCGGCCGGCGCGGCGTGCGCCCCACCCCGGCGGGCCAGACCCTGCTGCACCATGCGCGCCGCGTGCTGGAGGAGATGGAGCGGCTGCGGGGCGGGCTGCGCGACCATGCCCGGGGCGGCCTGCGCGGCCATGTCCGCCTGCTGTCCAACACCGCCGCCATCGAGGAGCACCTGCCCACGGCCCTGGCGGGCTGGCTGGCGGCCAATCCCGGCATCGACCTCGACCTGGAGGAACGCCCCAGCCAGGAGATCGCCGCCGCCATCGCCCAGGGCGTGGCGGAGGCGGGCATCCTGTCGGGGGAGGCGGGGACCGGAGGGCTGGAGGCCCATCCCTTCCGCACCGACCGGCTGGTGCTGCTGCTGCCGCAGGACCATGCGCTGGCAGGGCGATCCGCCCTGTGCTTCGCCGAGGTGCTGGGGGAGGATTTCGTCGGTCTGCCCGCCGCCAACGCCCTGTCGGCGCATCTGTCGCAGCAGGCGGCCCGTCTCGGCCGGGTGCCCCGCTTCCGGGTCCGGCTGCGCGCCGTCAACGCGCTCGCCCGCATGGTGGAGGCCGGGGTGGGCATCGCCGTGCTGCCGGAGGTCGTGGCGCGGCGCTGCCAGCGGGACATGGCGCTGGCGGTCACCCCGCTCGCCGATCCCTGGGCCCTGCGCCGGCTGGTGCTCTGCGTCCGGCGGCTGGATGCCCTGCCGGTCCATGCCCGGCGGCTGGTGGAGCACCTGATCGCCGGGGATCCGGCCGAGCCCCCCGCCCCGGGGGCGTGACGCCCCGGCGGTTCAGCCGCCGGCCAGCACCGTCACCTTCGGCCAGGTCGCGGCCAGCGCCTCGGCGGTGCTGAGGTTGGTCGCCATCGGCACGTCATGCACCGCCGCGATCCGCATCAGCGCCCGCACATCCGGCTCGTGCGGCTGCGCCCAGAGCGGGTCGATCAGGAAGATCAGCGCGTCCACCCGCTTCTCCGCGATGCGGGCGCCGATCTGGAGGTCGCCCCCCAGGGGGCCGCTCAGCACACGTTCCACCTTCAGCTCGGGGATGGCCTCCTTCAGCCTCTGGCCCGTGGTGCCGGTGGCCAGGATGCGGTGGCCGGAGAGCAGGGAGCGGTGCCGCTCCGCCCAGGCGATCAGCGCGTCCTTCTTGGTGTCATGCGCCACCAGGGCGAGGTCGAGGATGCTCATCGCCATGCGACTCCGATCGGGAACGGCCCGCATCATGCCGCAGCCCGGCGCCGGGCGTCAGCCCAGCAGCCAGTCCCGCATCAGCGCATTCACCACGGGCGGATTCTCCAGCGGCGGCAGGTGCCCGCTGCGCGGCACCCGGTGCAGGGCGGCGCCAGGAATGCCGGCCGCGATCTCCTCGGACAGGAAGGGCGGGGTCATGGCGTCCGCCTCCCCCACCGCCACCAGCACCGGCACCCTGATGGCGCCGAGGCCGGGACGGGAATCCGGGCGCCCCAGGATCGCCGTCTGCTGCCGCAGGAAACCCTCCCGCCCGACCGCCATCGCCATGTCGGTGACGAGCTGGCCCAGCTCGCCCCCGCCGCCTTCGTCCAGATGGTCGGGGTGCAGGATCTGCGGCATCAGGCGCGGCGTGACGCCCCGGAACCGGTCCGGCGCGCTGCCCCGGGTCAGCGACATCAGCCCGCGCCGTCGCCTTTCCTGCTCCGGCGCCTCCGCCCGCGCCGAGGTGTCGAAGAGGGCAAGGCGCAGCACGCGCTCCGGCGCCTGGCGCATGATCTCGAAGCACACGTAGCCGCCCATCGACAGGCCGGCGAGGGCGAAGCGTTCCGGCGCCGCGGCGAGCACCCGGGCGGCGATGGCCGCCATGCTGTCGTCGAGGCTGAGATCGGGCACCCGGCCTTCGGCGATACCGGCCAGCGCCGCCACCTGGTGGTGCCAGAGGCGGGCGTCGTTCAGCAGGCCGGGCAACAGGAGAAGGGGAATGCGCGTGCTCACGCCCCGGCGATAGGCGATGCCGGAATGCCCGTCCAGCGCCGAAAACCTTGCTTTCACGGGGCCATGCGCGCATATGCGGCGAAGCCTGGGCTGGGCGGGACCGTTTGCCGGTCCCTCGGCCTGTCCGCCACCGTGTTGGCGCGACACCCAAGCTGCAGAAGAGGATAGCCGCGGAAAGGCCGCGGCATAACATGCCTGGCGGTCCTCCGTCGGGCGCCGCAGGACCGATCAGATTTGAACGAGACGCGCAACGCTGCCGCGGCGGCGGACCACAGCGACAAGCCGGACGCCACCGGCCATGACCATGCCGGCCAGCCCGGCCCGATGATGCCCGACGGCACCACGCCGGAGCAGGAAGAGAGCACCCCCTTCGAGCCCGAGCGCCCCGGCGAGGGCAGCACCGAGGAAACGCCCGAGCAGTTCTACGAGAACGCCGTGGTGCCCAATCCGGATGTCCCGCCCGAGGGTGGCGCCACGCTGCCGGGCGAGACCGTGCCGGCGCGCGAGGGTGACGAGGTTCCGGGCGCTTCCGCCGCCGAGACCGGCCATTTCGCCGAGGAAGTGGCCGGGCCGCTGTCGGATGAGCCGGCCGCCGCCGCCGACGCCCCGGAAGCTGCCGCCCCCAAGGATGTCGCGCCGGAAGCCGAAACCGGGGCGCCAGCCGAATCCGGCCAGCCCGCGGCCGCGCCCGCCGCGGAGCCGGAAGAGCCCCTGCCGCCCTTCTCGGATCTCGGCCTGAGCGAGCCCCTTCTCCAGGGCATCGCCGAGGCCGGCTACGTCACCCCGACGCCGATCCAGGCCCAGGCCATTCCCGTGGTGCTGATGGGCCGCGACGTGCTCGGCGTGGCCCAGACCGGCACCGGCAAGACGGCCTCCTTCGTCCTGCCGATGATGGACATCCTGTCCGGCTCGCGCGCCAAGGCCCGCATGCCGCGCTCGCTGATCCTGGAGCCGACGCGCGAGCTGGCGCTCCAGGTCGCCGAGAACTTCGTGAAGTACGGCAAGCACCTGAAGCTGAACCACGCGCTGCTGATCGGCGGCGAGAGCATGGACGAGCAGAAGGCCATCCTGAACCAGGGCGTGGACGTGCTGATCGCCACGCCGGGCCGGCTGCTGGACCTGTTCGACCGTGGCCGCATCCTGCTCGCCGACTGCAAGATCCTCGTCATCGACGAGGCCGACCGGATGCTGGACATGGGCTTCATCCCCGATGTCGAGCGCATCGTCGGCATGCTTCCCCCCCTGCGCCAGACGCTGTTCTTCTCCGCCACCATGGCGCCGGAGATCCGCAAGCTCGCCGACGCCTTCCTGAGCAACCCGAAGGAGATCAAGGTTTCCCGCGCGGCCTCGGTGGCGACCACCATCGTCGCCGGCGTGGTGTTCTGCCGCACGATGGAGAAGCGCGAGGCGCTGCGCCGCCTGATCCGGCGGGAGCAGGTGAAGAACGCGCTGATCTTCTGCAACCGCAAGCGCGACGTGGACATCCTCTACAAGTCGCTCAAGAAGCACGGCTTCTCGGTCGGCTCCCTGCACGGGGACATGGACCAGTCCGCCCGCTTCGCCACGCTGAACAGCTTCAAGGCGGATGAGCTGCAGCTCCTCGTCTGCTCCGACGTGGCGGCGCGCGGCATCGACATCGGCGGGCTGTCGCATGTCTTCAACTTCGACGTGCCCTTCCATTCCGAGGACTATGTCCACCGCATCGGCCGCACCGGCCGCGCGGGCCGCGAGGGCCATGCCTATACCCTCGCCACGCCGGACGACGCCAAGCTGCTCCAGGCGGTGGAGAAGCTGACCGGCAACCCCATCCCCCGCATCGAGATCGACGGCGTCGATCCCGTCTCCGAGGAGGAGATGGAAGCCGCCGCCCGCAGCCCGCGCGGCGGACGCGGCCGGCGCGAGGAACCCGCCTCCCGCACCCGCTCCGTCCGCCCCGCCCCGGGCCGCCGGGAGGAAGGGCGCGCACCCCGTGAGGAGAAGGCCCCGCGCGAGGAGCGCGCCCCCCGGGAGGCCCGCCCGCCCCGCGAGGAGCGTGCGCCCCGCGAGGACCGGGCGCCCCGCGAGGACCGGGCCCCGCGCGCCGAGCGTCCGCGCCGCGAGACGGCACCGGAGGCGGCGCCCACCCGCCGCGAGAGCGCGGAGGCGGATCGCGAGAGCCGCTATGGCAACCGTGGCCGCCACGAGGACCGCTACCCCTCCCGCCGCGACCGCGACGACCTGGGCCCGCCGGTGCTGGGCTTCGGCGACAACGTGCCGGCCTTCATGCTGATCCCCATCCCCCGCCCACGCCGGGTGGAGGAAGCCGCGTCGCCGGAATCCGAGGCGGCCTGATCCCACGGCGCCGGTGCGCTCCCTGCCCCGTCCCGGGGGCATGGAGGCCCGGCGCCGCGTCTTCCGGAAGGGGCCTCCCTTGGGCGGTGACATCCTCGATATCGAGCGGACCATCCAGCTCGCGATCGCGCCCGCCTTCCCGCTGAGCGGCATCATGGCGGTGCCCAACATCCTGGCGACACGGCTTTCGCGGCCATCGTGCTGATGGGCTGGCTCACCACCCTGCATCTGGACGAAGCGTGAGCACGATCGAACTCGACATCACCGGCATGGGCTCGGGCGGGGACGGCGTCGCCACCCTGCCGGATGGGCAGGCCGCCTTCCTGCCCTTCACCCTGCCGGGCGAACGGGTCCTCGCCCGCATCGCAGGCAAGCGCGGCGAGGCCGTGCTGGCCGGGGCCGAGGCGGTCCTGCGCCCCAGCCCGGAGCGCGCCGTCCCGCCCTGCCGGTACTTCGGCACCTGCGGCGGCTGCGCCCTGCAGCATTGGGACGGCACGGCCTATCGCGCCTGGAAGGCCTCGCGGCTGGCCGAGGCGCTGGCCCGTGCCGGCTTTGCCGACACGCCCGTCGCCCCGCTCGCTCCCTGCCCGGCCGCGACGCGCCGCCGCGCCGACCTCGCCATCCGCCAGGGTGCGGACGGCATCCGCATCGGCTTCCACGAGCGTGCCGGCGCGCAGGTGGTGGACATGCGGGAATGCCACGTGCTCGACCCCGCAATCCTGGCGCTGCTGGAGCCGTTGCGCGGCCTCTTCGCCCGGCTGCGCGGCTTCCGGCGGGAAGCCTCGGCCCTGGTCAACCTGCTCGACACCGGGCCGGACCTGTTGCTGCGCACCGATGCGCCCCTGACCGCACAGGACCGGCAGGCCCTGGCCGCCTTCGGCGAGTCCCATGGCATCCCCCGCATCGCCTGGGCCCGCGACAAGGGCGCGCCGGAGATCGCGGCGCAGAGCGGCGGCGTCTCGCTGATGCTCGATGGTGTGGCGGTGCCCCCGGCGCCCGGCGCCTTCCTCCAGGCGACGCCGGAAGGCGAGGCCGCGATCGTCGCGGCCGTGCTGGCGGCCCTGCCGCGCAGGCTGCCCGCCAAGGCCCGGATCGCGGATCTCTACGCAGGGGTGGGCACGCTGTCCCTTCCCCTGGCCCGCCATGCCCGGGTGGACGCTTTCGAGGGCGAGGCCGAGGCGGTCGCGGCGCTCGCCGCCGGCGCCAACAAGGCCATGCGCCGTGTCCAGGCGAAGCGCCGCGACCTCGCCCGGCAGCCGCTGCTGCCGGCCGAGCTCGCCGCCTATGCCGCCGTGGTGCTGGACCCGCCCTATGCCGGCGCCGCCGAGCAGATCGGCATCATCGCCCGGAGCCGGGTCGAGCGGGTGATCTACGTCTCCTGCAACCCCGTCGCCCTGGCGCGCGACGCGGCGCTGCTGAAGCGCGGCGGCTGGCACGCCGTTTCCGCCGTGCCGGTGGACCAGTTCCTCTGGTCGCCGCACCTCGAATCGGTGGTGGCATTCGCCCGGGGCTGAGGGCATTTTGGCAGGCTGACCCCCGAGGTCCCCGCTCTCACCTCCAATTTCCCGGATTCCAATCCAAGTTGCACGCCGACCCTACCCCCCTCCACACGGACACGGAGCAGACCCTCCCCGCCAGCCACTTTCCCCTCGGCCAGGCCGCCACCGGCTTCGCGGCGCTGATCGCCGTGCTCGCCTGGCTCGGGCTCGGGCTGCAGTTCATATCGCTGCTGGAGCGGACGCAGTCCGTCGTCACGGCGCTCTGGGTCCTGCTCGGCTATTTCACCATCACCACCAACCTCGTGGTGGCCACGGTCTTCAGCGGCATCGCCCTGCGCCGCCCCGGCTTCGCCGCGCCCGGCCTGGTCGGGGGCACGACGCTGGCGATCATGCTGGTGGGCGTGGTCTATGCGCTGCTGCTGCGCGGCCATGTGCCGGTGCTGGACGACGATCTCGCGCGCACCGCCAACATGCTGATGCATGACGCCATTCCGGCCCTGGTGCCGCTCTTCTGGCTGCTGTTCATGCCCAAGGGGCGGCTGCGCGGGCACGATCCGCTGATCTGGGCGATCTACCCGCTGGTCTATCTCGCCTATGCCCTGCTGCGGGGCGAGCTCGGCGGCCGATACGCCTATCCCTTCATCGACGTGGCGACGATCGGCTGGGCACGGACCGGGCTCAACACACTGGTCATCTCGGCCGGCTTCCTGGCCGTCGCCTTCGCCCTGGTGCGGCTGGATACGCGCCTCGCCCCCGCCGGGAGGGATGCCGAGGCGGAGGATGAAGTGGCGGTCTGACAGCCGCCCCGGTCAGACGTGGAAGCTCTCGCCGCAGCCGCAGCGGCCCTTCTCGTTCGGATTCACGAAGGTGAAGCCGGCGGACATGGTCTTCACCTCGTAGTCCATGGTGGTGCCGATCAGGAACAGCGTCGCCTTGCGGTCCACCAGGATGGTGATGCCCTTGTCCGTCACCACCTCGTCGCCCGGCCCGGGCTCGTCCACCCAGTTCAGGTCATAGGCCATGCCGGAGCAGCCCTTGGTCTTCACCGCGATCCGCAGGTACTTGCCGTTCTCGCCGCTCTCGTAGAGGCGGCGCAGCCGCTCGGCGGCGGCGTCGGACAGCGACATCAGCGGCGGCAGGGACCGCTTCGGCCTGGACGTGGTCTCGGTCGTCGTGCTCATGGGGGGACAACCTCTCTCAATACATGTTCAGGGCGAGGCGGGCATCCTCGCTCATCCGCGACGGGTCCCAGGGCGGGTCCCAGACGACCTCGACCTCCACATCGCTCACATTCGGCACGGTGCGGACCGCTTCCTCGACCATCGTGGGCAGTTCCTGCGCCGAGGGGCAGGAAGGCGTGGTCAGCGTCATCTCGACCTTGACCGTGCCGTCCTCGCCGATCTCCACCGCGTAGATCAGCCCCATCTCGTAGATGTCGACGGGGATCTCCGGGTCGAAGACCGTCTTCAGCGCGTTCAGCACGGCGTCTTCCTGCACGCCCTCGGGCGCGGCCGGCGGCACCTCGCCATCGGGAGTCCAGACGCCATGGGAACCGGTGGCCGGCTGCGGCGCGGCGGAACCGGCATTCTCCTCCGTCACGGGGGATTCCTTGGCGGGCGTGTCACTCACTCGACGCCTCCTTCGCGCCCTCCAGGGCGGCATTCAGCGTGTGCCAGGCGAGCGTCGCGCATTTCACGCGGCTCGGATACTCGGCGACACCGCCCAGAACCTGGAGACGCTCCATCTCCTCGGCAAGGTCGGCGCCACAATCGGGGCAGGTGCCTGTCATCGCCAGTTCGCGGAACTTCGTGCCCAGCTCCTTCGCCTCGGCGGCGCTCTTGCCGCGCACCGTTTCCGTCATCAGCGAGGCACTGGCCATGGAGATGGCGCAGCCCTTGCCCTGGAAGGCGGCGTCGGCGATGTGGCCGTCCCCGTCCAGCTTGACCCAGAGCTCCATCCGGTCGCCGCAGAGCGGGTTGTCGCCCCGCGCGTGGCGGTCGGCATCCTCCAGCCGGCGGAAGTTCCGCGGCTTGCGCCCGTGGTCCAGGATGACCTCCTGGTAGAGGTCGCGAAGATCGTCGAACATCAGTGCACTCCCCGGCCCCGCAGGGCAGAGCGGCCGGGCCCGGGACAGCCTGCCCCGGAACCGGGCCTCACGCGAAGAACTCCCGGGCCTTGGTCACGGCCTCGGCGAGATAATCCACCTCCTCATGCGTCGTGTAGAGGCCGAAGGAGGCGCGGCAGGTGCTCTCCACCCCGAAGCGGGCGTGCAGCGGTTCCGCGCAATGCCGCCCGGAGCGCACGCAGATCCCGGCCCGGTCCAGCAGCGTCGCGAGGTCGTGCGAATGGGCATTGTCCAGGGAGAAGGCGAAGACCCCGCCCCGGTCCTGCGCCCGGCCCAGCAGGGTCACGCCGTCGATATTCCCCAGACGCTTCATCGCATGGTCCACCAGGGAGCGCTCATGGGCCTCGATCGCCTCCATGCCGATCGCCTCGACATAGTCGATGGCGGCGTGCAGCCCGATCGCCTCGATGATCGGCGGCGTGCCGGCCTCGAAGCGCAGCGGCGGCCCGGCGAAGAGCGAGCGCTCCAGCGTCACCTCGGTGATCATGTCGCCGCCGCCCAGGAAGGGCGGCATCTGCTCCAGCACCTCCATCCGGCCGTAGAGGATGCCCAGCCCGGTGGGGCCGTAGAGCTTGTGCGCGGTGAAGACGTAGAAGTCGCAGCCCAGCGCCTGCACGTCCACCTTGCGGTGAACCGCGCCCTGCGAGCCGTCGAACATCACCCGCGCACCATGGGCATGGGCAAGGTCCACGATCCGCCGCGCCGGCACCACCGTGCCCAGCACGTTGGACATATGGGCGATGGAGACCAGCCCGACCTTCCCGTCGGCGAGCTTCGCCTCCAGGTCGGCCATGTCCAGCTCGCCCGCATCGGTGACGCGGCAGATGCGCAGCTCCACCCCATGCGCGTCCCGCAGCATCTGCCAGGGGACGAGGTTGGCGTGGTGCTCCATCTCGCTCACCAGCACCGCCTGCCCCGGCTTCAGCACGCCGCGCCCGAAGGAATGGGCGACGAGGTTGATGGCCTGGGTGGAGCCGGTACCGGTCAGCACGATCTCGCGCTCGTCGGCGGCGTTCAGGAAGCGCGCCGCGGCGCGGCGGGCGGCCTCGTAGGCCTCGGTCGCCTGCTCGCTGAGGTGATAGGCGCCGCGATGCACATTGGCATAGGCGGTCTCCATCATCTCCTTCATCGCCTCGATCACGGCGCGCGGCTTCTGGGCCGAGGCGCCGCTGTCGAGGAAGACCAGCGGCTTGCCGCGATGCGTGGTGGAAAGGATCGGGAAATCCTTCCGCACCCGCGCCACGTCGAAACCGGCGGAAGCAACCGAACCGTCCATGGCCTTTACGCCGCCTCCCCCTCGCCCGGCGTGCCGATGCCGTGGCGCGTCCACCAGATGGCGATCGCCTCCTCCAGCGCGGCCTTCGCCGTCTCGGAGGACACGATCTCGATCGCCTCCTCCAGGAAGGCGCGGACCAGCATCGCCCGCGCCGCATCGGCCGGGATGCCGCGGGAGCGCATGTAGAAGAGCTGCTCCTCGTCCAGCGCGCCGACCGTGGCGCCGTGCGAGCACTTCACGTCGTCGGCATAGATCTCCAGCTGCGGCTTGCTGTCCATCTCCGCCTGCTCGGACAGAAGCAGCGCCTGGTTCATCTGGTAGCCGTCGGTCTTCTGCGCCGCCTGCCGCACCAGGATCTTGCCCTGGAACACGCCGCGCGAACGCCCGGCCAGCACGGTCTTCACCGTCTGGCGGCTGGGGCAGTCCGGCGCCGCATGGTCGATGGCGGTGGTGATGTCCGCCACCTGCCCATCGGCCGCGAGCTGTGCGCCGTTCAGGTGCGCCTCCGCCCTCGGCCCGTCCAGCCGCAGCCGGATCTCGGACCGCGCCACGCGCCCGCCGGCGTTCAGCGCGAAGCCGTCATAGACCCCGCGCGCCGCGACATGGACGTTGACATGGGCGAGGTGGAAGGCATCCACCGGCTCGCGCTGGGCACGGACATGCACGATGCGCGCGTCCTCCGCCACGGCGATGTCGAAGACCGGGTTGTGGAGGTGCTGGCTGCCCTCCGGCCCCATCGCCGTTTCCAGCAGCATCAGCGAGGCACCGCGCGCCAGGCGGATGACGTGGCGCGGGTGATAGGCCATGGCCACCGGGCCGGTCGCCACGGTCAGCAGCTCCAGCTCCCCGCCCCCGGCACCTTCCGGCAGGTCGAGGAACAGGCCGTCCTCGAAGAGCATGGCGTTCAGCGCCTCGGCCGGGCGCAGCGCGTCCACCTCGCCCAGCAGTCCGGCGGCCGCCACCAGATGCTCGCTCAGCGGGGCCGCGTAGGGCGGCAGCTCCGACAGCTCGGGCTGGAAGCGGCCGTCCAGGAAGACGGCGCGGTATTCGCAGCGCTTCGCCGGCAGGGGGGGGCCGCTTTCCACCGAAAGCAGCGGCTCGCGGAACTCCGCCCGGCTGACCGCGGTGATGTCCGTGTAGCGCCAGGCCTCGACGCGGCGCGTCGGCAGGCCGGTGGTGCGCAGGATCTCCGCCGCCGCCTCGCGCAGCGCGTGGATGGCGGGGATGTTGCGGCCCGGCAGGCGGTCACGCAGCCCCTCGTAGCGGGCGAGGAAGCTGGTGCCGCCGGGCGTGTTGGCGGGGAGCGCGGTCACGCGGCCTCCTCGATCACCGTGGCATAGCCCTCGGCTTCCAGGCGATGCGCCAGCTCCGGCCCGCCGGAGGCGATGATCCGGCCATTGGCCAGCACATGCACCCGGTCCGGCACGATGTAGTCCAGCAGCCGCTGGTAGTGGGTGATCACCAGCGCCGAGAAATCCGGCCCGCGCTGGGCGTTCACGCCCTCGGCCACGATCTTCAGCGCGTCGATATCCAGGCCGGAATCCGTCTCGTCCAGGATGGCGAGCTTCGGCTGCAGCAGGGCCATCTGCAGCACCTCGTTGCGCTTCTTCTCGCCGCCGGAGAAGCCGACATTGACGCCGCGCTTCAGCATGTCCTCGGGCATGGACAGCTTCTTCATCCGGTCCCGCGCCAGCTTCAGGAACTGCATCGCGTCCAGCTCGCTCTCGCCGCGCGAGCGGCGCAGCGCGTTCAGCGCGGTGCGGAGGAAATTGGCATTGCCCACGCCGGGCAGCTCCACCGGGTACTGGAAGGCCAGGAACAGCCCCGCCGCGGCGCGCTCCTCAGGCTCCATCTCCAGGATGTCCTGTCCCTCGAACGCCGCCGTGCCGCTCGTCACCTCGTATCCCTCGCGCCCCGAGAGCACATAGGACAGGGTGGACTTGCCCGAACCGTTCGGGCCCATGATGGCATGCACCTCGCCCGTCGGCACCTCCAGGTCGATCCCGCGCAGGATCTCCTTGCCGTCGATCTCGGCCCGCAGCCCTTCAATCTTCAACATCGCTCTTATCCCATCCGGCGCCGGCGCGGCACACGCAGGTGCGCCACGGCCGGGCCTGTTCCTCTCTTGCCCCGAACGGGCGGATGCCTCAGCCCACCGAGCCTTCGAGGCTGATCGCCAGCAGCTTCTGCGCCTCGACGGCGAATTCCATCGGCAGCTCCTTCAGCACCTCGCGGCAGAAGCCGTTCACGATGAGGCCCACCGCCTCCTCCTGGTTCAGCCCGCGCTGGCGGCAGTAGAAGAGCTGGTCCTCGGCGATGCGCGAGGTCGTCGCCTCGTGCTCCACCTTGGCCGAGATGCAGCGGTTCTCGATATACGGCACGGTGTGCGCGCCGCACTGGTCGCCGATCAGCAGGCTGTCGCACTGCGTGAAGTTGCGGGCGTTCTTCGCCTTCGGGCTGATCTTCACCAGGCCGCGATAGGTGTTCTGCCCCTGCCCGGCGCTGATGCCCTTGCTCACGATGGTGGACTTCGTGTTGGCGCCCAGATGGATCATCTTGGTGCCGGTATCGGCCTGCTGCCAGTTGTTGGTGATGGCGACCGAGTAGAACTCGCCCACGCTGTCGTCGCCCTGCAGGATGCAGGACGGGTACTTCCAGGTGATGGCCGAGCCCGTCTCCACCTGCGTCCAGCTCACCTTGGAGCGCTTGCCGCGGCAGGCGGCCCGCTTGGTGACGAAGTTGTAGATGCCGCCCTTGCCGTTCTCGTCGCCCGGATACCAGTTCTGCACCGTGGAGTACTTGATGGTGGCGTCGTCATGCGCCACCAGCTCCACCACCGCGGCATGGAGCTGGTTCTCGTCGCGCTGCGGCGCCGTGCAGCCCTCCAGGTAGGAGACCGTCGCGCCCTCGTCGGCGATGATCAGGGTCCGCTCGAACTGGCCCGTGCTCTTGGCGTTGATGCGGAAATAGGTGGACAGGTCCATCGGGCAGCGCACGCCCTTGGGGATGTAGACGAAGGACCCGTCGGTGAAGACCGCCGAGTTCAGCGCCGCGAAGAAGTTGTCCCCCGCCGGCACCACCGTCCCCAGGTACTGCCGCACCAGCTCCGGATGCTCGCGCACCGCCTCGGAGATGGAGCAGAAGATGATCCCGTCCTTCTCCAGCCGCGCCTTGTAGGTGGTGGCCACGGACACGCTGTCGAAGACCGCGTCCACCGCCACCGGCACGCGCCCGTCGTCCCGCTCCGCATCGGCCGGCATCTCGCCCGCGCCCTCGACGCCCGCCAGGATCGCCTGCTCCTTCAGCGGGATGCCCAGCTTGGCATAGGTCTTCAGCAGCTCCGGATCGACCTCGTCCAGCGACTTCGGCGCGGCCTTCTGCTTCGGCGCGGCGTAGTAGTAGGCGTCCTGGTAGTCGATCGGCGGGTACTTCACCGCGGGCCAGCGCGGCTCCTCCATCTTCTTCCAGGCGGCGAAGGCCTTGAGGCGCCAGTCGAGCAGCCATTCCGGCTCACCCTTCCGGGCGGAAATGAAGCGGACGATATCCTCGTTCAGCCCCTTGGGGGCCATGTCCATCTCGATATCCGTCTCGAAGCCCCACTTGTAGGTGGAGTGGGTGACGGACTGGACAGCGTCGATCGTCTCGGAGACGGCGGGCATCTCGTTGTCCTCGCTCTTTCAGCTACTGCGCGGCGGCGGGCACCGGCAAAGCGGCGCGGCCATGCGATTGACAGGGATTGGCCGTCAGGTCGGCCAGGGACACCGAAGCCAGGGCGTCGCGGATCGCGTCGTTCACCGGGTTCCAGCGCCCACGCACGGGGCAGAGCGCCTCGGCGTCGCAACTGTTGACGGAGGCGTCCACGCAGGCGGTCAGCGCGATCGGCCCATCCATGGCGACCACCACCTCGGCCAGGGAGATACGTGACAGGGGCCGTGCCAGGCGGTACCCACCGCGCGAGCCGCGCACCCCTTCCACGAGGCCCGCATGGCCCAGGGTCTTGAGTACCTTGGACACCGTCGGCTCGCCCAGGCCGGTGCCGGCGGCGAGCTCCGGGGCCGTGCGCAACCCGCCCTCCTGGCCCAGCCGGGCCAGCACGGCGATGGCGTAATCCGTCAGTTTCGACAACCGCAGCACGGCAGGACCTCCGGCAGGGAGCGGAATACTGGACCTCTGGGGTCCGGTATGGCCCAGATGCGAGCCGGACTGCCGTTTGTCAAGCACGCGCAATGGTTTGAGAGACGTTCGCAATTCGCCGGACGGCCGGAAAGGACCCGCCATGCGCGCCCGACGCCGCATTTCCTTCCCGCCATGCCGGTGCCAAGCTGGACCCATGATCGTCCAGGACAGAACCGGCCCCGAACGCAACAAGGCCGCCGCCGCGCGCCCCGCCGATGCCGCCTCCCTCATCCTCTGGCGGCAGTCCCGGCAGGGGGTGGAAGTACTGATGGGCCTGCGCAGCCGTGCCCACCGCTTCATGCCCGGCGTGCTGGTCTTCCCGGGCGGCAGGCTGGACCCGGCGGACCGGCGAACCCCCGCCCTCACCCCCCTCGCCGCCCCGACCCGGCAGGCCCTGGAACGCCGCGCCACGCCCCGCACCGCCCATGGCCTGGCCATCGCCGCGGCGCGGGAACTGCGGGAGGAAACCGGCCTCCTCCTGGGCGAGGCCACGCCGGACGGCACGCTGCGCCCGGACCTCGCACCGCTCGGCTATCTCTGCCGGGCCGTCACGCCCCCCACCATGCCGATCCGCTTCAACGCGCGCTTCCTGCTCGCCCCCGCCGAGGCGGTGCGCGGCAGTCTCGCCGGCTCCGGTGAGCTGGAGGAGCTCGGCTGGTATCCGGTGGAAGGCAGCCCCGGCCATGCCCTGGCCCCCATCACCGCCTGCGTGCTGCGGGAGTTCCGCGCCCTCCTCGCCCTGCCGCCCGGGGCACGGGACGACCGGCCGCTCTTCCGCTTCGCCGGCTTCGACAACCGGCTGCCGGAACGCACCGGGTCCAGGCGGTGATCATCGCGGAATAGGATTTTATTCTTGCAACCCTGAATTGCATCCGGTAACCTCCCCGTGAGAAAGATGGAGGCCCGGAATGCCGGTGATCACGGAGAAAGAGCTGCGCGCCGCCATGCGTGACCCGCGCTACACCCAGTCTGGCCACCCCGAGAGCCGCGCCTTCCGCACCTGGGTCGGCGAGGGCTGGCGCCAGATCGTCGCCGCCAACGAGGCAGGCCGGGGCGACGGGCGGCGCAGCCAGGTTCGGGTCCGCCCTACCAGCGCCAGCGCAACGGCCATGCCGAACAGGTCAGCGGCTACACCCAGTCCCGCGCCTCCGGCCGGGGCGAGGCGGCCCATGCCCCCAGCCCCGCCAACGATCCCCAACCCGCCGCCCCGGCAGCGCCCGCCAACGGCAACCAGCCGGAAAAGCGGGTGGTGATCTTCGTGGGCGGGGCGGGGGATAAGAGCGCCTAACAGAACCGCCTAATCTGGCCGAGGCAGACGAGGGCGCAGGCGAGTGTGGTGAAGGCGAGGTGGATGTCGGCGCGGCGCTCGTAGCGGATGGTCAGGCGTCGGTAGCGGGCGAGCCAGGCGAAGGTACGCTCCACCACCCAGCGGTGTCGTCCGAGGCGGGCGCTGCTCTCGATGCCACGGCGTGCGATGCGCGGGGTGATGCCACGGGCGCGGCACTCCCGGCGGCAGCGACGGTGGTCGTAGGCCTTATCGGCGTGGAGTTTGCCCGGCCT
>NZ_JHWD01000009.1:103136-213956 GCF_000622225.1 Roseomonas mucosa ATCC BAA-692 | reverse complement strand
CAGGACACCGGTCGCCGGATGGCATACCGGCGGAACAACCCCCTCCTCGCGGAGCGCTCATGGCGGGGTCTCGGGGGCACACTGTGCCCCTGAGCGGAGGGTCCGGGAGGCAGAGCCTCCCGGTCCAACGGCCCGATCCTCCCTTCACGCCGACAGTTCGACGCGGTCGGCGGCGAAGCGGGAGTGGGTGGCCTGGATGGGGCGGCCCTGGGCATCGGTGTTGACGCTGTCGAGGACGAGGACGACGCGGCCGGGGGCGAGGCTGAGGGATTCGGCTTCTTCCGGCGTGGCGGGGCGCGCGGTGATGCGGGTGGAACGGCGGAGATAGTCGGTGACGCCGTAGGAGGCGTAGGCGCGGGTGATGGAGCCGGTCCCGGCATAGCGCTCGGCGAAGCCGGCGAAGCGCGGCAGGGGCAGGCGGGTGAGGCCGGTGGAGATAGGCACGCCGTCGGCCTCGTGCAGCGTGACGAGCTCCAGGATGGGACTGCCCGGCGGCAGTTCGAGCGCCTCGGCCAGGGCGGCGTCGGCCATGACCTCCCGGGCGGAAAGCAGCCGGCCCCAGGCCTCACGCCCGGCGGCGGTGGCGATCTCGGAGAAGCGGGTGCGCGGCCCGATCGGATAGCGGAGCGGCGGGGCCTCCACAAAGGTGCCGCTGCCCTGGGTGGCGCGGACCAGGCCGCGTTCGGCCAGCGCGGAAAGGGCGCGGCGGACGGTGTGGCGGTTCACGCCGTACTGGGTGGCTAGCTGGGCCTCGGTGGGCAGGCGCGCGCCGCGCGGGAAGCAGCCGGCGGCGATCTCGGCCTCCAGACCGTCGGCGATGCGCTTCCAGGCGGCAATGCCGTCGCCCCGGCGGAAGGGCTCGTTCATCGGCGATGAATCATCGAATTGTCACTGGCTCGTCTTGTTGAGATGTCTATACTACTAGACATATTCGCAGAGGGGCTTCCGGGCAATGGCGGCAGAGAGCGAAACACGAGAGGGGGCCGGGGCGCCAGCCACCCCCGTCACGGCGGCGCGCCAGGCGGTGATGGCGCTCTGCGCCGCGGCGACCGGGGCGGAGCTGGACACGGCGCTGGCGGCGGTGGGCTATGCCGGGCCGGTGCAGGAGCTGCGGCGGCCGGAAACCGGGCTGGTGATGGTGCGGGGCCGTGCCGGCGGCGACGGGCGCCGCTTCAACCTGGGCGAGGCGACGGTGACACGCGCCGCGGTGCGGATCGAGGGCGGCGAGACCGGCTTCTCCTATCTGCTGGGGCGGGATGCGGTGCGGGCGCGGCAGGCGGCGGTGCTGGACGCGCTCTGGCAGGCACGGGCGCATCGTCAGGCAGTGGAGGCAGCGCTGCGGCCCGTCGCCGCGCGACGGGAGGCCGAGCGGGCGCGGCGGGCGCGACAGGCGGCCGCGACGCGCGTGGATTTCTTCACCATGGTGCGCGGAGAGGATTGATGAACGTCGTCACCGGATTGCTGCCCGGCTTCGCCGATCCCGTCCTCGACGCGCAGCGGGTCTTCCGCGGCGTGATGGAGGCGCTGGCACGCCCCGGCAGCCTGCAACCCCTCGCCGACCTGCCGGAAGTTCCGGCGCCGCTGACGCCGGAACTGGCGGCGATCGCCCTGGCGCTGGCGGATGCGGATGCGCCGCTCTGGCTGGACGCGCCGTTGGCCGGGGCGCCGGCGGTGGCGGAGTTCCTGCGCTTCCACACCGGGGCGCCGATCGTGAAGGACCCGGCGGAGGCCGCCTTCGCCCTGGTCGCCGATCCGGCACGCTGCCCGCCGCATGAGGGCTTCGCCCAGGGCACGCCGGACTATCCGGATGCCTCCACCACGCTGGTGCTGGCCCTGCCGCGGCAGGAGGGCGGGAAGCTGCTGCTGCTGGAGGGTCCGGGGATCGAGGGCTGCCGCAGCGTGACGCCGCCCCTGCCGGAAGGCTTCGTGGCGCGGCTGAAGCGGAACCGGAAGCGGTTCCCGCTCGGGCTCGATCACCTGCTGGCCCTGCCGGGCGCGGTGATGGGCCTGCCCCGTTCCACCCGCGTGACGGAGGCCTGACGCATGTATGTGGCCGTGAAGGGCGGCGAGGCCGCCATCGAGAACGCGCACCGGCTGCTGGCCGATGCGCGGCGCGGCGACCGCGCCGTGCCGGAGATCGGGGTCGATCAGATCCGCGAGCAGATGCGGCTCGCGGTGGACCGGGTGATGACGGAGGGCTCGCTCTATGACCCCGACCTCGCCGCGCTGGCGCTGAAGCAGGCGCGGGGCGACCTGATTGAGGCGGTCTTCCTGGTGCGGGCGGCGCGGACCACCCTGCCCCGCTTCGGTGCCTCGGAGGCGATCGACACCGCGGCGATGGCGGTGCGGCGGCGGGTTTCCGCCACCTACAAGGACCTGCCGGGCGGGCAGGTGCTGGGGCCGACCTTCGACTACACGCACCGGCTGATCGACTTCGCCCTGGCGGCGGGGCTGGAGCCGCCGGCCCCGGCCGAGGCGCCCGCCGATCCGGCCGAGCCGGTGCCGCATGTCACGGCGCTGCTGGGCGGCGAGGGGCTGATCGAGCCGAGCGAGCCCGGGGCGGAGGTGGAGAACGGCGCCGAGGTGGGCGACCTGACCCGGGCGCCGGTGGCCTATCCGGCGGAGCGCGACATCCGCCTCCAGGCCCTGGCGCGGGGTGACGAGGGCTTCGTGCTGGCGCTCGGCTATTCCACCCAGCGCGGCTATGGCCGCAACCACCCCTTCGTCGGCGAGATCCGCTTCGGCACGGTGGAGGTGGAGTTCGTGCCGGAGGAGCTGGGCTTCGCCGTGCCGCTGGGCGAGGTCGAGGTCACCGAATGCGAGATGGTGACGCAGTTCAAGGGCTCCTCCCAGGCGCCGCCACAGTTCACGCGCGGCTATGGCCTGTCCTTCGGCCAGGGCGAGCGCAAGGCGATGGCCATGGCGCTGGTGGACCGGGCGTTGCGGGCGGAGGAGCTGGGCGAGGAGGTGAATGCCCCGGCGCAGGACCAGGAATTCGTCCTCTCCCATTGCGACAACCTGCAGGCGACGGGCTTCGTCGAGCACCTGAAGCTGCCGCACTACGTGGATTTCCAGGCGGAGCTGGAGCTGGTGAGGCGGATGCGGGCGGAACATGCCGCCCAGGAAGAAGCAGCGCGAGAGACGCGGAAGGAGGCGGCGGAATGAGCGCTGGAATGACCCCCGGGCAGCAGGCCGGCGCGGGCGTGGCCGGCTACAACTTCGCCTATCTGGACGAGGGCACGAAGCGGATGATCCGCCGCGCCATCCTGAAGGCCATCGCCATCCCCGGCTACCAAGTGCCCTTCGCCTCGCGCGAGATGCCGATGCCCTATGGCTGGGGCACGGGCGGCGTGCAGGTGACGGCGGCGGTGTTGGGGCCCGAGGACCGGCTGAAGGTGATCGACCAGGGCTCGGACGACACCACCAACGCCGTGTCCATCCGCAAGTTCTTCGAGCGCACGGCGGGCGTCGAGACCACCACCCGCACGGCGGAGGCCACGGTGATCCAGACGCGGCACCGCATCCCCGAGCATCCGCTGACCGAGGGGCAGATCCTCGTCTACCAGGTGCCGATCCCGGAGCCGCTGCGCTTCCTGGAGCCGCGCGAGACGGAAACGCGGCGCATGCACGCGCTGGCGGAATACGGGCTGATGCACGTGAAGCTCTACGAGGACATCGCGCGGCACGGCCATATCGCCAAGACCTATGCCTATCCGGTGGAGGTGGCGGGGCGCTACGTGATGGACCCCTCGCCGACGCCGAAATTCGACAACCCGAAGATGGACCACTGCGCCGCGTTGCAGCTCTTCGGCGCAGGGCGCGAGCGGCGGATCTATGCCGTGCCGCCCCATACCGAGGTGCGGAGCCTGGATTTCGAGGACCATCCCTTCACCATCCAGAAGTTCAGCCAGCCCTGCGCGCTCTGCGGCGCCACGGGCACCTACCAGGACGAGGTGGTGCTGGACGACCGGGGCGGCCGGATGTTCGTCTGCTCCGACACGGATTTCTGCGAGGAGCGGCGCGAGGCGGGGCATCGCGGCCCGATGCTGGGCGAGGCCCCCTCCTTCGCACGGAAGGAGAATGCGCGATGAGCGGGCTGCCCCTTCTCTCCGTTGAGAGCCTGAGCAAGCGCTACGGCGCGCGCATCGGCTGTGCCGATGTCAGCTTCGACCTGGAGCCCGGGGAGGTGCTGGCGGTGGTCGGCGAATCCGGCTCCGGCAAGTCCACCCTGCTTTCCTGCCTCGCCACCGAGCTGATGCCCGACAGCGGTCGCGTGCTCTATCGCGGCAAGGATGGCGAGGCGCGCGACATCCTGGCGCTGGGCGAGGCCGAGCGGCGCCTGCTGCTGCGCACCGAATGGGGCTTCATCCGCCAGGATGCGGCGCAGGGGCTGCGCATGTCCGTTTCCGCCGGCGGCAATGTCGGGGAGCGGCTGATGGCGGTGGGGGCGCGGCACTATGGTCGCATCCGCGCCACGGCGCAGGACTGGCTGGGCCGCGTCGAGATCGGCGCCGACCGCATGGACGACACGCCGCGCGCCTTCTCGGGCGGCATGCGGCAGCGGCTGCAGATCGCGCGCAACCTCGTCACCCATCCGCGCCTCGTGCTGATGGACGAGCCGACCTCCGGCCTCGACGTCTCGGTGCAGGCGCGCCTGCTGGACCTCGTGCGCGGACTGGTGGCGGAGCTGGGGCTGGCGGTGATCATCGTCACCCATGACCTCGCCGTGGCGCGGCTGCTGTCGCACCGGATCATGGTGATGCGCCATGGGCGGGTGATCGAGAGCGGGCTCACCGACCAGGTGCTGGACGATCCGTCCGAGCCCTATACGCAACTCCTCGTCTCCTCGGTGCTCGCGGCATGAACCCCTCCATGAACGGGCCTCTCGTCACGCTGGACGGCGTCGGCAAGACCTTCACCCTGCATCTGCGCGGCGGCACCCGGCTCGGCGTCGTCGATGGCGTGTCCTTCTCGGTCGATCCGGGGGAATGCGTGGTGCTCGGCGGCCCCTCGGGCGCGGGAAAGTCCTCGCTGCTGCGGATGATCTACGGCAATTACCGCTGCGACACGGGCCGCATCCTGATCCGCGACGGGGGGAAGATGGTGGATGTCGCCAGCGCCGGGCCGCGCCGGGTGCTGGCGCTGCGGCGGACCACCATGGGCTATGTCTCGCAGTTCCTGCGCGTCATTCCCCGCGTGGGCGCGCGCGAGATCGTGGCCGCCGCCGGGCGCGAGGGCGGGCTCGACGCGGAAACCGCCAGCGCCCGCGCGGCGGAGATGCTGGCGGCGCTGAACCTGCCGGAACGGCTCTGGGACCTGCCGCCCGCCACCTTCTCCGGCGGCGAGCAGCAGCGCGTGAACATCGCGCGTGGCCTGATCGCCGAGCGCCCGGTGCTGCTGCTGGACGAGCCCACCGCCTCGCTGGACGCGCGCAACCGCGCCGTGGTGGTGGAGATGATCCGACGCAAAGCCGCCGCCGGGGTGGCGATGATCGGCATCTTCCATGACGAGGACGTGCGCGACGCGGTGGCGAGCCGCGTGGTGGACGTCACGCGCTTCTCCGCCTCCCAACCCCAAGCCGACGCGGCCTGACAGGAACGACGATGCTGGAACCCGTGGACCTGATCGAGAATGCCGAGATCGTGCTGCCCGACCGCGTGCAGCGCGGCTGGGTGCGGCTGGAAGATGGCCGGATCGACGCGATCGGCGAGGGCGACGTGCCGCGCGCCGTGCTGCCCGCCGCCGGCGAGGGCCGGCGCGTGGACCTGCGTGGCGCGCTGCTGATCCCGGGCCTGGTGGAGCTGCACACAGACCATCTGGAGACGCACTACATCCCCCGCCCCAAGGTGCGCTGGCATCCGCTGGGCGCCGTGCTGGCCTATGACGCGCAGATCGCGGCCTCGGGCATCACCACCGTCTTCGACAGCCTGCGCGCCGGTTCCGACATCGATGGCGGCGGGCTGGGCGGGGAGCTCTTCGAGCTCGCCGAGGCGATCGATGCGGCCCGGCAGGACGACCTGCTGCGCGCCGAGCACCGCACGCATCTGCGCTGCGAGATCCCGGCGCCGGACGTGGTGGAGATGGTGGAGCGTTTCTGCGAACGCTATCCGGTGGACCTGCTGTCGCTGATGGACCACACGCCCGGGCAGCGGCAGTTCCGCGACCTGGAGAAGTACTTCGTCTATGCCCGCCGTTCCGGCAAGTCCACCGAGGAGCTGAAGGCGCTGACCGCCCTCCGCATGGAGACCGGTGCGGAGCGCGCGGCGCGGAACCGGCCGCCCCTGGTCGCGCTGGCACGGCGGCACGGCATCGCCCTCGCCAGCCATGACGACACCACCCTGGCGGATGTGGCGCAATCGGTGGAGGAACGGGTCGGCATCGCCGAGTTCCCGACCACCCACGAGGCGGCGGCGGAAAGCCATGCGCGCGGCATCCGGGTGATGATGGGCGCGCCGAACCTGATCCGCGGCGGCTCCCATTCCGGCAATGTCGCGGCGGCGGAGCTGGCGCGGCACGGGCTGCTGGACATCCTGTCCTCCGACTACGTGCCGGGCAGCCTGTTGCTGGCGGCCTTCGACCTGCCGGAGCGCGTTCCGGGCATCACCCTGCCGCAGGCCATCGCCACGGTCACCGCCAACCCGGCCCGGGCCACCGGCCTGGACGACCGGGGCGTGATCGCGCCCGGCCAGCGCGCCGACCTGGTGCATGTCACCCTGGCGGGCGGCGTGCCGGTGGTGCGGCAGGTCTGGCGCCAGGGAAGGCGGGTCGCCTGAGATGCAGGGAGGCTTCGTGCTGGTGGTCGGGCCGAGCGGCGCCGGCAAGGACACGGTGATCGCGGGCGCCCGCGCCGCGCTGGAAGGGGAGCCGCGCCTGCTCTTCCCCCGGCGGGTGGTGACGCGCCCCGCCTCGGAATGGGAGGCGCATGACAGCCTGGACGAGGCGGGCTTCCGCCGTGCCGAGGCGGCGGGCGCCTTCGCCCTGTCCTGGCGGGCGCACGGCCTCTGCTACGGCATCCCGGCGGAGACGGCCATGGCCGCGCAAACGGGGAAGCTGGTGCTCTGCAACGTTTCGCGCGCCGTGGTGCCGCAGGCGCGGGAACGGCTGCCCGCCGTGACCGTGGTGGAGATCACCGCGCCCGCCGAGGTGCTGGAGCAGCGCCTCGCCCGCCGGTCCCGGGCGGAGGATGGCGATGTCGCCCTGCGCCTGCGCCGCGCCCAGGCGCTGGACGGACCGCCGGCCGAACTCCGCATCGTCAACGACGGTACGCCGGAGGAAGCGGTGGCGCAGCTCCTGGCGCATCTGCGCGACCGGTTGGCGACGGGCTGATCCCCGGGAGCAGGTGGAGACGCGGGGCTCCCGAAAAGAAGGACACCGTGTCCGCGCCCGTGGCACCGGCAGTCCGCCGGAGAGCCATGCTCTCCGGCGCGATCCGGCCGCAGCGAGAACCAACTCATCGGGTCCAGGGCCCGCAGGGTCCTGGCGGATAGGGGGTCCGGGGGAAAGGCAGCGCCTTTCCCCCGGAGACAGAGCAACGCCAGGTGTGCAGCGGAAGCCGTTTGACCGGATCAGGCCAGGGCCGCCGCCGGGCGCAGACTGCCGACCTCGATGCCGTTCCAGTTGCGCAGCACCGGGTTGGCGAGCGGGGCAAGGACGCCGCGACCGGCTTCCCCGGGGTCGAGGAGGCGCAGCAGAAGGGAGGCCAGCACCACCTCCGCCGCGCGGCCGGCGCCGTCTTCGCACTTGATGGCGATGCCCAGGCCCTGTTCCGGCAGTGCGGCGCAGAAGACGCCCTCGGCCCCGACCTTGGTGAAGGCGCGCTCGCCCAGTGCCTGCATGATCACCGTATCGGCCCGCTTGGTGCCCGCGACCAGGAAGGGGTTCGCCGCCACCGCAGCGCGCAGCCGCTTCGCCGCCGCGGCGCGGGCCGGGCCGAAGCCGTGGCCGGTGCCGATCCGGGCGAAGCCATGGGCCAGGGCGCGGAGCGGGATGGCATAGGTCGGGATGGAGCAGCCATCCGTGCCACGCCGCGCCGCGTCCAGCGCGGTACCGGTCACGTCCTCCAGCGCCGCCTTCACCTCCTGCTGCACCTGGTGTCCGGGGCGGACATAGCCCGCCACATCCACCCCCAGGGCGCAGGCGGTGCAGACGAAGCCGGCATGCTTGCCGGAGCAGTTGTTGTGCAGGGCCGTCGCCTCGGCGCCGGAGCGCGCCAGGTCCCGCGCCGCCTGGGCATTGCTGGGCCAGTGCGTGCCGCATTCCAGGCAGCCCGCCTCCTGCCCGGCCTTGCGCAGCATGGCGGCGGCGGTCTCGGCATGCAGAGGCTCGCCGGAATGGGAGGCGCAGGCGAGCGCCAGCTCCGCTTCCGTCAGGCCGAAGCGATCGGCCGCGCCGCTCTCGATCAGCGGCAGGGCCTGGATCACCTTCACCGCCGAGCGCGGGAAAACGGGCCGCTCCACATCGCCGGCGGAGAGGACGAGCCCGCCCTCCGCATCCACCACCGCGAAGGCCCCCGCATGGCGCGATTCCACCTCGGGACCGCGCGTGACTTCCACCAGAACCGGATCTTCCATGCCTGTTTCCTCCCACGGGACGGGCCGGGAATCCAGGGGAGACGCCTTCCTGTTCCGGGGGTCTGTCCCGCTTTTCCCGGGCGTGGCATCCGCCCCCTCACATGTCGACCGGGCGGATCACCGTGCGGATGGTGAAGTTCGACTGGATGCGCGCCACGCCGGGCAGACGGGACAGCACCTCCTTGTGCAGCCGCTCGTAATCCGCCGCATCCTCCACCACGATGCGCAGCAGGTAGTCCGAGGCGCCCGTCATCAGGTAGCACTCCCGGATCTCGGCATGCCTGCGCGCCGCCTGCTCGAAGCGGCCGAGACAGTCGTCGGTCTGCCGTTCCAGCGTGATCTGCACGATCACCACCGTGCCGCGTCCGGTGCGGCGGTCGTCGAGGATGGCGGTATAGCCCCGGATCACCCCGTTCGATTCGAGTTGCCGCACCCGCCGCAGGCAGGCGGAGGGGGAAAGCCCCACCGCCTCCGCCAGGTCGGCATTGCTGATGCGCCCCTGCGCGCGGAGCAGGCGGATGATGCGCTCGTCGAGGCTGTCCAGGAGCATGGAGGCAGGAAATTTCAGGCCGGTGCAGATTCTGCGGAATCCCTAGCACCGGATCGCAGGATCTTCGACTCTTCGCATGAACATGCCGGCCTCTCCTGGCCAGAATCTTGCTTTCATTCCCTCCGCTGATTCGGAGACAGGCGGCATGCACAGCCCTGCCCGGGAAAGGCTCTGGCCAGCGGCCGGCGCCATCCTGACCATCGACCTGGGGGCGATCCGCGCCAACTGGCGCTGGCTGCGCGACCACGTGGCGCCCGCCGCCTGCGGCGCGGTGCTGAAGGCCGATGCCTATGGGCTGGGGGCGGCGCTGGTCGGCCCGGCCCTGCTGGCCGAGGGCTGCCGCGACTTCTTCGTGGCGCATCTGGAGGAGGGCATCGCCCTCCGCCAGGACCTGCGCGTCCTCCCCGGCTCGGAGGAGGCGCGCGTCCATGTGATGCACGGCCTGTTCGATGGCACCGAGCGGGAGGCGCTGGCGCATGGGCTGATCCCGGTGCTGAACAGCCTGGAGCAGGTGGCGGGCTGGGCCACCCTGTCGCGGGCGGAGGGGCGGCGCCTGTCGGCCTGGCTGCAGATCGACACCGGCATGGCCCGCTTCGGCCTTTCCGCCGGCGACCTGGACCGGCTGGTGCAGGATGGGCGCGACCTGGCGGCGGTGGAGCCCGTCCGGGTGATGAGCCACCTCGCCTGCGCCGACGAGCCGGGGCATCCGGCCAATGCGGCGCAGCTCGAATGCTTCAACCGCCTGCGCCAGCGCCTGCCGGCGCTGCCGACCAGCCTCGCCGCCTCCTCCGGCATCTTCCTCGGCAGCCCCTGGCATGGCGGCCTCGTGCGCCCCGGCGTGGCGCTGCACGGCGTGGTGCCGCTGCCACGCGGGGAGAACCCGCTGCGCCCGGTGCTGCGGCTGGATGCGCGCGTGGTGCAGACCCGCGGCGTCCCGGCGGGCACGGCCGTGGGCTATGGCCACAGCTTCACCACCCGGGCGCCGAGCCGGCTGGCCACCATCGCGGTGGGCTATGCCGACGGCTTCCTGCGCAGCGCCAGCAACCGTGGCCGGGCCATGTGGCGGGGCGTGGCGCTGCCCATGCTGGGGCGCGTCTCCATGGACAGCATCGTGCTCGATGCCAGCGCCCTGCCGGAGGATGCGCTGCATCCCGGCGACACGGTGGAACTGATCGGGCCGGACCACGATCTGGATGCGGTGGCCGAGGCCGCCGGGACCATCCCCTACGAGATCCTGACCGGCCTCGGTCAGCGCTACCACCGCCGCTATGCCGGCGGCTGAGGGTTTCCGCCCGGGCGCGCCCGGGCCATTCCCCGCAGGAAACGGCCCCGCTCCGCATGGGCGGCATCAACAAGGCCCCCTCGGGCCGGTCAGGAGTTCAGGTCGGTCATGAAGGTTCTCATCCTCGGCAGCGGCGTGGTCGGCACCGCCTCGGCCTATTACCTCGCCAAGGCCGGCCACGAGGTCACCGTCGTCGACCGCCAGCCGGCGGCGGGGATGGAGACCTCCTTTGCCAATGCCGGGCAGCTTTCCTACGGCTATTCCTCGCCCTGGGCCGGGCCGGGCATCCCGGTCAAGGCGCTGAAATGGCTGATGATGCGCTACCGCCCCTTCGTGATCTGGCCGCGCCCGGACGCGCGGCTCGGCTGGTGGCTGGCGCAGATGCTGGCCAACTGCAACGAGGAAGCCTACCGCCTCAACAAGAGCCGCATGGTGCGCATCGCGGAATATGCCCGCGAATCCCTGACCGCGCTGCGCGCCGAGATGGGCATCACCTATGACGACCGGCAGCGCGGCACCTTGCAGGTCTTCCGGACGCAGAAGCAGCTCGACCATGTCGGGGACGACACGGGCGTGCTCGACCAGTACGGCATTCCCTACGAGGTGCTGGACGCCGCCGGCTGCGTGAGCAAGGAGCCCGCCCTCGGCCTGGTGCGCGAGAAGATGGTGGGCGGCCTCTATCTGCCGCAGGACGAAACCGGCGACGTCCACCAGTTCACCCAGCGGCTCGCGAAGATCTGCGAGGGCATGGGCGTGACCTACCGCTATGGCACCACCATCCAGCGGCTGGCCACCGAGGGCGGCCGCGTCACCGGCGCCGTCACCACCGCCGGGACGCTGACCGCCGACCGCTATGTCGTGGCGCTGGGCAGCTATTCCGCCGCGCTGCTGCGGCCGCTGGGGATGAACCTGCCGGTCTATCCGGTGAAGGGCTATTCCATCACCGTGCCGATCACCGATCCGGACGGCGCGCCCGTCTCCACCGTGATGGACGAGACCTACAAGGTCGCCATCACCCGGCTGGGCGAACGCATCCGCGTCGGCGGCACGGCGGAGCTGGCCGGGTTCAGCCTGACGCTGCGCCAGCCGCGCCGCGCCACGCTGGAGCATTCGGTGCACGACCTGTTCCCCAAAGGCGGCGACCTGAGCAGGGCCAGCTTCTGGACCGGACTGCGGCCGATGACGCCGGACGGCACGCCGATCGTGGGTGCCACGCCCTTCGGCAACCTCTTCACCAACACCGGCCATGGCACGCTGGGCTGGACCATGGCCTGCGGCTCCGGGCGGCTGCTGGCCGATCTCGTGTCCGGCCACACGCCGGAGATCGACAGCAGCGACCTCAGCCTGGAGCGCTACCGCCACGTGCCGCCGGAGGGGAAGGCGGCGGCCCGGAAGCAGGCGGCCTGATCCGTCCCCCCTTGCGGCGCGGCCCGGATGGTGGGAGGTCCACAGGCTCTCCCGTGCCGGGAAGGTATGACCTTTTCCCCGGGGATCGCGCCCCGCCGCCCGCGTGGGGGGTTAATCCGGGGCGATGCGGTCCTATTTGGGCCCTGACCACTTCGACGGAGGACTACATGTATCCGGACGTCCAACTCTTCATCAACGGAACCTGGCGCGCCGCGACCGGCGGCCGCACGGAGCTGGTGATCAACCCGGCCACCGAGGAGACGATCGGCACCGTGGCCTATGCGTCCTGTGCCGACCTGGACGAGGCGCTGGAGGCCGCGGCGAAGGGCTTCCGGACCTGGCGCGCCACCTCGGCCTTCGAGCGCTACAAGCTGATCCGCAAGGCGGCGAACCTGCTGCGCGAGCGGGCCGACAAGATCGCCCGCATCATGACGCTGGAGCAGGGCAAGCCGCTGGCCGAGGCGAAGATGGAGGTGATGGGCGCCGCCGACACCGCCGACTGGCTGGCCGAGGAAGGCCGCCGCACCTATGGCCGCGTCGTCCCCGCCCGGGCCGAGGGCGTGTACCAGCTGGTGATCAAGGAGCCGGTCGGCCCCGTCGCCGCCTTCACGCCCTGGAACTTCCCGATCAACCAGATCGTGCGCAAGCTCTGCTCGGCGCTGGCCACCGGCTGCTCGATCATCGTCAAGGCGCCGGAGGAGACCCCGGCCTCCCCGGCCGAGCTGATCCGCGCCTTCGCCGATGCGGGCATTCCGGATGGGGTGATCGGCCTCGTCTATGGCGTGCCGGCGGAAATCTCGGAATACCTCATCCCGCACCCGGTGATCCGCAAGATCACCTTCACCGGCTCCACCCCGGTGGGCAAGCAGCTCGCCGCCCTGGCCGGCCAGCACATGAAGCGCGCGACGATGGAGCTCGGCGGCCATGCCCCGGCCTTCGTCTTCGACGACGCGGATGTGGGCCTTGCGGCCAAGACGCTCGCCACCTCCAAGCTGCGCAACGCGGGCCAGGTCTGCGTCTCGCCGACGCGCTTCCTGGTGCAGGAGAAGATCTTCGACCAGTTCGTGGAGCAGTTCTCCGGCCATCTCGCCGCGGCGAAGGTGGGCAACGGGCTGGAGGAAGGCGTGACCATGGGCCCGCTGGCCAATGAGCGCCGCATCCCGTCCATCGAGGGGCTGATCAACGACGCCAGGCAGAAGGGCGCCGAGGTCCGCACCGGCGGCAACCGCATCGGCAACAAGGGCTATTTCTTCGAGCCCACGGTGCTGACCGGCGTGACGCGCGAGATGCGGGCGATGAACGAGGAGCCCTTCGGCCCGCTGGCGCTGATGGTGCCCTTCCGCGACTTCGACGAGGCGGTCGAGGAAGGCAACCGCCTGCCCTTCGGCCTTGCCTCCTACGCCTTCACCCGCTCCGCCAAGACGGCGCAGGCGCTGGGCGACAAGGTCGAGGCCGGCATGATGACCATCAACCACCTGGGCCTCGCCCTGCCGGAAGTGCCCTTCGGCGGCATCAAGGACAGCGGCTACGGCTCCGAAGGCGGCATCGAGGCGCTGGAATCCTACCTGAACACCAAGTTCGTCTCCCAGGCCGGGCTCTGAGCCCAGGCCCCAGGGGATAGGACCCGCGACCAAGGGGGGAAAGGGCTTCGGCCCTTCCCCCTTTTTCGTGGCCACGCCGCCGGGGGTTGCACCTCTGGCCGGCCCCGGGGGAGAGGCGCTGCCTCTCCCGCCGGACCCCCTTCCCGCCGGGGACCGAAGCCGGTCCCCGGACCCCGGGCTTGCGTTGGCACTGTGTGTTGGCCGTCAGACTGAGGGTTGATCCCTGGGAACAGGTGGAGAGGCGGGGCTCCCGAGAGAAAGAAAGACACCGTTTCCACGCTGACGGCACCGGCAGTCCGCCGGAGAGCCTGGCTCTCCGGCGCGATCCGGCATCAGCGAGTACCAACTCACCGGGTCCAGGGCACGCAGTGTCCTGGTGGATGGGGTTTGGGGAAGGTGGAACCTTCCCCAAGGCGCAACGCCCCCTCAGCCCGGCAGGCTGGCCTCGATCAGCGTATGGGCGGAGCTTTCGAGCGCGCGGGAGGCTGCCTCGTTGCCCAGGGCCGGGGCAACGGCGAAGGCGCCCTCGATCAGCAGTTGCAGGGAATCGCCCAGCGTGGCAGGGGCTCCGGCCTCGGCGCAGAGGCAGCGCAGCGTTTCGCGCATGGCCTGCTTGTGGTGGTCCGCGACCTGCCGCGCCGGGTGGTGCGGGTCGGGGAACTCCGCGATGGCGAGGCCCAGCGGGCAGCCGCGGAAGCCCGGAGTCAGCACCGTCGCCGCCGCCATGTTGACGCAGGCGAGCAGCCGCTCGCGGGGGGAGAGGCTCCGATCCCCGGTGATGCAGGCGAGCTTCTCCTGCGCATCGCAGCGTTCCTGCAGGATCGTCTCGATCAGCGCGTCCTTGGAGGGATAGGCGCGGTAGAGACCCATCTTCGTGGTGCCGGCGGCCCGGCAGATCTCGTCCACGCCGGTGGCATGGATGCCCTGGCGGTAGAACAGCTCGCGCGCCGCATCGCGGACACGCTGCGCCACGGGGGGCTTGTCCGATGGCCCCGCCTTCCCGGCGGCTTGCCTTCCGGGCTCCCTGTCCGGGGCCTGGCCGGTCCTGGCTTCGCTCACGGGTCTCTCCCTGCCTCCTTCTGCGCCCGAACGGGCCGGGCCGGCGTGGAGAGAGAACAACCGAGCCTCCGCCGCCGGGCTCCGACAACAAGTCCGGGCCGGTGCCGTCCGGCGGTTCCGGAGGGCCCGACCCCTTGTAATGAGACTGACCGGTCCGTATCAATAAGGATGAACCGGTCGGTATCACCCGGCCAGGAGATAGGTCATGCACCCTCCCGAACGCAAGTCCCCCAAGGGCTCCCTGGCCGCCCTTCTCCTCACCTTCGCAATGGCGGCCCCCTTCCTCCCGCAAGCCGCACTGGCACAGCAGCCGGGCGCCGCCCCGCCCGCCGTCACCGTGGCCCAGCCGCTGCGGCGGCAGATCACCGAATGGGACGAGCATCTCGCCCGGCTGGAACCCTCCGCCCGCGTCCAGCTCCGCGCCCGCATCTCGGGCCAGGTGGAGGCGGTGCATTTCCGCGACGGACAGGTGGTGCGGCAGGGCGACCTGCTCTTCACCCTCGACCGGCGGCCCTTCGAGATCGCGGTGGACAGCGCCCGGGCCGAGCTGGCGCGCGCCCAGGCCCAGGCCGTGCTGGCGCAGCAGGAGGTGGACCGCACACTGCCGCTGATCAGCAACCGCATCGCCCCGATGGCACAGCTCGATGCCCGCCGCGCCGCCCTGGCCGAGGCCGTGGCGCAGCGCGACGCCGCCCAGGCCGCGCTCCGCAAGGCGCAGCTCGACCTGGAATGGAGCGAGATCCGCGCCCCGATCGGCGGCCGCATCTCCGACCGCCGGGTGGATGCGGGCAACCTGGTGCAGGCCGGCGAAACGCTGCTGACCACGATCCTGCAGATCGACCCGATCTACGCCGTCTTCGACGCGCCGGAAGCCGACTACCTGCGCCTCGCCCGGCTGGCGCGCAGCGGCGCCCGGCCCAGCGACCAGCCCGCCCGCGCGGGCCAGGGCAACCCGGTGGAGATCCGCCTCGCCGACGAGGAAGGCTGGGATCGCCAGGGGCGTATGGACTTCACCGACGTGGCGCTGGACCCGCGCAGCGGCACGGTGCGCGCCCGGGCGGTGCTGGCGAACCCGGACCTGTTCCTGACGCCCGGCGTCTTCGCCCGGCTGCGGCTGCGGACCGGGGCCTCCGACTCCCTGCTGCTGCCCGATGCCGCGGTGGCGGCGGACCAGGCCGAGCGCATGGTTCTGACCGTGGCGCAGGACGGCATGGTGGTGCCGAAGCCGGTTTCGCTCGGCCCGCTGGTGGATGGGTTGCGGGTGATCCGCAGCGGGCTGGCGCCGCAGGACCGGGTGGTGGTGGCGGGGCTGCACCTCGCCCGCCCCGGCAGCCGCGTCACCGCCGAGGCCGGACGCATCGGCCCCGCCAGCGCACAACTCACGCAGGCGCGGTAGCGCCACCCACGCCGCAGGAACCGCGCCATGCGCTTCGCCCGCTTCTTCATCGACCGGCCGGTCTTCGCCGCGGTGATCTCCATCGCCATCACCCTGGTCGGCGGCATCGCCCTGCTGCGCCTGCCGATCAGCGAGTATCCCGACATCGCGCCTCCCACCGTGACGATCACGGCGAACTATCCCGGCGCCTCCGCCGCCACGGTAGCCGAGACCGTGGCCACGCCGATCGAGCAGGAGGTGAACGGCGTGGAGGGGATGCTCTACCTGAACTCGCAATCCACGGGCGACGGCAAGCTGTCCATCAACGTGGTCTTCCGCCAGGGCACCGACGTGGATGCGGCGCAGGTGCTGGTGCAGAACCGCGTCGCCATCGCCGAGCCGCGCCTGCCGGAGGAGGTGCGGCGGCTGGGGCTGGTGGTGCGCAAGGCCTCGCCCGACCTGATGATGGTCGTGCACATGTATTCGCCGGACGGGTCGCGGGACCAGCAGTACGTCTCCAACTACGCCACGCTGAACGTGCGCGACCGGCTGGCGCGGCTGGACGGGATCGGCGACGTGCAGGTCTTCGGCGCGCGCGACTATTCCATGCGCGTCTGGCTCGACCCGGCGAAGGTGGCGGCGCGCGGGCTCACCGCCGGGGAGGTCGTGGAGGCGCTGCGCCGCGCCAACCTCCAGGTCGCGGCGGGCGGGCTGAACAAGCCGCCGACGGGCGAGACGGGCGTGGGCTTCGAGCTGAACATCCAGGCGCTGGGGCGCCTCGCCACGCCGGAGCAGTTCGGTGAGATCGTGGTCGCCACCAATGCGCGCGGCGCCCCGGTGCGGGTGCGCGACATCGCGCGGGTGGAGCTCGGCAGCCAGGACTATTCCGTTTCCGCCTATCTGGATAATGCGGTGGCGACGGCGATCCCGATCTACCAGCGCCCCGGCTCCAACGCGCTGGCAACCGCCGAGGCGGTGCGCCATACCATGGAGGAGCTGTCGCATTCCTTTCCGCCCGGCATCACCTATGGCGTGGTCTACGACACCACGCGCTTCATCGAGCAGTCGATGGAGGCGGTGGTGCACACCTTCGGCGAGGCGGTGCTGCTGGTTGTCGTGGTGGTGGTGCTGTTCCTGCAATCCTGGCGGGCGGCGCTGATCCCGCTTCTGGCGATCCCCGTCTCCATCATCGGCACCTTCGCCGCCATGGCGGCGCTGGGCCTATCGCTGAACACGCTGTCGATGTTCGGGCTGATCCTGGCCATCGGCATCGTGGTGGATGACGCCATCGTGGTGGTGGAGAACGTGGAGCGGCACCTGGCGCAGGGCGCCACGCCGCGCGACGCCGCCCGCCGCACCATGGACGAGGTGGGCATGGCGCTGGTCGCCATCGCCCTGGTGCTCTGCGCCGTCTTCGTGCCGACCGCCTTCATCTCGGGCATCGCCGGTGCCTTCTACGGCCAGTTCGCGGTGACCATCGCGGTGGCGACGCTGCTCTCGGCGCTGGTCTCGCTCACCCTTTCCCCGGCCCTGGCGGCGCTGCTGCTGCGCCCGCACGCGCATGAGGCGCCGCGTGGGCGCCTCGCCTGGATCGGGGCGCCCTTCCGCTGGTTCTTCCAGGGCTTCAACAGGGTCTTCGACGCGCTCTCCCTGGGCTATGGCGGGCTGACGCGGCGGCTGGTGCGGCTGCCGGTGATCCTGCTGCTGCTCTATGCCGGGCTGCTGCTGGCCACGGGGCAGATGGTGCGGATGACACCCACCGGTCTGATCCCGCCGCTCGACCGCGGCTACCTGATCGCCGCCTTCCAGCTTCCGCCCGGCGCCGCCCTGTCGCGCACCGACGCGGTGATCCGCCGCGCCTCGGAGGCGGTGCTGTCCGTGCCGGGGGTGGAACATGCCATCGCCTTCACCGGCTTCGACGGCGCCACCTTCACCAACGCGCCGAACACGGGCGTGATCTTCGTCGGCCTGAAATCCTTCGAGGAACGGGCGAAGGAGGGCGTCAGCTACGGCGCCCTCATCGGCCAGTTGCAGGCGAAGCTGGCACAGGACCGGGAGGCCCTGGCGCTGGTGATCCCGCCGCCCTCCGTGCCTGGCATCGGCACTGGCGGCGGCTTCAAGCTCTATGTGCAGGACCGGGCCGGGCGCGGGCCGCGGGCGCTGGAACAGGCCACCCAGGCGGTGCTGGCGGCGGCGCGGCAGAAGCCGGAGGTCGGCTTCGCCTTCTCGCTCTTCAACACCGCCACCCCCACCCTGCGGGCCGAGGTGGACCGCACCAAGGCGGAGATGCTGGGCGTGCCGCTGGACAAGGTGTCGGAGACGCTCTCGGTCTATCTCGGCTCGGCCTTCGTGAACGACTTCAACATCCTCGGCCGCACCTACCGCGTCACCGCCCAGGCCGAGGAGGCGCAGCGCCGCACGCCGCGCGACGTGGCGCTGCTGCGCACCCGCAACGCCGACGGGCAGATGGTGCCGATCGGCGCGCTGGCGAGCTTCCAGGACGACAGCGCCGCCTATCGCGTGCCGCGCTACAACCTCTATCCGGCGGCGGAGATCCAGGGCACGCCCGCGCCCGGCGCTTCCACCGGCCAGGCCATCGCCGCCATGCAGTCGGCGCTGGAGGAGGCGCTGCCCGCCGGCTTCTCCTACGAATGGACGGAACTCGCCTTGCAGGAGACGACCCAGGGCAACACCGCGCCGCTCGCCTTCGGGCTGGCCGTGGTCTTCGTCTTCCTGCTGCTGGCCGCCCTCTACGAGAGCTGGCTGCTGCCGCTGGCGGTGGTGCTGATCGCGCCGATGTCGGTGCTGGCGGCGCTGCTCGGCGTGGTCTGGCGCGGGCTGGACAACAACGTGCTGGTGCAGGTCGGGCTGGTGGTGCTGGTCGGGCTGGCGGCCAAGAATGCCATCCTGATCGTGGAATTCGCCCGCGCCGCCGAGCGCGACGGCATGAGCCGCTGGCAGGCCGCCGAGGCCGCGGCGCACACCCGGCTGCGGCCGATCCTGATGACCTCGCTGGCCTTCATCCTGGGCGTGCTGCCGCTGGCCGTGGCGACGGGCGCGGGCGCGGAGATCCGGCAGAGCCTGGGCACCGCGGTCTTCGCCGGGATGCTGGGCGTGACCGGCTTCGGCCTGCTCTTCACCCCCGTCTTCTACGTGGTCGCCAGCGCCATGGCCCGGCGGCAGGCGCGGCGGGCGGCCGGTGCCGTGGCGCCGGCGGAATGAACCCTTTCCGGCAGGCCGGGTGGCCTGCCGGAAATCGTGATGGCCCTCCCCCCCGATGGCGGGCTGGCGCGAGGCCGCCCCGGATGTGCAATGTCACGCCCTGTGACTGGAGCGTGACAATGCCTGGACGAATGCTGGCGATCCTCCCTGCCCTGTTTCTCTGTGCGGGCCTGATGCGGGCGGAGGCGGCGACGCTGGACGGGGTGACCTTTCCCGACACCCGGACCGTCGCCGGCCACCGGCTGGTGCTGAACGGGACCGCGCTCCGCACCTATTCCATCCTGCATGTGCATATCTACGTGGCCGCGCTGTATCTGGAACGGCCTTCCTCCGATGCCGCGCAGATCCTGGACTCGGACCAGGCGAAGCTCGTCCAGTTCGTCTTCTCCCGGAACATCGATGCCGCCGATGCCCGCAAGTCCTGGGAGGAAGGGCTGGCCGCCAGTTGCCGCGCCCCCTGCCGGCTGCAGCCGCAGGACGTGGCCCGCTTCCTCGACGCTGTTCCGGCGGTGCACAAGGGGGAGAGCGGTTCCCTGCTCTTCACCCGGGACGGGATGGACGTCTTCACCGATGGCCGCTTCATCGGCCGGATCACCGACCCGGCCTTCACGCGCGTCGTGCTCGCCACCTTCATCGGGCCGCAGAGCCTGCTGCCGGAGGTCCGCGCCGGCCTGCTCAGGCAGCGCTGACCCTTCCCGGCCTCCGCCGGAAGGTTTCACCCGGCCATCGGATTGTCATCCGATCGTCACCCAAGCATCACGCCCGCGACGTGCAGAACGACTAAGCCGCCCACCGAACACGTTCGGATCGACTCATGGCGTCTCAGCGTAACGTCCTCCTCATCGTGGTGGATCAGTGGCGGGCGGATTTCATGCCCGTGCTCGGTGCCGATTTCCTGCGCACGCCGAACCTGGACCGGCTGTGCCGGGAGGGCGTCACCTTCCGCAACCATGTGACCACCGCCGTCCCCTGCGGCCCGGCCCGCGCCAGCCTGCTGACCGGCCTGTACCTGATGAACCACCGCGCGGTGCAGAACACCGTGCCGCTCGACGCGCGCCACATGAACCTGGGCAAGGCGCTGCGCGGCGTGGGCTACGATCCGGCGCTGATCGGCTACACCACCACCACGCCGGACCCGCGCGGCACCAGCCGCAACGATCCGCGCTTCTCCCTGCTGGGCGACCTGATGGAAGGCTTCCGCAGCGTCGGCGCCTTCGAGCCCTCGATGGACGGGTATTTCGGCTGGCTGGCGCAGAAGGGCTATCCCCTGCCGCCGAACCGCGAGGACATCTGGCTGCCGGAAGGCATGGACGACGTGCCCGGCGCCACCGACCGGCCCAGCCGCATCCCGACCGAGCTTTCCGACACCGCCTATTTCACCGAGCGCGCGCTCACCTACCTGAAGGGCCGCGGCGAGAATCCCTGGTTCCTGCATCTCGGCTACTGGCGCCCGCATCCGCCCTTCATCGCGCCCGAGCCCTTCAACCGCATGTACCGGCCGGAGCAGATGCCCGCCCCGGTGCGGATGCCGCACTGGCGCGAGGAAGCGGCGCAGCACCCGCTGCTCGACTTCTACCTGCACGGCGTGCAGCGGGGCTCCTTCTTCCATGGCGCCGGCGGCGCGGCGAACGAGATGGCCGAGTCGGAGATCCGCCAGATGCGCGCCACCTATGCCGGGCTGATCTCCGAGGTCGATGCGGCGCTGGGCGAGGTCTTTGCCCATCTCGACGCCACGGACCAGTGGAAGAACACGCTGATCATCTTCACCTCCGACCATGGCGAGCAGCTCGGCGACCACTACCTGCTCGGCAAGATCGGCTTCCACGACGAGAGCTTCCGCATCCCCCTGGTGGTGGTGGACCCGGATGCGCCGGAACAGGCCGGCCGCGTCGAGAGCGCCTTCACCGAGAGTGTGGATGTGCTGCCCAGCATCATTGACTGGCTGGGCGGCGAGGTGCCGCGCGCCTGCGACGGGCGCTCCCTGCTGCCGCTGCTGCACGGCCGGCGCCCCGCCGACTGGCGCGAGCACCTCTTCTACGAATACGATTTCCGCGACGTGTACTACTCGCATCCCGAGGCGCCGCTGGGCCTCGGCATGGATGACTGCTCGCTCTGCGTGGTGCAGGACGAGCAATGGAAATACGTGCATTTCGCGGCACTCCCGCCCCTCCTCTTCAACCTGGAGGAGGACCCGAACCAGTTCGTGAACCTGGCCGACGATCCGGCCCATGCGGCCATCGTCGCGGATTACGCGCAGCGCGCCCTGTCGCACCGCATGCGCCATGCCGAACGCACCCTGACGCATTACCGATCCACGCCCCAGGGCCTGGAGGAGAGAAGCCGATGATCCTGTCCCGCCGCTCCACGCTGCTCGGGGCCGCCGGCCTCGGCGCGGCCGGCCTGCCGCGCTTCGCCATCGCACAGGGGGACCAGCGCCGCAGCATCGACATCGCCGTCCAGAAGATCAGCAACTCCAACACGCTGGAGGTGCTGCGCGAGCAGTCCAATGTCGGCGAGCGGATCTTCTTCTCCTCGATCTGGGAAGGGCTGATCGGCCGCGACTGGCTGGGCGAGCTGCGCGCCGTGCCGCTGCTGGCCACGGAATGGAAGCGGCTGAGCGACAGCGCTGTGGAGCTGAAGCTGCGCCCCGGCGTGCGCTTCCACAACGGCGACGAGATGACGGCCGAGGACGTGGCCTTCTCCTTCGGCCGCGAGCGCATGTTCGGCGACACGCCGGCCACGGCCCAGGGCCGCACCATCGCGGTGAAGGGCGAAGGCATCCCGACCCGCGCGGGCCGCGAGCTGCCGGCCGAGGTGCCCGCCGTCGCGCGCCGCTCCTGGCCGGCGCTGGAGCGTGTCGAGGTGGTGGACCGGTACACCGTCCGCTTCCACAACGCCTCGCCCGACGTGACGCTGGAAGGCCGTCTCGCCCGCTACGGCAGCGAGATCATCTCCCGCCGCGCCTATGTCGAGGCGCCGAGCTGGTTCGACTGGGCGCGCAAGCCCGTCACCACCGGCCCCTACATGGTGGCCGAGTTCAAGCCGGACCAGTCGCTGACCCTGGTGGCACACGATGCCTACTGGGGCGGCCGCCCGCCGCTGAAGCGGATCCGCTTCCTGGAGGTGCCGGAGGTCTCCGCCCGCATCAACGCGCTGCGCTCCGGCGAGGTGCAGTTCGCCTGCGACATCCCGCCCGACCAGATCCCCGGCATCGAGAGCGACGCGGCCTATGAGGTGCAGGGCGGCACCATCCTGAACCACCGCCTGACCGTCTTCGACAAGAACTTCCCCGCCCTGCGGGACGCCCGCGTCCGCCGCGCCTTCACCCATGCGATCGACCGCCAGGCGATCGTGGACAGCCTCTGGAGCGGCCGCACCGTGGTGCCGCGCGGGCTGCAGTGGGACTATTACGGCGACATGTTCATCGCCGACTGGTCGGTGCCGAAATACGACCCGGCCGAGGCGAAGCGCCTGCTGAAGGAGGCGGGCTACAAGGGCGAGCCGATCCCCTACCGCCTGCTGAACAACTACTACACCAACCAGACGCCGACCGCGCAGGTGCTGGTGGAGATGTGGAGCCAGGTGGGCCTGAACGTCCAGATCGAGATGAAGGAGAACTGGACCCAGATCCTGGAGCGCAGCCCGGGCCGTGCGGTGCGCGACTGGTCCAACTCCGCGCCCTTCAACGACCCCGTCTCCTCGCTGGTCGCGCAGCACGGGCCGAACGGGCAGCAGCAGCAGGTGGGCGAGTACAGCAACGAGGAGCTGAACCGGCTCTGCGTGGAGCTGGAGACCAGCACCGACCGCCCCCGCCGCAAGCAGGTCTTCCGCCGGCTGCTGGAGATCGCCGAGCGCGAGGACCCGGCCTATACGGTGCTGCACCAGAACGCGACCTTCACCGCCAAGCGCAAGGACATCCGGTGGAAGGCCGCCCCGGCCTTCGCCATGGAGTTCCGCGCCAACAACTGGACGGCCTGACGTGGGGCAACCCCTGGTCGAGATCCGCAACCTCGCCGTCAGCTTCGACGGCACGCCCGCCCTGCGCGGCGTGGACCTCACCATCGGGCGTGGCGAATCCCTGGCCCTGGTGGGCGAATCCGGCTGTGGCAAGTCGGTCACCTGGCTGGCCGCCCTGGGGCTGCTGCCGCCCAAGGCGCGCGTCACCGGCAGCGTGCGGCTCGATGGCCAGGAGATCCTGGGCGCCGCGCCGGCGGTGCTGGACCGGGTGCGCGGCGGCCGCATCGCCATGATCTTCCAGGATCCGGCGAGCAGCCTGAACCCCGTCCACCGCATCGGCCGGCAGATCACCGAGGTGCTGGCCCTGCATCGCGGCATGGCCGGCAAGGCCGCCCGGGCCGAGGCCGAGAGGCTGCTCGACCGGGTCGGCATGCCCGACGCCCGGCGGCGGCTGGATGCCTATCCGCACGAGCTGTCGGGCGGGCAGAACCAGCGCGTAATGATCGCCATGGCGCTCGCCGGCCAGCCGGAGCTGCTGGTGGCGGACGAGCCGACCACCGCGCTGGACGTCACCATCCAGGCGCAGATCCTGGAACTGCTGGCGGAGATCCGCCGCGACACCGGCATGGCGCTGGTGCTGATCAGCCACGACCTCGGCGTGGTGGGGGAAACCTGCGAGCGCGTCTGCGTCCTCTATGCCGGGCGGGTGATCGAGGAGGCCGCCACGGAGCGCCTGCTCAAGGCCCCGCTGCATCCCTATGCGGACGGGCTGCTGGCCGCCCTGCCGCCGATCGACGGGCCGCGCCGCCCGCTCAACGCCATTCCCGGCGCCGTGCCGGAGCCCTGGGCCATGCCTCCGGGCTGCCCCTTCGGCCCGCGCTGCCCCCGCCACGTGGCCGCCTGCGACGCCGCCCTGCCGCGCCTGACCCTGGTGGAGCCCGGCCACCGCGCCGCCTGCTTCCGCCCGGTGCCGCCGCGCGGCATCCCGCCGCTGCCGATCCGGCGCCCGTCGGAGATGCAGTCGGCATGAGCCTTCTCCTGCAGGCCCAGGGCCTCGTGCGCCGCTATGCCATGCGGCGCGGCTTCCTGGGCCGGGCCGCCGAGGTCCGCGCCGTGGACGGCGTGTCGCTGGAACTGCGTCCGGGCGAGACGCTCGGGCTGGTGGGCGAATCCGGCTGCGGCAAGTCCACCACCGGCCGCCTCGTGCTGGGGCTGGAAAGCCCGGACGAGGGCGAGGTCCGCTTCGAGGGCACGCCCATGCCGCCGCCGGGCAGCCCTGCCTGGCGCCGCCAGCGGGCCCGGATGCAGATGGTGTTCCAGGACCCGCTGGGCGCGCTCGACCGCCGGCTGACCGTCGCCGCGCAGATCGCCGAGCCGCTGGAGATCCACGGTCTCGGCGGCGCCTCGGAGCGCGCCGCGAGGACCGAGGCGCTGCTGCGCGCCGTAGGGCTGCGCCCCGACCAGGGCGCGCGCTACCCGCACGAACTGTCCGGCGGGCAGCGGCAGCGTGCCGTGCTGGCCCGCGCCCTGGCCACCGACCCTGCCCTGCTGGTCTGCGACGAGCCGATCAGCGCGCTGGACGTCTCGATCCAGGCGCAGGTGATGAACCTGCTCTGCGAGGTGCAGGAGCGCGCCGGGATCGCCATGCTCTTCGTCAGCCACGACCTGCGCGCGGTGCGCCAGGTCAGCCGCCGGGTGGCGGTGATGTATCTCGGCCGCATCGTGGAGGAAGGCGAACCCGACGCGGTGCTGCACGACCCCGCCCATCCCTATGCGCGCGCCCTGGTCTCCGCCATCCCGCAGCCCGGGCGGAGCGGCCACCGCATCGTGCTCCGCGGCGATCCGCCCAATCCCGCGGCGCGGCCCACCGGCTGCGCCTTCCATCCCCGCTGCCCCGTGGCGGGCCCGCTCTGCCGCCGGGAATCGCCGGCGCTGAAGCTGCGCGGCGATGGCCGCCTCGTCGCCTGCCACGTGGCACAGGGCGACATGACCGCCGGCACCGGCCTGTCGGACGCACCCGTGCTGGAAGCCGCCTGAATGCTCCGTTTCCTCGGCATCCGCCTGTTCCGCGCGCTGCTGACCCTGCTGCTGGTGGTCAGCTTCGCCTTCATCGTGCTGCGCCTGTCCGGCGACCCGGCGCTGCTGATCATGAGCGCCGATGCGCCGCCCGAGGCCATCGCCGCCTTCCGCCGCGCCTGGGGCCTCGATGACCCACTCTGGGTGCAGTACCTGCGCTATTTCGGCGCCATCCTGCACGGCGATCTCGGGCAGTCCATGCGCGACGGCCGCTCCGCCATCGAACTGGTGGCGGAACGTGTCCCGGCCACGCTCGCCCTCACCATCCCCGCCCTGCTGATCAAGCTCTGCCTCGGCATCCCGGCCGGCGTCTATGCCGCCCTGCACCGCAATTCCTGGATCGACCGGGGCGTGATGTTCCTGGCCGTCGCCGGCTTCACCGTGCCCTCCTTCGTGCTGGGCCTGGTGCTGGTGCTGGTCTTTGCGGTGCAGCTCGGCTGGCTGCCCTCGGGCGGGCAGGACAGCTGGCGGCACGCCATCCTGCCGGTGATCACTCTGGGCATGGGCGGGGCCGCCGTGCTGGCGCGCTTCACCCGCTCCGCCATGCTGGAGGTCCTGGGCCAGCCCTACATGCGCACCGCCCTCGCCAAGGGGGTGCCCTGGCACGCCGCCGTGCGCCGCCACGCGCTGCCCAACGCCGCCATCCCCACCGTGACCATCGTGGGCTTCATGGTGGGCAGCCTGCTGGCCGGCGCGGTGGTGGTGGAAAGCGTCTTCTCCTGGCCCGGCGTCGGCCGCCTGCTGGTGGTGGCGGTGGCGAACCGGGACCTGGCGGTGGTGCAGTGCATCCTGCTGCTGGTGGCCGCCACCATGGTGGCGGCGAACCTTGTCGTGGACCTGCTCTATGGCGTCCTCGATCCGCGGCTGCGGGTCGGCGCCGCCAGCGCGCATTGAGGCAGAGCCGCATGTCCGACCTCGCCCTCCCCGCCGCGCCCGCTTCCGCCCCGGCCATCACGGCGCCGCCCGCACCGAAGCGCGTCCCCGTCCCGCTGCCCGTGCTGCTCGGCCTGGGCTGGGTGGTGCTGATGCTGACGGTGGCCTTCACCGCGGACTGGATCAGCCCCTTCCCCATCACCGCGCTCGACCTGCGGTCGCGCCTCGCCCCGCCGGTCGGGCTGGGGGGCACCTGGCTGCATCCGCTGGGCACGGACGAGCTGGGCCGCGACGTGCTGAGCCGGCTCATAGCCTCGATCCGCATGAGCCTGCTGATCGCCTTCGGCGCCACCGCCATCTCGGCGGTGCTGGGCACGCTGCTGGGCTTCCTGGCCGCGCATTTCCGTGGGCTGGTGGAACAGGCGGTGATGGCGCTGGTGGATTTCCAGGCGGCCATGCCCTTTCTGATCCTGGCGCTGGCGGTGCTGGCCTTCTTCGGCAACAGCCTGCCGCTCTTCATCTGCCTGCTCGGCCTCAACGGCTGGGAACGCTATGCCCGCATCGCCCGGGGCCTCGCCATCAGCGCCGGCGCCCAGGGCTACGCGGCGGCGGTGCGCCAGCTCGGCGCCTCGCCCTGGCGCATCTATGGCCGCCACGTGCTGCCCAACATCGCCTCGACCCTGATCGTGTCGATGACGCTGGCCTTCCCGGAGATCATCCTGCTGGAAAGCGGACTCTCCTTCCTGGGCCTGGGTGTGCAGCCGCCGATGACCTCGCTGGGCAACATGGTGGGTTATGGGCGCGAGTACCTGACCCGCGCCCCCTGGATCCTGCTCGCCCCCTCCGCCGTGATCGTGCTGACCACCCTCTCGGTCAGCCTGATCGGCGACTGGCTGCGCGACCGGCTGGACCCGACCCTGCGATAGGCCGCCGGGTTTCGCCTGGGGCGACACGCTGTGGCGTCGCACTTGTGGCCAGCCCCGGGGGAGGCTCCGCCTGCCCCCGGAACCCCCACCGCCGGGGACATGGTATGTCCCCGGACCCCGCCTTTCATTGGCTCGGGGTGGAAAGGTTGGTCTCCCGTCTGAACCCGGAGAGCAGGTGGATCAGCGGGGCTCCCGGAAGAAGAAAGACGCCGTGTCCGCGCGACCTGCACTGGCAGTCGCCGGAGAGCGATGCTCTCCGGCGTGATCCGGCCACAGAGAGCGCCAACGAAAATGGGTCCAGGGCCCGCAGGGTCCTGGCGGAGTGGGGGTTTGGGGGCGAGGCGGCGCCTTGCCCCCAACCACGGCGCCCCCATGACGGGCGAGGAGCGTTACATCGGCCCTGGCGGCAGGGGTGAGCCGTCGATCAGGCGGACATAGCGGAAGGGCGTCGGATCGACGATCGGCGCATCGCCCGCCACCAGATCCGCCGCCAGCCTTCCGGCCCCCGGGCCGATGCCGAAGCCATGGCCGCTGAAGCCGGTGGAGAGGGTCAGCCCCGGCAGCTTCTCCACCGGGGAGATCACCGGCACCGCATCGGGCATGAAGTCGATCCAGCCGCCCCAGGCGTTCTTCATGCGGATGCCGGCCAGGGCCGGATAGGCTTCCACGAGCTGCTTCAGCGCCTCGTCCACCGTGCCGGTATCGGGCGCGGGGTCGAAGACGCGGATACGCTCGAAGGGGGTGGGCTTGTCCGCGCTCCAGCGGCCCAGCGCCTCCGGTCCTTCGAGAAAGGAGCGGCCGACACTGATCTTCACGCCGCCCGCGCGCCGCTTGAGGAAGGCCGGCCAGAACTTGCGGGCGTAGCGCAGCCCCTGCGGCGTCAGCTCCACCAGCCCGCGCCCGCGGATGGAGACGGTGTAGCCACCATCCAGCCGCCGCCGGATGACGAAGCCCGGGGTGGAGAGCCCGCCCGCGGTCACTTCCGGCGCCTCGGTGGTGGAGAAGGCGGTGGAGCGCGCCCCGGCCTGCGGCAGGTCGATGCCCAGGCTACGGCAGAACATCGAGGACCAGGCGCCGCCGGCGAGAAGCACGGCCTGGGTGCGGATCGTGCCCTTTTCCGTCACCACCGCCGAGACGCGGCCGCCCTGGGTCTCCAGCCCGCGTGCGGCGCAGCCCTGGTGGATGGTGACGCCCCGCCGCCGCGCCGCCTCGGCCAAGGCGGGTGCCGCCTTGGAAGGCTCGGCACGGCCGTCGGTGGGCGAATGCACGCCGCCGATCCACTTCTTCGTGCAGCCCGGCGTCAGCGCGTTCGCTTCCTCGGCGGTGAGCATCCGGCTGTGCACCTGGTATTCGCGGGCGAGGTTCGACCACTCCTCCCATTCGTCCAGGTCTGACTGCTTGTCCGTGGTGTAGACCAGCCCGGTGCGGCGGAAGCTGACATCGGCGCCGATCTCCTCGCTCAGCCGGCCCCAGAGCTCCAGGCTGTACTTGATCAGCGGCAGCTCGCGCTCGTCGCGGTTCTGTTGCCGGCACCAGCCCCAGTTGCGGCTGGACTGCTCGCCCGCGATCACGCCCTTCTCGATCAGCGCGACCGAATGCCCCTTCCCGGCAAGGTGCCAGGCCGCCGAAACGCCGGCGATGCCGCCGCCGATCACCACCACATCGGCGGCTTCCGGCAGCTTCGGGTCACTCTGGACTTGATCGACGGGCGGCGACATGAGCGGTGTTGTCCTGGGTCAGAAGAGACGGGCGGAAGCCTTCAGCCGGCGGCCTGCAGGTCGAGGTCGTCGCGGATGCAGGCGGTGAGGTGGCCGGGCGCGACCGCGCGCAGCGGCGGCCGGTCCGCCGCGCAGGCCGGGAGGGCATAGGGGCAGCGGGTGCGGAAGGAACAGCCGGAAGGCGGGTCGAGCGGACTCGGCACGTCGCCCGTCAGCACGATGCGCTTGCGGCGGCGCGTCGGGTCCGGGTTCGGGGCGGCGGAAAGCAGCGCCTCGGTATAGGGATGGCGCGGCGCGGCGAAGAGCGAACGTGTTTCCGCGATCTCCACCAGCCGGCCGAGATACATCACCGCCACGCGGTCGGACATGTGTCCCACCACGGCGAGGTCATGCGCGATGACCAGCATGGTCAGGCCCAGCCGGTCGCGCAGCTCCAGCATCAGGTTCACCACCTGCGCCTGGATGGAGACGTCGAGCGCGCTCACCGGCTCGTCCGCCACGATGAAGTCCGGCCGCGTCACCAGCGCGCGCGCCAGGCCGACGCGCTGCCGCTGTCCGCCGGAGAACTCGTGCGGATAGCGCTGCGCGTGCTGCGGCAGCAGGCCGACGAGGCGCAGCGCCTCCTCCACCTTCTCCATGCGGTCGGCCGGGGTCTCGCCGATATCGTGGATCTCCAGCGGCGAGGCGACGATCCGCTCCACCGTCATGCGCGGGTTCAGCGAGGCATAGGGGTCCTGGAAGACCAGCTGCATCTGCCGCCGCAGCGGGCGCAGCCGGGCGCGCGACAGGTTGGTGATGTCCTCGCCCTTGAAGCGGATGCTGCCCTCGGTGGGCTCCAGCAGGCGCAGCGCGGTGCGGCCCACCGTGCTCTTGCCCGAGCCGGATTCGCCGACGAGGCTCAGGATCTCTCCCGGGTGGATCGAGAAGGAGAGCCCGTCGATGGCGCGGAGCTGCTGCCGTCCCCGGCCGAAGAGCCCTCCGCCCACGGGGAAATGCTTGTGGAGGCCCCGCACCTCCAGCACCGGCGCGGAAGGTGCTGCCACGTCGCTCACGACACCCCCTGCGCCGCGAGAGCGCCGGACAGCTCGCGCCAGCGGAAGCAGCGGCTGAGATGCCCGCCGCCGGTCTCTTCCAGGGGCGGCACCGCGCTGTCGCAGGGGTCGGGCCGGTGATGCGCGCAGCGCGGGGCGAAGGCGCAGCCCGGCGGCGGGTGGCGCGGGTCCGGCACCTGCCCGGGAATGGCGAAGAGCGGCTCGCGCCGCTGCCCCGCAAGGTCGAGGCGCGGCACGGAGCGCATCAGCCCGGCGGTATAGGGCATGCGTGGGCTCCGGAAGAGCGGCAGCAGCTCCGCCTGCTCCACCACCCGGCCCGCATACATCACCATCACCCGGTCGGCGATCTCCGCCACCACGCCGAGATTGTGGGTGATGAAGATCATCGCCATGCCGGTCTGCTTCTGCAGCCGGGCGAGGAGTTCCAGGATCTGCGCCTGGATGGTGACGTCCAGCGCCGTGGTCGGCTCGTCGGCGATCAGCAGCTCCGGCCCGCAGGACAGCGCCATGGCGATCATCGCCCGCTGCCGCATGCCGCCGGAAAGCTGGTGCGGATAGGCGGACAGGCGCCGCTTCGGATCGGGGATGCCGACGAGGTCCAGCAGCTCCGCCGCCCGCCCTTCGGCGGCGCGCCGGCCGAGCCCCTCATGGAAGCGGATCGCCTCCGCGATCTGCGCGCCGATCGTGTGCACCGGGTTGAAGGAGGTCATCGGCTCCTGGAAGACCATGGCGACCTTCGCGGTGCGCATCGCGCGCATCTCCTCCTCCCGCAGGGCGAGGAGATCCACCGTGTTGCCGTCCTTCCGGCGCAGCAGCACCTGCCCCTCCACCCGGCAGGCGGGGGCGGGCGGCGTCAGGCGCAGCAGGGCCAGGCTGGTGACGCTCTTGCCCGAGCCGGACTCGCCGACCAGGGCCAGGGTCTCACCCCGGCGCACCTCGAAGGATACGTCCCGCACTGCCGGCAGCGCGCCGAAGCGGACGTTCAGCCCGCGCACCTCCAGCACGTTCTCCGCCGGCATGGCTCCCGGCGCCGAGCCTGCCGCCGCGCCGGTCTCCGGCGCGGGAAGGGTGGCGGATCGGGTCACTGCCCCGCCGCCCGCGGGTCCAGCGCATCGCGCAGCCCGTCGCCCAGGAAGTTGAAGCAGGTCACCGTCAGCGCGATCACCGCCCCGGGGATGATGGCGAGCCATGGGGCGCTGCCGAGATAGGTCTGCGCGTTGTCGAGCATGTTGCCCCAGCTCGGCGTCGGCGGCTGGATACCGTAGCCGAGGAAGCTGATGTAGGATTCCGCCAGGATCGCATGCGCCACGTTCAGCGTGGCCGAGACCACGATCGGCGCCAGCGCGTTGGGCAGAAGCTCCCGCAGCATGATCCGCGTGTCGCCCGCGCCGCTCGCCTCCGCCGCCACGGCGAAGTCGCGCTCCCGCAGCGCGCGGATCTGTGCCTCCACGATGCGCGCCACTTCCATCCAGGCGGTCAGCGCGATCAGGACGATGATGCTCACCACATCCGGCTGCACGAAGGCCGCCAGGGCCAGCAGCAGGAAGATGCTGGGAAAGCAGAGCATCGCATCGACGAAGCGCATCAGCACCGCCCCCACCACCCCGCCATAGAAGCCTGCGACGAGGCCCACGCTGATGCCGATCAGCATCGACAGCGCCATGGCGGCGAAGCCGACGGCGAGCGAGATGCGCCCCGCCATCAGCAGCCGCGCCAGCGTGTCGCGGCCGAGCTGGTCGGTGCCCAGGACATGCGGCCCGGCGAAGGGCGGCGCGAAGCGGGCGCGCAGGTCGATATACAGGTCGTCATAGGGCAGTAGATGCGGCCCGAAGGCGCAGAGCAGCACCAGGACGAGGATGGTGACGGCGCCGAACAGCGCCAGCCGGTGCCGCAGGAAGCGGCGCAGCGCCGGGTTGCCGGCGCGGCGGGCCGGGGCGGCGGCCAGGGGGGCAATCGTGGCATCGCTGGGCATGGCGCAGCCGCCTATTTCAGCCGCAGGCGCGGATCGGCCACGCCATAGAGCAGGTCCGCCATCAGGCTGCCCAGCAGCACCAGCACCGCGGTGAACATCAGGATGCCCATCACCACCGGATAGTCGCGGTAGCTGATGGAATCGAGGAAGAGCCGCCCCATGCCCGGCCAGGTGAAGACCGTCTCCGTCACCAGGGCCCCGCCCAGCAGGTTCGGAAGCTGCAGCCCGGCCACGGTGATCATCGGCAGCAGCGCGTTGCGCACCGTGTGGTGCAGCAGGATGCGCCGCTCCGGGATGCCCTTGGCCCGGGCGGTGCGCACGAAGTCCTGGTGCAGCACGTCGATCATGGAGGAGCGCATGTAGCGGCTCCAGATCGCGGTGGAGACCAGGGCCAGCACCAGGGAGGGCGCGATCAGGTGGTGCAGCTGATCCAGGAAGGAGCCGTCGCCCATCGTGTAGCGGTTGCCCGCCGGCAGGATGTCGAGATGCACCGAGAAGATGAAGATCACCACCAGCCCGAACCAGAAGGTCGGGATGGAGAGCGCCACCATGGAGCCCACCGTCACCAGCATGTCGAAGAAGGAGTAGCGCCGGATCGCGCTCAGCACGCCGAGCCAGCAGCCCAGCAGCATGGCGATCAGGGTGGAGGTGACCATCAGCTCCAGCGTCGCGCCGAGATGCGAGCCGATCACGGCGAGCACCGGCTGCTGGTCGCGGTAGGAGCGGCCCCAGTCGCCCACCAGCATCCGCCCCAGCCATTCCAGGTACTGCACCGGCAGGGGCCGGTCGAGGCCGAGCTGGCGCTCGACGCGGGCGATGTCCTCCGGCGACATCTCGCCGCCCGCCATGAACTGCGACATCGGCCCGCCGGGCGCCAGGTGCAGGATGGCGAAGCCGATCATCGAGACCAGCAGCAGCAGGACCAGCGACTGCAGCAGGCGAAGGGTGAGGTAGCGCCTCATCGGGCGCCGCGCCCCGTCTCAGCCCCCACCGCTCAGCGAGCCCAGTACCAGGTCGCGATGTTCCAGCAGTTGGACTGCACGTTGATGTTCGGCTTGTAGCCGACGAGCCCCTCCTTGAGTCCTTCCACCGGCGCGGGCTGATAGATCGGCAGGATCGCCAGGTCGTCGCGCACCAGGACCTGCACCTTCTGGTAGGCGGCGCGGCGTTCCTCGCGGTCGAAGGTCGCCGTGGCTTCCTCCAGCAGCCGGTCCACCTCCGGGTTGGAATACTGCATGGTGTTGGAGCCGGCGCCGCCCTTGGCAGGGATGGCCTTGCTGCTGAAGCGATAGGCGCAGTCCGGGTCGTTGCCGGTCTGGTAGGTGGCGGAGACCAGCACCGACTGGTACTTCGACATGGTGAAGAACTCGCCCCAGATCACCGCCGCCGGCATGTTGGCGATCTTCATCGAGGCGCCGATATTCTGCCAGTCCTGTGCCAGGAGCTGCTGCACCTGCTCGCGCAGCGGGTTGCCGGCGGTGGTGGAGGAGTTGAACTCCAGCCGTACGCCGTTCTTCTCGCGGATGCCGCGCGCGCCGCGCTTCCAGCCCGCCTCGTCGAGGATCCTGTTGGCGGCCGCGGGATCGTAGCGATGCGCCGGCAGGTCCGCGTTGTAGGCCCAGGACTGGCGCGGATAGAAGGATTCCGTGGGCTTCGGCAGACCGTAATAGACGATGTCGGTAATCGCCTGCTTGTTGATGCCGTGATACAGCGCCTGCCGCACCGCCTTGTCGGCCAGCGCGGGGAATTCCAGGTTCGGCGCGATCGCCTCCACCTGTTGGCTGGGATTCACCGAGAGCACGAGGCCCTTCAGCTTCTTCGCCTCCTCGTAGAAGTTGGCGAGGATGCCCTGGGTGCCGGCATGGTCGATCTGCCCGGTGCGGAACTGGGTGTAGAGCACCGTCAGGTCCGGGATGTACTTGAAGACCAGCCGCTCCAGATACGGGCCCGTGCCATGGTACTTGGTGTTGGCCAACAGGGTCAGGTGGTCGCCCGGCACGCGTTCGCCCCAGCGGAAGGGGCCGGTGCCGACCGGCGCGTTGCTGAAGGGTGCGGTGTTGGGATCGGAAGCCGAGGCCAGCAGGTGCTTCGGCACAATGAAGGTCCAGGCCAGCAGGGAGAGATAGGGCGAATACGCCTTCTCCATGCGCCAGGAGATCTCGTGCGGCCCCTTGATCGTGATGTCGCGGACGAGATTGGCGCCCAGTCGCGTCCTGGCCCGGAAGGCCGGGTTGTTCAGAAGGTCGATGGTGAACTTCACGTCCTCGGCGGTGAAGGGCGTGCCGTCATGCCAGGTGACGCCCTCCTTCAGCCTGATCGTCCAGGACAGCCCATCCCTGGAGATGCCGCCATTCTCGACCGAGGGCACCTCCTTTGCCAGGGCCGGCGTCAGGTTGCCGTCGGGATCGACGCCCCAGAGCGGGTCGAAGAGGTTCCACCAGACGCCCTGGTCCACCTCGATGGCGGGCATCAGCGGGTTGAAGACGGTGGGTTCCTGCGACAGGCCGACCACCACCTGCCCACGTGGCGCGGGCGGCGGCGGCGGGACGTTCTGCGCCCGCGCGCCGGTCACGGCGAAAGGCAGTGCGGCACCCGCCCCGAGAAGGAGGCGGCGCGGCAGGCCGAGGCTGTTTTCGCGCGAGCGAGACATGACGGATCCCCATCCGTTGCTTCGCCGGCGACTGGTCAGGCTCCCGAAAGCTTGGCCGCCCTTTTCCCGTGGTTCCTGAGGCAGGAAATCCCGGCCGGCGTTGTTGGGGTGGAGCTTGGGCGTGGTGTCGCCGGCCTGTCAATCCGGCCGCACGCTGCAATTCCGTTCAACCGGGGTATGCGCCGGAAGCTTTCCGCCCGTTTTCCGCTCAACCCGCCAATGTTGTTAGCAGATGCACAAAACGAAAACAGGCTTGACCCCGGCGCCGCTCATGATGAACATATCTGATCTATTCATTCAAATATGAACAACGGCGGCCAAGACAAGCCGTCTTATCCCGGACAGGAGCGGACATGCCCGGTTCCCCCATCGGCATCATCGGCGGCGGCATCGGCGGCCTCGCTGCCGCCATCGCGCTGCACCGCGCCGGGCGCGAGGTCCTGGTCTTCGAGCAGGCGCGCCGGTTCTCCCGCGTCGGCGCCGACATCAACCTGACGCCCAACGCCGTGCGCGCCCTGGACGGGCTCGGCATCGGCGCGGCCCTGCGCGAGCATGGCGCCCGCCCCACGCACCGCGTCAGCCGCGACTGGGACACGGGCACGGAAACCTCGGTCCTGGCCATGTCCGGCGAGGCGGAGGCGAAATACGGCGCCCCGCAGCTCACCCTGCACCGCGCCGACCTGCTGCGCGCGCTGGAGGAGGCGCTGCCCGCCGAGTGCATCCGCCTCGGCCAACGGGCCACCGGGATCGCGCAGGACGCGGCGGGCGTGCATCTCGCCTTCGCCGACGGCACGCGGGCCACCGTCGCGGCGCTGGTGGGCGCGGACGGCATCCATTCCGTGGTGCGCGCCGCCCTGTTCGGGGAGGAGCAGCCGCGCTTCACCGGCGTGGTCGCCTATCGCGCCGTGATCCCGCGGGAAAGGCTGGACCTGCCGGGGCTCGACCGCTTCACCAAGTGGTGGGGGCCGAATGCCGCGAGCCAGATCGTCACCTTCCCGATCAGCGCGGGGCGGGAGACCTTCATCTTCGCCACCACGCCGCAGGAAAGCTGGCGCGAGGAATCCTGGACCACGCCCGGCAGCGTCGAGGAGCTGCGCGCCGAATATGCCGGCTACCACCCCGAGGCGCGGGCGCTGCTGGCGGCCTGCGACAGCGTGCTGAAGACCGCGCTCTACGAACGCGACCCGCTCCCGTCCTGGTCGCGTGGCCGCGTCACGCTGCTCGGCGATGCCTGCCACCCGATGATGCCCTTCATGGCGCAGGGCGCCGGCATGGCGGTGGAGGATGCCGTGGTGCTGGCCCGCTGCCTGCACGAAGGCATGGCCGACATCCCCGCCGCCCTGCGCCGCTACGAGCGGGCGCGCCTGGCGCGCACCGCCGAGATCCAGGTGGCATCCCGCGGCAATGCCTGGCTGCGCGCCGGCGGCAATGCCGACTGGGTCTATGGCTACGACGCCTGGAACGTGCCGCTCGACACACCGCCCGCGGCGGCGGCCTGATGCCGGCCGAGATGCCGGAGGAAGCACCGGGGCACCTGATCTCCCCGGTGCAGCGTGCCGTCCGGCTGATGGAATACATCGCGGAGGGCGGCCCAACCGCGAATCTCAGCGAGGCCGCACGGCGCACCGGCATCAACCGTGCCACGATGGCCCGGCTGCTGGACACGCTGGAATACGAGGGCGTGCTGGAACGTGCCCCGGGCGGCGAGTACCGCCTGGGCCTGCGCTTTCTGGGCCTCGCCGCCTCCGCCCTGGCCTCGCGCGACCTGGTTTCCCTGGCGCGGCCGGTGCTGGCGCGGCTGGCGGCGGAAACCGGCCTCTCCTCCTATCTCGTCGTGCTCAGCGGCGGCGAGGCGCTCTACCTCGCCCGCGAGATGCCGGACACGCCGCTGGTCAGCCATATCCGCATCGGCAGCCGCGTGCCGGCGCACCTGACCACGCCGGGCCGCGTGCTGCTCGCGCCGCTGCCGCCGGCGGAGAGACGGGCACGCCTCGGCCCCGGCCCGCTGCCCACCGCCACGCCGCACTCCCCGGCCACGCACGCGGCCCTGGACGCCGTGCTGGCCGAGGACGCGGTGCGCGGCTGCGCCTGGAGCTTCTCCGCCTATGAGCCCGGCGTGGATTCCTGCGCCGCCCCGGTGCTGGGGCAGGAAGGCAGGCCCCTCGCCGCCCTCAGCCTGGCCGGGCCCGCCGCGCAGTTCGGCCCGGCACCGTTCCGCGCGGAGGTGGAACGGCGGGTGAAGGGCGCGGCGGCGGAACTCTCGCGGCTGATGGGCGCCCGCAACGATCGCGGACCGAAGGAGGCATGAGCATCGTGCGACGTCGGAAGCTGCTTCTCGCCGGCATGGCCGGCGGCCTCGTCACGGCACAAGGCGGGAAAGCCATGGGAGCGCCGGAGGCGGCGCCCGTGACGGAGGATCTGTTCCGTGTCACCGTGCTCGGCTCCGGCACGCCCATGCCTTCCGCCCAGCGCTTCGGCAATGCCACGCTGGTGGAATGCGGCCACCGGCGCCTGCTTTTCGACTTCGGGCGCGGCTGCACGATCCGGCTCTGGCAACTGCGCATCCCGCTGGGCAGCATCGACGCGCATTTCCTGACCCACCACCATTCCGACCATACGGCGGGCCTGCCGGATCTCTGGCTGACCGGTTGGCTGCGGCCGCCCTATGGCCGCCGCGCGGCGCCGCTCCTGCTCTACGGACCGCCGGGCACCGAGGCGATGGCGAAGGGCCTCCGCGCGGCCTATGCCGCCGATATCGGCACGCGTCTCGCGGACGAGCACAATCCGGAGGAAGGCATCCGCATCGATGCCCGTGACGTGGCGCCGGGCCTTGTCCACGAACAGGACGGGCTGCGTGTCCTGGCCTTCGACAACGACCATGGCGAGATGGTCAGGCCGTCCTATGGCTACCGCATCGAGTACCGCGGCCGCGTCGTGGTCCTGGCCGGCGACACGCGCTACAGCCAGGAGGTCGTGCGCCAGGGACGGGGTGCGGATCTCTTCCTCCACCCCGTCACGCTGATCCCGGAAGCGCTGCTGGCGGGCGACCCGGCCTATCGCGCGGTCTACAGCCACCTCGCCTCGCCGGACGACGCGGCGCGCGCCTTCCGCGAGGCGAAGCCGCGCCTGGCTGCGCTCTACCATGTCGGGCTGAACGGGAATGCGACGCTGGCCGATCTCCAGTCCGCCATCCGCACCGGCTATGATGGCCCGTTGATGATCGCGTCCGACCTGACCGCCTTCGGGATCGGCCGGGATGCCGTCTCGGTCATGCAGCGCGAGGCGGGCTGAGGCAGCCCGCCCGGAGCACCGCCGCCTCGGGCGCCCTGCCCGCCGGTTCCACTCTCCGGAGGGAAATCCCTTTCCCTCAGAACCCCGTCAGCACCGTCTTGCCGATGGCCCGCCCGCTTTCCAGCGTGGCGTGGACGCGGCGCAGGTTGGCGGCGTTGATGGTGCCCGCCTCCTCGTGCAGCGTGCTGCGCAGGAAGCCCTCGTCCACCAGCGCCGAGACCGCGTTCAGCAGCCGGTGCTGGGCGATCATGTCCGCCGTCCGGAAGACCGGGCGCGCGAACATGAACTCCCAGTGGACCGAGACGCATTTCCGCTTGAACGGCATGATGTCGTAGCTCTTCGGGTCGTCGATCAGCGCCACCTTGCCCTGGGGCGCGATCAGCTTCGCCACGGCGGCCTGGTGCCGGTCGGAGGCGGAAAGGCTGGCGACATACTCCGCCTGTTCGATTCCCGCCTCGCGCAACGCCTCGTCCAGCGGGCGGTGATGGTCGATCACGTGATGCGCGCCCATCTTCCGGCACCATTCGATGGTGGCGGGGCGGGAGGCCGTGGCCACCACGGTCAGCCCGGTCAGGCGGCGGGCGAGTTGCGTCAGGATGGACCCCACGCCTCCGGCGCCGTTGATGACCAGCAGCGTTCCGCCGCCCGCCATGGGCCCGCCGGTCAGGGCGCCATAGGGCACGCCCAGGCGGTCGAAGAGCAGCTCCCAGGCGGTGATGGCGGTCAGCGGCAGGGCGGCCGCCTCGGTGAAGGACAGGCTGGCCGGCTTGTGGCCGGCGATCCGCTCGTCCACCAGGTGGAACTCGCTGTCCGTGCCGGGGCGGTCGATGCTGCCGGCATAGAAGACCTCGTCGCCCGGCCGGAACAGCGTGACCCCGGCGCCGACCGCCTCCACCACCCCGGCGGCGTCGTAGCCCAGCACCTGGACCCCGCCCTCGGGCGGCGTCGCGCGGGCACGCTGCTTGGTGTCCACCGGATTGACCGAGACCGCCTTCACCGCGACGCGCAGGTCGTGCGGTCCGGGTTCCGGCACGGGCAGATCCAGGTCGATCAGGGATTCATCATGGGCGACGGGCAGGTTCCTGCGATAGCCGACGGCCTTCATGGCAGCTCTCCTCTGGCAGGCGGGCGCGGAGGGGGCCGGACCAGGCCCTTGCGCCCCGCACCCCATCATGGCGGAGGAACCGGCAAGACGGGCGAAAGCTGCATGGCCGGCCCCGTCCTGCAATATCCCACCCTCCAGCCGCTCCGGCACCCCTGTTCGTTGCCTTGTCGGCACCTGTCTGGCGAAGGGGCCGCCGGAGTGGCATCATGGGTTTTCCTGACCTCTTTCCGTACCGGAGGAGTCCTGTCCTTCGCCCTTCCCGGCGCCGGACCGGGGCTGGCCGCCGCAGAACCGAGTAGCGATGCTGAGCAGGATCACCACAGAGGCAGACCCTTGGCCGTTCGGCGGCGGCGATACCGGCGCGCTGGTCCGGGAGCCGGGTTTCGAGGCCAGCGGGCTGGGGCCGGTCACCGACTGGCCGGCTTCCCTGCGGACCATCGCCGAGATGGTGTTCAACTCCCGCCAGCCGAAGTTCGTCGCCTGGGGGCCGGATCTCGCCTTTCTCTACAACGATGCCTATACGCCGATCTTCGCGGAGCGGCATCCCTGGGCGCTCGGCCGGCCCTTTGCCGAGGTCTGGGCCGATATCTGGCCGCAGTTCGGCCCCATCGTGGACCGCACCCTCTCGGGCGACGCCCAGTATTACCGCGAGCTGCCGATCCCGATGCTGCGCCAGGGCCGGCGTGAGGAAACCTGGTTCACCTTCTCCTACACCCCGCTGCGCGACGAGAGCGGCCAGATCGCCGGCCTGGTCTGCGCGGCCATGGAGGTGACCGACCAGGTCCTGGGCCGGCAGCGCGAACAGGCGGCGCTGAAGGCGCTCCAGCAGCAGACCGAAACCCTGGCGACGGTGAACCGCGCCGGGATCGCCATCACCAGCGAGCTCGATGTCGGTCGCCTCACCCAGCTCGCGGTCGATGCGGGCATCTCGCTGACCGGCGCGGAGTTCGGTGCCTTCTTCTACAATGCCGAGGACGAGACGGGGCAGGACTACCGCCTCTACGCCCTGTCGGGGGCCGATGCCGCGGCCTTCGCCAGCTTCCCCATGCCGCGCGCCACCCCTCTCTTCTCGCCGGACTTCGCGGGCCGGACGGTGATCCGCTCCGACGACGTGACCCGTGACCCGCGCTATGGCCCCGACGCGTCGCATGCCGGCATGCCGCCGGGCCACCTGCCGGTGCGCAGCCACCTCGCCGTGCCGGTCCGCTCCCGCACCGGCGCACCGATCGGCGCCCTGCTCTTCGGCCATCGCGAACCCGGCCGCTTCGACGCCGCCAGCGAGACCAGCTTGGTGAGCCTGGCCGGGCAGGCGGCGGTGGCCATCGACAACGCCCGGCTGCTACAGGCCGCGGAGCGCGAGATCGCGCAGCGGCGCGAAGCCGAGGAGCAGCTGCGGCAGCTCAACGAGACGCTGGAGGCGCGCGTCGTCACCGAGATCGCCGAGCGCCGCCAGGCCGAGCTCGCCTTGCAGCAGGCGCAGAAGATGGAGGCGATCGGCAAGCTCACCGGCGGGGTGGCGCACGACTTCAACAACCTCCTCCAGGTGGTCTCGGGCAACCTGCAGCTTCTGGCGGCGGATGTCGCGGGGCGGGAGAAGGCGGAACGCCGCCTCGCCAACGCCATGGCCGGGGTGCAGCGCGGCGCCAAGCTCGCCGCCCAGCTCCTCGCCTTCGGGCGGCGCCAGCCGCTGGAGCCGAAGGTGGTCAATCTCGGCCGGCTGATCGCCGGCATGGAGGACATGCTGCGCCGCAGCCTGGGCGATGCGATCGAGATCGAGACGGTCGTGTCCGGCGGCCTGTGGAACACCCTGATAGACCCGACGCAGCTCGAGAACGCGCTGCTCAACCTCGCCATCAATGCCCGGGACGCGATGGCGGGCTGCGGCCGCATCACCATCGAGGCCGGCAACGCGATGCTCGATGCCGACTATGCCCGCCTGCACGCGGACGTCACGCCCGGGCAGTATGCGCTCCTCGCCGTGACCGATACGGGCAGCGGCATGCCCCCGGAGGTGGTGCGGCAGGCCTTCGAGCCCTTCTTCTCCACCAAGCCGGACGGCAAGGGCAGCGGGCTCGGCCTCTCCATGGTGCATGGCTTCGTCAAGCAGTCGGGCGGTCACGTGAAGATCTACAGCGAGCCGGGCCAGGGCACCGTCGTCCGGCTCTACCTGCCCCGCGCGCACCAGGGCGAGGACCGGCCGGTGTCGCTGGAAAGCGGCCCCGTCGCCGGGGGCTGCGAGACCGTGCTGGTGGTCGAGGACGACGACAGCGTCCGGGCCACGGCGGTCGAGATGCTGAATGAGCTGGGCTACCAGGTTCTGACGGCGCGCGACGCGGCCAGCGCCCTGACCGTGATCGAGAGCGGGGTCGCCGTGGACCTGCTCTTCACCGACGTCGTCATGCCCGGGACGCTGCGCAGCCCCGAACTGGCGCGCAAGGCGCGGGAAAGGCTGCCCGGCATCGCCGTGCTCTTCACCTCCGGCTACACCGAGAACGGCATTGTCCATGGCGGCCGGCTGGACCCGGGGGTCGAGCTCCTGTCCAAGCCCTATACGCGGGAGGCCCTGGCCCGCAAGATCCGCTATGTCCTGGCCAAGCAGCGGCCGGCCAGCCCCTAGCCTCCTTTCCCGCAAAGAGGCTGCCGGGGCCATGAACCGTGCATTCCCCTTGCGGCCTGCATGGCGGGAGGGGAAGCATGGCGCCGCCGCGCCCAGGGGGGAAATGCCATTCCCCTGACGGGCGCTCCGGGAAAACGGGAGTTCCCTTGCCATGCAGCGACGCCAGTTCCTTTCCGCCACCGCCGCGCTGGGCGCCTTCGGGGCGCTGTCCGCGCCGCGACTCGGCTTGGGCGCGGAAAACAAGTTGCTGCGCTTCATCCCCGAAAGCGACGCGACGGTGCTGGACCCGATGTGGACCACCGCCACCGTCACCCGCAACCACGGCTACCTCGTCTTCGACACGCTCTACGGCCAGGACGAGAGCTATGCGATGCAGCCGCAGATGGTGGAGGGGCATGTCGTCGAGAATGACGGCCGGCTCTGGACCCTGACGCTGCGCGAGGGGATGAGGTTCCACGACGGGGAGCCGGTACGCGCCATCGATGCGGTGACCAGCATCCGCCGCATCGCCGCGCGCGATGCCTTCGCCGCCGCGCTGATGGCCGCGACGGACGATCTCTCGGTGATCGACGACCGGCGCTTCCGCTTCCGGCTGAAGAAGCCCTTCCCGCTGCTGCCGAACGCCCTGGGCAAGACCGGCACCTCGATGCCAGCGATCATGCCGGAACGGCTGGCGAAGACCGATCCCTTCGTCCGCGTGGACGAGATGGTCGGTAGCGGCCCCTTCCGCTACAAGGCGAGCGAGCATGTCGCGGGCTCGCTTGCGGTCTATGAGCGCTTCGATGGCTATGTGCCGCGTGCCGGCGGCACGCCGAGCTTCACCGCCGGGCCGAAGCGTGCGCATTTCGACCGGATCGAGTGGCGGGTCATCCCCGATGCCTCCACCGCCGCCAATGCCATGATGAATGGCGAGGCCGACTGGTGGCAGCAGCCCACGGCGGACCTGATGCCGCTGCTGAAGGGCAACCGCAGCCTGAAGAGCTCGATGCTGGACCCCTCCGGCAACATGGCCATCATGCGCTTCAACACGCTGCACCCGCCCTTCGACAATCCCGCGATCCGCCGCGCCCTGCTGGGCGGGGTAAGCCAGACCGACGTGATGATGGCCATCGCCGGGGAGGATCGCAGCATGTGGAAGGACGATGTCGGCGTCTTCAGCCCCGGCACGCCCTTCGCCAACGACGCGGGAATGGAGGTCCTCACCAGCCCGCGCGACATGGACAAGGTGAAGCGCGACCTCGCCGCCGCCGGCTACAAGGGCGAGGCCGTGGCGCTGCTGGTGGCGACCGACTACCCGGACCAGAACGCGGCGGGCCTCGTGGTCGCCGACCTGCTGCGCCGCGCGGGCATGAAGCTGGACCTCCAGTCGACGGACTGGGGCACGGTGGTGCAGCGCCGCGCGAAGAAGGACCCGCCCGCCCAGGGCGGCTGGAACGCCTTCATCACCAACCTGACCGGCACCAACAACTTCGATCCGGCGAGCCATCTCGGCCTGCGCGGCAACGGCGACAAGGCCTGGTTCGGCTGGCCCAACGCGCCGAAGCTGGAGGAACTGCGCCAGCAGTGGTTCGACGCGCCGAACGAGGCCGAGCAGAAGCGCATCTGCCGCGAGATCCAGGCCGATTTCATGCGGGAGCCGACCTATCTGCCGCTCGGCGCCTACTACCCGCAGACCGTGTTCAGCGCGAAGCTGACGGGCATGCGCAGCGGGCTGCCGCAGTTCTACGACATCCGCTGGGCCTGACCGCCCCGCTGCAGCCGCCGGAGGGAGGCCCCTCCGGCGGCGGATGTCGCAGGCTTCATCCGGCGGCCACCACCCCGCCCGCCCCATGCGGCGTTGCTTCCAGGCAAAGAGCTTCGGAGGATCGCTGCATGCGTCGTCGTATCACCCTCTCCGCCCTCGCGGTTCCACTGCTGGGGCTCGGCCTGCTGGCCGCACCGTCACTGAGCACCCCGGCCTCGGCCAAGGAGGGCGGCTGCGTCAAGGACGGCGCGGTGGGCGCGGTGGCGGGTCATTTCGTCGGCAAGGGCCATGCGGTGGCGGGGGCCGCGGCGGGATGCGCCGTGGGCGTCCATCGCCGCCATGCCGCCGAGAAGCAGGACCAGAAGCAGCAGGACGACAAGGGCGGGAATGGCAGCTCCGGCTGAGCCTGCCACTCCCGGGACGAGGCCATGAGTGGGTCCATGAGTCCTGTGGCAGGGATCACGCAGCCTGTGCGTGGGACTCCACAGTCAATATCCCCGTTATCCACAAACTTCTCCCCCGGGTGAGGGGGTGGGGGCGCCCTATTTCGCCGGAAGGGTGCGCTTCAGGGCATCCTTCCACCCCGCGATCATGCGGGCCCGCTGCTCCCCATCCATGCGCGGCTCGAAGACAGCCCCCCGCTTCCAGGTGGCGGCGACCTCGTCCAGGTCCTTCCAGACACCGACTGCGAGGCCGGCCAGGAAGGCAGCCCCCATGGAGGTGGTCTCCAGGCAGGCGGGGCGCTCCACCTCGGCCTGCAGCATGTCGGCCAGGAACTGGCAGAACCAGTCATTCGCCGACATACCGCCATCGATCCGGATGGTCTTCAGTTGTCCGGCGCCATCCCGCTGCATCGCCTCGGCGAGGTCGAGCGTCTGGAAGGCCACGGATTCCAGCGCCGCCCGCGCCAGATGCGCCGCCGTCGCGCTGAAGGTCAGGCCGCAGATCAGGGCGCGTGCCTCCGGATCCCAGTGCGGCGCGCCCAGGCCCACGAAGGCCGGCACCATGTAGACGCCGTGGCTGTCCGGAACCCGGGTGGCCATGTCGTCGGTCTGCGAGGCATGGGTGATCACCCCCACGCCGTCGCGCAGCCATTTGATCGCGGCGCCGGCGACGAAGATCGCCCCTTCCTCGGCATAGACCGTCCTGCCGCCGAGGCGATAGGCCACGGTGGTCAGCATGCGGTTGTCCGAGGAGACCGGCTTCTCGCCGGTGTTCAGCAGCATGAAGCAGCCGGTGCCGTAGGTGGACTTGGCCATGCCCGGCGCGAAGCAGGCCTGACCGATCACCGCCGCCTGCTGGTCCCCCGCCATGCCGGCGATGGGAATGGCGCGGCCGAAGAGCGCGGGATCGCTCTCGCCGAAGACGGTGCTGTTGTCCCGCACCTCCGGCAGGACCGCGGCGGGAATGCGGAACAGCTTCAGCAGGTCCTCGTCCCAGACCTGCCGGTGGATGTCGAACAGCAGGGTGCGCGAGGCATTGGTGGCATCCGTCGCATGCACCTTGCCGCCGGTCAGGCGCCAGAGGAGGAAGCTGTCGATCGTGCCGAAGGCGAGTTCGCCGCGCTCCGCCCGCTCCCGCACGTCCGGGAGGTTGTCCAGCAGCCAGGCCAGCTTGGTGGCGGAAAAATAGGGGTCCAGCAGCAGGCCGGTGCGGGCGCGCACCAGATCTTCCGCCCCTTCCTGCTTCAGCTTCGCGCAGAGGGCTGCCGTGCGGCGGTCCTGCCAGACGATGGCGCGGTACACGGGCTTGCCGGTCTCCCGCTCCCACAGCACCACCGTTTCGCGTTGGTTGGTGATGCCGATCGCGGCCACCCCGGTCCCGTCCGTGAGCCCGGCCTCGCCGAGCGCCTCCCGCACCGTGTCCACCACGTCGCGCCAGATATCCTCCGGGTCGTGCTCGACCCAGCCGTCATCCGGGTAGTGCTGGGCGAATTCCCGCCGCGCCAGGGAGATCTGCTGGGCCTTGTCGTCGAAGACGATGCAGCGGGTCGAGGTCGTGCCCTGGTCGATGGACAGGACGTAGCGGGCTTGGCTCATGGATGTTCCTTGGGACGTTCTGTGGTGTTCGTTGGCCGGTCGGGGGGATCGGTCGGGAGGGGGTCAGTCGGCGCCGATCTGGCGGATCGAGAGGTCGGGTGCCTCCCGCAATGGCGCGGCCTGGGGCTGCTGGCGGCGCGAGGGCAGGAAGGGCCGGATCAGGCACTGGTAGGCTCCGCCGCCCACGACACCGCCGATCAGCGGTCCCACGATCGGCACCCACCAGTAGTTCTGCGCCGCCGGCAGGGCGGCCGGTCCCCACCCCGTGAAATAGGCGAAGAGACGCGGTCCGAAGTCGCGGGCCGGGTTCAGCGCCCAGGCCTCCAGATAGCCGGCCGAGGCACCGATGATCGCGACGAGGAGGCCGATGACCAGCGCGCCGAAATTGGCCTGCGGCGCCATGGTGTTGAATTCCTCGGTGATGGCGAAGATGCCGAAGAGCAGCAGCGCGGTCAGGACGATCTCGTTCCAGAGCGCGTGCATCGGCGTCACCGCCAGGCCGGGCGCGGTGAAGAAGACGCCGGCTGCGCCGCCCGCCTCGCGGGTCAGGCCCTGGGTGGCGTTGAAGTGGTCGATGACCGGGCCATAGAGGCTCAGCACGATCGCGGCGCCTACCATGCCGCCCAGCACCTGCGCCACCCAGAAGGGCAGGACCTTGCGCCAGGGGAAACCCCGATAGAGGGCCAGGGCAAGGGTCACGGCCGGGTTGGCATGGGTGCCGGAGACCGCCCCGGTCACATAGATGGCCACGGTCACGCCGAGGCCCCAGGTGATGCAGACGCCCCAATAGGCGAGCTTATAGGGGCTGGGGTCGTAGAGCACGTACATGGCCGCCACGGAGCAGCCGAAGGTGATGATGATGGCGACGGCCACGGCTTCGGAGACAAGTTCCCCGAGAAATTGCCGCTTCTCGTTCATGGATGTTTCTCCCCACGTCTTGCGAGACGCATTGCACGCTCAGCCGGCGGCGATCTCCTGCGACTGCTTCTGCCGCGCGAGATAGTCTTCCAGCCGCCCGGCCGTGCCGGCTGGCACGTGCAGGCCGAGCTTGGAGCGGCGCCAGAGGATGTCCTCCGCCGTCACCGCCCATTCCTCATGGATCAGGTAATCGACCTCGGCCTGCGTCAGGCCGGCGCCGAAATCCTCGCCCAGATCCTCCATGCCGCGTGCCTTGCCCAGCAGCCGGTCGGCGCGCGTGCCATAGGCACGGGCAAGGCGATAGGCCAGGGCTTCCGGCAGGAAGGGAAAGCGTTGCCGCAGCCCGGCCAGGAAGCGGTCGAAATCCGCATCCGGCATGTCGCCGCCGGGCAGAGGCGCGGCCGCCGTCCAGGCGGGCTTCAGCCCTGGCAGGTGCGGCTCCAGCTTTTCCAGCGCATGTTCCGCCAGCTTGCGATAGGTGGTGATCTTGCCGCCGAAGACGGAGAGCAGTGGCGCTTCTCCCTCCGGCGCGTCCACCTTCAGCACATAGTCGCGCGTGACCGCCGAGGCGTTCTTCGCGGCATCGTCATAGAGCGGCCGCACGCCCGCATAGCTCCAGACCACGTCCTCCGGGGCGACCTCCCGCTTGAAGTAGCGGTTGACCGTGTCACAGAGATACCGCGTCTCCTCCGCGCTGATCGAGACCGGGCCGGGCGCCTCGGTCCAGGGCACGTCCGTGGTGCCGACCAGCGTGAAATCGCCCTCGTAGGGGATGGCGAAGACGATGCGGCGATCGGGATTTTGCAGGATGTAGCAGTGGTCGCCCTCGTAGAGGCGCGGCACCACGATGTGGCTGCCCTTGACCAGCCGGACCTTGTCCGCGTCGTTGATCTTCAGGCGCCGGGTCAGCAGCTCGCTCACCCAGGGGCCGGCGGCATTGACCAGGATGCGGGCCGTGACCGGGCGCCGCCCGCCGCCCCGCAGGTCCTCGATCTCCGCGCGCCAGATGCCACCCTCGCGCTCCGCCCCGAGGAAGCGGGTACGGGTATGCAGTTCCGCTCCCTTCTCCGCCGCGTCGCGGGCGTTCAGCACGACGAGGCGGCTGTCCTGCACCCAACAGTCGGAATAGACGAAGCCGCGATCCACCCCGGGCCTGAGCGCGGAACCGAGCGGCGAGGTTCGGAAACGAACACCTTCCGAACCCGGCAGGCGCTTGCGGCCGCCCAGGTGGTCGTACAGGAACAGGCCCAGCCGGACCATCCAGGCCGGGCGGACATCGTTCCGGTGCGGCAGCACGAAGCGCAGCGGCCAGATGATGTGCGGCGCCGCGGCCAGCAGGCGCTCGCGCTCGATCAGCGCCTCCCGCACCAGGCGGAACTCGTAGTATTCGAGATAGCGCAGCCCGCCATGGATCAGCTTCGTGCTGGCGGAGGAAGTGTGGCGCGCGAAGTCGTCCTGCTCGACCAGCAGGACCTTCAGCCCTCGCCCGGCCGCGTCGCGGGCGATACCGGCGCCGTTGATGCCGCCACCGACGACGAGAAGGTCATAATCCGCCTGGCTGGCCAAGTTCCCCGCTCCTCTCCCTGCCGCCTCCGCGAAGGCCTTGCGAGGCCCTGTGCCCCGCAAAAGGAAGATAAGCGAAGAAAAAATGTTCGCAAGCGAAAATCAAAGTGCTGGACGGGGCCGTGCCGCCGTTGAGGCCAAGCGCCGCCTCGCCCCCGGCGGGCCACCACGCAGCGCGGCGCCTTACCGGCCCGGTGCCGGCTTCGCCTCTGCCGCCGGGGCGCGGCCCGCCACATGGCAGGCGACACCATGTTCCCGCAGCAGTGCCTGGATGGGACGTGGCGGCGGCTGGTCGGTGAAGAGGGCGGAGACCTCGGTGATGGAGCCGAGCCGCACCATCGGGCGCCGGGCGAACTTGGTGTGGTCGGCCAGCAGGAAGCTCTGCCGCGAATGGCGCAGGATGGCGCGGGCGGCGCGGATCTCGTCATGGTCGAAATCCAGCAGCGTCCCGTCCTCGTCGATGCCGCTGATGCCGAGGATGCCGAAATCCACCCGGAACTCGGCGATCATGTCGCTCACCGTCTGGCCGACGATGCCGCCGTCGCGGTTGCGGACCGTGCCGCCGGTGACCACGACGGAAAAGTCGGTGCGGCTGGACAGCAGCGCCGCCACGTTCAGGTTGTTGGTGATGACACGCAGCTCCCGGTGCCCCAGCAGGGCCCGGGCCAGCGCCTCGGTGGTGGTGCCGATATTGACGAAGAGGGAGGAACGGTCGGGGATCTCCGCTGCCGCCTGCCGGGCGATGGCCTCCTTGGCCTGCGGGTTCAGCACCTGCCGCTCGGCATAGGCGATGTTCTCGGTGGAGGAAGCCAGCCCCGCGCCGCCATGGTGGCGGGCAACCCGGCCTTCCTCCGCCAGCGCGTTCACGTCGCGCCGCACCGTCTGCACGGTGACCTCGAATTCCCGCGCCAGCTCCTCGTTGGACACGTAGCCGCGCTGCCCGATCAAAGCGAGGATCCGCTGGTGGCGCGACGCCGCCTTGCTGCCTGCCAATGCCATCTCCCGAAACCCTTCCCCGCCCCTCGGCCTGGCGGGTCAGCCCGGCTCTTCCTCGCGGGCCGCGCCACCCTGGCTGAGGGCGACCGATTTCACCAGGGCCCAGAGCGGCTGTCCCGGGCGCAGGTCCAGGCGCCGCGCCGCCTCGGCGGTGATGCGCGACAGGAGCACGCCGCCGGCACCCAGGCGCAGGCGCAGCATCACCTCCTGCCCCGTGCCCGGCCCGATGGCCTCCAGCACCACGGGCAGCACGTTGCGGACCGAGATCCCGCGGGGCTCCTCGGTGGCGACCGACACGTCGCGCGCCCGCACCCGGACGCGCAACCGCGTGCCCGGCGCATCCGGCAGCGACGGCAACAGCAGCTCGCCGCCCTCGAAGCCCAGCCGCGCCAGGCCCCCCCCCGCCACACGCTCCCGCACCGTGCAGGCGAGCAGCACGCCCGCATCCCGCCGCCCGGCGAGAAGCGGCAGGTCGGTGCGGGCGGAAAGCTCCTCCACGCTGCCCTCGGCGAGCACGCGCCCCGCCTCCATCAGCACCAGCCGGTCCGCCAGCCGGTCCACCTCCTCCATCGCATGGGTGACGTAGAGGAGCGGGATGCTGAGCCGGTCGCGCAGCCGCGTCAGGAAAGGCAGGACCTCCGCCTTGCGCGCGGCATCCAGCGCGGCCAGGGGCTCGTCCATCAGCAGCAGGCGGGGGCGCGACAGCAGGGCACGGCCCAGGGCGACACGCTGCCTCTCGCCGCCGGACAGCGCGGCGGGGCGGCGGCGCAGCAGATGGCCGATGCCGAGCAGCGCCACCACCTCCTCGAAACCGGGTCCGTCCACGCCGCGCGGTGCCCGGCGCAGCCCGTAGCGCAGGTTGGTGTCCACCGAAAGATGCGGGAAGAGCCGCGAATCCTGGAAGACCACGCCGCAGCGCCGCTGTTCCGGCGGCAGCATGCGCCGCGCCGCGCTGTCGAACAGCACCATGCCATCCAGCGCGATCCGCCCTTCCCGCGGGCGCAGCAGCCCGGCCACCGCGGCGAGCAGGGTGGACTTGCCGCAGCCCGAGGGGCCGAAGACCGCCGTGACGCCCGGTGTCGGCGAAGCGAAGGCCGCATCGATGGCAAAGCCCGGCATGTCCGGGGCGGGGGCGGGAAAGCGGTGGCGCAGGCGGACTTCCAGCATCAGCCGCGCCGCCTCGGCGCGCCGGGTGGCGCGGCCCGGCCGGACGGGCGCGGCATCAGCGCGGCGCCCGGCCGAGCATGACCTGCATCCGCCGCCCGGCGAATTCCGCCAGCAGCAGCCCCAGCACGGCCAGCACGAAGGAGACCGCCGCCAGCTTGGCCGCCGTCGCCTCGCCGCCCGGGGTCTGGGTGGCCGCGTAGATCGCCAACGGCAGGGTCTGGGTCTGGCCGGGGATGTTGGAGGCAAAGGTGATCACCGCGCCGAACTCGCCCAGCCCGGCGGCGAAGGCGGTGATGGCGCCGGACAGGATGCCGGGCGAGATCAGCGGCAGGGTCAGCGTCACGAAGCGGTCCAGCGGCCCGGCGCCGAGCGTGCGCGCCGCCGCCTCCAGCCCCGGATCGACGGAATCCAGGCTGAGGCGCACCGCGCGCACGATCAGCGGAAAGGACATGGTGGCGGTGGCGAGCGAGGCGCCGGCGGTGGTGAAGACCAGCCGGATGCCGAACCAGTCGTTCAGCAGCGCCCCGACCGGCCCGCGGATGCCGAAGGTGACCAGCAGCAGCCAGCCCACCACCACGGGCGGCATCACCAGTGGCAGGTGGACGAAGGCGTCGAGCAGGGCACGCCCCGGAAAGCGGTGCCGGGCCAGCAGCCAGGCGGCCAGTACCGCCGGGGGCAGGCCGAACACCACCGAGCGCAGCGCCACCTCCAGGCTGAGGCGCACGGCCTGCCATTCCTCGGGCGTCAGCCAGCCTGCCGGGTTGCCGGGCCAGGTCATGCGGAGCGGGTCAGGCCCCAGCGGGGCGGGACATGGCCATCGGGCGGGATCGGGCGGGCCAGGGGCGGTCGGGGTCCAGTGGGCAGGGACCGATCATGCCCTATGGCTGACGCAGGGCGAAGCCGAAGCGCTGGTAGACCGGCGCCGAGTCGGGGCCCGTGATGAAGGCCAGGAAATCGCGCGCCTGGGCATTCCCCTCGGCCCGTTTCGCCAGGGCGAAGGGATAGGTGATCGGCGGGTGGCTTTCCGCCGGGAAGGTGGCCACGACCCGCACCCCCTTCGAGATCGCGGCATCGGTGGAATAGACGATGCCGAGCGGCGCCTCGCCCCGTTCCACCAGCAGCAGGGCGGAGCGCACATTGTCCGCCCGCGCCAGGCGCGGCGAGAGCTTGTCCCACTGCCCCATCCAGCCCAGCGCCGCCTGGGCATACTTGCCCACCGGCACGTTGGAGGGATCGCCCGTCGCGATCCGCCCATCGGCCCCGAGCAGCGCCGAGAGGTCCGTGTCCCGGGTCAGCACCAGCTTCGGCGCCGGCTTGTCGGCGGGGGCGATCAGCACCAGGGCATTGGCCAGCGGGCTGACCCGCGTGCCGTCCACGATCAGCCCGCGCTGCTGGACATAGTCCATCCAGGGCTCGTCGGCGGAGGCGAAGATGTCGGCGGGCGCCCCCTGCTCCATCTGGCGCGCCAGGGCCGAGGAGGCCGCGAAGGAGAAGCGCGGCGCCGGATGGCCCTTGGCCTTCCAGGCCTCGCCCAGCGCGCGCATGGCATCGGTCAGGCTGGCGGCGGCAAAGACCGTGGGCCCCCCGGCCTCCTGCGCTCTCGCGCCGGACAGGCCCACCAGCGGTGCCGCGAGGCACAGGGCGAGGGCCGAGGCGAAAAGCCGACGACGCATGGGGGGTCTCCGCTTCGCTATTCCTCGTTGGATATATCGGTGGGCTTCCCAAGCCGCAACCATCCCTTCGCCGAGGCTATATGCCGCGGATATATACGGTGTGCCGGGATAATGCCGGTTCGCCCTGGCGGTCGCCCCCGGGGAACAGAGCAACGGCAAAGGCGAGGCACCGGAACCCGCGCAGCCTGGGGCCTGGGAGGCTGCGTGCCTTCCTGGTGGGAGGGCGGCGAGGGGGTGCCCGCGGCGACGGGCCGAAGGGCGCCCCGTGGAATCCTCTTGCTTCCCCTGTCTCGCGGCACTACATCCCTGCCGAGACAATCCGCCGTTTTCAGGGGGGTGGCCTTCACGGGCCGCCTTTTTTTATTGCCGAAGCCCGACGCCGACGACCGCGAGAGTAACGACACCGCCAGCGACACCGCCCCGGGCACGCCCGATCTGACCGGCGGCCTGGAGGCGCGGCTGGCGCGTGTGGTGGAGCCTGCACTGGCCGGCATGGGCTATGAGCTGGTGCGCGTGCAGGTCAGCGGGACGCGGACGCCCACGGTGCAGATCATGGCCGACCGTGCCGATGGCGCGCTGATCGGCGTGGAGGACTGCGAGGCGATCAGCCACGCCGTCGGCGCCGTGCTGGATGTCGAGGACCCGTTCAGCGGCGAATGGAACCTGGAGGTTTCTTCCGCCGGCATCGACCGGCCGCTGACGCGCACCAAGGACTGGCTCCGCTTCGCCGGGCATGTCGCCACGGTGGAGCTGCTGGTGCCGCAGGACGGGCGCCGGCGCTGGAAGGGCCGCATCCTGGCGGCGGACGAGAATGAGGTGAGGCTCCGGCTGGACGAAGGCGGCGAGGCGGTGATCCCCCGCGACACCATCCGCCGCGCCAAGCTGGTGCTGACCGACGAGTTGATCGCCGCCACGGCGACGGAAACGGCGGGCGAGCCCGGGGACGCCGAAGAGGCGGACGAGCAGCCGCGCCGCAAGCCGCACGCGAAGAGGAACTGACGCCAATGGCTCTGGACGCCTCCGTCCTTCGCCCCGAACTGCTGCAGGTGGCCGACGCCGTCGCGCGCGAGAAGATGATCGAGCGCGACGAGGTGCTGGAGGCCATGGAGCAGGCCATCCAGAAGGCCGGCCGCGCCAAGTACGGCGCCGAGAAGGACATCCGCGCCACCATCGACCGCCGCTCCGGCGAGGTGAAGCTCTCCCGCTGGACCGAGGTGGTGGACGCCGACACGGTCGAGAACGAGGAGACGCAGATCCCGCTGCGGATCGCGCTGAAGTTCCAGCCGGAGATCGAGGCCGGGCAGTTCATCGTCGATCCGCTGCCACCGATCGATTTCGGCCGCATCGCCGCGCAGACCGCCAAGCAGGTGATCGTGCAGCGGGTGCGCGAGGTCGAGCGCAAGAAGCAGTTCGACGAGTACAAGGACCGCGTCGGCGAGATCATCAACGGCGTCGTCAAGCGCACCGAGTACGGTAACCTGATGGTCGATCTCGGCCGGGCGGAGGCGCTGCTGCGCCGCGACGAGACCATCCCGCGCGAGGCCTTCCGCAACGGCGACCGGGTGCGCGCCTATATCTATGACGTGCGCGAGGAGACGCGGGGCCCGCAGATCTTCCTCTCCCGCACCCATCCCGGCTTCCTGGCCAAGCTGTTTGCCCAGGAGGTGCCGGAGATCTACGACGGCATCATCGAGATCAAGGCCGTGGCCCGCGACCCGGGCTCGCGCGCCAAGATGGCGGTGATCTCGCGCGACAGCTCCATCGACCCGGTCGGTGCCTGCGTCGGCATGCGCGGATCGCGCGTGCAAGCCGTGGTGGCGGAGCTGCAGGGCGAGCGCATCGACATCATCCCCTGGTCCGGCGACCCGGCGACCTTCCTGGTGAACGCCCTGGCCCCGGCCGAGGTGACCAAGGTGGTGCTGGACGACGAGGGGCGCCGGGTTGAAGTCGTGGTGCCGGATGACCAGCTTTCGCTGGCCATCGGGCGCCGCGGCCAGAACGTGCGCCTCGCCTCCCAGCTGACCCGCTTCGACATCGACATCCAGACGGAGACCGAGGAGAGCGAGCGCCGGCAGGAGGAGTTCCGCAAGCGCACCAGCCTCTTCGTGGACGGCCTGGATGTGGACGACGTGATCGCCGGCCTGCTGGTCACCGAGGGCTTCACCACGATCGAGGAGGTCGTGGACGCCCCGGACGAGGAACTGGCCGAGATCGAGGGCTTCGACGAGACCGTGGCCCAGGAGCTGAAGCGCCGCGGTCATGCCTGGCTGGAGAGCCGCGACCAGGAGCTGGACGAGAAGCGCCGCGCGCTGGGCGTCGAGGACGTCGTGGCCGAGGTCGGCGGCTTCAGCCCGGCGACCCTGGTGACGCTCGGCGAGAAGGGCATCAAGACGCTCGACGACCTGGGCGACCTGGCCTCCGACGAGTTGGTCGAGATCCTGGGCGAGGACAGCATCGACGAGGAGACGGCGAACGCCATCATCATGGCGGCGCGCCAGCACTGGTTCGAGGGCGAGGAAGGGGCGGCCGAGGCCGCCGGCCACGCCGATACCGGAAATTCCGGTGAGGAGACAGACAACGCCACCCGTACCGAACCATGACGACACACGCGATGTCATAACGGGCCGGCCCGACGCCGAGGGTGCCATGCAGGCGCCCTCCGGCGATCCGTCTGGCTCGCCGGCGGAGATGGGGCAACCCGATCCCGAGGAGAAGGGCCCGCTGCGCCGCTGTGTCGTGACGCGCGAGAGCTTCCCGAAGGAAAGCATGATCCGGTTTGTCATCGGTCCAGGTCGGGAACTCGTTCCTGACCTGGCCGAACGGCTGCCTGGGCGGGGAATGTGGTTGAGCGCGCGGGCCGATGTGCTAGAAGCCGCGCTCAAGCGTGCAGCCTTTGCCAGGGCGGCCCGTGGGCCGGTCAACCCTCCCCCCGACCTGAATGCACGGATCGAGGCTGGCCTGAGGCAGCGCCTGCGGGACCTCCTGGGCTTCGCGCGGCGCGCAGGGCAGGCGGTAAGCGGCTTCCAGCAGGCGCGCGAATGGCTGCAGGCTGGGCGGGCCGGCCTGGTGGCACAGGCTTCCGATGGCAGCGCGGCGGAGCGCTCGCGGCTGGTCGGGGCCAGGGATATCCCGGTGGTCGCCGTCCTGACGGCGGCGGAGCTGGGGGGAATTTTCGGACGCGACCACGCGGTGCACGTGGCGGTCGCAAAGGGCCGGCTGGCCCAGGAGATCGCGCGAGAGGCGGCCCGTCTGGGCGGCTTCATCAGCGCCGTGGAGAGTGTGCGTGGCTGAAAAGAATACGACGGGTACAGATAGCGGGCCGATGAGCGACGGGAACGAACAGGATGCGGCCAAGGGTCGGCTGAGCCTGAGGCCCGGCGGTCGGATGGAGCTCGGCAAGACGGAGGCGGCGGGCAGCGTGCGCCAGTCCTTCAGCCATGGCCGCTCCAAGACCGTGCAGGTCGAGGTGGTGAAGAAGCGGACCCCGGCCCCCGCGCCGGTTGCCGCGACGGGCCCGGCCCGATCCGGCGCCGCGCCGGGCGGCCGCCCCGGTGGCGCCTCGCGCTCCGGTTCGGGTTCGCGCGGCGGCGGCGGTGCGCCGCAGGCCGGCCGGCCGCTGACCCAGGGCGAGCAGGCCAACCGCCTGCGCGTGCTGGAGGAGCAGCGCCGCCTGGAGGCCCAGCGGCAGCGCGAGGAGCGTGAGCGCCAGGCCCTGGCGATCCGCTCGGCCGCCGAGGAGGCGCAGCGCCGCGCCGCCGAGGAAGAGGCGCAGCGCCATGCCGCCGAGGAAGCGAAGCGCGCCGCCGAGGAAGCCTCCCGGCGTGCCGCCGAGGAGGAATCCCGCCGCCGTGCCGCGGCCGCCGCTGCGCCGGCCCCGACCGAGCAGCCGGCGCCCGCCGCGCCTGCCCCTGCGGCTCCGGCCCCTGCCCCGGTCCAGGCCCGCACGCCGGTCCGCGAGGAACGGCCGCGCGAAGACCGGCCCGTCCGCGACGAGCGTCCGGTGCGCGACGATCGTCCGGCGCGTGATTTCGGCCGCGACCGCGATGGCGGCGCCGGTGCCGGCTATGGTGCCCGCTCGGGCGGTCCTGGCGGTGGCTACGGCGCCCGTTCCGGTGGCCCCGGCGGCGCCAGCGGCGGCGGCTATGGTGCCCGTTCCGGTGGTCCCGGCGGCGCCGGTGGCGGCGGCTATGGCGCCCGTTCCGGTGGTCCTGGCGGTGCCAGCGGCGGCGGCTACGGCGCCCGTTCCGGTGGTCCCGGCGGTGCTGGTGGCGGCTATGGCGCCCGTTCCGGTGGTCCCGGCGGTGCTGGTGGCGGCGGCTATGGCGCCCGTTCCGGTGGTCCTGGCGGTGCCAGCGGCGGCGGCTACGGCGCCCGTTCCGGTGGTCCCGGCGGTGCTGGTGGCGGCGGCTATGGCGCCCGTTCCGGTGGTCCTGGCGGTGCCAGCGGCGGCGGCTACGGCGCCCGTTCCGGTGGTCCCGGCGGTGCCAGCGGCGGCGGCTATGGTGCCCGTTCCGGTGGTCCCGGCGGCGCCGGTGGCGGCTATGGCGCGCGTGGCCCTGGTGGCGGCGCGGGTGCCGGTGCGCCCCGCCTGCCGATCGCCAGTGGCGCCCCCGCCATCGAGGAAACCGATCGCCGCACCCCGTCGCGCCGTGCCGGGCCTTCCACCGCTCCGGCGGCCCGCCGCCCGGCGGCGCCCCCGGCGCGCAAGCCCCCCGTGGGCGCCGACCGGCGCCGCGAGGGCCGGATCGACGTCCAGGCCGCGATCGAGGGCGAGGACGACCGTTCCCGCTCGCTCGCCTCCGTCCGCCGCGCCCGTGAGCGCGAGCGGCGCCAGGCCGAGCTGGCGCGCCTGCGCTCGGATGGGGTGAAGGTCGTCCGCGACGTCACCATCCCCGACGTCATCACCGTGCAGGAGCTGGCGAACCGCATGGCCGCCCGTGGCGGCGAGGTGGTGAAGGCGCTGTTCCGCATGGGCGTGATGGCGACCCTGACGCAGTCCATCGACGCCGATACGGCGGAGCTGGTGGTGACCGAGTTCGGCCACCGTCCGCGCCGCGTCTCGGAAAGCGACGTGGAGCTGGGCCTGGGCGGCGCGGTGGACCAGGACGACGAGCTGCTGCCGCGTCCGCCGGTCGTGACCATCATGGGCCATGTCGACCACGGCAAGACCAGCCTGCTGGACGCGCTGCGCAAGACCGACGTGGCGGCGCGCGAGGCCGGCGGCATCACGCAGCATATCGGTGCCTACCAGATCACGGTGCCGGACGGCTCCAAGGTCACCTTCATCGACACGCCGGGCCACGAGGCCTTCACGGCCATGCGTGCCCGCGGTGCCTCGGTGACGGACATGGTGGTGCTGGTGGTGGCGGCCGACGATGGCGTCATGCCGCAGACGGTCGAGGCGATCCGCCATGCCCGCGCGGCCAACGTGCCGATGATCGTGGCGGTTAACAAGATCGACAAGCCGGGCGTGAACCCCGACCGCGTGCGCAACGAGCTGCTGCAGCACGAGGTCGTGGTGGAAAGCCTGGGTGGCGAGACGCAGGAGATCGAGGTCTCCGCGCTCAAGGGCACCAACCTCGACAAGCTGCTGGAGGCGATCTCCCTGCAGGCCGAGGTGCTGGACCTGCGCGCCAACCCGGATCGCGCCGGCGAGGGCACGGTGATCGAGTCCAAGCTGGACAAGGGCCGTGGCCCGGTGGCCACCGTGCTGGTCCAGAAGGGCACGCTGCGACAGGGCGACATCGTGGTGGCCGGCACCGAATGGGGCCGTGTCCGCGCGCTGATCGACGACAAGGCGCGCAACGTGAAGGAGGCCCTGCCCTCCGTGCCGGTGGAGATCCTGGGCCTGTCCGGCGTCCCCTCGGCCGGCGAGAACTTCGTCGCCGTCGAGGACGAGGGCCGGGCGAAGGAGATCTCCGAGTTCCGCCAGCGTCAGGCCCGCGAGAAGGTGGCCGCCGCGCTGAGCGCGAGCCGCGGCACGCTGAACGACATGCTGGCCCGCATCCAGGCGGGCGAGCAGAAGGAGGTGGCGGTCGTCGTCAAGGCGGACGTGCAGGGCTCGGCCGAGGCGCTCGGCGTGACGCTCGGCAAGCTCAGCCGCGACGAGGTGAAGGTGCGCGTGCTGCACAGCGGCGTGGGCCAGATCACCGAGAGCGACATCCAGCTCGCCAAGGCCTCCGATGCCGTGGTGGTGGCCTTCAACGTCCGCGCCACGACCCAGGCGCGGGAGCTGGCGCAGCGCGAGGGCGTGGAGATCCGCTACTACTCGATCATCTACGAGGTGGCCGACGACATCGAGAAGCTGGTCAAGGGCAAGCTCGCCCCGATCCAGCGCGAGAAGTTCCTGGGCTACGCGCAGATCCTGCAGGTCTTCGAGGTCAAGCGCCTCGGCAACATCGCAGGCTGCCGCGTGACCGAGGGCGTGGTGAAGCGCGGGGCGGGCGTCCGACTGCTGCGCGACGGCGTGGTGATCCACCAGGGCACCCTGTCCACGCTGCGCCGCTTCAAGGACGATGTCCGCGAGGTCGCCAACGGCTACGAGTGCGGCATGTCCTTCGCGAACTACAACGACATCCGCGTCGACGACCAGATCGAGTGCTACGAGACGGAGACCGTGGCGGCCGATTGAGCCGCCCCGGCCCCTTCCGGGGCCGTCCGGACGAGACGGGGCCTCCGCGGGACACCGCGGGGGCCTCAGTTTTTTTGAGAGTGCGAGAACGAGAGATGAGCAAGCGAGCCGAGAGAAAGGGGGCGGAGGCCGCCCCCTCCCAGCGCCAGCTCCGCGTGGCCGAGGAAATCCGCCATGCCCTGGCGGCCGTGCTGGCGCGCGGCGACGTGCGCGACCCGGAACTGGCCGCCGCACGGGTGACGGTGACGGAGGTCCGTGCCTCCCCCGACCTGAAGCACATGACGGTCTTCGTTTCCCGGCTCGGGCAGACGGCGGACAAGGAGCTGCTGGAGGCGCTGAAGCGTTCCCAGCCCTATCTGCGGACCCAGGTGGCCAAGGCGGTGCGGCTGCGCGTGGCGCCGGAATTGCATTTCCAGGCCGATACGGCGTTGGATCACGCCATGCGCATCGACGCCCTGATGCGCCGCCCGGAAGTGGCGCGCGACCTGCGGCCGGCCGACGGGGAGGAAGCGGGCGAGGAGAAGGAACAGCCGTGAAGACCCCTCTGCCGCCCGAGGCCGCCCCACTCATCCGGACCATCGCCATGCCGGGGGACACGAACCCGGCGGGCGACATCTTCGGCGGCTGGCTGATGGCGCAGATGGATCTCGCGGCCGGCAATGCCGCGGCCCGCCGCGCCCGCGGCCGTTGCGCCACCGTGGCGGTGGAGGCGATCAGCTTCCACTCACCCGTGAAGGTGGGAGACGAGGTCAGCCTTTATGCACAGATCCTCTCGGTGGGCCGCACCTCGCTCCGCATCCGGGTGGAGGCCTGGCGGCGGGAGCGGCACAGCGAGGACCGCAACCGGGTGACCGAGGCCGTCTTCACCTTCGTGGCGCTGGACGACGAAGGCCGCCCCCGCCCCGTCCCTGCCGAGGGCAGCGACGCCGGCTGATACGGGCGGCGGCTTTCCCCGGATGGGCTGCGCCTCAGCTGACTGGCCCCCGGGGGAGAGGCCCTGCCTCTCCCGCCGGCCCCCCTCTCCGCCAGGACACTGCGTGCCCTGGACCCACTTCGTTGGCTCGGTAGTAGCCGTTGTCCTGCGCCCCAATCCCCCGGGAGCAGGTGGCAAGGCGGGGCTCCCGAAAAAGGAAAGACACCGTGTCAGCGCTGGCGGCACCGGCAGTCCGCCCGAGAGCCGGGCTTTCCGGCGCGATCCGGCATCAGCAAGCGTCAACTCCCCGGGTCCAGGGCCCGCAGGGTCCTGGCGGATAGGGGTTTGGGGGGAAAGGCAGAGCCTTTCACCCGGGACAGCGCAAGGCCAGGGGCAGGTGCCATGTCCTCTTGCTGCGCGGCCGGGTTGCGGCTTCCGGGTCGCACTCGCTCCCGTGAAGCATCCGGCCGGCCAAAAATTCCTGGCCGGGCTTGCGCATCGGCGGGCACTCCGCGAAACGGAAAGACATGCCGATGCAACAAAACAGGGAAAGAAACCGGGCGCCCTGACGCCGCTTTCCTGTCCGTGATCCATCCTGGGTCCGGGCCGAGGCGGGACGCGACCCGGCACGCCATGGGCGGACCGGGGCATTCGAGGTCGATCTCCGGACACCGAAATGGTTCCAGTTTCCATGCCCGCCAAGCCTGTGCGCCGCACCATCTGGGTCGATGTCGAAGACCTCTTCCAGTATGCCCTCGCCAATCCGCGCCCCAGCGGCATCCAGCGCCTGGTCTTCGAGATCCTGCGCGTGCTGCCGGACCGGGCGGCGCGGCAGCCGGGCGCACCACGGATCGCCTTTGTCCGCCACGATGACGGGCCGGATCTACTGCGCGAGGTTCCCTTCACCGAGGTCGCCGTGCTGTTCGAGCGCCTGTCGGAAGGCCAGGGAGGGAAGCCGGAGGCGGCCATACCGCCGCCCCGCCCCCCTGCGCCCCGCGTCCGCCAGGGCAGGCCGTTGCTGCAACGCCTGCGCTTCGGCCTGATCTACCGCCTGCAGAAGCTGCCGCCGCGGACCTCGGAAACCCTGCTGCAAGCCGCCGTGCTGCAGATGAACGTGCTGCGGACCGGCCGCCGCGGCCTTGCCCTGTGGCGGGACCGGCGGCAGGCCGGCGCCCCCCCTTCCGCAGCCCCGACCGTTGCCTCGCCCATCTCCCCGCCCGTTCCAACATCCTCTGGGGCGCAGGCCGGGGCGGCCGCCATGCCCGCCACGGCGCCTTCCCTGCCGGCGCTTCCGGGCGATGTCTTCCTGGTCCTCGGCGCCCCCTGGGTGCATGCGGACTATGCCGGGTTGCTGCGGCAGCTGCGGCAGCACCACGGGATGCGGCCTGCTCTGCTGCTTTATGATCTGATCCCGCTGCGCCGCCCTGAATGGTGCGCTCGCGATCTGGTGCAGAGCTTCCGTCAGTGGGTGGAGACGGTGCTGCCGGAATGCCCCCGGCTGATGGCCATCAGCCACGCCACTGCCCGTGATGTGGAAGCCTATGCCGCCGAGGCTGGACTCGCGCTGGAGGCACCGGTACGGCCGATCCCCATCGGCACCGGCTTCGGCCTCGTGGGGCAAGCGGACCGGCTGGCCTCGTCGCGGCCGCGTGGCCTGCCCCGCCCGGGCAGCTATGTGCTCTTCGTCTCGACGCTGGAGGCGCGCAAGAACCACGCGCTGCTGTTCCGCGTCTGGCGGCGGCTGCTGGACGAGATGCCGCGCGAGCAGGTGCCCACCCTGGTCTTCGCCGGCCGCGTCGGCTGGCTGGTCGCCGACCTGATGCAGCAGCTGGAGAATGCCGAATGGCTGGGCGGCAAGATCCGCCTGGTTCGCGACCCTTCCGACGAGGAGCTCCTCGCCCTCTACCGCGGCTGCCGCTTCACGCTCTATCCCTCCCTCTATGAAGGCTGGGGGCTGCCGGTGAGCGAGAGCCTGGCGCTGGGGCGGCCCTGCATCGCCTCGAACCGGACTTCGCTGCCCGAGGCGGGCGGCGCGCTGGCACGCTACTTCGACCCGGACGACCTGGACGATGCCTGCGCCACGATCCGCGCGGTGATCGAGGACCCGGAGGGGCTGGAGGCCTGGCGCGAGCGTGTCGCCCGCGAGTTCCGCCACGTCCCCTGGTCCGACAGCGCCGGCATCATCCGCAGCGCCATGGACCGGCTGGACGCCGAGGAGGCAGGCCCTTGAGCGCCGCCACCCCGATGACCGCCTCGCCGTCCTCCGCCGCGTCCCGCCTCGCCCGGCTGAATCTCGCCCTGCCGGTGCTGGGCGCCCTGTTGCTCGCCGCCCTGTATCTCTGGCGCTATGCCGCCGACCCTGCCGTGCCGGGGGGCTCGGCGCAGTTCCCCGAGGGTTGGTGGGGCTGGTGGGACCAGGGCCACTACCTGCGCAGCGCCACCGCCCTCGCGCAGGGGAATTTCGACCCGGCGCAGCACTGGTATCCGTTGGGCTACGCCATGGTGGCGGCGCCCTTCGTGTGGCTGAGCCGGGACCACGCCTTCCTCGCCGTGGATCTGCTCTCGCTGCTCGGCTGCTACGCGGGCTTCCTGGCCTTCGCCCGGCGGCTGGGCATCCCCGCCGCCTGGGGCAGCCTGGTCTTCGTCGGCAGCGTGGCCAGCAGCCGGCTGGTCTTCGCCCAATGGGTGCTGCCCTGGAACACCAGCCCGGTGGCCGCGCTGCTCTGGCTCCTGCTGGCCACCATCGCCGCCCATTTCGGCTGCGGCGGCCCGGCACGGCGGCGCCCGCTCCTGATCGGCTTCCTGGCCGCCGCCATCCCCCTGTTCCGCCCGACCGAGGCGCTGCTTTCCGCTCTCTGCCTGCTGGCGGTGGTGCTGCACGACCTCCTTGCCGCCCCGCACCCCTGGATGGAGCGCGGACGCGACCTGCTGCGGCTGGTGCTGGGCGGACTGCTGGCGGTGGTGCCCTATGCGCTGCTGCATCTCCGCATCTACGGCCTCGCGCCCAGCGACTACATGCTGCACTCGCAGGGTCTGGGCTTCACCCTCCAGGGACTGGGCTGGAAGGCCTATACCCTGCTGGTCGATCCGCGCCCCTGGTTCGGCGAGGGCGAGGGGCTGATGCGACAGGCCCCCTACATGGCCCTGGCCCTGGGCGGCCTCGCCGTCGCCTGGGTGCATGGCGCCGTCGCCCGCCTGCTCGGCCTGTTGCTGGTGGCGCATTCGCTGCTCTATCTGTCCTATGTGGACCTGCTGCCCGTCGGGCTCTGGCGCTTCAACAACGTCCACTACTGGAAATGGGCCATGCCGGGCTTCGGCCTGATGGCCTTCCTGCTGTTGCGCGACCTGCTGCGCGGGCGGCGTGCCCCGGCCTTCCCGCTGGCGCCACTGGCCCTGCTGGCCTCGGTGCCGCTGCTCTGCCTGCAACTCGTGCCCGTCGAGACCGCCTCGGCCACGGCGCCCGCCCGGATGCTGTCCTACGAAGGCCCCGCCCCCGACTTCGACGAGAGCTTCTTCGGCCAGGCCACGATGCTGGACGATGACCGGATGCTGCGGAACGTGCGCGACATCCGTCTGATCCCCTATCCGGGCGGCTTCCGCGTCTTCTCGCTGCGGCAGCCCTTTGTCGGCACGCCGGCCTGGGAGGTGCCGCCCCCCGGCATCACGGCGGCGCCACCCCGCCGCTACGCCGCCGCTTGGCGCCTCGGCCAGCCCTGCTGGATGCCACGCGTCTTCTGCAGCCGCGAGAACAACCACCTGCTGCCGCCCGTACCCCGGCGCTGACGCCGGGCGTCGCTTCGTCCCGGGGGAAAGGCGCTGCCTTTCCCCCGGACCCCCTATCCGCCAGGACCCTGAGGGTCCTGGACCTCCCGTTCGCTGGCGCTCGCTGATACCGGATCGCGCCGGAGAGCCACGCTCTCCGGCAGGCTGCTGATGTCGCCAGCGCGGACACGGTGTTTTTCTTCTCTTCGGAAGCCCCGCGTTGCCACCTGCTCCCAGGGATCGGGCCGCAGGACAACGGCATCCACCAGAACCCACGGAAGCCCGGGGTCCGGGGACCGGCTTCGGTCCCCGGCGGAGAGGGGGTCCGGCGGGAGAGGCGGCGCCTCTCCCCCGGAGCGCAACGCCCAACGCGGCCGTCCGGACCTGCGCCGCAGGAGCCGTGTGGCGGGGGCCCGGCTTCCGGCACATGCCACCTTCCCGGTCACGGACCCTCTTCCCCGGGGCCCGAAGCGTGCTAGACGCCGCGCTTCGCCCGGCCGGACCCCATGGTTTCCGGCGGGCACCGGAACTCCACTCATCGCCGTGTGAGCCGCCGTGATTTCCGTTCCGCCGGAAACGGGAACCGCTGTAGCCATGCGTCGAGGCACCAAGAGGACAGCAGGGCATGGCAGGCGAGCATCAGGAGCCGCAACGCGAGACTCATGGCGAGCGGCCCCATGATCGCCACGCGGGGGATCGCCAGGCAGGGGATCGCCAGGCGGACCGCCGGGGGCAGAAGGGTGGCCGTCCCGGGGGGCGGCACGGCCACCGCAAGCCCAAGGGCCGGCCGCTGGATGGCTGGCTGATCATCGACAAGCCTTCGGGCATCGGCAGCACCGAGGTGGTGAACCGCGTCAAGCGTGCCTTCAACGCGCAGAAGGCCGGGCATGGCGGGACGCTGGACCCGCTGGCGACCGGGCTGCTGCCGGTGGCCTTCGGCTCGGCCACCAAGACCGTCCCCTATGTGATGGACGGCACCAAGGCCTATCACTTCACGCTGCGCTTCGGCGAGGCGCGCGACACGGACGATGCCGATGGTCAGGTGACCGCGACCAGCGACCTCCGTCCGACGGACGAGGAGATCCGGGCCGCCCTGCCGCAGTTCCGCGGCGAGATCATGCAGGTGCCGCCGGCCTATTCCGCCATCAAGGTGGACGGGCAGCGCGCCTATGACCTGGCGCGCGAGGGCGCGGCCCCGGTGCTGATGCCGCGCCCGGCCCGGGTGGACAAGTTCGAGCTGATCGACCGCCCCGATGCCGACACGGCGATCTTCGCGGTGGAAAGCGGCAAGGGCGTCTACATGCGCTCGCTCGCCCGCGACCTCGCCCGCGCGGTGGGCACGGTCGGGCATATCGCGACGCTGCGCCGCCTGCGCGTGGGTCCCTTCCGTGAGTCGCATGCGGTTTCGCTTGACAGCGTGACCGTTACGGGCGATGCCCCGCCCCCTTCCCCGGATCTTCTTCTTCCCGTCATGACCGCGCTGGCCGACATCCCGGCTCTGGCCGTGACCGAAGCGGAGGCCGCCCGCCTTTCCTTCGGCCAGGACATCTCCCTGGTCGAGTTCATGGGTCGGGTTCCCGACGGCGCCAACCTCGAAGGGGGTCTGGTGCGCGTGGTGACGGGGGGGCGCCTGGTGGGGCTGGCAATGCTCAAGGACGGTCTCGTCCGTCCCGAGCGCTGGCTGATCCGGAGCGAACCCGTCCACGACCAGACAGAAGGTTGAACCGATGTCGATCACTGCCGAGCGCCGCACCGCGCTGATTTCCGAATACGCCACGAAGCCCGGTGACACGGGTTCCCCCGAGGTCCAGGTCGCGATCCTGTCGGAGCGCATCTCCAACCTCACGGAGCACCTGAAGACCCACGCCAAGGACTTCCACAGCCGCCGTGGCCTGCTGGTCCTGGTTGGCCAGCGCCGTGGCCTGCTGGACTATGTGAAGCGCAAGGACCAGACTCGCTACGAGACCCTGATCGGCCGTCTCGGCCTGCGCCGCTGAGGAATTCCCGCGGAGGGCCGCTCCGGCGGCCTTCCGCGGGCCTCCTTTCTCCCTGGGCCCCTTCCGAAGCCCGGCCCCTGCTTCCCGCCCTCAGGCTTCCCGCACGGACAGCACGCGCTTCTCCGGCCTGGGTTCGAGCCCGGTGAACGGCGCCGGAACGCCCGGCAGCCAGACCCTGAAGCTGGCCCCCTCCCCCACCGCGCTCTCGATCGCCAGCCGCCCGCGATGGCGGTTGACCACGTGCTTGACGATGGCCAGCCCCAGCCCGGTGCCACCGACATGGCGCGAGCGGCCCTTGTCCACCCGGTAGAAACGCTCGGTCAGGCGCGGGATGTGCTCGCGCGCGATCCCCGGCCCGTCATCCGCCACCCGCAGGAACACGCCGCCCTCCGCCGCGCCGGTCGCGACGCGCACCTCGCCGCCCTCCCGGCCATAGCGCACGGCATTCTCGACGAGGTTGCGCAGCACCTGAGCCAGCTGGTCCTGGTCGGCGGGCCGGGCCAGGGCGGGCTCCAGATCCAGCCGCAGCCTCGTCCTGCGCTGCGCCAGGATCGGCGCCAGCGCCTCCGTCTCGGCCCGCGCCAGCACCACCAGATCCACCTGACCCGCCGGCGGCTGGTGCTCGGAGATCTCGATCCGCGTCAGGCCCAGCAGGTCGTCGATCAGGCGCCGCATGCGCTCCGCCTGTTCCGCCATGATGCCCAGGAAGTGGCGCCGCGCCTCGGCGTCGTCCTCGGCGGGGCCGCGCAGGGTCTCGATGAAGCCGATCAGGCTGGCCAGCGGCGTGCGCAGTTCGTGGCTGGCATTGGCGACGAAATCCGCCCGCATCCGCTCCACTGCCCGGTCCCGCGTCCGGTCGGAGAGCAGGATCAGCAGCCGCCCGCCATCGGAGAGCGGCGGGTCGAGCGGGATCACCTGTGCCACCAGATCCCGGAAGACCGGCGCCGGAAGGGTCAGGTCGCTGGCCTGCGGCGTCCCGTCCAGCAGGGCACGGTCCACCGCCCCGGCCAGCATCGGGTGGCGCAGCAGGGCCCACAGGTCGCCGGGCAGCTGGTCGCCCATGCTGCTGCCGAAGAGCCGGCGGGCGGCGGCATTGGCCCGCAGCGGCTGCCGGTCCGCGCCCAGGACCAGGAGCGGGTCCGGCAACGCCTCCACGATCACCGCATCCGCCGCGCGCAGCCGCCCCACCAGAGCGCCGCTCTCGGCCAGGTCGCGCGTCAGGCGGTCGAGCGCCTCGGCGACCTCCCGCAACAGGCGCATCGGCGGCAGGGAGAGGACCGTGCCGGAGGCGGCGGCGCGCAGCGCCTCGGCCAGCCGGTCGAGCATCCAGAGCGCGGCCCCGGCCAGGATGGCGGAAGCCCCGGCGGTGAGCAGCAGGGACCAGGTGACCGGCGTCCAGCCCGCCGCGCCGGACAGGCCCATCAGCAGCAGGCACAGCGCGGGCACGCCGCCGATCGCGCAAGCCAGGAGGAACTGCCTGATCATCGGTCCGGACCTGCTTTCGCCACTCGTGGCCTGAACGGGTTTCGCCGCGGCCGGGCGGAACGGCACGCGTCCGCTCCGGCCATCCCGCCAGATTGGGGCTTCCACCGCGCATGGCCCAGGTCCGATATTTGAACATCCGGCGAAATCTGTGGCCAGCCCGGCCAGAGCGATTGACCTGCCCGGAAAGGGAACGATGGGCCTCGCCTCCGGGCCCGACCGGCCGTCCCGCGCCGGCGCGATGCTATCCCTGTGCGCGCAGCAGCATGCCGAAGAGGTCGCGCGGCTCGTCCGGATCGGCCAGGAGGTCGAGCTCCTCGAAGAAGCCCGTGCCCGCGATGCGTTCGCGGACGTAGCGCAGGGCGGAGAAGTCCTCGATGGCGAAGCCGACGGAATCGAAGAGCGTGATCTGGTCGGCGCCGCGGCGGCCCTCGGCATGGCCGGCGATCACCCGCCAGAGCTCCGTCACCGGATGGTCGGGGGCGAGCTGCTGGATCTCGCCCTCGATGCGTGTCTGCGGCGAGTACTCCACGAAGATGTCCGAGCGCAGGAGGATGTCGGGATGCAGCTCGGTCTTGCCCGGGCAGTCGCCGCCGACGCCGTTGATATGGATGCCACGCCCGACGAGGTTGTCGGTCAGGATGGTGGCGTTCTGCTTGTCCGCCGTCACGGTGGTGACGATCTGCGCGCCCTGCACCGCCTCCGCCGCGCTGCCGCAGGCGGTGATGTCGAAGCCGAGGCCGGCGAGGTTGCGGATGCACTTCTCCGTGGCGGCGCGGTCGATGTCGTGGAGGCGGAGCCGGTCGATGCCCAGCATGGTCCGGAAGGCCATGGCCTGGAACTCCGCCTGGGCGCCGTTGCCGATCACCGCCATCACCCGTGCATCCTTCGGCGCCAGGTACTTCGCCGCGAGGGCCGAGGTGGCGGCGGTGCGCAGCGCCGTCAGGATGGTCATCTCCGTCAGCAGCATCGGATAGCCGTTGCCGACATCGGCCAGCACGCCGAAGGCGGTGACGGTCTGCCGCCCCTGCCGCGTGTTCCTGGGATGGCCGTTGACATACTTGAAGCCATAGGTGGTGCCGTCGCTGGTGGGCATCAGCTCGATCACCCCCTCGGCACTGTGCGAGGCGATGCGCGGCGTCTTGTCGAACAGCTCCCAGCGGCGGAAATCCTCCTCGATCGCCGCGGCCAGCCCGGTCAGGAAGCGCTCGATGCCGATAGCCAGCACCAGCTTCATCATGTTGTCCACGCTGACGAAGGGGACGATGTTGAGCCTGCCCTGCATGGTCAGAAGCTCCGCGTGGGGCGGTCGAAGATGCTGCGGCCCAGCAGGCTGGCGGCGAGGTCCACCATCAGCAGCGCGGTGCGGCCGCGTTCGTCGAGGAAGGGGTTCAGCTCCACGAGGTCGAGACTGCGGGCCAGCCCGCTGTCATGGACCATCTCCATGATCAGGTGCGCCTCGCGGAAGGTGGCGCCGCCGGGCACGGTGGTGCCCACGGCGGGCGCGATGGAGGGGTCGAGGAAATCGACATCCAGGCTGACATGCAGGATGCCGCCGGCGGCCTCGGCACGTTCCAGGAAGGCGCGCAGCGGTGCCGCCACGCCGGATTCGTCGAGCGCGCGCATGTCGTGCACGGTGACGCCCGCCTCGCGCAGCGCCGCGCGCTCCGCCGGATCGACGCTGCGCAGGCCGATCATGCAGACGTTGCGCGGATCGACCGGCGCCCGCAGTGGCGGCATGTGCGCCGCGAAGCCCGGGCGCCCCGTGGCATAGGCCATGCCGACGCCGTGCAGGTTGCCGCTGACCGTGCTGTCCAGCGTGTGGAAATCCGGATGCGCGTCGAGCCACAGGACGAAGAGCGGGCGCCCTTCCAGGGCGGCACGGCGGCTCATGCCGGCGATGGTGCCGGCGGACAGGCTGTGGTCCCCGCCCAGGAAGACCGCGAAGCCCTCGCCGCCCGCCGCGAAGGCCGCCTCGTCCAGCGCCGCCGTCCAGGCCGCGATCTCCGGCAGGTGGCGGATCGCCGGGTTGGGATGCGGCTCCACCGCGAAGGCGGGCGGCACGAGGTTGCCGTTGTCGCGCACGGCATAGCCCAGCTCCGCCAGGGCCGCGGCGATGCCGGCGACGCGGAAGGCACTGGGACCCATCTCGCAGCCCGGGCGGCTGGCGCCCTCATCGACCGCCGCGCCGGTCAGAACGCAAATCCTGCTCGAATCCGTCACGCCCGCCCCACTCATCTGGATCATGGTCTGTACCCACCCCTGCCTAGGCGATCGCGCCGGCGGACCGAACCCCGCAGCCTGTCGGAATGCGCGGATCGCCCGTGCGGAATCACAGGGCTCTCCGGGCAGATTGCCATCCGCGCCGCGCGATGGGATGGGCCTGCGGTGAAGAATCCGTGACAGGCGCCGGGCCAGCCGGGGGGTCTTCAGCCGAAGCTGGGGGCCGTTCGTGCAGGGCCTCGACAGCGGCGGGGCGGCCGTGCGCTACCCCGGCGGCGTGCGGCAGGACGCCCCGCCCGGCGACATGGCTGCCGAAGGGGCCGGACACAGGCGGCGCCATTCACATCAGGCGGGCTGAGGCAGCCTTTCGATCAGCTTGTCGAGGGTGATGGGATAGTCGCGCACGCGGATGCCGGTGGCGTTGTGAATGGCATTGGCCACCGCCGCGCCGACGCCGCAGAGGCCGAGCTCGCCCACGCCCTTGGCCTTCATGGGCGAGGACATCGGGTCGGCCTCGTCCAGGAAGACCACCTCCTGGTGCGGAATGTCGGCATGGACAGGCACCTCATAGGTGGCGAGGTCGTGGTTGACGAAGAAGCCGCGCCTCCTGTCCACCTCCAGCGCCTCCATCAGCGCCGCGCCCACACCCATGGTCATGGCGCCGATCACCTGGGAGCGGGCGGATTTCGGGTTGAGGATACGGCCCGCCGCGCAGACCGCGAGCATCCGGCGGATGCGCGTCTCGCCCGTCACGGCATCGACGCCGACCTCGACGAAATGCCCGGCGAAGGTCGATTGCTGGTAGCGCTTGCCGAGATCGCCGTACTCGATCGCATCTTCGGCCACCAGTTCGCCATCCCGCGCCGCGTCGGACAGCGGCACGCTGCGGTTGCCCGCGCGCACCGCGCCATCGGCGAAGACAGCCTCCGCGGTGTTGAAGCCCGCTTTGCGCGCCACTTCCTCCCGCAGCTTGACGCAGGCGGCGTAGACACCCGCCGTGGCGTTGTTGGCGCCCCACTGCCCGCCCGAGCCGGCCGAGACCGGAAAGCTGGAATCGCCCAGGCGGACCGTCACCTCGCCGACCGGAACCCCCATCATCTCGGCTGCGGTCTGCGCCATGATGGTGTAGCTGCCCGTGCCGATATCGGTCATGTCGCTCTCGACCGTCACCCGGCCCTGGCGGTCCAGCCGCACGCGGGCGCCGGACTTGGTCAGCAGGTTGTTGCGGAACCCGGCCGCCACGCCCATCCCGACCAGCCATCGTCCCTCACGCCGCTGCCCGGGCCGGGGGTCGCGCCGGTTCCAGCCGAAGCGTTCCGCCCCCAGCCGCAGGCATTCGACCAACTGCCGTTGCGAGAAGGGCCGGTGGGGATCGGCCGGATCGACCTGGGTATCGTTGCGGATCCGGAACTCGATGGGATCGAGGCCGAGCTTCTCCGCCATCTCGTCCATGGCGATCTCCAGCGCCATCAGCCCGGGCGCCTCCCCGGGCGCGCGCATGGCATTGCCTTCCGGCAGGTCGAGCCGCGCCAGCCGCAGCCCGGTCAGCCGGTTGGCGCCGGCATAGAGCAGTTCCGTCTGCTGGACCGCCTCCTCCGGCTTGCCGTCCGGCAGGTTGCCCGACCAGCTTTCATGGCCGATGGCGGTGATCTTCCCGTCTCGCGCCGCGCCAATGCGGATGCGCTGGATGGTCGCCGGCCGGTGGGTGGTGTTGTTGGCAACCAGCGGCCGTTGCAGCGCCACCTTCACCGGCCGCTTCGCCTCCCGCGCGCCCAGCACGGCCAGCAGCGTGTCGGCGCGCAGGAAGAGCTTGCCGCCAAAGCCACCGCCGATGAAGGGCGAGCGCAGCCGCACCTTCTCCTTCGGGATGCCGAGGGTCTTGGCCAGGTCGCCGGCGGTCCAGGCGATCATCTGGTTCGACAGCCAGACATCCACGTGGTCCCCATCCCAGGCGGCGATGGTGGCGTGCGGCTCCATCATCGCGTGCGACTGGTCCGGCGTGCTGTAGGTCTCGTCGAGCCGGACGGGCGCCTCGGCAAAGGCGCTTGCGAAATCCCCCACCGCCTTGTCGGGGGAATCCTCCGAGGGGCCGATCCCGGCCGCCTTGGCGGCGGCGAGGTCGAAATGCCCCTCCGACACCTCGTAGTCCACCCGCACCAGGGCCGCCGCGGCCCGTGCCTGCTCGAAGCTTTCCGCCACGACCAGGGCGATGGCCTGGTGGTAGTGCTCGACCTCCGGCCCGCCCAGCAGGCGGGCGGTGTTCATGGCGCCCTTGCCGAGCCGCCCCGCATTCCCATGCGTGACGATGGCCAGCACGCCCGGCGCGGCCCGCGCTGCCGACAGGTCCATGGCGCGTATGCGGCCGGCGGCGATGGCGCTGCCCACGACATAGCCATAGGCCGGGTCCGGCACCACGTCGTGGTGCTCATAGGCATAGGGCGCACGGCCGGTGGTCTTCAGCGGGCCGTCGATGCGGTCCAGCGGCTGGCCGACGACCTTGAGCTGGTCGATCGGGTTGGTGGTGGCCGGGGTGTCGAAGCGCATCGTTCAGGCCCTCGCTTCCGCCAGCACCGCGGCGAGCGTGCGCTCCGCCAGCGGCAGCTTGAAGGCATTGTCATGGGTGGTCCTGGCCCCGGCGAGCAGCGCCTCGGAGGCCCGCTTCGCGCCGTGCGGCAGTTCGGCCTCCGCCGCCTCGACGCGCCAGGGCCTGTGCGCCACGCCGCCGAGCGCGACGCGCCCGCTGCCGTCACGCTGCACGATGGCCGCCACCGAGACCAGCGCGAAGGCATAGGAGGCGCGGTCGCGCACCTTGCGATAGACCTGCACCCCGCCCGCCGGCGGCGGCAGGACCACGGCGGTGATCAGCTCGCCCGGCTCCAGCACCGTCTCGACCTGCGGCGTGTCGCCGGGCAGGCGGTGGAAACCGGCGATGGGGATCTGCCGGGCGGAGCCGTCGGGGCGCGCCGTCTCCACCACGGCATCGAGCACGCGCATGGCCACCGCCATGTCGCTCGGATGCGTGGCGATGCAGGCATCGCTGACGCCCAGCACGGCGTTGTGGCGGCTGAAGCCGCCGATGGCGGAGCAGCCGCTGCCGGGGTGGCGTTTGTTGCAGGGCTGGTCGGTGTCGTAGAAATAGGGGCAGCGCGTGCGCTGGAGCAGGTTGCCCGCCGTGGTGGCCTTGTTGCGCAACTGCCCCGAGGCCCCGGAGACCAGCGCCCGGGTCAGCACGGCATAGTCGCGCCGCACCCGCGCATCCGCCGCCAGGTCGGTGTTGCGCACGAGCGCCCCGATGCGCAGGCCCCCTTCCGGCGTCGGCTCGATCCGGTCCAGGCCGAGGCGGTTCACGTCGATCAGATGGGCTGGCGTCTCGATCTGCAGCTTCATCAGGTCGAGCAGGTTGGTGCCGCCGGCGATGAACTTCGCCCCGGGATGGCCGGCCGCCGCCGCGGCCGCGGCGGCGGGGGTCGCCGCCCGCTCATAGGTGAAAGGCTTCACGTGCGCTCTCCCGCCACCTCGGTGATGGCCTCGACGATGTTGGAATAGGCGCCGCAGCGGCAGATATTGCCGCTCATCCGCTCGCGGATCTCCTCGTCGCCCAGCTTCGGCGGCGCGCCGAGGTCGCCGGTCACATGGCTGGGGATGCCCGCCTTGATCTCCTCCAGCACCGCGACCGAGGAACAGATCTGCCCCGGGGTGCAGTAGCCGCACTGGTAGCCGTCATGCCTGACGAAGGCCGACTGCATCGGGTGCAGCCTTTCCGGCGATCCCAGCCCCTCGATCGTGGTGATGCTGTCGCCCTCATGCATCACGGCCAGCGTCAGGCAGGCATTGATCCGCCGCCCCTCCACCAGCACCGTGCAGGCGCCGCACTGGCCGTGGTCGCAGCCCTTCTTGCTGCCCGTCAGGTGCAGGTGCTCGCGCAACGCATCCAGCAGTGTCGTCCGCGTGTCGAGTTCGACCTGCCGGGCCTCGCCATTGACGGTGAAAGAGACGCTGGCCATGGCAGGGTTCTCCGGATGCCGGGGGAAGGCGGCGGATGGGACGGGCTGGGACGGCGCCGCATGCCCGGCCGCCATGCCTGCGGCCGAGACGGCGGCCGTGCCGATCAGCAGGCCGCGCCGCGGCAAACGCGGGTCATGAAGAGGTGGCATCGTCCTTACCTCCGTGCGGGAACGGGGCAGGTGACGCCGGATCGGCCGCCGGCAAGGTCATGGCCGGGCAAACATCCGTGACCAGGGCCACCGCATGGCAAGGCGTGCCGGCATGCCCCCGATGGCATGCCCCGCCTGGCCACACCGAGGCAGAACGCCGCCGGGCGTGCAAGGCTGCGGCCCGGATGCGATTTCGATGGAAAGGTCGCTATTCCCCGTCGGCGATCCGCAGCAGGTAGCGGCCGTAGGTGCTCTTCTCCAGCCGGTGCCCCAGGGCGCGGAGCTGCCCGGCATCGATCCAGCCGAGGTTGAAGGCGACCTCCTCCGGGCAGGCGATCTTGAAGCCCTGGCGCTTCTCCAGAGCGCGCATGAACTCCGCCGCCTCCAGCAGCGTGTCCGGCGTGCCCGTGTCCAGCCAGGCGAAGCCGCGCCCCATCAGCTCCACCTCCAGCCGCCCGCGTTCCAGATAGGCGCGGTTGACGTCGGTGATCTCCAGCTCCCCGCGCGGCGAGGGCTTCAGCCCGCGCGCGATCTCCACCACGTCGCCGTCATAGACATAGAGCCCGGTGACCGCCCAGTTGGAGCGGGGCTTCGCGGGCTTCTCCTCGATGGAAAGGGCGCGGTTGCGGGCGTCGAACTCCACCACGCCGTAGCGCTCCGGGTCGCTGACGCGATAGGCGAAGACATTGGCCCCGGCGAGGCGGGCGCTGGCCTGCTGCAGCATCGCGGGCAGCCCGTCGCCATAGAAGATGTTGTCGCCCAGGATCAGCATGGAGGGCCCGCCCGCCACGAAGTCCGCGCCGATGAGATAGGCCTGGGCCAGCCCGTCCGGCTTCGGCTGCTCGGCATAGGTGAGGCGGATGCCCCATTCCGAGCCGTCGCCCAGCAGCTCCCGGAAACGCGGCAGGTCGGCGGGGGTGGAGATCAGCAGGATGTCGCGCACCCCGGCCAGCATCAGCGTGGTCAGGGGGTAGTAGATCATCGGCTTGTCATAGACGGGCAGGAGCTGCTTCGACGTGACATGCGTCATCGGATGCAGCCGCGTGCCGCTGCCGCCCGCCAGGATGATGCCCTTCATGCCCGTGATCCCCGTTCCCGTTCTTTCGCGATCCTGCGGGCCATCCTGTGGCGGAATCACGGCCCGCCTTCAGCCCCGCGCCAGTCCCAGCCGCTCGCCGCGATAGGCGCCGGAGCGCACGGCCTCCCACCAGCCGCGGTTGTCGAGATACCAGCGCACCGTGCGGCGCAGCCCGCTCCCGAAGCTCTCCGCCGGCCGCCAGCCCAGTTCGCGCGCGATCTTCCCGGCATCGATGGCATAGCGCAGGTCATGGCCCGGCCGGTCGGCGACGAAGGTGATCAGGCTCTCGCGCGGCACATCGAGCTTCGGCGCCATCTCGTCCAGCAGGGCGCAGATGGCGCGCACCACGTCGATGTTCCGCCGCTCGTTGTGCCCGCCGATGTTGTAGCCCGCGCCCACCGCCGCCTGCTCCGCCACCAGGATCAGCGCCGCGGCATGGTCCTCGACATAGAGCCAGTCCCGCACGTTCTCGCCACGCCCATAGACCGGCAGGGGCCGGCCCTCCAGCGCGTTGACGATGGTGAGCGGGATCAGCTTCTCCGGGAAGTGGTAGGGGCCGTAGTTGTTGGAGCAGTTGGTCACCACCACCGGCAGGCCGTAGGTGTGGTGCCAGGCCCGCACGAAATGGTCCGAGGCCGCCTTGGAGGCCGAATAGGGCGAGCGCGGGTCATAGGGCGTGTCCTCGCGGAACAGCCCCTCCGCACCCAGCGAGCCGAAGACCTCGTCGGTCGAGACATGGTGGAAGCGGAAGCCGTCCCGCTCCGCGCCCCGCAGCCCACGCCAGTGCTCCAGCGCCGCCTGCAGCAGGGTGAAGGTGCCGACCACGTTGGTCTGCACGAACTCCCCCGGCCCGTCGATGGAACGGTCCACATGGCTCTCGGCGGCGAGGTGCATCACCACGTCGGGGCGGAATTCCGCCATGGCCGCGCGCATCGCCGCGGCATCGGCGATATCGGCGCGCAAAAAGCCGAAGCGTGGGTCGTCGGCCACCGGCGCCAGCGAGGCGAGGTTGCCCGCATAGGTCAGCTTGTCCACCACCAGAACGCGGTGCGGCGTCTCGCGAATCAGCCGCCGCGCCACCGCCGAGCCGATGAAGCCCGCACCGCCCGTGACAAGGAATTTCTTGGCCAAGGGGCCCCTGTCCTTCCACAACCCGTGCGGCGCCACGTCGCCCCGGCATGGCCAGAGAGGCGAGGCCCGTCCCACATGCCGAAACGCGTCTCAGGTCGCTAGCAGAACCGTCCTGCCGCGTCTATCGGGCGCCGCCTCACGGCCCGAAGGCGGATTCCCATAAGGTCGGGACCCCGAGATCCTTGCGTCAGCAGCCGCCTCGGCGGCCGGCGCATTATCCGCGGCCGCCGGCCAGCCGCGCCGCCAGCGGGCTGCGGCCCAGGCGAAGCATGGCGAGGCAGCCCAGCAGCGGCCCCACCGCCAGCAGGGCGAAGGCCCCGCCCCAGCCGCTCCAGGCGACGAGCGAGGGCATGAGGTGGATCGTCACCAGCGTCAGCGCGAAGCCCAGGCAGTTCTGCACCGTCAGCATGGTGCCGGTCAGCCCCGGCTCGGAAAGCTCCGCCACGCTGGCCGAGAACTGCGCGGAATCCGCCACAACCGCGACGCCCCAGACCAGGCAGAGGGCGATCGGCAACAACGGGTGCAGCCCGAAGGCGGGACCGGCCAGCAGGCAGCAGATGCCCGAGACCGCCATGGCCGTCACCGTGGTCCGCACCCGGCCCCAGCGGTCCGCCAGCAGCCCGGCACCGATGGAGCCGAGCGCCCCCACCGCGATCACCGCGAAGGTCGCCAACGAGGCCTCGCCCGCCTCCACCCGCGCAACGCCGCGCCAGGCGGCGAAGCTGGCGCTGAGATAGAGGCCGACCCAGGCCCACATGGCATAGAGCTCCCACATATGGCCGAGATAGCCGAGCGTCGCGAGCCGCGTGCCCCGGTTGCGCCAGAGCTGCAGCGCCGCGCCGGGACGGAAGGGCGGCGCGGGCGCGTGGCGCGGGCCGAGCCGGGTCCGCCCGATCAGCGCGGCGGCGAGCAGGGCGGCAAGCGAGGCCGCGCCCAGCGCCAGCCTCCAGTCCGGCGCGGCATCCGGCCCGCCCGCCGCGCCGGTCAGGGCGAGCGCCAGATGCGGCGAGGCCGAGCCCAGGGTCAGCCCGCCCACCAGGAGCCCGACCAGCAGCCCGGCATCGCCCTTGTCCGCCCAGCCGATGGCGAGCTTCATGCCCACCGGATAGACCCCGGCCAAAGCCAGGCCGGTGACGAAGCGCGCGGCGATGGCGGTCCACGCCTCCAGCGGCAGGAGCGCGATGGCGGCATTGGCCAGGGCGCCGAGCAGGGCGCAGGCGGCGAAGAGGCGACGCGGGTCGGTGCGGTCCGGCAGGGCCAGCGAGGCGCTGAGCAGCGTGCCCAGCACGAAGCCCGCCTGCACCGCGCCGGTCAGCCAGGCCTGGAAGCCCGGCCCCAGCCCGAGGCCCAGCGCCTGCGCCTCCCGCAGCATGCCCGGCCCGGCGGCGGTGCCGGAGAACCAGAGGCAGAGCGCCAGCACCTGCGCCAGGGTGATCAGGGCGATGTTCGCGGTCTTGCCGGTCACGCGGCATGCCTCCCAGGGTTCCGGCCCTTCCGCCTGCGGGCGCGGAGCCGGGCTTTTCACCACCGGTATCCGAGGATGCGGAGCCTGGCGAGGGGGCGGCGGGGCGACGGTCAGTCGATGGCGAATTCGGTGGTGTTCTTCACCTCCTCCATGACCGTGTAGGTGTGCGTCTGCCGGATGCCGGGCAGTCCCACCAGCACCGTGCCCAGGAAATGCCGGTAGGCGGCCATGTCGCGCACCCGCACCTTGATCAGGTAGTCGAAGCCGCCCGCCACCATGTGGCATTCCATGATTTCCGGCGTCCGCCGCACCGCGGCCCCGAAATCCTCGAAGACGCGGGCGCTGGTCCGGTCCAGCGTGACCTCGACGAAGATCAGCAGTGCGCGCTGCAGCTTCCCGGCATTCAGCCGCACCGAATAGCCCTCGATCACGCCGTCCTGCTGCAGGCGGCGGATGCGCTCATGCGTGGCAGGCGGGCTGAGATGCGCCTGCCGGGCCAGTTCCACATTGGTCATCCGCCCATCGCGCTGGAGCAGGCGCAGCAGGCGCTTGTCGATCTCGTCCATGGCTGACGATCCTTTCGCGGAACGCCTATAGCACCATCAATCCTCCGGACAGCGGCCGCTCCGGCCGAAGGATCGGGCCACACTTCCTGCCTTGCCCGAAATCCCTTCGCCCCAGGCGAGATCATGCGAGGGGTGTGCGGCGCCTGTGGCAACGCCGGGGGGAGCGGGCGGCACGAAGCCTGCATCGGCGCTTCCACGCCGCCGGGCGGTCCCACCCGCGGCGCAACTGCACTAGCCTCGCCACCCCGGCCATGGTGGCGCGGCGGAAGGCGCCCTGCCCGCGCCCCGAGATGGAGAACAGCATGACCAGCCTCTTCCTCGCCCATGCCCGGATCGTCGATGGCACCGCGCCGGAGCCCTCGGCCCCGCAAGGGGTGGTGATCGAGAACGGCCTGATCCGCGAGGTCTCGCCCAGCGCCCGCGCGCCGCAGGGCGCCAGCACCATCGACCTGTCGGGCAAGGTGCTGATGCCCGGGCTGATCGACTGCCACGTCCATATCAACGCCATCGATGCCAGCCTGGCCAAATGCGCCACCCTGCCGGATTCGCTGGTGATGGCGCGTTCCATCCGCCTGCTGCACCAGATGCTGATGCGCGGCTTCACCACCGTGCGCGATGTCGGCGGCGCCGATCACGGTCAGGTCGTGGCGGTGGAGGAAGGGCTCTTCCCCGCGCCGCGCCTCGTCATCTCCGGCAAGGCGCTGAGCCAGAGCGGGGGGCATTGCGACTTCCGCGGCCCCTTCGACAACACCCCGCCGCGCTTCAACACGCGGCTCGGCGCGCTGGGCCGGCTCTGCGACGGCGTGCCGGAGGTGCGGCGCGCGGCGCGGGAGGAGATCAAGTCCGGCGCCCGCTTCGTGAAGATCATGGCCAATGGCGGCGTCGCCTCGCCCACCGACCCGATCCATTTCCTGGGTTTCTCGCGCGAGGAGATCAGCGCCGCGGTCGAGGAGGCGCGCAATGCCGGCACCTATGTCTCGGCGCATCTCTACACGGACGAGGGCATCCGCCGCGCCGTGGAATGTGGCGTCCATTCGCTGGAACACTGCAACCTGATCACCGAGGCCACCGCGCGCTTCGCCGCGGAGCAGGGCGCCGTCGCCGTGCCGACCCTGGTCACCTATGACAAGCTCTCCTCCGAGGGCGAGGAGCTCGGCATCGGCGCCGAGGCCGTGGCGAAGGTGGACGATGTGCGCCTGGCCGGGATGGAATCCCTCGCCCGCATGCAGGCGGCGGGCCTGCCCATGGCCTATGGCAGCGACCTGCTCGGCGCCATGCACCGTCACCAGTCGGAGGAGTTCGTGATCCGCGGCAAGGTCCTGCCGCCGCAGATGGTGATCGCCGCCGCCACCCATATCGCCGCGAAGCTCTGCCGCATGGAAGGCCGGATCGGCACCGTCGCCGCCGGTGCCCATGCCGACCTGATCGTGGTGGACGGCAATCCGCTGGAAGACCTGTCGCTGCTGACCTTCCAGGGGCGGCACATGCCGATGATCCTGAAGGGCGGCGTCTTCATGAAGGGCGGTTGAGCGGGCCGTCGCGTCGCGCTCTTCATGGCGGGCCGCCGGGGGAGAGGCGCCGCCTCTCGCCCCGGACCCCCTCTCCGCCGGGGACCGGAGCCGGTCCCCGGACCCCGGGCTTTCGTTGGCTCTGTGTGGTTGTCGTCAGCCTGTCGCCTGATCCCTGGAAGCAGGTGGAGACGCGGGGCTCTTGGAAAGAAGAAAGGCACCCTGTCCGCGCTGGTGGCACCGGCAGTCCGCCGGAGAGCCAGGCTCTCCGGCGCGATCCGGCCGCAGCAAGGACCAACTCATCGGGTCCAGGGCGCGCAGCGTCCTGGCGGATAGGGGGTCCGGGGGAAAGGCAGCGCCTTTCACCCGGGACGGCGCAACGCCGAACATAAAGCGCAGGCCTCAGGCCAGTTCCCGCTTCACGAAGCGGCCCGCCTGCATGATCGCCGGGATGCGGTTGCCCTGACCTTCGAGCAGGCTCCAGTCCTCCAGCGGATTGCCTTCCACCACGAGGAGGTCGGCATCCGCCCCCGGCTCGATGATGCCGGCGCGGCCTTCCAGCCCGCAGACCTTCGCCGCGACGGTGGTGGCGGAACGCAGCACCTCGATGCCGGGCAGGACGCGGGAGCGGAGCTCGAACTCGCCGGACTGGTAGCCATGCATCTCGCCCAGCAGGTCGCTGCCATAGGCCATCTCCAGCCCGGCCTCGCGCATGATGGCGAGGGATTCGAGGCCGCCGCGCCGGACGGTCTCGATCTTCGCCACGCTGTCGGGGCCAAGGCCCCACTTCGCGCCCTCGGTGGCCAGGATCTCGTAGGTGATCAGCGTCGGCACGGCGTAGCAGCCGCGCTCCACCGCCAGCCGTGCCGTCTCGGGGCGGATCAGGTTGCAGTGTTCCAGCGAGCGCACGCCGCATTCCACGGCGCGGCGGATCGCCTCGTCCGTGTAGAGATGCGCCGAGACATAGGTGCCGGAGTTCTCCGCCTCCTCCACCGCCGCCTTCAGCTCGTCGCGCGAGAACTGCAGCATGTGGATCGGGTCGGTGGGCGAGGCGACGCCGCCATTGGCCATCACCTTGATGAAGTCGGCGCCCTCGCGCAGCTCCTCGCGCGCCGCGCGGCGCACCGCATCGACGCCGTCCACCAGCCGCCCCATCGTACCGACGCGGCGCTCCGGCGGCGCGCGGTTGTCGGAACGGGCGCGGCCATCGCTGTGGCCGCCGGTCTGCGACAGCGCCTTGCCGCAGACGATCAGGCGCGGGCCGTCGAAAAGCCCCATCGCTTGCGCATCGGCCAGGCCACGATCGGCGCCCGCGAGGTCGCGCACGGTGGTGAAGCCGCGCATCAGCATGCCCCGCATCACCGCCGCCGCGCGGAAGGCGGCGAGGGAGGAAGGCTGCAGCGCATTGGCGGCGAGGTTGGCCATGGCCGCCACCACATGCACATGCGCGTCGATCAGCCCGGGCATCAGCACACGGCCGCCGAGCGGGACGCGCGTCGCCGCCTCGCTCTGGATGGGCCGGTCGGATACCTCGCGGATCTCCTTGTCCTCGACCAGCACCTCGACGCCACCGCGCAGCCTTCCATCGCGTGGATCGAGGATCCAGCCGCCGGTGAACAGGAACAGGCTCATCGCGCGGTCTCCACGCCGAAGGGATCGTCCACCGAATGGCAGGGCCGGGTGAACCAGCGCGCCCCGCCTTCCGTCATGTAGGCGATGTCCTCCAGCCGGACGCCGAACTCGCCATAGAGGCACATCATCGGCTCGATGGAGAAGCACATGCCCACCTCCAGCGGCGTGCGGTTGCCGCGCACCATGAAGGAGGCCTCGTGCACGTCGAGCCCGATGCCGTGGCCCGTGCGGTGCGGCAGGCCGGGAGTCTTGTAGCCGGGGCCGAAGCCCGCAGCCTCGATCACGCCGCGCGCGCCGGCATCCACCGCCTCGCAGGGCGCGCCGAGCTTCGCCGCGGCGAAGCCGGCGAGCTGGGCGCGCTGCTCCAGCTCCCAGATCTCGCGCTGGCGCGGCGTGGGATCGCCGAAGACATAGGTGCGGGTGATGTCGGAGCGGTAGCCATGCAGGGTGCAGCCGGTATCGACCAGGACCATGTCGCCGTCCCGGAGCACCTGCTCGTAGGGCACGCCATGCGGATAGGCCGTGGCCTCGCCGAACTGCGCGGCGCCGCCCGCCGGCACGCCGCCCAGCCTGCGGTGCGCCGCGTCGAGGAAGGCCTTCACCTCCGCCGTGCCCACCCCCACGGAGAGCGCGCGCGCCGTGGCCTTGTGGACCTCCAGCGTGATGTCGTTGGCCGCCTGCATGATGGCGATCTCGGCCGGGGACTTCACCTGGCGGCAGGCCTCGGTGATCGTGGCCGCGCTGGTGAAGCCGAAGCTGTTTCCCGCGCGGCGCAGCCCGTCCACGGTGAAGAAGGGTGTCGCCGGATCGATGGCGATGGTGCCGCCCTCGTGCCCCATGCCGCGCACCGTCTCGATCACCAGCGCGGCCGGGTCCTCGTGCTCCTCCCAGACGCGCACATCGTCGCCGAAGCGCATGTATTCCCGCGTCTTCGGCTCCTCGAAGGCGGGGCTGAGATAGGCGATCCCGCCCTCGGCCGGGATGATGGCGCCGTGCAGCCGCTCAGTCAGCTTCAGGCCGATGCCGGTGAAGTAGGCGAGGTTCGTGGAGGTATCGAGGTAGAGCGCGCCGATCCCCTGTTCCCGCATCAGCGCCTGGGCCTTCGCCACCCGGGCCTTCAGCTCTTCGGTCGAGATCGGCGCGACCTGTTCCGCCATCGGCACCAGACGCGCCAGCTCCGCCTCGAAGCTCGATCCGCCCACACCCGCGACCATCCCGGACCCCTTTCCCAACCTTGCGCGCAGGACGCTAGGAGAAAGCATTCAGGGACGCCAGCGCCTCGCACGCGCCTGCGGAACGGGCCGGGCCCATGCTGCACCGCATGGCACAGTGATTGCTTTTGCCAGAGTTTCCACGAAGGCTTTGGCGTTGCTTCTTTCCGGCGGATGGGCTGCCATGCCGGAAGGCGCGACAGGGATACGGGTGCCACAAGCACAGGAATGAGGCGCGCGATGATGATCTTCTGCCTTGCACGGGTGCAGAGGCGAGACCCTTGAGCCAGACCGTTCCCGCATCGGACACAGGGCAGCTCCTGCAACGATGGCTGGTGGCCGCGCTGACGGCGGCCGGCCTCGCGCTGATCTTCGTGCCGCTCGTCCTCACCCTCTACCTGAGCGTCTTCGACGAGACTCTGATCACCTTCCCGCCGCGCGGCTACACGCTGCACTGGTACGCGCGGATCATCCCGGAGTTCGGCGGTCCGTTGCAGACCAGCCTGATGGTGGCGCTGGCCGCCGTGGCGATCAGCCTGCTGATCGGCGTGCCGGCGGGAATCGGCCTGTCGCGCTACAGCTTCCCCGGCCGCTCCCTGGTCTCCACCCTGCTGCTTGCGCCGCTCACCATGCCGGGCATCGCCATCGGCCTCGGCATCTATGTGCTGGCCATCCTGTTCGAGGAACGGACGCAGGTGGCGGTCAGCGGCTCGGTCTGGCTGATGGTCGCCGCCCATGTGCTGATCGCCCTGCCCTGGGTGGTGCGGCTCTGCCTGGCCTCGCTCGCCAACCACGACCGTTCGGCGGAGGAGGCGGCGGCCAGCCTGGGGGCGCGGCCCTTCCTGGTGGTCTGGCGCGTCACCCTGCCCGCCATGCGCAGCGGCATCGTCGCCGGCGCGCTCTTCGCCTTCATCGTGTCCTTCGAGAACCTGGAGATGACGCTGTTCCTGATCGCGCCCGGCATGACCACCCTGCCCATCTCCGTGCTGCAATACCTGCAATACCGGCTCGACCCGCTGGTGGCCGCCGTGGCGGTGGCGCAGGTGGTGCTGGTGGGCGTCGCGCTCGCCGTGCTCGACCGCCATGTGCGCCTGTCGCGGGTGGTCGCATGAGCCGGCTGACCCTCGACCGGCTGAGCAAGCACTACGGCCCCACCGTGGCGGTGGACGAGGTCAGCCTCGACATCCCGCAGGGGGAGATGGTGGTGCTGCTCGGCCCCTCCGGCTGCGGCAAGACCACGACGCTGCGCATGGTGGCGGGCTTCATCCAGGCCAGCGGCGGCGATGTGCGCGTGGACGGGCAGAGCATCCTGGCGCTGCCGCCGCACCGGCGGGAGATGGGCATCGTCTTCCAGAGCTACGCGCTCTTTCCGCACCTGACCGTGGCGCGCAACATCGCCTTCGGGCTGGAGATGCGCGGCGTGCCGGCGGCGGAGCGCAAGGCGCGGGTGGAGCGGATGCTCGGCCTCGCCCGGCTGGAGGAGCTGGCGGGCCGCCTGCCGCGCCAGCTTTCCGGCGGGCAGCAGCAGCGCGTGGCGCTGGCCCGGGCGCTGGCCATCCAGCCGCGCGTGCTGCTGCTGGACGAGCCGCTCTCCAACCTCGACGCCGCGCTGCGTGGCGATGTCGGGCGCGACATCCGCCTGCTGCAACGGGAGTCCAACCTCACCACCATCATGGTCACGCATGACCAGGACGAGGCCATGGCGATGGCCGACCGGCTGGTGGTGATGAAGGACGGCAAGGTGCAGCAGACGGGTACGCAGGAGGATCTCTACGAGCGTCCGGCCACTCCCTTCGTCGCCGGCTTCATCGGCCGCAGCAACATGCTGGAAGGCCGCCTCGGCGCCTCCGGCAGCGTGATGGAGGCGGAGGGCGCGGCGCTGCGCCTCGCCGGCCGCTATGCCGGTTCCGGCGCCTGCACCCTGGCCCTGCGGCCGGAGCGCCTGTCGATCCGCGAAGGCGGAGAGGGCGGCGCGGGCGAGGCGCGGGGCGTGGTGGAGCTGGCGAACTATCTCGGGCCGGTGCGGGAGCATCTGGTCCGCCTCGGCACCGGGGCGCGGGTCCTGGTGCGCGACCCCACCAGCCAGCCCGGGCGGCTCCATGCGGCGGGGACGGCCGTGACCCTGGGCTGGGACCATGCGGCCGAGCGCCTCTTCGATGCCAAGGGGGCGCCGCTGCCCTCGCAAATCCCAGAAACTGCCGAAACAAGGTGGAACGCGAATGCCTGACACGATCCTGACCCCCGGCCGCCGCCTCGTTCTGGCCGGTGCCGCCGGCGCGCTGAGCCTGCCCTTCATCCGCCCCGCCCGCGCGGCGGAGCAGATGGTGATCGGCACCTGGGGCGGAGACTACGCCAACCTGCTGCGCGCCAATGTGGAGGAACCCCTGCTGGTGCCCAAGGGCATCACCGTGGTGCAGGATCTCGGCGACGAGGACCCGCGCATCGCCAAGCTCTACGCGCAGCGGCGCCTGCCGCGCGGCGCGGTGGACGTGGCCTGCGCCCAGGCCAACCGCGGCTACGAGGTCTCGGCCGCCGGCCTTGCCGAGCCGATCGACGAGAAGAAGGTGCCGAACCTCGCGCATGTGCTGCCGCATCTGCGCAACGACGCCTATGCGCCGCACATCTACAGCCCGCAGGTGCTGATCTATAACCCCGAGAAGGTCAGCAGCCCGCCCACCAGCTTCAAGGACCTGCTGGACCCGAAGTACAAGGGCCGCGTCGGGCTGGGGAACGGCAACTACTTCTACGTGATGATGGCGGCGGCGCAGGCCGCCACGGGCGACCTGAACAAGGTCGATACCGATGCCGCCCGCGACATGATGGGCAAGCTGAACGCCAACGGGCTGCGCCTCTATCCCTCGACCGATTCCATCGGCGCCGGTATCAAGTCGGGCGAGATCGATGTCGGCATCATCTGGCTGGCGCGCGTGATCATGTGGCAGAATGCCGGCATCCCGGTGAAGGCCTCCTTCCCCAGGGAGGGCAATATCCTCTACGTCTCCGGCATGCTCATCCCGAGGAACGCGCCGAACAAGGAGACGGCCTACAAGTACCTGAACGCGATGCTGGAGCCCTCCGCCCAGGCGGAATTCGCGGCGAAGATGGGCTACCTGCCGACGGTGGACAACTGCCCGCTGACCGGCAAGGTGGGCGAGCAGCTCGCCCTGCCCGCCGACGTGAAGATGCTGCCACCCGACTACAGCGTGCTGGGCAAGCTGCAGAGCGCGACCTCGGAGTGGTGGAAGAAGAACATCGCCGGAGCCTGAAGCGGACATGTCCGACACCGCGACCGCCGCGGCCCTGGCGCGCCCCGCCGCGTACCGGGACAGGGGGCAAGCCGCGCCGGCCTCCCTCTTCCTGGCGCCGGCCACGCTGCTCGTGCTGGTGATGCTGCTGCTGCCGCTGCTCCTGCTGCTGCGCTTCAGCCTCAACCGCTACGACCCGACCGAGCTGATGATCGAGATGGTCACGGCGGAGAACTACATCCGCTTCGTCTCGGACCCCTTCTACCTCGGCGTGCTGCGCACCACCCTGCTGGTCGCCGTCGCCTCCACCCTGCTCTGCCTGGTCCTCGGCATGCCCATCGCCTACCGGCTGGCACGCTCGCAGAGCCGGTGGAAGGGGCTGTTCATGCTGGCGCTGGTGCTGCCGCTCTTTGTTGGCAGCACGGTGCGGATGGTGGGCTGGATGATCCTTTTCGCCCATGGCGGGATCATCGACAACGTCTGGCGCGCCCTGACGGGGGAAGGGCTGGAGCTGATGTACACCTCCACCGCCGTGGTGCTGGGCATCGTCTCGATCAACCTGCCCTTCGTAGTGCTGACGATCCAGAGCGCGGTGGAGACCATCGACCCCCGCATCGAGGAAGCGGCGCAGAGCCTGGGCGCGGCGCCCGACCGCCGCTTCTGGCGCGTGGTCTGGCCGCTGGCCCTGCCCGGCACGGCGACGGCCTGCATCCTCTGCTTCATCCTGGCGATGAACGCCTATGCCACGCCCTTCCTGCTGGGCGGGCCGCGCTTCCAGATGATGGCGCCGATCCTGTACTGGGAATTCAGCACCAACAACAACTGGCCCTTCGCCTCGGCGCTCGCGCTGGTCCTGATGGCCACGACGCTGCTGCTCACCACCTTCGGCAGCCTGCTGATCCCCCGCCGCTACCGGATCTGACCGGAAGGCGGGGGACGATCCCCGCCTCCCTCCCCTGACGGAAACACGGAAGACAGGAGGACACCACATGCGCGGCATGGTCGTGGCACCGCAGCCCGAGGCGGTGGAGGCGGGGGTGGAGATCCTGCGCCAGGGCGGCAACGCGGTGGATGCCGCCATCGCCTGCGCCTTCAGCCAGGGCGTGGTGGACCCGCAGATGTGCGGCATCGGCGGCTTCGGCGCCATGCAGGTCTGCATGCCGAAGCGTGGCGAGCACAGCGTGCTGGAATTCTTCGCCCGCGCGCCGCTCGCCGCCACGCCGGGCATGTGGGCGGACCGCTTCGTCGGCCAGTCGCGCGACGGCTTCGTCTTCCTGCTCTCCGACCGGAGCAACGACATCGGCCCCGGCGCCATCGGCGCGCCGGGCAACGTGGCCGGCTACACCACCGCCCTGGCGCGCTTCGGCACCATGCCGCTGAAGGCGGTGATGGCCCCCGCCATCGCCCAGGCCCGGCGCGGCGTGATGATCCGGCCCTATGTCCACCATTACTGGACCATCGACCATGGCAGCGACGGCCAGGTGAACATGGAGGACAAGCTCCGCTTCAGCGAAACCGGGCAGCGCGTCTATTTCCGCCCCGACGGGCGGCTGAAGCGGCCGGGCGAGATCCTCGACAACCCGGACATGGCGCGCAGCCTGGAACGGATCGCCGAGGGCGGCGCCGAGGTCTTCTACCGCGGCGACATGGCCCATGCGATGGCGGCCGACATGCAGGAGCGTGGCGGCCTGCTCGGCATGCAGGACTTCACGAGCTATCAGGTGCGGGAGAAGCAGGTGGTCTGGGGCGATTACCGTGGCCTGCGGGTCGCCGCCAATCCGCCGCCCTCCGGCGGCGCCTCGCTGATCGGGCTGCTGCAGATCCTGGGGCATTTCGATCTGGGCGCGCTGGAACACGGCAGCCCGGAGCACCTGCGCCTGCTGGCCGAGGCGATGAAGTGGATGACCATCGACAAGGACGCCCATATGGGCGACCCGGATTTCGTCGATGTGCCGCTGGGGATGCTGCTGTCCCGCGACCATGCGGCGATGCTGGCGGACCGTATCCGCTCCGGCGCCCGCGCGCACGTGCCGCGGGCCGAGAAGGCGGCCGACCCGCCCGATACCACCGTGGCCTGCGTCATCGACGGCGATGGCAACGCCGTCGCCCTGACGCATACGCTGGGCAATCCCTCCGGCGTCATCACCGAGGGGCTGGGCTTCATGTACAATGGCTGCATGAGCGGCTTCGACCCGCGCCCGGGCCGCGCCGCCTCCATCGCGCCGGGCAAGAGCCGGGCCAGCGCCATGGCGCCGACCATCCTGTTCCGCGACGGCCGGCCGGAGATGGTGATCGCCGCGCCCGGCGGCACCTTCATCGTGCCGGCCATCGCCCAGGCGATCATGAACGTGGTGGATTTCGGCATGGGCATGGCCGAGGCGGTGGCGGCGCCGCGCATCGTGGCGCTGAGCGATACGATCGACGTCTGCAACCGCATTCCCCACGCCACCCAGGCGGCGCTGGAGGCCCTGGGCTACCCGGTCGCCCGCTCCTACCAGAGCCATGCCTTCGGGGCGCCGCACGGGCTGCTGATCCGCGACGGCCGGTGCAGCGGCGGCGCCGACCCGCAGCGGGACGGCATGGCCATGTCCGCCTGACACGGCCGCTGCCCGGGCCTCACCTCCGGCGTCGCGACGCCCCGGGGGTTCAGGCCCGCAGGTTCGTCGGATCGTGCAGGGTCATGCGGCCGGGGGGCAGGCCGTGCAGGGCGCGGAGGAGCTGGCTGGCGAGGCAGGCATCCTCCAGCGCCCCGTGCCGGTCGCTTTCCCGCGCGAGGCCCAGGGCGGCCGAGGCGGCGTCCAGCCCGGCGCGCTGGCCGGGGCGGTAGAGACGCCAGGCACGCAGGGTGCAGTATTCCCCCCGCCAGGGCCGGGCGAGGCCCAGCCGGTCGAATTCCCCGCCCAGCATGCGGCGGTCGAAGGCGAGGTTGTGCGCGCAGGCCGCGGCGCCCTCGAAGAAGGCCGAGACCTCCCCGGCATGGGCCTCGAAGGCCGGCTGGCGGGCCAGGAAGCGGTCGGTCAGGCCATGCACCCGGACCGCGCCCGGGTGGCAGCGGCGGCCCGGCGCGAAGACGAGGTGCAGCGTGGCCACCACGTCCAGGGCGGGATCAAGCCGGACCGCGCCAAGGGAAACGACCCGGTCGCCGATGGTGCAGCCGGTGGTCTCGGTATCGAAGACGACCACATCGCTCTGCAGGGAAAGCACGGGGTGCGACGGGGCGGGTTTCGTGGCGAGGTCCATCATCCCCGCCATCCTAGGACAGCCCGGCGCGCTCCGGTAAGGCCGGGAGCCGCCCGATCCGGCCCAACCGGCGGGCGTCCCGCCTGTTTCACAGGAAGCAGCAGGAGAGGAAGCGCACGGGAATGCACCAGGATATCCCGGAGGACTGGCTCCACCCGCCGGATCTGGCCCGCGCACGGCAGGTGCAGCGGGAGATGGCGGCGCGGGTGGTGCGGGAGGATGCCTTCGGCCCCGTCCAGCGGCTGGGCGGGGCGGATACCAGCCTGGACCGCTTCGATCCGGCGCAGAGGATCTTCGCGGCGCTGGTCGCGCTCGATCCGGCCGGGGAAGGCACCGGGGTGGAAAGCCAGGCGGCGGTGCTGCGCGCGCCCATGCCCTATGTGCCGGGCTTCCTGGGCTTCCGCGAGGTGCCGGTGCTGGTGGAGGCCTGGCGGCGGCTGGAGCGGAAGCCCGATCTGGTGATGGTGGACGGGCACGGCGCCAGCCACCCCCGCGGGCTCGGCGTCGCCTGCCATCTCGGCGTGGCGCTGGACGTGCCCACGATCGGCGTGGCGAAGTCGCGCCTCTTCGGCCACCCGGACGGGGAGCTGGGGCCGGAGCCGGGCGACCGGGTCAACCTCGTCCATGAGGGGCAGGTGCTGGCCGTGGTGCTGCGGACGCGCCGACGCTCCAACCCCGTCTATGTCTCCGTGGGGCACCGGATCTCGCTCGGCAGCGCGGTGGAATGGGTGCAGCGCGGGTTGCGCGGCTACCGCCTGCCGGAAGCGACACGGCAGGCCCACCTGGCGGCGAACGCGGCACGCCTCGCCCTGGGGATGCATGCGGAAAAGCCCGGACCGGCAACGGAGGGACGCGCCACTTGACCTTCGCCGGTCCCGTGTCATCTCCCGGCCAGCCATGAGCGCTCCCTCCCACAGACCCCGCCTCGCCGTGGTGCTGTTCAACCTCGGCGGGCCAGATTCGCCCGGGGCCATCAAGCCCTTCCTCGTCAACCTCTTCACCGACCCTGCCATCCTGCGCGTGCCCGCCTTCCTGCGCGGCGCGCTGGGGCGCTTCATCGCCGGGCGGCGGCTGAAGCCGGCCACGGAGAACTATGCCCTGCTGGGCGGCCGCTCGCCGCTGCTGGAGCTGACCCGGCAGCAGGCCGATGCGCTGGAGGCGGCGCTGTCCGGGGAGTTCGAGGCCCGCTGCTTCGTCGCCATGCGCTACTGGCACCCCTTCTCGGCGGAGACAGTGGCCGAGGTCGCGGCCTGGGAGCCGGACGAGGCCGTGCTGCTGCCGCTCTACCCCCAGTACAGCACCACCACGACCGGCAGCAGCCTGGACGACTGGCAGGCCGCCTGCGCCGCCGCCGGGCTGCGGGTGCCGGCCACGGCGCTGTGCTGCTGGCATTCCGACCCGGGTTTCGCCGCCAGCACCGCCGCCATCCTGCGCCGGGCCTGGGAGGCGGCGCGGGAGGCCCTGGCGCCGGACGTGCCGCTGCGGATCCTCTTCTCGGCCCATGGCCTGCCGGAAAGCATCGTGAAGCGGGGCGATCCCTACCAGTGGCAGGTGGAGCGCAGCGTCGAGGCGGTGATGGCCCGGCTCGGCCTGCCGGGCGCGGAGCACCGGGTCTGCTACCAGTCCCGCGCCACGCCGCAGACATGGATCGGCCCTTCCACCGAGGAGGCGATCGGGCAGGCGGCCAGGGACCGCGTGGCGGTGCTGGTCTGCCCCATCGCCTTCGTCTCGGAACATTCCGAGACCCTGGTGGAGCTCGACATGGAATACCGCGACCTCGCGGACAAGGAGGGCGTGCCCGGCTACTTCCGGGTGCCGGCCCAGAACGCCGATCCGGACTTCATCGCCGCCCTGGCGGGGCTGGTGCGGCAGGCGCGGGATTCGGGGCGCCGGCTCTGCTCCTGGGCGGGCGGGCGGCAATGTCCCAAGGCCCAGTCCGACTGTCCGCATGCCCGGGCCGCCCAGGCTTCCCTCACGGGAAGCCCCGGCGGGCGGCGCGAGACCGTGCCGGCCCGGCGGGCGCGCGGGGCGGGCATCGACCGGCCGGCCCGTGTCCAGTAGGCATCGGGGAACGGCGGCAAGACGGAGCGAGGCATGAGGGGTTTCAAGGCGGTCCTGTTCGACTGCGACGGCGTCCTGGCCGACAGCGAGCACCTGGTGGACCGGGTGCTGGCGGAGGACCTGACGGCGCGTGGATGGGTGTTGACGCCGGAGGAATCGGGCGCCGTCTTCCTCGGCATGGCGCTGCCGGACATGGCGCCGGTGGTGAAGGCGAAGCTCGGCCATCTGCCGCCGGACTGGACGGAGCAGCTCAAGCGCAAGGTGACGGAAACCATGGCGCGGGAGGTGCCGCCCGTGCCGGGGGCCGAGGCCCTGCTGCAACGGCTGCGCCGCTCCCCCCTGCCCCTCGCCCTGGCCTCCAACTCCTCCCGGCTCGAACTCTCCGCCAAGCTCGGCCGGCTGGGCTTCGCGCCGTTTTTCGGCGACCGGATCTTCTCCTTCGAGGATGTGGCGCGTCCCAAGCCGCATCCGGACATCTACCTCGCCGCGGCGGCGGCCTGCGGCGCGGCGCCGGGGGACTGCGCGGTGGTCGAGGACAGCCCGACCGGTGCCCGTGCCGGGGTGGCGGCGGGCTGCCGGGTCCTGGGCTTCTGCCGCAGGACGGAGCCGGAGGCGCTGCGCGCCGTGGGCGTTTCCGCCCTGTTCGGGGATCTGTCGGAACTGCCCGGCCTGCTCGGGCTGGACGAGGAGGCGGCGTGATGGGGAGCTTCCTGGACCTGGGCCTGCTCTATCCCTGGACCAAGGCGCTGCACCTGATCTCGGTCTTCGCCTGGATGGCCGGCATGTTCTACCTGCCGCGCCTCTACGTGTATCACAGCGAGACCGCGCCGGGCTCGCCGATGAGCGAGACCTTCAAGGTGATGGAGCGTCGCCTGCTGCGCGGCATCATCAACCCGGCGATGATCGCCGCCTGGATCTTCGGCCTGACCCTGGTGATGACCCCGGGCGTCGTGGACTGGAGCGCGGGCTGGTGGCACGGGAAGATGTTCGGCTTCCTGGCCATGACCGTCCTGCACGGCTACCTCGCCACCCAGCGCAAGCACTTCCTGGCCGATGAGCGCCGCCATTCGGCGACCTTCTGGCGGGTGGTCAACGAGGTGCCGACGCTCCTGCTGGTGCTGATCGTGATCATGGTGATCGTGAAGCCCTTCTGACCCCCGGCGGCGGCCATGGCGGCCGGCTTTGCCTGGCCCGCATGAAGTCGCGGGAATGTGATAACGCGTTTTACCGCCGCCACGGCGCAAGGGGCGAAGGCGCGCAAGACCCCAGCCGCGTTCCTGTGGGAACAGGGGGCGCAACCGCGCGGTTTATATTGCGGAATGCCGCGCGTCCGAGCCTCGGTTGCCGTGCGCCGGGGCCGTGCGCGGCAAAAATGCCACAGTTGGCCATGACGGTTGTGGCCGATCTGCCGCAACTCCATGATACCCAGGCAGCCAGATCGCTGGCACGGATTCGCATCCGGCCTCGGCGATGAAGATGGAGACATGCCAATGGCCCAACGCCATGTGACGATCCTTGCTCTTGCGCTGGCAGCGGGGGTCGCTCCGATCGCCGTTCAGGCGCAGACCACCCTGACGCCGAGCGAGGCCACCCCCCGCGACAACAGCGGCGCCGGTTCCACGGCGCGCGAGCTGAAGCCGGAAGGGAACCTGCCGACCAGCCAGGCTACCTTCGGCGCGACCCCCCGCGACAACAGCCGCGTCGGTTCCGAACCGCGCGAGCTGCGCCCGCTGACGAGCCAGCCGAGCAGCCAGGCCACGCCGGGCTCGACCCCGCGCGACACGAGCAGCGTCGGCTCCGAGGCCCGCGGCGGCCCCGGCACCGGCCCGTTCCAGCGCCGCCAGCGCGGCGCCGCCCCCGCGGCCCCGTCCAAGGCCGCCCCGACGGCTCCCGCCGCCACGGGCTCGGGCACGGGCGTCGTGATCGGCGGCCCGGACGCGGCGAAGAGCACCAGCAACATCAACGGCGCCTTCCTGGGCGGCGGCGGCGCTTTCGAGCGGATGCCGGACGGAAGCCTGCGCCAGGTCCAGTGACCCGGCGCGTCTTCGCGTAACCAGCGGCCGGCGCCGTCATCCGGCCGGCTCCGAGGATCAGGCCAGGATCTTGGTCCTATCCAGACGGTATCGGGGGGAGGCATCGCCTCCCCCCTTTCCTTTATGGGCGCGCCCGATGCGAACGGCCCATGCCGCCGCCGGAAGCCTTGCGAAGCCGTCTCAGTCCTCGTCGAGCAGGTTGGCCAGCTTGAGGGCAACGCCCTTCGAGCCCTCGACCCTGAGCCGGCCGGTGGAAAAGGCGAGCATGGGGTTGAGGCGCCCGGCCATCAGCTTGCCCAGGTCCGCCGCACTGAGGCGCAGCACGGTGTCCGTCTCCTCCGTGGGAAGGGCTGGGCGGATATCGAGCTGCCCCCCGGTTGCATCCAGCAGCACGCTCTCATCCAAATCGGTGATATCGACGCGGACCTTGTAGCCAAGCCTGCGTAGCACCGGCGCGCGTGCAAGCATGGCGTTCATCAGCTCGTCCGTCGAAACCATGGGGACCTTCCGCGTTGCAGAATCGAATCCTGTTGACCTTAACGTCAACCATCTTCCTAATGCGTCACAAATCGGAGGGCCGGCAGTGAACGGCCCCCGGAGGGAGAGGAGACAGCCGATCATGGGTGGAACAGCCAGACGCTGTTGCCGGGGCCTCGCGGCGGGGATCGCCGCCGGAGCCGCTGCCCTGGGGTGGAGCGCAGCGCCGGCCCATGCCTCCGGCTATTTCCTGCGCGACCAGAGCGCCGTGGGACAGGGCAGCTCCTTCGCCGGCAGCACGGCGCGCGCCGACGATCCCTCCATGCAGTTCTTCAACCCCGCCTCGATGGTCCGGCTGCCGGGCTTCCAGACAAGCCTCGTCGGCACCTATGTCGGGCCGCGATCCGAGGTGGAGTCGAGCAGCGGCCGGCGCGCCGCCGCCCTGGGGGGAAGCGCGATCCTGGGCAGCACCGACGGCGACGTGGCCCAGGATGCCTTCGTGCCCGCCACCTATACCACGGCGCAGATCGCGCCAGACTGGTGGCTGGGACTGTCGGTCAATTCGCCCTGGGGGCTGATCACCAAGACCGGCGCCGGCGATGTCGCCCGCTACCACGCCATGACCAGCGTGCTGCGCACCTTCGAGATCGCGCCCTCCGTGGCCTGGAAGGCGACGCCGGAATTCTCGCTCGGCGCCGCGCTGATCGTGCAGCACATGAGCGCGCGGCTGTCGAACGCGGTGGATTTCGGCTCGATCGGCGCGGCGGCGGGGCTCGGCCGGCTGGGCCTGCGCCCGGGCAGCGCCGATGGCATCGGCTCGGTGAAGGGCGACGACTATTCCCTGGGCTGGCAGGTCGGCGCCTTGTGGGAGCCCCATCCCGGCACGCGGCTCGGCGCGAACTTCCGCTCCGCCATCTTCCAGAACCTGGACGGCTCCTGGCTGAGCTTCGAGAACGTGCCGGCGGCGCTGGCGAACAGCTTCCGCGCCACGCGGGCCAGCACCAAGGTGACCACGCCGGAAAGTGTCACGCTCGGCCTGTCGCAGGCGCTGGGCAACCGCTGGACGCTGCTGTCGGATGTGAGCTGGACCAACTGGTCCCGCTTCCAGGAACTCCGCATCAAGGCGGATGGCCGCGCCGACACGGTGACGGCGGAGAACTGGCGCGACACGATCTTCGCCTCGGTCGGCGCCGAGTACCAGGTCAACGACAAGCTGCGGCTGCGGACCGGCTTCGCCTATGACCAGACGCCGGTGAAGACCGCCTACCGCACGCCGCGCCTGCCCGATACCGACCGCTACTGGCTCTCGGTCGGCGCCTCCTACAAGGTCACGGAGCGGATGGAGATCTCGGCGGGCTATTCGCACATCTTCGCCCGCGACGGCATCGTCAGCCTGAGCTCGGGCAGCAACCCCGGCTCCTCCGACTTCCTGCGGGGCAATCTGGAACAGCGCTACAACAACGCGGTGGACGTCTTCGCGCTGCAGGCGCGGATCGCGCTCTAGCGGGAGGGCCAGGGATGTCGGGCGGCGGGACGATGGCAGGCGATGCGGAACGGGCCCGGCCGGTGCCGCCGCCCTCCCCCGGGCCCTCCGCTCCGCCGGCGGACGGGACGCGCCCCTCCGCCGGCGCAGGCGGGGCGCTGCGCCCCGATAGTGCCGCCCATCCCTGGCTCGCCAGCTATCCGCCGGGGGTGGACTGGGCCGCCCTGCCCGCCCCCGCCACCCTGCCGGGGATGCTGCGCCATGCGGTGGACCGCTTCGGGGAGCGGCCCTGCCTCGATTTCTTCGGCCGCGGCTGGACCTATGCCCAGCTCGGCGCACTGGTGGACCGCGCCGCCGAGGGCTTCCGCCGCCTGGGCGTGCGGAAGGGCACGCATGTCGGCCTCTGCCTGCCGAACTGTCCCTTCTACGTCATCAGCTACTTCGCCGTGCTGAAGGCCGGCGGCGTGGTGGTGAACTTCAACCCGCTGCACATGCCGACGGAGCTCTCGGCCCAGGCCCGGTTCTCGGGGGTGGGGATCATGGTGGTGCTCGACCTGGAGCCGATGCTGGACCGCGTGCTCGGCCTGCTCCGCCGCCCGGGGCGGGAGGACGGCCCGCTGCGCCATGTGGTGGCCTGCCGCTTCGCCGGGGCGCTGCCGGCGCTCAAGGGACTCGGCTTCCGCCTCGCGCGCCGCGCCAGCATCGGCACGGTGCCGCGCCACGATCCGCAGGTCACGCTCTTCGACATGCTGCTGGAGGCACCGCCCCTGCGCGACGGCCCCGCCATCGAACCTGGCGACGTGGCGGTGCTGCAATACACCGGCGGCACCACCGGCCGGCCGAAGGGCGCGGTGCTGACCCATGCCAACCTGACCGCCAACCTGGAACAGGTGCGGTGCTGGTTCCACGAATGCCGCGAGGGCGAGGAGCGCCTGCTCGCCGTGCTGCCCTTCTTCCATGTCTTCGCCATGACCGTGGCGCTGAATGCCGGCCTTGCCTGGGGGGCCGAGATCGTGCTGTTGCCGCGCTACGACCAGGCCAGCTTCCGCACCGTGCTGCGCCGCAAGCCGCCGACCCTGCTGCCCGGCGTGCCGACGCTGTTCAAGGCGGTCCTGGATGCCGGCACGCCGCGGGAGATGCTGGCTTCCGTCCGCTATTGCATCTCCGGCGGCGCGCCCCTGCCGCTGGAGGTGAAGCACGATTTCGAGGCCGCCAGCGGCTGCGTGCTGGTGGAGGGATACGGGCTGACCGAGGCTTCGCCGGTCTGCTTCTGCAACCCGCTGGTGGGCGAGAACCGCGCCGGCAGCATCGGCCTGCCCCTGCCGGGCGTGGAGGCGGAGATCCGCGCCCTGGACGATCCCGGCCGCGCCCTGCCGCCGGGCGAGCGCGGCGAGCTCTGCGTGCGCGGGCCCAACGTGATGCGGGGCTATTGGGAGGAGCCGGAGGAGACGGCGCGCGTGCTGCTCCCCGACGGTTTCCTGCGCACCGGCGATGTCGGCATCATGGCGCCGGACGGCTACGTGACGCTGGTGGACCGGATCAAGGACATCATCCTGTGCTCCGGCTTCAACGTCTATCCGCGCGCGATCGAGGAGGCGCTCTACACCCATCCCGACGTCGTGGCCGCGACGGTGCTGGGCATGCCCGACCCGTATCGCGGCGAAAGCCCCGCTGCCTTCGTGCAGCCGCGCCCCGGCGCCGCCCTCACGGCGGAGGAGCTGCACGCCTTCCTGGCGGAGCGCCTCTCGCCCATCGAGCGGCCAAGGCTGATCGAGCTGCGCGAGGAACTGCCGCGCACGGCGGTCGGCAAGCTCTCCAGGACCGAGCTGCGCCAGGAGCTGCGCGAGCGCCTTCCACGTGGAGAGGCGTGACAATGGCCCATCCAGCACGGCAGGCTGCGGCATCCATCCGCCACACCGCAGACAGGGGGCCCCAGGCTGCGCCAGCTCTACACGGTCAACCAGCTCGCCAAGGAGCTGGGCATCACGCCCCGGGCCATCCGCTTCTACGAGGCGAAGGGACTGCTCGCCCCGGAGCGTGCCGGCACCACGCGGGTCTTCGACCGGCGCGACCGGGCACGACTGATGCTGGTGCTGCGCGGCAAGCGCCTCGGCTTCTCGCTGAACGAGATCCGCGAGTACCTCGGCCTCTACGACGCGCAGCACGGCCAGGCGGAACAGATCCGCTGGCTGCTGGACAGCGTGCGCGACCGAATCGCCCGCCTGGAACAGCAGCGCGCCGACCTGGAACAGACCCTCGCCGAACTGCGCGACATCGAATCCCAGGCGGCGGACGCCCTTTCCGGCCAATCCTGACCCACGGGTCTGGGTGGTCTGGCCGGGGAGCCGGGAGGCGCCGCCTCCCGGACCCTTTTCTGAGAGAGGGGCCGCTCAGGGGGATGGTATGCCCCCGAGACCCCGCCATGAGCGCTCCGCGAGGAGGGGGCCGCGACCGCCGTCGCGCCTGTCGCGACCGGTCTCCCAATCCCTCTCCTCGCGGAGCGCTCACAGGGTCCCCGAGGACTAACGTCCCCGGGCGGGTGGGGTCCGGGGAGGGCGGAGCCCTTCCCGGAGCACCGCGCCCGAACCCCCAGAACCAGAGGAACGAGCCATGACGGATGTGGTGATCGCGGCCTATCGGCGTTCGCCGTTTCACTTCGCCGGCAAAGGGGAGCTGGCCAGGGTCCGGCCCGACGAGCTGGTGGCGCAGGTGATGCGGGCGCTGCTGGCGGAATCGAAGGCGGACCCGGCGGCGATCGAGGACGTGGTCATGGGCTGCGCCTTTCCGGAAGGCGAGCAGGGGCTGAACATCGCCCGGCTGGCGAGCTTCCTGGCCGGGCTGCCACAGGCGGCGGGCGGGGTGACGGTGAACCGCTTCTGCGGTTCCTCGATGCAGGCGGTGCACCAGGCGGCGGGGGCGATCCGCATGGGGGCGGGCGAGGCCTTCCTCTGCGCCGGGGTGGAAAGCATGTCGCGGGTGCCGATCATGGGCTTCAACCCGCTGCCGCATCCCGGCCTCGCGAAGGACTTCCCGCAGGCCTACATCTCCATGGGCGAGACGGCGGAGAACGTCGCACGGCGGCACCAGATCCCCCGGCGGGAGCAGGAGGAGTTCGCCGCCGAAAGCCAGCGCCGCGCGGCGAAGGCCCAGGCGGAGGGCTATTTCGCCTCCGAGATCGTGCCGATCCGCACCAGGGCCGGGACGGTGGAGCAGGATGGCTGCATCCGCCCCGACACGACGCCGGAAGGGCTGGCGGGGCTGAAGCCGGCCTTCAGCAAGGACGGCACGGTGACGGCCGGGACCTCCTCGCCGCTCACCGACGGCGCGGCGGCGCTGCTGGTCTGCTCCGGGGAGCACGCGCGGTCCCGGGGAATGGAGCCGCTGGCGCGCATCCGCGGCATCGCCGTGGCGGGCTGCGCGCCGGAGATCATGGGAATGGGACCGGTCGAGGCCTCGCGCAAGGCGCTGGCCCGGGCGGGGATCGGTGTGGGCGACCTCGACGTGGTGGAGCTGAACGAGGCCTTCGCCAGCCAGTCCATCGCCTGCATCCGCGAGCTGGGGCTCGATCCCGCCCTGGTGAACATCGATGGCGGCGCCATCGCGCTCGGCCATCCGCTGGGGGCGACGGGCGCGCGCATCGTGGGCAAGGCGGCCGCGCTGCTGCGGCGGCAGAACGGGCGCTATGCGCTGGCCACCCAGTGCATCGGCGGCGGCCAGGGCATCGCCACGGTGCTGGAGGCGGTGGAATGAGCACGATCCAGCGGGTCGGCGTCATCGGCGCCGGGGTGATGGGCGCCGGCATCGCGGCGCAGATGGCCAATGCGGGCCTGCCGGTGGTGCTGCTGGATGTCGTGCCGGGCGGTGCGGCGAAGGCGCTGGCGGCGATGCTCAAGGCCGATCCGGCTCCCTTCATGCATCGCGGCGCGGCGAAGCTGGTGCAGCCGGGCGAGCTGGAGAGCGACCTCCGCCTCCTCGCCGATTGCGACTGGGTGGTGGAGGCGATCACCGAGCGGCTGGAGGCCAAGCGCGAACTCTATGCGCGGCTCGACGGGGTGATGAAGCCGGGGGCGGTGCTGTCCTCCAACACCTCCACCATCCCGCTGCAGGCGCTGGCCGAGGGAATGCCGGCGGAACGCGCGCGGCATTTCCTGATCACGCATTTCTTCAACCCGCCGCGCTACATGCGGCTGCTGGAGGTGGTGGCCGGCCCGCGGACCGATACGGGCGTGCTCGCCACCATCCGCGAGACCGCCGACCGGCGCCTCGGCAAGACGGTGGTAGTGGCGAAGGACACGCCGGGCTTCATCGCCAACCGCATCGGCACGCTGTGGATGCAGTCGGCGGTGAACCACGCCACGGAGCTGCGCCTCTCGGTCGAGGAAGCCGATGCCGTGGCCGGGCGGCCCATGGGCGTGCCCAGGACGGGCGTCTTCGGCCTGCTGGATCTCGTCGGGCTGGACCTGATGCCGCATGTCTCCCGCAGCCTGCTCGCCAGCCTGCCGGAAGGCGATGCCTACCGCGCCCTGCACCGCGAGCATCCGGTGGTGGCGAAACTGATCGAGAGTGGCCGCACCGGGCGCAAGAGCAGCCAGGGCGGCTTCTACACCCGGGCGAAGGATGCCGGCGGGAAGAGCCTCAAGCGCGCCATCGACCTCTGGACCGGCGAGGACCGCGACAGCGGGAAGCCCATGCTCGAAAGCCTGGAGGCCGGGGCGAAGGACCTGCGCAAACTGGTCGCCCATCCCGACCGCGGCGGCCGCTTCGCCCGGGCGCTGCTGCTGGACACGCTCTCCTACGCCGCCGCGCTGGTGGGCGAGATCGCCGATGACGTGGATGCCGTCGATACGGCGATGCGGCTCGGCTACAACTGGAAATACGGGCCCTTCGAGCTGATCGACCGCCTCGGTCCCGGCTGGCTCGCCCAGGCGCTGCGCGAGGATGGCCGCCCGGTGCCGGTGCTGCTGGAACGGGCCGGGGAGCGGAGCTTCTATCGCACCGAAGAAGGCGTGCTGCAGTTCCTCGGCCTGGATGGCGAATATCATTCCGTGCCGCGGGCCGAGGGCGTGCTGCTGCTGTCCGACGTCAAGCGCCGCTCGAAGCCGCTGCTGCGCAACGGTTCCGCCAGCCTCTGGGACATCGGCGACGGCGCCGCCTGCCTGGAATTCCACACCAAGATGAACGCGCTGGACCCGGAGGTCATGGCGCTGATCGGCAAGGCCGTCGCGCTGTGGAGGAAAGGCGGCTTCCGCGCCCTGGTGATCCACAACGAGGGCACGCATTTCTCCGCCGGGGCCAATCTCGGTCTCGCCCTCTTCGCCGCGAACATCGCCGCCTGGGGCGAGATCGAATCCCTGGTGGAACAGGGGCAGAAGACCTATCGCGCGCTGCGCGACGCGCCCTTCCCGGTGGTCGGCGCGCCGTCCGGCATGGCGCTCGGCGGCGGCTGCGAGATCCTGCTGCATTGCGACGCGGTGCAGGCGCATGCGGAAAGCTATATCGGCCTGGTCGAGGCCGGCGTCGGGCTGATCCCCGGCTGGGGCGGCTGCGCCAACCTGCTGCGCCGCTGGCAGGAAGCGCCCGGTCTGCCGCATGGGCCGATGCCGCCGCTGGCCAAGGCCTTCGAGATGATCTCCACCGCGCAGGTGGCGAAATCCGCCTTCGAGGCGAAGGAGCTGCGCCTGCTGCGGCCGGAGGACGGCATCACCATGAACCGCGACCGCCTGCTGGCGGAGGCCAGGGAACGGGCGCTCGCCATGGTCGAGGGCTACCAGCCGCCGCGGCTCGCGCCGCTGCGCCTCGCCGGGCCGTCCGGCCGCGCCGCGCTGGATCTCGCCGTGCGCAGCGCCGCGCAGACCGGCAAGGCGACGCCGCATGATGAAGTGGTCTGCGCGCATCTCGCGGACACGCTCACCGGCGGCGAGGCGGCGGACTACACCGAGGAAGTCCCGGAGGAGCGCGTACTGGCCCTCGAACGGAAGCATTTCATGACGCTGCTGCGGCATCCCGCGAGCCTCGCCCGGGTCGAGCACATGCTCGAAACCGGGAAGCCGTTGCGGAACTGATGCCCGGGGTGGGTGTTCCCGCGTGGTGCCCGGGGCGGCCCCCTGGGGGCAAGGCGCTGCCTCGCCCCCAGGACCCCCACTCCGCCAGGACCCTGCGGGCCCTGGACCCGGTGGGTGGGCGCCTGTGAGCGGCGTCAGCCCAGGATCCGATCCCAGGGAACGCGTGGAAAGGCGGGGCTCTCCCAGAGGAATCGAAGACGATGTCGGCACGTGCGGCACCGGCCGTCGCCGGAGGGCTAGGCCCTCCGGCGCGATCCGCTGTCAGCATGAACCAACGAATGGGAGGTCCAGGACCCTCAGGGTCCTGGCGGATGGGGTCCGGGGGAAGGCGGCGCCTTCCCCGGTCCCTGGCCCGAACAGCAAGGAGGACAGGACATGCCGAGCTACAAGGCACCGCTGCGGGACATGCGCTTCCTGCTCAGCGAGATCGTGGCGATGGAGCGGCTGCGGGCGCTGCCGGGCTGCGAGGAGATGCAGCCGGACCTGATCGACCCGGTGATGGAGGAAGCGGCGAAGCTCTGCGAGGAGGTGCTGTTCCCGATCAACCGCCCGGGCGACGAGGAGGGCTGCCACTACGAGAACGGCGTGGTGCGCACGCCGAAAGGCTTCCGCGAGGCCTACGACGCCTTCCGCCAGGGCGGCTGGACGGCGATGGCCTGCGACCCGGATTACGGCGGCCAGGGCCTGCCGCGCACCGTGTCGCTGCTGTTCGAGGAGATGATCTGCTCCGCCAACCTCGCCTTCAGCCTCTATCCCGGCCTGTCGCACGGCGCCTACACGGCGCTGCACACGCATGGCACGGCGGCGATGAAGGACCTCTACCTGCCGAAGCTGGTGTCCGGCGAATGGAGCGGCACGATGTGCCTGACGGAGCCGCATTGCGGCACCGATCTCGGCCTGATCCGCACCAGGGCCGTGCCGGCGGAGGACGGGAGCTACCGCCTCAGCGGCACCAAGATCTTCATCTCCGCGGGCGAGCACGACCTGACGGAGAACATCGTGCATTTCGTGCTGGCCAAGCTGCCGGACGCGCCGCCGGGGGTGAAGGGCATCAGCATGTTCCTGGTGCCGAAGTTCCTGCCGGACGAGAACGGCAAGGTGGGGCCGCGCAACGGCGTCTCCTGCGCCTCCATCGAGCATAAGATGGGCATCAAGGCCTCCGCCACCTGCGTGATGAACTTCGACGGAGCGAAGGCCTGGCTGCTCGGCACGCCGCACAAGGGGCTGCGCACCATGTTCACCATGATGAACGAGGAGCGGCTTTCCGTCGGTATCCAGGGTCTGGGCATCGCCGAGGTCAGCTACCAGAACGCCGTCGCCTATGCGCGCGACCGGCTGCAGGGCCGGGCTCTGGGCGGCGCGAAATATCCCGACAGGCCGGCCGATCCCATCCTGGTGCATCCGGACGTGCGGCGCATGCTGCTGACCATGCGCGCCTATACCGAGGGATGCCGCGCGCTGGGTGTCGCCGTGGCGCTCCAGCACGACATCGCCACCCGCCACCCGGAGCCGGAGGAGCGCCTGGCCGCCGAGGACCATGTCGCGCTGATGACGCCGATCGTGAAGGCGCTCTTCACCGATCTCGGCACGCTCTGCGCCAACCACGGCATGCAGGTGCTGGGCGGGCACGGCTATATCCGCGAATGGGGCATGGAGCAGTATGCCCGCGACGCGCGCATCGCGCAGATCTACGAGGGCACCAACGGCATCCAGGCGCTGGACCTCGCCGGGCGCAAGATGCCGGCCCATGCGGGGCGCTACCTCCGCCGCTTCTTCCATCCCGTGCTGTCCTTCATCGAGGCGCACGAGGAAGACGAGCGGATGGGCGAGTTCATCCTGCCGCTCTCCAAGGCCTTCGGCCGGTTGCAGCAATGCACGGCGGAGCTGGCGCGGCGCGGCCTGTCCGATCCCACGGAGATCGGCGCCGGGGCGACGGACTACCTGCGCCTCTTCGGCCTCACCGCCCTGGCGCATCAATGGGCGCTGATGGCCGGGGCCGCGCTGCGGGGCGATGGTGGGGAGACACCGGAATTCTACGCCGCCAAGCTGGCCACGGCACGCTTCTTCATGCAGCGCCTGCTGCCGGAAACCGGCGCGCTGGCCTCGGCCATCCTGGCGGGCGGTGCGTCGATGATGGCGTTCGACGACGCGGCGTTCTGAAGGGGACGTGCCGGGCCCCGGACCCCGGAAGAGGCTCCCCTCTCCCGGACCCACTCCGCCGGGGATCGAAGCCGGTCCCCGGACCCCGGGCTTTCGTTGGCGCTGGTGGCTGCCGTTACCCTGCAACCCGATCCTTCGGGGCAACAGGCAGGCGCCAACGAACGGGAGGTCCAGGACCCTCAGGGTCCTGGCGGATAGGGGGCTTGGGGGAAAGGCAGCGCCTTGCCCCCAACCACGGCGCCACGTCCGGAGCAGCCCCTCGACAAGCCCCAGCCCTGCCCGGAGACTGCCCCGCGCAGATCACCGCAGAGGAGTCCCGGGGCATGGGGGATTATTGGCGCCTGACGGCCAGCGAGCTGGCGGCGAAGCTGCGGGGACGGGAGGTTTCGGCCGAGGAGGTGGCGCGGGACGCGCTGTCCCGGCTGGAAGCCGCGAACCCCGCCATCAACGCCGTGGTGGACCACCGGTCCGAGGAAGTCCTGGCCGAGGCGCGCGAGGTGGACCGCCGCCTGGGCGCGGGCGAGGATCCCGGGCCGCTGGCCGGCGTTCCGGTGACGATCAAGGTGAATGCCGACCAAGTGGGCCATGCCACCACCAATGGGCTTCGCACCCAGCGGGAACTGATCGCGAAGGAAGACAACCCCGTCGTCAGCAACTTCCGCCGCGCCGGGGCGGTGGTGCTGGGGCGGACCAACACGCCCGCCTTCTCGCTGCGCTGGTTCACCCGCAACGCCCTGCACGGCAACACCAGGAATCCCCGCGACCCGCGCCTGACCCCCGGCGGTTCCTCCGGCGGTGCCGCGGCCTCGCTGGCGGCGGGGATCGGGGCGCTGGCGCATGGCACGGATATCGGCGGCTCGGTGCGCTATCCGGCCTATGCCTGCGGCGTGCACGGGCTGCGGCCGACGCTGGGGCGGATCGCCGCCTTCAACGCCAGCAGCCCGGAACGCGCGATCGGCGCGCAGTTGATGGCGGTTTCCGGCCCGCTGGCCCGCTCCATCCCGGACCTGCGCGCGGCCCTGGCCGCCCTTGCCGCGCCCGACCCGCGCGACCCCTGGTGGGTGCCGGCGCCGCTCGAAGGGCCGCCGCTGCCGAAGCGTGCCGCCCTCTGCGTGCGCCCCGAGGGGCTGGCCACCCATCCCGCCGTGGAGAAGGCCCTGCGCGCCGCCGCCCTGGCCTTGCAGGAGGCGGGCTGGACCGTGGTCGAGACCCCCTGCCCGCCGCTGCGGGAGCCGGCGCATCTGCAGGCCCTGCTCTGGCTGGCGGAAAGCCGGCGCAGCGGCAACAAGGCCTATCAGGCCGAGAACGAGGCGGAATCCCTGGCCGTGCTGGCCATGATGGAGGCGCGTGCCCCAGAGGCCGGGGAGCATGGCGTCGCCGATGCCCTGACCCGGCGGGCCGGCTTCCTGCGGCAGTGGAACCTCTTCCTGGAGCGCTATCCGCTGGTCCTCCTGCCCGTCTCGGCGGAGCCGCCCTTCCCCGATGCACTCGACATCGAGAGCGAGGCCAGCTTCGAGCGGGTGATCGAGGCGCAGCTCGTGCAGATCGGGCTGCCGCTGATGGGCCTGCCCGCCCTGACGGTCGCCACCTCCGACGCGTCTTCGGCGCCGATGGGGGTGCAGCTGGTGGCCGGGCGCTATCGCGAGGACCTGCTGCTGGAGGCCGGGGCCGTCATCGCGCCGGAGCCCATCGCGCCGGTCGAGCCCGTTACAGAGTGATGCATTTCGCCCCAGGGTGAGGGCAAACCTGCCTCGATTCCGCCATGGGCCGGCACCATCTTGGCTATCGAGGAGCAATGCCCATGCGCCGCATCACCAAGATCACCCTGGCCGCGACGGCCGCCCTGTCCCTGGGCGCCGTCGTCGCAGCCCCGGCCGAGGCCCAGCCTTACTGGGGACCGGGTGGTGGCTATCATCGCCACCACGGCCCCGGCCCCGGCGGAGCACTCGCCCTGGGCCTGGGCGCCGGCGTCCTGGGCGGCCTCGCCCTTGGCCTGGCCACGCAGGCGGCCCCGCCCCCGCCGCCCCGGGTCTATTACGCGCCGCCCCCGCCGCCGGTCGTGTACGAGTATGCGCCGCCACCGGTGATCTATCAGCCGCCGCCCGTGGTGTACCGCCCGGCCCCGGTCTATGCGCCGCCGCCCGGCTACGTGGTCCGCGGTCCCGGCTACTGGTAACGGGCGGGCGCCTGACGGGGCGCCCCCATCCGGACAGCCAGAACCGCTTCCAGAAGAAAGGCCTTTCCCCCCGGGGGGAAAGGCCTTTTTCCTTGGTGCCGGATGGCGCCTGGTTCAGCGCGCGGCGGTCGCCTGTCCGCTGCGGAGTTCCCTCGCCCGGGCAAGGACCTTGTCCTCGAGTTCCGCGCTGGTGGCGCTGGACACGGGCGCATCCTGCCAAACGCCGTTGTGCAGTTCCTGACGGAAGACCGATACCCGGACGCCATCGGAACGGAGCTGCCGGCCCAGGATATAGGCCGTGGCCCGGAAGCGCTCCCCGTTGGCCGCGCTCGGCGTGTACCAGTCGGTGATGATCACCCCGCCGAAGGGATCGGCCGAGGAAAGCGGCATGAAGGACAGGGTGTCCAGCGCGGCACGCCACAGATAGGCGTTCACGCCGAGCCCGGTGCCGGACTGGTCGCCCCCGCCATCACGATTGGTGCGGTCGGTGCCGAACAGCAGGATGCCGTCGGAGCCGCTCAGACGTCCCTGGACACGGGCGCGCCGGCTGTCATCCGTATATTCGTCGTTGCCCACTTGGCGGGACTGGGAACAGGCCCCCACCAGGATGGGCAGCAGCAGAGCGAGGCGTGTCTTTGGCATGGCGGACGCACAGTAGAAGCCAACGCGGCACTTGCAAGAGGGGAAAAAGCGGGTGCGCCGCGAAGAAATCGTGGCGGCGGATACAAAAAGGGCGGCGGATCGATCCGCCGCCCCTTCTGCACCGGATAGAAACCGCGATCAGAAGGCGATGCGGGTACCCAGGATGAAGACCTTCGAGGTCACCTTGTTGTTGGCGGACCCCGCCGTGCCGGAGATGAAGTTGTAGCCGGCTTCCTTGCGGTAGATGTCCGAGTAGTCGGTCACGATGGTCAGGCCGGGAGCCACGACATAGGTCGCGCCGACCGACCAGACCAGCTCACGGCGGCCAGCCGCGATGCCCTGGGCACCGGCGGACTGCAGGTCGTAGTAGTTCGCGCCGACCGTGACCGGGCCCCAGGTATAGGACGCACCGGCGAAGACCTCGCCCATCCTGCGCGTATCGACGGCGCCACGGACCAGCGGAGCGAAGCTGTTGTTGGCCTGGCCCCAATAGTACTCGCCGCCCAGCGTGAAGCCGTAGGCGGTCGCCTGCAGGCCGCCATAGCCCATCCACATCGGCTTGGCCGAGGTGACCGAGGAGGCGACGCCCGAGTTGATGACCTGCTGGCCCTTCGTGGCATCGGCGGTCATGCCGCCGATCGCGGCCTGCAGGCCGACGCCGCCGAAGGAACCGCGCCAACGGGCGATGCCGAACACCTCGTTGCGGCGGCGGGCCGAGCCGCCGGAATAGGCGTTCGCGCGGTCGCAGTCGGAGGTCACGGTGGACAGGATGCAGCCCGTGTCCTCGCCCTCGCCGGTGTTGAAGGCGAAGGAGGCGCCGACGTCGAAGCCGTAGAACTGCGGCGACAGGTAGATGATCTTGGTGTTGTCGCCCGAGTCCGAGGTGAAGGTGGTCGCGGCGCGGTGCGTCGCGGTCACGCTGTCGAACCAGTCACCGTCGGCGCCGCCCGTACCGAAGTTGGCGACGTGACCGACGCTCATCAGGTTCCAGGCGTTGTCTTCGTCACCGAAGCGGACCTGGCCGAAGCCGCCGGCCACGTACATCCACATCTCGTCGGTGTCGAGGCCGGTCTTGGGCGAGCGCACGCGCGAGCCCGAGTACGGCGAATAGGTGCCGTCGTTGTAATCGACCTCGAGCTCGATCGCGACACCGTAGCGCAGGCCGTTGGTGGCCTTGCCGTTGGCAACGATGTGGATTTCGGCATCGGAGGCGAAGTCGGACTTGCCAAGGCGCGCCGAGGTGTTCGGGGTGGTGGCGACGCCGGCCACCGGCACGCCCACGCCGCTGTCCTTGTTGGCGCTGTTCTGGCCCTGCTCGGTGAAGTTGTAGTTGAAGCGGAAATAGCCGCCGACGCGCACTTCAAGGGCGCGGTGGGACACCATCGGCGGGCCGGGCGGCAGGAACGGGTCGGCACCCTGCGCCAGAGCGCCCTGCGGGGCGAACAGAGCAGCGGCGGCGACGGCCGTGCTCCCCAGAAGAAGCTTACGCATCAAATCCCTCCTCACGCGCATGGGCCGCACTGCCCAGCGATCCCTTCAGCCCGCCTGCCCCCCTGACAGGGAGCTCCTCGTCCAGCGCACCACAGCGATGCACCCGGCGTGGAGCCAGGCCCGGGCGGACTATGGTTCAGGCCATTCGGAAGGGGCAATGGCCCGGATCACGGGGGCGCGACTTCTGCGAAACACTGTGACTGGCGGGCAACAGCCCTTCCAGAGCCGCCATGCCACAGGCCCAGTTGGGCAGGCGCCGGGCGCTGCGGGCATCCATGCCACCCAGCGCAACGGCACTACTTGCGGCACGCCGCGCCAGCGCCGCCCAGCGCAACGGCCCCAGCGCCGGGGCGCCCGGATGGCTGGCCGTGGGAAAGGCGGGGGAGAGCAGCACCCCATCCGCCCCGAGTCGCCGGGCGCGGGCCAAGCCGGAGCGCCCATGCGCCGCCTGGCTCAGCCGCCACCGGCACGGGTCCCGCCGCCGCGCCAGGAGATAAGGCAGCACCCCCGTGGCGGGCCGGCGGTCCGGCAGGTGCAGCCCCGCCCCCAGCCGCAGCGCCGCGCGCCCGTCCCCCGCCAGCATCAGCACGAGGCCCCGCGCACGGCAGAGCCTCGCCAGCGCGGGCAGCAGCTCTGGCGCCACGTCGCGCGCCAGCACCGCCGCGCCGCGCGGCAGGCCGCCGGCGGCCTCGCGCGGGTCGGGCAGGCGGCGGGCGTCGGAAACCAGCCAGAGCCGGGGCAGGCCGTCCCGCCCCGGCGGCGGCCGGAAGCGCCGCGCCGCGATCACGGCCTCCTCCACGGCTATCTTCTTCGGGCGCGGGCGTTTATCCCTCCCCTCCATGAGCGACGCCTCCTCCCTCGCTGATGCCTCCATCCCGGCCGCCCTGGCCCGGGTGAGGGCCGAGATCGCCGAAGCCTGCGCCCGGGCCGGCCGCCCCCCCGACTCGGTGCAACTGGTCGCGGTCTCCAAGACACATCCGGCGGAAAGCGTGGTCCAGGCCCTGGCGGCCGGCCAGGCCGTCTTCGGCGAGAACCGCGTGCAGGAGGCCCAGGGCAAGTTCCCGGCCCTGCGCCCGGCCCATCCGGAACTCCGCCTGCACATCATCGGCGGGCTGCAGACCAACAAGGCCCGCGACGCGGTGCGGGTGGCCGACGTGATCGAGAGCCTGGACCGGCCCAAGCTCGCCGAAGCCCTGGCCGCCGCCATGGCGAAGGAAGGCCGGCGGCCGGAGCTGCTGGTGCAGGTGAACACCGGGGAGGAGCCGCAGAAATCCGGCATCGCCCGCGCCGAGGCCGGGAATTTCCTGCGCGTCTGCCAGGAGGAGTACGGCCTCTCCATCTCCGGCCTGATGTGCATCCCGCCCGCCGGCGAGGACCCGGTGCCGCATTTCGCCTTCCTGGCGGAACTGGCGGCCCGGCACGGGCTGAAGCGCCTGTCGATGGGCATGAGCGGCGATTTCCCGCTGGCCATCGCCCAGGGTGCCACCCATGTGCGGGTGGGGACCGCGATCTTCGGCCACCGGCCCTATCCCGCCGCCTGACCGCCGCAGCGCCACCTTTCCTGCCCCCGCCCAGGGGACATGCGGGGGGGGGGCACGCGAATGGCGAGGCCGTCGCGCCGCATTCGCCTTCCGATGGCGGGACGCCCATGCTACCCGCCGCCTCACATCACCCAGCCCATCGCAGGTTTGCCATGTCCGATCCGATCCAGCCCGTCCTTCCCGGCGACAGCAACGCGCCGCCGGCCCCCCTGGTCGTCAACCTGCAATACGTGAAGGACCTGTCCTTCGAGGTGCCGGGGGCGCCGGAGGTCTTCACCCAGCTGCGCGAGCAGCCGCGCATCGATATCGGCCTGGACGTGCAGGCCCGGCCGCTGCAGCAGGACGGCAACACCTTCGAGGTCTCGCTGCAGATCCGCTGCGATGCCAAGTCGGGCGAGACCACCGCCTTCATCGCCGAGCTGGTCTATTGCGGCATCTTCACCGTGAACGTGCCGCAGGAAAGCCTGGAGCCGGTGCTGCTGGTGGAATGCCCGCGCCTGCTCTTCCCCTTCGCCCGCAACGTCCTGGCCGATGCGACGCGCGAGGGCGGCTTCATGCCCGTGCTGCTGACGCCGATCGACTTCGTGGCGCTGTGGCAGTCCCGCCGCGCCCAGGCCGGCCAGCCGCCCGTCGGCAACGCCTGAACCCGAACAGGCCGGCGGGGAGGGTCCGCCCTCCCCGTCACGTCACCCGGTCGAGCTCCTCGTAGCTCATGCCGCCCGGCACGATGGTGACGGGGCAGCGGAGGCGGTGGGAATGGCGGCTGGTCATCGCCGTGATCAGCGGCCCGGGATTGCCGCCGGAGGCGGAGGCGGCCAGCACCAGGATCGAGATGCGCGGATCGCTCTCGATGAGGCCCAGCACCTCCTCGATCAGGTCGCCCTCCCGGATGATGATCAGCGGCAGCCCGTCGGTGATCTCCTGCACCTCGGCGGCCAGGGCGGACAGCATCTGCTCCGCCTCCTCCCGCCGCTCCTGCTGCAACAGCTGGCCGACGCCGGCCCATTCCTGCAGCCCCACCGGCTCCGTCACCCGCAGCAGGGCTACCCGCCCGCCGGATTTCTTCACCCGCAGGCAGGCATAGCGCATCGCCAGCACCCGTTCCGGGCTGTCATCCACGACGACGAGAAAGACGCGGTCGCTCGGCAAGCCAGTTCTCCCGGAATCCGCATCGCGGCGATCCGCGCGGCGGTGTGGTCAGTGTTTCCCGAACGGGGCGAGGCCGGGCTCCGACCCCTTGCAGCCTGCCATCGCGGCCCCACGAAAGGCCAGGATTATAGGGAAGGCCACGGCGCTTGCCACGCCCGGGGGCCAGTCCCCCTGGAAGCAGGCCGCCGCGCTCACTTGCCGATGCAGAAGCTGCCGAAGACGACATCCAGCACCTGCTCGACCCCGACCCGGCCCGTGAGGCGCCCCAGGGCCAGCGACGCGGCGCGCAGTCCCTCGGAGGCCAGTTCCGGCACGGGCGCGGTCTCCGCCCCGGCCAGGTGCCGCGCCACCTCCTCCAGCGCGGCGCGATGGCGCGGGCGGGTCAGCAGCGCGGCGCCGCCGGCCCGCCGCTCCGCCTCCTCCTCCAGCCGGGCTCGCAGCGCCGCCAGCCCCGTCCCGGTCCGGGCCGAGACCCGCAGCGGCACCACGCCGGCGTAATCCGCCGCCGGCTCCGCGAGGTCGCAGCGGTTGGCCACCACCACACAGTCCCGCCGCGCCAGCAGGGCCAGCGTCTCCGCATCCGGCGCCGTATCGGCCGCGAAGACCGCCAGCACGATATCGGCTTCCTCTCCCCGCCGGTGCGCGCGGCGGATGCCCTCGGCCTCGATCTCGTCGGCTCCTTCGCGCAGCCCGGCCGTGTCCGCCAGCGTCGCCGGCACCCCCGCCAGGTCGAAGCGCGCCTCCACCACGTCCCGCGTGGTGCCTGCCCGGGCCGAGACGATGGCCGCCTCCCGTCCCGTCAGCGCGTTCAGCAGCGAGGACTTGCCCACATTCGGCGCGCCCAGGATCGCCACGTCCAGCCCCTCGCGCAGCCGCTCCCCGCGCCCGCCATCCGCCAGCGCTGCGGCGATCTCCGCCCGCAGCGCCCCGGCCCCCGCCCGCACCACCTCGTCCAGGTCGGAGGGCAGCCCTTCCTCGGCGAATTCCAGCGCCGCCTCCTGCTGCGCCAGCAGCCGCGTCAGCTGCTCCGCCCAGCCCCGCGCCTCCCGCGCCAGCGCGCCCCCGGTCTGCCGCAGCGCCTGGCGCCGCTGCGCCTCGGTCTCGGCCTCGATCAGGTCGGCGATGCCCTCGGCCTCGGTCAGGTCCATCCTGCCGTGCAGGAAGGCCCGGCGCGTGAACTCCCCGGGCTCCGCCACCCGCGCCCCGGCCGCCACCAGCGCCTCCGACACCGCCGCCACCACGGCCCGCCCGCCATGCAGGTGCAGCTCCGCCGCATCCTCGCCCGTATAGGAACGCGGCCCCGGAAACCACAGCACCAGCGCCCGGTCCAGCGCCGCCCCCGCCGCATCCCGCAGCGTCCGCAGCGTGGCCATCCGCGCCGCCGGCCGCCGCCCGGCCAGCCGGTCCAGCACCGCCCCGCAGCCCGGCCCTGACAGCCGCAGCACCGCCACCGCCGAACGCCCGGCCCCCGTCGCCAGCGCAAAGATCGTGTCCGCCGTGCTCATGACTTCCCCAGGGGTTGCTCTTCGAGGATCTGGCCTGGGAACCGGGAGGCTCTGCCTCCCGGACCCTTTGCTGAAGGAGGGGCCGCTCAGGGGGATGGTATCCCCCCGAGACCCCGCCATGAGCGCTCCGCGAGGAGGGGGTTGTTCCGCCGGTATGCCATCCGGCGACCGGTGTCCTGTCCCCCCTCCTCGCGGAGCGCTCACAGGGTTCCAAGGGACTAACGTCCCTTGGCGGGGTGTCCAGAGGGGCGGAGCCCCTCTGGCCCCGGCCCGAAACCTCCGAGAGCCCCCCTGGTGGGAAGGATGGGGGCACCTTAGGTGCGCTGGCATGGGCCAGACCTATCCGAGCGAGAACCTGCTGAGCCATGAGGCCAGCCCCTATCTGCTCCAGCATGCGGG
>NZ_JHWD01000009.1:0-103126 GCF_000622225.1 Roseomonas mucosa ATCC BAA-692 | reverse complement strand
TGGAGCGGAACGGCCAAGGGAAACCGCCGGGGCGCATGGGACGGAGATGCGCGAGAGCATCCATTCCGCCGCCCGGCGATCTGGTCTAATCCATCGGCCGTGAGCGACACCCTGGCCCCTCTCCCGAGCGTGGAACACCAGCGCGCCGTCTTCGCGGACGGGCTGGCGCTGGATTGCGGCATGACCATCGCGCCCATGGCGGTGGCCTATCGCACCTATGGGCGGCTGAATGCCGACGCTTCCAACGCGATCCTGATCTGCCATGCCCTGACCGGCGACCAGTATGTGGCCGAGCCGCATCCGGTGACCGGCCGCGATGGCTGGTGGAAAGGCGTGGTCGGGCCGGGCGACGCGATCGACACGGACCGCTTCTTCGTCATCTGCGCCAATGTGCTGGGCGGCTGCATGGGCTCCACCGGCCCGCGCGAGGAGATGACGGATGCTGAGGGGCGCAGGCTGGGCCGGCCCTGGGGCACGGATTTTCCCGCCGTCACCATCCGCGACATGGTGCGGGCCCAGGCCAGGCTGGTCGAGCATCTGGGGATCACCCGCCTCCTCGCCGTGGTCGGCGGCTCGATGGGCGGGATGCAGGCGCTGGAATGGGCGGCGACCTTCCCCGGGCGCGTCTTCGCCTGCGTGGCCATCGCCACCGCCGCGCACCACTCGGCGCAGAACATCGCCTTCGACGAGGTGGGCCGCGCCGCCATCCATTCCGACCCGGACTGGAAGGGCGGCCGCTACTGGGAGGATGGCCGGATTCCGGCGCGTGGCCTGAGCGTGGCGCGCATGGTGGCGCACATCACCTATCTGTCCGAGGCCGCGCTGGCCCGGAAGTTCGGCCGCCGCCTCCAGGGCGCCAAGGCGCTGACCTTTCTGGAGGACGTGTTCCAGGTGGAAAGCTACCTGCGACACCAGGGTTCGACCTTCGTGCGCCGCTTCGACGCCAATTCCTACCTGACCATCACCCGGGCGATGGACTACTTCGACCTTTCCGCGGAACATGGCGGGGACCTGTCGCTCGCCTTCCAGGGCACGCAGACGCGCTTCCTGCTCACCTCCTTCACCTCCGACTGGCTCTTCCCGACCGAGGAAGCGCGCGAGATCGTGCGGGCGCTGAACAAGGCGGCGGCCAATGTCTCCTTCCTGGAGATCGCCTCCGACAAGGGCCACGACGCCTTCCTGCTGGACGAGCCCGAGTTCCGCCACACGCTGCGCGGCTTCCTCCGCGGCGCGGCGGAGCGGCTCGGCGTCTGATACGCCCGGCGGCCATCGCCTGCTGGCTTTGGCGTTGTACCCGTGGCGACCCCCGGGGGAGGCTCCGCCTGCCCCCGGAACCCCTACCGCTGGGGGAATAGTATTCCCCCAGACCCCGCCTTGGGTTGGCCCGGGGTGGCAAGGTGAGCCTTCCGCCCAATCCGTTGGCGCAGGTGGATCGGCGGGGCTCCCGAAAAGAGGAAAAGACACCGTGTCCGCGCTGGTGACACCGGCGTCAGACAGAACCAACGAAAACGGGTCCAGGGCACGCAGTGTCCTGGCGGAGTGGGGGTTTGGGGGCGAGGCGGAGCCTTGCCCCCGAAGGACGCCGGAACCCATGGCGAACCGGCCGAGGTTCAGCCTCCCGGCCGGCCCATGACCTCCGCCGCCGGGTCCTGCGGCTTGGGGGGCGTGGCGGCGGCCCGGGCGCGGCGGGTGTGCCAGGCTTCCATGAGCTGCATCACCGTGGCGGCGGTTTCCTCGATGGAGCGGCGGGTAACATCGATCACCGGCCAGCCGCGCGAGGTGCAGAGGCGGCGCGCCGCCAGGATCTCGGCCTTCACCGCCTCCTGGTCCACATAGTCCGTGCTGTCCTGCCGCACCCCGGCGCCGCCGATCAGCTTGAGGCGGTGGCGTCGGATCTCGATCAGCGAATGCACGTCTATGGTCAGGCCGATCACCGGGCAGGGCGGGTCGCCCAGCTCCTCCGGCAGGGGCGCGCCGGGGACGATGGGAACGTTGGCGGCCTTGATGCCCCGGTTGGCGAGGTAGAAACAGGTCGGGGTCTTGGAGGAGCGGGAAACGCCCACGAGGCAGACATCGGCCTCGTGGATGCCCGCCGTGCCCTGCCCGTCGTCATGCGCCAGCACGTAGTGCATCGCGTCGATGCGGCGGAAATAATCCGCGTCCAGCACGTGCTGGGCGGCCCGCTTCTCCCGCGCGTGCTCGCCGATCTCCGTCTGCAGGAGCTCCAGCGTCTGGTCCAGCACGGACAGGCTGCGCACTCCCAGCCGACCGCAGAACTCCTCCAGGCTGTGCCGGATGGAACGGTCGGCGATGGTGAAGAGCACCGGGCCGGGCTCGGCCTGGATGCCTTCCAGCACCTGTTCGAGCTGGAAGCGGGACCGGACCAGGAACCAGCGGTGCTGGAGGCAATGGGGGTCCTCGAAGCGTGCCAGGGTGGCGCGGGCCATGGAGGCCAGCGTCTCGCCGGTGCTGTCGGAAACCAGGTGCAGGTTGATGGCGCGGGTGGGCATGGACCCCACTGTGAAGCGGTGGAGGGAAGCGGGGAAGATGGTGCATCCGGTGGAAAACTTTCCGTTCCGACTCATGCCCTGGGAGAGTCGGGGATGGCGAGTCACATTCCATGCCGGGGAGGACGAATGAGTCAGAGGCGTGGTGTGACTCCGGGACCGAGTCAGCGACTCGCCCTGACTCGGCGAGTCACGCTGACTCGGCGGCTGTGGAAAACTCCGCCGTGAGTCTGTGGACGCCCTGCATCCCCTTTATCCACAGGCCCTACAGACCACCTCATCTCTTCTCTGACTCCTATTTTCGAGTGAGAAGGAGCCATGGACATGCCGGACAAGCCCTTCCTCCGAGCCCTGGCTGGCGAAGCCGTCTGGCCGCCTCCGCTCTGGCTGATGCGCCAGGCCGGCCGCTACCTGCCCGAATACCGGGAGGTCCGGGCCCTGGCCGGGGACTTCGTGAGTCTCTGCACCAACCCTGAACTGGCGACGGAGGTGACCCTCCAGCCGCTCCGGCGCTATGGCTTCGACGCGGCCATCCTGTTCAGCGATATCCTGATGGTGCCCTGGGCGCTGGGGCAGCCGCTGCGCTTCGCCGAGGGCGAGGGCCCGCTGCTGGAACCGCTGCGCGATGCCGAGGCGATCGCCGGGCTGCGGCCGGAAGGCTTCCTGGAGCGGGCGAGGCCCATCTTCGAGACGGTCGCGCTGCTCAGCGCCACCCTGGCGGTGCAGCACCAGCGCACCGCCCTGATCGGCTTCGCCGGGGCGCCCTGGACGGTCGCCTGCTACATGGTGGAGGGCCGCGGCGGCGGCGAGTTCGTCCATGCACGCCGCATGGCCTTCGGCGATCCGCTGCTGTTCGGGCGACTCATCCGCACCCTGACCGAGGCGACGGCGGAATACCTGCTGGCCCAGGTCCGGGCCGGGGCCGAGGCGCTCATGCTCTTCGACAGCTGGGCCGGCCTGCTGCCGCCCTCGCAGTTCCGCCGCTGGGTGATCGAGCCGACGGGCGAGCTGGTGCGGCGCCTGCGCAAGCAGCTTCCGCCCGGCTTCCCGATCATCGGCTTTCCGCGCATGGCCGGGCCGATGCTGGTGGAATACGCCGCGCGGGCCGGAGTGCAGGCGGTCGGGATGGACACGGCCATGGACCCGCGCTGGGCGGCGGCGAACCTGCCGCCGGGGCTGGCGCTGCAAGGCAATCTCGACCCGCAGGCCCTGGTCGCGGGCGGGGCGGCGCTGGAGGCTGAGGCGCGCTCCCTGATGGCGGCGATGCGGAACAGGCCCTTCGTCTTCAACCTCGGACATGGGATCGTGCCGCAGACGCCGCCGGAGAACGTGGCCGCCCTGGTGCGCATGGTGCGCGCCGCCGTCTGATGCCCGAACGGCTCCTTGTCCTGGAACGCTGGGTGCTGGAGCGCTGGCGTGGCCGGCCCCTGCTGGTCTGGGGCACCAGCCTGCTGCTCGTCGCGGCCGGGCTGGGGCTGCGGCTGGCGCTGAACGGCGTCATGACGCCGGGCAGCTATCCGCTCGTCACCTTCCTGCCGGCGGTGCTGATCGCCGCCATGATGGGCGGCTTCTGGCCCGGCCTGACCGCCACGGCGCTGTCCTGCCTGCTATCCTGGTTCTTCCTGCTGGACCCGGTGGGCAGTTTCCGGATCCTGGACACCGAGCACGTGCTGGGGCTGGTGCTGTTCTTCGCTGTTTCCCTGCTGAACAGCATCCTCGTAGAGCTGCTGCACCAGAGCCTGAGGACCGCGCAGGCGGCGCGGCGGAAGGCCGAGGCACTGGCGGCGGAACTGGAGCGCCGCGTCGCGGAACGGACACAGGCGCTGGAGGCCGAGCAGCAGGACAGGCGGCGTGCCGAGGAGGCTCTGGCCCAGGCGCGGCACATGGAGTCCCTGGGCCGGCTGACCGGCGGGATCGCGCACGACTTCAACAACCTGCTGACCGTGGTGATCGGACAGGCGGACCGGATCATCGCCGCGACGCCCGACGAGCGGCTGCGCGGCATGGCCCGCCTGGCCCGCCGGGCGGCCGAGCGCGGGGCGGATCTGACGCGGCAGCTCCTGGCCTTCTCGCGCCGGCAGGTGCTGCAGCCGCGTTCCCTCGACATGGCACAGGTCCTGCCGGCGCTGCGGGAACTGATCGCCCGCACCATCGGCGATACCATCGCCGTGACGGCGGAGGCGGCACCCGGACTCTGGATGGTGCGGACCGACCCGGCGCAGTTCGAGAGCGCGATCCTGAACCTCGCCATCAATGCCCGCGACGCCATGCCGGAGGGCGGCACTCTGCGCCTGCGGGCCGCCAACCTGCCGCTCGCCGCGCCGCAGGCACGGGAGCTCCGGCTGGAGCCCGGCAACTACGTGGCGCTGCAGGTGACGGATACGGGGCATGGCATGGACGAGACGACCCTCGCCCATGCCTTCGAGCCCTTCTTCACGACCAGGCCGGTCGGAAGCGGCAGCGGCCTCGGGCTGGCGCAGGCCTATGGCTTCGTGCGCCAGTCGGGCGGGTCGATCACCATCGAAAGCCTGCCCGGGCGCGGCACCAGCCTGACCCTCTACCTGCCGTGGGCGGACGGAACGGAGACAGCGGAACCTCCGTCCGGACCGGGCGAGGCCGGCCCGGCCCCAGCTGGGGAACAGGTGCCTGCCGCATCCCTCCAGCCCATGCGCGGCGGGCGCACCGTCCTGCTGGTCGAGGACCAGTCCGACCTGCGCCGGATGATGGAGGAAACCCTGCACGAGGCCGGGTGGCGGGTACGGGCCGTGGCCGATGGCGCCGGGGCGCTGGAAGCCCTGCGCTCCTTTCTCCCCGACCTGCTGCTGACCGATATGGCCCTGCCCGGCGGCGTCAGCGGGACCGAGCTGGGGCGCTATCTCTGCGGCCGCTGTCCCGGAGCCCGGGTGCTGCTGATGTCGGGCCTCCAGGACCGTGACGTGGAGGGCACGGGCTTCCCCTTCCTCCGGAAGCCTTTCGGCCGTGATGAACTACTCAGGGTTGTTTCTATTGTCTTGAATGACGCATTGCGGGAAACTCCCCCCAATGGGGATTTCTCTGCCACGACAGCCGATTGACCGTCCGGGCGGTGTGGATGACATCCTCGTCGCCATGCGAAACACCCTGCTCCTTTCCCTGGCGGGACTGGCCCTCCTCCTGTCCCCCGCCAATGCCCAGACGGGTTCCCAGCCGGCGGCCCCGGCCGAGGCCGGCTCTCCCTTCCGCATCGTCAACCGCACCGGCGCGGAGGCCACGCAGCTCTTCGCCGTCCGCTCCGGCCGTCCCGACTGGGGCGGCAACCTGCTGAAGGGGCCCCTGGCACCCGAGGCCGCCTATACGCTGCGCCCTGCCGCCGCTGCGGGCTGCCGCTTCGACATCCGGCTGGTGGCGCCCGATGGCCGGGAAGCGGTCCAGCGCGGCCAGGACATCTGCGCCGGCGACCGCACCGTCACCCTGTCCGGCCTCGCCAGGCCCGCCGCCCCGACCCCACCCGAGGCACAGCCCAAACCCGGCGCACGGGCCTCCTCCGGCACGGGCTTCCTGGTGGCACGGGAGCGGGTGATGACCAACCGCCACGTCATCAACGGCTGCGACCGCGTGCTGGTGCGCGCCCCCGACGGCCGCAACTTCGCCGCGGTGCCGCCAGCCAAGGTGGATGCGAAGCTGGACCTCGCGCTGATCGCCGTGCCGGGGCTGGACGGTCCCCCCATCCGCTTCCGCACCGAGCCGGTGCGGCGGGGGGATGGCGTCGTCGCCTACGGCTTCCCGCTGACCGGCCTGCTGTCCTCCGACCCCAAGCTCACGCGCGGCGAGGTCAACGGGCTGAACGGCCTGGGCAACGACCCGAACCAGTTCCAGATCAGCGCGCCGGTGCAGCCGGGCAATTCCGGCGGGCCGCTGCTGGACATGCGGGGCGAGCTGCTGGGCGTCGTCGTCTCCAAGCTGAACGCCGAGGTCGTGGCCAAGCGCACCGGCGACATCGCGCAGAACATCAACTTCGCCGTGAAGGGGGAGCGGGCGGCCGCCTTCCTCCAGGCTTCCGGCATCGAGCCCCTGCGCGGCGAGGGTGGCCCCGACCGCGGCGTCGCGGATGTGGGCGAGATCGCCAACCGTTCCACCGTCTTCATCCGCTGCGAGAAAGGCTAGAGGCAAGATGCCCCATGTGCTGATCATGCGTCCCATCCACGACGATGCCATCGCGCTGCTGGAAGCGGCGCCGGGCGTGACCGTGGAGGTCGTCCACAAGCTGACGAAGGAAGCCATGGACGCGGCGCTGCCGCGGGCCAACGGCATCATCGTCCGCACCAACGTGGTCGACGGGGCCATGGCGGCGCAGGCGCCGGGGCTGCGGATCGTGGCCCGCCACGGCGTGGGCTACGACCTGATCGACATCCCCGGCATGACCCAGCGCGGCGTGGTGGTCACCATCACGCCGGAGGCCAATGCCGGCAGCGTGGCCGAGCATACGCTGATGCTCATGCTCGCCTGCGCCCGCCGCACCGTGCAGTACGATGCCCGGGTGCGCGACCTGAACTGGGGCGTGGTGCCGGAACTGCCGACGCATGACATCGCCGGGCGCACCGTGCTGATCCTGGGCTTCGGCCGCATCGGCACCCGCGTGGCGCGGCTCTGCGCCGCCTTCGGCCTGAACGTGCTGGTCTACGATCCCTTCATCCCCGTCGGCACCATCCGGGGCTCCGGCTACGAGGCGGTGGTGGACCTCCGCGACGGGCTGGCCGTGGCGGATATCGTCACGCTGCACTGCCCTTCCTCCGCCGAGACGCGGGGCCTGGTGAATGCGGATTTCCTTGGCGCCATGAAGCGCGGCGCCTTCTTCATCAACGCCGCGCGCGGCAAGCTGGTGGAGGAAGCGGCCCTGGCCGAGGCCCTGCGCAGCGGCCAGGTCGCCATGGCCGGCATCGACGTGCTCTACGACGAGCCCGTCTCGGCCACCAACCCGTTGCTGGACGCGCCGAACTGCATCTTCTCGCCCCACACCGCCGCCAGCAGCCACGAAGGCACCCGCCGCATGGCCCTCTCGGCCGCCCAGAGCGTGCTCGACTGCTTCCACGACCGCCTGCCCGCCGACGTCATCGTCAACCCCGAGGCCCTGCAACGCCGCCCGGCCCTGGCGGTCGCGGGCTGAATGATCGGACCGGGGCCAGAGGGGCTCTGCCCCTCTGGACACCCCGCCAAGGGACATCAGTCCCTTGGCACCCTGTGAGCGCTCCGCGAGGAGGGGGAACAGGAGCCGGTCGCCGGATGGTATGACGGCGGTCGAAGCCCCCTCCTTCAGCAAAGGGTCCGGGAGGCAGCGCCCCCCGGTTCCCAGCTCCGATCACCCCAGCCCGAGCGTGCCGCGAAGGCGGGACAGGTCCTCGGCCAGGGTGGTGATGGGGGCCTGGAGGGCGTTGCGGTCGGCGGGGGTGAGTTTCTCGTAGTTATCGAAGCCGCCATCCTTGGTGCGGTACTTGGCGAGGATGGCTTCCACCTGCGTGAAGTTGGCATCGACCTTGGACAGCAGGGCGGGGTCGGCCTTCTTCAGCTGCGGCGTCAGCAGCTCCACGATCTTGCGGGCGCCTTCGACATTGGCGTTGAAGTCCCACAGGTCCGTGCCGCTGTAGCGGTCCTCCTCGCCGGAAATCTTGGTGGCCGCGACCTCCTCGATCAGCGCAGCGGCGCCGCCCACCACTTTCTCGGGCGGGGTGGTCAGGCCGCGGATGCGGGTTTCCAGCTCCTGCACATCGGCGAGCAGCTTGTCGGCGAAGGGCGCCAGCCCCTCGGTCGAGTTCTTCGCGAAGAGGCCGTACTCCAGGCGGTGGAAGCCGGTGAAGCCCGTGTCCTTCTCGCCCTCGTCATGGTCGTCGGCACGGGAATCGATGCTCTTGTCGAGGTCGTCGAAAAGCTCCGCGATCGGCTCGATGCGCTCGTAATGCGCGCGGGCCGGCGCATAGAGGGCGCGGGCCTTGGCGAGGTCCCCGGCCTTGATCGCCTCGGTGAAGCTGCGTGTCTGGCGGATGAGCTGCCGCACCTCGCCCAGCACATAGATCTTGTACTGCGCGATCGGCTCGGCGAGGTCGAGCGGCGAGGCCGGCGGGGCTGCCCGGGCGGCGTGCGACAGGCCCGGCAGGGCCAGGGGCAGGGCCAGCGCCATGGCGGTGGCAAGGAGGCGGCGCCGGGTGGGAACGGCGATGGGCGGCATGGTCCGGAATTCCTCGGTTGAGCGGGGGATGGATGGCGGCGTCAGGCAGCTTCGATCAGCCCCTGGCCGAGATACCGGCCGGGGTCCGGCACGCCGGGCAGGGCGAAGAAATAGCCGCCGCCGGTGGGCTTGATGTATTCCTCCAACGGCTCGCCGTTCAGGCGTTCCTGCACGGCGATGAAGCCGCGCCTGAGGTTGCGCTGGAAGCAGATGAAGAGCAGCCCCATGTCGAGCTGCCCGGCGCGCGTGACCCCCCGGTCATAGTTGAAGGGCCGGCGCAGGATCAGGCTGTCGGCGGTTTCCGGCGTGCGCGGATTGGCCAGCCGGATATGGGCATCGAGGGGGATGCGCTTCCCCTCGGCATCTGCGGCGTAGTCGGGGATGTCATGCTCCCGCTCCAGGCCGAGTGGCGCGCCCTCCCGCTTGTCGCGGCCGAAGATCTGCTGCTGTTCCTGCAAGGGGGTGCGGTCCCAGCGCTCCACGAAGTTCCGGATGATCCGCACCACCTGGTAGCTGCCGCCCCGCGCCCAGGCAGGCTCGCCATCCTCCGGCCCCACCCAGATATGGCGCTCCATGAGGGCGGGGTCGGTGGGATCGAGGTTGGCGGTGCCGTCCTTGAAACCCAGCAGGTTGCGCGGCGTCTGGCGTGGGGCCTGGCCACCGCTGGCGGGCGGCAGCGTGCCGTCGAGCCTCCAACGCAGGCGCAGCAGGTCGGGCGCCGCCTTGATGATGTCGCGCAGGGCGTGGATCGTACTCTGCGGCGTGTTGGCGCAGACCTGCAGGAGCAGGTCGCCATGGCACCAATCGCGTTCCAGCGCGTCATTGGGGAAGCGCCGCATGACCTCCAGATGCACGGGCTTCCGCGCGGCGAGGCCATAGCGGCCGTCGAAGAGCGAGGCACCCAGCGCCACGGTGACGGTCAGCCCATCCGGAACGATCTCCGGTCCCAGGATTCCGGAATCCGCCGGCGGAAAGCGTGGGTCGGCCTCGGGCGGCATGCCGCCTGCCATCAGGAAGGCGATCCGTCCCGTCAGCAGGCGGAAAAGGCGCTCCAGCCCGGCGCGGTCGGGTGCGAGCACGTCGAAGGCGGCAACCATGCCGGCGGCAGGCGGCGGGTTGAGGATGCCCGGCTGGTGCGACCCGTGGAAGCCGACGGCCTGCCGTGCCTCGGCCGCGTCGCGCCCGGGCGGCTCCTGCATCAGCGGTGCCGCGACAGCCGTGGTCGCGAGCCCGGCACCGCCCGCCAGCCCCAGAAGCAGGCCGCGCCGCCCGGCGGCAAAGGGGCAGGAATTCCGTGTCATGCCGGTCCCATCCGGTCTGCGTGAAACTGCATCTCAGTCGGTCTCCAGCTGCCGGCCCAGCCTTTCGAGATCTGCGGCCAGAATGGGAAAGGCGCTCCGGTTCCCCTTCCCCGCCTCGGCAAGCGAGCGGTCGAGGCTGGCCTGTAGCTCCGGGTCCAGCCGGATGGCGAGCGGCCGCAGCAGGGAAACGACGCGCCCGACACCATCCAGCGAGGCGGGTGTGATGGCGTCCGGACCGCGCAGCGACCGTGATGCTCCCGCCGCCATGGACGCGGGCGTGATGCGGGCGTCGCCGATCCGTGCGGAGAGGGCCTCGCTATCCGCTCGCAAGCGCGCCAGTGTTTCACGTGGGACATCGGCGCCACCCGATCCGGCAACCGGCAGTGAGGCCGTCAGCCGGGCAAGCCCGCTCGACACCGAGGCCAGAGCTTCCCGGGCCTCGGGCAGAAGCTGGAGGGCCGACAGGAGCTGGTCGCGGGCCTGGCCTGCCTCGGCGATCAGCCGCCCGGCCTGCGCCGTGTCGCCCTTGTCCAGCGCCTCGCCCAGGTCCTCCACAGCCTCCTGCATGGCCATGACCTGGAGGGTGACATGGACCTTGTACTCGGCCATGGGGGCGAGCAGGTCGCGGGGCTCCGGGCGCCAGGGTGCGCTGGCCGCGGCGGGCAGCGCGGTCAGCCGGCCGCGCGGATTGCTGAGGCGGCCGCAGGTGATGGCATAGGTGCCCGGCTCCAGCCGCGCCGTCAGCCCCTGGGTGAGCCCGGGAGCGATGTTCTCCCGCTCCTCCAACACCATCACGCCGTCCAGGATCTCCCATTCCAGGGCACGGTCGCTGCGGTTGACGATGCGGAAGGCAGTGCGTCCGGCGGGAATGCTGAACTCGCCGGGCTCGCAGCCCCGCTCCGTGATGGCCACGGTGATGCTGTGCGCCTCCCCTGCCCCGGCCTCGCGGCGTTCCAGCCGCAGCGAGGCGGCGCCGAGGACCAGCACCGCCAGGGCCAGCAGGGCCATGAGGCCCAGCACGGGCTTCAGCCGTGGCGGCGCCGGGGCCACGCCAGCCGGCACGGCCTGCCGCGCAGGCGAGGGAATGGCGGGAGCACCGGCCATGGGCCTCAGGAAGAGCGGCAGGGTGACAGCGAGGAAGACCAGATAGACCAGCACCTCTCCCAGGGCCGGGCGGTCGCTGTAGCCGAGCAGACCGGCCAGCACCGACCCTGCCACGCCATCGGCGGGCAGGATGTCGCTCAGGTCGAAGACCGTCGCCTGGAGGCCGTTCCACAGCCCGGCCTCGTGCAGCGCGCGCAGCGAGCCCGCCAGGAGCCCGGCCGCCACCAGCAGGATCAGCACGCCGCTCCAGCGGAAGAAGCGCCGCAGGTCGAGCCGCAGTCCGCCCCAGGTGATGGCGACGCCCACCGCGACGGCGAGCAGCAGCCCGGCCAGGGCGCCGAGGGGCGCGGCCGGGCCGGGGCTCTGCCGCATGACGGCGAGCAGGAAGACCGCTGCCTCCAGCCCTTCCCGTGCCACGGCCAGGAAGACCATGGCCAGCAAAGCGAAGCCACGCCTTTCCCCCATCAGCGCGGCGTCGATGCGATCCTGCATCTCCGCCTTCACCGAACGGGCGGCCCGCCTCATCCAGAAGACCATGGCGGTGAGCATGCCGACGGCGGCCAGGCCCACCACGGCCTCGAAGATCTCCTGACCGCGCTGCGGGAACTCGGCGCTCAGCAACTCCAGCGCCAGGCCCGCTCCCAGGCTGACCAGCACCCCTGCCCCGATGCCGAGCCAGACCAGGGGCAGCCATTCCCGCCGCCCCGTACGGCCGAGATAGCCGGCGACGAGGCCGATGATCAGGGCGGCTTCCAGCCCTTCCCGGAACATGATGAGGAATGGAACAAGCATGATGGTGCAGTCGAGCCCGGCGGAATGGCATCAGTTATCCGGCGCGGCAGGTACCTCGCATAGGGCCTGTCAGGCTCGGTTGCGCCGGATTATGCCATGATAAGAATGCAATTCATTATCATGTACGCATTTTAATCTCCGCGGGCCGCCGGCACCGGATCTCAGACCCGGATGCGGTTGGTCGGAACGACCCGCTTCCAGGCGGGCAGGAAGCGGCGCCACAGCAGCGCGTCGTGCTGGCGCTCCGGCAGGCCGGAAGCGATCCGCGCGATCTGCGCCCGGGTGAGCGGCGAACGCTCGCAGAAGAAAGGTGTCGGCGTGAAGCGCGAGAAGTAGCCGTAGTAGAGCGCCGAACGGTCGCTGCGCACCGGCGGGCGGCCGCGATGGTAGTTCTCCGCCGTCTCCGCGATCACCACCGTGCCGCGGCGGCCGGTGCAGGTGCGGATCGCCTTCTCCATCCCTTCCGGGCCGATACGGCGCTCCAGCTCCGCCTGGGGCAGGATGGCGGCCTGCCTGGGGCCACCCAGGCGCTCGCGGAAATCGGGGTGGACGATCTCGAAGGGGCCGTCCTGGGGGCCGACATCGCTGATGTAGACAGCGATCTTCAGCATGCGCCGGTCCTCGCGGTCGCGGTGCCAGATGCGCGGCCCGGCCTCGCGCCCATCGGCGGGGCTGTAGAAGTGGTCCGGCCCGTCATAGGCCACCGGGAGGCCCAGGTAGTTCTCCACCAAGTCCAGCAGGCGCGTGCCGAGTCCCCATTCCAGGATGGCCGGGAAATCCAGCAGGTCCTGCGCCGTCGCGGTGACGGTATGGCGGTGTGCGTGTTCCGGCTGGCGGCGCCGTGCCGCGAGCCGGTCGGTCAGGGATGTGGCGCTGGCCAGCATCGCAGCCGTGCCTGGCAGGCCCAGTTCCTCCAGTGAGGTGACGCAGACGCCGTCCCGCAGGAGGGCTCGGAGAAGGGCCGCGTCCGCTGCGGAAAGCGCGGGAAGCTCGGGGAGATGAGCGGCACGCACCCTGGCCTGCGCATCGCCCACGAGGCGGTCGGACCAGGGCAGGCGCAACGCGCGGGCGGCGAGGTTGGAAGGCAGGCTCAGGCCGTGCTGCCGTGCCTTGTCCAGCCACCGGTGGATCCGGCCATGACCCCAGGGGCGGGAAATGCCGGCCTCTGCGGCACCGTTGGGGGCGGGGCTGAAATCCGCGTTCGGAAAGGCATGGCGCGGGCTCTGGACGAAACCCATTGTGGCAACCCCTGGTTGAAGCCTTTTGGCTTAGGAACTGCCTACTGATATACGACGTCCGAGATTTATATCAATATTTATACTATGTAATAAAATTCATGCGAACCTGAAAGAAGGCAGGGAAATCCTCGGAAAGCGACACGTCCACCGTTTGGAACGCGTGTCACTTTCCCGCGATGAACCACAGGCAAGCTCCCAGGGCCTTCTCCAGACCCCATCCAGGGCCGGCGGAGGGGGCCAGCCTGCACGCCGTGTCCCAGGAATTCCCCGTATCCCGGGAAGCGGGGTGCCGTTCCATCATGGCCGGAAAGACGGATCGCCCCTGCCGCCCTTGGCCAGGGACGGCTACAGAGCCGGCATGTCCGAACCCCGCCTCCCCCTTCTCGTCACCCATAGTGGCAGCTTCCATTGCGACGAGGCCTTCGCCTATGTCGCGCTGCGCCTCGCGCTGGGGCTGCATGCTCCGGGCCACGACCATGTCCTGTTGCGCACCCGCGATGCGGGCCGCATCGCCGAAGGCGACGTGGTCTGGGATGTGGGGCTGGTCTATGACACGGCGGCGCAGCGGTTCGACCACCACCAGCGCGGTGCCCCGGTGCGGCCGGACGGCACGCCCTTCAGCTCCGCCGGGCTGGTCTGGCAGACCCATGGTGAGGCGGCGGTGCGCGCCCTGTTGCGGCCGGAGGATTCCGGCTTCGCCAAGGCCATCACGGCGGATCTCGATGCTTCCATGGTCCGCTTCATCGACGAGGTGGACAACGGCGTCGCCACCTCGCGCGGCAGCATGGACCTCGCCAGCCTGGTGAGCGACTGCAACCCGGCCTGGGACACGCCGGGCGCGGAGGACCAGGGTGCCGAGGACGCCGCCTTCCTGGAGGCCGTCGCCCTGGTCGAGGCAGTGCTGCGCCGCCGGGTCGAGGCCCAGCGCGCCCGCCTCGCCGCCGATGCCCAGGTCGTGGCGGCGCACGCGGCCTCCACCGACCGGCGCATCCTGGAACTCGACCGCCGCATGCCCTGGAAGAGCGCCGTCTTCCACCACGACCTGCCGGTGCTCTACGCCATCTATCCGGTGAACAACGGCAACTGGATGGTGGACACCATGCCGCCGGAGCCGAAATCCTTCGCCCAGCGCCTGCCCCTACCCGAGGCCTGGGCCGGGTTGCAGGACAAGGACCTCGCCGAAGCCTCAGGCGTGCCTGATGCCGTCTTCGTCCACCTGCGCCGCTTCATCGGCGCCGCCCGCTCCCGCCCCGGCGCCCTCGCCATGGCCCGCCGCGCCGTGGCCCTCGGGATGCCGGATGTCTGAACGGATCAGGCGTGGCGCTCCGGGAGGCTCTGCCTCCCGGACCCTTTGCTGAAGGAGGGGTAGCTCAGAGGATGGTATCCCCCCGAGACCCCGCCATGAGCGCTCCGCGAGGAGGGGGTTGTTCCGCCGGTATGCCATCCGGCGACCGGTGTCCTGCCCCCCCTCCTCGCGGAGCGCTCACAGGGTTCCAAGGGACTAACGTCCCTTGGCGGGGTGTCCAGAGGGGCGGAGCCCCTCTGGCCCCGGCCTGATCATCCATATCCCGCCAGGGAGCACCGGGTGGTTTCACGGGAAACAGCGGCACGCTTCCGGCCGGCTGGAAGGCGGTGCTGCCGTCTGTTCAGGGCGCGTTGAACATGGGAGTGGATGCATCATGTCCCGTCCCGTGATCCGCCGCTGGCGCCCCCTGGTCCTGATTCTTCTGCCTGCGCTGGTGCTGCTGCTTGGCGCGCCATCTGCCCATGCATCCGAGGCCTGTACGCGGCATCACCCCGATGGCGTCGCGCCGTCGGTCACGCGCCCGGCGCTGGAGCGGGACACCAGCCGCCTCTGTTTCGAGGGTTTCGCCGTCCTCTACAGCGGCGTCTCGCGCACGCCGCTGGCGGTGTCCGAACATCTGACCCGCGACCGCATCCAGCAGGCGCGCCGGGTGCCACGCGACGACGCCTTCCATGCCGAGGACCAGTTGCCGGAAGAGCAGCGGTCGCGGCTGTCGGATTACGCACGCTCCGGCTTCGACAGGGGGCATATGGCACCCTCGGGCGACATGGCCACGCCCAGCTCGCAGCATGAGAGCTTCTCGCTGGCCAATATCGTGCCCCAGGCGCCGGAATCGAATCGCTGTCTCTGGGAGGGGGTCGAGAGCACGGTGCGCGACCTTGCCACGGAGGATGGCGAGGTCTGGGTGGTGACCGGACCGGTCTTCCAGGGTGAGAACCTGCGCCGCCTGAACCGCCGCGTGCTGGTGCCGACCTCGCTCTACAAGGCCATCTACCTGCCGGATCGGGGGGTGGCCGGGGCCTATCTGGCGCCGAACGGGCCGGGCCTGTCCTGGCGGGCCGTGTCGCTGGACGAGTTGCGCGACATCGCCGGGATCAACGCCTTCCCCTCCCTCGCCCCCGCGATCCGCGCTCGGGCCATGGCTCTGCCGGAGCCGACGCCGAACAACATCCGCGGCAGTTGCGAAGGCCAGACCGGCGGACAGGTGGCGAGCAGCGGCACGGCATCGAACCGCAGCGTCGCCCGCCGCGACACGTCCGTGGCATCACCGGCCGGCCCAGGCATCATGGGCAGCCGCATGGCGCTGGTCATCGCGGCGGTGGTGGCCGTGGTGGTCATCCTGCTGCTGGTCCGCGTGCTGGGACGCCGCTGATGGCCGGCCGCGCCGGCGGGCCACCGGGAACACCCGCCCGTGCCGCTGAAAGGAGTTGCCGCATGACGAAGCTCAAGCCCTTCGCCGACGATGCCGCCGCCGCCGAGATCGGCGGCCTGAAGGTCGAGAACGGCCAGGACCGCATCGCCCTCTATGGCAGCCTGGACCTGACCCGGGACAAGCAGGGGCTGGCCCTGGCGAAGGAACTGCACGCGCTGCTTTCCGCCGCCCTGGCGGTGCTGGAGAGCGAGGCGGAGAAGCTCCCGGACAAGGTCGCCACCGGGGGGAATGTGGACGAAACGAAGAACCCCTTCGCCTGATCGCCGGACCGGCCCTGCCGGACCCATGGAAAAGGTTGATTTGACCGGCTGGTTGGTCAATTCTTTTCTCCGATCACCGTTCCGCCGCTGCCTGCTTCCGTCAGGGCCGGGTCCGGCGTAGGGACGGGAATGACGAGGCACGGGACCAGAGAATCCCGGCCACAGGGAGCGTAAACGATGTGGAAATATGCCGCCGGCCTCGCGCTGGTGCTCGGAGCTTCCCTTTCCGCTGCCTCGCCCGCCTCGGCGGCCGATCCCGTCCGCATCGGCGTCACCCTGTCGGAGACAGGGCCGGGTGCCTCGCTGGGCATCCCCGAGGGCAAGTCGGTGCGCCTGCTGCCCAAGGAGTTCGGCGGCCAGCCGGTGGAATGGATCATCCTCGACGACGGGTCCGACACCACCCGCGCGGTCGCCAACATGCGCAAGCTGATCGCCGAGAACCGGGTGGATGCGGTGGTAGGCTCCAGCGTCACCCCGGCCTCCATAGCCATGGTCGAGGTCGCGGCGGAGCAGAAGGTGCCGATGATCTCGCTCGCCGGCTCCTCCGCCATCGTCTCCCCGGTGGATGAGCGGCGCCGCTGGGTCTTCAAGACCGCGCAGAACGATGCGCTGATGGCCCAGGCCGTGGCCGACCACATGGCCAAGGCGGGGGTGAAGACGCTGGGCGTGGTGGCCTTCAGCGATTCCTACGGCGATGGCTGGATGGGCGTGATGAAGCCCCTGCTGGAGGAGCGGAAGATCCGCGTCGTGGCGGAGGAACGCTATGCCCGCTCCGACACCAGCGTCACCGGGCAGGTGCTCAAGGTGGTCTCCGCGAAGCCGGACGCCGTCTTCATCATCGCCGCGGGCACGCCGGCGGCGCTGCCGGCGCGCGGGCTGAAGGAGCGCGGCTTCCGCGGCGCGGTGTACCAGACGCATGGCGTGGCCAATGCCGACTTCCTGCGCGTGGGCGGCAAGGATGTGGAGGGCGAGATCCTCCCCGTCGGCCCGGTGGTGGTGGTGGACCAGCTCCCCGACAGCCATCCCTCGCGCGAAACGGCGCGCAAGTACCGCGACGCCTACGAGGCGGAGAACGGCAAGGGCAGCGTCTCCACCTTCGGCGCGCACGCCTATGATGCCGGCATCCTGCTGAGCCACGCCATCCCCGTCGCCGCCGACAAGGCGAAGCCCGGCACGCCCGAGTTCCGCGCCGCGCTGCGCGATGCGCTGGAGGGGCTGAAGGGCGTCGTCTACGTGAACGGCACCGCGACCATGTCGCCGACCGACCATGTCGGCCAGGGCGAGCCCTCGCGCGTGATGGTCACCATCCAGAACGGCACCTGGAAGCTCCTGCCGCAGTAGCGGCACGCGGCCCTTCCCTGCCCCGCCGGGCATGGCCCAAATGGGCGGGGAAGGGCCGGTCCTCCCTCTGACGGAACACGGTCGTGGATCTCTCCATCCTCCTGGTGCTGCTGCAGGACGGGGTCGTGAGCGGCGCCATCTACGCGCTGATCGCCCTTTCCCTGGTGATCGTCTTCACCGTGACGCGCATCGTCTTCGTGCCGATCGGGGAATTCGTGAGCTTCGGGGCGCTGACGCTCGCGGTGCTGGAGGCCGGGCAGATGCCGGGCACGGTCTGGCTGCTGATGCTGCTGGGCCTCGCCACCGCCCTGCTGCGGCTCTGGACCGGGCGCGGCCTGCCCCCGGCGCAGCAGGCGCGGCGCCTCGCCATGCCCGTGCTGCTGCCGCTGCTGGCCTGGGGGCTGGGGCGCGCCGCCCTCGCGCTGGGCGCGCCGCCGCTGGCGATGGTGGCGCTGACATTGCTGATCGTCGTGCCGATGGGCGTCTTCCTCTACGACATCGTCTATCGCCCGATGATCCAGGCCAGCGTGCTGGTGCTGCTGATCGTTTCCGTCGCCCTGCACCTGGCGCTCACCGGGCTCGGCCTGGTCTTCTTCGGCGCCGAGGGCTTCCGCACCGAGGCGCTGTCCGACGCGGTGATCGAGATCGGGCCGCTCCTGGTTTCCGGCCAGTCCATCGCCGTGGTGCTGATGACGCTGCTGCTGATCGCGGCGCTGTTCCTGTTCTTCGAGCAGAGCCTGCTGGGCAAGGCGCTGCGCGCCACGGCGGTGAACCCGCTCGGCGCCCGGCTGGTGGCGATCTCGCCCGATCTCTGCGGCCGCACCGCCCTGGGCCTCGCCGCCGCGATCGGCACGGTGAGCGGCATCCTGGTCTCGGCACTCACCACGATCTACTACGACACCGGCTTCCTGATCGGGCTCAAGGGCTTCGTCGCCGCCATCGTCGGCGGGCTGGCCAGCTATCCCCTCGCCGCGGCGGGGGCGCTGCTGATCGGGCTGGTGGAAAGCTTCGCCAGCTTCCAGGCCAGCGCCTTCAAGGAGGTGCTGGTCTTCATGATCATCATCCCCGTGCTGCTCTGGCGTTCCTGGCGCATGCCGCAGAGCCTGGACGAGGAGCACTGAGCATGGCCTCGCGCCTCCTTCCCCTCGCCGCCCTGCTGCTCGCCGCCGCGCTGCTGCTCTGGCCCGGCCTGCCGGGCTTCTGGGCGGTGCTGGCAGGCTATATCGGCATCGCCTCGCTCACCGTGCTGGGCCTCGTCGTGCTGTCCGGCATCGGCGGGCTGATCTCCTTCGGCCAGGCGATGTTCGTCGGCATCGGCGCCTACACCACCGCGATCCTGACCACGGAACACGGCGTCTCGCCCTGGCTCACCCTGCCGCTCTCGGTGCTGGCGGCCGGGCTGCTGGCCTGGGGGATCGGCGCGATCACGCTGCGGCTGCGGGGCCATTACCTCGCCGTCGCGACCATCGCCTGGAACGTCTCCTTCTTCTACCTGATCGGCAATCTCGACCTCTTCCACCGCTATGACGGCATCAGCGGCATCCCGCCGGTCTCCCTGTTTGGCGTCCCGCTGATCGAGGCGCGGCATTTCGCGCTGCTGGTGCTGCTCTTCCTGGCGGCGGCCATGCTGCTGACCCGCAACCTGCTGCGCTCCCGCGCCGGGCGCACCATCCGGGCGCTGCGCGGCGGCGCCATGGCGGCGGAATCCTGCGGCGTGAACACGCTGAACGCGCGCATCCTGGCCTTCGTCTATGCCGGGCTGCTGGCGGGTCTCGCGGGCTGGCTCTACGCGCATTTCCAGCGCACGGTGAACCCCTCCCCCTTCGGCCTGAACACCAGCATCGACTACCTGCTGATGGCCGTGACGGGTGGGGTGCAGCATATCGGCGGCGCGGTGCTGGGCGCCGCCATCGTCACCCTGCTGCGCGACCAGTTGCAGACGCTGCTGCCCGCGCTCATCGGCGCCCAGGGGAATTTCGAGACCATCGTCTTCGGCGCGCTGCTGATCCTGCTGCTGCAATTCGCGCCGGACGGTCTCTGGCCCCGCTTCGCGCGCCTCTTCCGCCTCGCCGCGCGCCGGGCTTCGGCCCCCGCCCCTGTCCCGCTTCCCACGGAGGCCGGACCCCTGCCGGTGCGGCGGCAGCCGCGCCGGGGCGAGGAGGTGCTGCGCGCCGAGGGGCTGCGCAAGGTCTTCGGCGGGCTGGTGGCGGTGAACGATGTCGGCTTCGCCCTGCGCGCCGGGGAGATCACCGGGCTGATCGGCCCGAACGGCGCCGGCAAGAGCACCACCTTCAACCTGCTGACCGGCGTGCTGGCCGCGACGGGCGGCCGCGTCGCCTTCCTGGACCGCGAGATCGGCGGCCTGCCGGCGCGCGGCGTCGCGCGGCTCGGCATCGCCCGCACCTTCCAGCACGTGAAGCTGGTGCACGGCATGACCGTGCTGGACAACGTGGCGCTCGGCGTCCACCTGCGCGGCGCCGCCGGGGCGCTGCGCGGCGCGCTGGCGCTGGACGGGGCGGAGGAGGCGCGGATCTTCGCCGAGGCGCGGCGGCAGATCGAGCGTGTCGGCCTCGGCGCCGTCGCGCACCTGGTGGCGAGCGAGCTTTCCCTCGGCCAGCAGCGGCTGGTGGAGATCGCCCGCGCGCTCTGCCTCGATCCCGTGGTCCTCCTCCTCGACGAACCCGCCGCCGGGCTGCGCCACATGGAGAAGGAGGCGCTGGCACGGCTGCTGGACGGGCTGCGCGACGAGGGCATGACCATCCTGCTGGTGGAGCACGACATGGATTTCGTGATGAACCTCACCGACCGGCTGGTGGTGATGAGCTTCGGCGCCGAGCTGGCGCAGGGACGCCCCCGGGAGATCCAGGACAACCCGGCGGTGATCGACGCCTATCTGGGCAGCGCGGCATGACGCCCATTCTCGCGGTGCGCGACCTGCACGTCGCCTATGACAGCGTGCCCGCCGTGTCCGGCGTGTCGCTGGCCGTGCCGCAGGCCAGCATCGTCACCATCCTGGGCCCGAACGGCGCGGGCAAGAGCACGCTGCTGAACGCCATCATGGGCGTGTTGCCGTCGCGCGGCGAGGTCGCCTTCGCCGGGCACAGCCTCGCCCGGCAGGGCATCGAGGAACGCGTGCGCGACGGCATCAGCCTCGTGCCGGAGAAGCGCGAGCTCTTCACCAGCATGACGGTGGAGGACAACCTCCGCCTCGGCCGCTTCCGCCTGCGCCGTTCCGGCAGCGCCGAGCCCATGCTGGAGGAGGTCTTCCGCCTCTTTCCGCGCCTGAAGGAGCGGCGGCGGCAGGAGGCCGGCACGCTGTCCGGCGGCGAGCGCCAGATGCTGGCCATGGGCCGCGCCCTGATGGGCGAGCCGCGCCTGCTGATGCTCGACGAGCCCAGCCTCGGCCTCGCCCCCCTGGTGGTGCGGGAGATCCTGCAGAGCGTCGCCGACCTGCGCGGCAACGGCGTCTCCATCCTGCTGGTGGAACAGAATGCCCGCGCCGCGCTGCGCATCGCCGATTACGGCTACGTGCTGGAAAACGGCTCCGTCGTGCTGGAAGGCGACCCGGGCGCGCTCCAGGCCGACCGGCGCATCGTCGAGGCCTATCTCGGCATCCGCTCGGCCTCCGCCGCCGCGGCGGCGTGATCGGCGCCCCTCAGCCCATGATGTTGTAGCCGCCGTCGATGTAGAGCGTCTGCCCGGTGACGAGCTTCGCGGCATCGGTGGCGAGATAGGCGGTGGCGAGGCCAACATCCTCGATGGAGACGAGGCTGCGGGCGGGGGCGGTGCTCTGGGCGCGTTCCAGCATCTCGTCGAAGTCGTTGATGCCGGAAGCGGCGCGGGTCTTGAGCGGGCCGGGCGAGATGGCGTGGACGCGGATACCCTGGGGCCCGAGTTCGGCGGCGAGGTAGCGCGTGGCGCTTTCCAGCGCGGCCTTCACCGGCCCCATCATGTTGTAGTGCTCCACCACGCGCTGGGAGCCGTAGTAGCTCATGCAGAAGAGCGCGCCGCCGCGCATCATCAGCGGCTCGGCGAGCTTTGCCATGCGCAGAAAGGACCAGCAGGAGATGTCCATGGCGCGCAGGAAGCCGTCGCGCGAGCAGTCCACCACGCGCCCGTGCAGATCCTCGCGGGGGGCGAAGGCGATGGAATGCAGCAGGAAGTCGAGCTGCCCCCAGTCCCGCCCGATGCGCTCGAAAACGGCTTCGAGCTGGCCCGGCTGCTCCAGGTCCAGCGGCATGAGGATGGGCGCCTCCAGCTCCCGCGCCAGCGGCTCCACATGCGGCCTCGCCTTGTCGTTCAGATAGGTGACGGCGAGCTCCGCGCCCAGGCCACGGAAGGCGCGGGCGCAGCCCCAGGCGATGGAACTGTCATTGGCGATGCCGGTGACGAGGCCGCGCCGGCCTTCCAGCGTGACGCGTTCGCGCGGGATCATGCCGCTGTTCCCCCGGCGCGGCCCCGCAGCACGTCCAGCGTGTGGCGGGCGATCATGCGTTCCTCGTTGGTCGGGATGACATAGGCGCGCAGCCAGCTGTCCCCGGTGGAGATCAGCGGGCCATGCGCGGCGTTGCGGACGGGGTCGGGTTCCACCCCCATCCAGGCGCAGTGGTGCAGGATCGCCTCGCGCACCGGGGCCGCGTTCTCGCCCACGCCGGCGGTGAAGACGATGCCGTCGATCCCCCCCATGGCGGTGGCCAGCGCGGCAATCGCCTTGGCGGTGTGGTAGCAGAAATAGTCGATGGCCAGCCGGGCGGAGGGCACGTCGCTCGCCAGCAGCTCCCGCATGTCGCTGCTGAAGCCGGACAGGCCCTTCAGCCCGCAGTCATGGTAGAGGAAGTCCTGCAACGCCGCCGCATCCATGCCCTGGGAGGCGAGGTGGACGACGACCCCGGCATCGAGGTTGCCGGGGCGCGTGCCCATGGGCAGGCCGTCCAGCGCGGTGAAGCCCATGGTGCTGTCCATGCTGCGCCCGTCCGCGATGGCGCAGGCGGAAGCGCCGTTGCCCAGATGCGCCACCACGACGCGGCCCTGCGCGATCTCCGGCGCCACCTCCGGCAGGCGCCTGGCGATGTATTCGTAGGACAGGCCGTGGAAGCCGTAGCGCCGCACGCCCTGCCGGTAGAGGGATTCCGGAATGGCGAAGCGTTCCGCCACCTCCGGATGGCCACGGTGGAAGGCGGTGTCGAAGCAGGCGACCTGCGGCAGGTCCGGCCGCCGCGCGCGGATGGAGCGGATCGGCGCGAGGTTGAAGGGCTGGTGCAGCGGCGCCAGCGGCACCAGCGCCTCCAGCGCCGCCAGCACCGCGTCGTCCACCAGCACGGGCGCGGCGAAATCCGGGCCACCATGCACCACGCGATGCCCGACGGCGACGGGCGGGGTGCCCAGATGCGCCATCAGCCAGCCGCCCAGCGCCGCCTGGCCTTCCTCCATCGTGTCGGCGGCCTCGGCCTCCATCGCCTCGTCCACCAGCACGCGGTCTTCCGCGTCCACGGCGTGGAGGCGCGGCGCCGCGCTGCCGATGCCGCCCATCTGCCCCTTGAAGCGGCGCCGCAGGCTCTCGCCCTCGCCGATCTCGTAGAGCTGGAACTTGATCGAGGAACTGCCGGCGTTCAGGACAAGGACGGTCTCGCTCATGCGGGGGCTCCGGTCGCGGCGGGCTTCTTGGCCAGGGCCTGGGCATAGAGCGCCGCCACGGCGCAGGAGGCCAGCCGCGCCCGCACGCTGTCGGCCCGGCTGGTCAGGATGATGGGCACGCGGGCGCCGAGCACGATGCCCGCGGCCTCCGCCCCGGCCAGGAAGGTCAGGTTCTTGGCCAGCATGTTGCCCGCTTCCAGGTCCGGCACCACCAGCACCTGGGCACGGCCCGCGACCTCGGACCGGATGCCCTTGATGCGCGCGGCCTCCATGCTGATGGCATTGTCCATGGCCAGCGGCCCGTCCAGCAGCGCGCCGGTGATCTGGCCGCGATCGGCCATCTTGCACAGCGCCGCCGCGTCCAGCGTGCCGGGGATGGCCGGGTTCACCGTCTCCACCGCCGAGAGGATGGCCACGCGCGGCGCGCCGAGGCCCAGGCCGCGATGCAGGTCGGCGACGTTCTGCACGATGTCGGCCTTGGTCTTCAGGTCCGGCACGATGTTGATCGCGGCATCGGTGATGAAGAGCGGCTCCGGATAGGTCGGCACGTCCATGATGAAGACATGGCTGAGCCGGCGGGCGGTGCGCAGCCCGGCCTCCTTGTCCAGCACGGCGTGCAGCAGCTCGTCCGTGTGCAGGCTGCCCTTCATCAGCAGCGCCGCCTGCCCGCCGCGCACCAGCGCCACGGCCTGGGCGGCGGCGGCATGGCTGTGCGGCGCGTCCTGGATCTCCACGCCGCCGAGGTCGAGCCCCGCCTCCTCCGCCACGGCGCGGATCTTCGCCACCGGTCCGACCAGGATCGGGCGGATGATGCCCTCCCGCCCCGCATCCAGCGGCCCCTCGAGTGCCGTGTGCTCGCAAGGATGGGCCACGGCGCAGGGGATCGGCGTGCCATGGCCGGCGACGCGGCGGATCAGCGCCTCGTAGTGCCGCGCGCGCTTCAGGATCAGCGCCGGCGTCTCGCTCATGCCCGGGCTGCTGGCGCGCTCGGCGGGGGCGGAAACGGTGGCCGTGCCGGTCAGCACCACCTCGCCATCGCCGCGCCGGCAGTCGCAGTCGAGCAGCACCAGCCGATGGGCGGGCTGCTTGTCCTTCACCGTCACCCGCAGCACCAGCGTGTCGCCGGCCAGGACCGGCGCGCCGAAGCGCATCTCCTGGCCGAGATAGACGGTGCCCGCGCCGGGCAGCTCGTTGCCCAGCAGGTTGGCGATCAGCGCCCCGGCCAGCATGCCGTGCGCCACCGGCTTGCCCGCCTGCCTCGGCGCGCCGGAGGCCGCGGCATAGAGCGCGACCACCTCCGGCGAGACCGTGCGCGTCAGGCTGGCGCTGTCGCCGACGGCGATCTCGTCGAAGAGCCGGTTCTGGATCGGGCCGCCCCCGGCCGCGGATTCCACGGTCACGGGCTCAATCCCCTCTGGGGCGCCGCCGCCGCGCGGAGGCCGCTTCCCTGTGTCCCTCCGGATGTCCCTCCGGGTGCCTTTCCGCCGGGCGCTCCTTTTCCGGGGAGGCCGCGACGGTGTCCTTGTCGGGTGCCTGCTCCGCGATCCCGGTGCTGTCCTCGATCGCCCGCGCGGTCTCGTCGGGCGAGGGCAGGGCATGGCGCCCCTCCCCCGCCGCCGTGCGGAAGATCCGCTCGATCGTCTCCAGCCGCCCCGCCGCGCGGCTGGACAGCGGCTCGCCCGCGGTCAGCACCGCGCGCAGCTTCTCCATCGCCTGCTCCACCACGTCGCCGGGCGTGCCGGAAAGCATGCGCGGCAGGGCGGCCAGCGCCTCCTCGGGGTCCAGCAGCAGCATGAAGAACTGCATCCGCACCACGGCCTTGAAGGTCGGCAGGTCCATGCCGGAACCGTTCTCCCGCCGCATCTGCCGCAGCAGCTCGAAGCTGCGCTGGTCGGCGGCGCGCTCCGCCAGGCCGACATAGAGCATGGAGCGGATCAGCGCCTCCGGCAGTCCGCCCTCGGCGATGCGATCGTGCAGCGCCGCCGCGCGCTGGCGCACCAGTTGCCGGCGTTCCGGCTCCAGCCCCGGCCGGCGGCGCGGCGGGCGGTTGTCGGCGCGCATGCCCAGCGCCGCCTGCACGGCAGCGGAGCCGTAGAACCCCTCGAAGAAGCGCTCGCAGGCCGTGTCGCGCATCTCCCGGTACAGGTCGAGCGAGCGCACGACCTCGTCGGAGAAGCGCTGCTGCATCGCCAGGAAGGGATTGTCCGGCGCGGCGGGCCGGCGGTTCTCCCGCACCTGCTCCGCCAGCGGCTCCAGCATCCGCAGGAAGGGGTTGTGGTCGGAGAACATCTCGTAGCCGAGGCGCAGCGGATGCATCCGGCGCAGCCAGTCCGCCATGGCCTCGTTGCTCGCGGCCCGCACGGCGGGCTGCACATAGGTGCGGTAGAGGCCGAGATTGATGCGCGAAAGCTGCGCCACCGCGGCGAAGCGCCGGTCCTCCTCCTCGCCGCCGCCCACGATCACGCGGATGTCGTCCAGGTCGCGGCCGGCGAAGCGCGAGATGTAGTCCGTCCGCGCCAGCTCCGCCCCCGGCTCGTCCGGCAGCCGCCGCTCCAGCTCCGCCTCGTAGAGCCCGGGCGGCAGCACGTCGATCAGGTCGATGTTGGTGGCGAACTGCTGGTGCTCCTTGCGCGCCACCGAGCCGGACACGAAGATCCCCAGATGGCCGACGCTTTCGTGCACGGCATAGACGATGGTCTGACCGTTGGCGCGGATCTCCTCCAGGCTGCCATAGAGATCGGTGATCCAGCCCAGCGCCTGCTGCGGCGGGGTGATGTTGTCGCCCTTGGAGCAGAAGACGATGACCGGCGAGCGGATGTTGCGCAGGTCGATCACCGTGCCGTCGCTGGTGGTGATCTCGGCCGTGGAGAGCCTGTTGCCGACGAAGAGGTCATCGACGATCGTCTGCATCTCCCCCGCATTCATCAGCACGTGGCTGCCCCACCACCGCTCGAACTCCAGGTAGCGCGGCGGTTCCGTGTCGATGTTGGCGTAGACGTGGTACTGCTTGGTCCAGATCGTGTTGGCGGGGTTCAGCGCCTCGAAGTTCTGCACCAGATAGGCGCCGTCGAAGATGCCGTTGCCGAGATCGCCGGCCAGCGCCGTCATCCAGCTTCCGCCCAGCACCCCGCCCAGATAGCGCATCGGGCTGCCGCCCGGCGCGCCGGCCCAGTAGGAGAGCGGCGTGCCGGCGATGATGATCGGCCCGAACAGCTCGGGCCGCATCGCCGCCGCCATCATCACCTGCCAGCCCGCCTGGCAGTTGCCGATCACCACCGGCTTGCCGTCGCTCCCGCTGTGCAGCTCGCCCACCCGCTCCACGAAGAGCGTCCCGGCGACGACCACGTCCTCGATCGTCTGGCCCGGCAGCGGCCAGGGCAGGAAGCCGACGAAGTAGCAGGGGTGGCCCGCGCGCATCGCCACGCCGAGTTCGCTGTCCGCCTTGAAGCCGCCGATGCCGGGCCCGTTGCCGGCGCGCGGGTCGAAGACGATGAAGGGGCGCTTCAGCGGGTCGATCTCGACGCCTTCCGGCGGCAGGACGCGCGTCAGACCGTAATTCACCGGGCGTTCCAGCTTGTGCCCGTCCAGCAACAGCTCGGTCTCGTAGCGGAGCACATTGGGCGCCTGCTGGGCCATGTGCTCATGGTACTGGTTGCCGCGTTGGCGCAGCACGTCCAGGAACAGCACGCCGCGTTGCCAGGCATCCACCGCGTAGTCGACGGCGAGCGAGTAAGGCGCCGGAAGAAGGTCCAGACCCGTTGGGGATTGATCGGTACGCATCGTAAGGGGCCCTTCTCTCTCGCTTGCGGTAACGCTGCACCGTGAAAAGCCTGCCCTCCGGCCAAGAACAGACATCCGTCTGCCGGAGAGTGGGCCCTGGCGATTTCCGCCCTACTGTTCCGTGGGCTGCACTGAGGCCCCTGCCGTGGTCATGGTCAACATCCGAATACCCGTGTTCTGCAGCCGCTCGGCCAGGTCCAGCATGTTCCGGGCGCGAAGCTCCAGGCTGTGAAGGATCGCCAGCGTGATGTTGGACTGTATCTGAGGAAGCTGGCCAGCCTCCGGGCTCGTATGCAGCTTCTGCAATGCCGTGCCGACCTGCTGCTGCGCGTCCATGGCGATCCTCATCTCACAGCGGATCGCGTCATGGATGGCCCGGTTCCCTTCCTGTGCTGCCTGGAGCATGACCTTGCAGCCGGGTGTCAACAGTTCGTGAAACATGCCCGGTGTCGGCAGGGTATCCGTGAAAGAAGACGAGGACATTTCAGATTTCCTTCAAGCTGTGGTCACGCTCCACGGGCCAGGGAACATCTCCGGCGGAGCGTGCCGGGGGGGGGATCGCCGGTGGCTAACCACGTGAATCCGCTTCCAGGCGGACCTGTGCGGCTGCGGGAGCATCCATACAAACCGTCTGGTCGGTTTGTAAAGCCGCCGGGCCCGTGATATGCGCCCGGGCTTCGAGGAAAGTGAGGAGCGCCAGAGCATGGCACGCGTCGCACTTGTCACCGGTGGTCAGCGCGGCATCGGGGCAACCATCAGCGAGAGACTGAAGGACCATGGCCGCACGGTGGTGGCCTCCTATGCGGGCAACGAGGAGGCCGCGAAGGCCTTCACGGAGCGCACGGGCATTCCCTGCATCCGCTTCGATGTCGGCGATTTCGAGCAGTGCAAGGCCGCGGTGGCCGGGATCCGGGAGAAGTACGGCCCGATCGAGATCCTGGTGAACAACGCCGGCATCACGCGCGACGGCACCATGAAGCGCATGGACCGCAGGATGTGGGACGAGGTGATCGACACGAACCTCGGCTCCTGCTTCAACCTGTGCAAGCTGGTCTGGGAGGACATGTCGGGCCGGAAGTTCGGCCGCATCGTCAACATCGGCTCGATCAACGGCCAGGCGGGCCAGTACGGGCAGGTGAACTACGCCGCCGCCAAGTCGGGCATCCACGGCTTCACCAAGGCGCTGGCGCAGGAAGGGGCGCGGTTCAACATCACGGTGAACGCGATCGCGCCGGGCTATGTGGACACCGAGATGGTGCGCGCGGTGCCGCCCGACGTGCTGGAGAAGATCATCGCCCGCATCCCCGTCGGCCGGCTGGGCCGGGCCGACGACATCGCGCGCGGCGTCTGCTTCCTCACCGCCGACGATGCCGAGTTCATCACAGGCTCGACCATGTCCATCAACGGTGGACAGCATATGTACTGAACCGGAATCGCTCAGGGGACACAGGCCCGGCGGTGCGGCCGAGGGGACTCTTCCTTCCTCCGGATGCCAGGATCCGGAATCCGGCAGGTGAAGTGGAATCAGGAGGCTGGGTTGATCGACAACCGCACGCGTTCACATCGTTCCAGGGTCGCTATCATCGAGGCAGCCCTTCATGTCCTGGCGCGCAACGGCGCCGGGCAACTGACGCTCGATGCCGTGGCGCGGGAGGCCGGGATCAGCAAGGGTGGGCTCATGCACCAGTTCAGGACAAAGGAAGCGATCATCAAGGCCCTGCTGGAGCACCACATCACCTATATCGAGACGTTCCAGAAGGACTACCTCCTGGAGAATGGCGACGGCCTTCCCCAGCCCGAGCTCAGCGCCGAAATCGCCGGTGACCGCGAGGCGACGACGATGCCCCACTCGATCGCCCTGGCGGTCTTCGGCGCGATGGCCGAGGACCAGCATCTTCTCGCACCCGTGCGGGAACACGCGAAATGCCGGACAGCGCTGCTGCGATCCGAGGCGGAAGACCCCGACGAGGCGATGATGAAGTGGTTCGCCGGAAAGGGAATCCTGTTCTGCAGCCTGCTGGGGATCAATCCCCTGGATGACGAGGGCGTCGACCGCCTGTTCCGGCAGCTGGAAAAGACCGGGGAGCGGGGCTGAACGACCGCATGACGGGCCCGGGCAGGGCCAACCCCCATGGTGCGGCCCGCGGGCCCGGCGGCGATCCCCGCCAGCCCGCGGCTGTCCGATCAGCCGGGCTCGCGCGGCCTGTCGCTGAGAGCCGGCGCCGCCCGTTGGCCGGCGAGGCCCGTGCCGGCGCCCAGGCGGATGCTGCCATCGGCCTGCGGCACGGCGAGCGGCGCGATCTGGACAGCCGCTCCGGCGGTGGTGAGGCCGATGGCGCGGGCACCCTGGTTGCTGAGGTCGATCAGCCGGTCGCTGCCCTGCGGCGTCACGTCGCGCACCTGCACCATGGTGATGCGGCCATTCTCCAGGTTCTTGACCCGCAGCGTGGAGCCGAGGGGCAGGACGCTGCTGGCGGCGATGTAGTCCGAGGGGTCGTAGGGCATGCCGTTGGCCATCGGCTCCCCGGCGATGCGGAAGGTGATCAGGCCGGCGGTGCCCTGCCGCAGCTCGCCGGTACGGTCCTCGCCCGGGTTGCCCATGGGGGGGCGGATGCCGGGACGCGTGAGCTCCACCACCGAGCCGTCGCTGCCCGCCAGGGCGGCGGGCGAGGCCGCGAAAACCCCGGGCGCGTCCGTCAGGACCGCGGTCCCGAGCGCCAGCGTTCCGAGACACAGACCCAGAAACGCCCGATTCCACGTCGCCAGCATGGGGTTCGACCTCCAACTCACCGATTATAGCGGATGGCGCGGCCAATCGGGTGATTCGTTGCGCGAAGTTTCCGCTTCAAGCCTTTGGGAGCGCAGTGATAGTGGCGCCCCCGCAACGCTTTGGCCATGGCGACGGCACAATCCGGGGGGCAGGTCCGCGCAGCGGGGATGGCCACGCGCGGCGCCGTGATGCACGGGCCGAGTCGGCCCACGGTCCGGCCTGTGGCCGGGAAGGCCGGCGCGCCTCTGGCCCGGGGGAATCGGACAAGCGTTCCGCGCCTTCCGCCACCACCGGGCCGGGCGCGGAGCCGCCGGTCAGGCGGGCGTCTCCTCCCGGATCGCGGCCCGTTGCCCACCGCTCAGCCGCAGCAGCGCCCCGGCCTCGGTCTCGAAGACATGGCTGGGGCTGCCGGCGGCGGCCCAGAGGCGCGGCAGGCGGAACAGGTCGTCGTCCAGCAGCACCAGCGGCGGGGTCAGATGGCCGACCGGGGAAACGCCGCCGATGGCGAAGCCCGTCACCTCCCGCACCCAGCGCCCCTTGGCCGGCTCGACGCGCAGCCCGGTCGCGGCCTCGACCTTCGCCGGATCGACCCGGTTGGCGCCGGAGGCGATCACCAGAACCGGCCGGTCCCCGGCGCGGAAGACGATGGACTTGGCGATCTGCGCCACGTCGCAGCCCACCGCCGCGGCAGCCTCGGCGGCGCTGCGCGTGCCCTCGGGAAAGCCGCGGATGGTGTCCGGATGCCCGGCGGCGAGCAACGCCTGCCGCACCCGCTCCACCGAGCCGCCCGCTTCCGCCTGCCCGTCCCGGCTGTCCCGCTGGCTCATGCCTGCCATCTTTCCCGTCATCGCCTGTCGCAGTGCCGGGCTGGATAGACCATCTTGCGCCGGTGCGGGACACCCCCGCCCTCGCCGACTGCCTGACTTCCGGACCCGCCCCGCTTGCCCGAGACCCTCGCCCCCGACCGTCCCGCCCCCCTGCCCGGCATCGCCCCGGCTGCCGAGCCGCTGGCCCTCTATGTCCACTGGCCCTTCTGCTTGGCCAAGTGCCCCTACTGCGACTTCAACTCCCATGTGCGGGACCGGGTGGACGCGGCGCGCTTCGGCCGCGCCCTGCGGGCGGAACTGTCGGCCGAGGCCGCGCGCAGCGGGCGGCGGCGGCTGCTCTCGGTCTTCTTCGGCGGCGGCACGCCCTCGCTGATGCCGCCCGAGCTGGTGGCGAGAATCCTGGAGGATGCCCGCCGCCTCTTCGACGCGCCCCCGGATCTGGAGGTGACGCTGGAGGCCAACCCGACCTCGGTGGAGGCCGCCAAGCTCCGCGCCTTCCGTGAGGCCGGGGTGAACCGCCTGTCCCTGGGCGTGCAGTCGCTGGAGGAGGAATCCCTCCGCTTCCTGGGCCGCCAGCATTCGGCCGGCGAGGCGGTGGCGGCGCTGGAACAGGCCCGCGCCACCTTTCCGCGCCTGAGCTTCGACCTGATCTATGCCCGTCCCGGCCAGTCCGAGGATTCCTGGCGTGCCGAGCTGCGCCGCGCCCTGGCGCTGGCCGCCGACCATCTCTCGCTCTACCAGCTCACCATCGAGCCCGGCACGCGCTTCGCCACGGAACATGCCCGCGGCGCCTTCGCCCTGCCGGCGGATGACGATGCGGCGGCGATGTACACCGCCACGGCGGAGGAGGCCGCGCGCTTCGGCCTGCTGCCCTACGAGGTCTCGAACTACGCCAGGCCGGGCGCGGAGAGCCGGCACAACCTCGCCTACTGGCGCTATGGCGACTATCTCGGCATCGGTGCCGGGGCGCATCAGCGGCTGGAACTCGGCGGCGCGCTCCTCGCCGCCCGCCGCCACCGCGCGCCGGAATCCTGGCTCTCCCTGGTCGAGCGCGAGGGCCATGCCCGGGTGGAGGAAATGGCCCTGGCGCCGGAAGAGCGCGGGCGCGAGGCGCTGCTGATGGGGCTGCGCCTCGCCGAGGGCATCGACCCCGCCCGTGTCGAGCGCCGCAGCGGCCGGCCCTTCGCCGATCTGGTGGAGCCGGCGGTGCTGCAAGCCTGCCTGGAGGAGGACTACCTCCGCTGGTCGCCCGAGGGGCGGCTGGTCGCCACCACCGAGGGCCGCCTGCGCCTGGACGCGATGCTGCCCGCCCTGCTGCGCTGAGGCGCTTTCTCGCGGCCGAGACCGGCCTTGCGCCCCTTGGCCCGGGGGGAAGGCTCCGCCTTCGCCCCCGTACCCCCCATCCGCCAGGACCCTGCGGGCCCTGGACCCGATGCGTTGGCTCCCGCTGACGCCGGATCATGCCGGAGAGCCATGCTCTCCGGCGACGGCCGGTGCCACCAGCGCGGACAAGGTGTCTTTCTTTTTCCCCGGGCGTCCCGCCTTTCCATCAGCCCGCAGGCTGACGGCAACTGCGAGCGCCAACGAAAGGCGGGGTCCGGGGAGATACTATCTCCCCGGCGGAGAGGGGGTCCGGGGCGAGAGGCAGCGCCTCTCCCCCGGCGGCCCGCCACGAAGCCCCCCGATCAGGGCAGGCGCTGGAGCTGTTCCGCCAGAGGCGCACGCCAGGGCGCATCGGGCGGGCCGGAATCGAGCAGGGCCTGCCAGATGGCCTTGCCTTCCGCCGTGCGGCCCTGGCGCAGGGCCAGGGCGCCGGCGAGGTAGCGCAGCCGCACATCGGCCGGCCGCTCCGCCAGGGCGCGCTGCACCAGGGCACCGGCCTCCGCCGGGCGGTCGAGTTCGGCCAGCAGCTCCGCCGTATCCCCGGCGAGATCGGGGTCGAAGCGCGCCGCCAGGGCCTTCTGCCAGGCCCCCACGGCCTCCGGCAGATGGCCGCGGGACCGTTCGGCATTGCCGAGCAGCAGCCAGCCCTGGCGGGCGGCGGGGCCGGCGGGGTCCAGCGATTCCACGCGGGCGCGGAGCTGCGCGAGCAGCGCCTCCTCGCGCGCATTGGCCTCGCTGCGCTCGGCGAGGGTGGCGGAGGGCAGGCCCGGCTTGCCATGCCAGAGATAGAGGCCGAGCCCCAGGGCCGGGATCAGGAAGAGCGCGGCCCAGAGCGTGGCCTGGCCGGAACCCGGGCGCGGCGCGGCCTCGGCGGGGGCGGCCAGGATGCGGCGCTGCAGCTCCAGCAGGGCGGTGGCATGGCTGCCCTGGTCGAGCCTCCCTTCCGCGAGCTGGCCATCCAGCTCGGCGCGCTGGGCCTGGTAGAGGGCGAGATCGGCCTCGCGCCGGCCGCGCGGCGCGGCGGGGCGCCAGAGGGTCACGAGGAAGGGCGACAGGCAGAGCAGCGCGGCGATGCCGTAAAGGGTCCAGCTCATGCGGCGCCTCCTTCGCGGGGGGCCGGCCTGCCGGCCTGCGCCTCGCCCTCGATCTCGGCGAGGCGCCGCCGTTCCGCCTCGCTCAGTTGCGGCAGGGTCGCGGGCCGGCGGCGGCGCAGCAGCAGCACCGTGCCCACCCCCAGCATCAGCGCCAGGGCGGGCGTGGCCCAGAGCAGGAGGGTGGCGCCGTTCACAGGCGGGCGGAGCAGCACGAAATCGCCATACCGGTCGTGCAGGAAGCGCACGATATCCTCGTCGCTGCGCCCCGCCGCGACCTGCTCCCGCACGATGTGGCGGAGCTGGTGGGCGAGGTCGGCGTCGCTGTCCTCGATGGACTGGTTCTGGCAGACCATGCAGCGCAGCTCGCGCCCGATCTCGCGCGCGCGTTCCTCCTGCGCCGGGTCGGGCAGCAGGTCCTCCGGCCGGTCGATGGCCCAGGCGGGTGACAAAGCGGCGGGGAACAGCAGCAGCGCCAGCAGCGGCAGGGCGGGAAGAAGCCGCCGGATCATGCGTAGCGCCGCAGCAGCGGCCGGAGGTCCTGCTCCACCACCTCCGGCGTCACCGGCCCGGCCCAGCGCCAGCGGATGATGCCCTGCCGGTCCACGAAATAGGTCTCGGGCACGCCATAGACGCCCCATTCGATCCCCACCCGCCCCGTGGCATCGGCGCCGAGCCGGGCAAAGGGGTTGCCGCGCCGCTCCAGGAAGGCGCGGGCCTCCGGCGCCTTGTCCTTGTAGCTGACGCCATAGACGGGCACCCCGTCGCGGGCGAGCTGCATGAGCTGCGGATGCTCGATGGTGCAGGGCACGCACCAGGAGGCCCAGAAATTCACCAGCACCGGCCGCTCCATGCCGCGCAGGCTGGCCACGTCCAGCGGCGGGATGTCGCCCAGCCCCTCCACCGTCCCGAGCGGCATGGCGGGCACCGGCCTGCCGATCAGGGCGGAGGGCACGCCGGTCGGGTCATAGGAGCCGTCCCGCAGCCCCCGCAGCATCCCCCAGAAGCCCAGCCCCGCCGCCGCCGTGACGCCGAGCGGCACGGCCAGCAGGGCACGGCGACCCCAGTTCGGGCGCTTCCCGGCTGGAGGCGTGCCGGCCTGCCGCGCGGCCCCGGCAGGCGTGCTTCCCGTGAAACATGCCCCGCCCGCATCGGGTCCACCCGCCTGCCCGCTCATGCGATGGCCTCCTTCTCCGCCGCGACAGGCTTCCGGGCAGGCGCGGCGACGCGGGCGCGCCGATCGGAAAGCGACAGCCCGCCGCCCAGCGCCATCACCACCGCCCCGAACCAGATCCAGGGCGCCAGCGTGTTGTGGTGCAGGCGCAGCACCACCCGGCCCATGCCCTCCTCCCCCATCACGGCATAAAGGTCGGTCACCGCATTGGTGCGGATCGCGGCCTCCCCGGTTGTGGTCTGGGCCAGCGGAAAGAAGCGGCGCTGCGGCGTCAGGACGGTGACCGCCTTGCCGTCGCGCAGCACCTCCAGCCGTGCCTCCCGCGCCGTCCAGTTCGGGCCGGTCACGTCGCGCAGCGCGTCGAGCCTCCATTCATAGCCGGCGAAATCCGTGGAGCCGCCGGGCTTCAGCGCCACCAGCTTGTCGGTGGCCAGCCCCATCCCCGCCAGCCCGGCCAGCGTCACGCCCAGCCCGGCATGGGCCAGCGCGGCGCCCCAGGCGGCGCGCGGCAGGCGCGCGGCCCGGGCCAGCGCTCCGCCGGGGCGGGAGAAAAGCCCGACGCGCCCGGCGAGGTCGGCACAGGCGCCCAGCACCAGCCAGGCGGCACCGGCGAAGCCGATCGCCGGGCCGATCCGCTCCCCCGCGATCCAGAGCGTCACCAGGAAGGCCCCCAGGGCACAGAGCGCCGCCCACCAGAGGCGCTCCACCACCGGCCAGAGCCGCGCCCGCTTCCAGGCCAGCACCGGTCCGGCGGCAGTGGCCGCCACCAGCGGCACCACCAGCGGCAGCAGGGCGGTGTTGAAGAAGGGCGGGCCGACCGAGATCTTCGCGTGCAGCACGAGGTCGGCGAACATCGGATAGAGCGTGCCGACCAGCACCACCGCGGTGATCGAGCAGAGCAGCAGGTTGTTCAGCACCAGCGCCCCCTCCCGCGACAACGGCGCGAAGCGCCCGGCGGGCGCCATGGCCGGGGCGCGGAAGGCGAAGAGCGCCAGCGCCCCGCCGAGATAGAGCGCCAGCAGCACCAGGATGAAGATGCCGCGCTGCGGGTCGCTGGCGAAGGCATGCACGCTGTTCAGCACGCCCGAGCGCACCAGGAAGGTGCCCAGCAGCGACATGCCGAAGCCCAGGATCGCCAGCAGCACGGCCCAGATCTTCAGCGCCTCGCGCTTCTCCACCACCACGGCGGTGTGCAGCAGGGCGGTTCCGGCCAGCCAGGGCAGCAGCGAGGCGTTCTCCACCGGGTCCCAGAACCAGAACCCGCCCCAGCCCAGCGTGTAGTAGGCCCACCAGGAGCCCAGCGCGATGCCGAGCGTCAGGAAGCTCCAGGCCGCCAGCGCCCAGGGACGCACCCAGCGCCCCCAGGCGGCATCCACCCGCCCCTCGATCAGCGCCGCCACGGCGAAGGCGAAGGTGACGGCGAAGCCGACATAGCCCGCGTAGAGGATCGGCGGATGGAAGGCGAGGCCGGGGTCCTGCAGCACCGGGTTCAGCCCCTGCCCGTCCATCGGCGCCGGCCAGACCCGGGTGAAGGGGTTGGAGGTGGCCAGGATGAACAGCAGGAAGCCGGCGCTGACCATGCCCAGCACCGCCAGCACCCTGGCCCGCAGCGCCCCCGGCAGGCTGCCGCCGAACAGCGCCACGGCGCCGGAGCAGAGGCCCAGGATCAGCACCCAGAGCACCATGGAACCCTCGTGGTTCCCCCAGGCGCCGGAGAGCTTGTAGAGCATCGGCTTGGCCGAATGGCTGTTCTGCACCACCGCCAGCACCGAGGTGTCGTTGCTGGCGAAGCACCAGAGCAGTGCGCCAAAGGCGGCGGCCACCGCCAGCAGCCCCGACAGCGCCAGGCCCGGCGCGGCGGCGATCAGCCGCGCCTCCCCCCGCTGCGCGCCCCAGAGCGGCAGCACCGACTGCGCCAGCGCGATGGCGCAGGCCAGCGCCAGGGCGAAGTGTCCGAGTTCGGCGGTCATGGCTCTCCCTGGCCGGGGCTCTGGCGTTGCGCTTCGTGGCTGCCCCCGGGGGAGAGGCCCTGCCTCTCCCGCCGGACCCCCTCTCCGCCGGGGACCGGAGCCGGTCCCCGGACCCCGGGCCTGAGCTGGCGCCGGTGGTGGCCGTCAGCCCGGCGCCCGATCCTCGGGAGCAGGTGGAGAAGCGGAGCTCCCGAAAGAAAGGAAACACCCTCCCCGCGCTCGTGGCACCGGCAGTCCGCCGGAGCGCATGGCGCTCCGGCGCGATCCGGCATCAGGCAGCGCCCACGAACCGGGTCCAGGGCCCGCAGGGTCCTGGCGGATGGGGGGGCCGGGGGGAAGGCAGCGCCTTCCCTCCGGGACAGCGGCCGTCCGACCATCATTCCCTATCCGCCACTCTTCACGGGGCTGGCGGAAAGCGTGTTCCAGGAGGCCGCCGGGGGCGGGTCGCCCTTCTTCGGGTCCCAGTGGCCGGAGCGTTTCAGCGCATCCGCCACCTCGGGCGGCATGTAGCTCTCGTCATGCTTGGCCAGGACCTCGCTGGCCAGGAAGCTGCCATCGGCCTGAAGCCTGCCGAGCGTGACCACCCCCTGCCCTTCGCGGAACAGGTCCGGCAGCACCCCGGCATAGCGGACGGCCACCGTATGCTGCCCGTCGGTCACGCGGAAGCTGACATGCGGGACGTTGTCCGCGCTGGTGTCGCGATGGAGGCTGCCGGCCTCGACCAGCCCGCCCAGGCGGAAGGCGCGGCCGGGCTCGGGATGCGTCGCCGCCACGTCGCTGGGCGAGCGGAAGAAGACGATGTTGTCCTGGAAGGCCGAAAGGGCCAGGGCCGAGGCGGTGCCGATGCCCAGCGCGCAGAGGGCCAGGATCCAGAGGCGGCGCGACTTGCGGGACAGGCTCAAGACTTGGCTCCCCTTGCCCCTTCCAGCGCCGCCAGCCGTCGCCGTGCCTGCCCCTGCCGCCACAGCGCGCCGAGGGACAGCCCGCCCAGCAGGAGCGCGGCCGCCAGCCAGGCCAGCGTCACATGCCACCAGTGAAGGCTCACACCATCTCTCCATCGAGGCGCCGCGCCTGCGCCAGGGACAGGGCCCGCACCCGCCGTTCCAGGATCGCCGCGCGGCTGCGCGTCAGCACGATCGCGGCGAAGAGCAGGGTGAAGCCCAGCGCATTGGCCAGCAGCGGATAGAGCAGGTCCACATGCAGGCCGGGGGCGCCGAGCCGGGCCACCGAGGCGGGCTGGTGCAGCGTGTTCCACCAGTCCACCGAGAATTTCACGATCGGCAGGTTCACCGCCCCGACCAGGGCCAGGATGGCGCCCATCCGCGCCCCGCGCTCCTCCTCCTCGAAGGCGCGCACCAGCGCGGCATGGCCGACCCAGAAGAAGAACAGCACCAGAACGGAGGTCAGCCGCGCATCCCAGACCCACCAGGTGCCCCACATCGGCTTGCCCCAGAGGCTGCCGGTCAGGAGGCAGAGGCCGGTGACGGCGGCGCCGACCGGCGAGATCTCCCGCGCCACGATATCGGCGAGCGGATGCCGCCAGACCAGCCCGGAAAGCGAGGCCAGGGCCAGCGTGGCATAGCCGCTCATCGCCAGCCAGGCCATCGGCACATGGACGTACATGATCCGCACCGTCTCCCCCTGCTGCCAGTCCGGCGGGGAGAAGACCAGCGCCCAGGGCACGCCGATGGCGAGCACGAGCGCGGCCAGCGCCCAGAGGACGGGCGTCGCGCGCTCGGTCAGGCGCAGGAAGCGGCCCGGCTGGGCGAAACGGTGCCAGCCGGCGGCCCGTCGCGCGGGAAGCGGAGCCGGGGCCGGCGCCTGGGCAGGGGCTGGGGTGGGGGCGGAAGAGGCGCTCACCCCGCCTCTCTACGCCCTCGGGCCGATGGATTGAAGCGCCCGTTGATCCGGGCTTGAGTGCGCGCTCGAAAAGCTGAACGGGGACTCCGCCATGCTGTTTGCCATTCGTTGCGAGGACAAGCCCGATGCGCTCGACAAGCGCGCGGCGACGCGCCCGGCCCATCTGAACTGGCTGGAAAGCCACCAGAAGGACCTCGTCCTGGTCGGGCCGCTGCTGGATGGCGATGGCAAGCCCAGGGGCAGCCTGCTGGTGGTGGAGATGCCCGACCGGGCGGCCGCCGAGGCCTTCGCCGCCGCCGACCCCTATGCCTTCGCCGAGGTCTTCGCCTCCACCACGGTCGAGCCCTTCCGCCTCGTCTTCAAGGACGGCGCGAAGGTCGGCTGAGATGCGGCACTGGCTGGTCAAGAGCGAGCCCGACGCCTTCTCCTGGGACCAGCAGGTCGCGAACGGGGTGGAGCCCTGGACGGGGGTGCGCAACGCCACGGCGGCGCGCAACCTGCGGGAGATGGCGCTGGGCGACCAGGCCTTCTTCTACCATTCCAACATCGGCAAGGAGATCGTCGGCGTGGTCGAGGTGGTGCGAACCGCCTACCCGGACCCGACCGACGCCACGGGCCGCTGGGTCTGCGTGGACGTGAAGGCGCTGGGCCCGGTGCCGCGCAAGGTCACCCTGGCCGGGATCAAGGCCGATCCGCGCCTGGCCGGGCTGGCGCTGGTGCGGCAGTCGCGCCTCTCGGTCATGCCGGTGGGCGCGGAGCACTGGGCCATCCTCTGCGACATGGCGGGCTGGAAGGACGAAGCCAGCCGCGCTGCGTGACGCGGGCGGCATGGCGGAAGGCGAGCGCCTGCTCTGCCGTCTGGAGGACATCCCGGATGGCGGCGCGCGGGGCTTCCCGGCATCGCCCGGCGGCTTCATCGGCCTGGTGGCGGTGCGGCGCGGCGGGCAGGTCTTCGTCTACCTGAATTCCTGCCCGCATCTCGGCGTGCCGCTGGAGGTGCTGCCCGACCGCTTCCTCGACGGGCGGCGGGAGCACGTCGTTTGCGCCCTGCACGGCGCCCGCTTCCGGATCGAGGACGGCTTCTGCGTCTCCGGCCCCTGCGCCGGGGACGCGCTGGAGGCCGTGCCAGCGGGAATCCGCGACGGCGCGGTGATCGTTCCGGCCGGGGCGGGGCTCTGATCCGGACGGCGGAACGCACCGGCACGGGCCTGCAAGGGTCCGGGCGTCACGCTCCGTGGCCATCCCCCGGGCCACGCGCGCCCCGCCGCACGGGGCGACCACGGCCCCCAAACACCCCTTGCTTCCCGGACCCACCCCAGGCTATAGGAATAAAATCAACGCCACGCGACCCGCAGTGCCGCCGGCGGAGCGTCCCGGGTGATCTCCGCCTGACCAAGCATCGCCCGGCATGGCCCGTAGCATTGGCTCTCGCCATCCGGCATCACCGGCCCTTGGGGCGGAAGCCTGGGCCTCACCCTTTCGCCACAAAGCCGGATAAAAGAGTAAAATCCTAAAACACTAAAGCTGGAAACGGCGTGCATGGTAAAAGGCCGTGGCCGGAGGGGCCAGGCCCTCCGGCGAATTCACATCACCGGGACCCGCCTGCGGGCAGCGGGTCCGGAAATCCCGGGCATCCCCGGCACGGGGAAGGCGTGAACCCTCAGCGCGTCCAGCCCGGATACTCGCCGACATTGTCGCGGGTGACGAGCTTGGGCTGCATCAGGATCATCGGGCTTTCCGGCTTCTTGCCGGCCAGGATGTCCCGCCCCGTCTCCACCGCCAGCTTGCCCATGGTATAGGGGTCCTGGCTGGCCGAGGCCTGGATCTGGGTCTTGCCCTTCAGCGCGCCGACGATGTCCGGCGCGCCGTCCACCGAGGTGATGACGATGCCGGTGCGGTTGAGCTGCCGTGCCGCGAGGTCGGAGCCGATGGCCTGCGGGTCGTTGATGGCAAAGACGCCCTGCACATCGCTGAAGCGGGTCAGCAGCGCCTGCATCACGTTCAGCCCGCCGTCGCGGGAGCCCTTCGCATCCTGGTCGGAGGACAGCAGCTTCACCTCCGGATGCTTGGCCAGCACCTCCTTGCAGCCCTTCACCCGGTCGGTCACCGCCGAGACCTGCGGCCCGTTCTGGATGATCACGTTCCCCTTGCCGCCGATCTTGTCCACCATGTAGTCGCAGGCGATCGCGCCCGCCTTGACGTTGTCCGTCTGCACCGTGGCGTCCGCGCCTGCGGCGGTCACGTCCACCGCGACGACGGTGATGCCGGCGGCCTTGGCGCGGCGGATGGCGGGCAGCAGCGCGTTGGGGTCCACCGCGTTCACCAGGATCAGGTCGGTGCCGGAGGCGATGAAATTGTCGATCTGGCTCGCCTGCTTGCTCAGGTCGTAATCGGCCGAGGTGGTCGTCACCTTCACGTTCGGACCGATGGCATGCGCGGCATCGGCAACGCCCTTGCCCACCGCCACGAAATAGGGATTGCCCAGCGAGCCGACACTCAGGCCGATGGACGTCACCTCCTTGGCCATGCCCAGCCCGGTGGAAAGCAGCACCGCCGCGCCGGCGAGCAGGATGGTCTTCAGCATTCTGGCGTTCTCCTTCTTCTCAGCCCTTGTTGTCGCGTGGCGGCGGGGCGGGCGGCGGCCCCGCCGCGATCCCGTCAGGTCCGCGCGCTGCCCTGCAGCCGGAACCGGTCCAGCGCCACGGCGCCGATGATCACCAGGCCCTTGATGATGAACTGCCAGATGTCGGAGACGCCGGTGAGGATCAGCCCGTTGGTCAGCACGGCGATGATCAGCGCGCCGACCAGCGTGCCCCAGATCGAGCCGATGCCGCCGACGAAGCTGGTGCCGCCCAGGATCACCGCCGCGATGGCGTCCAGCTCATAGGACTGGCCGAGCTGCAGCCCGTTGGCGGCAAAGAGCCGCGCCGCCGCCATGGCGCCGCCGAGGCCCGCAAGCAGGCCGGAAGCGGCATAGACGAAGAGCAGCACCGCCCAGACCTTGATGCCGGAAAGCCGCGCCGCGGCGGCATTGCCGCCCACCGCATAGATCCGCACGCCCAGCACCGTGCGGCGCAGCACGTACCAGGAGAGGACGATCACCGCGAAGGCGATCACCGCCAGCACGGGGATGCCGATGCCCGGGGCGACGGGGATGCTGGCATCGCCGATGAAGGCGAAGGGCAGGTCCGGGTTGAAGATGGTGGTGTCGCCGCCCATCAGCCGCGCCAGGCCCCGCACCGCGGTGAGCGAGCCCAGCGTGACGATGAAGGCCGGCAGCTTGCCGAAGGCGATCAGCGCGCCGTTGACCAGCCCGAAGCCGAGCCCGGTGAGCAGCGCCGCGGGCAGGCCGAGCCAGCCCAGGTCCGGCAGCAGCGAGACGATCAGCGCCGACATGGCCGAGGCCGCCAGCACCGAGCCCACCGAAAGGTCGATGCCCCCGGTCAGGATCACGAAGGTCATGCCGGCGCCCAGCACGCTGTTGATCGAGGCCTGCTGCGCCACGATCGACAGGTTCTGCACGCTGAAGAAGCGCCCCTCGCTCAGCACATGGAACAGGATGCAGAGCAGGATCAGCACCGGCAGCATGCCGATGGCCTGCAGCACGCTCCAGAGCTGCGCCCGGCGTGCCGAGAGCCCGGCGCCGCCCGGCATGACGGGGGCACCGGATGGCAGGGGCGCCTTCCCGGTCTCGCTCATCCGTGTTTCCTCCCTGGCCTCATGCCCCGGTATCAATGTGCGCCGGTCGCATGGGCGATGATGGCTTCCTGGGTGATGTCGGGGCCGCGCACCTCGCCGGCGATGCGCCCTTCGCGCATCACCAGGACGCGGTCGCAGATGCCGATGATCTCCGGCAACTCGCTGGAGATGACGATGATGCCGATGTCGCGCTGCGCCAGCTCGTCGACGATGCGGTACATCTCCGACTTGGCGCCGATATCCACGCCGCGCGTCGGCTCGTCGAGGATCAGCACCTGCGGATGGGTTTCCAGCCAGCGCGACAGCAGCACCTTCTGCTGGTTGCCGCCGGAAAGGCCGCCGACCGTGACCTGCGGGCTCGCGGCGCGCACGCGCAGCGCGCCGAAGGCCTGGGCGGCGCGGCGGCGCCCGGCGGCGAGGTTGAGCAGCCCGCCCGGCAGCGCGTCGCGGGCGATGACGCCGAGATTGATGTTGCCGCCGCAGGACATGTCGAGGAAGAGGCCCAGCCCCTTCCGGTCCTCGGTCAGATAGGCGATGCCCGCCTCCAGCGCCTCGCCCGGGGAGCGGATCTCGGCGCGCTTCCCGTTCAGCCGCACCTCGCCGCCCGCGCTTGGGTCGGCGCCGTAGATCAGCCGCGCCAGCTCCGTCCGCCCCGAGCCGACGAGGCCGGCGATGCCCAGGACCTCGCCGCGATGCAGGGTCAGGTCGCAGGGGTGCACGCGGCGGCCGCCATCGGTGAGGCCTCGCACCTCCAGCACCACGGGGCCCTTGCCGCCATGCGGGTCGTGCGCCTTCTTGTAGAAGCTCGACAGGTCGCGCCCGACCATCATCCGCACCAGCGAGGGCGCGTCGATCTCCCCGCGTTCCAGCGTGCCGACATAGCTGCCGTCGCGCAGCACGGTGACACGGTCGGCGAGCTCGTAGATCTCGGCCATGCGGTGGCTGATGTAGATCAGCGCGATCCCTTCCGCCCGCAGCTGCCGCACCAGGGCGAAAAGCCGCTCCGTCTCGCGCGAGGACAGCGCGGTGGTGGGCTCGTCCAGCACCAGGATCTTGGATTCCGCCTGCAGGGCGCGGGCGATCTCGACGAGCTGCTGCTCGGCGATGGAGAGCGTGCCGACCAGCGTATCGGGCGTGAAGGGCGCGCCGAGGCGTTCCAGCACGGCACGGCAGCCTTCGCGCATCGCGCGGCGGTCGATGCGCCCGGCGCGGGAAGGTTCGCGGCCGAGATAGATGTTCTCCGCCACCGTCAGGTTCGGCGCGAGGGCGAGCTCCTGATAGATGATCGCGATGCCCAGCCGCCGCGCGGCGATCGGATCGGCGATCGAGACGGGCTGCCCGTCGATCAGGATCTGCCCGCCCGGATCGGCCTGGTAGGCGCCCGACAGGATCTTCATGAGCGTGGACTTGCCCGCGCCGTTCTCGCCCATCAGCGCGAGGATCTCGCCGCCCCAAGCCTTCAGCCGTACCTTGTCCAGCGCCTTGACACCGGGAAAGCTCTTGGACACGTCGCGCATTTCCAGGCGCGGCGTGGCTTCGCTCATCTGCTCCATCCACTCTCGTCTCGCGCTGGTGTTCCGTGCCCGGCCATCCGCATGGGGGTGAGGCGCGGCCGCGAAGCAGGCGCGCCGGACCTGCCGTACTTCAGGAAAGCCGGACCCAGGTCACGAATCGGCTCGGACGTCGCGCAAGGGCGGAGGGATGCTCGCGTTTCCGCTGGCCATGGCCGCCGGATGCGGAAAGGAAGCGCCGGGACCGCGCGTGGAACGGGCGGCCAGGACGACAGGACACGGTCGCAGGCATGGCCGATACTCCCTACTTCTTTGTTCCGGCAGGATCATGAACGGTTTCGCACCGCTTGCGCCAGCCTCATCTTGGTCACGCTTCGTCCATCCATGACGGCCCCGTAAAACCTCCGGGGTGCGGGGCGTCGCTCTTGTGGCGACCCCCGGGGGAGGCCCCGCCTGCCCCCGGAGCCCCCACCGCTGGGGGGATAGTATCCCCCCAGACCCCGCCTTTCGTTGGCTCGGGCTGGCAAGGCCGGCATTCCGCCCGATCCCTTGGCGCAGGTGGATGGGCGGGGCTCCTCCCGGGAAGAGGAAAGACACCCTGTCCGCGCTGGCGGTACCGGCAGTCCGCCGGAGAGCATGGCTCTCCGGCGCGGTCCGGCCACAGGCAGGCGCCAACGAACGGGAGGTCCAGGACCCTCAGGGTCCTGGCGGAGTGGGGGTTTGGGGGCGAGGCGGAGCCTCGCCCCCAGGGACACACCGGACCGTTCCCGCTCCGGGTTCAGCCAGCGCGGATGACCTCGGCCTCGCCAAAGGCGGCGCAGGCGGCGGGCGGCGCATCCGTGACCAGCACCCAGCGCGGCGGCAGGGGTGCGCGGAAGGGCTGCGTATCCTGGCCAAGCTTGGAGGCATCGGCCAGGACGAAGACCGCGCGGGCCTGGCGCATCATCAGCGACTTCAGCGAGACCTGCTCCAGCGTTGCCTCGCAGAGCCCCTCGCCGGGCAGCAGCCCGTCGCCGCTGGTGAAGAGCCTGTCTGCATGCATGTGCCGCAGGGCCTGCTCGGCCAGGGCGCCGGTGGTGCCCATGCTGATCGGGCGCACCGTGCCGCCGAGCACGATCAGCTCCATTCCCGGCGCATCCGCCAGGATGGGGATCAGCGGCAGGTTGTTGGTGATGACGCGCAGCCGGCGGCCGCGCAGCCGGCGGCCCAGCGCCTCGACCGTCGAGCCGCCGTCGAGGATCAGCGTCTCGCCATCGGCGATCCGCGCCAGCGCGGCCTCGGCGATGGCGGCCTTGGCGGCGCGGCTCTGCCCGGCGCGCGCCGAAAGGCTCTGCTCGATGCCGGGCCGCGCCAGCATCGCGCCGCCATAGGTGCGCGCGATGGCCCGGCGGGAGGAAAGGTCCTGCAGGTCGCGCCGCACCGTGGAGGCGGAGACGCCGAAGCGGGCGGCAAGCCCATCCACATCCGTCTCGCCATCCTCGATGGCCTTCAGGATGGCGTCGAGTCGTTCCCGTCTGCGCTGCATGGCTTCAGGATAGAGCGGATTGCCGCGGGACGGCATCGTCCGGAAGCGTGAATCCGCTCTTCCGCCGAAAGGCCGATCCCGGTGCGAAACCGCGCCGGGCGGGACGGGCCCTCGGCATGGGAGGCCCCCCGATGCTCCGGCACGATCAGGCGGCGGAGGCGGCGTGCTGCCGGCGCGGGGCGAGGTCGGCGGCCTGGCGGAGCGCCTCGACAAGGCTGCCATCGTCGGCGATGCCCTGGCCCGCGATGTCGAAGGCGGTGCCGTGGTCGACCGAGGTGCGGATCACCGGCAGGCCGATGGTGATGTTCACCCCGGCCTCCAGCCCCATCACCTTCACCGGGCCATGGCCCTGGTCGTGGTACATCGCCACGACGAGGTCGAAGTCGCCCCGCGCGGCGCGGAAGAACAGCGTGTCGGCGGGCAGCGGGCCCTCGACCTTCCAGCCCTTGGCGCGGCAGGTCTCCACGGCGGGGATGATCTTCTCCTCCTCCTCGCCCTGGCCGAAGAGCCCGTTCTCGCCGGCATGCGGGTTGATGCCGCAGACGCCGATGCGCGGCTCCGCGATGCCCGCCTTGACCAGCGTGGCGCGGCCGCGGGCGATGACGCGCCCGACCAGGCCCGGCTCGATCCGCCGGATCGCGTCCATCAGCCCGATATGCGTGGTGACGTGGATCACGCGCAGCTTCGGCGCCACCAGCATCATCGACACCTCCGGCGTGCCGGTCAGGTGCGCCAGCAGCTCGGTATGGCCCGGGTACTTGTGGCCGGCGGCGTGCAGCGCCTCCTTGCTCAGCGGCGCGGTGCAGATGGCATCCGCTTCGCCTGCCTCGACCAGGCGCGTGGCGCGCTCGATGTAGCGGTAGGCGCCCTCGCCCGAGAGCGGCAGGACCTTGCCGAAGGGATGGCCGGCCGGGATGATCCCGAGGTCGATCACATCCACCGTGCCGGGCTCGTAGCGCGCCCCGGAAGGCTCGCTCAGCGCCCGCACGGCGAGGCCGGACTTCGCGATGGCGCCGGCCTCGCGCAGCCGGGTCGCCTCCCCCACCACCAGCGGGCGGCACATCGCGTGCACCTCCGGCCGGGCCAGGGCCTTCATGATGATCTCCGGCCCGATGCCGGAGGCATCGCCCATGGTGATGGCGACGATCGGGCGCTCCTGGATGGAGCTGTCCTGGTTCTGGGTCATGTCCGTTTTCCGAGAAGGTCGTGCAGGCGGGCGAGGCTGTTCAGCAGGCTGCGTTCATGGCCGAAGGCGCCGGCCTTGGTCATCACCGGGACGCGCAGCGCCCCCCGGGTGATGCCGAGCGGCACGCCGGGCTCCACCTCCTCCAGCAGGCGGATGCCATGCACGCCGAGGCCGGTGAGCAGGGCGCAGGCGGTCTCGCCGCCAGTGGCGAAGAGGCCGGCCATGCACGCTCCGGCCGGGGCCAGGAGCAGGGCCAGGGCCTCGGCCAGGGCCGCGCCCTGGCGCAGGTCGGCGGCGGGATCGGAGGCGATCTGCACCAGCGTGTCGCGCCCCTGGGACAGGGAGCCGGCGATCTCCGCGGCCAGCGGTGCCCAGCCCGGATCGGCGGGACCGGCACGCAGCAGGGCGGGGGCGACGGTGAAGGGGGTCACGGCGCCTTCCGCCACCAGCCGCGCGGCGGCGTTGCGGGAGGCCTCGGCGACGCTGCCCACCACCAGCAGCACGCCGGCGCCGCTGCGCGGCAGGGCCGGCACGGGGGCGGTGTCCCGTGCCGGCAGGACCCCGGCCAGGGCGGCGGCGATGCCGCCCGAGCCGACCCAGAACAGCGCTCCGGCCAGGGGCAGGCTGGCACGGGCGAGGCGATCCAGATCCTCGGGCGTCTCGGCGTCGCAGACCACCGCTTCCAGCCGCCCGTCCAGGGCCTCGTCCAGGGCCTGGCGCAAGGCGGCGGCCAGGGCGGCCTCGTCGCGCAGCACGGCCAGCGACAGGGCGGCGTTGCGCAGCCCCGCGGCGCGCAGCACTTCCGGCAGGTGCGCGCTGGGATAGCTGTGGTCGCGCGCCCAGAGCGGCGTCTGCTCCAGCGGCGTGCCGTCCAGGTGGATGCGCCCGTCGCGCGTCGTGCGGCCGGTGCCGGGAAAGGCCGGGGCGACGACGGCCAGCCGGGGGCCGGAGACGGCGCGCAGGGCCCGCAATGTGGCCGCGAGTTCCGCCACCGGCTGGCCGCGCAGGGTGGAGTCGATCTTCTTGATCAGCCCCGGCGCGGGCAGGGGTCCCGGGCTGTGCAGCCGCGCCAGCAGGGCCGTGTGCCGGGCGGCGGCCGCCCCGGGGGACAGGCGGCGGCTGTCGGCATCCACCGCCAGCACCCTGCCGCCCGCCTGCTCCGGATCATCCGCCCTTTCCGGCGCGGCCTGGTCCAGGCTGGCATGCCAGCCTACCCCAGCCTCCAGCCCGCGCCGCGCGAAGGCGATCGCGCAGTCCGCCGCTCCCGTCAGGTCGTCCGCCAGGATCAGCCAGCGCGAAGGTGGGGTGGGCGTGCCGTCCATGGCCATCCTCAGCCGTGCCGCGCCCGCAGCGGCGCCGTCCGTCCGGCTCCGCTTTCGGCCGATGCCGTGTCCGGCGCCGGCGGGCGGCCGGTGCGCCGGGCGGTCCAGGCGGTCAGCAGCGGCACCAGCACCGTGGTCACGATCACCGCCGCGGCGACCAGCACGGTGGCATGGGCGGCGGCCTCGGCATAGACGGGGTTGGCGGAGGCCACGATGGCTGGCACCGCCGCCGCGTTGCCGGCGGTGGAGGCGGCCGCGACACCGGCGACGCCCGTGCCGCCGATGGCGCGGTCGGCCAGGAAGAGCGGGATGCCGGTGACCACCACCACGGCGAGGCCCAGGCCCAGGCCGAGAAGCCCGGCCTGCCAGACCTTGGCCAGGTCGAGGCCGCTGCCCAGCGCGAAGGCGAAGAAGGGGATCATCACCGGGATGGCGCGGCTGAGGAAGCCGCGCATCTCGCGGTCGAGGTTGCCCAGGATCATGCCCACCACCAGCGGCAGGATGGAGCCCACCAGGGTCGGCCAGGGAAAGGCCGAGAGGCCTGCCACGCCCAGCGTCACCATGGTCAGGAAGGGGCCGGATTCCAGCGTCATCACCGTATAGGCGCCGACATCGCGCGGCTCCCCGTACTGGCCCATCAGCGCCATGTAGAGGCCGCCGTTGGTGTCGTTCATCGCCGCCACGATGGCCAGGGTGGAAAGCCCCGCGAAAAGGCCGGAGCCGACCGGCGCCTCGCCCAGGAAGTGGCCGAAGACCACGCCCATCAGCATGGCCATGCCGATCTTCACCGCGAACAGGGTGCCGCCTTTCTTCAGGATATAGGGCGTCGCCTTGAAGTCGATGCTGGCACCCATGCAGACATAGAAGACCGCCAGGATGGTCAGCGAGCCGGTGAAGAGCGCACCGGTGAAGGAGCCGAAGAATTTCGACGTGTCCGGGAAGAAGGTCGCGATGACGGCGCCCAGCGCCAGGGGAACGACCATCATGCCGCCCGGGACCTTCTCGATGGCACGCTTGATGGGCAGTTGCATGGGTCCTCCCCTTGCGCCCCAGGGCGCCGGCATTTTGCGTGGAACACGCAGTCGATGAACCGCAATTCGGCGCCGACCGGCGGAGAGTCAACCTGTTTCTGCGTGATTTGCCGAAAAACCGAAGCCGTCCCTTGTGCGTCGCTGAAATTCCCCCTGGTTTTCGCGCGAAATACGCAACCCCTTGCCTGCCTCTGGTCGAACCGGCCGCGGGAAGCTAGAAGGCGGCGCTTGTGGGCTGGGGAGCCGGGGCTGGGAGGTTCCGGCCGCTCCCTTGTTCCCGCTTCCAGGCCGGACAGGCCAGACTTCCGCGTCGCCCCCCGCTCTGCCTGGGATATGGCGGTGCGGCCCGATCCGACCATGCCGTTCTTTGCGCCTCTTCCCCTGAAGGAACCCGCCCTTTTGGCTTCCGCCCCCTCCCCCGCCCCCGACGTCACGCTGCTCCGCATCTCCGGGCTGAGCGTGGGCTTCGGCGGCTTCACCGCCGTGAAGGGGCTGGACCTGTCCGTGGCGCCCGGCGAGACGGTGGCGCTGGTGGGCGAGAGCGGCTCGGGCAAGTCCGTCACCTCGCTGGCCGTGACCCGGCTGATCGACCATGCGGGCGGGCGGATCACCGGCGGGCGGATCGCGTTCCGTGACCGCGAGGGCCGGCTGCGCGACCTGGCGGCCGAGGCGCCGGAGGCCATGCGCCGCCTGCGCGGCCCGGAGATCGCGATGATCTTCCAGGAGCCGATGACCAGCCTGAACCCGGTTCTGAAGGTCGGCGACCAGATCGCCGAGGCGATCGAGCTGCACCAGGGGCTGGACGGCACTGCCGCCCGGGCGGAGGCGAAGCGGATGCTGGACCGGGTGCGCATCCCCGAGGCGGAGCGGCAGCTGGGGCGCTATCCCTTCCAGATGTCGGGCGGGATGCGCCAGCGCGTGATGATCGCCATGGCGCTGTCCTGCCGCCCGCGCCTGCTGATCGCCGACGAGCCGACCACGGCGCTGGACGTGACGGTGCAGGCCCAGGTGCTGCGGCTGATCCGCGCCCTGCAGAAGGAGACGGATCTCGGCATGATCTTCATCACCCACGACATGGGGGTGGTGGCCGAGATCGCGGACCGGGTGGTGGTGATGCGCCGCGGCGAGCAGGTCGAGGAAGGCGAGGTCGGGCGCATCTTCGCCGCGCCGAGGCACCCCTATACGCAGCGCCTGCTGGCCGCGGTGCCGGTGCTGGGCAGCCTGGCGGCGAAGCCCCTGCCCGAGCCCTTCGCGATGCCGGACGCCCCGCCGCCCGAGCCGCAGGACACGGTGCGCCCCGGCGCCGAGCCGGTGCTGGAGGTGCGCGACCTGACCACCCGCTTCGACGTGAAGCGCGGCTTCTTCGGCCGGCTGGCCGGGCGCATCCATGCGGCGGAGAAGGTGAGCTTCGCGCTGCGCCCCGGCGAGACGCTGGCGGTGGTGGGCGAGTCCGGCTGCGGCAAGTCCACCACGGGACGCTCGATCATCCGGCTGGAGCAGCCGATCGGTGGCGAGATCCGCTTCGCGGGCGAGGACATGACCCGGCTCGACGACGCCAAGGAGGCGCGGCTGCGGCGCGGCGTGCAGTTCGTCTTCCAGGACCCCTTCGCCTCGCTCGATCCGCGCCTGACCGTGGGCTTTTCCGTGGCCGAGCCGATCCTGACCCACAGGCTGCTGAGCGGCCGCGCGGTGCAGGACCGGGTGGCGCAGCTTCTCACCCAGGTGGGGCTGGGGCCGGAACACGCGCGGCGCTATCCGCACGAGCTTTCCGGCGGGCAGCGGCAGCGCGTCTGCATCGCCCGCGCCCTGGCCTCGGAGCCCCAGGTCATCATCGCCGACGAATCCGTGGCGGCGCTGGACGTGTCGATCCGCGCCCAGGTGGTGAACCTGATGATGCGTCTGCAGCGGGAGATGGGGCTGGCCTATCTCTTCATCAGCCACGACATGGCGGTGGTGGAGCGGATCAGCCATCGCGTGGCGGTGATGTATCTGGGCCAGGTGGTGGAGATCGGCCCCCGGCAGGCGGTGATGAACGACCCGCAGCACCCCTATACGAAGCGCCTGCTGGCCGCCGTTCCGGTTCCCGATCCGGCGCGGCGTGGCCATGACCGCGGCCTGGACGACAGCGAGGTGCCGAGCCCGCTGCGCCGCCCGGACGACCCGCCCGAGGTGGCGCCGCTGGTGCCGGTCGGGCCTGACCATTTCGTCGCGCGGCACCATGTCGGCGGCCTGTACTGATCGCGTGAACCGAGGCCTCCGGCCGGCACGCCGCGTGTTTGTTCGCGTGATCCGGACCTCCGGCCGTTCCGGCTTGTGGTCATCACGCTTGAAGAGGAGGATTTCGTGACCGACTTCCCCGCCATCCGCCGCCGCGCCCTGATGGGCGCGCTGGGCGTGAGCGCCGCCCTGCCCTGGCTGGGCCAGGTGACGCCGGCCCAGGCCGCCGCCAACGACCTCGTGGTCGGCGTGCCCGACAACCTGACCGGCCTGGACCCAGCCGATGTCAACGACACGCTGTCGCAGTCGGCCTGCCGGCTGATGCTGCAGGGCCTCTATGGCTTCGATCCGGAGATGAAGCTCATCCCCGTGCTGGCCGAGAGCTACACCGCCGACGACAGCGCGAAGGTCTTCACCTTCAAGCTGCGCCAGGGCATCTCCTTCCACGACGGCACGCCTTTCGATGCCCAGGCGGTGAAGGCGAATTTCGAGCGCGTCGCCAATCCGGAGAACCGGCTGAAGCGGCAGAGCCTGCTCGCCATGCTCGACCGGGTCGAGGTGGTGGACCCGCTGACCGCGCGCGTGATCCTGAAGGAGCCCTTCGGCGCCTTCGTGAACACCATCGCGCACCCGGCCGGCATGATGCTGAGCCCCAAGGCGATCGCGCAGTTCGGCAAGGAGATCGGGCGCAACCCGGTTGGCACCGGCCCCTTCACCTTCGTGTCCTGGAACGCCGACACGCTGAAGGTGAAGAAGAACACCGGCTACTGGAAGCCCGGCCTGCCGAAGGTGGAGACGGTGACCTTCCGCTCCGTGCCGGAGAACGGCGCGCGCATCGCCATGCTGCAGACCGGCGAGGCGCATTTCATCTACCCGCTGCCGCCGGAGATGGCCGCGGTGGTGCAGCGCAGCCCGAATGTCGAGATCGTGGACAGCCCGTCGATCATCGCGCGCTATGTCTCGATGAACTGCATGAAGAAGCCGTTCAGCGACGTGCGGGTGCGGCAGGCGCTGAACCATGCCGTGAACAAGGAGGCCTATGCCAAGGTCGTCTATAACGGCTTCGCGCAGCCCCTCGACGCGCCGATCCCGCCGAAGCTGGGCTTCTACAGCCGGCAGGAGCCCTATGCATACGACGTCGCCAAGGCGAAGCGGTTGCTGGCCGAGGCCGGCTACCCGAACGGCTTCGAGACGGAGATGTGGGCGCAGAACAACACGCTGGCGCAGCGCGGCATGCAGTTCATGCAGCAGCAGCTCGCCGCCGTCGGCGTGAAGGTGAACGTCATGCCGATGGAGACCGGCGTGCTGCAGGACCGCATCTGGTCGGTGCAGAAGCCGGAGGACGCGCAGATTCAGACCTATTATGGCGGCTGGTCCTCCTCGACCGGCGATGCCGACTGGGGACTGCGCCCGCTGCTCTGGGGCCAGGGCTTCCCGCCCAAGCTCTACAACACCGCCTATTACAGCAACCCCGATGTCGACAAGGCGCTGGAGGCCGCCATCGCCACCGCCGACCCGGCGAAGCGCGAGGCGCTGTACAAGGATGCCCAGGTGAAGATCTGGAAGGACGCGCCCTGGATCTTCCTTGGCGTCGAGAACGTGCTGTCGGCCAGGAGCAAGAAGTTGACCGGGATGTACCGCATCCCTGACGGCGGCCTGCTCATCGAGGAAGCGGCACTCTCCTGATGCTCGGCTACGCCCTGCGCCGCCTGCTCGGCGCCGTGCCGGTTCTGGTCGCGGTGTCGATCTTCGTCTTCGCCTTCGTCCGCCTGCTGCCGGGCGATCCGGCGCGGCTGGTCGCCGGGCCGGATGCGACGGCGCAGGACGTGGCCCTGGTGCGCGAGGAGATGGGCCTCGACCGGCCCATCTGGAACCAGTACCTGCGCTACATGGGGAACACGCTGCAGGGCGACCTCGGCCGTTCCACCAAGACCAAGCGTCCGGTGGCGGAGGAGATCGGCGAGCGCTTCATGCCGACCTTCTGGCTGACGGTGGTGGCCATGGCCTGGGCCACCGTCGTCGGCGTGCTGATCGGCGTGGTCTCCGGCGTGAAGCGCAACCGGTGGCAGGACCGGCTGGGAATGGTCTTCGCCGTTTCCGGCATCTCCTTTCCCTCCTTCTGGCTGGGCCTGTTGCTGATCAACGTCTTCTCCGTGCGGCTCGGCTGGCTGCCGACCGGCGGCTACGAGGGCTGGACCAGCTTCATCATGCCGGGCTTCACCCTGGGCACCACGGTGGCGGCGATCCTGGCGCGCTTCTCGCGCTCCGCCTATGTCGAGGTGGCGTCGGAGGACTATGTCCGCACCGCCCGCATGAAGGGCGTGCCGGAGCGGCGCGTGGTCTGGCACCACACGCTGCGCAACGCGCTGATCCCGGTGATCACCATGACCGGGCTGGAATTCGGCACGCTGCTCGGCGGCGCCATCGTGATCGAGACGGTCTTCGCCTGGCCCGGGCTGGGGCGGCTGCTGATCGACAGCGTCTCCTACCGCGACTATCCCGTGATCCAGGCGCTGATCCTGCTCTTCGCCCTGGAATTCGTCCTCATCAACCTCGTCGTGGACCAGCTCTACGCCGTGGTGAACCCGGAGATTCGCCTGAAATGAGCGACGCTCCCCTCGACGACATCGCCGGCACGGGCACGACGGCGCCGCTGGAGATCCAGTCTCCCTGGGGCGAGTTCTGGCGCCGCTTCCTGCGCCAGCGCGTGGCCATGGTGGCGGGGGGCCTGATCCTGCTGGTGGTGCTGGCGGCCATCGCCGCGCCCTGGATCGCGCCCTACGACCCGGCGGAGCCCGACTACAACAACATCCTGGCCGGCCCCTCCGCCCTGCACTGGGCGGGTACGGATGCCTATGGGCGCGACATCTTCAGCCGCATCCTCTGGGGCGCGCAGATCTCGCTCTCGGTCGGCTTCCTCTCGGTCATGCTGGGCGGCGTGCTCGGCGTGGCGCTGGGCCTCGTCAGCGGCTTCTTCGGCGGCTGGGTGGACAGCCTGGTGATGCGGCTCTGCGACGTGATGCTGGCCTTTCCCGGCATCCTGCTCGCCATCGCCGTGGTGGCGCTGCTGGGGCCGGGCGTGGCGAACGTCATCTATGCCGTGGCGGTGTTCAGCATCCCGATCTATGCCCGCGTGGTGCGCGGCAGCACGCTGGCGCTGAAGCAGACGCTCTATGTCCAGGCGGCACGCTCCATCGGCGTGAAGCGCCTGCCGCTGGTGCTGCGGCACATCCTGCCCGGCACGCTGCCAGGGGTGATCGTCACCACCTCGCTGCGCATCGGCACCGCCATCCTGGTGGCGGCGGGGCTGAGCTTCCTGGGCCTGGGGGCGCAGCCGCCCTCGCCGGAATGGGGGGCGATGCTGGCGGATGGGCGTTCCTACCTGGGCGTGGCGGACCACCTGACCTTCTTCCCGGGCCTCGCCATCTTCCTGACGGTGCTGGCCTTCAATCTTTTGGGAGACGGGCTGCGCGACGCCCTGGACCAGAAGCTGCGCTGAACCGGACGGGAGCGGCGCTTGTCCGCTGAAATTCCAGGCCCATCGCCACGCCGTGGCGATGCGGCTTGCCAGAGGCGGCGGGTTTCGCCAGCATCCCGTGCATTGCCGCCATTGGTTGCGGGGGCCCGTCCCATCCGCCACAGACGGGTCAACGGCCCTGGCCGGGGTGACGGGCGCAACCCTCGCCTCCCTGAACTGCTTGTGCAACAAGCCGTCGCGTATCTCGGACGGAACGGATTCGGAGTGACTTGATGAGCACCAAGACCACGGAAAAGAAGCCGGCGGCCAAGAGCGACAAGCCGAACGCGCTGCAGCAGCCGCTCCAGCCCTCCCCCGAGCTGGCCGCCGTTGTCGGCGAAGGCAAGCTGGCGCGCGGCGAGGTCGTCAGCAAGGTCTGGGAATACATCAAGGCCCATGACCTGCAGAACCCGAAGGACAAGCGCGAGATCCTGGCCGACGACAAGCTGAGCAAGGTCTTCGGCAAGGACAAGGTCACCATGTTCGAGATGAACAAGTACCTCGCCCAGCACCTGAAGTAAGTCCGGGGGTCAGTTCCGGCCGTCTTGGGGGCAAGGCTCCGTCTCGCTCCCAAACCCCCACTCCGCCAGGACACTGCGTGCCCTGGTCCGGTGAGTGGGCGCTCGCTGAGGCTGGCCGCGCGGGAGAGCTGTGCTCTACGGCGGCTGTGGGTGCCATCGGCGCGGAAACCGTGCCTCTGATCTTGTTTTCGGAAGCCCCGCTGGCACACCCGTTCCGGGGGATCGGGACAGGAACTATCCTTGCCACCGGCACCAGCGAAAGGCGGGGTCCGGGGACATACGATGTCCCCGGCGGTGGGGGTTCCGGGGGCAGGCGGAGCCTCCCCCGGCGGTGACCACTGGTACTCCGCGGGATCACCCCGCCACCGCATCCATCTGCCACGACACCAGACGCGCATAGGCACCCCGCCGCGCCAGGAGTGCCGCGTGGTTGCCGGCCTCCACCACCCGGCCGCCTTGCATCACCAGGATGGTATCGGCGTTGCGGATGGTGGAAAGCCGATGGGCGATCACCAGCACCGTCCGGTCGCGCATCAGCGCCTCCAGCGCCGCCCGCACCTGGGCCTCGCTGATAGCGTCGAGATGCGAGGTCGCCTCGTCCAGCACCAGGACCGGCGCATCCTTCAGGAAGGCGCGGGCGATCGCGATGCGCTGGCGCTGCCCGCCGGAAAGCTGCACGCCGCGCTCCCCGACCGGCGTAGCGAGGCCCTGGGGCAGGCCCGCCACGAAATCCGCCAGCGCCGCCTGTTCCACGGCGCGTTGCAGCGCCGCCGGACTGGCCTCGGGCCGGGCGAGGCGGATATTAGCCTCCAGCGTGTCGTTGAACAGGTAGGTATCCTGCGCCACCAGGGCGACATGGCGGCGCAGCCCGTCCAGCGTCAGTTCCCGCAGGTCGGTGCCATCCAGCAGGATGCGCCCCGCCTGCGGGTCCCAGAAGCGCAGCAGCAGGCTGGCGACGGTGGACTTGCCCGCGCCGGAGGGGCCGACCAGCGCCGCGGTGCGCCCGGCGGGCAGGGCGAGGTCCAGCCCGGTCAGGGCCGGGCGGCTGCGGCCGGGATAGGTGAATCCGACGGCCTCGAACGCCACTGCCGACCCGCCCTTGGGCGAAGACGGTTCCATGGCGCCGCCCACCACCGCCGGCAGCTCGCGTTCCACCACGCGCAGCCTTCGCGTGGAGGCGATGGTGTCGGCGAGCTGCCGCCCGACCTGGGCGATCTCGGAAACCGGCAGGAAGGCGGCGATGGCGAGCAGGATCAGCATCGGCAGCAGCGACGCGTCGAGCCGCCCGGACGCGGCCAGGGCCGCGCCCACGGCGCCGACCGCCAGCCCGCCCAGGCCGGTCGCGACATCCAGCGCCGCCCCGGCGCGGGACTGGTCCTGCATCAGGGAAAGGCGCCGGTCCTGGTAGGCCGCCACCCGGGCCAGGAAGGCCGCGCGCCGCGCGCCCACGGCCCGGAAGGCCAGCAGGTCGCCGAGGCCCTGGATGGTCTCGGTCACATGCGCGCCCAGCTCGCCCAGCGCGGCGCGGGATTCCGCGCCCAGGACATCGATGCGCCGCCGCGCCAGGGTGGGGGCCAGCCCGGCGTAGAGCAGGAAGGGCAGCAGGGCGAGGGCCAGCGGCCAGGCGGCCCAGGCCAGCACGCCGAGCACGGTCAGCGGTACTAGCAGGGCCACCACCGCCGGGGCCACGGTATGGGCGTAGAAATACTCCACCGTCTCGACATCCGTGGTGGCGAGGGAAACGAGGTCGCCCGTCCGACGCCGCAGCAGATAGGCCGGGCCCAGCCTATCCAGCCGGTCGAAGAGCGCGATCCGCATCTCGGCGAGGAGGCGGTAGGCGATGTCGTGCGCCAGCCAGGATTCCAGCCAGTGCAGCCCGCCGGCCACCGGCGCGGCGATGACCAGCGCGATGGCGAGGCCCGTCACCGGCGCGCCGTCGCGCAGCGCCGCGATCAGCAGCGCGCCGAGCACGCCGACGCCGATGAAGGCGGCGACGCGGCCGATGCCGAAGAGCACGGTGAGCGTCATCCTGCCGCGCCAGGGGCGGATGTAGCGGATCAGGCTGGACAGGGTCTCGCCCCAGCCGACCGAGGCGGCGGCGGCGTTGAGGTCCTCGGGCTCCGGCGCGGCCTCGCTCTCCGCCGCCGCATGGCTTTCCGCGGCGGGGCGCAGCGCATCGGCCAGCGCCCCCTGCCCTCTTTCCTCGGCCTGGGCGCCCATGAGCTGGCGGTAGATGCCGCCCTGGCGCATCAGCGCAGCATGGGTGCCGCTTTCCGCCACCCTTCCGCCGGACAGCACCAGGATGCGGTCCGCGCCGATCACGCTGGACAGGCGGTGCGCCAGGATCAGCACGGTGCGGCCCTGCATCAGCCGGTCCAGCGCCTGCTGGATCACCGCCTCGTTTTCCGCATCCACGGCGGAAAGTGCTTCGTCCAGGATCAGGATCGGCGCGTCGCGCAGCAGGGCGCGGGCGATGGCCAGCCGCTGCCGCTGCCCACCGGACAGCCGCGCGCCGCGCTCGCCAATCAGGGCGTCGTAGCCGCCGGGCAGGGACTGGATGAAGTCATGCGCGTTGGCGGCGCGGCAGGCGGCCTCCAGCTCGGCCTGGGTCGCCTCCGGACGGCCCAGGCGGAGGTTTTCCGCCACCGTGCCGTGGAAGAGCGTGGCGTCCTGCGCCACGATCGCCACGTGTGCGGCGATGCCGGCGGGGTCCAGCGTCGCGACGTCCTGGCCGCCGATCAGGATGCGGCCCGCCTGCGGGTCGAACTGCCGCAGCAGCAGCCGGATCACCGAGGACTTGCCGGCGCCGCTGGGGCCGACGAGGCCGACGCGCTCGCCGCCGCGGATGGTGAAGTCCAGCCCGTCATGCGCCGGCTGCCGCCCGCCGGGATAGGCGAAGCGCACGCCCTCGAAGCGGATCTCCGGCGCCGCCTCGCCCAGCCGCAGCGCGGTGCCGCCCGGCGCGATGGCGGGCTCAGCCTCCAGCAGCGCGTGCAGCCCGGCGGCGGCGGACTGGCCGATCATGCCCTGGTGCAGCACGGAGCGCAGGTCGCGCAGCGGGCGGAAGATCTCGGTGCCGGCCATCAGCACGACCAGCAGCGCCTCCAGGCTCATCTCGCCGCTGGCGACGCGGTGCGCGCCGAGGATCAGCGCGATGGCGGAACCCAGCGCCATGCCGGTGTCGGTGATGCCGCGCGTCATCACCGAAAGGCCGAGGACGCGGAAGGTGGTCCGGTAGAGGGCGCGGGCCTTTGCCGCGAGCTGGCGGCCATAGGCGGCGCTCTGCCCGAAGGCCTGCAGGGTCGGCAGGCCCTGCACCGCGTCGAGGAACTCCCCGCCGAAGGCCTTGAAGGCCTTCTGCCGCTCCAGCGCCGCCCGCTTGTCCCAGCCATGCACCAGGGCCGGCAGCACCAGCGTCAGCAGCGCCGCCGTCAGCAGCACCAGCGCCACCGGCACGTCCCACCAGGCGATGAAGAGGAAGATCGCCACCGGGGCGCAGGCGGCAATGGCGAGCTGCGGCAGGTACTGGCCGAAGAAGGTCTGGAGCTGCTCCACCCCGTCGATCATCGAGAGCATGACGCCGCCGGTGCGTTCCCCCGCGAACCAGGCGGGGCCGAGGGCGGCGATGCGGTCGAAGAGCGCGGCGCGCAGCTTGGTCTGCACCGCGGCGGCGGTGCGCCAGGGCGGCGCGGGCATGGTCGAGGACACCGCGCAGCAGCACCGCCAGCACCGCCCCGGCCAGCGGCCAGGCGGCCCCGACCAGCCCCTCCCCGGCGAAGACCCGGGCCAGGGCCACGCCCAGGAAGGCGAAGCGCGCGATGCCCGCCGCCAGCGCCAGCAGGCCCAGCACGACGCCGAGCAGCATTCCGGGGCGCAGGCCCCTGGTCAGGCGCCACAGGCGCGCATCAAAATACATGCCGAATCCTCGAAGCCCGTGACCGCCTGGTGCGGCCCTGCCGGATGCTGGGCCGGTGGCCCAGCGCCGGCAAATGCAAGCTTTTCATCCGCTGTTGAGCTATTTCGAACGGCCATGACTGCCCATCTGCCTTCCCTCCCCGCCCTGCGGGCCTTCGCCGCCGTGGCGCGGGAGGGCAGCTTCGCCCAGGCCGCCGAGATGCTGCATGTCAGCACCAGCGCCGTCAGCCACCAGATCCGCCAATTGGAGGAACAGCTCGGCACCCCGCTGCTGAGCCGCGCGCGCAACGGCAGCGGCCATAGCCGCACCGCCCCGACCGATGCCGGGCGGGAGCTGCTGCTGGTGGTGGAGGAAACGCTGGACCGTCTCGCCAGCGCCTGCGGCGCCATCCGCGACAAGGCCCGGAACCCGCGCCAGAACCTCGTGGTCTCGGCCAGCGGCTCCTTCGCCTCGCTCTGGCTGGCGCCTCGCCTCGCCCGCTTCGCTGCGCTGCATCCCAGCATCGCCTGGCACATGCGCGCGGTGGAAACGAATGTGCCGGACATGGCGGCGGAGGGGCTGGACCTCGCCATCCTGCGCGCCCGGCCCGGCCGGGTCGTGCCGCCGGACCGGCTGCTCTTCGCCGAGACGGTCTTCCCCGTCTGCAGCCCCGCCCTGGCCGCCATCGCCACCCCGGAGGAACTGCTGCGCCGCAGCCTGCTGGAAGAGGATGGCGACAGCCCGGAGAAGGACTGGTCCACCTGGCTGCCGATCCTGGGCCAGAAGCCCGGCACCGGCCATGTGCTGCGCTTCAGCAGCTACAACCAGGTGATCGGCGCCGCTTTGGCCGGGGCCGGGGTGGCGCTGGGGCGCTCGCCGTTGCTGGATGCGGAACTGGCCACCGGGCGGCTGGTGCGCCTCTTCGCGCCGCTCTCCCTGCCCGGCACCTGGGCCTTCGTCCTGCGCGCCCGCCCGGACGCCGCCCGCGACCCGCATGTGGTGCAGCTCTGCGACTTCCTGCTGCAGGAAGCCGGCTCGATCCTGTGAGGCGCGGCGCCTTCCGGCCAACCCCGGGGCGGAGGCTCCGCCTCCCCCCCGGCCCCCCCTCCGCCGGGGACCGAAGCCGGTCCCCGGACCCCTGGCTTGAGTGGGTGCCTGTGGCAGCCGTCAGCTTTCCTGCCTGATCCTTGGGAGCAGGCGGAAAGGCGGGGCTCCTGAACAAAGACGAAGACCCCTTGTCCGCGCTGGCGGCAGCGGCAGTCGCCGGAGAGCCACGCTCTCCGGCGCGATCCGGCCGGCAGCGGAAGCCAGCGAATGGGGTCCAGGGCGCGCAGCGTCCTGGCGGATGGGGGGACCGGGGGTGAAGGCAGAGCCTTCCCCCCGGGATGCGCAACGCAGGACGGGGCGCGCGGCAGCTCAGGCGGTGGCGCCGGCTTCGGCGGTGAGGGCGTCCCGCCAGTCTTCCAGCCATTCCCGGGCCTTCTCCTCCGGCATGTCGCCGGAGCTGGCGTCGCAGCACAGGACCTCGCCGATGCGGCGGGCGCCGCGCACGGCAAGGGCCTTGTCGAACAGCTTGCCGCCTTCGCAGAAGGTCTCGTAGCTGCTGTCACCGAGCGCGATCACGCCGTAGCGCAGGCCGGACAGGTCGAGCGCGGAGGCGCGGAGCGTGTCGTAGAAGGGCCTGGCGCCATCGGGCACCTCGCCGTCGCCATAGGTGGAGGTGCAGAGGATGCAGGCCTCCGCGCCCTCCAGCACGGCGGGGTCGCCGCCATCCATGGCCACGATCTCGGCGCCGTCCAGCGCGGCGGCCAGTTCGTCCGCCACCATCTCCGCCGTGCCGGTCATGGTGCCGACCAGGATCAGGAGCTTCATCGCAGGGTCTCCTCGGTGGGATATCAGGTCCAGGAAAAGCCGTAGGCGGTGATCTCGCGCAGCAGGGCCTCGGGGCCCTTCTCGCCCGAGGCGCCGCGCAGCCAGGTGCGGCCATGCACCTCCAGCCCGCGCAGGTCCACGCGGCCATCGAAGCGCGCGGCGTTGCACCAGAAGCCGCCCAGGCATTCAGTGTCCTGCAGCGTCACGGCAGCCTCGAAGCGGGCGCTGTCGCAGGAAAGGTTGCCGAAGGCCACGGCGTGGTCGAGTTCCGCCAGCGTGGCGAAGCGGGCGCTGTCGAAGCTGGCGGTGCCGCGGAACTCGGCGCCGGAGAAGCGCGCCTGGCGTTCGAAGACCGCACCGTCGAAGCGGGCATCGCGGTCGAAGCGCGCGCCGGAGGCGTCGATGCCGGCCTCGAAGCGGCAGTCCTGGAACCAGGCCAGCCCCTCGAAGACCGTGCCCGCGAGGCGCAGCGGCGCGGCGAAGACGGTGCCGCGCAGGTCGAGATGTCCGAGCGCGCGGCCGGACAGGTCCAGCGGCACCTCGATGCGGCGGCCGCGCAGCTCCACCACCTCGCCGGGGCGGAGCGGGGCGGCGATGGCGAACGGGATGTCGCTCATGCCTCGGCCAGCTCACGGCACAGGGCCAGCAGGGCGTCGCGGGTGGCGCCCTTGCGGCGCACCCGCCCGGCGCTGGCTGCGGCCTCCTCGGCGGCGCGAATGCGCAGCCAGTCGGCGAAGCCCACCGGCTCCACGCCCCGTTCCCGCAGCAGGGCGGCCAGCCCTTCCCGGCCCGGCTTCGCGCCCGTGGCGGTGGCGAGCGCTGCGCGCGCCGCATCGGCGACGAGCCGCGCCTCGGCACGGGCCTCCGGGATGGTGCCGCGCGGGCCACGGCGGAACCAGCCGGCGGCGTAGAGGCCGGGCGAGAGTTCCGGCGGCAGGGCCACGCCCGGTGGCAGGCCGCAGGCCGCGCGGTGCAGCGCCTCGGCCGGGCCGGGCTCGAAGCCGATGGCGGTCAGCACCGTGTCGGCGGGGATCTCCTCCACCGCGCCGCTGCGGCGGTCGCGGAAGCGAACCGCCTCCACGCGTTCGGTGCCGAGCACCGCCTCGGGCACGAGGTTGAAGCGGAAGCCGAGGCGGCGGTCGCCGCCGCCCGCGCCGTCCAGCGCCCGCAGCGCGGCGAGGCGCGCGGCGGAAGGCGCATCCTCCGGTGCCGGGCCGTCCGCCGGCGGCACGCTGATGCGCGTGCCGGCGAGCCTGCCGAATTCCTTGATCATGGCCACATCGAAGCGCGCCGCTTCCGGCGCGCCACGGCCCGCCACCGTGACCTCGCGCACGGCGGACAGCACGGCGGCATGGTCCGGATCGAGGTCGCTGCCCGCCAACTCCGCCTCGTCCTTGCTCAGCATGCGCGCGAGGTCGAGCGCCACGTTGCCGTTGCCGATCACCACCACCCGCGCGCCGAGGGCAGGCACGCGCCCGGCCTCGTCCGGATGGCTGTTCAGCCAGCGCGTCACCCAGCCCGAGCCGTGCACGCCCGGCAAGTCGTCGCCGGAAATGCCGAGGCGCCGGTCGCCCGAAAGCCCCAGGGCCAGGAAGACCGCATCGTAGAGCCCGCGCAGCGCCTCCAGCGTCACGTCGCGGCCGATCCCGACATCGCCCCAGAAGCGCACGCCCTCGCGCTCGAAGAGCCGGTCGAACTGGCGCGACACCGCCTTGGTGCCCTGGTGGTCGGCGGCCACGCCATGGCGCAACAGCCCATAGGGCACCGGCAGGCGCTCGATGATGTCGATCTCCGCCTGCGGCCAGTCCCGGCGCAGGGCCTGGGCCAGGAAGCAGCCGCTGGGACCGGAGCCGATGATGGCGATGCGCTGGGTCATGATGTCACGCAGCCCAGGGATGAGGACGGCCGGGCAGGTCCACGTAGAAGGATTTCTGCGCCATCCAGGCGCGGATGCCCTCGCGCCCCTTCTCGCGGCCCAGCCCGCTGTCCTTCACGCCGCCGAAGGGGGTGGAGATGGAGAACTGCTTGTAGGTGTTCACCCAGACCGTTCCCGCCTCGATGGCCCGCCCGACGCGCCAGGCCCGGGGGAAGTCGCGCGTGTAGATGCCGCAGGCGAGGCCGTAGTCGTTGTCGTTGCCCATCGCCACGACCTCCTCCTCGCTGTCGAAGGGTAGCACCACCAGCACGGGACCGAAGACCTCCTCGCGGCAGATGCGGGCGTTGTTGTCCGCCCCCGCCAGGATGGTGGGGCGCAGATAGACGCCCTCCTCCATCCCTTCGGGCCGCCGGCCACCGGCCAGGATCTCGGCGCCCTCGGCCACGGCGTCGCGGATCATCGCCTCCACCGAATCCCGGTGGTCGTCATGGATCAGCGGCGCGACCTGGGTGCGTGGCTCGAAGGAATGGCCGACGCGCAGCGCCTCCGTGGCGGCGACGAGGCGGGAGACGAATTCCTCGTACACCGCGCGCTGCACGAAGAGGCGCGAGCCGGCGATGCAGGACTGGCCGGTGGAGGAGAAGATGCCGAACAGCACCCCCGCCAGCGCCACGTCCAGATCCGCATCGGCGAAGACGATGGTGGGCGACTTGCCGCCCAGCTCCAGCGAGACGGGCATCAGCTTCGCCGCCGCCTTCTGCGCCAGGGCGCGGCCGACCTCGGTGCCGCCGGTGAAGGAGACCTTGCGGATGGCGGGATGCGTCACCAGCCGTTCCCCCACCACGCCGCCCGCGCCGGGCAGGACGGAGAAGAGCCCCGGCGGCAGGCCCGCCGCCTCGACGATGCGGGCGAGCTCCAGGCAGACCAGCGGGCTCCAGGAGGCGGGCTTGAGCAGCACGGCATTGCCGGCGGCGAGCGCGGGCGCGACCTTCTGCGCGTCCGAGGCGATGGGCGAGTTCCAGGGCGTGATCCCCGCCACCACGCCCAGCGGCTCGTGCACCGACAGGGTCAGCGCATCGCCCCGCTGCGGCGTCAGCGCCTCCTCCGAGGTTTCCAGCAGCGCCGCCATGTAGCGGAAGGTGCCCGCGGCGCTCATCGCCAGGGCGCGCGTCTCGGCCAGGGTCTTGCCCGTGTCGCGCGATTGCACATAGCTGATCCGGTCGGCCTCGCGCGCGATGCCTTCCGCGATACGATAGAGGTAGCTGGCGCGCTCGTGCGGCCGCAGGTTGCGCCAGGACGGGTCGCGCTGCGCCCGCTGCGCCGCCTCGACGGCGAGGTCCACATCCTCCGCCGAGGCGCCGCGCAGCACCCGGTTCAGCGAGCGGTCGGCGGGAAAGGTCGAGGTGATCTCGGCACCCCGCCCCTCCCGCCATTTGCCGGCGAAATAGAGCTTTCCCTCGGGCAGATCGAACGGCCGCATGAGTCTGGCCTCCCTCAGATGACGGTGGCGGATGCGCGGTTCAGCAGCTCGCGCGCCACGCTGTACCCCGCAGTCAGCGAGGTCTTCGGATTGGCCGGCGAGGGACGCCCCTCCAGCCTGATGGTGAAATCGGCGCAGCCGGAGCGCACCGCGACCTCGTGGACGTTGCGGCCGATGCCCGGATCGGCGACCAGCTTCACCCGCACCGTATCGAAGCCGCCCGCAGCCAGCGCCACGGTGGCGGCGACATTGGCGTTCTGCGGATAGTCCCGCGCCGCCTCGCGCGCCGTGCCCTCGTAGAAGGCCGTGGGTTCCGTCAGCGCGTCGAGGTCCAGCAGGGTCTCGGCCTGCGTGCCCTTCCAGGCGCGCGGCGGCTTGCGGCCGAGATAGGTGACCTCCTCCAGCCCCGAGAGCCGCGCCGCGCCCAGCGCATCGATGCCGCCCACGGCACCAGGGGGCAGGACGAGCTTCGCGCCCCCTGCCCGCGCCGCTGCCTCCAGGCGCGCATGCAGTTCGGCATCCGCCAGGGCGCCGATGGCGATCACCACGAGGTCGCGCCCGCCGCGCAGCACGGCCTCGCCATGGTCGCGCACCGCGCCATGGCCGGCGCATTCCGCCACCACATCCGGCGCATCGGCCAGGAAGCCCGCGATGTCGCCGCGCACGCTGCCGGTCTCCGCCACGCGGTGCGCGGCGAGCAGCGCCTCGGCCTTCGCCTCGCTGCCGGGGCGGACCAGGATGGTGACATGCTCCAGCGGTGCCGGAAGATGCGCGGCCAGCGCCTCCAGCACCGTCGCCGCCATGCCGCCCGCGCCGATCAGGCCGAGGCGCCGCATGGTCAGCGCGCCCCGCCCGCGGCGCCCGCCGGCGGGCCCGCGAAGGCATTGGCGAAGGGGCCGATCTCCGTCATGTCGATCTCCAGCACCCGCGGCCCTTCCTCGGCCAGCGCCGCGTCCAGGGCGGAGGCGAAGTCCTCGACATCGGCGATGCGGGTGTGCGGCATGCCGATGGCGGCGCAGAGCAGGGCGAAGTCCGGGGTGCGCAGGGCGGAGTAGTGGTGCCGCCCGCCATACTGCGCGTCCTGGATGTTCCTGATCACGCCATAGGCCTTGTCGTTCATCAGCACGAAGGCGATCGGCGCCTTCTCCTCCACGGCGCTGATCAGCTCCGCGATGCCGAGCTGCGCGCCGCCGTCGCCCATCAGCGCCACGGTCTTCTCCGCCGCCGCGAGGGAGGCGCCGATGGCCATGGCGATGCCCTGGCCGATGCCGCCGCCCAGCGCGTGCACGCCGAGATTGGGCGCCGCGATCTGGACGTAGCGGTTGCCGAAGGTGCTGTTGGAAATGGTGACGTCGCGCACCCAGGGATGGCGGCCGGCCGGCACGCGCTCCAGCAGCGCATCCGCCACGACCTGGTAGGGGCCGAGATTGGCGCGCAGCGCGCCCTCCGCCTGGGCTCGGGCGATGGTGACGTCGTGCAGGAAGATCCGGTCGGTGTCGAGCTGTTCCGGCAGGCGCTCCAGCAGGCCGCGCAGCGCGGCGCCGGCATCGGCGTGCAGCAGCAGGTCGGCGGCGTAGTTGCGGCCGCCCTGCGCGGCATCGGCGTCGATCTGCACCAGCGGGCGTGGCAGGCGCATGGCGTTGTTGCGCGTCTCGTTGCCGCGCAGGCGGGAGCCGATGACGATCATCAGGTCGCTGCGGTCGTAGATCGCCTGCGCCTCCGGCCCCATGTTGAAGGCGCCCAGGCTGTGCGGGCTGCTTTCCGGCACCACGGCGCGCCCGTTGGTGCTGGTGACGACAGCGATGCCGCGCGCGGCGAGCGCAGTGGCCTCCGCCTCCGCCCCGCGCGCGCCGCCGCCGAGCCAGAGCACCGGGCGCTTCGCCGCGCACAGCAGGTCGGCCACGCGGTCCAGCAGCACCGGGTCGGGCTGCGGCCGGTTGATCATCGGCGCGCGGAAGGCCTGGAGCGAGGCGCCGCCTGCCTTCTGCCGCTGCACGTCCACCGGGATCTCCAGCGAGACCGGGCCGGTCGGCGGCGTCAGCGCGGCGCCGGCGGCGGCCTGCAGCATGCCCAGCGCGGCATGGCCGTCCCAGATGCGGAAATAGGCCTTGCTCACCGCCTTCAGCATGTCCGGCTGGCGCGGCACGTCATGGATCGGCGCGCGGTCGCGGTCGGCGAAGGGCAGGTCGATCTGCGTGGTGATGTGCAGCACGCGCGAGCCCGCGGTCAGCGCCTCGGCCTGTGCCCCCGCCGCATTGCCGGCGGCGGTGCCGGTGCTGGTGATGGCGACGCCCAGCCCGCCGGAAACGCGGGCATAGGCGTCGGCCATGTTCATCGCCCCGGCCTCCCCCCGCGCCGGCACGAAGCGGATGCGGCCCTGGGTGGCGAGCGCGTCCAGGATCGGCATGTTGTGGATGGAGATGACGCCGAAGACGATCTCCACGCCGATATCGGCGAGGTAGCGCGCCACCAGCTCGCCCACCGTTTCCGCGAAGGTGGTGGTGCCGGCCGGCTGGGGCGAGAGGGCGGTCTGTGACATGGGAGGCGTCCTCAGAGGAAGCGCGACACGCCGCCCGAGACTTCGAGCTGGGCGCCGGTGACGTAGGAGGCGGCTGGGGAGCCGAGGAAGAGGATGGCGCGGGCGGGCTCCTCCGGCTGGCCGAGGCGGCCGGCGGGGATGCCCTTCTTCGCGGCGAGGCTGGCGAACCAGGCCTCGCGACCGATGCCGGTCTCGGCATGGGCGGCCTGCCAGCGGCGCTGCCACTGGCCGGAATCCACGAGGCCCAGCAGGATGGAGTTCACCCGGATCGCGGGCGCCAGCTCGGTGGCCAGCGACTTCAGCAGGTTCTGCACGCCCGCCCGCGCGGCGGAGGTGCAGACCATGTGCGGCTCGGGCTGCAGGGCGAGCAGCGAGTTCACGCCGACGATGGCGGCGGCGTCGCTTGCCCGCAGCAGCGGCAGGAAGGCGCGCAGCGGGCGGATCTGGCTGAAGAACTTCAGCTCCAGCTCCTCCCGCCAGGCCTCGTCGGTGGTTTCGGCGAAGGTGGAGACGCGGCCCTGGCCGGCATTGTTCACCAGCAGGTCGCAGCGCCCGCGCCAGCCGCGCACGGCCTCGGCGAAGCCCGCCACCTGCGCCCCGTCCAGCACGTCGCAGCGATGGGCGAGGAGGCTCTCTCCGCCGCCCAGCGCCTCGCGCGCCGAGGCCAGGCGTGCCTCGTCCCGCCCGCAGATGGCCACCGAGGCGCCCTCCGCCAGCAGCAGCCGCGCGCAGGCGAGGCCGATGCCCGAGGTGCCGCCGGTCACGACCGCGACGCGGCCCGCGTAGCCCAGGTCCATGGCGCTCAGCCCGCCTTCGCCAAGGGGGCCACGGCAGGGGCTGCGGTGGCGGGCGCGGCCAGCGCCGTCTCGGCGAAGCCCGGGTCGGGGCGGCCCTGCATCACCGCGCGCATGGCGGGCGTCGGCGGGCCGGCGGTCATCCACTGGTCCATCGCATCGGGGCGGTCGCGCGGCCAGACCTGCGGCTGGTGCGTCGCCTCGTCGATCTGCTGCACCTCGGAGGTGAACTCGATCACGAAGCCGGAGGGCGAGACGAAGTAGGCGAAGGGGTTGTTGCCCGGCCCGTGCCGCCCCGGACCCCAGGCCGCCGCCTGCCCCGCCACGCGCATGCGCCCGATGCCGCGCATGAAGCTGTCGATGCTCGGCATCTCGAAGGCGACATGGTTCACGCTGGCATAGGGGGCGCGGTTCAGCGCGATGGAATGGTGGTCGCTGGCGCAGCGCAGGAAGACCATCTGGTTGGCCGAGTAGTCGGAGACCTTGAAGCCCAGCAGGGCCTCGAAGAACTCCTGCGCGCGCTCCATGTCCGGCGTGTTCAGCACGACATGCGAGGCCTTGCGTGGCTTGCCGGTGGCATCCTCGGTGTCCGGGTTGCGCGCCACCTCCGCGCTGATGCGCAGGCGGCGGCCATCCGGGTCCAGCAGCTCGAAGCCCAGGCCGCCGCCGGGCGTCGCCAGCGGCACGATCGCCGTCAGGCCGCGCGCGCCCCTCTCCTGCAGCGAGCGGTGCAGCGCCTCCAGCCCGGCGCGGTCGCGCATGCCGAAATGCACGTAGTCCACGCCGAAGACATTGTCGTCGCGCAGCCCGTAGATGAAGGGCTCCGGCCCGGTGCCGCGGAGATAGACGGTGCCGTCCGCCTCCGCCGAGACGGTGAGACCCCAGTTCTTCTCGTAGAACTCCCGGGTCGCGGTGATCCCGGGGGCGCGCATCACTATGCCGCGGAGGAAATCGACGCCGACCATGGTGCGTTCCTGTCCTTGTTGTTGAAGCCGAGCCGCGAGGAGATGTCGGCCGCCGCCCGGGCCAGCGCGCGGCCGATCGCCTCGCGCCGTCCCTGGTCGTTGCCGAACCAGTCGGCATGGCCGGTGACGTTGATCGCCCCGGCGCAGTGGCCGGTGGCATCGAAGACCGGTGCCGCGACGGAGCTGACGCCGGTCTCGAAATAGCCGGCGCTCCAGGCCAGCCCGGCCTCGCGGTCCTGGGCGAGCTGGGCCAGCAGCGCGTCCACCGTGGTGGGGGTCTGGGCCGTCACCTTCTCCAGCGCCGCGCCGGCAAAGAGCACCCGCACCCTCGCCTCGGGAAGCTGCGCCAGGATGGCGCGGCCCATGTTCGTGGCATGGGCCGGCAGGCGGCTGCCGACGCGGACATTGCTGACCAGCGGCATGTCCGGCGTCAGGCGCAGCAGGTAGACGATGGACAGCTCGTCCAGCACCGCGAGATGCGCGGAAAGGCCGATCTCCTTCACCAGCGCCTGCAGCACCTCGGTGCTGACGCGCACGATATCCTGCTGCGCCAGCGCCTCCGCCGCCACGGTGAAGGCGCCGAGGCCAAGCCGCCAGCCCACGCCGTCGGGGCGCCGCTCGATGAAGCGCTCGGCCTCCAGCGTGTGCAGCAGGCGGATCAGCGTGGTGCGGTTGATGCCGAGCGCGGCGGCGCTGCGGCTGACATTGATCACCGGGTCGCCGGCGCCGATATGGCGCAGCAGCTTCAGCGCGCGCTCCACCGGCGGCACGGCATAGGTGGTGCTCTCGCTCACGACAGCGCCTCCCGCAGCAGGGCGGCCACCGTTTCCGGCTTCTCCTGCGGCAGGGCATGGCCCGCGCCGGGCACGAGGCGGGCCTCGATGCCCAGGGCCGCGGCCAGCTTCTCCGCATTGGCAGGCGGCGTCACCACATCCTCGATGCCCGCGGCCACCAGCGAGGGCACGCGGATCGCGGCGGCATCGGAAAGCACGTCGGCCCCGGCCAGGAGCAGGCTGGCGCGGCGATAGCCCGGCGGGCGGACCCGGCCCATGGCGCCACGCACCGCGTCCAGCACGGCGGGGCGCTTCTCCGGCTCGAAGACCAGCCGTTCCGCCCGCAGCGCCGCCATGCCCTCGGGACCCAGGCGGTCCAGGTCGTCCAGCCGCGCCTGGATGCCCTGCGGCAGCGTGCCGCCGCGGGGCACGCCATAGCCGAGTGCCGGGGAAAGGGCGGCGAAGAGCGCCACGCGCTCCGGATGCAGGCGGGCGAAGCGCGCCGCCGTCACCACGCCGAGCGAATGGCCCAGCAGGATGCAGCGGGCGATGCCGGTCTCATCCAGCAGCGTGGCGAGGGCGGCGGCATAGTCCCCGGCATCGGGCCATTCCGGCGCGAGGTCCACGGAGCCGCCATAGCCCGGCATGTCCCAGGCCAAAACCGGAGCGTTCCCGCCCAGGGCCCCGACCAGAGGCAGAAAGCTTTCCGGCGCGCTGCCGATCCCGTGCAGCAGGACGAAGGGCGCGCCCTCACCGCCGCGCCGCAGGGCGCCGATGCCGCCGAGGCGGATGCGTTCCAGCTTCATGTGAAGACGAAGCCCCGGTTCACCGGCAGCACCTGCCCGGTGAGCGCCAATGCGCCCGGCGTCAGCAGGAAGGCCACGGTGGGGGCGATGTCGGCGGCCTCCTGCACTCCCGGCACGGCGCGGCCTTCCTCGTAGAGCCGGTGGCGGGCCGGCGGCACGTACTCGGTGGATTCCGTGCGCAGGATGCCGGGCGCCACGGCGGCGATGCCGATGCCATCCGGCCCCAGCTCGCGGGCCAGGGAACGGGTCATGGAGATCACCGCCCCCTTGCTGGCGGTATAGGACAGCAGGCGCGGCGCGCCCCAGAGCGCGGTGTCGGAAGCGACATTGACGATGCGCGCGTCCCGCCCCCGCCGCAGCAGCGGCGCCAGGGCGCGGATCACCAGCCAGGTGCCGCGCACGTTCACCGCCATCACCCGGTCCCAGCTTTCCTGTCCGATCTCCTCGAAGGTGACGCCGCCGATGCCGGTGGCGATGGCGGCGTTGTTCACCAGACCGTCCAGCGCGCCCTCCTGCGCCGCGACATCCGCCGCCATGGCGAGGATGGCGTCCGGCTCGGCGAGGTCCACCGGCACGAAGCGCGCGCCCAGCTTCTCCGCCGCCGCCACGCCGGCCTCCGCATCGCGGTCGGCCAGCACCAGCCGTGCCCCGCAGCCGCGCAGCGTCTCGGCCAGAACCAGGCCCAGCCCGCGCGCCGCGCCGGTGACGAGGATGGTGCGGCCGGAGAGCATCACGTCTGACATGCGCTCAGCCCGCCGCCCGCGTCAGCGCCGCGTCCTCGGCGGCGATCTGCGCCTTGGCCTGCCGGTTCAGCAGCTGCCGGATGCGCGCCACGCCGATATCGTGCTGGTAGAGCATCTCCCGCTTGCGGGCGTCGTCCGGCATGCCTTCCAGCATGACGCGGTCCTGCTCCAGCACCGCCCAGTGCCGCGGCTCCAGCGTGGTGCGGTACATGAAGCGGAAGACCTCCCGCGCCAGGCCCTGCACCTTCCGCAGCCGCCAGAAGAAGACCATGCAGTGCGTGTCGTCCACGGGGGTGGTGAAGCCGATGATGCGGAACACGCCGCCCGGCCCGGCCGCCTTGGGGTAGGGGATGTCGAGGCGGCAGTAGCTGCCGTCCGGCGTCACCACCATGTCCGTCCAGTCGAAATTCTCGCCGGCCTGCTCGACGCGGGAAACGAGGAAGCCGTCCTCCCGCTGCTCCAGCTTCATGTGGTCCTGCTTCGCGCCGAAGGCCAGGGTGAAGCTGTTGGCGTGCAGGTAGCAGCCGTGCATCGGGTCGGCGAGGTTGTCGAGCGCGTAGCGGTAGTTGCAGGCCCAGTGGGAATAGCAGAGGAAGCCCGTCCATTCCGGGTCCGCCAGCTCCGGCGGGGTCGGCAGCTCGGGCGCCTCCGGCTTCTCCACCGAGGCGAAGTAGACGAAGACGCAGTCCGCCAGCTCGCGCACCGGATAGCTGGCGAGCGCCTTCTTGCCCTCCAGCGAGCATTTCGGCATGGCCGGCACGCGCAGGATCCGCCCGTCGCCATCCAGCACCACGCCGTGATAGCCGCAGGCGATGTTGCCCTCGTGCACCACGCCATAGGACAGGCGCGCGCCGCGATGCGGGCAGTAGTCCTCGATGCAGCGGATGGCGCCGTCCTTGTCGCGCCACAGCACGAGGTTGCGGCCCAGCGCCTTCACGCCATGCGGCTTGCCGGGTCGGACATGGCTGGACTTCGCCACGGCGTACCACTGGCCGAGGATGCCGCTGTTGACGCGGTCCTCGATGCGCTCCTTCAGGGTGATGGCCTCGTTCATCGTCGGGGATTCCCTCGTCTTCCGGCGCGTCAGGAACGGGCGCGGGGGATGTAGTGGAGGACGCGCTTCTCGACCGCGGCGACGGCGGCGTAGAGCGCGATGCCGATCGCGGTCAGCAGCAGGATGGCGTTGAACACCATGGCCGCGTTGGCCTGGCCCTCGCCATAGGAGATCAGGTAGCCCAGGCCGGTATTGCCGCCGACCAGCTCGCCCACCGTGACGCCGATCACCGCCAGCGTGGCGCCGATGCGCAGGCCCGCCATCAGCGAAGGCATCGAGGCCGGCAGCTCGATCTTGAGGAAGATCTGGAAGCGGTTCAGGGAATAGGCGCGGGCAAGGTTGATCAGGTCCCGGTCCACCGTCTTCATCGATTGCAGCACGTTCACCAGGATCGGGAAGAAGACGACCAGGATGGTGACCAGCAGCTTCGGCCAGGCGGTGTAGCCGAACCACATGATGAAGAGCGGCGCGAAGGCCACCTTCGGTGCGATCTGCAGGGCCAGCAGGAAGGGCGAGAGCGCCTGTTCCCAGAAGCGCGACATGCCGAGCAGGTAGCCGCCCGCCGCGCCGCAGAACCCGCCCACCAGGAAGCCCAGGATGGTCATGCTGAGGGTGGAGAGGAAGTTCGCGAGCAGATCCTCCTGCGCCCACATCCGCGCCATCTCCGCCATCGTGTCGGAGAGCGGCGGCAGGATGTAGGGCGGGATCGCCAGGATCGCGGGCAGCCACTGCCAGGCGGCGAGGAAGGCGGCGAAGATGCCCCCCATGGCGGCCCAGCGCAGCGCATCCGCCGCCGGCACGATGCGGGGCGCGACTGGCGTGGGGGAGGGGGCGAGGGCCGGGGACACCGCGAGCTGTTCGGTCGCCGACATGGTCACTTGGCCACGAATTCGTTGGTGTAGGTGTCCTCGACCGGCACCGCCTTCTGCACGATGCCGTGCTCGAGGTAGAACCTGCCCACCGCCGCGATGCGCGCCGGGTCGAAGCTGCCGAAATCCGGCCTGTCGTTCACCGCGTAGATCAGCGTGGCATAGCGCCGCAGGATCTCCTCGTTCGCGGCGAGGTTCTCGGCCTGGCTCGGCACCGCCTCGACATAGGTGCGCGCGGCGGCGACCGGATCGGCGGCTATCTCCTTCACCGCCCGCAGCGTCGCCTGCACGAAGCCGCGCACCACGGCCGGGCGCTCGGCGATGATCCTGTCGGAGGCCAGGATCGCCTGCGCCATGGCGGGGAAGATCCTGTCGATGGCCATGACGTTCACCGGCACGCCGGCGCGTTCCACCGTCACCGCCCATTCCGGCACGCCGGACATGGCGACGATGCCGCCCGAGCCCATCAGCTGCACGAGGCCCGCCGGGCCCAGCGCCTGGATGTTCGCGTCGGTGCGCCGCATCCCCGCCGAGGCCATCACGGCGAGGAGGTTGTAGTAGGTCGTGTCCTGGAAGGCGATGACGCCGATGTTCTTGCCGCGCAGCCCCTGGATGTCGGTGATGCCGCTGTCCTGCCGCACGATGATCTGGCTCAGCGGCCGGTTGCCCAGCAGCGCCACGCCGCGCACCGCCAGCCCGTTGGGCCGCACCACAAGCGGCGTGTCGCCGATGCCGCCGCCGAGTTCGGCATTGCCCACCGCGACCTGCTTCGCCACGTCGGCGCCGCCGCGTCCGGTCTGGAAGACCGGCTCCAGCCCGGCCTCGCGGTAGTAGCCCTTGTGCCGCGCGATCTGGAAGGGCGCGAAGGCCGGCAGCGTGTCGGGCGCCGGGAAGAGATAGGTCAGCTTCTCCGGGCCTTTGCCCCCCTGGGCCCGCACCGCGGGCGCGGCCAGCAGGCCGGCCAGCAGCGGGGCGGTGCGGAGCATGGTACGGCGGGTCACGGGGTGCATGGGCGGTGGCCTTCTCGCGGGTCTCAGGCGGCCTGGTCGGCCAGATGCAGCTTGTCGAAGAGATAGGCGGCGTATTCGCCGCTGCGCGGATGGGCGCGGCGCGCGGCGGGCTCGTCGCGGGAGGGCAGGTCGAGCACGATCTCCTCCACGATGCGGCCCGGGCGCTCGCTCATCACCAGGATGCGGTCGGACATGGCCACCGCTTCCGCCAGGTCGTGCGTGATCAGCACGGTGGTGATGCCGGAGGCCGCGATGGTCTGCGCGAAGCTCGCCTGCAGCACCAGCTTGGTCTGTGCGTCGAGGGCGGAGAAGGGCTCGTCCAGCAGCACGATGTCGGGCTCGATGGCCAGGGTGCGCGCCAGCGCCGCGCGCTGCCGCATGCCACCGGAAAGCTGGTACGGATAGCGGTCCGCGAAATCCCCCAGCTTGCACCGGGCCAGCTCGCGCAGCGCCCGCTCGCGCCGCTCGGTACGGGAAACGGGGCGGGATTCCAGGCCGAACTCGACATTGCGCAGGATGCTGCGCCAGGGCAGCAGAAGGTCCTTCTGCAGCATGAAGCCGACATGCTCGTTTGGCCCGGTCACCGGCACGCCGCTGACCGCGACGGAGCCCTCGCTCGGCCGGTCGAGGCCGGCGGTCATGTTCAGGATCGTGCTCTTGCCGCAGCCCGAGGGGCCGATCACCGACACGAACTCGCCCGGCCGCACGGCGAAGGTGACGTCCTGCACGGCGGTGAAGCTGCCGCCGCCCGAGGCGAAGCGCCGCGTGACGTGCCGGAATTCCAGCGCGGGGGCGTCAGGCGTCGCGGCGGGCATAGGCATCGTCCAGCGAGGCGTTGATGGCGGACAGCTCGGCGCCGAGCTTCTCCAGCGTCCAGGGCGAGGCCTCGCCCGAGGGCGCCGGCACGCCGTCCCGCTGCAGCCAGTCCGCCAGGGCCGCGAAGTCGTGGACGCCTTCGGCGAAGGCCCGTTCCAGCGCGGCCGCCAGCGCCACCTCAGCCTCGGTCAGCGGTCGGGCAAGGCTCTGGCGGGCCAGGGTGTCGTGCGAAGGGTTCACGTCGGATGTCCACGCTGTTTGGGGTGGATGTTCAAATAAGAACTTTGTGTTCAAAATTCTTGCGCAATACGTCTGGGCCTTCAACAGGAATCTGCGAACTTCAGGAATTCTACTGTGCAACTGCGAAGAGAAGGCCTTCGCGACAGGCTCATTGCCTGTTCAGTGAGCTTCTTTGCCGGGAGTTGTGCGAGAAAGTGCTCAGGACTGCCCAGCGATGCCTGCTGGCGCCGTGCCTGTGGCGGTCCCCGGGGGAGAGGCGCTGCCTCTCGCCCCGGCCCCCCTCTCCGCCGGGGACCGAAGCCGTTCCCCGGACCCCGGGCTTGAGTGGGCGCCTGTGGTGGCCGTCAGCCCGTGGGTTGATCCCTGAGAACAGGTGGAGCAGCGGGGCGCCCGAAAAGAAAACAGCACGATGCCCGCGCTGGTGGCACCATCGGTCCGCCGGAGCGCTGGCGCTTCTACTCCGCGCGGATGCCGGCGGCGCGGATCACCGGCTCCAGCGTGCTGCGTTCCTGTTCCACCACGGCGGCGAACTGTGCGGGGGTGCCGCCGCCGATCTGCGCTCCCTGTTCCACGAAGCGTCCGCCGATCTCCGGGTCGTGCAGCGCCGCCGTGACCAGGGCCGCCACGCGTTCGGTGATGGCGGGCGGCGTGCCCGCCGGCGCCGCCATGCCGAAGGCGGTGCCGAAGACGAAGTCCACGCCCTGTTCGCGCATGGTGGGGACGTCCGGCAGCTGCGGCAGGCGCTGCGGGCTGGCCGCCGCCAGCGGGCGCACGCCATGGCCGCGGATCTGGCCCAGGATGTTCGGCACGTTGTCGATGACCATGTCGATGTTCCCGGCGACGAGATCCGTCACCGCCGGGGCCGCGCCGCGGTAGGGGATGTGCTGGATGTCCACGCCGGTGCGCTGCCTGAACAGCTCCAGCGCCAGGTGGAGGCTGCTGCCCGCGCCGGCGGAGCCGGCGGTGAGCCGGCCCGGCGCCGCCTTCGCCGCCGCGATCACCTCGCCCACGCTGTGCCAGGGGCGCACGTTGGCGACGCAGAGGACCTTGGGCGTATGGGCCAGCAGCACGATCGGCGCGAAGGCGGTCTGCGTGTCATAGGGCATGCTGCGGTAGATGTACTGGTTGACGGCGAGCGGCCCGAGCGCGCTGGCCAGCAGCGTGTGGCCGTCGGGCGGCGACTTCGCCACCACGTCGGCGCCGATATTGCCGCCCGCGCCGGCACGGTTCTCCACCACCACCGGTTGGCCGAGCTGCGCCGTCATCCGCTGCGTCACGGCGCGCGCCAGCGTGTCCACCAGCCCGCCGGGCGGGAAGGGCACGATGACGCGCACCGGCCTGGTGGGCCAAGGGGCGTTGGCCGTATCCTGGGCGCGGGCCGTGCCAAGCAAGGGCAGGGCGAGGCTGCCGAGGGCGAGCCCCCGGCGGGTGACAATCCCGGACATGGATTTCCTCCTCGTGAAGCGCCGCCTCGCTTCTTCCGGCGGGCGGTCTGGTTTCCGGCGAGCCGTTCCCCGGTCAGGACTTGTGGTAGAGGGTGGGGATCGCCGGATCGACCGCGACCTCCACCAGCATCGGCCCCTCGGCATGGCAGGCGGCGCGCAGCGCCTCGTCCAGCGCGGCGGGATGCGTCACGCGCTGCCCGGGGCAGCCCAGCCCGCGCGCCAGGTCGACGAAGCCGATGCCCGGCAGGTCGATGCCCGGCACGTCGCGCACCTGCATCACCTGGCTGAAGGAGCGCATGGCGCCGTAGCCGCCGTTGTTGATCACCACCACGGCGATCGGCAGCCGGTGCTGCACGGCGGTCCAGAGCGCCTGGAAGGAATACATCGCCGAGCCGTCGCCGATCAGGCAGACCACGCGCTGCCCGGGCTTCGCCAGCGCGATGCCGACCGCCGCCGGCAGGGAATAGCCGAGCCCGCCGCTGGCCATGGTGAAGAAGCTGCCCCAGCGGTTGCGCGGCATCTGCGCCTGGATGGCGGGGCGGTGCGAGGGCGCTTCCTCCACCAGCACCGCATCCTCCGGCATGGCGGCCTGGAGGCGGTGCAGCAGCCAGCCGGCGGGGATCGGCTCGGCGGGCAGGGGCGGCGCGGGGCGCGGGCGTGGGGGCGCCGAGCCGCGCTCCGCCGCCGGCAGGGCGGCGGCCAGCGCCGGCAGGCCCAGGCGCAGGCTGCCCAGGATGGCTGTGCCGGCGGGGGCGGAGGCGGCGGCCTCCCCATCCATGGTGAGCTGGAAGAGGGGGATGCCGCTGTGGAAGAAGGGCGCGTCGCCCTCGATGTGGAAGGTGAAGACCGGTGCCCCCACCACCAGCACGAGGTCATGCGCCATCAGCCGGTCGGAGACCGCCTGGGGCGCCGCGGGCAGGAAGCCGTCGAAGAGCGGATGCTCCTCCGGGAAGGCGATGCGCGAGGCGAAGGGCGCGGTCATCACCGGCGCGCCGAGACGCTCGGCCAGGGCGACCAGCGCCTCGCCCGCGCCCTCGGCATCCACCTCCGACCCGGCCACGATCAGCGGCCGGCGCGCCGCCGCGATAGCCTGCGCGGCCGCCGCGATGGCGGCGGGATCGGGCGCCATCTCCGCTGACAGGCGGCGCGGCTGCACCGGCTGGCAGGTGGCCGACCAGTCATCGGCCGGGATGGAGACGAAGCAGGGGCCGAAGGGGCGCTGCATGGCGATGCGGTGCGCCTGGGCGATGGCCGCCGGCACATCCGCCGCCCGGGCCGGTTCGATGCTGAACTTCACATAAGGCCGGGGGAACTGCGCCGCGTCCGTGGCGCCGAGGAAGGGCAGGTTCGGCAGCAGCGAGCGCGCCTGCTGCCCCGCCGTCACCACCAGCGGCGTCTGGTTGCGCCAGGCGGTGAAGAGGTTGCCCAGCGCATGGCCCACCCCGGCGGCGGAATGCAGGTTGACGAAGGCGGCCCGCCCCGTGGCCCGGGCATGGCCGTCGGCCATGCCGACCACGCTCGCTTCCTGCAGGCCCAGGACATAGCGGAAATCCGCCGGCCAGCGGTCGAGCAGGCCGAGCTCGGTGGAGCCGGGATTGCCGAAGACCGTGGTCATGCCGAGGTCGCGCAGCAGGTCGAGCACCGCCTGCCGCACGGTGGTCGTGGCGCCGGAATGGACAGACATGGGGTGGCGTTTCCTCCTCGTGTTCTTTTCTGGTCTGCCGGCCTCAGCCGATCCCGGCGGCGATGCGCCGCAGGATGGCCAGGAACACTTCCCGCTGCTTCGGCCCGACCAGAGCATCGAGCGCCGCGTCATGCGCCGCCGCATGGCCGGAAAGCTCCCGCAGCACGGCCTCCCCCTCCGCCGTGACGAAAAGGGCGTAGCTGCGCCGGTCCTGCGGCGCGCGGCGGCGCTGGATCAGGCCGCGCTTCTCCAGGTCGGTCAGGGCGGGGGTCAGGGTGGACTTGTCGCGCCCCGCCGCGGCGCTCAGCGCCGTCTGCGACAGGCCGGAATTCGCCGCGATGATGCGCAGGATCGCGAAGCGGCCGGGCCGCAGGTCGCTCTGCCCGGTGCGGCGCGCGAAGGCGGCGAAGGAGGCCTCCTGCGCCAGGCGCAGGTTGAAGCCCAGCATGTTCTCCAGCCCGCCCAGGCCGGTCTCGCTATCCGGGCGGCCAGGGGACGGGGGAGCGGGCGGCGAATCCCCGGAGGTGGCGGCCTCCTCCGCCGCAGGCATGGGCGCACCGGGCCGCGAGGCTCGCAGCGGGGCCATGAAGGTCGCTCCTTTCCCTGGGCGGCGGGCTCTGGTGGCCTGCCTGCCGGGCCCACGGGTCCGGGGCCTTATTGGTAGGATATCCAACCTTTCACCGGCAGGACAAGCGAAATGCAGCGAGGGCCGCCTTTCCCCGGCCGCTATCCCGCCCGCCGGAAGCGGAGCCAGCGCATGCCCGGCCCGACCTCCAGGGCCGCCTGCCGCCCCCGCGCGCCGTCCGAGAGCGTGACCCCGTCCTCCCGCCAGAAGCCGCCCCGCAGCGCATCCCCCAGCGCCACCGCCTCCATCCCCCCGGCGACGGAGACGGTGATCTGGCGGGGCCGGGGCGCCTCCAGCCGGCGCTTGGCCACCACGTCGTAGAGCGGCGCGCCGAGCTGCATCCCGTAGAAGAAGGTTCCGGCGGAATCCTGCAGCAGGCAGGTCACCACGCCATCCGTGACCTCCTCCGCCCAGGGGTTGGACAGGTCGCCGGACAGGGCGAGGTCGAGCGTGGCGGGCGTGAAGCCCGACGCCTCCCGGCCGTCGTCGCGCAGCAGCGCCAGGGTGTTGCGCAGGGCGTGGAATCCGGGCTTGCGGCTGCCATCGCCGCGCACCAGGCCGAAATACGCCTCGTTGGAGCGCCCGCGCGACAGCGGCTCGTCCAGCAGCTCGTAGAAGTACCAGCGCTCCAGCCCGTTCTTCAGGCAGTAGGCGCCGTAGCCGGTCATGTAGAGGGCGGCGATGTCCTCGGGGCAGGGGTGGTTGCCCTCGTCCAGCCCGGTCGGGTCGGTGTTGTAGCCGAGCTCCGTCGCCCAGAAGGGCCTGCCCGGCGCCAGCGGGTTGGCGGCATAGGTGGCGCCGTAGCGCAGGCTGCCATAGCGCAGCGTCTCGCCCCCCCGCGCCAGGGGCGCGCCCTGTCCCCGCAGCCAGGGCGGCCGCCCGCCGGGATAGGGGTGGAAGGTGCCGCGGTCGTTGAAGGGGATCGAGCCCGCGATGCGCCAGGACTGGCGGAAGTCGATCACCGTCGGCGCCCCGATCGGCAGGCCGGCGAAGCGCGGATCGGCATCCCGCGCCGCCCGCAGCTCCCGCTGCCAGCGCACCGCCTCGGCATCGCCGTCGCGGTTCTGGTGGCGCATGAAGCCCTGGTACCAGCCGTCGATCTCGTTGGAGCCCTCGAATCCGTCCACTGCGCCCGGCACCAGCTTGCGCGCGATGGCGATGCAGGTCGCGGCGGGAAAGTCGTTCGCCCCGGCATGGCTCAGCAGGGTGATGCCGTGCCGCTCGTGCAGCGTGTTCACCCAGCCGATGGGTGCCGGACGGTCGGGCAGGGAGGCGCGGATGCGCCCGACCCCCAGCTCCGCCAGGGCCGGGCGGACGCGCCCCTCGAAATCCTCGTAGTCGCGGCTGTTCTGCAGATGCACGTTGATGCCGTGCCCGCGATGGAAATCCGCCACCCGCAGCGGGGTGACGCGTCCCTGCATGGGCTGCGGCGGCGGCAGGGGACCGGCATAGAGGTCCCGGGGCCGCTCCGCCCTGGCGCCCCGGATGGCCGGCGCGGCGATCAGGCCCGACAGGGCCAGCCCGGCCAGATGGCGGCGGGCAATGGGGGTGGCGATGGGTCGTCTCCCTCCTGGCATCGGAGCCATGCTCCCGACCGTGCCCGTGGCGTCAAGTCTGGTGGTCGGACCCCATCTCCGACGTTGCTCCGTCCCCGGGGGACAAGGCTCCGCCTTTTCCCCCGGACCCCCTTATCCGCCAGGACCCTGCGGGCCCTGGACCCGATGAGTTGGCTCCGGTTGCCGGCCGGATCGCGCCGGAGAGCCTGGCTCTCCGGCGGACTGCCGGTGCCGCCAGCACGGACAGGGTGTTTTTCCTCTTTTCGGGAGCCCCGCGTCTCCACCTGCTCCCAGGGATCGGGCGACAAGAACACCGGAAACCACAGGCGCCAACGCAAGCCCGGGGACCGGGGACCGGCTTCGGTCCCCGGCGGAGAGGGGGTCCGGCGGGAGAGGCGGAGCCTCCCCCCCGGGGGGGGCCGGGCGCCGCGGTGCCGCCTCAGCCCCGCAGAGTGGCTCCGGTGGCCTTGGTCACCGCCGCCACGACCTTGGCCGCCACGGCCTCGATCTCGGCATCGGTCAGGGAGGCATCGCGCGGCTGCAGCACCACCTCGACCGCCAGCGAGACCTTGCCGTCCGGCAGCCTGTCGCCGGCATAGCGGTCGAAGATCGTCGCATCGGCGATCAGGTTCCGCTCGGCGCCGCGCGCGGCGCGCAGCACGTTCTCGGCCGGGACCGTGGCATCCACCAGGAAGGCGAAGTCGCGTCGCACCGGCTGCAGGGCGGAGAGGGCAGGGGCGGACTTCTTGCGCCGCTTGGGCTCGGGGATGGCGTCGAGGAAGACCTCGCAGGCCACCACCGGGCCGGCGATGTCCAGCGCCGCCAGAACCTTCGGATGGATCTCGCCGAACTGGGCGAGCACCGCCTTCGGCCCCTGGCGCAGCACGCCGGAACGGCCTGGGTGGTAGTAGCCCGGCGCATCCGCCGTCACCGTGATCCCGGCCAGCGGCGCGCCCAGGCTGCCGAGCACGGCGAGCGCGTCGCCCTTGGCATCCATCGCGTCCACCGGGCGGGAGGGCTCGCTCCAGTGGCGCGGCGTGGCACCGGCGCGCAGCGCGGCGGCCACGGCGAGCTGCCCGGCGGGCGAGGGATCGCGATAGGCGCCGCCCACCTCGCTCAGCGCCACGTCCGGATAGCCCCGCGCGGCGTTGCGCCCGGCGGCGAGCAGCAGGCTGGCCACCGGGGTCGGACGCATCTGGTCGAGGTCGGAGGCGATCGGGTTCAGCAGCCGCAGCGATTCCGGCGCCTCGCCGAACAGCGCCGCCACGTCCCGTGCCAGGAAGCCGAAGCTCACGCAGTCCAGCGCCCCGCGCGAGGCCAGCACGCGGCGGGCCAGCGTGGCGCGCGACTGCGCCGGGGTCAGCGAGGGCAGCGGCACAGGGGAGGAGACGGGCAGCGACACCGCCGGGATGGCGTCCAGCCCGGGCAGGCGCAGCACCTCCTCCAGCAGGTCGCACTCGGCCTCGATCCGCTCCACGCCCTCGGCGGCCAGCGCCGCGCGCTCCGGTGCCAGGGCGGCGAACTGGTCGAGGTCGGTGCCCCCGGCGCGATAGGCGGAGGCCGAGGAGGCGATGTCGTTGCGCCAGGAGGGGACGGCGACCGTCACGCTTTCCGCGTCGCGCGCCACCGTGGCGAAGCCCAGCCGCTCCAGCGAGGCCACGGCCTCATCCGCCGTGATGGCGGAGTTGCCGAGGCCCCGGATGCGCTCGAAGCGCAGCGACGCCTCGCGCCGCCACGCCGGCTCGGCACCGGCGGCGACCACCTCGCTCGCCTCGCCGCCGCAGAGCTCCTGGATCAGCCGCGTCGCGGCCTCCAGCGCCTCGGGCAGCAGGGCCGGGTCCACGCCGCGCTCGAAGCGGGCGCGGGCATCGGAATGCAGCCCGTGGCGGCGGCCGGAAAGCGCGATCCGCACCGGGTCGAACAGCGCGCATTCGATGAAGCACTCGGTGGTGTCCGCGTCGCAGCCGGAATGCTCGCCGCCCATGATGCCGGCGAGGCTCTCCACCCCCTCCGCATCCGCGATCACCAGGTCCTCCGGCGTGACGGCGATCTCCTTGCCGTTCAGGGCGAGGTAGCTCTCGCCCTCGCGCCCGCGCCGCAGGGTCAGCACCTCGCCCGCGACCTTGCGCGCGTCAAAGACATGCAGCGGCCGGCCGAGGTCGAAGGTGAACCAGTTGGTCACGTCCACCAGCGCCGAGATCGGGCGCAGGCCGATGGCGGCCAGCCGGTCCTGCAGCCATTGCGGCGAGGGGCCGTTGCGCACGCCGCGCACGGAGCGCCCGAGCACCCAGGGGCAGCCCTCGGCATCCCCGATCACCCAGCGCAGCGGGGAGGGGAAGCGCCCGGCCACCGGCTCCGCCTTCCAGGGCTTCAGCGTGCCGAGGCCCGCGGCGGCGAGGTCGCGCGCCACGCCGCGCACGGACAGCGCGTCGCCCCGGTTCGGCGTGATGCCGATGTCGAAGACCGGATCGTCCATGCCGAGCCACTTCGCATAGACCTCGCCCACCGGCGCGTCGGCGGGCAGGTCCAGGATGCCGTCATGGTCCTGGCCGAGCCCCAGCTCGCGCGCGGAGCACATCATGGCCTCGCTCTTCACGCCGCGGATCTCGCCCGCCTTCAGCGTGATGCCGGTGCCGGGGACATAGGCGCCGGGCAGCGCCACCACCGCCTTCATGCCGGTGCGCGCATTCGGGGCGCCGCAGACCACGGAACGGATCGTGCCGTCGCCCACATCGACCTTGCAGGCGCGCAGCCGGTCGGCATTCGGGTGCTGCACGGCCTCCACGACATAACCGATGCGGAAGGGCGCCAGCGCGTCGGCGCGGTTCTCGACGCTTTCCACCTCCAGCCCGATGGCGGAGAGGGTGGTGGCGATCCGCTCGACCGAAGCCTCGGTCTCCAGGTGGTCGCGCAGCCAGGACAGGGTGAACTTCATCGCCGGTCAGCCCGCATCATGGAGGGTGTAGGGGGAAAGGACCGGCGCGCCGTAATGGCGCAGCCAGCGGACATCGCTCTCGTAGAAGGGGCGCAGGTCGGCGATGCCGTGCTTGAGCATGGTGATGCGCTCGATCCCCATGCCGAAGGCGAAGCCCTGCCACTGGCGCGGGTCGATGCCGCAATTGGCCAGGACCTTTGGATGCACCATGCCGGAGCCCAGGATCTCCAGCCAGTCGGAGCCCTTGCCCAGCTCGCCGGTCCTGCGGTCCCAGCCGATATCCACCTCCATCGAGGGCTCGGTGAAGGGGAAATAGGAGGCACGGAAGCGCACCGGCAGCTCGGCGATCCTGAAGAAGGCGCGCAGGAAGTCGATCAGGCAGCCCTTGAGGTGGCCCAGGGTGATGTCGCGCCCGATCACCAGCCCCTCGACCTGATGGAACATCGGCGAATGCGTGGCGTCATGGTCGGCGCGGTAGGTGCGGCCCGGCACGATCACGCGGATCGGCGGCTCCTGCGACAGCATGGTCCGCGCCTGCACCGGGGAGGTATGGGTGCGCAGCACCGTCTCGAAGCCCGCGCCATGGGCGGGGGGCAGGTAGAAGGTGTCCTGGTCCTGCCGCGCCGGATGGTGGCCGGGGATGTTCAGGGCGTTGAAGTTGTACCAGTCGCTCTCGATATCCGGCCCCTCGGCGACGGCGAAGCCCATGGCGCCGAAGATCGCCGTCAGCTCCTCCACCGTGCGGGCGATGGGATGGATCGCGCCGCTTTCCGCCCCGGCGGGTGGGTGCGGACGGGGGGGCAGCGAGACATCGAGCCGCTCGGCGGCGAGTCGCGCCTCCAGCGCCGCTTCCTCCAGCACCGCCTTGCGGGCTTCCAGCGCCCGCTCGACCGCCTGCCGCACCGCGTTGACGGCGCCGCCGCGCGCCTTGCGCTCCTCGGCAGGCACGGCGCCCAGCCCCTTCAGCAGCGCGGTCACCTGGCCGCTCTTGCCCAGCGCGCCCACGCGTACCGCATCCAGCGCGCGCAGGTCGGCGGCGGCCGCGATGGCGGCTTCCGTCTCCGATTGCAGCGCGGCGAGGTCGTCCGACATCCCGATCTCCGAGAGGAATTGCGATTTGCGGAACCGGTTCGCGCCTCCGGGCATCCGCCCCCCGGCGACCGGTTCCGGGCCGAAAGCAGAAAGGGCCGCCTCGCTCCCGGGGGGTGTCCCGAGAGGCGAAGGCGGCCCCATCTGCCGAAATCCGGATCGGAGCGCCGGCGGGCCTGAGCCCGCCCGGTGCCCCGGTATGCGGCTTTACGCCGCGGGCAGGGACGCCTTGGCCTTCTCGACCAGGGCGCCGAAGCCGGCCGCGTCCTCATAGGCGATCGCGGCCAGGACCTTGCGGTCCAGCTCGATGCCCGAGGCCTTCAGCCCCGCGATGAAGCGGGAATAGACCAGCCCATGCTCGCGGCAGGCCGCGTTGATGCGCTGGATCCACAGGCCGCGGAAATCGCGCTTCTTGTTGCGGCGGTCGCGGTAGGCGTACTGCAGCGCCTTCTCGACCCGCTCCAGCGCGGGGCGGTAGGCGGTGGAGGAACGGCCGACATAGCCCTTGGCGAGCTTGAGGACCTTCTTGTGACGGGCGTGGGCGGTGACGCCGCGCTTGACACGAGCCATCTGTGCGCTCCCTTACCGATCCAGCCCGTAGGGGGCCCACTGCTTCACCGTCAGGCCGTCCTGGTGCCGCAGCACCTGGGTGCCGCGGTTCTGGCGCTTGGCCTTCTGGGGACGGGCGGACAGGTTGTGGCGCTTCTTGCCCGGACCGGCGAGCACCTTGCCCGTCGCCGTGATCTTGAACCGCTTCTTGACCGCGGACTTGGTCTTCATCTTGGGCATTTCGGACCTCCTGTGGTTCAGGCCGGCGTGTCCCGGAAGCCCGCGCCGGAAACCCGGCCCAGGCAGGCACCACACCATGCGGCGGGGACACGCTTCCACGGCCAGGCAGCCCAACACGGCCCGGACGCGCGGAGAGGAGCGGCCTATAGCGGGGCAGCGTGGCGGGGGCAAGGGTCCGTTGCCGGTGCCGGGCGCATGGCTGGCGGGCGCCGGGCATTTCCATGCCGGCCGGGGAATGAAACCGTCCTTGCGGCCTTGTGCGGGGGGAAGCGGGCGGCCCATCCTCCCCGCGCCCTTCCTGACCGGGCCGAACGAGAAGAATCGGAGGAACCATGACCCAACGGCATCCCGTGCCGCGCCGGCGAGCCCTTGCCTTCGTCCTGCTGCCGAGCCTGGGCCTCTTCGCCTGCGCCGCCCCGCAGACCGCGGCCCCGCCGGCGCGGCAGGCCACGCTCGACGCGGTGCTGCGCCGGCAGGTGGAGAGCGGCAAGGTCGGCGCCATCGCCGCCCTGGTGATGCGCGACAATGGCGAGGTGCTCTACAACGGCAGTGCCGGCACGCGGACCCCGGGTGGTGGCGAGGCGCTGCGGCCCGACAGCCTGTTCCGCCTGGCCAGCATGACCAAGCCCTTCACCTCGGTCGCGGCGATGCAGCTGGTGGAGCAGGGGAAGATCGGGCTCGACGATCCCATCGGGCGCTGGCTGCCGGAATTCCGCCGGCTGCGGGTGGTGGCGGGGGAGGGCCGCACCGTGCCCGCGCAGCGCCAGCCGACGGTGCGCGACCTGCTGCGGCACACCTCGGGCTTCAGCTACACCTTCCTGAACATCCCCGGCGTGGTGGAGGAGTACCGGCGCCTGGGCGTGGATGACGGGCTGGCCGCGCCGGACCGGACGCTGCGCGACAACATGGGCCGCCTCGCCCGGGCGCCGTTGGCGATCCAGCCGGGCAGCGGCTGGCGCTATTCCCTTTCCACCGACGTGCTGGGCGCCATCGTGGAGCGGGCGGGCGGGATGCCGCTCGACCAGTACATCATCCGCAACATCGCCGCGCCGCTGAAGCTCGACAGCTTCGCCTTCCATGTCCCGGAATCCGCCCGGCCGCGCATGGTCACGGCGATGTACCCCGATCCCTCGGGCGTCCTGCGCCCGATGGCCAGCCCCCAGACCGTGCCCTATCCACTCTCCGGCGGGACCTGGACGGCGGACCCGGAGCGGGCCTTCAGCGCCACCGCCTATCCCTCCGGCGGGGCGGGGGCGACGGCCACGATCGGCGACTATGCCCGCTTCGCCCGCATGCTGCTGAACGGCGGGGAACTGGACGGTGTGCGGATCCTGAAGCCGGAAACGGTGGCGGAGATGGCGAGGCCGCAGACCGGGGGCTACCCGATCAACCTGCGCGGGGCGGGCTATGACTTCGGCTACGGTTTCTCCGTGCTGACCGACCCGGCGGCGGCGAAGACCAGGCAGGGCCGGGGCACCTATGGCTGGGGCGGCATCTACGGCACCGGCTTCTTCGTGGACCCGGCCAACCGCATCGTCACGGTCGTCATGACGCAGACCGGGGTGAATGGCGGCCCCGCCGGCAACGAGGTGCGGGAGGCGGTCTACGGCACCCTGCCCTGACCGGGGCGCGCCGCGGCCCTGGCCGGGGCCGCGGCGCCACTTCCCCCTAGCGCAAAGGGACGGCTCGCCATACGCATAGGTTGTGCCACAAGGGCGGAGAACCGGATGTCGGGCGATCGGACGAGCGGGGCGGCGCTTCTGGCGGAGGCGGATGCCAGGCGCGATGCGGGAGACTGGCTGGCCGCGGCGGAAGCCTATGCGGGCGTGATCCGGCAGCGGCCCGATGCCTGGCCGCTGATGCTGCAGCGGGGCCTCTGCCTGCTGGCGGCGCACCTGCCGGAGGAGGCGCTCGACAGTTTCCGCGAGGCGGAGTCCCTTAGCCCGCGCGACCCGGAGATCCAGCGCCAGATCGCCGCCACGCTGCGCCACCTGGGCCGCCCCGTCGCCCTGCAACCGGCGGTGGAGGACGGGTTCCCTGCCGCCGGACCGGAGGAAGCGTGGCACGGCCCGTCCGGCGCGCCGTTTTCCGCTCCCCGGCCAGAGGACCAGGATGCGGCGGCGGGAATGGACGTGGCCTTCGACGTCACCGACCTGCTCGACTATTTCCGCGGCAAGCGCACGCCCACCGGCATCCAGCGCGTCCAGTGCGGCATCGTCGGCGCCACGCTGCGCGGCGGCAATCCGCCGGGGACCCGCATCGCCTATGTCTCCTACGACCTGCGGGAGGCCTGCTGGCGCGCCGTGCCCGCCGCAGCCCTGCGCGGGGTGATCGAGGCCTCGCACACCGGCGCCGAGACCGACGATCCCGCCTGGATCATGGCGCTGGAGCGGGTGGACGAGGCCCTGGCCCAGGCCCCGCGCCACCTTTTCCCGCTGGGCGGGCTGCTGGTGAACCTGGGCAATTCCTGGGGCCTGCCGGACTATTTCCGGGGCCTGCGCGCGGCGCAGCGCGACCGCCGCATCCGCTACATCCCCTTCCTGCACGACTGCGTGCCGCTGGTGGTGCCGGAGCACTGCCAGGAACAGATGGTGCGCGACTATGCCCGCTGGTTCGCCGCGGTCGGCGTGCATGCCCATGGCTTCCTGTGCAATTCCGAATGCACGCGGCGCGACGGGCGGACGCAGCTCGACCGCCTGCTGCCGGAGCTGGACCTGCCAATGGAGGTGGTGCGCCTCGACGCCGATCCGATGTCGGACGGCACCGAGCCCGACCCGCTGGCGCTGGAAGGGCTGCGCGGCTTCCGCCCCGGCCAGCCCTATGCCCTCTTCGTCGGCACGATCGAGAGCCGCAAGGACCATCTCCTGGTCTTCCGCGCCTGGCTCTCGCTGATCCGCCGCCTGGGCGCCGGGCGGGTGCCGCGCCTGGTCTGCGTCGGCCAGCCCGGCTGGCACGCCCAGGGGGCGCTGGAGCTGCTGGCCAACAGCGCCGAGCTGCGGCGCCATGTGGTGCTGCTGCACGGCGTCTCGGACGCGGCGCTGGCCGCGCTCTACGCCGGCTGCCGCTTCACCGTGTACAACTCCTTCTACGAGGGCTGGGGCCTGCCGGTCACCGAGAGCCTCGCCCATGGCAAGGTGCCGGTGATCCCGGAACATTCCGCCCTGCCGGAGGCCGGAGGTCCCGCGGCGGTGTACTTCGCCCCGCAGCACGAGCCCGATCTGGCGGCGAAGCTGGAGCGCCTGATCGCCGACCCCTCCTTCCTGGCGGAGCGCGAGGCGGCGGTGCGCCAGCATGCCGGGCTGCGCCGGTGGGAGGCGCTGCGCGACGAGGTCCTCGGCCATCTCCAGGCCATGGCCGCCCGCACCACGCCGGCGCTGGAGGAAAGGCTGGCGCTGCAGCCGGGCCAGCCCTACCGCATGGTGCTGGGCGACGAGATGCGGCCGGACGCGGCCATGGCCGTGCGGCAGGTCCTCCGCGATGGGCCGAACTGGCACATGCCGGAAGTCTGGGGCGTCTGGACCAAGGGCGGCGCGGCGACGCTGCGCCTGCCGGTGCCGCCGGGCCCGGCCGCGCCCTGGCGCCTGTACATGGAGCTGGTGGCGCCCCCCGGCGGCGGCGAGGTGCGCCTGCGGGCCGAGGCGGAGGGCAACGAGCTCGCCGCCGGCAGCCTCTATCTGGAGGCCGGCGCCCAGGGCGGCTGCGCGCTGCGCCTGGAGGTGCCGGAGGGCTGCCGCCTGCTGCGCGCCGATATCGAGAGCACCCCCGTCCATCCGGAAGGCGACGAGCGCGTCCTCGGCGCCGCGCTGGTGCGGGTGATGCTGTGCCGGGAGGACGACCTCGCCGGGCGACTGGGCTGGATCGAAGGCCAGCGCCTGCGGGAACTGGCGGCGTGAGCGGCGGCGGTGCGGTTTCCGCCCTGGCCGGGGCGCGCATCCTCGTCACCGGGGCGGCGGGCTTCGTCGGCGCGCACCTATCGCGCCGCCTGCTGGAGGAAGGGGCGGAGGTCCTCGGCCTCGACGACCTGAACCCGTATTACGATCCCGCGCTGAAGCGGGCGCGGCTGAGCGCGATGCTCGACCATCCGCGCTTCCGCTTCGCCGAGGCCGACCTCGCCGAGCCCGGCCTGCTGGCGCGGCACTGGTCGGGCTTCGCGCCCGACATGGTGGCCCATCTCGCCGCCCAGGCGGGGGTCCGCTATTCGCTGCAGGCGCCGCGCGCCTATGGGCGGGCCAATCTGGACGGGTTCCTGGAGGTGCTGGAGTCGGCCCGGGCGCATCCGGTGCGCCATCTCGTCTATGCCTCCTCATCCTCGGTCTATGGCGCCAGCACGCGGGTGCCGTTCCGCGAGGACGATCCGGTGGACCGGCCCTCCTCGCTCTATGCCGCGACCAAGCGGGCCAACGAGCTGATGGCGCATTCCTATGCCCATCTCTTCGCCCTGCCGCTGACGGGGCTGCGCTTCTTCACCGTCTATGGCCCCTGGGGGCGGCCGGACATGGCCTACTGGGGCTTTACCCAGGCGCTCTACGAGGGTCGTGAGATCAGGGTCTTCAATCACGGGCAGGTGTGGCGCGACTTCACCTATGTGGACGAGGTGGTGGAGGCCATCGCCCGCCTGCTGCCGCAGCCACCCGCCGCCCCCGACGAGCCGGGCCGCCCCGTCCCCGAGGCGCCGCACCGCATCTTCAACATCGGCAACCACACGCCCGTTCCGGTCGGCGAGATGATCGACATCCTGGAACGGCACACCGGCCGCACCGCGCTGCGCCGCCCGGTGCCGATGCAGCCGGGCGACGTGGAACGCACCTGGGCCGATGTCTCGGCGCTGAAGGCGGCTGTGGGCTTCGCGCCGCGCACGCCGCTGGAGGAAGGCCTGGGACGCTTCGTGGACTGGTATCGGCAATACCACCGGATCAATTGCTGATCGCTGTCTCAAAAATACATCTTCTGGTTGCTGGAGAGTTAACGGCTTCCCGGGTGATGCCGGGGGCATGCGGATCTCCCCTGCCCGTCCTTCCTGCCGCCGGCCCCTGCCGTTCACCGATTCTTCGGAACTGTCGGCGACGATCCTGCGCATGATCGCGTTCAATTCCCTGGCCGCCTTCTCGCAGAGCCTCGCCCGTGGCGAACCCGCCGCGAGCGTCCCGGCGGTCTCGCCCGGCCGTGGCACCGGTGTGGAACAGGCCACCCCGGTGCAGCGGCGGATGGCGGAGTCGCGCGGCGTGGAGGCGGGCAGCGGTGCGGCTTCGCCCCAGGGCGGGACGCCGCCGCGTGGCAGCCTGCTCGACCTGCGGGTCTGACGCCGGGTTCCACCACCAGCGCGGGCAGGACCGGTGGTGCCCCTGGCCGGACCTTCCCCAAGGGCCAACACAGCTTCCGGCGTGAGGCCCGGCCTGCCTTGCCGAGGCCGGGGCCGGGCCACATGATTGCGCCATGACCGGCCGTTTCGAACGCATCCGACACGAGGGCGATGAGCACGACCGCCTGACCTGCGCCGATTGCGGCTTCATCGCCTACGAGAACCCGAAGATCGTGGTCGGGGCGGTGGTGGCGCTGGACAGGGATTCGGTGCTGCTCTGCCGCCGGGCCATCGAGCCCCGGCGCGGCTTCTGGACCATCCCGGCCGGCTACATGGAACTGGGCGAGACGGCGGCCGAAGGGGCGGCGCGCGAGGCCTGGGAGGAAGCGCAGGCCCGGATCGCCCTGGAGGGCATCCTGGCGGTCTATTCGATCGCCCGGATCGGCCAGGTGCAGATTCTCTTCCGGGCCCGCCTGGCCGAGCCGGGCTTCGCGGCGGGACCCGAGAGCCTGGAGGTCCGCCGCTTCGGCTGGGAGGAGATCCCCTGGAACGAGCTTGCCTTCCCCTCGGTGCGCTGGGCGCTGCGGAGCTGGCACGCGACGCGGCTGGGACCCCTGCCCATGGCCGTCCAGAATCCGCCGGAGGACCCGCGCGGCACAGCCGGCCTGCCGGGAGACGCCGCATGAGAGGCGTGGCGCGCGGCATCCTGCCGCTTCTCCTTCTCGCCATGCCGGTGCTCGCCTGGGCCCAGGCGCCCGAGGGAGGGGCCGCGCCGCCGCCGCCTCCGGCGGCAGCCAGCGGGGTCGCGCCCGAAAGGCCTTCCGCCACCCAGCCCCCCGCCGCACCGCGCCGGAAGCCGCCGCCGCGCCGCGCCCCGAGGCGCCGGGCACCGCCGCCCGCGCAGGAGGCACTGCCGCCGGCTCCTCCGCCCGCCACGACCCGGCCCTACGACATCGCGCCGATGCCGAATCGCGACATGGAGGCACCGCGCCCGCGCGACCAGGGCGCCGACAACCGCCCGTCCTTCGGACCCGATCTCTTCGAGCCGCAGCGCGTGCCTGGCAGCAATCCCAGCATCGACGAGGACGACCTGGCCCGGCGCAGGGACCAGTTCCGGGACATCGTGCCCGGCGCCCGGCTGCGGGTGCCCTTCAGCTACTGAAAGGGCTGGGGGCGGCTCAGGCCAGTCCGACCAGCGAGCGGGCGAAGTCGCGCGGATCGAAGGGGCGGAGGTCGGCGGCCTTCTCGCCCACGCCGACCGCGTGGACGGGCAGGCCGAATTCCTGGGCCAGGGCCACCACGACGCCGCCCTTGGCCGAGCCGTCGAGCTTGGTGACCACGAGGCCGGTGATGTCCACCATCTCCTGGAACACCTTGCACTGCTGGATGGCGTTCTGGCCGGTGGTGGCGTCCAGCACCAGGATGGTGGCGTGCGGCACGGCGGGGTCCTTCCGCTTCAGGACGCGCACCACCTTGCGCAGCTCCTCCATCAGCCCGGCCTTGTTGTGCAGCCGCCCGGCGGTGTCGATCAGCAGGACGTCCATGCCCTCGGCCACGGCACGGTCCAGGGCCTCGTGCGCCAGGCCGGCGGCATCGGCGCCGGGCTTGGCCGGGGCCACCACGGGGGCGCCGGTGCGGTCGCCCCAGACCTGAAGCTGCTCCACCGCCGCGGCGCGGAAGGTGTCGCCCGCCGCCAGCATCACCCGCCGGCCCTCGCCGCGCCACTGCTCGGAGAGCTTGGCGATGGTGGTGGTCTTGCCGGTGCCGTTCACGCCGACCATCAGCACCACAAAGGGCCTCGTGCCCGCCGCCGGGACCAGCGGCGTGGCGACCGGGGCGAGGATTGCGGTGATCTCCTCGGCCAGGGCGGATTTCACCTCCTCGTCGGAAACCTCCTTGCCGAACCGGGTGCGGCGGAAGCCCTCGACGATGCGGCGGGAGGCAGCGACGCCCAGATCCGCCGTGATCAGCGTGTCCTCCAGGTCCTCCAGCGCCGCCTCGTCCAGCGGGCGCTTGGTGAAGAGGCCGGTGAGGTTCTCCGTCAGCCGCTGGGTGGAACGCTGCAACCCGGCCTTGAGCCGCCCGAAGAAGCCGGCGGGCGGCTCGCGGACCGGCGAGGGGGTAGTGGGCTCCTCTGCCGGGGGGAGGTCGGGGATGTCGGCGGGAGGCGGTTCCTCCACATCCGGCTCCTCGTCCGGCGGGACGGGGATGGGCGGCGGCGGTTCCCGGACCGGCGGCGGCACCGGCACCGGGTCGCTGGCCCGCGCCACGGCGGGCGGTGGGACGGGTGGCAACAGGAAGCCGGGAACCGGCGGCGAAACCGGCGTGGCAGGACGGGCGGCCGCGCCAGGCGGTGCGAAGGCGGATGGCGGGGCGGCCGCCGCCGGAGCAGACGGCGCGGCAGGCGCGGGCGCGGGCGCGGGCGCCGGCACGGCGGCGGGTGCCGCGGGCGGCACATAGGCCATGGGCGGGGCGGGAGGCGGCGCGGCAACGGCCGGGGGCGGCGGTGGCGCATAGGCCACCGGAACGGAGGCCGGCCCGGCCCCGGGGGCTAGGCCAGAAGAGGTTGGGCCAGAGGGGGTTGGGCCAGAGGGGGTTGGGCCAGAGAGGGTGCCGGGTGCCGCCGCTCCTGGCGCGAAGGCCGTGGGCAAGCCGTGGTCCGGATGAGGGCCCAGGGGTGGCGGGGTCTGCGCCAGCCTGGCCTGCGCCTCCTCCTCGGCCGCGGCGGCCGGGTCCAGTGCCTCCAGCGGCACGCCGCCCTCCGGCGCCACGGCGGGGAGGGGGTTGGACCAGACATCGATCCCCACCGCATCCGGGGGCGGCGGAGGCTCGAAGGGTTCCGGCAACCCGTCATGCGAGGGGGTCTGGGGCGGGCCCTCGGGCGGGGCTTCCGTGGCCGGCGCGCGGCCGGTCAGCCGGTTCCAGAGATCCTTCAGCGCCATGCGATTCTGCCTCCCCTGCCGCCCCGGCCCTTGGGCCTGGAAAGGGGCGGTGTCTCGATGATGGCCCCGGACAAACGGGCCCGGAGGACGGGACCGGCTGCCCGGGCCGTTGGAACGACGGGAAGCGACCCGGTCGCTTCCGCCGGGACCGTTCCCGGCGGGGCCGCCTCAGATCTCGATCTCGCCGCGATAGGCGGTCTCGGCCGGTCCGGTCATCAGCACATGCCCATCCTCCCGCCAGGCGATCCGCAGGTCGCCGCCCGGCAGCGACACCGTGGCCTCCCGCCCCGTGAGCCCACGCCGCGCCGCGTTCACCAGCGTGGCACAGGCTCCGGAACCACAGGCCAGGGTCAGCCCTGCGCCACGCTCCCAGACCACAAGGCGGAGGCGATCCGGAGCCAGGACCTGAGCGAAGCCGATATTGGCCCGCTCCGGGAACCAGGGATCGTGCTCCAGCGCCGGGCCCAGGGCCGCCGGGTCGATCGCCGCCAGATCCTTGACGAAGAAGGTGGCGTGCGGGTTTCCCATGGAACAGGCCGCGGGCCCGGAAACCGGGCCGAGGGAGAGCGGCAGGCGCAGCGTGTCGGCCTCCCGCGCCAGGGGCACGTCCCGCCAGCCGAGGCGCGGCGGGCCCATGTCCACCTGGATCAGCCCGTCCGGCAGCGCCTTCGCCGGCAGGGCGCCGGAGATGGTGCGGATGGTGACGTGTTCCTGCCCGCTCTCGGCCATCAGCAGGCTGGCGACGCAGCGCGTGGCGTTGCCGCAGGCCCCGGCCTCGGAACCGTCCGGGTTGGCGATGCGCATGAAGACGTCGCTTCCCTCCGGCGCAGGCTCCAGCACCACGAGCTGGTCGAAGCCCACGCCCCGGCGGCGGTCGCCGATGGCGACGATGCGCGCGGGCGTCAGGGGCAGGGGCTGCTCACGGCCATCGAGCACGACGAAGTCGTTGCCGAGTCCGTGCATCTTGCGGAAGGGAATAAGCACGGCAGCGATATAGGCTTGCGCGCCGCGCGGCGGAACCCTGGGGCATCGCGCTTCCGGCCCATGGGCGGAGCCGGACCGGGAAGGCAGCGCCGCCCCGGGAATAGGCCGAGCGGCGATGCCCGCGGAATGTTCCCCGGATCAGCCTTCCGACACCTCGTAGCCTTCGGCACGAATCGCCTCGGCGAGGCGGGCGCGGCCAGCCTCGGTTTCGGCGCGGACGCGGCCGGTCGACAGGTCCACCTCGACCTTGGCGGCGGGGTCCACGCTCTTCACCGCCTCGGTCACGGACTGGACGCAATGGTTGCAGTCCATGCCCTTCACGGTCAGTTCGATCATTTTGCCAGTTCCTCCAGGATGGGGCAGTCGGGGCGGGAATCACCCCGACAGCAGGAAACGAGTTGCCGCAGGCTGCCGGCGATGGCCTGCAGCGAGGCGGCCTTGGCCTCCAGCGCCAGGATATGCTCCTGGGCAATGGTGCGGACATCGGCGCTGGCGCGGCTGCCGTCGCTCCAGAGCTCCAGCAGGCGTTTCACCTCGACCAGCGGGAAGGCCAGTTCCCGCGCGTGGCGGGCGAAGCGCAGGGCGGCGACATCGCGCTCGTTGTAGCTGCGGTAGCCATTGGCGAGGCGGCGCGGGCGGATCAGCCCGGCCTCCTCGTAGCGGCGGATCGCCTTGGCGCTGAGGCCGCTGACGGCGGCCGCCTCACCGATGTTCATGCGCGGTCTCCCCTTCCGGCTTCCAGCGCGTCAGGCGCAGCGCATTGCCGAGCACGGTCAGCGAGGACAGCGCCATGGCGCCACCCGCCAGGGCGGGCGACAGGCCGCCCAGCGCCGCGGCAGGGATGGCCAGGGTATTGAACGCGAAGGCCCAGCCGAGGTTCTGCGCGATGGTGCGCCAGGTGGCATGCAGCACGGAAAGGGCGGCGGGCACGAGGCGCGGATCGGGGCGCAGCAGGGCCAGGTGCGCGGCGGCGAAGGCGGCATCGGTGCCACCGCCCATGGCGATTCCGAGATCGGCGGCGGCGAGCGCCGGGGCGTCGTTCACCCCATCCCCCACCATGGCGACGCGGCGCCCCTCGGCATGCCAGGCGGCGAGGCGGGTGGCCTTGTCCTCCGGCAGCAGCCGGGCCGCGACCTCGTCGATGCCGAAGCGGCGCGCGGCCTCGCGGGCGGCTGCCTCGTTGTCGCCGCTCAGCATGGCGGTGCGCAGGCCCAGGGCGTGGAGGCGCGCCACCGCCTCGGCGGCACCGGCGCGGGGGGCATCCTCGAAGCCCAGCAGGGCCAGCACGCGCTCGCCCTCCGGCCCGGATTCGATCAGCCAGGACTGCGAATAGCCGTGCGCCGCCTGTTCCGCCGAGGCGGCGGCCAGGGGCTCCGGCGCGCCAGCCTGGGGCAGCAGCCGGTCGCTGCCCAGGCGCAGGCGGCGGCCCTCGGCCACGCCCTCCACCCCGCGTCCGGGCAGGGCGCGGAAGGATTCCGCCGGCCGCGGCGTGCCCCCGGCCTCGTCCAGCACGGCGCGGGCGAGGGGATGCTCGCTGCCCGCCTGCAGCCGCGCGGCGAGGCGCAGCGCCTCCTCCCGCGCCACGCCTTCCGCCGGAACCAGCGCGGCAAGGCGCGGCCGGCCCTCGGTCAGCGTGCCGGTCTTGTCGAAGGCGACCACGGAAAGGCCCCGGGCGCGCTCGATCGCCTCGGCATCGCGCAGCAGGATGCCGGCGCGGGCGGCGGCGCCAGTGCCGGCCACCACGGCGGCGGGGGTGGCAAGGCCCAGGGCGCAGGGGCAGGCCACCACCAGCACCGCCACCGCATGCAGCAGTGCCACCTGCGCCGCCGCCCCGGCCAGCAGCCAGCCCAGGAAGGTGACGGCGGCGATGCCCAGGACCACCGGCACGAAGACGGCGCTCACCCGGTCGGCCAGGCGCTGGATCGGGGCGCGGCTGCTGCCCGCCTCCTCCACCAGCGCGGCGATGCGGGCGAGGCGCGTGTCCTTGCCCGTGGCGGTGACGCGGGCCACCAGCCGTCCGTCCAGCACCACCGTCCCGGCGGCCAGGGCGTCGCCCGGGCTCTTGGCCACGGCGCGGGACTCGCCGGTCAGGGCGGATTCGTCCACCCCGGCCTCGCCTTCCTCCAGCAGCGCATCGGCGGGGATGCGGGCGCCGGGGCGGATGGCGATGCGGTCGCCCTGGCGCAGCCGGGCGGTGGGCACCTCCTCCTCCCGCCCCTGGCCGTCGAGGCGCAGGGCGGTGTCGGGGCGCAGCTTCAGCAGCGTTTCCACCGCCCCGGCGGCGGCGTTGCGGGCGCGTTCCTCCAGGAAGCGGCCAAGCGAGACGAAGGCCAGGACCAGGGCCGAGGCCTCGAAATAGAGATGGTGCCCGTCATTCAGCATCAGCACGGTGGAAAGCGCCCAGGCCGCCGTGGTGCCGATGGCGACCAGCAGCTCCATGTTGCCGGTGAGGTCCCGCACCGCGCCCCAGGCCTTGCGGTAGATCCCGGCGCCGATGCCGAACTGCATCAGCGTGGCCAGGACGAACTGCGCCAGGGGGGGCGGCATCCAGTCGCGGCCCAGCCCCATGCCGATCATGCCGATAAGGAAGGGCAGGGCGAGCAGCCCGGCCAGGGTGGGGCGCAGCCAGCCCATCCGGTGGCGCGGAGGCGTGGCGCCGGCGGCTTCCGGCTCCGGATGCAGCACGGCATAGCCGGCTTTCTCCACGGCCCGGTCCAGCGCTTCCTCCAGCGCGGCGGGGTCGGCGCCGGACTGGAGACGCACCCGCGTATGGCCAGTGGCGAAGTTCGCCTGGGCCGATTCCACGCCCGGAACCTTCGTGAGCGCGCGTTCCACCCGCCGCACGCAGGAGGCGCAACTCATCCCCTCCACCAGGAGGTCGAGGCCGGGTCCGGTGCCCTGGGACGTGCTGGCCGTGTGGGCGGAAAGGTTGTCTGGCATGGCCAAGAGGTGGGGCTTCCCTCTCCGGGAAGGTCAAGCCTCTTCCCGGGATGCGATGCATACTTGCCTTGCGCAGGCGTCATTGCGGCAGGAATTGCCTAAGAAATGTTCAATGCGCCGGCAGGGTTTCGCTTCCGGGACCCCTGTCCGCCAGGACAGCGTGTGCCCTGGAATCATCGTCGCTGGTTCCCGCTGCCGCCGGATCGCGCCGGAAGCGATGCTCTCCGGCAAGCCGCGGATGCCGCGAGTGCGGACAAGGTGTCCTTCACTTCTTCCGGGCGACCTCCTGATCCACCTGCTCCCTGGGATCACGCCACCGGCTGACCTTGCCACCTCACCCACTCAAGGCGGGGCCTGGGGACATACGATGTCCCCGGCGGTGGGAGTTCCGGGGGCAGGCGGAGCCTCCCCCGGGGGTGGCGGCAGGCGCAACGCCCAGGGTTCTCCGGAGAATGATGACGGTGGCACGGGCCTTGCGTTCCTCGCGGCGGGGACATGGATCGGTCTGGGGGCTCATGCGCGGGGCGAGTGTCGAGCTGGTGAAGGTGACCAAGCGCTACCCCAACGGGGCGGTGGCGGTGGACGGGATCGACCTGCGCATCCCGGCGGGGAGCTATTGCTGCCTGCTCGGCCCCTCGGGCTGCGGCAAGACCAGCACGCTGCGGATGATCGCCGGGCATGAGGACATCAGCGACGGCGACATCCTGATCGGCCCGCGCAACGTCGGCGGCCTGGCCCCGGCGGCGCGGGGCACGGCGATGATGTTCCAGAGCTACGCGCTTTTCCCGCACCTGAACTGCCTGGACAACGTCGCCTTCGGCCCGCGCATGCGCGGCATCGGCAAGGCGGAGCGGCGGGCGAAGGCCGAGGCCATGCTGCGCCTCGTGCACATGGAGAAATACGCCACCCGCCTGCCGGCGCAGCTCTCGGGCGGGCAGCAGCAGCGCGTGGCCCTTGCCCGGGCGCTGGTGACGGAGCCCTCGGTGCTGCTGCTGGACGAGCCGCTCTCGGCGCTCGACCCCTTCCTGCGCATCCAGGTGCGGGCGGAGCTGAAGCGGCTGCAGAACGAGCTCGGCATCACCTTCATCCATGTCACCCACAGCCAGGAGGAGGCGATGGCGCTCTCCGACCTCGCCGTGGTGATGAATGCCGGGCGGATCGAGCAGGCGGACGACCCGCGCACGGTCTTCTCGCGCCCCGCGACACCCTTCGTGGCGCGCTTCATCGGCGGCCACAACGTCATCGACCTGCCGGGCGCGGGCGGGCCCTTCGCGGTGCGCACCGACCGGATGCAGGTGGCGCGTGGCTGGCCATCCGAGAACGGCAGGGACGGGCTGCCGGCCCGGGTCGCCATGGTCGAGTACCAGGGCAGCTTCGTGCAGCTCCGCCTCGCCGGGGAGGGCGCCTATCGCGACACCCTGCCGGAGATGACCGCCATCCTGTCCGACGATGCCTTCGAGGCCGCGCCGCTGAGCCAGGGCGAGGCGGTGACGGTCGGCTGGAGCGGCACGGACGCGCACCGGTTGAGCGTGCCCGCCCACGGCCAGGCGCTTCCGGCCTGAGCGGCGCACGCTGAAGGCGGCGCGATTTCTCCGCCATCCCGGCCAAGCGGTCCGGGTGGCCCCGATGCAGACACGGTGGCGGGCAGCCCCCACCCTGGAGGAGCAAGGCTCATGAGTGAAAGCAAGAAGAACGGGGCGAACCCCCACGGCGCCCTGGGGACGCTGGGCCGGCGCACGCTGTTCGGCGCCGCGAGCGGCCTGGCCGCGGCCGGCGCCTTCCGCCTGGCCGCCCCGGCAGTGCATGCGCAGGAGCCGGTGACGCTGCGCTACCTGGGCACGGCGGTGAACCAGAGCGCCGAGATCGCCGCCAAGGTGAAGCAGGACCTGGGCATCACCATCGAGTACATCCCGGTGGTGACGGATGACGTGATCCGCCGCGCGGTGACGCAGCCCAACACCTTCGACCTGCTGGACATGGAGTACTTCTCCGCCAAGCGCGTCGCGCCCTCGGGCAACCTGCAGGGCATCGAGGCGAAGCGGATCAAGGAGTTCGACAACATCACCCCGGTCTTCACCAAGGGTGAGATCGACGGCAAGAAGATCGGCGAGCAGGGCACCGCGCCGAAGAAGGTGCAGTTCATGAAGGGCCGCAACTCCAAGGAGTTCGCCGACGGCCCGACCGAGTGGATGAGCCTGATCCCCACCACCTACAACGCCGACACGCTGGGCATCCGCCCCGACCTGATCAAGCGTCCGGTCGAGAGCTGGAAGGAGCTGCTGAACCCGGAGTTCAAGGGCAAGGCCTCGATCCTGAACATCCCCTCCATCGGCATCATGGACGCGGCGATGGTGGTGGAGGCGATGGGCGCCCACACCTATGCCGACAAGGGCAACATGACCAAGGCCGAGATCGACAAGACCCTCGGCATCCTCACCGAGGCCAAGAAGGCGGGGCAGTTCCGGGCCTTCTGGAGCGACTTCAACGAGAGCGTCAACCTGATGGCCTCGGGGGAGACGGTGATCCAGTCGATGTGGTCGCCGGCCGTGACCAAGGTGCGCTCGCAAGGCATCCCCTGCGTCTTCCAGCCGCTGCGCGAGGGCTACCGCGCCTGGGCCTCGGGCTTCGGCATCCCGCGCACGCTGGAAGGGCGCAAGCTGGATGCGGCCTATGACTTCATCAACTGGTTCCTGTCGGGCTGGGCCGGCGCCTTCCTGAACCGCCAGGGCTACTACTCGGCGGTGCTCAGCACGGCCAAGGCCAACATGGAGCCCTATGAGTGGGCCTACTGGATGGAGGGCAAGCCGGCGGCCCAGGACATCAAGGCGCCGGACGGCTCGCTGCTGGAGAAGGCGGGCACGGTGCGCGACGGCGGCTCCTACGAGCAGCGCATGGGCCGGGTCGCCTGCTGGAACGCGGTGATGGACGAGAACACCTACCTCATCCGCAAGTGGAACGAGTTCATCGCCGCCTGACCGGGCGGCGTGGGCTGGAGCGGGGCGGCCTGCCGGGCCGCTCCGTCCGACAAGAAATCATTGGGGATGGGGTCCGGTTCTCACGGCATCGGCGCGCGGCGATCGGGCCGCGCGGCTGCGGGAGATCTGCCATGGATGACGTGAGCCAGATGAAGCATGCTTCCGGCATCGGCCGGCGCCCGGTGCTGCGGGGCCTGCTGGGGGGTGCCGCGGCGCTTGGCGCCCCCCTGGGCGCCCCGGCGGTGCATGCGCAGGAGCCGGTGACGCTGCGCTACCTGGGCCTGGGGGTGAACCAGAGCCAGGCCATCGCGCAGCGCTGCAAGGAGGAGACCGGGATCACCCTCGAATACACCACGGGGGTGCATGAGGACATCGTACGCCGGGTGGTGACGCAGCCCAGCACCTTCGACCTGGTGGACACCGACTTCTCCGCGGTGCGGCAGCTGATGCCCTCCGGCAACATGGCCGGCATCGAGGTCAAGCGGGTGAAGATGGCCGAGAGGATCGCGCCGCTCTTCACCCGGGGCGAGGTGGCCGGGCGCAGGATCGGCGACCAGGGCAGCGCGCCGAAGAAGACCGCCTTCCTGACCGGGGTGCGCAGCAAGGGTTTCGCCACGGGGCCGACCGAATGGATGTCGCTGATCCCCATCAACTGCAACGGCGATACGCTGGGCATCCGCCCCGACCTGATCGGCCGCTCCATCGGAAGCTGGGCCGAGCTGCTGAATCCGGAGTTCAAGGGCAAGGCTGCGCTGGTGAACAGCCCCTCGGTCGGCATCATGGATGCGGCGATGGTGGCGGAGGCCATCGGCAAGGTGACCTATGCCGACAAGGGCAACATGACGAAGGCCGAAATCGACGCCACGCTCGGCCTGATGACGGAGGCGAAGAGGGCGGGGCAGTTCCGGGCGTTCTGGAGCGATTTCAACGAGAGCGTGAACCTGATGGGCTCCGGAGAGACGGTGATCCAGTCGATGTGGTCGCCGGCCGTGACCAAGGTGCGCTCGCAGGGCATCCCCTGCGTCTTCCAGCCGCTGAAGGAGGGCTATCGCGGCTGGGGGCTGGGCCTCGGCATCCCGCGCACGCTGGAAGGGCGCAAGCTGGACGCGGCCTATGACTTCATCAACTGGTTCCTGTCCGGCTGGGTCGGGGCCACGTTGCTGCGCCAGGGCTACTATCCTTCCGTGCCCGAGACGGCGCGCCAGCAGATGGAGCCCTACGAATGGGCCTACTGGATGGAGGGCAAGCCGGCCGAGCGGGACGTCAGGTCGCCGGCCGGCGTGGTGGTGGAGAAGGCGGGCACGGTGCGCGACGGCGGCTCCTACGAGCAGCGCATGGGCCGGGTCGCCTGCTGGAACTCCGTGATGGACGAGAACGCGTATCTGATCAGGAAATGGAATGAGTTCATCGTGGCCTGAGCCGTCAGCGGCTCGCGGGGTGGCGTGATGGATGCCATGGCTCCCGAGGCGGGTCTGTCCGGGGCGAAACCGCCCCGGAACGCGCGCCGACGCAACATTGCCTATTGGCAGGCGGCGCCCTTCGCGCTGCTCTTCCTGCTGTTCTTCGTCGTGCCGCTGGTGCTGACCGTGCTGGTATCCTTCTGGACCTATGACGAGTACCAGATCACGCCGGACCTGACGCTGCAGAACTACCGCGACGTCTTCGATGGTTGCCTCGCGCGGCTGCCGGACCTCTGCGTCACCTTCGCGACCTATCTCTCGACGCTGAAGTTCTGCCTGCTGGCCTGGGGCACGACGCTGCTGCTGGGCTTCGGCATCGCCTATTTCCTGTCCTTCCACATCCGCACGACCACGGTGCAGATGGGGCTGTTCCTGCTCTGCACCGTGCCGTTCTGGACCTCCAACGTCATCCGCATGATCGCCTGGGTACCGCTGCTGGGCCGCAACGGGCTGGTGAACCAGGGGCTGATGGCGCTGGGCATCGTCGATACGCCGCTGGACTGGCTGCTTTATTCCGAGTTCTCGGTGCTGCTGGCCTTCGTCCATCTCTACACGCTGTTCATGATGGTGCCGATCTTCAACTCCATGGCGCGCATCGACCGCTCGCTGATCGAGGCGGCGCGCGATGGCGGGGCGAGCGGCTGGCAGACCCTGGTCCATGTCATCCTGCCGCTGTGCAAGCCGGGCATCGTGATCGGCTCGATCTTCGTGCTGACCATCGTGATGGGCGACTTCGTGACGGTCGGCATCATGGGCGGGCAGCAGATCGCCTCGGTGGGCAAGGTGATCCAGGTGCAGATGAGCTACCTGCAATTCCCCATCGCCGCGGCCAATGCGGTGGTGCTGCTGGCGGTGGTGCTGATGATGATCTGGGGGTTGACCAAGCTGGTGGATGTGAGGCGCGAACTGTGAGCGGGCCCGCCGTCAGGGAGAAGCGGCCGGCGGCCTTCTGGTGGCTGGCCGCGCTTTTCGCCCTCTTCGTCCTGTTCCTTTACGGGCCGATCCTGACCATCGTGATCCTGAGCTTCCAGGGGCCGCAGGGCGGGCTGACCTTCCCGATGAACGGGTTCTCCACCTACTGGTTCTCCCGCCTCTGGCAGGGGGTAGGGGTGGTGGATATCTGGGCGGCCTTCGGACGGTCCTTCCGCCTGGGGCTGGTGGTGATGCTGCTCACCGTCGGGCTGGCGCTGCCGGCGGGGCTGGCCTTCCGCAAGCGCTTCAAGGGCCAGGACGCCCTGTTCTATGTGGCAGTGGCCAGCCTGATCATGCCCTCCATCGTGGTCAGCCTGGGGATCGGGCTGGAGTTCCGGCTGATCGACGACCTGGTGAAGGCCCTTGCGGAGCGCTGGGACATCGCCTGGCTGCGGAACTACGAGACCGCGGCGGGCCTCTATACCTCCGCCCTGGGGGCGCACCTGACCTGGACGCTGCCCTTCGGGCTGCTGATCCTCTTCGCCGTCTTCAACCGCTTCAACCCGGCTTATGAGGAGGCGGCGCGCGACCTGGGCGCCTCGCCGCGGCAGGTGCTGCGGCATGTGGTGATCCCGATCATCGCGCCCTCCCTGGTGGGCGTGGCGCTGTTCGGCTTCACCCTGTCCTGGGACGAGGTGGCCCGGACCAGCCAGGCGATCGGTGGACAGAACACCCTGCCCCTGGAGCTCCAGGGGCTGACCACCACCGTGACCACGCCGGAAATCTATGCCCTGGGCACGCTGACCACTGGCATGTCCCTGCTGGTAATCGTGCTGGCCCTGGGGACGGTGCTCCTCCTCCAGCGACGGCGCAGCCGGCGGGCCAGGAGGGGCTGAGGAGGGGCCACCGGGAGGGTGCAAGAAATCTGAAAAGATTCTGCGCCGAGGGGCTTTGACAGCTTTCTTTATGGCCCGTATAAGCCCGTTCACCGGCGGCGAGGTGCTGTGAAGTGCTTCTGACGCGGGTTTCCTGCCGACAGGTTGGATGTTCACTGGAGGGGATGCTTCCTGGCGAGGGGGTATCTCTGAGGGTGGATGTTCTGTCTCTGAGGTGTGGAATTGTTCCTTGAAGGTGTGAATAGGGGTTTTACTGTAGGAAGCCTGGATGTTTTGCTTGAGTGATTTGGCACGAGGTTGCTGGATGACTTGAGTGGGACCGTGGCTGATCTGGCGGTGGACTGGCGGGCCTTGAGAGGCTGGGG
>NZ_JHWD01000008.1 GCF_000622225.1 Roseomonas mucosa ATCC BAA-692 | reverse complement strand
GGGAGCAGGTGGAAGCGCGGGGCTCCCGGAAAGAAGAAAAGCAACGTGTCCGCGCTGGCGGCACCCGCGATCCGGCATCAGTGAGCGCCAACGAACGGGAGGTCCAGGACCCTCAGGGTCCTGGCGGATAGGGGGTCCGGGGGAAAGGCGGCGCCTTTCACCCGGGGCAGCGCAACGGCAAGCCGTTCCCGGATCAGCCCTCGATCGCCCGGCCAGCGCGGTGGCGGCGCAGGAGCCACCAGCCGAGCAGGGCGGAGAGTGCGAAGAGCGCCACGCCGAGGGCGATCTGGGTGGACTGGTTCACCGCCACGCCTTCGCCCAGCAGCACGAAGACCGCTGTCTGCGGCACGTAGCCGATGGCCGAGCCGAGCAGGAAGGGGCCCGCCGCGACGCCGGACAGGCCGGCGAGGAGATTGAGGGCGAGGTTGTTGCCGACGGGCAGCAGGCGCAGCGCCAGGGTGGCGCCGAAGGGGGAGCCGGCGAGGACGTCGTGCATGGGCTTGAGGCGCCGGCCGAAGCGCCCGGCGAGGCGGCGGGCGGCCCATTCGCGCCCGATCAGCCGGGCCCAGCCATAGCCCAGGGCGCAGCCCAGCACCTGGGCCAGCATGGAAAGGCCGCCGCCGGCCAGGGCGCCGAAGGCGCTGCCGCCAAGGAAGGCCACCGCCTGGCGCGGCGCGCCGACGGCGGTGGCGGCGGCGCCGACCAGCACGAAGAGGGCTTCCGCCCAGAGGCCGCCACCGCGCATCTGGGCGCTCATGAAGGCGATGCCGTGGTCCTCGCCCAGTTCGCGCAGCACCCAGCCGGCCAGGGCAAGTCCCAGGGCCAGCAGCAGCAGGCGGAGGATGGAGCGCAGCGCGCCGCGCGAACGGTCGGGCAGCGTCACGGCTGCGCGGGGGCGCCCGGGGGCGTGACGGCAGGCGTGATGACAGGCGTGGCGGCGGGTGGTGGCGGGGGGGCGGCGTAGGCCAGCCGGGGCCGCTTCCAGCGCCGTTGCAGCCACATCACGCCCAGCAGGTCCACGATCCCCACCGCGAGGCGGTCCAGCGTGCCGTAGTTGGAGACGCCGCGCGTGCGGGGGCGGTGGTTCACCGGCTCGCTCACCACGCGGCCGCCCTGGCGGATGGTCAGGGCGGGCAGGAAGCGGTGCATGTGGTCGAAGGGCGGCAGCTCCAGGAAGAGCGCGCGGGGGAAGACCTTCAGCCCGCAGCCGGTGTCGGGCGTGGCGTCGCCCAGCAGGCGGGCGCGGACGCGGTTGGCGACGCGGCTGCTCAGCCGCTTCACCGCCGTGTCCTTGCGCGTGGTGCGCCAGCCGGCGACCAGCACGGCCTGCCCCGGGGCGCCTTCCGCCGGGTTCTCCTGCCGCGCCCTGGCCCAGAGCCTGGGGATGTCGGCCGGGTCGTTCTGGCCGTCGCCGTCCAGCGTGGCGATCCAGGGGGCGCGGGCATGGCGCACGCCGGTCACCACCCCGGCGGACTGGCCGCAGGAGCGGGCATGGCTGAGCCGCCGTACCGCGAGGCCGGAGGCGGCGGCGGCGTCGATCCGGGCCGCCGTGTCGTCGGAGGAGCCGTCGTCCACGCAGAGGATCTCGTGCGGCACCCCGGCGAGGGCGGCGGCGATCTCGGCCGCCAGAGGGGCGACGTTCGGCCCCTCGTTGCGCATGGGGACCACCACGGAGATCACGGGGGCCGGGCCCGCCGGGAAGCCCATGGGAAGGTCCAGGGGGAGGCCGTTCGGCGCGGCGGGGGGGCTGGCGGTCATGGCGGGGGCGGCCCTGGGATTGGCGTGTTGAGCCGGGGACATGGGGGCTGCGGCCTAGCAGGGGGTCGGCACGCGGTCCAGGGGAAGACTATAATGCCCGCCATGCCCTTCGATCCGCACGCCCCGTCCCGCGAGGATGTCCTGGCCCGGAACCGCCGTGCCGTCGCCCTCTGGCTGATCCTGGTCGCCGCCATGGTTTGGGTCATGGTGGCCCTCGGCGGCGCCACGCGCCTGACCGGCTCCGGCCTTTCCATCATGGAATGGGCGCCGATCCGCGGCATCCTGCCGCCGCTGAGCGAGGCGGAGTGGCAGCGCCTCTACGATCTCTACCGCACCATTCCGCAATACGAGCTGGTGAACCAGGGCTTCGGGCTGGCGGGCTTCAAGGGGATCTTCTGGCTGGAATGGACCCACCGCTTCTGGGGGCGGATGATCGGGCTGGTCTTCGCCGGCGGGCTGGCCTGGTTCTGGGCGCGGGGGCGCATCCCCGCCGGGCTCGGTGGCCGGCTGGTGCTGCTGCTGGCGCTGGGCGGGCTGCAGGGGGCGGTGGGCTGGTTCATGGTGGCCTCGGGCTTCGAGGCCGACCGCACCGCCGTGTCGCCCTGGCGGCTGGTGATCCATCTGACGCTGGCGCTGGTGCTCTATGCGGTGCTGGTCTGGACCGCGCTCGGGCTTCTGCATCCGGAGCGCGAGGCGCCGTGGGGTGAGGCACCGGGGGGCGGGCGGGCGCTGCGGCGGCTTGCCCACGCCACGGCGGGGCTGGCCGGGCTGACGATGCTGGCCGGCGGCTTCGTGGCCGGGATCAAGGCGGGCTTCGACTACAACACCTTTCCGCTGATGGCGGGCCAGTGGGTGCCGGACGGCTACCTCTTCCTTTCGCCCGCCTGGAGGAACCTGTTCGAGAACGTGGCCTCGGTGCAGTTCAACCACCGGCTCCTGGCCACGCTCACCGGCCTGCTGGCCATCGGCACCGCCTGGTACGGGCTTTCCGTCCTGCCGCGCGGCACGGCCGGGGCGCGGCGGGCGCGCTGGTGGGTCGGCGCGCTGGCCCTGGCCACGATCGCGCAATACGCGCTGGGGGTGGCGGCGCTGGTGAACGTGGTGCCGGCCTGGCTCGGCACGCTGCACCAGGCCATGGCGGTGGGGGTGCTGACGGCGGCGCTCGGCACGCTGCATGCCCTGCGCCGCCCGCGCGGCGGTGCCGGCGCGCCGCGTGACGGGCGCGCCCCCGTTGCCGGACAGCCCTCGGCTGGGCAGCCCCTGGCCGGACAGGCCATGTGATGGGGGAGGAGCCGGTCGGTCCGCCGGCAAACGCCCTGGCGCTGCTCGGGGGGCTGCCGGTCGGCGTCGTGGCCGTCGATACGGCGGGGCGGCTGGGCTTCGTCAATCCCGCCTTTCTGGCGCTGGCCGGCCTGCCGCCCGAGGCGCTGCCCGCCGGCCTGCCGATGACCGAGGTCCGCCGCGTGCTGGCCTATCGCGGCTTCTATGGCCCGGGCGACCCGGAGGAGCGGGCGGCGGGGATCGGGCAGATCGACCATTCCCGCCCGCAGCGGCGCCTGTTCCGCACCATGCGGGGGCAATGGCTGCAGGTGCAGGTCACGTCTCTGCCGTGCGGGGCGCGGATCAACACCGTCTCGGACATGACGGCGATCCGCGAGGCCGAGGCGATGGCGCAGGACCGGAGCCGGATGCTGGACGGCCTGTTGCAGAACCTGGAGACCGGGGTGGCGCTCTATGGCGCCGACGGGCGGCTGCTGCTGGTCGAACCGGGCCTATGCGGCGCTGAACGGGCTTCCGCCCGGGACGCTGCGGGAGGGGATGAGCTTTCTCCAGGTGCTGCGCCTGATGGAGGCGCAGGGCGAGTTCGAGAACCTGGAGGACGACGACTATCCCGCCCGCTGCACGGCCGAGGTGCATCGCCTGCCCTTCAGCGACCAGCGCGAAAGGCCGTGCGGACAGGTGCTGCGCATCCAGCGCCGGCCCTCCGGCGATGGCGGGATGCTGGTGGAGGTGGACGACGTCACCGGCCTGCGCCGGGCCGAGGGCATGGCGAGCCACCGGGCGGCCATGCTGGACGGCATCCTGACCGCGCTGCCGCAAGGGGTGCTGGTCTATGGGCCGGACCAGCGCGTCTCGCTGGTCAACGAATCCTTCCGCCGGGCCATGCCGGACCTGACGCACGGGGTCGGGGATTCCCTGGCCGAGATCATCGCGCGCCACGGCGCGGCGGGGGACAGGAGCGAGCCCCCGGGAGCCATCATGCTGACCTCCGCCGTGACCTGGCAGCAGCGCGGGAGCCGGAGCTACACGCTGCACCGCCATGACGGGCGGGTCTTCGACATCCAGACCTCCGCCCTGCCGGATCTGGGGCGGGTGGCCGTCTTCACCGACGTCACCGCGCGCCACCGGGCCGAGGCGGAGGCGCGGCAGCAGGAGGAGCTGCTCCGCACCACGCTGAACCACCTGCGCTATGGCATGGCGATCTTCGACCGGCAGGGGCGGCTCGTCGCTTCCAACCCGCTGACGGCCCGGCTCTGCGGGTTGCAACCGGAGCAGGTGGTGCTGGGCACCCATGCAGACGACCTGCTGCACGACCAGATCGCGCGCGGCGAGTTCGGCCCGCCGGGGGACGGGACGGACGCGCTGATCCGCCGTGCCGCGGCCACGCCGCGATCCGGCCCCGGCCGCTATGTCCGCACCCGCGCGGACGGGACGGTGGTGGAGGTCACCACGGACCTCACGCCCGACGGGGGCTTCGTGCGGACCTTCGTGGACATCACCGAGCAGCACCGCGCCAGCGCCGAGCTGGCCGCGGCGCGCGATGCCGCCGAGGCCGCGCACCGGGCCCAGGCGCGATTCCTGGCCAATATGAGCCATGAGCTGCGCACCCCGCTCAACGCGGTGATCGGCTTCTCGGAGGCGCTGCTGGACGGGCTGGGCGGGGGGCCGGGCCGGGGCCTGGAGGCCGGGTGGCCCGAATGGGCCCCGGAGGGGGAGCCCGCGGGGAGGCCAAGGCCTGGCATGGCGGCGGACCTGGCCACGAGGCAGATCTTCCTGACGGCCATCCGCGATGCCGGCCGCCACCTGCTGGGGCTGATCGACGAGCTGCTGGATACCGCGCGCTCGGACACGGCCGAGCAGGCGCTGGAGCTGCGGCCGGTGGAGCCGGAGCTGCTGCTGCGCGAGGCACACCGCATCCTGCTGGGCGCCGCGCGGCGCGGCGGCACCGATCTGGTCCTGGACCTGCCCGATGCCCTGCCGCCGGTGCCGGCCGATGCCCGGCGGTTGCGCCAGGTGCTGCTGAACCTCATCTCCAATGCGGTGAAGTTCACCCCGGCGGGGGGGCGGATCACGCTGGCCGCCCGACTTCTGCCCATGGGGGCGGTGGCGGGCGGGGAGGCGGCGGCGATGGAGATCAGCGTCACGGACACCGGAATCGGCATGGCGCCGGAGGACATCCCCCGCGCCTTCGAGCCCTTCACCCAGCTGGAGGATGGCCATGCCCGGCGCTATGGCGGCTCCGGCCTCGGCCTGTACCTCGCCCGTACGCTGAGCGAGGCCATGGGCATGCGGCTGTGGCTGGACAGCACCGCCGGGCAGGGCACCACCGCCCGGCTGCTGATCCCCCTTCCCGCCGGGGAGGAGCGCCGCGCCCGGCCCGGAGGCGGTGCCGGTCCCGGCGGCATCCCCGGTTCCCCCCTGCCCGCCGGCCCCCTTTCGGAGATCCTGCCATGAGCGCCGCCACCGATGCCATGGCCGCCACCGAGCGGCTGTTCTTCCGCGACCTCGACCCGAACCGGGCGGCGCGCATCGTGGCCGATGCCCTGGCCGGGGCGGAGGATGGCGAGCTCTTTCTCGAATACCGGGAAAGCGAGGCGATCAGCCTCGACGACGGGCGCATCCGCGCGGCCAGCTTCGACACGTCCCGGGGATTCGGCCTGCGCGCCGTGCGGGGAGAGGGGGCGGCCTATGCCCATGCCGGGGAGATCGGCGAGGCCGCGCTGAAGCGCGCCGCCGAGACGGTGCGCGGCCTGCCGGGCGACCGGATGGCGGCGCTGGACGAGGCGCCGCGCCGCACCAATGCGCGGCTCTACGACAGCGCCAACCCGCTGGCCGCCATGGGCTTCGCCGGAAAGACCGCGCTGCTGGCCGCCATCGATGCCTATGCCCGGTCCCGCGACGCGCGGGTGCGGCAGGTGATGGCGACGATCAGCGGCGAATGGCAGGCGGTGCGCATCCTGCGCCCCGACGGGCGCGGCGTGGCGGACCTGCGGCCGCTGGTGCGGCTGAATGTCGCGGTGGTGGTGGAGGATGGCGGGCGGCGCGAGACCGGCTCCTTCGGCACCGGCGGGCGCTTCGCCTATGAGCGTGTGCTGAACGAGACGAGCTGGAAGGGCGCGGTGGACGAGGCGCTGCGCCAGGCGGTGGTGAACCTCGACAGCCGCCCGGCGCCGGCGGGGGAGACAGTCGTGGTGCTCGGCCCCGGCTGGCCCGGCATCCTGCTGCACGAGGCCATCGGCCACGGGCTGGAGGGCGATTTCAACCGCAAGGGAACCTCGGCCTTCGCCGGGCTGATGGGGCAGCGGATCGCCGCGCCCGGCGTGACCGTGGTGGATGACGGCACCATCCCGGACCGGCGCGGCTCGCTGACCGTGGATGACGAGGGCACGCCGACCTCCCGCACCGTGATGATCGAGGACGGCATCCTGGTGGGCTTCATCCAGGACCGGCAGAATGCCCGGCTGATGGGCGTGGCGCCGACCGGCAACGGGCGCCGCGAATCCCATGCCCATATCCCCATGCCGCGCATGACCAACACGGTGATGACCGGCGGGGAACATGCGCCGGAGGAGATCATCCGCTCGGTGAAGCGTGGGCTCTACGCGGTGAATTTCGGCGGCGGGCAGGTGGACATCACCTCGGGCAAGTTCGTCTTCTCCGCCTCCGAGGCCTATCTGATCGAGGATGGGCGCGTCACCGCGCCGGTGAAGGGCGCCACGCTGATCGGCAGCGGCGCCGATGCGCTGACCCGCATCGGCATGGTCGGCAACGACTTCGGTATGGACCCGGGCATCGGCACCTGCGGCAAGGATGGGCAGGGCGTGCCGGTGGGCGTCGGCCAGCCGACGCTGCGCCTCGACGGGCTGACGGTGGGCGGCACGGCGGTGTGATGTTGCGCCCGCGGCCCGGTGGGAAGGCTCCGCCTTCGCCCCCGTAACCCCCCCATCCGCCAGGACGCTGCGCGCCCTGGACCCCGTTCATTGGTTCTTTCTGCGACCGGATCGCGCTGGAGGGCCATACTCTCCGGCGGCTGCCGGTGCCGCCAGCGCGGATAAGGTGTCTTCCTTCCTTCCGGGCGCCTCGCCGGTCCAGCTGCTCCCAGGGATCGGACCATGGGCCGACGGCTGCCACGGGCACCAGCGAAAGCCCGGGGTTCGGGGACCGGCTTCGGTCCCCGGCGGAGAGGGTGTGTGAGAGGCGGCGCCTCTCCCGCGAGGGTGGCCGCGAAGAGCGCTGCCTGATCCTCCCCGATGAAGCAGCTGTCATCGCGCCCAGCGGCAACCGTGCCCGGGCTCCGCCGGTTCTCCTGTCACCGGCTGGGCGCGGAGGGCTTTTCCATGAGTGATGATGTCAGGATCGGCCCTTATGACGGCCCCTCCGGCGGTTGGGGCTCGGCGAAGTCACTGGGCGAGATCATGCTGCGCGAGAAGGTCACGCCCGGCATCGGCGAGGCGCTTTTGCGGCAGAACAAGGCGGATGGCTTCGCCTGTGTTTCCTGCGCCTGGGCCAAGCCCGCTTCCGCGCATCCCTTCGAGTTCTGCGAGAACGGTGCCAAGGCCACGGCCTGGGAGCTGACCTCGCTCCGCACCCCGCCGGACTTCTTCGCGAAGCACACGGTGACGGAGCTGCTCAGCTGGTCCGATTACGCGCTGGAGCAGCAGGGACGGCTGACGCATCCGATGCGCTACGACGCCGCCAGCGACAGGTATGTGCCGGTGGCGTGGGAGGAGGCCTTCCGCATCATCGGGGAGGAGCTGAAGGCGCTCGACCCGAAATCCGTGGTCTTCTACGCCTCGGGCCGCGCCTCGCTGGAAACCTCCTACATGTACAGCCTGCTGGCGCGAATGTACGGCTGCAACAACCTGCCCGACAGTTCCAACATGTGCCACGAGACGACCTCGGTGGCGCTGAAGGAGGTGCTGGGGTCGCCGGTCGGCACCATCACCCTGGCCGATTTCGACCATTGCGACGCCATCTTCTCCTTTGGGCAGAATGTCGGCTCCAACAGCCCGCGCATGCTGCACCAGTTGCAGGAGGCGGTGCGGCGCGGCGTGAGGATTGTCACCTTCAACCCCCTGCGCGAGCGTGGCTGGGAGCGCTTCACCAACCCGCAGAGCCCGCTGGAGATGGGCACCGGGGCGGAGACGCGGATCAGCGAGCAGTACCACCAGGTGAAGGCGGGCGGCGACATGGCCGCGCTGATGGGGCTGTGCAAATGGCTGATCGAGGCGGATGACCGGGCGCGGGAAAGTGGCGGCGCGCCGGTGCTGGACCATGGCTTCATCCGCGAGCACACCAGGGGCTTCGAGGAATTCGCGAAGGCCGCGCGCGAGACGGGGTGGAAGCGGATCACCGAGGAATCCGGCCTGACGCGCGTGGCGCTGGAAGCGGCGGCGGAGCTGTACAGCCAGTCCAAGGCCGCGATGTTCATCTATGGCATGGGGCTGACGCAGCAGGTGCTGGGCGAGCAGAACCTGCACATGCTGGTGAACCTGCTGCTGCTGCGCGGCAATATCGGGCGGCAGGGCGCGGGGATCTCGCCGGTGCGGGGCCATTCCAATGTGCAGGGCCAGCGCACCGTCGGGATTTCGGAGAAGCCGGCGCTGGTGCCGCTCGACCGGCTGGCGGAGCTGTACGGGTTCGAGCCGCCGCGCGAGAAGGGGCTGAACACGGTGGAGGCCTGCGAGGGCGTCCTCAAGGGCGAGGTGAAGGGCTTCATCGGCTTGGGCGGCAATTTCGTGCGCGCCATCCCGGACCGTGACCGGATGGAGCCCGCCTGGCGGAAGATGCGGCTGACGGTGCAGATCGCGACGAAGCTGAACCGCTCGCACCTGGTGAACGGCGAGGTCGCGCTGCTGCTGCCCTGCAAGGGACGGATCGAGCGCGACAGCCAGGCGACGGGCGACCAGACGCTGTCGATGGAGGACAGCACCGCCACCATCCATGCCTCCTTCGGCAAGCGCGAGCCGGCGAGCCCCGATCTGCTGTCCGAGCCCACGATCGTCGCCGGTATCGCCAAGGCCACGCTGCCGCCGAACCCGAGGCTGGACTGGGACACGTGGCTCGCCGACTACGGCCTGATCCGCGATGCGATCGAGCGGACCTATCCCGAGGAGTTCCGTGGCTTCAACGACCGCATGGCGATCCCGGGCGGCTTCCACCGGCCGATCCCGGCGCGCGACCGGGTGTGGAAGACCAAGAGCGGCAAGGCGGAGTTCCGCGTGCCGGAGAAGCTGACTGCCACCGGCTTCGAGGACCGGCCGGAGCAGTACCGGCTGATCACGCTGCGTTCCAACGACCAGTTCAACACCACCGTCTATGGCTATCACGATCGTTTCCGGGGCGTGAAAGGCACGCGCATGGTGGTCTTCATGAACCCGGAGGATATCGTGGAGGCGGGGTTGTCGGACGGGGACGAGGTGACGCTCGCGACCGTCTATGGCGACGGCGTGCGGCGGGAGTTCGGCGGGTTGCGCGTCACCGGCTTCGACATCCCCCGCGGCTGCCTCGCGGCCTACTACCCCGAGTGCAACACGCTGATCCCTGTCGCGCACCATGCGGAGGAGAGCAAGACGCCGGCGGCGAAGGCCGTGCCCGTGCGCATCAGCGCGCGCGTGCCGCACCATTCCGGGCGCAGCGTGCCGGCGGAGGGGCTGCCGCCCGGCTGATTGCTGCTTCCCCGGCCGGGGCGCTGCAGGCAGGATGCGGGGCATGTCCGGTCCCGATCATGTCCTCCGCCCCGCCCTGCCGGGGGAGGCGCCGCTCCTCGCCGCCCTGGCGGAGCGTGCCTATGCCCATTACGTCCCGGTGATCGGGCGGCGCCCGGCGCCGATGGACGACGACTACGCCGCCCGCATCGCGGCGGGGCAGGCGCATGTGCTGGAACGCGGCGGCCGAATCCTGGGCCTTGTGGTGATCGAGGACCGGACGGGCCATCTCTGGCTCGACAACATCGCCGTGGAGCCGGAGGCCAAAGGGCAGGGCCTCGGCGGCGTGTTGCTCGATTTCGTGGAGGCGGAGGCGCGGCGGCGGGGTTTCCGCGAGCTGCGGCTGCTGACCAACGAGAGGATGGAGGCGAACCTCGCCCTTTACCAGCATCGCGGCTTCACGGAGGCCGAGCGGCGGGAAGAGAAGGGATTCCGGCGGGTCTACCTGCGCAGGACGCTGTCCTGATGCGCGGCGGGCGGCCAACCAGGGCCGCCTCCAGCCGTTCCTGAAGGCATCCAGCAACAGCGAGAATGCGATGTCCTTCATCGAGGCCCGGGACGGAACACCCCTGTTCTACAAGGACTGGGGCGCCGGCAAGCCGGTCGTGCTGATCCATGGCTGGCCGGTCAACGCGGATATGTGGGAATACCAGGCGCCTTTCCTGGCGGAGAACGGCTGCCGCGTGATCGCCTATGACCGGCGCGGCTTCGGGCGCTCCGGCCAGCCCTGGTCCGGCTATGACTACGACACCATGGCCGACGACCTGGCCGCCATCCTCGACGCGCTGGACCTGCGCGACGCGACGCTGGTGGGCTTCTCCATGGGCGGCGGGGAGGTCGCGCGCTACCTCTCGCGCCATGGCGGATCGGGGCGGGTGAGCAAGGCCGTCCTGGTTGCCGCCGTCACGCCCTTCCTGCTGCGGACGGAGGACAATCCCGAGGGCGTGGACCGTTTCGTTTTCGACGACATGGTCGTCAACCTGCAGGCGGACCGCCCGGCCTTCCTGGCGAGCTTCGGCAAGCAGTTCTTCGGCGCCGGGCTGCTGAGTTTCTCCATCAGCAGCGAGCTGCTGCAATGGGCAGGCAACCTCGCCCTCATGGCTTCGCCCAAGGCGACGCTGGACTGCGTGCGCGCCTTCTCGGAAACCGACTTCCGCGCCGACCTGCCGCAGATCCGCGTGCCGGTGCTGGTGATCCATGGCGATGCCGACAACACCGTCCCGATCGACGCCGCCGGGCGCCGCGCCGCTGCGATGATCCCCGGCGCGCGGCTGGTGGAATATCCGGGCGCGCCGCATGGGCTGTTCTTCACCGAGAAGGACCAGTTGAACCAGGACCTCTTGCGCTTCATCAACGAATAGGCGCGCCGGTTCCGCGCTCCGGGAGGGCGTTGCGCTTCGTGGCCGGCCGCCGGGGGAGAGGCGCTGCCTCTCGCCCCGGACCCCCTCTCCGCCGGGGACCGAAGCCGGTCCCCGGACCCCGGGCCCGAGCTGGTGCCGGTGGGTGACGTGAGCCTGTGGGTTGATCCCTGGGAGTAGGTGGAGACGCGGGGCTGCTGGCAAAGATAAGGAACACCGGCTCCGCGCTCGTGACACCGGCAGTCGCCGGGAAGCCATGCTTCCCGGTGCGGTCCGATCACAGGAAGAACCGACTCATCGGGTCCAGGGCCCGCAGGGTCCTGGCGGATGAGGGGGGCGGGGGAAAAGGCGGAGCCTTGTCCCCCGGGACAGCGCAACGCCGGAGGTTGGAGAGCCGTCCTCCGCTCAGGGTTTCGCGGCCTGGGTTTCCCGTGCTTCCGTGGCGCTCCGTGTTGCCGGGCTGGCTTGCAGCAGGGTGTCCAGCGCGTCCTGGAGCCGTCGGACGAACCGCACCGTACCGTCGCCGAGGATTTCCGGCGGCAGGGCGTCGCGCAGGGCCTGTTCCTGCGATGCTTCGGCCTCGCCCCAGATCCCGATCACCAGCGGCAGGGCGGGGAAGTCCCGCCGCAGGCGCAGCACCGCGTAGCGCAGGCTGGCGCCGCTGGTGCCGCCGTCCACCACGGAAAGGCAGAGCGCCCGCACCGTGCCGCCGGGGGCGGTGGTCATCGGCTCCGGCTTCCGCAGGGCGGCGTTGGGCAGCATCCCGGCGCCGAAGCCGCGCTGGCGCAGGGCCTGGACCAGCATGCAGGCGGCCTGGCCATCGAAGCGGCCGCGCCCGGGAACGCAGAGGATGCTGCCGGGGGCCTCCCAGCCGTCAGGCACGGAAGCCGGCGGGGCTGGGGGCGGGGCTTCCGGGGCCCTGTCGTCGCCGGTTGCTCCGGCAGGGGCCACGGGGCCTTCCATGAGGGGGGCCTCGTCCTCCCCGGCATCCTCGTGGTCCGCCAGGTCCTCCAGCAGCGCGTCCACCTTGTCGCGCACCCATTCGACGCGCCGCCGGCTCAGGGCGCCGCGCCCGGCATCGGCCTGGGCCAGCGCCAGGCCGGGCAGCGCCACCTCGTCGTAATAGGCGCGTAGGGAGGTGCCGTTGAGGCGCAGCTCGGCCTGCTCGATCAGCCCGTCCGCGTCCCCGGCCAGGGCGCGCTGATAGAAGGCCTCGGGCGGCGCCAGGGCCTCCCGGTCCCCCAGCAGGACGTCGAGGAATTCGAGCTGCTTCACGTGCCGGCCGAGGACCACGAGGCAGAGCGTCAGCGGCATCGCCATCAGCAGGCCGAGGGGCCCCCAGAGCCAGGTCCAGAAGGCCGTGGCCAGCAGCACCGCGATCGGGGTGAGGCCGGTGCTGTGGCCATAGACCAGGGGTTCCACCGCCTGAGCCTGCAGCCCCTCGGCCACGGCGAAGAGCGCCACGGTCCAGAGCAGGGTGGCCCAGCCCGGATCCACCGCCAGGGCCAGCAAGGCGGGGAAGGCGACGGAGATGATCACGCCGACGAAGGGGACGAAGCGCATCAGCCCCGCCAGCACGCCCCAGAGCGCCGGGTTGGGGATGCCGACGGCCCAGAGGCCCAGGCCGATGACCGCGCCGAAGCAGGCGTTCAGCATCACCTGGGCCAGAAAGAAGCGGCTGAGGCGCGTCGTCGCCTCGTCCAGCGCGGCGGTGGTGCGCTGCAGGTCGCCGGAGCCGACCAGCTTGATGACGCGGTCGCGCATGTCCTCCCGGTACAGCAGCAGGAAGACCACGAAGACCGCGACGATGCCGGTGGTGGCGACCGGGCCGACCAGGGGGGCGATCACGCTCTGGATCAGCTCCAGCGTTCCCGGTTCGGGCGTGTGGACCTCGACCGGCAGGGGGCGGACGGAGGTTCCGGCCTCGGCGGCGGGGCCGGCGGAGGCCGAGGAAGAGGTGGAGGCGTGGGGGCGGGGCACGACGTTCTCGCCCAGGCGCTGGAGCAGGCCGGAGACACGCTCCACCATGCCGCCGCTGGACAGATGCCCGACCTTCTCCATCACCGCGGCCTGGTAGCGGGGCAGGTCGGTGGCGAGCTCGGCCATCTGCCGCCCCATCACCACGCCGCCCGTGGTCAGCAGGCCGAAGGCCAGGAAGACGGTCAGCAGCACGGCGGGGATGCGCGGCACCCGCCAGTGCCGTAGGCCCCGCACCACCGGCGCCAGGACGAAGGCGAGCAGCGTCGCCAGCACCAGCGGCACCAGGAGTTCCCGCGTGACGTAGAGGATGCTGACCACCGCCACGATGGCGTAGAGCGTGCCGGTGCCGCCGCTGGGCAGTCCGGCGGCCCGGATGCGGGCGCGGGCGCCGGAGCTTTCGGGAAGACGCATGCTGCTCCGTCTCGGCCGGGCCAGGGGGACGGGCGGCCCCGGCCTGTGATGGCGCGCCCGGCCTTTCGCCAACGCCAGGAAGTGGACGGGGTTTTTCGCTTTCTGCGACGTTTCTCCGGTGGTGAGTTCCGGTGCCGCGAACAGGGGAGGCGAGGGCGGAAGGCAGCCTTGCCGCACTCGCCTCTTGCGCAGGGGGCTGGGAGATGCCTACTCCCGCCCCGCGCGGAGGAGTTGAGCGATGAACTGGATTTCCGACTGGGCTCTGCCGAAGATCCAGACCCTGTTCGGCAGCAAGCGGGACGTGCCGGAGAACCTCTGGCACAAGTGCCCGTCCTGCGAGCAGATGATCTTCCACCGCGACCTGGAGCGCGGGCTGCATGTCTGCCCGCATTGCGGCCATCACCTGCGCATCGGCGCGCTGCGGCGGCTGGACTACACGCTGGATGCCGGGTGGCAGCGCATCGAGCTGCCCAAGGCGCCGCTCGACCCGCTGCGCTTCCGCGACCAGCGCCGCTATGTGGACCGGCTGAAGGAGGCCCAGGCCAAGACCGGGCTGGACGAGGCCGTGGTGGTCGCGCATGGCACGATCGAGGGCAAGGCGGCGGTGGTCGCGGCCTTCGACTTCAACTTCCTCGCCGGCTCGATGAGCGCCGGGGTGGGCGAGGCGCTGGTCGCCGCCGCCCGGCTGGCCGTGCTGCAGGATGCGCCGCTGATCGTCTTCAGCGCCTCCGGCGGGGCGCGGATGCAGGAGGGCGCGGTCAGCCTGATGCAGATGCCGCGCACGGTCATCGCCTCGCTGATGGTCAAGGAAGCCGGGCTGCCCTTCATCACCGTGCTCTGCGACCCGACCACGGGCGGCGTCACCGCCTCCTTCGCCATGCTGGGCGATATCCAGATCGCCGAGCCCAGGGCGCTGATCGGCTTCGCCGGGGCGCGGGTGATCGAGCAGACGGTGCGCGAGAAGCTGCCCGAGGGCTTCCAGCGGGCGGAATACCTGCTGGAGCACGGTATCCTGGACATGGTGGTCAGGCGCGGCGACATGAAGGTCACGCTGGCGCGGCTGATCTCCCTGCTGCGCGAGCGCCTGCCCCCTGGGCTGGAGGTGGAGGAAGCGGAGCTGCCGATGCCGCCGCCGCCCGACATCGCCGCGCCCAAGCCGCAGCCGCGCCCCACCGTGGTGGCCCGCACGGCGCCGACCGAGAATCCGGCGAACGGCGACTGAGGCCGCCGCCCATGCCCGGCCCCACGCGCTCCTCCCCCGTGGCGCCCTCCATGGCGCCGGGCCAGCTCGACCCCTCGCTGCGCCTGCCCACCGGCATCGAGCCGGGGCGGGCGGAGCGGATCGTGGACCGGCTGCATGCGCTGCATCCGAAGCTGATGGACCTCAGCACCGGCCGGATCGAGCGCTGCCTGGCGGCGCTCGGCCATCCGGAGCGGCACCTGCCGCCGGTGCTCCATGTGGCGGGCACCAACGGCAAGGGCAGCACCTGCGCCTTCGCCCGCGCCATCGCCGAGGCGACGGAGAAGCGCGTCCATGCCTATACCTCGCCGCATCTGGTGCGCTTCCACGAGCGCATCCGGCTGGCGGGGACGCTGGTGGAGGAGGAGGTGCTGGCCGCCGCGCTGGAGGAGGCCGAGCAGGCCAATGCCGGGGAGGGGATCAGCGTCTTCGAGATCACCACGGCCACCGCCTTCCTGCTCTTCGCCCGGGTGCCGGCGGATCTGCTGGTGCTGGAGGTCGGGCTCGGCGGGCGATTCGACGCGACCAATGTCGTGCCGCGCCCGGCGGCCTGCGCCGTCGCCTCGGTCTCGATGGACCATATGGAGTTCCTGGGGAACAGCCTGGCCGGGATCGCGGCGGAGAAGGCGGGCATCGCCCGTCCCGGCGTGCCGCTGGTGACCGGCTTCCAGGCGCCGGAGGCGATGGCGGCGATCGAGCGCGTCGCCGCCGAGGCCGGGGCGCCGCTGCTGCGCCGGGGACGGGACTGGGAGATCGGGCCGGAGGGCGAGGGGCTGCTCTACCGCGATGCCGCCGGGGTGCTGCGCCTGCCGCGCCCGGGCCTGCCGGGGCCGCACCAGATCGACAATGCCGGGCTCGCCCTGGCGGCGCTGCGTGCCTGGAACCCGGACTGGCTGGACGAGGCCACCGCCGCCGGGGGCTTCCGCGAGGCGCGCTGGCCGGCCCGCCTGCAACGCCTCGACAGCGGGCCCCTGGCGGCAATGCTGCCGCCAGGCTGGGAACTGTGGCTGGATGGCGGCCACAATGCCGGCGCCGGGGAGGTTCTGGCCGAGCATCTGCGCACCTGGGGCGACCGGCCGGCGCATCTGCTGGTGGGGATCAAGAAGTCCAAGGCCGCCGACGACTTCCTGCGCCCGCTGCTGCCGCGGGCCAGCTCGGTCTGGGCCGTGGCCGAACCGGGCCAGCACCTGGCGATGACGCCGGAGGAGATCGTGGCCGCCAGCGGCGGCATGGCCCGCATCGGCCCCCATGTGGCGGATGCGCTGGAGGCCCTGCTGCGCGAGGCCGATCCCGGCCGCCCGGCTCGGGTGCTGATCTGCGGCAGCCTCTATCTGGCAGGCGAGATCCTGAAGGCGAACGGCACGCCGCCGGCCTGACGACCGCGCCCCGCAGCCTGCTTCAACACCCGGTGATCCGGCCGGAGCCGATGCAGTCGCTGTAGTTCACGATCCGCATCAGGGCCGGGAAGATCCACCAGATGGCGAGGATGGCGGCAACCACCCCCAGCAGCACGCCCATGCCCAGATAGTCCGGCCCGTGCCGCCGCGCCGGGCCATGGGGCCGGGCGGGCGGGGCCGCGGGCGGGGAAGGAGCGGGCGAGGGGACCGCCGGGGTGCCAGGGGTCTCGTTCATGCCGCGCCTTCCCCCGGTTCCTGGATCAGCCCAGGTTGCTGTCCAGCCATTCGCGCAGCTTGCTGCGCGGCTGCGCCCCGACCAGCGTGCCCACCGGCTTGCCGTCGCGGAACAGGATCATGGTGGGGATGCCGCGCACCGCGTAGTCGTTCGGCGAGCCCGGATTCTCGTCGATGTTCACCTTGGCCACGGTGAGCTTGCCGGCATAGTCCCGCGCCACCTCGTCGAGGATCGGGGCCACCTGGCGGCACGGGCCGCACCATTCGGCCCAGAAATCCACCAGCACGGGGCCCGGCGCCTTCAGCACATCGGCCTGGAAGGTCTCGTCGCTCACAGCCTTGGTCAGCTCGCTCATGGCCGCCATCATCTCCAGAGATACTGCCGGAAAAGGTCGTGGCGCCGCCCCTTCCGGTCAAGGCCGCCGGCGCGGGGGCATGGGCGACGCGGCCGCATGGGTGCCGCGGGCGGGCCGGGGGGCAGGCCGGGGGGAACGGGCCGAGGTTCGGCCGGTGCTTGCGCGAAAGCCCGGCGCGGACGAAGCTGCGCGCCATGCGACAATTTCGTGGGCGTATCGGTGAGGACCAGGTGGTGGAGCTCGCCGAGACCTTCCGGCTGATGAGCGATCCCACGCGCCTGAGGATCATTCTTTCCTGCCTCGATTCGGCGGTCGCGGTAGGGGATATCGCGGATCGCCTGGGGATCTCCGGCAGCCTCGTTTCCCACCACCTGCGCCTGCTGCGCGCCGCGCGGCTGCTGCAGGCCGAGCGGCGGGGGCGGCAGGTCTTCTATGCCGTGGGGGACGAGCATGTGCGCTCGATGCTCACCGACATGACGGACCATGTGAGCGAGGAGGTGGAGACCGAGGTGGAGGGGGAGCCGGCGGCCCCCGATCTGCCCGGCTGACGCCGCCGCACCTTGTCACTCCCGCTGGCGCGTGATTTACCCATGGTTCAAGGACCGGGCACCGGTCCGGAAACAAAGGCGCGGCACCGCCCCCCGTGGCGGCAGCGGCGCGAGGGACCGGAACGGCGGCCGGCATAAGTATCCGGCAATGGGATCATCGGGGCGGGGCATGCGGCGGACAATCGCGACGGCACTGGCCGGAGGGCTCATGGGGGCCGTGCTGGCCTCCTTGACCCCCGGGGCCACGGCATGGGCACAGCGAACGGGCGCCGCCGCGCCGGAGGCCGCCGTGCCCGGGGCCACCGGGGCGCCGACCCCTTGGGGCCTCGGCCTCCAGGCCGCCGCGGGGCCGGTGAAGGAAGCGATCCACGACTTCAACAACCTAGTGCTGTGGATCATCGTCATCATCACCGCCTTTGTGGCGGGGCTGCTGGGCTGGGTGGTTTTCCGTTACCGCGCCTCGGCCAATCCGACGCCGTCGCGCACCAGCCACCACACGGTGCTGGAGATCGCCTGGACGGTGATTCCGGTGGTGATCCTGCTGGTGATCGCCATCCCCTCCTTCCGCCTGATCTATTACGAGGACCGGGCGGTGGACCCCGACATCACCATCGGCGTGCAGGGGCGGCAGTGGTACTGGCACTACAGCTATCCCGACAACGGCAACTTCGCCTTCGACAGCTATCCCATCGCCGAGGCCGACCTGAAGCCCGGGCAGCTGCGCAACCTCGCGGTGGACAATCCGCTGGTGGTGCCGGTGGGCGCGAAGGTGCGGGTGCTGACCACCGGGCACGACGTGATCCATTCCTTCTTCGTGCCCTCGCTGGGCGTGCAGAAGTACACCATCCCCGGCCGCGCCATGGAGACCTGGTTCGAGGCCGACCGGGAGGGCACCTTCTATGGCCAGTGCAACCAGATCTGCGGCACCAACCACTGGTTCATGCCGATCGCCGTGCGCGTGGTGCCCCGGGCGGAGTTCGATGCCTGGGTGGAACAGGCGAAGACGAAGTTCGCCGAGGGCAGGGGCCCCGGCTGGCCCGACGAGATGAAAACCGAAGTCGCGGAGGCTCGCCCGTAAGGGCGGAGAGGACGGAAGAGAAGCCATGGCCACCGTCACGGACGCCCATACCCATCACGACGACCACCACGACCACAAGCCCGGCTTCGTGTCGCGGTGGTTCTTCAGCACCAACCACAAGGATATCGGCACCCTCTATATCGGCTTCGCCCTGGTCTCGGCGATCGTCGGCATCGGGCTGTCGATGATCATGCGGCTGGAGCTGCTGGAGCCCGGGCTGCAGTTCTTCGCCGACGGGCAGAGCTGGAACATCGCCGTCACCGCCCATGGCGTGCTGATGGTGTTCTACGTGGTCATGCCCGCGCTGATCGGCGGCTTCGGCAACTGGTTCGTGCCGATCATGATCGGCGCGCCGGACATGGCCTTCCCGCGGCTGAACAACATCTCCTTCTGGCTGCTGGTGCCGGCCCTGGCGCTGACGGTCGCCAGCCTCTTCGTCGGCGGGGCCGGCACGGGCTGGACGCTGTACCCGCCGCTGTCCGACAGCCAGTACCAGCCCAGCATGGGCGTGGACATGGCGCTGTTCGGCCTGCACCTGGCCGGCGCCTCCTCGATCCTGGGGGCGGCCAACTTCATCACCACCATCTTCAACATGCGCGCCCCGGGCATGACGCTGCACAAGATGCCCCTCTTCGTGTGGTCGATGCTGGTGACGGCCTTCCTGCTGCTGCTTTCGGTGCCTGTGCTGGGCGGCGCGATCACCATGCTGATCACCGACCGGAACTTCGGCACCTCCTTCTTCAAGCCGGAAGGGGGCGGCGACCCGGTGCTGTTCCAGCACCTGTTCTGGTTCTTCGGCCACCCCGAGGTCTACATCATGATCCTGCCGGCCTTCGGGATCGTGTCGCACGTGCTGTCCACCTTCAGCCGCAAGCCGATCTTCGGCTATCTCGGCATGGCCTATGCCATGGTGGCGATCGGGGTGGTGGGCTTCGTGGTCTGGGCGCACCACATGTTCACCTCCGGCATCTCGGTGGACACGCGGGCCTATTTCATGGCGGCCACGATGATCATCGCGGTGCCGACAGGCATCAAGATCTTCTCCTGGATCGCCACGATGTGGGGCGGCTCCATCGAGTTCAAGACGCCGATGCTCTTCGCCGTGGGCTTCATCTTCCTCTTCACCGTCGGCGGCGTGTCCGGCGTGAAGCTGTCCAATGCCTCGGTGGATGTGATCCTGCACAACACCTATTATGTTGTGGCGCACTTCCATTATGTTCTTTCGCTGGGCGCCGTCTTCGGCATCTATGCCGGGTTCTACTACTGGATCGGCAAGATGAGCGGCTACCAGTACCCGGAATTCTGGGGGAAGGTGCATTTCTGGATGACCTTCATCGGGGTGAACCTGACCTTCTTCCCGATGCACTTCCTGGGCGCCCAGGGCATGCCCCGCCGCTACCCGGATTATCCGGACGCCTTCTGGGGCTGGAACGCGGTCGCCTCGGTCGGCGCCTTCATCTCCGGCATCTCGCTGCTGCTGTTCCTCTACGTGATCTACCTGACCTTCGCGCGGAAGGAGCGGGCGGCGGCCAATCCCTGGGGCGAGGGGGCCACGACTTTGGAATGGCAGGTCAGCAGCCCGCCCCCCTTCCATACCTTCGACGAACTGCCGAGGATCCGCTAAAGAGCCCGGCATGAGCCAGAGCGCTGTCGGCGAGGAGGGGGCTGCGGCCCCCTTCGACGCATCCACCCCCGGTTTTTCCGAGATCCGCGACTGGTTCGCCCTGCTGAAGCCGCGGGTGATGACCTTGGTCGTCTTCACCGGCTTCATCGGGATGCTGGTGGCGCCGGGCTCCATCAACCCGCTTCTGGGCTCGGTCGCGGTGCTGTGCATCGCCGTCGGAGCCGGGGCGGCGGGGGCCATCAACATGTGGTACGACCGCGACATCGACGCGGTGATGCGCCGCACCGCCAACCGCCCCATCCCCGCCGGGCGCATCCGGGCGGAGGAGGCGCTGGCTTTCGGCGTGGTGCTGGCCATCGCCTCGGTCGTGGTGATGGGGCTGGCCACCAACTGGATGGCCGCCGGCTGGCTCGCCGGCTCGATCCTCTTCTACGTCTTCGTCTATACGATGTGGCTGAAGCGCCGGACGCCGCAGAACATCGTCATCGGCGGCGCCGCCGGGGCCTTCCCGCCGGTGATCGGCTGGGCCGCCGTGACCGGCTCGGTGGACCTGCTTCCTCTGCTGCTCTTCGCCATCGTCTTCGCCTGGACGCCGCCGCATTTCTGGTCGCTCTCCCTCTGGGCACATGGCGACTACCAGCGCGCCGGGGTGCCGATGCTGCCGGTGGTGGCGGGGGCGAAGGAAACGCGGCGCCAGATCATGCTCTACACGCTGGTGCTCTTCCCGCTGGCGGTGTCGCCCTGGCCGCTCGGCCTCGCCGGGCCGATCTATGGCGTGGCGGCGGTGCTGCTCGGGCTGGGCTTCGTGTTCTGCGCCTGGAAGGTGCTGCGCGACGACCAGGACCCGCAGGGCCACAGCCTGACCAAGGACGCCCCGGCCAAGCGCTGCTTCCGCTTCTCCCTGCTGCACCTCGCTTTGCTCTTCGCCGCCCTGGCGGCCGACCGGCTGATCCTTGGCTGAGCCCGAACCCGTCCGCATGACCCCGGAGGAGAAGGTGGATTTCCACCGCCGCCGCCGGGTACGGAACTGGGCCATCCTGGCCGCCCTGCTGGGGCTCGTGCTGCTCTTCTACCTGATCGCCATCGCCCGGATGTCACAGACCTCCTGAGCCTCCGGTCCTGACCCCCGGGGGAAAGGCGCTGCCTTTCCCCCGGGCCCCCTATCCGCCAGGACCCTGCGGGCCCTGGACCCGATGGTTGGCTCTGGCTGCCGGCCGGATCGCGCCGGAGAGCCAGGCTCTCCGGCGGACTGCCGGTGCCACCAGCGCGGACAAGGTGTCTTTGCTTTCTCTCGGGAGCCCCACCTCTCCATCTGCTCCCAGGGATCAACCCGCAGGCTGACGGCCACCACGCAGGGCCAACGCAAGCCCGGGGTCCGGGGACCGGCTTCGGTCCCCGGCGGAGAGGGGCCGGGAGAGGCGGCGCCTCTCCCGGGGGGTGGAGGCCGGTGCTACCCGCCCACCCGGTACTCGATGCGGCGGTTGCGGAAGCGGCCGTCCTCGGTCGCGTTGTCCGCCACCGGCTGGCCGCTGCCGTAGCCCTTGGCCACCAGCTGGTCCGCCGGTGCGCCGCCGGCGACCAGGGCGGCGCGCACGGCCTCGGCCCGGCGCTGGGAGAGGGTCCGGTTGATCTCCGGATCGCCGGTGTTGTCCGTATGGCCGCTGACCTCGATCACCGTGCCGGGCGGCAACTGCCGCAGCCGGGTGGCGGCCTCGCGGATCAGGGGCAGGCTTTCCGGCGGGATCTCGGCGCCGGCGGTCGGGAAGTTCACGATGGAGATGTTCAGCGCCTGGACCAGCATGGCGGGGCTGAAGCTGCCCGGCAGGACGGCCAGGGCACGCATCGAGGCCGCCGTGGCATCCTCGACCCGCAGGCCGGTGGCGTCCGGCAGGGGGGCGATTCGGAGGCTGTCCGGCAGCTGCGCGCGCAGGGTGGCGATGGCCCGGTCGCGCTCGGCATCGGGCAGGCTGCCGCCGATGCGCAGCTGGCCGGGCTGGAACAGCGCCCGCAGGCCGGGCAGGCGCAGGGCGGGAAGGGTCTGGCCGAACCAGCCCATCCAGGGCGCGGGCCCGGCGGCGGGGTCGATCACCAGATCGGTGCGGACTGCCGAGGTGCCGAAGGCGCCGTTCAGTGTCTCGGTCACGCGGTGGAGGGTGGCCTCGTCGGGCAGGCGGCCGGTGGCCCGCCAGACGGTGCCGTCATAGTCCAGGAACAGCCGGGCCAGCGATGCCAGGGCCGGGGTTGTGGCGGGGGGCGCTGGCATGGCGGCGGTTGGCGCGGGCGCCGGGCGGACAGCGGGCGGGAGCGGCGCGGTGACAGACGGGGCAGTGACAGACGGGGCAGTGACAGACGGGGCAGTGACAGACGGGGCAGTGACGGGCGGGGCAGTGACGGGCGGGGCAGTGACGGGCGGGGCAGTGACGGGCGGGGCAGTGACGGGCGGGGCGAGGACAGGCGGGACGGAGGGCGGATGCGCCGGCTGGGCGGCGACCGGGATGGGCGCCTCGTGTTCCGCCGGGCCGCGGGCGAGGAGCCCGGCGCCCAGCAGGCCGAAGACCAGGACGGCCGCGGCGGCTGGCCAGCCGGTGCGGTCGGCGCTGTCCTCGCCGGTCCTGATTCTGGGATGGTCGGCCACCATGTCGCTTCCTTCCTGATCGGTGGGGCATCCTGGGGCGATCGGCCAGGCCGGACAATTCCGGCCCATGCCCGTGCGGAACAAGTTTGCGGGACAGATCCGCGGCATCCCGCGCCTTTCCGGGATACGGCGAGGGAGCGGGCACGCGGAGCAGCCATGGGGGCCGGGTTCCGCTTGAGCGGAAGGGGCCAGGGGCGCTACTGCTCCCATGGTCATGCCGAGCGATCGCGCCCCTTCCCCCCGCCCCGCCACGGAGCTCGTGCGCCGCAACCGCCGCCTGGGCCTCGCGGCGCTGGGCGCGGCGGCGGCCATGGTCGGCGTCTCCTTCGCCGCGGTGCCGCTCTATACGCTGTTCTGCCAGGTGACCGGCTACAACGGCACGCCGCGGATCGGCGGGCCGGCGGCCCCCGGGGCGCCGCAGGGGGAGCGTGGCATCACCGTGCGCTTCGACGCCCAGACCCATCCCGGCCTGCCCTGGCGCTTCGAGGCGGCGCAGCGGAGCATGGCGCTGAAGCCCGGGGAGCAGGGTCTGGCCTTCTACGAGGCCGAGAACAGGGCCGCGACTCCGGTGGAGGGCATTGCCCTCTACAACGTCACGCCGGAGGTGATGGGGCCCTATTTCCACAAGACGGCCTGTTTCTGCTTCGACGCGCAGACCCTCCAGCCCGGGCAGAAGGTGGAGATGCCGGTGACCTTCTGGGTCGATCCGGCGATGCTCCAGGACCCGAACACGCGCGACATCCGCACGGTGACGCTCAGCTACACCTTCTTCCGCACGCTGGAGGACGCGCAGCGCGCCGGAGCGCTGGCCCATGCCGGGCCGCATGTGGGCAAGGCGGCTTCCGCCACGCCGTGAGGGGGCGCCTTCCGTCCGGCACCGCGCCTCACCTCTCCCGACTTGATCGGGGCCGGATTTCGCGGGATTGATGGCGTAACCAAAAGCTGCGGCGCCCGGCCGTGGTGAATCCGAACGGGATGCGTAATGGCCAGCACGGAAACGACCATGGGGACCCTCGGCACCGACATTCCCGACGCCCCGCCGCTTCACAAGCATCCCTATCACCTCGTCGATCCCTCGCCCTGGCCGATGATCGCCTCGTTCTCGGCGGGCACGATGCTGCTGGGGATCATTCTTTTCGCGCACAGCAACATCCACTGGGTGCTGGGCCTCGGTATCCTGGGCGTGCTGTTCAGCATGGCTGGCTGGTGGCGCGACGTGATCCGCGAATCGCGCACCCCGGGCGTCTACACCCCGATCGTGCAGATCGGCCTGCGCTATGGCATGGCGCTGTTCATCGCCTCCGAGGTGATGTTCTTCGTGGCCTTCTTCTGGGCCTATTTCCACTTCGCGCTGTTCCCGGAGCATGTGTCCGGCGCCGCCGCGCCCGCCGTCTGGCCCCCCGCCGGGGTGCATACCTTCGACCCCTTCGGCCTGCCCTTCCTGAACACCATGATCCTGCTGCTTTCCGGCACCACGGTGACCTGGGCGCATCATGCGATGCTGGAGGGCGACCGGAAGTCCGTGCTGCAGGGGCTGGGGATCACCGTGCTGCTGGGCCTCAGCTTCTCCTTCTTCCAGTTCTGGGAGTATGGCGAGGCGCCCTTCGCCTTCGTGAACGGCGGCATCTATCCCTCGGTCTTCTTCCTGGCGACCGGCTTCCACGGCTTCCACGTCATCGTCGGCACCATCTTCCTGGCGGTCTGCTGGTTCCGCGCCTATGCCGGCCAGTTCACGCCGCGGCGCCATTTCGGCTTCGAGGCCGCCGCCTGGTACTGGCACTTCGTGGACGTGGTGTGGCTGTTCCTGTTCGTCTTCATCTACTGGTGGGGCGCCGGGCCGGTCGCCGCGCACTGACCGGCCGGGGCGTTCCGGGAGCTCCGTCGGCGGCCGGCGCCGCCGGCACGCGGCAAACATGGGCATCGGCGCGCGTTCATCCCCGGTGAGCTGCCGGAGAGGGCCGATGAACCACACGACCAGCCAGATGAGCCTGGGCGATCTGTCCAGGCTGATGAGCAAGATCGACCACTGCATGTTCTCGACCCATGCCGGGAGCGGCCACATCGCCAGCCGGCCGATGAGCAACAACGGCGATGTCGAGTACAAGGGCGAATCCTGGTTCTTCGCCCTGGACAGCACCCATACCGTCGGGGAAATCGAACGCGATCCGAAGGTGGCGCTGTCCTTCACCAGCAGCCAGGGGCTGCTCGGGCAGAGGCCGCTCTTCATCGCTGTCGAGGGAGAGGCGGAGCTGATCCGGGACAAGGGCGCCTTCCAGGAACACTGGACCAAGGACCTGGACCGGTGGTTCGAGCAGGGCGCGGACACGCCGGGCCTGACGCTGATCAAGGTCCGGGCCAGCCGCATCACCTACTGGGATGGAACGGAAGAGGGCGAGGTCACGGTCTGATCCGAACGGTTGTCCTCCCCTGGCGGTGTCGCGCTTCGTGGTGGCCCGCCGGGGGAAAGGCTCCGCCTCTCGCCCCGGATCCCGGGCTTGAGGGGGCGCCGGGTGGTGGCCTCTGCTTTGCGGCCCGAATCCCAGGAGCAGGTGGAAAAATGGGGCTTCCAAAGAAGGAACGCCTTGTTCGCGCTCCCGGATCAGGCCGGTGGCTGCCCGGGACGGCGGGAAAGCCAGTGCACTGCCCGGCGTAGCGGCCGCGTGGCACGCCAGGTGGTGGAAGCCAGGATGGACTGGAGCAGGGCCTCGTTTTCGCTTCCCGGGATGTCTGGCTGCGGGGATGGGATGTGCCGCCCGGCCGCCTGAGGCGCCTCGCCCCCTGCCGCCGGGGTCAGGACATAGAGGTTGGCCCGGCCGCAACCGGGGAAGGAGTGGAACACCACCTGCCATCCGGCGCGCCGTGCCGCCTCCAGAAGGAAATCCTGCGAGAAGCCCAGCTCCATCCAGCCGAAGCGGCGCATGCAGAAGACCGACAGCGCATCGAGACGCGGGCCCCAGGCATAGGGAACGTCAGGGCGGGGAGCCTCGACCACGGGTTCGCCGCATAGCAACAGCCGCCCCCCTGGCTTGATCCGGTCGTGCAGGCTCCGCAGCAGCGCCTGGAAGTCGATCGCGTGGTGGAAGGCTTCGTAGAACATCACCGCGTCGAAGCGCTCCGTCCCGAATCCCTCGCCGAAGCGGGCCTGCTCCACCTCGATGGGCAGGCTCATCCTGGCCGCCTGCTGCCGGATCACCTCCACGGCGACCCGGTCGATGTCGACGCCACATGCGCGGTAGCCCATGCGGGCCAGCATGAGCAGCAACTGGCCGCTGCCCGGGCCGTATTCGAGGACCGAGCCACCCGGTTCGAGGCCGAGATGCCGCAGAATGTGTCCCCAGGCATAGAGATGCTCGCCCGTCATGGCTGCGTCACGGAAGCTCCAGGGCACGAGGCCGGTCCAGATCGCCTCCGGAACGTCGTAGGAGGGTGCCTCGTCGCGCTCAGGGGTGTAGCCGCCCGCGCCTTCCTCGTCCGGGCGCGAGCGCAGCGCCAGATACAGGTCGAGGACTCCCCGGTGGTAGTCGTCCGAGAAGGGATCGAGCCCGTTGAGCCGCGCCGCATCGGGCATGTCGAGCACGAACTTCGTCAACCGGACGTATTCGGCGGCATCCGGAACGCCTCCGCCGAGCCTGTCGAGCACAGCGTCGAACTCCGCCGGCGACACCCGGGCCTGGACCATCGGAACCCCCCCTTCCCGCTGTCGCCGGGCAGTCTGCCTCATTGCGGAAGCGAGGGAAAAGGTCATTGGGCCTGGCGCGACGGGTGGGACCGGTGCGGGACCCGGGATGGCTGGACGTCGCGTGGTGGAGAGGGCAGGAATTTCCCGGCTCAACCTGAAGCGCCTCATGACACGTTTTCGCCGCCTGCTGATTCCTCTCCTCTGCGTCCTGCCTGTCCTCGTGGTGCTGGTGGAACTCGGGAACTGGCAGGTCCGGCGCCTGCACTGGAAGACCGATATCCTGGCCCGTGTCGATGCCGCCGAGGCGGGCCCACCCCGGGTCCTGCGCGACCCGCCGGAGGAACTTTCCAGGGTCGTCGCCACCGGGCGCTTCCTGCATGACCGGGAGGCGCTGGTCGGGCTGGAGGTGCGGAACGCCGTGCTGGGTGCCTTCCTGGTCACGCCGCTGGAACGGGCGGACGGCCCGCCCGTGCTGGTCAACCGCGGCTGGGTGCCGCTGGAGCGCAGGGCGCCGGTCGGCCATCCGGAGGGGGTGGTGAGCGTCACCGGCTGGGTCCGCCCCGCCGATGGGCACAGCCTCTTCGCCGCCAGCGACGATCCCGCCGGGCGGCGCTTCTACACCTTCGATCCGGCGGTGATCGGCCCGGCCCTGGGGTTGCCGCGGGTGGCGCCCTATGCGCTGGTGGCCCTGGCCGCGCCATCGGCCGCCCCATCATCGTCCGGCACCGGCCCGGCGCCCGGAGGCCAGGCCAACGGGAATGCTCCCAGCCTGCCGGGGGGCTTGCCTGGGGTGGCGGCGGGTCTTGCCCCGGCCACGCCATCCGGAGCCGCTCCGGTGGGCTCCCTGCCGCAGCCGGCCCGCGCCATGCCGCGCCCCGACAACCCGCATCTCGGCTATGCCATCACCTGGTACGGCACCGCCCTGGCCCTGGCCGGCGTCTTCGCCGCCTTCGCCTGGCGCCGCTTGAAGGACCTCGCATGACGAACGACCCCTATCTCCGCCTGAAGTCCCGCTTCAACCGCATCGGCGCGCTGGGCGAGGCGCACGCCATGCTGGGCTGGGACGCCTCCGCGATGATGCCCGAGGGAGGCGGCGCCTCGCGCGGCGAGCAGCTCGCCGTGCTGGCGGGGCTGTCGCACGAGCTGCTGACGGCACCCGTGGTGGCGGAGGACCTCGCCGCCGCCGAGGCGAGTCCTCCGGCGGAGGCCTGGGATGCCGCCAACCTGGCCCTGATGCGCCGGACCCATACCCGCGCCGCCTGCCTGCCGGGGGATCTGGTGGAGGCGGTCTCGCGCGCCAACAGCGCCTGCGAGAAGGTCTGGCGCCGGGCGCGTGCCGCTTCCGACTTCGCCATGGTGCGGCCGTATCTGGAGGAGGTGGTGCGCCTGCAGCGCGAGGAGGCCGCGGCGCTGTCCGAGGCCACGGGCCTCGCCCCCTATGACGCGCTGATGGACGGGTTCCAGCGCGGCATCGGGGCGGCGGATGTGGAGCCGGTCTTCGCCGCCTACGAGGCCTTCCTGAAGGAGGCGCTGCCCGAGGCGGAGGCGATCCAGGCCCGCCGCCCGGCGCCGCTGGAGCCTGCCGGGCCTTTCCCGGTGGAGATCCAGAAGAGGCTCTGCCGCCAGCTTTCCGAGCGGATCGGCCTGGACTTCACCCATGCGCGCCTGGACGAGAGCGCGCATCCCTTCTCCGGCGGCACCCCCGCCGATGCGCGCATCACCACGCGCTACGACGAGGCGAACTTCGCCCAGGCGCTACTCGGCGTGGCGCATGAGACGGGGCATGCCCTCTACGAGCGCGGGCTGCCGGACGCCTGGGAGCGCCAGCCGGTGGGCGAGGCGGCGGGCATGGCGGCGCATGAATCGCAATCCCTGCTGATCGAGGTGCAGGCCTGCCGTTCCGACGCCTTCCTGTCCTGGCTGGGGCCGCAGCTCCATGCCGCCTTCGGGGGCGCGGCGGAGGCTTACGACGGTGCCAATCTGGGCCGGCTCTGGCGGCGGGTGGCGCGCGGCTTCATCCGCGTGGATGCCGACGAGATGACCTATCCGGCACATGTCATCCTGCGCTTCCGGCTGGAGCGCGCGCTGATCGGCGGCACCCTCGCCGTGGCCGACCTGCCGGGCGCCTGGAACGAGGGGTTCCGCGACCTGCTCGGCATCGTGCCGCCCGACGACCGGCGCGGCTGCCTGCAGGACATCCACTGGTATGACGGCGCCTTCGGCTATTTCCCGTCCTACACGCTCGGCGCCATGGCGGCGGCGCAGATCATGGCGGCCGCCCGCGCCGCCGTGCCGGGGATCGACGCGGCGCTGGCCCAGGGCGATTTCGCACCGCTGCTCGGCTGGCTGCGGCCCAACATCCATGCCAAGGCCGCGAGCCTCGGCTTCCAGGACCTGCTGCGGGAAGCGACCGGCGGGCCGCTCGATCCCGCGGCTTTCACCCGGCATCTGCGGGCGCGCTACCTGCAGGGCTGATGCCGCCCGCCCGGGGGCGCGCGGCGCTGCTGGCGCTGCGCTCCCCCAGGGGATAAAGCCCTGCCTTTCCCCCGGACCTCCTATCCGCCAGGACCCTGCGGGCCCCGTACCCGGTTCGTTGGTCCTTGCTGGCGCCCGATCGTGCCGGAGAGCCTGGCTTTCCGGCGGTGGGGGTTCCGGGGGGGCAGGCGGGGCCTCCCCAGGGGCCAGCCATTGAGCGCAACGCCGGAAAGCCTGGCGTCAGAGGTGCATGGCGCTCCGCAGCTCGGCCCTGGCGGCCGCGAAATCCGCCTGGAAGGCCGGATCGGCGAGGAGGACCGCCGCCATGGCGGTGCCGGCGCGTTGTCCGGCGTCCAGGTCGCTCGGGTAGTGCATGCCGCCGATCACGCGGCTCCAGGCATAGCCCCGCGCCCGCTCCCAGATCGCCTCGCGCTGCTCCGGCAGCATGGCGGCCAGGACGATGGCGCTCATGGTCACCCGGGTCGTGTGGCCGGAGGGCCAGGAGCCGCTCTTCGAGGCCGGCACCAGGGCCTTCACCCGCGGATCGGCCAGGTAGGGCCGCACCCGGCCGAAGAAGGGCTTGGCCGGGTCCACCGTGGCATCCTCCGAGGCGCCGATCCGGTCGAAGAGCAGGGCCGTGCGGGGCAGCGTCGCCCGGTCCAGCGAGGCGCCGAGGATGCCGCCGAACATGTCGAACAGGGCTTCCTTCGCATCCGCCACGGCCTGGGCGATGCGCTCGGGGCTGGCTTCCGCCTGCACCGCGATGATCCGGTCGATCTCGATCCTCTGCACCGCCGCGTCCGGCGGCGGGGCGAGGAGCACCGTCAGGTCGAGCTGCCGGGCGGTGACATAGGGGGGTGCTTCCTCCGCCCAGGCAGGGGGCCAAGCGGGCAGGGCGAGGCCGAGCAGCAGCGAGGAGGCCAGCAGAAGGGTGCGGCGCCCGGTGGCGTGACGATGCGGCATGGGGGAATCGGCGGGTTGTTGCGGCTGCATCCGAGGTGAATGGCCCAGCCGCGGCAAATGAAACCCTGGCAACCTGGGCCGGGGTGCTCCCTGCCGGATCCCGGTCGCGGCGCACCACGTGGCAAGGGCTGGGCGGCCTTTGCCGATGGCCTGTGGGGGGCGCCCTTTTCGCTCAGGCCGGGATCGGCACCTGCTGGGCCAGGGGGTCGATCAGCGCCTCGATGGTGGCCGGCTCCTCCCAGGCGAGGGTGATGTTCAGCACCGTGATCCGGGCGCGGAAAGCCTGGGGCAGGCGGACGAAGTCCTTGCGCGTGGTGACGGGGATGGCGCGCAGCCGGTCGGCCTCGGCCAGCAGCTCCCGCAGGTCGCCGGCGTCGAAGGGGTAGTGGTCGGCATAGGCGGCGCGGCCGGCGATGACCGCCCCGGCCTCCTGCAGGCTGGCGAAGAACTTCAGCGGGTTGCCGATGCCGCAGAAGGCGAAGACCGGCTGCCCGACCAGCATCCTGGCCTCCGGGCCCGGCACCAGCTTGCCGCGCAGCACCGGCATCCTCGGTGGCAGCTTCGCCAGCGCCCCGGTGCGGTCCTCGCCGATCAGGATCGCGGCGCGGCAGCGCGCGGCGGCGGTCCCGACGGATTCGCGCAGCGGCCCGGCCGGGATCACGTGCCCGTTGCCGAAGCCGTAGGAGCCGTCGATGGTCAGCAGCGACAGGTCCTTCTCCAGCGTCGGGTTCTGCAGCCCGTCATCCATGACGATGGCCTGCGCGCCGCCCTCGATCGCCGCGCGGGCGCCGGCGGCGCGGTCGCCGGAGATCCAGGCCGGGCGCTCGGCGGCCAGCAGCAGGGCCTCGTCGCCCACGTCATGGCTGTCGTGCTTCGCCGGATCGACCCGCAACGGGCCCTTCAGCTTGCCGCCATAGCCGCGCGAAAGGAAATGCACGTTGATGCCGCGATTGGCCAAGCGCCGGCCGAGGTCGAGCGCCAGCGTCGTCTTGCCGGCGCCGCCGGCGGTGACGTTGCCGCAGCAGATGACCGGCACCGGGGCCTTCCAGCCCGGCTTGGCGACGCGCTTGGCCGTCGCCTGAGCGTAGAGCGCGGCCAGGGGAGACAGGAGCAGGGGCAGCACTCCCCCGCCGTCCCCGCTCCAGAACTCGGGGGCACGCATCGGCTCGGTCAGGTCCTCTCTTCCTGGCACTCCCGGGGGGTTCCCGGGGTGGGCGGCTGGGGCAGCAGCTCCGCGATCGTCCGGGCGACGTCCTCCGCCAGACCCGATGCCCCTTCCGCGACGCGGGCGGCACCCTGCCGCAACAGATCCGCCCGCCGCGTATCGGTTAGCACGCCGTGCGCGGCATCCGCCAGCATGGCCGGATCGGCGGCCGGGGCGGGGGGAAGCTGCACTGCCCCGCCCGCGGCCAGCAACCGGGCGGTGACGTCGGCGAAGTTGCCCATATGCGGCCCCAGCAGGATCGGGCAGCCGAGCCGCGCCGGTTCCAGCGGATTCTGCCCGCCGCCGGGCGCCAGCAGGGACTTGCCGATCACCGCCGCCCCCGCCAGCCGGTAGAAGAGGCCGAGCTCGCCCAGCGTGTCGACGAGGTAGAGGCCGGTTTCCGGCCCCGGCTCGCCGCCCGCGCCGCGCCGGACCGCGCCGGGCAGGCTGGCGGCCAGCTCCGCGCCGCGTTCCGGGTGGCGCGGGGCGATCACCGTGAGCAGCCCGGGCAGGCGCCGGGCGAGTCGCTCATGCGTCAGGGCGAGGATTCCCTCCTCCCCGGCATGGGTGCTGGCGGCGAAGAGCACGGGCCGGTCGCCGACCAGCCGGCGCAGGCGGGCCAGCTCCGCCGCATCGGCGGGCAGGGGGGAGGCCGCGTATTTCAGGTTGCCGGCGACCCGCACCTCCCCGGCCCCGGCGGCGCGCAGCCGCGCCGCGTCGGCCTCGCTCTGCGCCAGCACCAGCCGGAAGGTGGAGAAGGCCTCCCGCGCCAGGCCCGGCGCCCAGCGCCAGCCCCGGGCCGAGCGTTCCGAAAGGCGGGCATTGACCAGCAGCATCGGAATCCGCGCCCGGCGCGTGGCGGCCAGCAGGTTCGGCCAGATCTCGCTTTCCACGAAGACCCCGGCATCCGGGCGCCAGCCCTGCAGGAAGCGGTCCGCCCAGTCCGGCACGTCCAGCGGCACGAAGCGGTGCTGCAGCCGGGGGCGGAGCGTTTCCGGCAGGCGGCGCATCAGCAGTTCCGCCGAGGTCACGGTGCCGGTGGTGACCAGGAAGCGCAGCGCCGGGTCGCGCCGGGCCAGCGCCTCGATCAGCGGCAGGATGGACAGGCTCTCCCCCACGCTGGCGCCGTGCAGCCAGAGCAGCCGCCCCGGAGGCCGGGCCGCGCCGCCGCCCTCGCGCTCCTGCAGGCGGGCGGGGATCTCCTTGTTCCGCCGGGCGCGCCGCCGCAGGTGCAGGCGCCAGAACGGCGCCGTCAGCCGCGCGGTGGCATCCCAGGCCAGGCTGCCGGGCGTCATCCCGGCCGGAGCCCGTCATGCGGCGCGTCCGCCCGGCCGCCCGCCTGCCGGTCCACCGGCCCATCCGGCTGTGCTTCCCCATGCCGGCCAGCCGGGGGCAGCGGGCGGCCCGCCACCCAGGCATCGGCGATGGCGCAGGCCTCGTTCATCCCGGCGGCGATGGCCTGCCGCCCGCCCTCGATATCGTCCCGCGACACGAGGACCGCCGGAAGCACCACCACCACCCCGCGCCCGAAGGGCAGGGGCAGCATCATCCGGTCCCAGGAGCGCAGCATGTGGCGCCGTGTCGTGGCGGCCGCGCAGGGGATGACCGCGGCCCGCGCCGTGGCGCCGAGCTGCGCCACGCCCGGCGCCGCCTCCCGCCTCGGGCCGCGCGGGCCGTCGGGGGTGATGGCCGCGAGGTCGCCGCGCGCCAGCAGGCGCAGGATGCTCATCATCCCCGAGGCCCCGCCGCGCGAGGTGGAGCCGTGGACGGTGTCGAGCTGGAAACGGGCGATGATGTCGCCGATGAAGCGACCATCCCTGTGGCGGGAGACCAGCACATGGGTCCGGCGCGGGCGCAGCACCGGGAAGTGCTCCCGCGCCAGGCGCCAGAGCATGGGCATCATCGGCAGGCGCTCATGCCAGAAGGAGACCATCAGCGGCCGGCCCGTGGCCACGGCCTCCGTCATGTCGTCCCGGCCCAGGAAGGTCCAGCGCGTGGTCGCGTAGACGAAGGCCAGATACAGGCCGATCAGGCGCGCCGCCGCCGTGAGCGTCGCAGGATGCCGCAGCAGGCGCTTGAACATTGTTGCGCGGGGCTAGCATGTCCGGCGGTTCCGGTCACGCGGCCGTCAGATGAGGCTGGCATGCGCCGGTGGTCCGGGCGTCGCGCCGTCCCCCGGGGGGGGGAGCCCCATGCTCAGCCCGGAGCAGCCCTGAGGATGGGGTGCGTTGAACTCCCTTCCGGTGCGTGGGAAAGGTCGGGGAAACGGCTCCGACGTTCGAGGAAGACGCAAGTCCATGCCTGCCTATCGTTCCCGCACCACCACCCATGGCCGCAACATGGCCGGCGCCCGCGGCCTTTGGCGCGCCACCGGCATGAAGGACGGCGATTTCGGCAAGCCGATCATCGCCGTGGTCAACTCCTTCACCCAGTTCGTCCCGGGCCATGTCCACCTGAAGGACCTCGGACAGCTGGTGGCGCGGGAGATCGAGCGCGCGGGCGGCGTGGCCAAGGAGTTCAACACCATCGCGGTGGATGACGGCATCGCCATGGGGCATGACGGGATGCTCTATTCGCTGCCGTCGCGCGAGCTGATCGCCGACAGCGTGGAATACATGGTCAACGCGCACTGCGCCGATGCCATGGTCTGCATCTCCAACTGCGACAAGATCACGCCGGGCATGCTGATGGCCGCGCTGCGGCTGAACATCCCCGTGGTCTTCGTCTCCGGCGGGCCGATGGAGGCGGGCAAGGTCGTCGCCCACGGCGTGACAAAGAAGTACGACCTGATCGATGCCATGGTGGCCGCCGCCGACGACCGCGTCTCGGACGAGGAGGTGAAGGTCATCGAGCGTTCCGCCTGCCCGACCTGCGGCTCCTGCTCCGGCATGTTCACGGCCAATTCGATGAACTGCCTGACCGAGGCGCTGGGCCTGGCGCTGCCGGGCAACGGCTCGACGCTGGCGACCCATGCCGACCGCCGCCGTCTCTTTGTCGAGGCGGGGCACCTGATCGTCGATCTCGCCCGCCGCCACTACGAGCAGGACGACGCGTCCGTGTTGCCGCGCAACGTCGCCTCCTTCGCCGCCTTCGAGAACGCGATGACGCTCGACATCGCCATGGGCGGCTCGACCAACACCGTGCTGCACCTGCTCGCCGCCGCGAACGAGGGGGAAGTCCCCTTCACCATGGCGGATATCGACCGCCTGTCCCGCCGCGTGCCGGTGCTGTGCAAGGTCGCGCCCGCCGTGTCGCAGGTGCATATGGAGGACGTGCACCGCGCCGGCGGCATCATGGCCATCCTGGGCGAGCTGGACCGCGCCGGTCTGGTGGACACCAGCACCGGCAACGTGGCCGAGGGCACGCTGGGCAAGGCGCTGGCACGCTGGGACGTGCGGACCACCGAGAGCGCGGCGGTGAAGGAGTTCTACCGCGCCGCGCCGGGCGGCATCCCGACCCAGGTGGCCTTCAGCCAGGAATCCCGCTTCGACGAGCTGGACCTGGACCGCGGGAAGGGCGTCATCCGCGACCTGGAGCATGCCTATTCCCGCGACGGCGGGCTGGCCGTGCTGTTCGGCAACCTGGCCCTGGACGGCTGCATCGTGAAGACCGCCGGGGTGGACGAGAGCATCCTGAAGTTCTCCGGCCCCGCCCATGTCTTCGAGAGCCAGGACGCCGCCGTGGAAGGCATCCTCGGCAACAAGGTGAAGCCGGGCGAGGTGGTGCTGATCCGCTACGAGGGGCCGCGCGGCGGGCCGGGGATGCAGGAGATGCTGTACCCGACCAGCTACCTGAAGTCGAAGGGGCTCGGGAAAGCCTGCGCCCTGGTGACGGACGGGCGCTTCTCCGGCGGTTCCTCGGGGCTTTCCATCGGCCATGTCTCGCCCGAGGCGGCCGAGGGCGGGCTGATCGGCCTGGTGGAGCAGGGCGACCGGATCGAGATCGACATCCCCAACCGCCGCATCCACCTCGCCGTCGATGAGGCGGAGCTGGAGCGCCGCCGCGCCGCCCGCGAGGCGATCGGCTGGAAGCCCGCCGCGCCGCGCGCACGCAAGGTCAGCGCCGCGCTCCGGGCCTATGCCATGCTGGCGACCAGCGCCGCCAAGGGCGCGGTGCGGCAGGTCCCGCAGGAGTAATGCCAGGGTGATGCCGGCGGGGGCGGCCACGCCCCTGCCGATCCCGGGATACAGAAAAGGCCGGGTCCCGTCAGGACCCGGCCTTCTTTGTCATGCCCCGAGCGGGGCCGGCGGGATCAGGCCGCCTGCTGGATCGCGGAGAGCAGCCAGTCCTGGCCCGGCTGGCGGGTGAAGGTCCAGATTTCCGTCACGGTCTGGCGGGCCTGCGGGTCTCCCTCCACCACCGCGCCGCTGCTGTCGCGGGTCACGTCGATCAGGCTGAAGCGCATCGCGACCGTGGCGAATTCCTGGCCGTTCTCGCCCCAGGCCTCGGCGAGGTCACCGGATTCCAGCCGGACGTCACGGGTCTCGTTGCGCCAGCCGCGCGCCTTCAGGTCCTGCAGGTCGTTGGTGAAGTAGCGCAGCATCTCCGGCGTGGAGAGGCGGGCCAGGGCCTCGGCGTCACCACGCGACCAGGCGGCGTTCACCGCCTGCAGGTTGCGCTCGAAGGCGGCGAAATCGGCCTGGCCGACCTGCACCGCGGCGCTGGCCGGCGCGACGGGACGGCCCGAGGCCGCACCGCGCATGGCGCCGCCCAGCGGGCCGGGGCGGTTGCCCATCGGGTCCTGCGTTTCACGGGCATAGCCCGGGGCGTTCCCGGCCATGGCCATGCCGCCCCGGGGCGTTCCCCCTTGGGCCATGCCGGTCTGGCGGCGGCGGAGGAAGCGCATCAGCAGCATGATGCCGCCGACAACCAGGGCGATCTGCAGCAGCAGGCCGATCACACCGGCAAAGCCGGAAATGCCGCCGAAGCCGAAGCCGAACAGCATGCCGAGCAGGCCGGCGCCGAACAGGCCGCCCATCATGCCGCCCATGAAGCCGCCGCCGAAGCGGCTGCCCGCCGGGGCGGGGGTGTAGCTGGGCGGCCGGGCCGGGGTGGCCTGGTTGACGCCGCCGCGCGACATGTCGCTGCGGTCGAAGGTGTTCGTGCCGCCGCCCGGTGCGGTGCGGGTGGCTGGGGGCGCGTTGAAGCTGCGGCTGCCGCGGCTGCCCGAGGAGAAGCCGCCACCGGGGCGCGCTTCGGCGAGGGCCGGCGCCAGGGCCAGGGCAAGGGCGGCGAAGCCCGCGAGGAAGCGGGCCTTGCGGACGGTCCGGCGATGCATGGGACGGTTCTCCCGGGCGGATGATTCTGTCATGGCTGTAATATAAGAAGCCTGGACGGCGATGCCATGTCCAGCGGTCATTCTGAGAACGAGGATGCTGCATAAAGGTTTTGCAACGATCCGAAACGGATGGCGGCTGCATCCTTGAGGGTTGGCGCAGGGATTTCCTTGCGCTTCGGCAATACGAAACGAAATCGGAACATTCGCGGGCGGCCACGCTGTTTTGGCGCGGGGCTGCCCTGGCTCTATCCTCGCCGGGTCGTCCCCGCCACCCTGTGCCCCTTTTCCACTCCTGGCCTCGTCCCGGCCGTTCAGAGGATGCCCGCCATGCCGGAACCCGATTCCCGCCCGACTCTCGCCGCGCCGGACGAGGACCCCTGGCTCTGGCTGGAGGAGGTGGAGGGCGCCCGTGCCCTGGAATGGGTGGAGGCGCGGAATGCCGCGCTGCTCGCCGACCTTGCCGATTCCCGATTCGAGGCCGATCGCGACGCGCTGAAGGCGGCGATGGACCGGCCGGACAAGTTGCCCTTCGTCACCCGCCGGGGCGGGCTACTGTACAATTTCTGGCAGGATGCCGGACGGCCGCGCGGGCTCTGGCGGCGGACGACGCTGGAATCCTACCGCACCAGCGATCCGGCCTGGGAGGACCTGCTCGACCTCGACGCCCTGGCGGCGGCGGAGGGGGAGGATTGGGTCTGGCAGGGGGCGCGCAGCCTGCCGGGCGCGCATGACCGGGCGATCCTGTCGCTGTCGCGCGGCGGTGGCGACGCGGCGGTGCTGCGGGAGTTCGACCTTCCCGGCCGGTGCTTCGTGGAGGGCGGCTTCGCCGTGCCGGAAGCCAAGGGGATGGTGGACTGGATCGATCGCGACGCGCTGCTGCTCTCCACCGCGCTGGGCGAGGGGAATGCCACCCAGTCCGGCTATCCCCGCCGCATCCGGCTCTGGCGCCGGGGCGAGGCGCCGCTGGCGGCGGAGGTGCTGTTCGAGACCGCGCCGGAGAGCATGGGGCTCTGGGGCACGGTGGACCGCGAGACGGGCCATCTGGTGTTCCGCGAGCAGATCGGCTTCTACGATGCGCGCTACCACCTGGCGAAGCCGGGCGGGGCGGTCAGGACGCTCGACCTGCCGACCGACATGCGGCTGGACTGGCACCATGGCGGCACCGTCCCGGCCGGCGGCGCGGAGCTGGAGGGCTGGCTGGCCCTCTGGCCGCGCACGCCCTGGACGGTGGCGGGGAAGACCCACGCGCCGGACACGCTGCTGGGCATCCGGCTGGCGGATTTCCTGGCGGGGAGCCGGGACTTCGCCACGCTTTTCGTGCCGGGCGAGCGGCGGGCGCTGCAGGGCTTCTTCTGGTGCCGGGGGCGGCTCGTGCTGTCGGTGCTGGACGACCTGCGCCCGGTCTTCACCCTGCGGACCCCGCCCGGCGACGGCGGCGTGGAATGGCACGCCGCGGAGATCCCGGGCCTGCCGCGAATCGGCGTGGTCGGCGTCTGGCCGCTGGATGCGGAGGAGGCGGAATCCGACGGCACGCTGATGGTCAGCGCCCAGGACCCCGTCACCCCGCCGAGCCTGATGCTGTCCTCCCTGGAGCTGCCCATGCCGGCGCTGCTGAAGCAGGCGCCGCGCGTCTATGACGCGGCCGGGCTGGCGGTGACGCGGCACGAGGCGGTCTCGGTGGATGGGGAACGCATCCCCTATGTGCAGGTCGGGCCGGAGGGGCTGACCGGCGACGCGCCGGTGCACATGACGGGCTATGGCGGCTTCCAGGTCACCACCCAGCCCTATTACGCCCTGCGCACGGGCAAGCTCTGGCTGGAGAAGGGCGGCACCACCGTGCTCGCCAACATCCGCGGCGGCGGCGAGTTCGGCACGCGCTGGCACGAGGCCGGGCGGCTGGCCAACAAGATCCGCTCGCACGACGATTTCGCCGCCGTGGCGGAGGATCTGGTGCGGCGCGGCGTCACCCGGCCGGAGCGCATCGCGGCGGAGGGCGGCTCGAACGGCGGGCTGCTGATCGCGAACATGCTGACACGCTATCCGGAGCGTTTCGGGGCGCTGTTCTGCACCATCCCGCTGGTGGACATGCGCCGCTATACGAAGCTGCTGGCCGGGGCGAGCTGGATCGCGGAATACGGCGACCCGGAGAAGCCGGAGGACTGGGCCTTCCTCCGGCACATCTCGGCCTACCACACCGCCGAGCCGGGCCGGCGCTACCCGCCCATCCTGCTCGCCACGGCACGCAAGGACGATCGCGTCCATCCCGGCCATGCCCGCAAGATGGCGGCGAAGCTCCAGGCCATGGGCTACGACGCGCATTTCTACGAGCCCGGCGCGGGCGGCCATGGCTATGGCAAGGACAGCGGCGAGATCGCCACCTTCTCGGCCCTCGGCACCGCCTTCCTGCGCCGCGCCATCGGCTGGGAGGAATAGCGCCCTCCCTCCGATCGTGGCGCTCCGTGGCTCGCCCCGGGGGAGAGGCGCCGCCTCTCCCGCCGGACCCCCTCTCCGCCGGGGACCGGAGCCGGTCCCCGGACCCCGGGCTTTCGCTGGCTCCGCTTGGTGGCCGTCAGTCTGCGGCCCGATCCCCGGGAGCAGGTGGAAAGGCGGAACTCCCGAAAAGAAAGACACCCTGTCCGCGCCCGTGGCACCGGCAGTCCGCCGGAGAGCCATGTTCTCCGGCGCGATCCGACCCCAGCAAGCACCAACTCACCGGGTCCAGGGCTCGAAGAGTCCTGGCGGATAAGGGGGCCGGGGGAAAAGGCGGAGCCTTGTCCCCCGGGGACAGAGCCACGCCGGGCGCATCAGCGCAGGAGGTAGCGGGTGGGGCGGAGGGGTTCGGGCAGGTCGGTTTCGCCCAGGGCCTCCAGGAGATCCGTTTCGATCACCCGCACCATGGCGTCGAGGGCGAGGTCGTTGGCCTCGTCGCCGAAGGGATCTTCCAGCTCGTCGCCCAGGGCGTCGAGGCCGAAGAGCGTATAGGCCAGGATCGCCACCACGACCGGCGTGCCGAAGCCGAGCGTGCCGACGAAGCCGAAGGGCATCAGCAGGCAGAAGAGCCAGGCCGAGCGGTGCAGCAGCAGCGAATAGGCATAGGGCAGGGGCGTGTTGTGGATGCGCTCGCAGCCGGCCTGGATGCCGGTCATCTCGGCCAGCGGGGCGGAGATCTGGGCGTGCAGGATGTCGCTCAGCGTGCCGGCGCGCAGCAGCGCGGCCAGTTCCGCCGATTGCGCGCGCAGCACGGCGTCCGGGCGGTTGCGCCGCGCGGCCAGGGCGGCGGCTTCCCCGGCCGGCAGCCAGGGGCGGGCCCGTTCCAGCCCGTCCCGGCCGCGGAGCTGCGTGGCCAGCAGATGCGCGAAGCCTGCCACCCGCCGCAGCAGCCGCGTGCGGGAATCGCCTTCCGGCAGCAGGCTCGTCGCCAGCCGGGCGAAGATGCGGTTCTCGGTGATCAGCCGGCCCCAGAGCTGCCGCCCCTCCCACCAGCGCGCGTGGCAGGCGTTGTTTCGGAAGCTGAGGAAGATCGAGAGCGTCAGGCCCAGCACGGTGAAGGGCGCTGCGCTGAACTCGGGGAAGATGCCGGGATAGCGCCGGTCCAGCAGCGCCAGCAGCAGGGCGATGCCGGTCACCAGCAGCACGCGCGGGGCCACCAGCGGCACCACGGAGCCGCGCAGGGCGAAGAGGAGGTCCAGCGTGCCGGGGCGGGAGCGGACGATCATGGCGCCTCAGCCCGCCGTCACATGGGGCCGGCCGGCACGGCGCTGGCGCAGAGCGCCGGATGCCGCCGGGCGCCGAAGAGCTGGTAGTGCCACCATTCGAGGCTGTAGTGGTCCCAGCCGGCCGCTGTCATGATGCCCAGCAGGATGGCGCGGTTGCGCTGGTCCTCCGCCGGGATGGCCAGGCTGCCATGGGCGGAGGCTTCCTCCACCGCGTCGAAGCCGGTGCCCATCGGCAGTTCGGTGCCGCTCGCCGCCTCCACCAGCGTCAGGTCCACCGCCGCGCCGCGCGGATGCACGCCGCCCTGGCGCGGGTCGGAGACGAAGCGCTTGTCCTCCACCGCGTGCCACAGCGCCCATTGCGCCTCGACCGGGCGGAAGGCGTCGAAGACCTTGATCCGCAGGCCCAGCGCGAGTGCCAGCGCGTTGGCCCGCAGCAGGCGCTCGCGCGCCTCCGGTAGCAGCAGCGCCACCGGGCGCGCGTAGATCGGGCGGCCCGTCAGGTTGTCGGTTGTGGCGTAGCGGATGTCGAGGAGGAGGCCGTCTTCCTCGCGGATCGGGATCAGCATGGGGCGGTTATAGCCATGCCCGTTGCTGGCCGCTGCCCGGCGCCGGAGCAACACGACGCAACCCAGCCCTGCTCCGCCGCGTTCGCGGCTCTCCGACGAAGAGGGAATCCGACCGATGCGCGGCACCGCTTTCACCCTGGCCCTGGCCCTGATTGCCACGCCGCTCTGGGTCCAGGACCTCCGGGCGCAGAATATCGGACAGGGCAATGGCCGCGGGGGCGCGACGAGCGGCTCCCCGGCCGGAGGCTCCAGCGAGGCGCCCGACCTCGCCAGCTATGAGAAGCTGCTGCAGGACAGCCTCGGCAAGCTGCGCGCCGCCGCCAGCCAGCCGGGCGTGAAGGACGAGTTCAGCAAGGACGAATCCGTGGGCACCGCGCGGCGCGAGGTGCTGACCGTGCTGCAGGACAGCCTGGGCATCGTCCGCCGCGCGCCCGCCTCCTACAAGGAGCGTCCCGTCTACAAGCAGGCCGAAAGCCAGATCCAGGCGGCCAGCCACAAGGTCCAGGGCCAGCAGCAGGACGCCGCCCTGGCCGGCCCGATGCGCGAGGCCGTCCAGGCGGTGGAGTCCCTGGTGCGCGACGTCGGCGCCTCGCACGGGCGGGGCTGAGGGCTGGGTTGCCGCTGTCGTCCGGCCAGCCTGTCCTGAGCTGTTCCGGCGGAGCGCCTGATGGCCGGCTCCCGGGGAAAGGCAGGGCCTTTCCCCCGGGACAGCGTAGCGCCAGGCGTCTGGCCCGGGCGCCGAAGAGGGGGGGCTGTCAGGCTAGGGGCAGGAGGTGGATCAGGCCCAGGCTGATCGCACCCAGCACCAGCAGCGAGCCGATCACGGCCGCGACGACCGGGGCGCCGGCGCGGGCGACCATGCGAACATCCACGCCCAGGCCGAGGGCGGCCATGGAGACCACCGTCAGCAGCGTGGTCAGGCTGGCGATGGGGGCGAGCGCCGCCTGCGGGATCAGGCCCAGGGAGCGGAGGACGGCGCAGCCCAGGAAGCCCAGGATGAACCAGGGCACCAGCCGGCCCAGGACCCTGGGGCGGGCAGCAGGCTGGGCCGCGTCGCGGCGGCGCGCCGACAGCAGCGACAGGACCAGCACCACCGGCCCCAGCATCAGCACGCGCACCAGCTTGACCAGCGTGCCGAGCTGCACGCTCAGCGCCCCGACCGGGGCGGTGGCGGCCAGGACCTGCGGGACGGCATAGACGGTGAGGCCCGCGAGGACGCCATACTGCGCCTCGTGCAGCCCGAGCAGCGGCACGGCCAGCGGCAGGGACAGCACCACGACGATGCCCAGGACGGCGGTGAAGGCGATGGAGGCGGCGATGTCGCGGCTTTCGGCGCCGATCACCGGCGCCACGGCGGCGATGGCGGAATTGCCGCAGATCGAGTTGCCGCAGGCCACCAGCATCGCCATCCGCCGCGGCAGGCCGAGCAGGCGGCCGATGCCGTAGCTGGCCGGGATGGCCACCGCCACCACGGCGGCGATGCCCAGCACCAGCGCCGGGCCGACCGCCAGGATCGCCTGCGCGCTCAGCGCCGTGCCCAGCAGGATGATCGCGACTTCCAGCAGCACCTTGGCGGAAAAGGCGATGCCGGGAGCGAAGGCCTTGGGCGGCGTCCAGGCGGTGCGCAGCGCCGTGCCGAGCAGGATGGCCAGCACCACCGGTTCCAGCCAGTCGCGGCCCAGGAGGGCTTCCTCGGCGCGGCCGATGCCGGCCGCCAGCGCGGCGATGGCGGCGCAGAGCAGCACGCCCGGCCCGAGCCGCCGCAGCGCGCCGCTGCCCTGCACCCCGGCCGGTTGCGGCTTGGCGAGGCTGGCGGCGGGGGCTGGGGTGGTCATGGGGGCTCGGCGTCCTGGGATTGGCCCCTATGATGCAACGCGGCGACACATCGGACAAACGCAATGGTTCGATCGGACCGATCTGGATTCGTGAACGTTCCTGCCGCGCCGTGGAAAGCGGGCGGCGCATGAGCCCGCTTCAGCTCCAGGCCGGGGCGGGCCTCGCCGCGCTCTGCCTGCTGGCCTGGGTGGCCGGGGTGCTGGGGGAGGGGGTGCGGGGCGGGCGCCTCGCCCGGAGGCCCGTTCCCTGGCGGATCGTGCTGGCCGGGCTGCTGGCGCAGGTGCTGGCCGCCGCGCTGCTGCTGCATGTGCCGCCGCTCCGCCGGGCCTTTGCCTGGGCAGGGGCGGGGGTTGATGCCCTGTCCCGCGCGACGCGGGAGGGGACGAGCTTCGTCTTCGGCTATCTGGGCGGGGCGCCGCTGCCCTATGCGGAGCTGCGGCCGGGCGGCTCCTTCGTGCTGTTCTTCCAGGCGCTGCCGCTGATCCTGGTGGTGGGGGCGCTGTCGGCGCTGCTCTACCACTGGCGCATCCTGCCGCTGGTGGTGCGGGGGCTTTCCGTGCTGCTGCGGCGGGCCTTCGGCATCTCGGGGGCCTGCGGCTTCTCGGTCGCCGCCAATGTCTTCGTCGGCAGCGTCGAGGCGCCGCTGCTGATCCGCTCCTGGCTCGCCACCATGCCGCGGGCCGAGCTCTTCGCCGTGATGGTCGCGGGACTGGCCACCATCTCCGGCAACATGCTGGTGGTCTACGCCACGATCATCGCGCCGGTGGTGCCGGATGCGGCGGGACAGCTCCTGGCCGCCAGCCTGGTGGGCGCCCCGGCCTCGATCCTCGCCGCCATGCTGATGATCCCGCCGGACCCGGCAGCCGCCGTTGCCGGTGGCGAGCCGGAGATGCCGCCGCTCTATGACAGCAGCATGGAGGCCATCGTGCGCGGCACGGCGGACGGGCTGCAACTGCTGCTCGGCATCATGGCCTCGCTGATCGTCTTCGTGGCGCTGGTGGCGCTGCTCGACATGATCCTGCAGCCGCTGACCGGGCTGACACTGCGGGGGATCGCGGGCTGGCTGATGTGGCCGCTGGCCTTCGCCATGGGCATTCCCGCCGCCGAGGCCGCGACGGTGGCATCCTCGCTCGGCGTGAAGCTCGTGGTGAACGAGTTCGTCTCCTATCTGGAGCTCGCCACCTCCGGCGGGGCGGGCCCTTCGGAGCGGTCGCGCGTCATCCTCACCTGGGCGCTCTGCGGCTTCACCAACTTCGCCTCGGTCGGGATCATGGTGGGCGGCATGTCGCTGATGTGCCCGGAGCGGCGCGGCGAGATCGTGCGGCTGGGCCTGCCGGCCCTGGCGGCCGGCACCATCGCCTGCTGCATGATGGGGGCCACGGTGGGGCTGCTGTCGCCGGGGTGATCCCGGCGGCTGCCAGTGACCGTGTTGCGCTTTGTGGCCGGCCGCCGGGGAAAGGCAGCGCCTTTCACCCGGGATGGCGCAACGCCGGACGTGACGCGCGGCGGCCAGGGAAAGCCGCTGCCCGGATCAGCCGGGGTTGCGGGCCTGCCAGTCGGCGAAGATGCGTTCGAGCAGGTCGACCTTCTTGCAGTCCTGTGCCGCGGCGGCGCGCTTGAAGGCCCTCCGGAACTCCGCGGTGACGCGGAAGTTGAGCGGCTCGGTGCGTTCCTTGGAAGGCTTCGCGGGCTTGCTCTTGCCCTTCCTCGGGGCCTCGGGAGCCGGTTCGGCGGGCGGTTCCGCGATGGGTCTGGCGGTCTTGGCCGGCTTTGCGGTCTTCGCGGAGGCGGGCGGGGTATCGCCCAGGGCGCCGAGCACGCTGTTCTGCGGCGGCGGCGCGCCCTTGGTGCCGCGGCGCCGCGGCGGTGTGGCGGCCCGGGTTTCGGGGGCCTGGGTTTCGGGGGCGGAGGGCTGGTCTGATTCGGGCATGCTCTGTTCCAGGATTCCGGAGCCCTGCCGGGCGGGAGGGCTGGCGGGGCGGCTTTCACGGCTGGCCAAGGCCCGGCCCCTCCCGCCGTGATGAGGAAAGGGCTGGGGGTCTCAGTGCTTCTGCTTCGCCCCGGGCTTCTGCTTCGCCTGGGGCTTCTGCTTCGCCTCGGGAGGCGGCCCGGCGGGGGCGCGGCTGGTGACGAAGGCAACGGCGTCCCGGGCGAAGGCTTCGGCCTTGTGCCGCAGCGAGGCGTGCGTGACCTCGGTGGCGGCGCGGCCCTCGTCATGCGCGCGGCGGTAGCCGGCCTTTTCCGGCCAGGCATGCGGCAGGCAGTGATAGCCGGCCTCGCGCACATAGAGCGCCGCCTCCTCGATCTCGCTCGCGGAATCGCCGGCGCGGCAGAGGGCGATGGCGATGCGTTCCGCCGGGATGCCCTGGCCGAGCAGTTCGTGCGCCAGCCGCACGGTCGGCAGCAGGTCGTCCACCGCCAGTCCGGAGGGGATCAGCAGCGCATCGGCGGCGTGGGCGAGTTCCAGCGTCTGGGCATCGGCGAAGCCGCGCGCATCGAGCACGAGGCAATCGGCGAGATCGCGGCGCGCGGCGCGCAGGGCCGGCTCCAGCCCGTCGAAGCATTCCGCCCGCACCACCGGCTTCCGCCCCGAGGCGGCGCGGCGGCGCGCCCATTCGACGGAGGTGGCCTGCAGCACGTCCAGGTCGGCGAGCAGCACGCTGCGGCCCTGGGCGGCCAGTTCCCGCGCCAGCAGGCGGGCCAGCGACGACTTCGCCACCCCCCCTTTCTGCGACACGCAGCCCACGACGAGCATGATGGCCCGGACCCTCCGCCCTGCCCGGGCCACGGCGGTCCGGTGAGTGCCGATTTTGCGTGCAATCGTGCAATCGTGCAAGCATGTCCGGGGGCGGCGCGGCGTTCAGTCCAGCCAGAGCCGCACGGCCTCCCGCAGGAAGGCGGTGCCGGCGGCGTTGCCGGCGGGATTGCCGGCGCGGTGGCCGTGGATGCCCGGGATGGGGAGGAGCTTCGCGTCGCGCAGATGCGGCAGCTCCGCCTCGTTGTCGGCGACGCGGAAATACAGGTCCGTCGCGCCGGGCATCAGCAGGACGCGCGCCCGGATCGCCGCCAGGGCGCGGGGCAGGTCGCCTCCGTGGAGCGGGTTGTCGCTGATGTCGCCGGCATCCCAGCAACGCAGCTGCGCCAGCAGGTCGGCGGCGGGCTTCGCGTCGTAGCGTGTCTCCCAGCCGCGCAGATAGGCGGCGAGATCGGGCGTTTCCGGCGAAAGGTGCAGGCCGGCGCGGTAGAAGTCCTGGCTCAGCGCCCAGCCGGCATAGATCCGCCCGAAGGCGCGCTTGGCCAGGGCGGGCTCGGCGGCGAAGCGGCCCTCCCCCCGGTGTTCCGGCGCGGCCTCCAGCACCGCCATCAGCCCGCGCAGGAAGACCTGGTTGTGCGCCGCGGTGCGGGCGCTGCCGCAGTTGATCACCACGCGCTCCACCGCCTCGGGGAAGCAGGCGGCCCAGTGGTAGGCCTGCTGCGCGCCCATCGACCAGCCATAGGCGGCGTGCAGCCTGTCGATGCCGAAGACGTCGCGCAGCAGCTGCCGCTGTGCCTGCACATTGTCCCAGGCGGTGACGAGCGGCGGATAGTCCGCCGTGTTCGAGGGCGAGGAGGAGATCCCGTTGCCGAACATGTCGACCTGCACGACGAACCAGCGCGTGGGATCGAGCACGCCGTCCGGCCCGATCAGCCATTCCAGTTCCGGATGCCGTGCGCCGTAGCTGGTGGGATAGAGCACGGCGTTGTCGCGCGCGGGCGAGAGCGTGCCATGCGTCTTCCAGCCGAGCATCGCATCGGCGATCGCGCCGCCATGCAGCATCCGGCGCGTGCCGAGGCGGATGCGCCCGCTGGCCGTGGGCCAGCCGGGAGGCCGGGTGGCGGGACGGCCGGGGGACGGTGCCTGCTCCGGGCGCATGTTCTTCGTGGCCATCCATCGCCCTTTCCACCGGCAGGGAGATGTGAAAGGCGAATGCGGGGACGGTCAAGCGGAAGGCCATGCCGCCGCTTCTGCCGCGGGCGAGGCGTGCTGCCGCCTGTGCAAACAGCCATGCCCAAGGATGAAGCAAGGCGGCAACGCGCGCTGCGCCGCGGCATGGGAAGCACCCATTCGGTGTGTTGACGCGCTCGGTATACCGGATGACAGTCTGCACGCTTCCGCATGGGGGAAGCCAGGTGGCGAATGCCACGCTGGCCGGTTTCGGCCATACCGAATCCGCGCGAGCCCATGCGCGCCACGGGACGATGGCGGGAAGCGGCAGGATGTTTGCTGGGGGCGGAAGCATGGGCGGCGATCTTCTTCTGACGGGCGGGCGGATCTTCCGCGGGCTGGCGCAGGGGAACACGGGTGGCTTCGCCGAGGCGCTGCTGCTGCGCGACGGCAAGGTCGCGGCGGTCGGCACGCGGACGGATGTCGAGGGTGCCGCCGCGCCGGGCACGCGGCGTGTCGATCTCGCAGGCCGTGCGGCGATCCCCGCCTTCAACGAGGCGCACATGCACCTGCTGCCCTATGGCCTCGGCCTGGTGCAGGCGAACCTGCGGCCGGATGACGGCGTGAAGACGCTGGACGAGCTGCTGTCCCGCCTCCGTGCCGCCGCGGCGCACACGCCAAAGGGCGAATGGGTGGTCGGGCGCGGCTATGACCATCTCGTGCTCGATGTCGGGCGGCATCCGACGGCGGAGGAACTGCAGGCCGCCGCGCCGGAGCATCCCGTCTACATCGTGCGCACCTGCGGCCATATGGGCGTGGCCTCCACCGCCGCGCTGAAGCGCGCGGGGATCGGCCACAACACGCCCGACCCGCAGGGCGGCGCCATCGAGCGGAAGGGCGGCGCGCTGACCGGGCTGTTGCAGGAACGCGCGCAGGGGCTGCTGAAGCAGGCGATCCCCGAGCCCTCCGAGGACATGATGGTGGCGGCGATCGAGCGCGCCGGGCGCGACCTCGCCGCGCGCGGCTTCGCCTCGGCCAGCGACATGAATGTCGGCATGACCGCCGGCATGGCGGAGATCGCCGCCTATCGCCGCGCGCTCGCCGAGGGGCGGCTGATGCAGCGCATGTGGCAGGTGCTGGCGGGCAATCCCGAGGGCATCGCGGCGGAGGCCTGGGAGGCCGGGCTGCGGCCCGACCACAGGCACGACATGCTGGCCTGGGGCGCGGTGAAGACCTTCGCCGACGGCTCGGCGGGCGGGCTGACCGCGGCCTTCTTCGAGCCCTATCTCGCCTCCGCCGGCGGAGGCACCGGCATCCTCTGCTTTTCCGAGGCGGAGCAGCACGCGCTGCTGGCGAAGTACCACCGCCAGGGCTGGCAGCTCGACATCCATGCCATCGGCGATGCGGCGATCGAGCAGATCCTCTCCGGCATGGAGGCCGCCGACACGCCGGACATGCCGGTGCCTGGCCGGCGCCATCGCATCGAGCATTGCGGCTTCCTGAACGCGGACCAGCGGCGGCGCATGAAGGCGCGCGGCATCATCCCGGTGCCGCAGCCGACCTTCATCTACGAGTTCGGCGAGGTCTATCTGAAGGTTCTGGGCATGGAGCGTTCCGCCGCCTCCTATCCCATGCGCACCTGGCTCGACGAAGGGCACAACCCGCCCGGTTCCTCCGACAGCCCGGTCTGCACCGTCGATCCCTTCGTCGGCCTCTATCCCATGCTGACGCGCCAGACGGTGAAGGGCACGGTGATCGGCCCCGACCAGCGCCTCACCATCGAGGAGGCGGTCCACTGCTACACTTGGTGCGGCGCGCATTCGCAGTTCGCCGAGGACCGGCGCGGCACGCTGGAAGTGGGGATGCAGGCCGACGTGGCGGTGCTGTCCGCCGACATCTTCGCGCTGGAGCCCGAGGCGGTGCGGGAGGTGAAGGCCGACCTGACGCTGCGCGGCGGCGAGGCGATCTTCGACCGGCACGGCGCGCTGATGGCCGAGGCGGCCCAGTGAGGGGCAGCGCAGTGAGGGGCGGCCCAGTGAGGGGCCGGCCGGGCGATAGCGGGGCCGGCTGATGCTCCGGCACGCGCTGCAACGGCTGCTGCTGGCCATTCCCGTCCTGGTCGGCGTGCTGCTGGTCGGCTTCCTGCTGATGCAGGTGGTGCCGACCGATCCCGCCACGGTGCGGGCCGGCCCGACCGCCACACCGGAGGTGATCGCCGCGATCCGGCAGGACCTGGGCCTGGACAAGCCGCTCTGGTGGCAGTTCGGCGCCTATGTCGGGCGGCTGGCGCAGGGCGACCTGGGCGTTTCCATCATCAACAACATGCCGGTGACGCAGGAGCTGGGCGACACGATCGGCCCGACGCTGGAGCTGATGTTCGCCTGCCTGGTCTGGTCCATCCCGCTCGGCATCGCCATGGGCACGGCGGCCGCCTACTGGCGCGGCACGCTGTTCGACCGGACGGTGATGGCCTTTGCCGTGGCCTGCGCCACGCTGCCGGTCTTCTTTATCGGGCTGATGCTGATCTGGGTGGTGGGCTTCCAGTGGCAGCTCCTGCCCTTCACCGGGCGGGGCGGGCCGCTCTGGACGATGGACGGGCTGCTGGCCATCGCCATGCCCGCCATCACCCTGGGCATGGCCTTCGTCGGGCCGGTGGCGCGGATGACGCGTACGGCGGTGCTGGACGTGATGGGGGCGGAACACGTCCGCACCGCCCGGGCCAAGGGGCTCGGCGAGTTCGCGGTGGTGATGCGGCACGGGCTGCGCAACGCGCTGATCCCCATCGTGACGCTGATCGGGCTGCAGATCGGCTTCCTGCTCGGCGGCGCGGTGGTGACGGAGACGGTATTCTCCTGGCCCGGCGTCGGGCGGCTGGCGGTCGGCGCCATCCTGTCCTCCGACTTTCCCATGGCGCAGGGGACGATCCTGGTGCTCTCCCTCGGCTTCATCCTGATCAACCTCGCCGTGGACGTGCTCTACGTCGCGCTCGACCCGCGGATGCGCGCGGCATGAGCGCCGTCCTGCCCGAGGCGGCCATCAAGGTCGCCGAGCCGGAGCTCGCCGCCATCGACGCCCATGTGGCGCGCGGCCCCGGCCTGTTCCGCCGCCTGCTGCGCGATCCGGTCGGCGCCGCCGCGCTGGTGCTGGTGGTGCTGCTGGTCGGTGCCGCGGTGCTGGCGCCCTGGCTCGCGCCGACCGATCCCTATGACAACGACCTGTCGCTCGCGATGCAGCCGCCGGGCGCGGCACCCGGCCTCTGGCTGGGGGCGGACGCGCAGGGGCGCAACATGGTCACGCGCCTGCTCTACGGCTTGCGGATGAGCCTGCTGATGGGCCTGGCCTCGGTCGTGCTGGGCGGGGTGACGGGAATGGTGGTGGGCTTCGCCGCCGCCTTCTGGCGCCGCATCGACGGGTTGCTGATGCGGCTGATGGACGTGCTGCTGTCCTTTCCCGCCATCCTCTTCGGCCTGGCGCTGGCGGCGATCTTCGGGCCGGGCATCTGGGCCGTGGTGCTGGCGCTGTCGGTCGCGACCGTGCCGCTGATGGCGCGCATCACGCGCGGCGCGGCGCTGGGCGTGATGCAGCAGGACTACATCGAGGCGGCGCGGGCCACGGGCATGTCCGATACGCGGCTGATCCTGCGGCATCTCGCGCCCAACTGCCTGTCGCCGATCTTCGTCTTCACCACGCTGCGCTTCGGGCAGGTGATCCTGCTCGGCGCCGCGCTGTCCTTTCTCGGCCTGGGGGCGCAGCCGCCGCTGGCGGAGCTGGGCGCCATGGCGAGCGAGGGGCGGAACTTCCTGTTCTTCGCGCCGCATATCGCGGTGATCCCCTGTGTCCTGATCTTCCTGGTCGGGCTGGGCTTCAACATCCTGGGCGATGCGCTGCGCGACGCGCTCGATCCCCGGCTGCGCCGCTGACACCCCTTTCCACCTTGTTTCCGGGAGTTCCCAGCATGCGTCCGACCCTCCGCGCCGCGCTTCTCGGAAGCGCCTTCGCCCTTTCGGCCCTGATGCCCGTGGCGGGGGCCTGGGCGCAGGCCGCGCCGCGCGACACGCTGGTGGCGCTGCGCGAGATCGACGCCGACAACTACGACCCGGCGCGCACCACCTCGCAGTCGGCGGGCTGGGCCATCTACATGATGGCCGACACGCTGGTCTCCATGGACTGGGACCAGAAGACGGTGAAGCCGGGCCTCGCCGAAAGCTGGACGGTCAGCCCGGACGGCAAGCTCTACACCTTCAAGCTGAAGCAGGGCGTGAAGTTCTGCGACGGCAAGCCGATGACGGCGAAGGACGTGGTCTATTCCATCAACCGCTGGATCGACCCGGCCACGCGCAGCCCCTCGAAGTGGCGCGCCGGGCAGGTGAAGGAGGTCCGTGCCGTCGATGACCACACCGTCGAGTACGAGCTGAAGGAGCCCTTCTCCGAGCTGCTGACCCAGCTCACCATGTATTTCGGCTCCGTCGTCGATCAGGCGACGGTGGAGAAGCTCGGGCAGAATTTCGGCGTGCAGGGCTTCAACGGCACCGGCCCCTATTGCTGGGGGAGCTGGACGCCGCGGCAGGACCTCGTCCTGAACAGGCATGAGGGCTACAACTGGGGCCCGCCGATCTACAGGAACCCCAGCCCGCAGATCGGCAAGGTGATCTGGCGCGTGATCCCGGAGGCCAATACCCGCCTCGCCGCCTTGCAGACCGGGCAGGCCGATGTGGTGCAGGAGATCCCCTTCTTCGCGCTGGAAGGGCTGAAGAAGATCCCGACCGTGAAGCTGCAGCAGCAGCCGGTCTATTTCTGGGACTACTTCGTCGGCTTCAAGGTGGACAAGCCGGTGGTCAGCGACCCGGTGATCCGCAAGGCCATCAACATGGCGGTGGACCGCGGCCCGATCGCCAAGGCCGTCTTCTTCTCCGCCGGCGAGCCCGCCAACACCCTGCTGAACCCCAAGGTGCAGGATTTCGACCCTGACGCGGCGAAGCTGCAGCCCTCCTTCGATGTCGATGGCGCGCGCAGGCTGCTGGACGAGGACGGGTGGAAGGCCGGTTCCGACGGCATCCGCGAGAAGAACGGGCAGCGCGCGAGCTTCCTGCTCTACGGCATCCAGAACGGCACCAACAACAGCATGATGCAGGCGATGCAGGCCGATCTGCGCCGCATCGGCATCGAGATGAAGATCCAGCTCTGGGACGCCACCGTGGCCTGGGGCAAGCTGGCGACGCAGGAATTCGACGCCTTCACCATGTCCTATCCCTATCTCTCGGCGACGGACGCGCTGTCCCTCTATTTCCCCAGCGCCAACCGTCCGACGCCGAACCGGATGAACTGGGTGAACGAGGAGACCGACAGGAACCTGCTCGGCGCCCGCACCGCCACCGACCCGGCCAACCGCGCCAAGCTGATCGGCGAGGTGCAGGAGCAGATCACCGCGGCCAATGTCTGGGTGCCGTTGGTGCGCCAGCAGCTCTGGCTCGCCACCTCGCAGCGCGTGGATGGCGCGCGGCCGCACGGCGTCTATGGCGCGGCCCTGTACAAGGGCCTCGACATCAGGCTGACACGCTGAGGAGCATCCGGGCATGGCCGTCACGCTGATCCGCAACGCCGATGTCGTCCTGGCCTGGGACGAGGCCGCGAAGACCCATGCCTACCTGACCGGCGGCGACGTCGCCTTCGAGGGCGGCGCGCTGCGCTTCGTCGGCCGGGGCTATGACGGGCCGGCGGAGGAGGTGATCGACGGGGCGGGGCTGATGGTCATGCCCGGCCTCGTCAACATCCACACGCACCCGTCCAGCGAGCCGATGAACAAGGGGCTGCTGGACGAGATCGGCTCGCCCGGCCTCTACAACTCCTCGCTCTACGAGTTCATGCCGATCTTCCGCGCGGGCGAGGATGCGGTGCCCGACTGCGCCCGCGTGGCGCTGAGCGAGCTGCTGCTGTCCGGCGTCACCACCGTGGCCGACCTGTCCGTGCCCTATGACGGATGGCTCGACCTGCTGGCGGAAAGCGGGCTGCGCGCCGTCGTGGCACCGATGTTCCGCTCCGCCCGCTGGTACACGAAGAACGGCCATGTGGTGGAGTACGAGTGGGACGAGGCGGGTGGCGAGAAGGCCATGGCGGAGGCGCTGCGCCTGGTGGACCGCGCCGCGCAGCATGAATGCGGCCGCCTGTCCGGCATGGTGATCCCGGCGCAGATCGACACCGTCTCGCCCGGGCTGATGCGGGAAAGCCAGCAGGAGGCGAAGGCCCGCGGCCTGCCCTGGCAGATCCATGCCGCGCAGTCGGTGGTGGAGTTCCACGAAATCACCCGCCGCCACGGGCTGACGCCGATCGGCTGGCTCGACAGCATGGGGCTGCTGAACGGGCGCGCCATCATCGGCCATGGCATCTTCCTCGACGACCATCCCTCGACGCGCTGGCACACGGACACCGACCTGAAGCGGCTGGCGGAGACGGGCACCAGCGTGGCGCATTGCCCGACCGTCTTCGCGCGGCGCGGCATCACCATGAAGAACTTCGGCCGCTACCGCCGTGCCGGGGTGAATATGGGCCTGGGCACCGACACCTATCCGCACAACATGCTCGACGAGATCCGGCTGGCCGCCTATCTCGCCCGCACCCAGGCGACCGACCCGCGCGCCGTCACCACGCAGGAGCTGTTCGAGGCCGCCACCACCGGCGGGGCGAAGGCGCTGGGGCGGGAGGATATCGGCCGCCTCGCCCCCGGCTGCCGGGCCGATTTCGTGCTGGTGGACGTCACCCACCCGCTGATGCAGCCGCGCCGCGACCCCCTGCGCTCCCTGGTCTATGCGGCCTCCGAGCGTGCGCTGCGCGCCGTCTACGTGGACGGGACCTGCGCCGTGCGCGACGGCAAGGTGCTGACCATGGATTTCGCCGGGGCCGCCGAACGGCTGAACGAGGCGCAGAAGCGCGTGGTGGCCGAGGCCCCCGGGCGCGACTGGGCGCACCGGCCGGTGGAGCAGATCTCCCCGCCAACCTTCCGCTGGTCCTGAGGAATCCGCATGCCCAGGGAAGAATCCCAGGACCTTCTTCGCATCGAGGGGCTGCGCACCAGCTTCCGCACCGGCCAGGGGCTGGTCTCGCCCGTGGACGGGGTGGACCTCGCCGTGCCGCGTGGCCGCACGCTCGGCATCGTGGGGGAGAGCGGCTGCGGCAAGTCGATGCTCTCGCTCTCCATCATGGGCCTCGTGCCGCCGCCGGGGCGGATCGGCGCCGGGAAGATCCTGCTGGAGGGCAGGGACCTCGCCGCGCTCTCCCAGTCCGAGATGCGGAAGATCCGGGGCGGGGAGATCGCCATGATCTTCCAGGACCCGATGACCTCGCTGAACCCGGTGCACAGCGTCGGCAGGCAGATCACCGAGGCGATGCGCGTGCATGACCGCACGGCCTCGGACCGCGCGCTGCGCGACGCCGCCATCGCGGCGCTGCGCCAGGTCCGCATCCCGGCGCCGGAACGGCGCTTCGAGCAGTATCCGCACGAGCTGTCGGGCGGGATGCGGCAGCGGGTGATGATCGCCATGGCGCTGGCCTGCCGCCCGCGCCTGCTGATCGCCGACGAGCCGACCACCGCGCTCGACGTCACGGTGCAGGCGCAGATCCTCGACCTGCTGCGGAACCTTCAGGCCGAGACGGGGATGTCGATCATCCTGATCACCCACGACCTGGGCGTCGTCGCGGAAATGGCCGACGAGGTGGCGGTGATGTATGCCGGGCGGGTAGTGGAGCGCTGTTCCGCCGCGAGCCTGTTCAACGACCCGCAGCACCCCTACAGCATCGGGCTGCTCGGCAGCGTGCCGCGGCTGGACGAGGAGCGCGACCGGTTGCTCGCCATCGACGGCGCGGTGCCGCCGCCCTTCGCGCTGCCCAAGGGCTGCCGCTTCAACCCGCGCTGCCCCTTCGTGCTGGAGATCTGCCGCAGCGCCGATCCGCCGCTGCGCGACGTGGCGCACCGTCACCATGCCGCCTGCCTGCGCGCGCCGCTCGACGCGCTCGCCACGGAACTGGCGGCATGACCGCGCCGCTGCTGGAGGTTTCGGGCCTCGCCAAGCACTATCCCATCCGCAAGGGCATCGTGCTCGCCCGCCAGATCGGCGCCGTCCGCGCCGTGGATGGCGTCGGATTCCGCCTGAACCGGGGCGAGACCCTGGCGCTGGTGGGGGAATCCGGCTGCGGCAAGTCCACCACCGCGCGGCTGGTGATGCGGCTGATCGAGCCCAGCGCCGGCACGATCCGCTTCGACGGCCAGGATGTCACGACGGCCTCCGGCACCGCGCTGCGGGCGCTGCGCCGGCGGATGCAGATCGTGTTCCAGGACCCTTTCGCCAGCCTCAACCCGCGCCTGACCGTGGGCGACGCCATCGCCGAGCCGATGGCGGTGCACGACATGGGCAACGGCGCCGCACGGCAGGCGCGGGTGCAGGAGCTGCTCTCGCTGGTCGGGCTGCGGCCCTTCCATGCCGGGCGCTACCCGCATGAATTCTCCGGCGGGCAGCGGCAGCGCATCGGCATCGCCCGGGCCCTTTCCGTGCGGCCAGACCTGCTGGTCTGCGACGAACCCGTCTCGGCGCTCGACGTCTCGATCCAGGCGCAGGTGGTGAACCTGCTGAAGGACCTCCAGGCGCGCTTCGGGCTGAGCTATCTCTTCATCGCGCACGACCTGGCGGTGGTGAAGCACATGGCCGACCGCGTGGCGGTGATGTATCTCGGCCGCATCGTCGAGGTCGCCGAGAAGCGCGCCCTCTTCGCCGCGCCGCGCCACCCCTATACGCGGGCGCTGCTGTCCGCCATCCCGCGCCCCGACCCGGCTCTGCGCGGCTCGGTCACGCCCCTGGGCGGTGACCTGCCGAGCCCGGCCAACCCGCCCTCCGGCTGCCGCTTCCACACCCGCTGCCCCCATGCCGAAGCGGTCTGCCGGGAGCAGGACCCGGAGCTGCGCGCGCCCACCGGACCGCTGGGGGGCGATCCGGGCCACCTCGCCGCCTGCCATCTCGCGGACCGCCTGCCGCCGGTGGAGAATGTCGCCGAACATGGGTTGGCGCCGAATGCGGCGCGGCGGCTGGCGCTCTACACCGCCGCGCGGGAGATCAGGCTGGCGGGGTGAGGAGCCCGCCCGGAGGATCGGATCAGGGCGTCCCCTTTTCCTGCCCCAGCGGCGGGAATACCGCGACCACCGGCTGGACTGGATGATCCGTTCCGGCGGCATCGAGGTCGTGCTGGCCGGGCTGCGCGACAACAACATCCGCTTCTCCTGGCCGGAATAGCCGCGGCTCAGCGCTTCGGCGGATCGAAGACCTGCACGACGCCCGCGAAGGCATCCAGTGCCTCGCAACGCGCCGCATGGGCCGCCAGGCTGGGCCACGCGCCGCCGTCGCCATGGATCGCCGGATGCGCCTCGGCGAGGAAGCGCAGCGCGCAGCCCAGGGCGATATCGGCATGGCCCGGTGCCACGCCGTTCCAGAAGGGCGCGGGCTCGCGCGCCCGCTCCGCCTCCAGTACCGCGAGCACGTCGCGGATCTGCGCCTCGCAGCGCGCCACCCAGCGTTCCGAGACCGTCTCGTGCAGGATGCGTTCGTAGATCAGGCTGACCATCTTGTCGCAGAGGCCGGTGGCCAGGGCGCAGAGGCGCAGCATGCGCCGCCGTTCCGCGCCGGAGGCGTGGATCAGCCGCGTGTCCGGCGATGCCTGTTCGTCTAGGTGGTCCAGGATCGCGCCGCTCTCGATCAGCGCCTCGCCATCGTCGAGCAGCAGCACGGGGACGCGGCGCAGCGGGTTGATGGCGGCCAGCCGCTCCGCATCGCCGAAGGTGGACCAGGGCTGGTGCTCGTAGCCCAGCCGGTAGAGGCGCAGGGCCACCGCCACGCGGCGGACGAAGGGCGAATCGTACTGGCCGATCAGGATCATTCGGATGGTCTCCCTTGCCGGGCCTGCCAGGGCGCATCCTTGCCCCTGAGCGGCGTGGGCGCCAAGTGCCGGCCTTGGGGGGGCACCCCGGTTCTCGCGTCTTGTGGATCGGGCCGGGCGGGCGGATGACGGCGGGACGGAAACATCCCCTGCGAGGACAGGACCATGACGCCACCCGCCCTGAACCATGTCGCCGATATCGCGGTGGAGGTGGGGGAGCCCATCGCCGTGGGCGAGACCGGCGAGGGGCTGCGCCGGGTCGTGCCGATCTTGGGCGGCTCGGTCCGGGGGCCACGCCTGTCCGGCCGCATCCTGCCGGCGGGGGCGGATTTCCAGGTGATCAGGGCGGACGGCTACACCACGCTGGAGGCCCGCTATGTGGTGGAACTGGATGACGGGGCGCTCGTCTATGTCGTGAACACCGGCGTGCGGCATGGCCCGCCCGAGGTCATGGCCCGCATCACGCGGGGCGAGCCGGTGCCACCGGAGCAGGTCTATTTCCGCACGGCGCCACGCTTCGAGACCGCCGCCGCGGCGCATGCCTGGCTGACCCGGCCTCTCTTCCTGGCCACCGGCATCCGCCGGCCGGATCGGGTGGAACTCGCGGTCTTCGTGGTGGAGTAGCCACCAGCCGCATCCCGCTGACGCTCCGGATGCGGGCGCAACGGGCGGAAGGCGGGGCGGGCGCTCCGCCGCCTAGGGTCCCTCTCCGTCATCCAGGAGATCACGGGACCCGTGCCAGATCATCGCCCAAGCCATGACCCCGGCCATGGCCCGGACCAGCGTTCCGGCCCCCTGCCCGCCGGCTTCCGGCGCCTCGCCCTGTCCAGCCTTCCGGCCCAGTTCTCCGAACAGATCGCCCTGTCCGCCGCGCCGCTCGCCGCCGTGCTGCTGCTGGGGGCGGGAGCGACACAGACCGGGCTGCTCCAGGCCGCACAGACATTGCCCTTCCTGTTGCTGTCGCTGCCCGCCGGGGTACTGGCGGACCGTACCTCCCGCCGTTGCCTCATGCTGGGGGCGGAGGTGCTGCGCGCGGCCGCGCTGCTCGTCATCCTGCTCCTGCTGCTCGGTGGGGCGCTGACCCTGCCCTGGCTGGCGGTGCTGGGCTTCCTGGGGGCCGCCGGCACGGTGGCCTACAGCGTCGCCGCACCGGCCCTGGTGCCGTCCCTGGTGCCGGCCGGCAGGTTGGCCATGGCCAACCGCTGGCTGGAACTGACGCGCAGCACCGCCTTTGCCGCCGGTCCCGCCCTGGGCGGCGCGGTGGTAGGCTGGGCCGGGGCGGCGCCGGCCTATGCCCTGGCCACGGCGCTGTCGTTGCTGGCGGCACTGCTGCTCCGCGGTCTGCCGGACGGCACGGGGCAGGGCAGGGGCCAGCGGAAACGGCGCCATCCCCTGGCCGAGCTACGAGAGGGGGCAGGCTTCGTGCTGTCGCATTCGCTGCTGCGCCCGGTGCTGGTCACGGCGACGCTGTTCAACACCGCCTGGTTCCTGCTCCAGGCCGTCTATGTGGTTTATGCGGTGGAACGGCTCGGGCTGGGGGCCGGGGGAGTCGGCCTGACCCTGGGCCTCTATGGGCTAGGCATGGTGGCGGGTGCCGTGGTCGCGCCCCGGCTGATGCACAGGCTGACCTTCGGGGCGACCATCGCCCTGGGGCCATTGGGGGCGCTGCTGGCCTCGCTGCTGATGCTGGCGACCCTGGCCTGCCCGCCGGGCACCTGGCCCGGCGCCGCGCTGGCGGGGATGTCCTGCCTGCTTTTCGGCGCGGGGCCGATCCTCTGGACCATCGCCACCACCACCCTGCGGCAATCCGTCACGCCACCCGGGCTGCTGGGCCGGGTCTCGGCCACGATCGTGACGGCGACCTTCGGCGCCCGTCCGCTTGGCGCGGCACTGGGGGCCCTGCTGGCGAGCCAGGGCGGCATGGAAGCCTGTCTCTGGGCTTCGTCGCTGGGTTTCGCCGCGCAGTTCCTGGTGCTGTCACGCTCGCCGGTGCCGCGCCTTGCCCGTCAGCCCGACATGGCCTGACACGGACAGGAGCCCGGTCCGGCTCTGGGCGAGAGGCGCTGCCTCTCGCCCAGGGGTAAAGCCCGATCCAGGTTCCGGTGAACGAGGGGGCTATGGCAAGGCCCGGCCGGGGCCTTCGCCCCGCGATCAGTCCTTCCCGCCCGGGGAATCCTTCTGACCCTCGCCGGCCGTGTCCTGGCGGACGCCGATATTCACCGGGCCGCTGCTCTTCTCGCCCGGCTTCCCGGCGACCGAATCCTCCGTCTCGCGCTCGTAGTCGGCTGGGTTCACGCCCTTGCTCTTCGGGTCGTGCTGTTCGTCATTGGGGTCGTGCGGCCCGACATTGGACGGGCGCGCGGTCTTGGTGCCGCCGCCCCAGTTCTTGAATTCCTCGCTCAGGGTCTCTTCGGCCATGGATGAAGCCTCCTCAAAGGAGGACAACGCCGGGCGGGGGTGCGGGTTGTGGGGGAGGGGGCATCAGGAAGCGGCGCCCACCACCGCCACGGGGCCTTCCGCGATCCGCTCCGCCACCGGGGAGAGAGCGCCCAGCAGAGCGGAACGCAGCGAGGCCAGCTTGCGCTCGTTCTCCACCTTCAGGCCGAACACGTCCTTCACGTAGAAGACGTCCACCGCCCGCACGCCATAGGTGGTGATATGGGCCGAGGCGATCTGCAGCCCCTGCTCGCTGATCGCGGTGGTGACGTCGTGCAGCAGGCCGGGCCGGTCGCGCGCGTTCACCTCGATCACGGTGTGGGAGGCGCTGGCGTGGTTGTCCAGCACCACGCGCGGCGGGACGGTCACGGCGCGCAGGCGCGAGGGTTCGCGCCGCACCTTGCGGATCTCGTTCAGCAGGCGGATCTGGCCGGACAGCGCCTGCTCGATGAGGACCGAGAGCCGGGCCAGGCGGTGCGGCGCCTCCAGCATCCCGCCATTGGCGTCCTGCACCCAGAAGGTGTCGAGCGCCATGCCATTGGTCATGGTGTGGATGCGGGCGTCCACGATGCTCGCCCCGCCCAGCGCCAGCGCGCCCGCGACCTGGGCAAAGAGGCCCGGATGGTCGGCGGCATAGACCGTCACCTCGGTCACGGCGCGGGATTCCAGCACGCGGGTACGCACCGTCAGGGGGGCGCCGGTCGCCTCGGCCTCCCGCATCATGGTGGCGTGCCGGGCATGGGTGGCGGCGTCGAAGGAAAGCCAGTAGCCCGGATAACCGGCGCCCAGGAAGCGTTCCACCGCCTCCTTCGGCCATTCGGCGAGCAGCGAGGCGGCGGCCTGCTTGGCCCGGGCCACGCGCACGTCGCGCTCCGGCACGGAAAGCCCGCCGGCCAGAACCTCGGCCACGCGCCAGTAGAGCTCGCGCAGCAGGGTGGCCTTCCAGCCGTTCCAGACCTTGGGGCCCACGGCGCGCATGTCGGCGACGGTGAGCACCAGCAGCAGGCGCAGCCGCTCGGGCGACTGCACCACCTCGGCCAGGTCGAGGATGGTCTTGGGGTCGTCGATGTCGCGCTTGAAGGCGGTCTGGCTGACCAGGAGATGGTTCAGCACCAGCCAGGAGACGGTCTCCGTCTCCTCCGGCGTCAGGCCCAGGCGCGGGCAGATGTCGAGGGCGATGGCGGCGCCGAGCTCGGAATGGTCGCCGCCCCGGCCCTTGGCGATGTCGTGCAGCAGCGTCGCGACATAGAGCGCGCGGCGGGACTGGATCTGCCCGATCAGCTCGGAGGCCACGGGGGCGATGTTGTCCAGCCCGCCCTCGTCGAGCCCGTTGAGGACGCGCAGCGCCTCGATCGTGTGCTCCTCGACCGTATAGACGTGGTAGGTGTCGAACTGCATCAGCCCGACGATGCGCGCCCAGTCCGGCAGGTAGCGGGACAGGAAGCCGACCTCGTTCAGCACGCGGGTCCAGCGGGCGGAATGCGGGCCGGTCAGCAGGTTCAGGAACAGGTCCCCCGCCGCCGGGTCGTCGCGCAGCTTCGAGGCATGCCGGGCCGAGCGGATCAGCGCCCGCTGGGTGAGGGGGTGCAGCTCCAGCCCATGGTCGCGGGCGGCGCAGAGCAGGCGGAGCATGATCGCCGGGTCGGCGGCGATGTCGTGGCCGGCGGCGAAGATCGCCTTGCCGTCCGCCAGCGCCACGCCGGCGGCCGCGAGATCCGGGCTGCCGGCGGGGACCAGCGCCGGCGGCCCCATCGTGGCGCGCTCGATCGCCGGTTCCAGCAGGCGCGACAGGCGCACCACGTCCCGCGCGGTGAGGAAGAAGTGCTTCATGAAGCGCTCCACCCCGTCCTGCTTGCCGTGCCGGGTATAGCCCATGCGGGCGCCCACCACCGGCTGCAGGTCGAAGGTCAGGCGTTCCTCGGCACGGCCGGTGACGTAGTGGAGGTGGAAGCGCACCGTCCAGAGGAAGCTCCAGGCGCGGCGGAAGGCGCGGGCCTCGTCGGCCGTGAGCAGGCCGCCGCCCGGGCTGTCCTTGCCGACGAGCTGCCACATCTTCTGCGTGCCGAAGGCATAGCTGGCGAACCAGTACATGGTCTGGAGGTCGCGCAGGCCCCCGCGCCCCTCCTTGATATGAGGCTCCACCAGATAGGGGCTGTCGCCGTAGCGCTTGTGGCGCTGCTGCCGCTCCGTCCGCTTGGCGGCGAAGAACTGGCCGATGCCCCATTCCCGCCGGGCCGTGGCGAAGCCCTCGGCGAACTCGGCGAAGATCGGCTGCTCGCCGGACAGGAAGCGGGCCTCCAGCAGCGCCGTCTGCACCGTGGCGTCGGCGCGCGCATCCTCCAGGCATTCGGCGATGGAACGGGTGGCGTGGCCGACCTTCAGCCCCAGGTCCCAGAGCAGGTAGAGCATGAACTCCACCATCCGCTGCCCGCTGGCGCCCAGCGGCTGGCGGGAGACGAAGAGCAGGTCGATGTCGCTGAAGGGCGCCAGCACGCCGCGGCCATAGCCTCCGGTGGCGGCCAGGGCGAAGGCGGGCTCGCCCTCCGCCTGTCCCACCACGGCGAGACTGTAGTCGTGGATCGAGCGGATCAGCCCGTCCATCAGCGCGCCGAGGCGGCGGCCGGCGATCAGCCCGGGCAGGGCGCCCGCCTCGAACTCCTCCTGCACGCTGGACTGCACCCGGCCGAGGCGGCGGCGCAGCAGCAGCAGCGCGGCGTCGCGGGGAACGGGAGTGCGCGCCTCCATCCCGCCGCCGGAGCCCGCCGGGGGAAGCAGAGCATCGATCAGGGCCTGCATGTCCTCAGGGGAGCAGGCTGCCGCGGTGTCCTGGCTGTCGCCGAAGAGTTTCATCAACGTGAAGATAGGATGGGCTGGGGCGACTTGACAGTCACCTCCGCTGCACCTGCGAGGCTTTTGAGCCGGTAGAGGGCCTCCAGGGCCTCGCGCGGGGACATGGCATCGGGGTCCATCGCCTCCAGGCTCTCGCGCAGGGCCTTGTCCGGGGCCGCTGGTTCCGGGTCCGTATGGAATCTCCCATCCCATGCAACACCCGGCGAAAAATGCTGCGGTGCCGGGTCCACGGGGTCCGGCCGAGCGGCCCGCAGCAGCGGCAGCTCCTCCTCCAGTGGGTCGAGGCCCTTCGCCCGGGCCTCCAGCGCCGCCAGCACCGATTCGGCCCGCGCCACCACCGCGCGCGGCACGCCGGCCAGCCGGGCCACGTGCAGGCCCCAGGAGCGCTCCGAGGCCCCCGGCGCCACGGTGTGCAGGAAGACCACCCGGCCCCGGTGCTCGCGCACCTCCATCCGGGCGGGGGCGAGGTCCGGCAGCTTGCCGGACAGTGCCGTCAGCTCGTGGAAATGGGTGGCGAAGATGGCGCGGCAGCGCAGCCGGTCGTGCAGCGCCTCCAGCACCGCCCAGGCGATGGCGAGGCCGTCCCAGGTGGCGGTGCCGCGCCCGACCTCGTCCAGGATCACCAGGGAGCGGGGGCCGGCCTGGTTCAGGATCACCGCCGTCTCGCTCATCTCCACCATGAAGGTGGAGCGGCCGCCGGCGATGTCGTCCGCGGCGCCGACGCGGGAGAAGAGCCGGTCCACCAGCCCGATCCGCGCTTCCTCGGCCGGGGCGAAGAGCCCCGCCTGGGCCAGCACCACCAGCAGCGCGTTCTGCCGCAGGAAGGTGGACTTGCCCGCCATGTTCGGCCCGGTCAGCAGGCAGAGGCGGCGGCCGGGGGAAAGATCGGCGTCGTTGGGCACGAAGGCCGGGCCCCGGGCCTTGCGCAGCGCGGCGTCCACCACCGGGTGGCGGGCCCCCCGCACGCGGAAGCCGGTGCCCTCCGAGATCTCCGGCCGGCACCAGCCGCCTCCGGCGGCGAGCTCGGCCGCCGCCTGCTGCACGTCGATCTCGGCCAGGGCCGTGGCGGCGGCGGCGATGCCCGGGGCGGCGTCGAGGCAGAGCTGGCGCAGATGCGCCACCACCCGCGCCTCGCGCCGCGCCGCCTCCTCCCGCGCCGAGGAGAGCTTGCGGTCCAGCTCCGCCAGGGCGGCGCAGGTGAAGCGATGGGCATTGGCCATGGTCTGGCGGTGGATCGGGGCGTGCGGCCCCTCCTGGGCCTTCGCGCGGAGCAGGGCCTCCCCGGCGGCGGCGGGGACCTCCACCAGATGGCCGAACTGCTGGTGGTGCCTGATCTTCAGGCTGGCCACGCCCCAGGCCTGGGCCAGCTCGCGCTGCATCTCCAGGATCGCCTCGCGCGCGCCGTCGCGCAGCCGGCGCAGCCCGTCGAGCTGCCCGTCATAGCCGGTGGCGATGGCGTTGCCGTCCTCGAAGCGGGAGGGGAGGTCCTCCGCCAGGGCACGGGCCAGCTCCGCCCGGGGGGAGTTCCCCGGCAGCAGGGCCTTCGCCGCGCGCAGCAGCAGCAGGGGCACGCCCTCCGCCCGGTCCAGCGCCTGGCGGATGCTCTCGGCCCGGCCCAGCCCTTCGGCCATGGCGGCGAGGTCGCGCGGAAAGAAGCGGCCGACCGAAAGCCGGGCCAGGGCGCGCTGCATGTCCGGCGCGCCGCGCAGGCCCTGCCGCAGGGCGGCGCGCAGGCGGCTGTCGTTCAGGAGGAACCCGACCGCCTCGTGCCGCTCGCGGATCGGCTCCGCCTCGGCCAGCGGGGCGGCGAGGCGGGCGGCGAGCTCCCGCCCCCCCGCGCCGGTCAGCGTCCGGTCCACCGCGGCGAAGAGGCAGCTTTCGGCATCGCCGCGCTCGGAGCGCAGGATCTCCAGCGAGCGGCGTGTCGCAGCGTCCATCCGCAGCAGGCGGGATTCGCCGCAGCATTCCGGCGGCGCGAGGCGGGGCAGGGTGCCCCCCTGGGTGGCGCGCACATAGTCGAGCGCCATGGCCAGCGCCGCCACCTCCTCCTCCGAGAAGGCGCCGAAGCCGTCCAGGCTGGCGACCTCCCAGGCGGCGCGGGCGATGCGGGAGGGGTCGCGGGGCGGGGCCGTCTCGCGCAGCCGCTCGCCGCAGCCGGCCAGCGCGCCGCTGGCGACCAGGGCAGGCGGGGCCAGGATCTCCGCCGGCTCCAGCCGTGAGAGCAGCGTCGCCGCCTCGGCCGGCAGGACGGATTCGGTGCAGACCATGCCGGTGGAGATGTCGAGCCAGGCGGCGCCCAGGCGTTCTCCCCCTCCCTCCGCCAGGGCGAGCAGCCAGGAGGGGCGGCCGCCTTCCAGCAGGGAATCCTCGGTCACCGTACCGGGGGTGACGATGCGCACCACCTCCCGCCGGATGGTGCTGGCCTTGCGCGCCTTGGCCTGTTCCGGCGTCTCCATCTGGTCGCAGAGCGCGACGCGGTAGCCGCGCCGCAGCAGCCGGGCGAGATAGGCCTCGTGCGCATGGGCCGGCACGCCGGCCATGGGGATGGGCTGGCCGTTGTGCTCGCCCCGGTGGGAGGTGGCGAGGCCCAGCACCTCCCCGGCCAGGATGGCGTCGTCGAAGAACATCTCGAAGAAATCGCCGAGCCGGAAGAAGACCAGCGCGTCCGGATGCGCGGCCTTGGCGGCGAACCACTGGGCCATCGCCGGGGTGGCGCCCTCGGCGGCGGGAAGGTTGCGATTCATCCATCCTTCCTAGGGCGCCGCGCCGGGGGCGGTCCAGAGCGGATCGGGCATGGGGCGGGTGCGGCGGGCGATGCCCTTCCGCTTGGCATCCCGGCCGCCCCGTCGCACTCTCCCGCGCGTCAGCCAGGGAGCCACGCCATGAATCGCCGCAACCTCCTCAAGGGCGCCGCCGGGCTGGGGGGCGCCGCCCTGGCCGGCGGCGTCGCCGGGCCCGCCCTGGCGCAGAACAGCCGGGCCAGCACGCTGCGCTTCGTGCCGCAGGCGAATCTGAGCGCGCTGGACCCGATCTGGACCACCGCCACGGTCACCTCGAACCACGGCTACTACATCTTCGACACGCTCTTCGCCGTGGATGCGAACAACCGCGTGCAGCCGCAGATGGCCGAGGGGCACGAGGTCGCCGATGGCGGCAGGCTCTGGCGCTTCCGCCTGCGGGAGGGGCTGAAGTTCCATGACGGCACGCCGGTGCGGTCCGCCGACTGCATCGCCAGCGTGAAGCGCTGGGCCTCGCGCGATCCCTTCGGCCAGCTCATCACCGGCATCACCGAGGAATGGAAGGTGGTGGACGACCGGAACTTCGAGCTCCGGCTGAACCGTCCCTTCCCGGCGCTGCTGGAGGCGCTGGGCAAGGCCGAGGCCAACGTGCCCTTCATCATGCCGGAACGGCTGGCGAAGACCGACGGCGCCACGGCGATCACCGAGATGGTGGGCTCCGGCCCCTACCGCTTCGTGGCCTCCGAGTTCAATTCCGGCTCCCGCGCCGTCTATACGAAGTTCGACGGCTATGTGCCGCGCCATGAGGCGCCCTCGGCCGCCGCCGGCGCCAAGATCGCGCATTTCCAGCGCATCGAGTGGCACATCATCACCGATCCCTCGACCGCCGCGGCGGCCCTGCTGGCGGGCGAGATCGACTGGTGGGAGCGTCCGCTCGCCGACCTGCAGCCGATGCTGGCCCAGAGCCGCGACGTCAGGCGGGAGATCCTGGACAAGGCCGGCCGCATGGCGCTGGCGCGGCTGAACTGCCTGCAGCCGCCCTTCGACAACGTGAAGCTGCGCCAGGCGGTGCTGAAGTCGGTGGTGCAGGAGGACTACATGCGCGCCGCCCAGGGGGACGACCAGTCCACCTGGAACACGATGCGCAGCCTGTACCCGCAGCGCACGCCCTACTACGTGGACCAAGCCGACCTGATGCCGGGCAGCATCGATGCCTGCAAGGCGGCGCTGAAGGAGGCGGGCTATGCGGGGCAGAAGCTGGTCATCATCAACCCGACCGACTTCCCGGATATCGGCCCGCTCGGCCAGGTGACGGCGGATGCGCTGCGCCGCGCCGGGATGAACGTGGAGCTGGCCGAAAGCGACTGGGGAACCGTCATCCAGCGCCGCAACTCGCGCGAGCCGGTGGAGAAGGGCGGCTGGAGCATGTTCCACACCACCGGCGGCTCCAACCTCTATGGCAGCCCGGCGACCTCGCCCCTGCTGCGGGGCCAGGGCGAGAAGGGCTGGTTCGGCTGGTGGAAGAGCGACAGGGCCGAGGCCCTGACGCAGGAATGGCTCTACGCCTCGGATGCCGATGCCCAGCGCCGCGTCGCCCTGGAGCTCGGCCGCCACGCGCTGGAGGAAGCCGGCACCCTGCCGCTCGGCCAGTTCACCGTCCGCACCGCCTTCCGCAAGGATCTCACCGGCTTCGTGGAGGGTTCCTCGCCCTTCCCTTGGGGGGTGCAGCGGAGCTGAAGGCGGCCGCCTTCCATGACTGGGGTGGAGACATGGCCTCCACCCCGCCTGGGTTGCGGGCGGGGGCCTATTCCGCCGGAACCGCGACATCCCCCAGCAGCTTGTCGACGGTGATCGGCAGGCTGCGGATGCGCTTGCCCGTGGCATGGAAGACGGCGTTGGCGATGGCGGCGGCGGTGCCGCAGATGCCGATCTCGCCCAGGCCCTTCACGCCGAGCGGGTTGCCCTTGTCGTTGTCCTCCTGCACGAAGATCACGTCGATGTCGTGGACATCGGCGTTCACCGGCACGTGGTACTCGGCCAGATTGTGGTTCATGAAGCGGCCGAGATTGTGGTCCTGCAGCGACTCCTCGGTCAGCGCCATGCTCATGCCCCAGACCACGCCGCCGATGATCTGCGAGCGTGCGGTCTTGGGGTTGATGATCCGCCCCGCGGCGACGGCATCGACGATGCGGGTGACGCGGATGACGCCCAGCTCCTCGTCCACCCGCACCTCCGCGAAGACGGCGGAGTGCGTGTAGGAGGAATACGTCTTCTGCATTTCCTTGGAGGGGGAGGCGGTCTGCTCCTCCTCGATCCGGTCCAGCCCGGCGGCGCGCATCACCTCGGTGATGGGCAGGGAGCGCAACGGGTCCGCGCTCAGGCCGATGCGGCCATTGGCGAAGCTGACATCCTCCATCGCCGCGCCGGCGAGCGGGGAATCCGGCAGGCCGCGCGCGGCGCCGAGCAGGCGGGCGCGCACCATGTCGCAGGCCGCCAGCACCGCGGAGCCGGCCGAGGCGGCGGTCCAGGAGCCGCCCTCGACGGGCGAGGTGGGCAGGGAGCTGTCGCCGATCTTCGCCGTGACATCCTCCATCCCCAGCCCCAGCGCGTCGGCGCCGATCTGGGTCAGGATGGTATAGGTGCCGGTGCCGATATCGGCGGTGGCGGTGGCGACTTCCAGCTTGCCATCGGCGGTGAGGGTGGCGCGGGCGCTGGTCTTCATCATCTGCGCCTCCCAGACGCCAGAGGCCACGCCCCAGCCGATCAGCTCGCGCCCCTCACGCATCGAGCGGGGCTCGGGGCTGCGCCTGCTCCAGCCAAAGCGCTCGGCGCCCTCGCGATAGGCGGCGCGCAATTCCTTGGAGGTGAAGGGCTTGCCCTCGTTCTCGTCCTTTTCCGCATAGTTCCGCAGGCGAAGCTCCAGCGGGTCGGCCTTCAGCGCGTAGGCCAGCTCATCCAGCGCGGATTCCAGGGCGAAGAGGCCGGTTGGTGCGCCCGGGGCGCGCATGTCGCAGGGCGTGTAGGTGTCGATCTTCGCCAGCTTGTAGTCCAGCGCCACGTTCTCGCAGTGGTAGAGCAGGCCGGACCAGTTCACCACGACCTCCTGGTAGTCCTCGAACTGCGAGGTGCCGGAGATCGCCTCGTGCCGGATGGCCTGCAAGACGCCATCCGCATCGGCGCCGATGCTGACGTCCTGCAGCACGTCGGGCCGGTAGCCGAAGGTGAACATCTGCTCGCGCGACAACACGACGCGCACCGAACGTTCCAGCTCCAGCGCCGCCATCACGGCGAGGAAAAGCTGGTACTGCGGCCGCAGCCCCGAGCCGAAGGCGCCGCCCACGAAGGGCGAGATCACGCGCACCTTGTCGGCGGACAGTCCGAAGACGTTGCTGACATACTTCTGGCTGTTCTGCGCGCCCTGGATCTTGTCGTGGACGGTGATCCTGCCGTCGCCTTCCCAGACCACGGTGGTGGCATGGGGCTCCATCGGGTTGTGGTGCTCGATGGCGATGCGGTACTCGCCCGCGACCTTGTGCGGGGCGGCCTCCAGGGCCTTCTCCGCATCGCCGCGCGGCGGGGGAGGGGGCGCGATGCCGGAACGCTTCTTCGGCGGCACATAGGCCGCGCCGCGCACGGCGGCGACATCCGTGGCATGCGGCGCTTCCTCGTAGCGCACCTGCACCAGCATGGCGGCATGGCGCGCGGTGGAGAAATCCTCCGCCACCACCAGCGCCACGGGCTGGCCGCTGTAGTGGATCTCGGCATCGTAGAGGGCGCGGAAGGGCGAGCCCGGCGGCGCCACGTCATCCTGGTAGTTCTTGCTGCGCCAGGCGGTGCGCGGCCGGTTCTCATGGGTGAAGACCTGCACCACGCCAGGCACGGCCAGCGCCGCCGCGGTGTCGATCACGGCGATCTTGCCCCGGGCGATGCCGCTGGACACGACGACGCCGTGCAGCAGGCCGGGGGCGGTGAACTCGGCGGCGTACTTCGCCTCGCCGGTCACCTTGGCCTTGCCGTCCACGCGGCTCTGCGGGGAACCGAAATAGGGGGTGTTGCTGCTCATCGGACGTGTCCCCTCACTGGATCCGCTTGTCGGCGACGGGCTGCGGCGTGCCGGCCGCCGCCTGGGACAGGGCGCGCAGGATGGCCTGCCGCGCCATGGGAATCTTGAAATCGTTCTGCCCGTGGCCCCGCGCGCCCTCGATCAGCGCCTCGGCGGCGGGCAGGAAGCTTTCCAGCGTGGCAGGCCTGCCGCGCAGCAGCGCCTCCGCCTCGGGCCGGCGCCAGGGCTTGTGCGCCACGCCGCCCAGGGCGATGCGCGCCTCCTTCACCGTGTCGCCTTCCATCTCCAGCCCCACGGCGACGCTGACCAGGGCGAAGGCATAGGAAGCGCGGTCGCGGAGCTTGAGATAGGTGTGGTGTTCCGTGAAGCCCTGCGGTGGCAGGTCGATCGCGGTGATCAGCTCGTCCGCACCGAGATTCGTGTCGCGCTCCGGCGCATCGCCGGGCAGGCGGTGGAACCCGGCGAAGGGGATCTCGCGTTCGCCCTGCGGGCCGGTGACGCGCACCACCGCCTCCAGCGCCGCGAGTGCCACGCACATGTCGGAGGGATGGGTGGCGATGCAGCTCTCGCTGGCGCCGAGGATGGCATGGATGCGGTTCACGCCGGTCCTGGCCGGACAGCCGCTGCCGGGCACGCGCTTGTTGCAGGGCGTGCCCGTATCATAGAAATAGTAGCACCGTGTCCGTTGCAGCAGGTTGCCACCGTTCGTGGCCATGTTGCGGAGCTGTGGCGAGGCGCCGGACAGGATCGCCAGGTTCAGCAGCGGGTAGCGTTCGGCGACGCGGCTGTCATAGGCGGTCTGGGCATTGGTCACGAGGGCGCCCAGGCGCAGGCCGCCTTCCGGCGTTTCCGTGATCTCGCGCAGCGGCAGATGGGTGACATCCACCAGATGATCCGGCCGCTCCACATTCTCCTTCATCAGGTCGAGGAGATTGGTGCCGCCCGCGATGAATTTCGCCGCGCCGGCGGCGTGGCTGCGGACCGCGCCCGCGACGTCCGCGGCGCGAGTGTAGTCGAAGCGGTTCATTGCGCTTCCTCCCCGGCCTGCAGCGCCTGCTCGATCGCCGCCACGATGTTGGGATAGGCGCCGCAGCGGCACAGGTTGCCGCTCATCAGCTCGCGGATCTCGGCCGGGTTCTTCGCCCGCCCCTCGCGGATCAACCCGACGGCGGAACAGATCTGCCCGGGCGTGCAGTAGCCGCACTGGAAGGCGTCGTGGTCGATGAAGGCCTGCTGCACCGGATGCAGGTGGCCGTTGGACAGCCCCTCCACGGTGCGGATCTCGCAGCCTTCCTTCATCACGGCCAGGGTCAGGCAGGAATTCACCCGCACCCCGTCCACCAGAACGGTGCAGGCACCGCACTGGCCCTGGTCGCAGCCCTTCTTGGTGCCCGTCAGGCCGATATGGTCGCGCAGGGCATCCAGCAGGGTCGTCCAGGGTGCCAGCGGCACGGTGTGGTCCTGGCCGTTGACCCTCAGGGTCACGTCGCGTGCCTCATGGCCGGGTCTGGCCCCGGCGGGGGCCTCGGTCGCGGTCTCACTCAATGCCAAGCCCTCCGGCTTCGTTCGCTTATGGCGTCGGAACGGAACGAACCGTCCCCGTGCCGAGGGCCTCGGGGCGGAATTCCGGCGGTTCATTCCATGGCCGCTCAACGCCTCCGGGGAGGAGCCGGTTGCCGGAAGGGCGAGGCGCGCGGGAGGCTCACGCCAGAAGTGAGGCGATGGCCCGCATCCGGCGGTTGCGGTATGACGCCGTGACGGCCAGAACCGGCCTGGCCCGGCCCGCCCGGCCGCCGGAATCAGGGCTGCGGTAAGCCTGCACCGCTCGCCATAGCGTGAATCCCGGGGCGGCTTCTCAACAGGGCCGCCCAAGCGCCTGATCCGTGGCGGAAATGCCCCAGTCCTGATTCGGATGCGTAAGCTCCTCCACCAGATATTGTGTGAAACCGAGGGTCTGATAGCCATATATATGGTCACTGAGCCCGAGGCGCCGAATCCGACGCGCCCCGGGCAGGCCCCTGATTTTCCTGACCGAGGTTGCTGATGGACGGCTACGCGCAGACTCTCGCCCCTGGATTCGCCCCCCGCCATGGCGGGGTGGCGGCCCGGCCGGATGCTGTGCGGAAACAACCCGGCGGCGTCCCGGCGCAGGTTTCGGTGGGGGCGGGCTTCGGCACGCATCCCGTGCCCGGCCGCCGTCTGGATGCCGGGATGGGCTTGGCCGTGGGCCGCCGCACCGTCTTCCGCCCGGAGGACGCCGAGGACTTCGGCCGAGTGGCCGAGCGCGTTTCCGCTGGCAACACCGCCCTGGCGCCCACCGCCCCGGGCGAGCGCGAGGCGCTGCGCAACGCCATCGCCACCGGGGCGCTGCTGACCTCCGGCCGCCACCTCCAGCACGGTGATGCCGAGCAGCCGAAGCGCAACATGGAGGTCTTCACCAACTGCGCCACGGCGATCACCTCCTTCGCCGAGTTCTACCTGCTGCTGAACGGCTCCGGCGTCGGGCGTGCCTATGACGACGAGCTGGCGGTGGTGGACTGGGCCAGCGCCCCCGATCTGCGGCTGCATCTTTCGCCCGAGCATCCGGACTTCCCCGCCACCCGCGACACGCTGCGCCGCTTCGGGGTGGAGATGGGGCTGCTGCCCTGGGGCACGGACGATGCCGGCTTCGACGCGGCGGCGGAGGCGGCGGTGCGCGCCTTCCTCGATGCGGAGCTGGTGAGCGACCTCGCCGCCATTCCGGCGGGCGCCGTGGTCCACCGCGTGGCCGACAGCCGCGAGGGCTGGGCCAAGGCGGTCGAGGTGCTGGAGGCCATGGCCTTCCGTGGCGAGCGGGGGAAGACCCTGCTGCTCGACCTCTCCGATGTCCGCCCCGCCGGGGCGCCGATCCGCGGCATGCAGGGGCGCCCGGCCTCGGGGCCGATCTCGCTGCTGCGCGGGCTGATCAACATCCGCCGCCATGTGATCGAGCCCGCCCGGGCGCGGGACCCGCAGGGCGAGGCGCTGCAACCCTGGGAGCAGGCGCTGCTGGTGGACCACCACCTGTCCGTGGAGGTGCAGGTGGGCGGTGCCCGCCGCGCCGCGCGCATGGCCACCAAGTCCTGGCGCGACCCGGGCATCCTGCGCTTCGTGCGCGCCAAGTCGGAAGGCGGGCTCTGGACCGCCAACAACTCCGTCATGGTGGACCGCGAGTTCTGGCAGCGCGTCCGGGAGGGCGACGCGGCCGACCCGCTGACCCGCCATGCCCGCACGGTCTTCGACGAGGTGACGCGCTGCGCCTTCGTGAACGGCGAGCCCGGCTTCATCAACGGCGACCTGCTGGAGGACCACCGCACCGGCGCCGCCTGGGACAAGCCGGTCTTCGAGGATGGGCGCGACTTCCGCTCCGACCGCTACCAGGTGACGGAGGCCGAGGGGCTGCTGGCCGAGACGGCGCGCCGCGCCTCCACCGCGCGCTTCCCGGTCACCACCAATCCCTGCGGCGAGATCACCCTGCACGTCACGGGCGGCTATTGCGTCATCGCCGATTTCGCGCCGCTGCTGGCCTGCCCCGTCAGCCTCGACGACGTCACCCCCGGCGCGGCGCCGGAGGAGATCGCCGGGGAATGGGACCGGCGGGTGGAGGATTCCGTGCGTCTCGGCGTGCGCTTCCTGATCCGCGCCAACCGGATGGACGCGCTCTATGGCGAGGAGGTCGCCCGGACCAACCGCATCGGCATCGGCCCCACCGGCCTGCACGAATGGGCCTGGATGCGCTTCGGCCTGGGCTTCCGCGAGATGCTGGACGAGACCCGTTCCGCCGGTTTCTGGGCGATGCTGGACCGGCTTTCCGCCATCGCCAAGGAGGAGGCCAATGCCTATGCCGCCGAGCTCGGCATGGCGCGGCCGGTCACCGTCACCACGGTCAAGCCGGCGGGCACCACCAGCAAGCTCTTCGCCCTGACCGAGGGCGCGCACCTGCCGGCGCGGCGCCAGTATCTCCGCTGGGTGCAGTTCAAGGGCACGCGCGACGAGGCCACCGGCGAGTGGCTGCCCGGCTCCGACCCGCTGCTGGCGGATTACGAGGCGCGCGGCTACCCGCTGCGGGCGCTGCGCTCCTTCCCCGGCATGACCATCGTCGGCTTCCCCACCGTGCCGCTGTTGCAGCGCCTGGGTCTGGAGGACGGGCTGGTCACCGCACCCGAAGCGACGCCGGAGGAGCAGTACCAGTATCTCCGCCTGCTGGAGCGCCACTGGATCGGCCGCGACCAGGGCAACCAGGTCAGCTATACGCTGAAGGTCTATACCGACCAGCACGACCTCGACGCCTTCCGCGCCATGGTGCGGGAGCACCAGCCCTCGGTGCGCTGCTGCTCCGTCCTGCCCAGCCGCCCCGACTCCGAGCTCGGCTACGAGTACCTGCCGGAGGAGGAGATCTCCGCCGGACGCTTCGCCGCCATTGTCGAGGGCATCGACGACAGTGCGGTGCGCGAGGCGGTGGACTGGGCGCATCTCCAGTGCGCCAGCGGCGTCTGCCCGATCTGACCGGCGGGGGGCGCACTTCGCGGCTTTGACGTCGCGCCGTCCCGGGGGAAAGGCGCTGCCTTTCCCCCGGACCCCCTATCCGCCAGGACCCTGCGGGCCCTGGACCCGATGGGTTGGCGCCCGCTGACGCCGGATCACGCCGGAGAGCATGGCTCTCCGGCGGGCTGCTGGTGCCGCCAGCGTGGACAAGGTGTCTTTCTTCTTTTCGGGAGCCCCGCCTCTCCACCTGTTCCCAGGGATCAACCCGCAGACGGCTGCTATGCCGTCCGGTGATAGGAACGCCGGGAAAACCGATAGCACGGCCCTCCCTGGCCTCCTGTAGAAGTTCCGCGACAGCCCGGTGCGGGACGCGGCCATGGGGAGGAACCACGCCTTCCGTGGCGGACCGGGCCTTTGGCGCCGCCGAAACGAAGCAGGGGTTCCGGGAGGACCGCGCATGATCATCGACTGCCATGGCCACTACACCACGGCGCCGGCCGCCCATGACCGCTGGCGCGAGGCGCAGACAGCGGCCTTCAAGGCCGGGGGCGATGTCGATCCCGCCTATCCCGATATTTCCGACGACGAGATCCGCGAGACGGTGGAGAAGAACCAGTTGCGCCTGCTGCGCGAACGCGGCGCCGACCTGACGATCTTCAGCCCGCGCGCCTCCACCATGGCACACCATGTCGGCGACGAAGCGGTGAGCCAGGCCTGGACGCGGCGCTGCAACGACCTGATCAAGCGCGTGGTGGACCTCTTTCCGCAGCACTTCGTGGGCGTCTGCCAGTTGCCGCAGTCGCCGGGTGTGTCGATCACCCATTCCATCGCGGAGCTGGAGCGCTGCGTGACGGAGCTGGGCTTCATCGGCTGCAACCTGAACCCGGACCCGTCGGGCGGGCACTGGGCCGGGCCACCGCTCACCGACCGGGCCTGGTATCCGTTCTTCGAGAAGATGGTCGAGCTGGACGTGCCGGCGATGATCCACGTCTCCGGCTCCTGCAACTGCAACTTCCACGCGACCGGCGCCCACTACATCAACGCCGACACCACCGCCTTCATGCAGTTCCTGGAGGGCGACCTGTTCCGGGACTTCCCGGCGCTGCGCTTCGTCATCCCGCATGGCGGCGGCGCGGTGCCCTATCACTGGGGCCGCTACCGCGGGCTGGCCGACATGCTGAAGCGCCCGCCGCTGGCCGAGCACGTGATGCGGAACGTGTTCTTCGACACCTGCGTCTATCACCAGCCGGGTATCGACCTGCTGTTCCGGGTGATCGACATCGACAACATCCTGTTCGGGTCGGAAATGGTCGGGGCGGTGCGCGGGATCGATCCGGAAACCGGCCACTACTTCGACGACACGAAGCGCTACATCGACGCGCTGCCCATCCCGGCGGCGGACAAGCACAAGGTCTTCGAGCTGAACGCCCGCCGCGTCTATCCGCGCCTCGATGCCATCCTGCGGGACCAGGGTCGGTAGCGGCAGCCTTCCGGCGCGATCCGGCATCAAGGTGAGCCAGCGAAAGGGAGCCAGGGCCCGCAGCGTCCTGACGGAGTGGGGCCGGGGGAAAGGCGGCGCCTCTCCCCCCGGGGCGGCGCAACGTCAGGACCGTGAAGCGCGGACCGGCTGCCAAGGGGAGCCGCCCGGATCAGCCAGCCGCGCGGCGCGGGACCAGGGCCGAGGTGACGGTGGATTGGACCACTTCCTCCGCCTGGTTCTTCGTGATGATGCGGGCCTTCAGGATGCCCTGGTCGGGGCGGGAGCGTGAGGGGCGCATCGACAGCACCTCCACCTCCACATGCAGCTCGTCGCCGGGCTTCACCGGGCGCACCCAGACCAGGTTCTCCAGTCCCAGCCCCTGGCCGCCCCTGGCGATGGGCGGCAGGGCGTCCTGGATGAACAGCCGCATCGAGACGGCGGCGGTGTGCCAGCCGCTGGCCACGAGTTGTCCGAACTGGCTGCGGGCCGCTTCCTCCTCGCCCAGGTGCTGCGGCTGCGGGTCGAATTCCCGGGCGAAGGCGATGATGGCGTCCCGCTCCATCCGGTAGGGCCCCGAGCGGAAGACCTGCCCATCCGCGAAATCCTCGAAGTAGTGTGGCTCCCTCATGCCGGGTGCCCCTTCGCGTGGTCCGGCTGTGGGGAGGGGCGGGGGGATGGAGGCATGGCGGGGCCCTTGTCATCGGTCGCGGAGGAGCCGCCTGTCGGGCGGCGGGTCGGGATGTGCCGATCCTGGGCCGCCAGGAAGGGCTTGTCAGGTGGTCCGTAAATGTATTCACTTCTGGATGCAGACAGACACACCCTCAGGACCGCCTGGCCCGTGACGCTTTCCACCGCCATCCAGCGGTCGGCCGACCGCCTTCACGAGCGGCTGAAGGCGATGGTGGCCGCCTATCACCTGCGCCCGGGCGAGCGGATCAACGAGGTCGAGCTGGCGCGCCGCTTCGGTGTCAGCCGCACGCCGCTGCGGGAGGCGCTGAACCGCCTGGCCTCGGAAGGCTTCCTGCTGGCCACGGCCAACCGCGGCTACCATGTCCGTCCGCTGGACGCGGCGCAGGTGCTGCGGCTGTACGAATACCGCGCCGTGCTGGAGGCCGGGGCGCTGCGCCTGTCGGCGGAGCGCGCCACGCCGGAGGCGCTGGAGGCGCTGCGGGATTTCGCCCGGCGCAGCCGCGACGAGCCGGAGGACGATGCCCAGGCGCTGCGGCTGCTTTCGCTGGACGAGGAGTTCCACGAGCGGCTGGCCGCGCTTTCCGGCAACGGGGAGCTGGTGCGGGCGCTGCGCGGACTGAACGAGCGCATCCGCTTCGTGCGCTGGATCGACATGCAGAACCGGCGCGGCGGCACGCAGGGCGAGCACCTGGAGATCCTGCGCCTGCTGGCGGGCGGGGAAGGCGAGGCGGCGGAGGCGCTGCTGCGCCGGCATATCGGCCGTCGGCTCGACCAGATCACCGAGGTCATCAAGGCGGGCTATGCCGAGATCTACACCGGCAATGCCCTGGCGGCGCATGTGATGGGGGCGGAAGGAATGGCACGGGCCGGACCGCTGCCGCTCGCCGAGGAAGCAGGAGGTTGAGGATGCGTGCGGTCTTCGTGGATGCCAGCGACGCGCTGGCGGATGTGGCGGAGCGGCTGAATGCCGGTGGCGGGGTGGATCTGCGCATCCATCGCGACGTGGATGTGACGCCGGACCGGATTCCGGCCGTGCTGGGCGATGCGGAGGTCGCCATCATCGACCACACGCACCTGCCGACCGATATCGCCCTGAAGTGCAAGGGGCTGAGGCATGTCGTCTTCCTCGGCACCGGGGCCCGGTCCTACATGAATCCGGAGGAACTGGAGGCGGCGCGCGGAATCTCCGTGCACATCATCAAGGGCTATGGCGACACCGCCGTGGCCGAGATGGCCTTCGCCCTGATGTGGGCGGCCGCCAAGAGCCTGGCGGCGATGGACGGCGCCATGCGCGGCGGCCAGTGGCTGCGGATGGAGGGCATGCAGCTCACCGGCAAGACGCTGGGCCTGCTGGGCTATGGCGGCATCGGGGCGGAGATGGCGCGGCTGGCACGCGGCATCGGCATGAAGGTGATCGCCTGGAACCGCACGCCGCGCGACGGCGAGGGGGTGGAGTTCGTGCCGCTGGAGCGGCTGCTGGCCGAGAGCCACGTGCTTTCCGTGCATCTGCTGCTGAACGACGGCACGCGCGGCTTCCTGTCGCGCGAGCGGATCGCCGCGATGCGCGACGGCGCCATCCTGGTCAACACCGCGCGCGGCGCCGTGGTGGACGAGAACGCGATGATGGACGCGCTGGGCTCGGGCAAGCTCGCCCATGCCGGGCTCGATGTCTTCGCCGTCGAGCCGCTGCCGCCCAACCATCCCCTGACGAAGCTGCCGAACGTGACCCTTTCGGCCCATTCCGCCTTCCGCACGCCGGAGGCCAGCGACAACCTGATCGAGGCGGCGCTCGAACATTGCCGCCGTATCCAGCGGGAGAACCGGAAATGAGCGCGCGGACCGGAGGACAGATCCTCGTCGACCAGCTCGTGGCCCAGGGCGTGGAGCATGTCACCTGCGTGCCGGGCGAAAGCTACCTCGCCGTGCTGGACGCGCTGCACGGTGCCAGCATCGACGTGATCACCTGCCGCCAGGAAGGCGGTGCGGCGATCATGGCCGAGGCCTGCGGCAAGATGACGGGGCGGCCCGGCATCTGCTTCGTGACGCGCGGGCCGGGTGCCACCAACGCCTCCTGCGGCGTGCACATCGCCATGCAGGATTCGACGCCGATGATCCTGTTCGTCGGCCAGATCGCACGCGAGATGCGGGAGCGCGAGGCCTTCCAGGAGCTCGACTACCGCGCCGTCTTCGGCACCATGTGCAAATGGGCGACCGAGATCGACACGCCCGACCGCGTGCCGGAGATCGTGTCCCGCGCCTTCCGCGTGGCGATGCAGGGCCGCCCCGGCCCGGTGGTCATCGCCCTGCCAGAGGACATGCTGGTCGAGACGGCCGACGTGCCCGACGCGCCGCGCGTGGAGCCGGCCCAGGCCGCGCCGCTGCCCGCCGACATGGAGCGGCTGGGCGGGATGCTGCGCGCGGCGAAGCGGCCGCTGGCCATCCTGGGCGGCACCGGCTGGGACCAGGCGGCGGTGGACGCCTATGGCGACTTCGCCGGGCGCTGGAGCCTCGCCACCTGCACCTCCTTCCGCCGCGCCGACCGGATGCGCTGGGACCATCCGTTCTATGTGGGCGATCTCGGCATCGGTCCCTCGCCGAAGCTGGCGGCGCGGGTGAAGGAGGCCGACCTGATCCTGCTGCTGGGCGGGCGGATGTCGGAGATGCCGTCCTCTTCCTACACGCTGCTCGACATTCCCGTGCCGAGGCAGGCGCTCGTGCATGTGCATCCGGGCGCGGAGGAGCTCGGCCGCGTTTATGTGCCCACGCTCGCCGTCCAGTCCGGCCCGCGTGCCTTCTGCGCCGCGCTGGGCGATCTCGCGCCGCCCGCCTCCATCCCCTGGGCGGAGGATGCGCGCCAGGGCCATGCCGACTACCTCGCCTGGTCGGAAACGCCGCGCCGGCTCCCGGGCGACTTCCAGTACGGCGAGGTGATGGCCTGGCTGCGCGAGCGCCTGCCGGGCGACAGCGCGCTGTGCAACGGCGCCGGCAACTTCGCCGGCTGGATGCACCGGCACTACCGCTTCTCGCGGCTCGGCACGCAGCTCGCGCCCACCTCCGGCTCCATGGGCTATGGCGTGCCGGCGGCGATCATGGCCAAGCGCGTGCGGCCCGATGCGATCGCGCTCTGCATCGCGGGCGACGGCGACTTCCTGATGACGGGCCAGGAGATCGCGACCGCCGTGCAGCACGGCATCGCCAGCATCACCGTGGTGGTGGACAACGGCATGTACGGCACCATCCGCATGCATCAGGAGCGCGAGTATCCCGGCCGCGTTTCCGCGACGAAGCTGCGGAACCCGGACTTCGCCGCCTATGCCCGCGCCTTCGGCGGCCATGGCGAGACGGTGCGCAGCACGGCGGAATTCGCCCCGGCCTTCGAGCGTGCCCTGGCCTCCGGCCTGCCGGCGGTGATCCACTGCTTCCTCGACCCGCGGGCGCTCTCGGTCGGGCGCGACATGCCGGAAGGGGCGCCGCTCTGACGCGGGTGGTCCGGTGAAGGACGATTGATCGGGCATGGCGCCGTGTGGTGCCCGCAACCGCCGGCGGCGGGAAGCGCCACGAGTGGAAGGTCCGGGGGAAGGCGGAGCCTTCCCCCGAGAGAGCGACGGATGGAAGTGCGAGACCGATGAGTCGACATGTCGTGGTGATCGGGGCGGGGATCGTGGGCGCGGCCTCGGCGCTGGAGCTGCTGCGCGACGGGCACCGCGTGACGATCCTGGAGCCGGGCGATCCGGGCGGGCCACAGGCGGCGAGCTACGGCAACGGCTGCTGGCTCTCGGTGCAGTCGGTGATCCCGCCGGCCGGGCCGGGGGTGTGGCGCAAGGTGCCGGGCTATCTGCGCGACCCGCTGGGGCCGCTGGCGATCCGCTGGAAGTACTTCCCGAAGGTGGCGCCCTGGCTGGCGCGCTACCTGGCGGCGGGCTGGACGGAGGAGCGCGTGCTGCGCGTGGCGCGGGCGATGGCGCCGCTGCTGCATGACGCGCCGGCGCTGCACCGGCGGCTGGCGGAGGAATCCGGGGTCGGCGGCCTCGTGCAGCAGCGCGGCGACATCTACATCTACCCGTCGCGGGCCGAGTTCGAGGCCGAGGCGATGGGCTGGCGCATCCGGCGGCAGGTCGGCATCCGGTGGGTCGAGCTCTCGGCGGAGGAACTGCACCAGCGCGAGCCCGAGCTGTCGCACCGCTACGGCTTCGGCGTGCTGGTCGAGGAGGGCGGGCACTGCACCGACCCCGGCGGGCTGGTGGCGGCGCTGGTGGCGCAGGCCCAGGCGCAGGGCGCGGCACTGCTGCGAACCTGCGCCACGGGCTTCCGCATCGATGGCGAACGGCTGACCGCGGTGGGCACGCCGGCGGGCGAGATCGCCTGCGACGCGGCGGTGATCAGCGCGGGCGCGCGTTCCCGGCGCCTCGCCGCGGCGGTGGGGGATTACGTGCCGCTGGAAACGGAGCGCGGCTACCACGCCGTGCTGCGCGATCCGGAGGTGTCGCCACGCCATCCGCTCATGCCCTCGGACGGCAAGATGGCCATCACCCTGACGCGCGGCGGGCTGCGCTGCGCCGGGCAGGTGGAGATCGCGGGGCTGGACGCCGCCCCCGACTGGCGGCGCGCGGAGATCCTGCGCGATCACCTGCTGAAATCCTTTCCCGGCCTGCCGCGCGACCTGCCGGCGGAGCGGGTGGAGGTCTGGATGGGCCACCGCCCCTCGACGCCGGACGGCATGCCCTGCCTCGGCCCCTCGCGCCGCTCGCCGGATGTGATCCATGCCTTCGGCCATGGCCATGTCGGGCTGGTGGCCGGGCCGCGCACCGGGCGGCTGGTGGCGCAGATGGTGGCCGGACGAGCGCCGGAGATCCCGGTCGCGCCTTTCTCCCCGGCGCGCTTCCGCTGATTCCGGGGGCCTCTCCACCGCCGCACGGTTCCGGCTGATCCCCGCGGGCGCCGGGAGGGCTCAGCCCTCCCTGGCTTCCTCCTCCCCGTCCTCTTCCTCGTCCTCGTATTCGACCTCCGCCCCGTTCACGACGGCGAGGCAGTCGGCATAGGTGGACAGGATCCAGTCCCGGTCGCAGCGCGACGGGTCCGGCTCCGATTTCATGATGAGCTGCAACAGGACCAGGGCCACGGCGGCCTCGCTGTCGCCCTCGACCTTCACCTCGGGTTCGGCCATCGCCTCGCCTTCTCCTTGCGTGGTTGTCGTCATGAAGACGTTCGCCCGCCCGCCGGGATGCCGGGGCGGAGGGTGCCTCACGTGGAAGTGGGGCGTTCCGGTGCCGGGGCGGCGAGCAGGCGGCGTATGGCTTCCAGCTTCTCCGGCGCGCTCCAGTCGGCGGAGCCTTCCAGCCGGGCCACCTCCCGCCCCTGCCGGTCCAGCACCAGCGTGGTCGGCAGCCCGCGCACGCCGAGCGCCCGCCCGGCGGCCCCCTGCGGGTCCAGCCAGATATCCAGGTTCCTCACCCGCGTCCGGGCATAGAAGCCGCGCACCTGGGACGCGCCGCCCCGGTCGGAGGACAGCGGCAGGACCAGGATGCCTTCCCGCTCCACCAACTCCTGGAGGCGGTCGAGGGAGGGCATCTCCTCCACGCAGGGGGCGCACCAGGTGGCCCAGAAATTCACCACCAGCCCCTTGCCGGCGAAATCGGCCACGCTCTTCCGCGTGCCCTCCTCATCGGTGAAGGAAAGCTCCGGCAGCGCCCGGGGCGGCCCCTCGACCAGCTGGCCCAACAGGGCCGATCCTTGCGCGGAGGCTGGACGGGGCGGGAGGGCCATGCTCAACACTGCCCCTGCCGAGGTCCCGGCCGTCAGCGTGGCGAAAAGGGCTTGGCGGCGTCCGATCCTCAGCACGGGAAGTCCTCCACTCGTGTCCAGCAACAGCAACAGTCAGTGGGGCGGCCGCTATGCGGGCGGGCCCTCGGCGGTCATGCAGGCCATCAACGCCTCGATCGGCTTCGACCGGGAGATGTGGCGCCAGGACATCCGCGGCAGCCTCGCCCATGCCGCCATGCTCGCCCATGTGGGAATCATCTCCCCGGAGGACGAGACTAGCATCCGCGACGGGCTGGAGGCCATCGCCGGGGAGATCGAGCGCGGCGAGTTCCCCTTCTCCGAGGCGCTGGAGGACATCCACATGAATGTGGAGGCCCGCCTGACCGAGCGCATCGGCGAGGCCGGCAAGCGCCTGCATACGGCCCGGTCGCGCAACGACCAGGTGGCGCTGGATGTCCGGCTCTGGACCCGCGACGCCATCGACGGACTCGATGCGCAGATCGCCGACACGATGCGGGCGCTGGTGGAACGGGCCTCGGAGCACGCCGCCACGGTGATGCCGGGCTTCACCCATTTGCAGCCGGCGCAGCCCACCACGCTGGGGCACCACCTGCTGGCCTATGTCGAGATGCTGTCGCGCGACCGCTCGCGCCTCGCCGACTGCCGCGCCCGGATGAACGAAAGCCCGCTCGGCGCCGCCGCGCTCTGCGGCACCGGCTTCCCGATCGACCGGCACATGACGGCGGCGGCGCTGGGCTTCGACGGGCCGACCCGCAACAGCCTGGATTCGGTGGCCTCGCGCGACTATGCGCTGGAGTTCCTCTCGGCTTGCGCCATCTGCGCCGTGCATCTCTCGCGGCTGGCCGAGGAATTCGTGATCTGGACGAACCCGTATTTCGGCTTCGTCCGCCTGACCGACGCCTATACGACCGGCTCCTCGATCATGCCGCAGAAGCGCAACCCGGATGCGGCGGAGCTGGTGCGGGCCAAGCCGGGCCGCATCACCGGGGCGCTGGTCGGGCTGCTGACGGTGATGAAGGGCCTGCCGCTGACCTATGGCAAGGACATGCAGGAGGACAAGGAAGGCATCTTCGACGCCGCCGCCTCGCTGTCCCTGTCGCTGGCCGCCACCGCCGGCATGGTGCGGGACATGCGGCCGGACATGGCGCGGCTGAAGGCGGCCGCCGGGGCGGGGTTCTCCACCGCCACCGACCTTGCCGACTGGCTGGTGCGGGAACTGAAGCTGCCCTTCCGGGACGCCCACCACGTCACCGGCCGCCTCGTCGCCCTGGCGGAGCAGAAGGACGTGGACCTCGCCGGGCTCTCGCTCGAAGACCTGCGCAGCGCCGAGCCGCGCATCCACCAGGGCGTCTATGACGTGCTGAGCGTCGAGGCCTCGGTGAACTCCCGCACCTCCTATGGCGGCACGGCCCCGGCCAATGTCGCGGCCATGGCGGCGGAATGGAAGGCGCGGCTCGCATGATGCGGGCCGCCCTGCTCCTGCTCGCAGCCTCCCTGGCGCTCGCCGCCTGCGGCCGCAGCGGCCCCATCCGCGCGCCGGGCCCGCCGGACCAGATCACCTATCCCCGGACCTATCCGAGCCGCTGATCCCCGGACGGCGTCCTGCGGAGGCAAGGCGGCCGGGGCGGTGCCCCGGCCCTGCCAGGCCCCTCTGCCTGCCATGGCCAAAAGCGCCATGGCCGCGCACCGCGGCGGGGAGGCAAGCGCCATGACGGAAAAGACGCCTCCAGGTGCCAAGTCGCGCTGCGCGAGGAGGAAGGGGCAGACTTTCCCGGCCTGCGCGAAACGGGCACACAGGCTCTTCTGACGGAGCGAGGGCGGGCCACGGGTGTTTCGCTGGTTGTCGATGGGGCGGGTGCGCCGGCGCGAGGCCGCGCTGGCTGCCTGGAACACCAAGATCCTGGGCTCCCTGCTGGCGCGCCGGGCCTATGAGGCGGGGCTGGCCGGCTATGGCATGGCGGCGCCGGGCGAGCCCCGGCCTGCCGGGCTGACCGGGCGCCTCTGCCGCCAGGCTGACGTCGAGGCGCCCTGGCTGCACCACTGGTGCGCCCGGCAGCACATCGCGCCCCTCTATCACCGGAAGGTCTGGGAGGACTGCTTCGTGCCCCAGGCACTCTGGGAGGCCGGGATGCTGGCGCCGGGGCGGCGCGGCCTGGGCTTCGCGGTGGGGGAGGAACTGCTGCCCTGCATCTTCGCCGCCGACGGGGTGGAGGTGCTGGCCACCGACCTGCCGGCGGGCGACCCGCGCGCGCGGGAATGGATCCGGACCGCGCAGCACATGTCGGCGCGGGAGCACCTGTTCCACCCGCATCTGATCGGGCGCGAGGATTTCGAGGCGCGCGTGGCGTTCCGGCCGGTGGACATGGCCCATATCCCGGCCGAGCTGATGCGGGGCGAGTTCGACTTCGTCTGGTCCGTCTGCTCCTTCGAGCATCTGGGTACGGTGGAGGCCGGGCTGGACTTCGTGCTGCGGGCCATGCGCTGCCTGAAGCCCGGGGGCGTGGCCGTGCATACCACGGAGTTCAACCTGCTCGACGACGGGCCGGGGGTGGAGAAGGGCAAGACCGTACTATTCCGGCGCCGCCACCTGGAGACGCTGATGCGGCGCCTGGAGGCGGCCGGGCACGCGCCGCTGCCGATGGACTACGAGCCAGGGAGCGGCTTGCTCGACCGTTTCGTGGACCTGCCGCCCTTTGCCGGTCAGGGGATCTGGCCCCTGCCGATCGACCCCGGCGACACCCCCCATCTGAAGCTCTCGGTGCGCGGTTGCATTTCAACCTCCGCGGGAATCATCATCCGCGCCGCTCAATGATCCGGTTTCCATATTAAAAACGGATCAGAAACAGTTTTGCGTTTCAAGATTGCGCGAAAAATTTAAACCCGCCATGCCCGCCCCTGCGCGACAGAGGAGCGGCGTAGGGGCGTGAGGGGTAAGACAGTGCTGGCAGCGTGCCTGGGTCTGGGGGTGGCCCTGTCGGTTGCGCCGGGTATGGCCCGGGCGAACGAAGGGCCCGAGGAAGTGGTGATGCGCCTTGAGCCCGCCGTTTCCGCCAGGAAGGGGATGAAGGTCCAGCGTGGTCCCGCCTCCTATTACGCCGACCGGTTCCATGGCCGGAAGATGGCCAATGGCGAGCGTTTCGACCGGGATTCCAATTCCGCGGCGAGCCGCACCCTGCCGCTCGGCACGACCGTGCAGGTGACGAACCTGCAGAACGGGCGCACCGCGACGGTGAAGATCGAGGATCGTGGCCCCTATGTCGGCAACCGCGTGATCGACCTGAGCCCGGCCACCGCCGAGGCGCTGGGCATGATCGATGCCGGTGTCGTCATGGTCGAGGTCCGGCCCGTCCAGATGGCGAGCCTGCAGAACTTCTGACCCCGCCCTGTCCGGCTGGCGGCGCCCTTCGCGGCGAGGGGCCGGGAGGCGGACGGAAGACGAAAAACCCCCGGCCTGGATCTTCCAGGCCGGGGGTTTTCGCGTGGGCGGGCCTGATGCCCGCCCGGAGCCCCCTTGCCTACCGGCCGATGGCGTCGTGCGCGGCCAGGCAGGCCATGTCCAGGATCTGGTTCACGCCCGCCGAGATCGGCACGATCTGGGCCGGCTTCTCCAGCCCCATCAGCACCGGGCCGATGGTGGTGGCGCTGGTCAGGCGCGGCACCGCCTTGCTGAGGATATGGGCGGCGTGCAGCCCCGGCATGATCAGCACGTTCGCCGGGCCGTTCAGCCGGCAGAAGGGGTAGAGGGAGCGCAGCGCGGGGTCGAGCGCCACGTCGGCGGTCATCTCCCCGTCATACTCGAAATCCGCCCCGCGCTCGTCCAGCAGCTTCACGGCATCGCGGATGTTGGTGGGGATGGAGGTGCGCGCGTCGCCGAAGTTCGAGAAGCTGAGGAAAGCCACGCGCGGCTCCAGCCCCAGGCGCTTGGCCGCCGCGGCGGACTGGGTGGCGATGGCGGCCAGGGTCCCCGCCTCGGGGCGCGGATGGATCGCCGTGTCGGCGATCAGCACCGTGCCGCGGGCACGGGTCAGCATCAGGGTCAGGCCGAAGAGCACGCTCTCCTCCGAGCCTTCCGGCACGGCGGCCTTGCCCAGCGCCATGGTCACGCCCTTCAGCGTCTCGATGTAGGAGCGGGTGGTGCCCGTCACCATGGCATCGGCGTCGCCCAGCGCCACCATGCAGGCGGCGAAGACGTGGCGGTCCTGGTTCACCGCGCGCTGGCAGTCGCGGAACAGGAAGCCCTGGCGCTGCTTGCGCTCGTACAGGTACTCGGCATAGCGGCGGTTGCTGTCGGACAGCGCGGCGTTGTGGATCTCCACGCCCTCCGGGAAGGGCAGGCCGAGGGCGCCGGCGGTGGCCATGATGCGGTCCTCCCGCCCCACCAGCACCGGCGTGCCATAGCCCGCGTTGCGGAAGGCGATGGCGGCGCGCAGCACCTTCTCCTCCTCGCCCTCGGCGAAGACAACGCGCTTCGGGTTGGCGCGGACGCGCTCGGTGATCGCCTCCAGCGCCCCCGCCGCCGCATCCAGCCGCCCGGTCAGGCCGCGGGTGTAGCGGCGCAGGTCCTCGATCGGGCGGCGCGCCACGCCGCTCTCCATCGCCGCCTTGGCCACGGCGGGCGAGACATGGGAGATCAGGCGCGGGTCGAAGGCGTTGGGGATGATGTATTCCGGCCCGAAGCGCAGCGCGCTGCCGGCGGCCACCTCCTCCGGCACGTCCTCGCGCGCCAGCATGGCCAGCGCCTCGGCGGCGGCGACCTTCATGCTGTCGTTGATGGTGCTGGCCCGCACGTCCAGCGCGCCGCGGAAGATGAAGGGGAAGCCCAGGACGTTGTTGACCTGGTTCGGATAGTCGGAGCGGCCGGTGGCGACGATGGCGTCGGGCTTGGCGGCCTTCGCCTCGTCCGGGGTGATCTCCGGGTCCGGGTTGGCCATGGCGAAGATGATCGGCTTGTCCGCCATGGAGCGGACCATGTCCTGCGTCACCGCGCCCTTCACGGACAGGCCGAAGAAGGCATCCGCCCCGGCCATGGCATCCGACAGGGTGCGGGCCGCGGTGTCGATGGCATAGGCCGACTTCCACTGGTTCATGCCGTTGGTGCGGCCCCGGTACAGCACGCCCTTGGTGTCGCACATGGTGATGTTCTCGGGGCGCATGCCCATCGCCTTCACCAGCTCGGCGCAGGCGATGGCGGCGGAGCCGGCGCCGTTGATCACCAGCCTCGTGGTCCTCAGGTCGCGGCCCGTCAGGTGGCAGGCGTTGATCAGCCCGGCGGCGGCGACGATGGCGGTGCCGTGCTGGTCGTCATGGAAGACGGGGATGTCCATCAGCTCGCGCAGCCGCTGCTCGATGACGAAGCACTCGGGCGCCTTGATGTCCTCCAGGTTGATGCCGCCGAAGGACGGGCCCAGGAAGCGCACGCAGTTGACGAACTCGTCCACGTCCTCGGTGTTCAGGCACAGGTCCACCGCGTCCACGTCGGCGAAGCGCTTGAACAGGGCGGCCTTGCCCTCCATCACCGGCTTGGAGGCGAGCGCGCCCAGGTTGCCCAGGCCGAGCACGGCGGTGCCGTTGGAGATCACCGCCACCATGTTGCCCTTGGCCGTGTAGTCATAGGCCAGCGCCGGGTCGCGATGGATGTGCAGGCAGGGCTCGGCCACGCCGGGGGAATAGGCGAGGCTCAGGTCGCGCGCCGTGATCAGCGGCTTGGTGAGCCGGATCTCCAGCTTGCCCGGCTTGCCCTCGGCATGGAGGGCGAGAGCCTCCTCCGCCGTGACACGCGCGGTGCGCGAATCCTTGGGCGTCATCTTGGCCACGTCGTCCATCGTCCGAACCCCTCAACCGGTAACCTCGCCTCCCTTCCTATTGAGGTCCGCGCGGGTGCGAAAGCCAGCCGCTTCGCGCATGCGGCATGGCACGGATGCGATCCTGGGCCTGGACGGGGGCTTCCGGTTCTTGCGGGTGCGGCATGAGTGCCGCGATGGAAAATTCCGCTGACAACCGGAATGTCGCAATTTGCGTGCGCCCGGGGCCGCGGAAGAAGCCCAGGCATTGCTTCAGGCCGTCGCAAGGGCTGGCTGGCCGTGAAGAGCAGCAAGGTGTCCGGCGCCACGGGGCGGACAGGGTCCCGCCGCCGGGGCGGCTCTCTCCGGGCATCCGGGGCGAAGGCTGGACGGCGGGGGCCGTGCGCGGGAAGCTGTCGGCATGTCCGCGACGCCGCTCTCGCCGAACCCGGAAACCGATGTCCTGATCGTGGTGGACGTGCAGCCCGATTTCATGCCGGGCGGCGCGCTTCCCGTCCCCGATGGCGACGCGATCCTGCCGCTGGCCAATGCGCTGATGCCGCGCTTCGGCCGGGTGGTGGCGACGCAGGACTGGCATCCGCCGGACCATCTCTCCTTCGCCAGCCGGCATCCCGGCCGCGCGCCCTTCGAGATGGTGGATTTCCCCTATGGCCCGCAGACGCTGTGGCCGGACCACTGCGTGCAGGGCACGCCCGGTGCGGCCCTGCATCCGGCGCTGGAGACGCGGTCCTTGCAGGCGATCTTCCGCAAGGGGATGCGGCGGGAGGTGGACAGCTACAGCGGCTTCACCGAGAACGACCGCGAAACCGGCACGGGCCTCCCCGGCTATCTGCGCGCCCTGGGCGTGCGGCGCGTCTTCCTGTGCGGCCTGGCCACGGATTTCTGCGTCGCGGCCACGGCGCGGGATGCGGTGGCGCTGGGTTTCGAGGCGGTGGTGATCCTTGATGCCTGCCGTGGCATCGCCGCGCCGCTGCCCGGGGGCGGGGACACGCTGGAGGTCGCCTTGGAGGGGTTCCGGGATTCCGGGATCGCCACCCTGGGCAGCATCGCCCTGCTGGGCTGAGGCGGCGCCCCGCGTTTCCACCTGTTCTTCGGGGGGGGGCAGGCCACGGACGGACGGTGATCGCACGGAGTCGATGCAAGCCCCGGGGTCCGGGGATCGGCTTCGGTCCCCGGCGGAGAGGGAGCGGGGCGAGACTCCCCCGGGGATGCCGCCGGAGGAACGCGGCCCGGATCAGCCGCAGGCCATGGCGGGAACCGGACGCCGGCGCCGCAGAAGGAGCATCATGGCGAGGCCGGACGCCGCCATGGCCGCCCCGGCGACCGAGATCGCCGGATAGCCGAGTCCGGCATCGAGCACCCCGCCACCGAGCGCCGCGCCGATGGCATTGCCCAGGTTGAAGGCACCGATGTTCATCGCCGAGGCGAGGTTCGGCGCCTCGGCGGCGGTGGCCACGACCCGCATCTGCAACGGCGGGACGATGGCGAAGCTGGCCACGCCCCAGAGGAAGATCAGCGGCGCCGCAGTCGCCTCCCAGCGCATCCCGGCGGCGAAGAGCAGCAGCAGGACCACCAGCGCGGCCAGGGAACCGATCAGCGTGCCGTCCATGGAACGGTCGGCCAGGCGGCCTCCCAGCCAGTTCCCGGCGGCGAGGCCGAGGCCGTAGACGATCAGCATCGCCGTCACGAAACCCGCGCCCGCCCCCGTCTCGCCGCGCAGGATGGGGGCGATATAGGTGAAGACGGTGAACATGGCGCTGGCGCCCAGCACGGTCAGGCCCAGCGCGGCCAGCACCGGCCCGCGCCGCAGCACCCGAAGCTCCGCCCGCATGTCGGCCCCGGCCTCGGCCGGCAGCGGCGGCAGGGAGAGGCGCAGCGCGATCATGGCGAGGACGCCCACCGCCGCGATGCCCCAGAAGGCGATGCGCCAGCCCACCGCCTCGCCAGCCCAGGTGGCCAGCGGCACGCCGCCGATCGTGGCGATGGTCAGGCCCGAGAACATGGCGGCGACGGCCGCCGCGCGCCGCTCGGGCGGGACGAGGCCGGCCGCCACCACCGCACCCACGCCGAAGAAGGCGCCATGGTTGAGGGAGGTGACGATGCGGGCGAGAAGCAGCATGCCGTAGCCGCCCGCCAGGGCGGACAGGATGTTGCCGAGGGTGAAGATGCCCATCAGCCCGATCAGCAGGCGCCGGCGCGGCATCCGGGCGAAGGCGAGCGTCATCAGGGGCGCGCCGAGGAGCACGCCCATCGCATAGGCGCTGACCAGCAGCCCCGCCCTGGGGATGGAAACGCCGAGGTCGCCGGCGATCACCGGCAGCATGCCCATCGGGGCGAATTCCGTGACGCCGATGCCGAAGGCACCGATGGCCAGCGCCAGGAGCGGTGGGTTGAGACTCATGGGACAGGGTCCGGGATTGTTCCGCCGCGGCACTTGGTCGGCTTTGGTGCATCGCGGTAGTAGGGATGGCGGACCAGGATCTTTGCGCCGGAGGCACAGATGCCGCGTGAAAGGACAGATCGGGCGGGGGAGATGGAGGCCTTCGCCACGGTGGCGCGGGAAGGCAGCCTGTCAGGCGCCGCCCGTACGCTGGGCCTCACCCCCTCGGCCGTCAGCCGCATCGTCGCCCGCATCGAGGCACGGCTGGGCGTGCGCCTGCTGGTGCGCACGACGCGCCGGCTGCGGCTGACCGCCGAGGGGGAGGCCTATCTCCGTGCCGCGACCCGCATCCTGGCCGACCTCGACGAGGTGGAAAGCGGCATCGCCGACCAGGCCTCGCCACGCGGGCGGGTGCGGGTCAGCACCTCCATGGCGCATGGGCGGATGGTGATCGTGCCGCTGCTAGGGACCTTCGTGGAGCGCTATCCCGGCATCAGCGTGGAGATCGACATCAACGACCAGATCGCCGACGTGCTCGGCGGCCGCGCCGATGTCGCCGTCCGCTTCGGGCCGCTGGCCGACAGCCCGCTTTCCGCCCGGAAGCTGGGGGATACCGGGCGCAGCGTGGTGGCCTCGCCGGAATACCTCGCCCGCGCGGGGGTGCCGCGCCGGCCGGCCGATCTCGCCCGGCACAACTGCCTCGATTTCAGCTTCCGCCGCATCGAGCCCGGCTGGCCCTTTCGCGAGGGTGGGCGGGACTATCTGATGCGGGTTTCCGGCAACATGACCGCGAACAACGGCGAGACCCTGGTGCAGCTCGCCCTGCAAGGCGTCGGCATCACCCGCGTCGGCCATTTCCATATCGATGACGAGATCGCCGCCGGACGGCTGGTGCCGCTGCTGGAGAAATACAATCCGCAGGACCGGGAAAGCATCCACGCGGTCTTCGTCGGCGGCGCCACCATGCCAGCCCGCATCCGCGTCCTGGTGGATTTCCTGGCGGAGCATCTGCGGCCAGGGGCGCGGGGATGAAGGCGGCGTCGTGCCCCTTGGCCTGCCCCCGGGGGAGAGGCTCCGCCTCTCGCCCCGGAACCCCCTCACCGCCAGGACGCTGCGCGCCCTGGACCCGATGAACTGGCACGCGCGGTGACCGTCAGCCCGAAGGTTCGATCCCGCCGCGCGCCCAATGTCTCTTGCTTCCCAGGCCCGGCTCAGGATATAGGAATATAATCAACACCACACCGCTCTGGCCCGGTCCCTGGAGGTGCGAACCCAGGCGACATCCGCTCGCGCCACGGGGCGAGGCCCAACATCCATCCGGACGGATAAAGGGCTAAAAACCTAAAGTCCTAAAACCCTAAAGCCCGGGATGGCAGGCAGGGCGGAAGACCCTGGCCCATGCAGGCGCAGGGAGTGGCCAGCACCGGCACCGGACCGTGACGCCGCCGATGATCCATGCACCCCGCCGTTCGTATCCGCCGCCGGAAAGCATGGCTCCCCGGCGCGATCCGGTGTCAGCAGGCACCTTGTCCCCCGGACGACGCAAGGCCCAGCCTCAGAGCTTCGTCTTCAGCAGTCGCCCGATCTCGCCGACGATGCCGGCGCGGAAGGCGACGACGCAGATGACAAAGATGGCGCCCTGGATCACCGTCACCCAGGCGCCGAAGGGGGCGAGGTAGTTCTGCATCGCCACGATCACCGCGGCGCCGACCACCGGGCCGAACAGCGTGCCGAGGCCGCCGAGCAGGGTCATCAGCACCACCTCGCCGCTCATCGACCAGTGGACATCGGTGAGGGTGGCGATGCCGAAGACCAGCGACTTGGTGCCGCCCGCGACGCCGGACAGCGCCGCCGAGAGCACGAAGGCCATCAGCTTGTAGTCGTCGGCGCGGTAGCCGAGCGAGGTGGCGCGCGGTTCGTTCTCGCGGATCGCCTTCAGCACCTGGCCGAAGGGGGAATGGACGATGCGGTGGATCAGCAGGAAGCCGATCAGGAAGACCGCGGCCACCAGCCAGTACATGGCCATGTCCGGCGCGAGGTCGACCACCCCGAAGAGGCGCCCCCGCGGAACGGACTGGATGCCGTCCTCGCCATGGGTGAAGGGCGCCTGGAGGCAGAAGAAGAAGACCATCTGCGCCAGGGCCAGGGTGATCATGGCGAAGTAGATGCCCTGCCGCCGGATCGCCAGCCAGCCGAAGGCGAGGCCCAGCACGGCGCCGACGCCGCCGCCGGCCAGGATCGAGACCTCCGGCGTCAGCCCCCAGACCTTGGCCGCGTGGGCGGCGAGGTAGCCGCCCATGCCGAAGAAGGCGGCATGGCCGAAGGAGAGCAGGCCGACATAGCCGATCAGCAGGTTGAAGGCGCAGGCGAAGAGGGCGAAGCAGAGCAGCTTCATCAGGAAGACGGGATAGAGGACGAAGGGCCCCGCCAGCAGGAAGGCGACCAGCAGGATCAGGGCGATGCCCTGGCCCCGGCTGAAGCCGAGCAGGCCCGGCATGGTGGGCGGCGCGCTCAGGTCGCGCGGCGCGGTGGAACTGGCGGACATGGTTCAGGCCCTCCCGAACAGGCCGGCGGGCCGCACCAGCAGCACGATCGCCATGACGACGAAGATCACGGTGGAGGCGGCCTCGGGGTAGAAGACCTTGGTCATCCCCTCCACCAGCCCCAGGCCGAAGCCGGTGACGACCGAGCCCAGGATGGAGCCCATGCCGCCGATCACCACCACGGCGAAGACGGTGATGATGAGGCTGGAGCCCATCTGCGGGTTCACCGAGTAGATCGGCGCCGCCAGCACGCCCGCCAGCGCCGCCAGCGCCACGCCGCCGGCATAGGTCAGGGTGACGAGGCGCGGCACGTTCACGCCGAAGGCCTGCACCAGCGCGGCGTTCTCGGTGGCGGCGCGCAGATAGGCGCCGAGGCGCGACTTCTCGATCACCAGCCAGGTGCCGAGCGAGAGGATCAGCGCGGCCACCACAACCCAGGCGCGGTACACCGGCAGGATCATGAAGCCGAGATCGAGCGGCATGCCGGTGAGCGAGGCGGGCGGGGCGTAGGGCATGCCGGAAGAGCCGAAATACTGCCGGAAGACGCCCTCGATCATCAGGGCGAGGCCGAAGGTCAGCAGCAGGCCGTAGAGCGGGTCCGCCCCCTGAACCCGGCGGATCAGCAGGCGCTCGATCACCACGCCCAGCACGCCCATGATGAGGGGGGAAAGGATCAGCGCGGGCCAGTAGCCGATGCCCAGCCAGTTCAGCAGCATCCAGGCGACGAAGGCGCCCATCATGAACTGCGCCCCATGGGCGAAGTTGATGACGTGCAGCATGCCGAAGATCACCGCCAGGCCCAGCGAGAGAAGCGCGTAGAAGGCGCCGTTCACGAGGCCCAGGACGATCTGCGGCAGGCCCATCTCCAACTGGAACAACAGGTCTTCCATCTTGTGCCTCTCAGTGCGGGCAGGCGGGGGAGGGCGGCGCGCCGCCCTCCCGGCCAGCCCTCCCTCTCGGGGGGATCAGGAGCGGACGAGCGGGCAGCCCCCGGCCGAGAGCGGCCGCCAGGCATCCTCGGCGGAGGTGGTCTCCAGCAGCTTGTAGTAGTCCCAGGGTCCCTTGCTGTCGCCGGGTGCCTTCACCTCGAAGAGATAGGCCGGGTGCAGCTTGCGCCCGTCCTCGCGGATCTTGCCCGCGCCGAAGCAGTCGTCGTCGGTCGGCATGGCCTTCATGCGCTTCACCGTCTCCACGCCCGAGGCCTTGGCGGCGGCGGCGCCCATCTCGGCCACCACCTTCAGGTAGTGCAGCGCCCCGGCATAGCAGCCGGCATGCGACATGGCCGGCATGTTGCCGTTCAGCGAGCCCTTCACCCGGTTGGTGAAGGCGCGGGTGCGGTCGTTCAGGTCCCAGTAGAAGCTTTCCGTGCAGACCAGCCCCTGGGCGGCGTTCAGCCCCAGGCCATGCACGTCGTTGATGAACATCAGCAGCACGGCGATCTTGGTGCCACGGCGGGTGACGCCGAACTCGGCGGCCTGCTTCACCGCGTTGATCGTGTCCGTCCCGGCGTTGGCGAGGCCGATCACCTTGGCCCGGCTCTGCTGCGCCTGGAGAAGGAAGGAGGAGAAGTCCGTGCTCTGCAGCGGGTGGCGCACCGAGCCCAGCACCTTGCCGCCGGCCTCCTTCACGAAATTCGTGGTGTTCCTTTCCAGGTCATGGCCGAAGGCATAGTCGGCGGTGATGAAGTACCAGCTGTCGCCGCCCTGCTTCACCATCGCCCCGCCGGTGGACCTGGCGAGCATGTAGGTGTCATAGGTCCAGTGGACGGTGTTGGGCGAGCACTGGCCGCCGGTCAGCTCCGTCGTGCCACCGGTGGAGTTGACATAGACCTTGTTCTTCTCCTTCACGACGCTGTTCACCGCCAGCGCCACGGCACTGTTGGGCACGTCGATGATCATGTCCACGCCGTCCTGGTCGAACCACTGGCGGGCGACGTTGGCGCCGACATCCGGCTTGTTCTGGTGGTCGGCGGCCACGACCTCGACCTTCACGCCCTTGGCCTCGATGCCGCTGTCCTGCACCGCCTGGCGCACGCAGGCGACGGAGGTGGGGCCGGAAATGTCGCGGTACACGCCGGACATGTCGTTCAGCACACCGATCTTGATCGTGCCCCCGGCCTGTGCCCGGGCCGGGCGGAAGGGCAGCAGCCCCAGGGCGGGCAGGGTCGCTGCGCCGAGAAGGGTCGTGCGGCGGGATAGGGTCATTCCTGGGGTTTCCCTGGCTTTCGTTGGTTTCCGGCGGCGTTGCCGCCCGTTTCCTGCATCCGCCCCGCCGGAAAGCCGGGCGGGGCGGGGGTCAGACGCCGAGATATTCCTGCAGCCGCTCCGCCGCGCTGGCGAGCTCGTCGTTGCGGAAGCCGTCCACCACCCGCCCATGCTCGACCACGTAGTGCCGGTCGGCCACGGTCTGGGCGAAGCGGAAGTTCTGCTCCACCAGCAGCACGGTGAAGCCGCGCGCCTTGATCTCGCGGATCGTGGCGCCGATCTGCTGCACGATCACCGGCGCCAGCCCCTCGGTCGGCTCGTCCAGCAGCAGCAGCGGCGCGCCGGTGCGCAGGATGCGCGCGATGGCCAGCATCTGCTGCTCGCCGCCCGAGAGCTTCGTGCCGGGGCTGTTCGCCCGTTCCTTCAGGTTCGGGAAGAGCGTGTGGATGGTCGGGATGTCGAGCCCGCCCGGCCGCACCACCGGCGGCAGCATCAGGTTCTCGGTGACGTTCAGCGCGGCGAAGATGCCGCGCTCCTCCGGGCAATAGGCGATGCCGGCGCGGCCGATCTCGTCTGGCCGGGCGCGGATCAGCTCCCGCCCCTCGAAACCCACCGAGCCGCTGCGGCGCCCGACGAGGCCCATGATGCTGCGCAGGGTGGTGGTCTTGCCGGCGCCGTTGCGGCCCAGCAGCGTCGCCACCTCGCCTGGCCGCACGTCGAAGTCCATGCCGTGCAGCACGTGGCTCTCGCCGTACCAGGCCTGCAGATCGCGCACCTTCAGCAGCGCCTCGCCGGAAGAGGCGGAGCCGGGGCGTTCCTCCAAGAGGGCCTCAGGCGGCATGGGCGGTGCCTCCGGCGATGGTGGGGTCGGTGCCGAGATAGGCGGCCACGACCTCCGGGTTGCGCGAGACCTCGGCATAGGGACCTTCCGCCAGGATGCGCCCGCGTGTCAGCACGGTGATCCGGTCGCAGAGCCCCTCCACCACCTTCAGGTTGTGCTCCACCATCAGCACGGTGCGGCCCGCGGCCACGCGCTTCACCAGGGCGGTGACGCGGTCCACGTCCTCGTGCGTCATGCCGGCGGTAGGCTCGTCCAGGAGCATCATCTCCGGTTCCAGCGCCAGGGTGGTGGCGATCTCCAGCGCCCGCTTGCGGCCATAGGAAAGCGAGCCCGCCGTCAGCCCGGCGGCATTGGCCAACCCGACCTCGGCCAGCAGCTCCATCGCCCGGGCGTCGTAGCGGGTGAGCACGGATTCGCGCCGCCAGAAGTCGAAGGAGCCGCCGCGCTCCCGCTGCAAGGCCAGGCGGACGTTCTCCAGCACCGTCAGGTGGGGAAAGACCGCCGAGATCTGGAAGGAGCGCACGAGGCCCAGCCGGGCCACCTCGGCGGGCTTCATCGCGGTGATGTCGCGGCCGTTATAGCGGATGCGGCCGCGTGTCGGCTGGAGGAACTTCGTCAGCAGGTTGAAGCAGGTCGTCTTGCCCGCCCCGTTGGGGCCGATCAGTCCATGGATGCTGCCGCGTTGCACGCGCAGGTTCACCCCGGAGACCGCGGCGAATCCGCGGAACTCCTTGGTCATGTCCTCGGTCTCCAGGATGTAGTCGGCCACCCGGATGCTTCCTCGTTCTTTTCAGTCTTGCACAGGAGTTAAGGCGAAGCCGCCCCCCGGCGCAAGCGGGATCGTGGCATCCCCCACCAACCCGCCCGCCCCGCCCTCAGGCGGTCTCCTGGCGCGTCAGGCCCAGCTCCTCCTCCATCTGCCGGCGCATGAGGAATTTCTGGATCTTGCCGGTCACGGTCATGGGAAATTCGTTAACGAACTGCACGTATCTCGGGATCTTCTGGTGCGCGATCTGCCCCTCGCAGAAGCCGCGCACCTCCTCCACCGTCAGCATCTCGCCCGGCCGGATGCGGATCCAGGCGCAGAGCTCCTCGCCATAGCGTGGGTCGGGCACGCCGAAGACCTGCACGTCCTGGATCTTCGGGTGGCGGTAGAGGAACTCCTCGATCTCGCGCGGATACAGGTTCTCGCCGCCCCGGATCACCAGGTCCTTGATCCGGCCGACGATGTTGCAGTAGCCCTCCTCGTCGATGGTGGCGAGGTCGCCCGTGTGCATCCACCGCGCCGGGTCGACCGCCTCCGCCGTCCGCGCCGCCTCGTCCCAGTAGCCCAGCATCACCGAATAGCCGCGGGTGCAGAGCTCGCCCGGCTGCCCGCGCGGCACGATCCGCCCCTCGGTGTCGATGATCTTCACCTCCAGATGCGGGTGGATGCGCCCGACGGTGGAGACGCGCCGTTCCAGCGGATCGTCCACCGCGCTCTGGAAGCTGACCGGGCTGGTCTCGGTCATGCCATAGCAGATGGTGAGGTCGCGCATGTTCATGCGACTGGTGACGCGCTTCATCACCTCGATGGGACAGGGGGAACCCGCCATGATCCCCGTGCGCAGCGAGGACAGGTCGAACTCCGCGAAGCGCGGGTGGTCGAGCTCGGCGATAAACATGGTCGGCACGCCATAGAGCGCGGTGCAGCGCTCCGCCTCGACGGCCTCCAGCGCCGCCACCGGGTCGAAGCCCTCGCCCGGATAGACCAGGCAGGCGCCGTGCGTCAGCGCGGCGAGGTTGCCCATCACCATGCCGAAGCAGTGGTAGAGCGGCACGGGCACGCAGATCCGGTCCTCTTCGGTCAGGCGCATCGCCTGCCCGACGAAATAGCCGTTGTTCAGGATGTTGTGGTGCGACAGCGTGACGCCCTTCGGCGTACCGGTGGTGCCACTGGTGAACTGGATGTTGATGGGGTCGTCGAACTGCAATGCCGGGCCCAGTTCCCGCAGTGCCGTGCGTTCCCGCTCCCCGCCCAGGGCCAGCACATCGGCGAAGGGCAGGGCACCGGCCAATGGGGCGGAGGAAACGGGGCCGCCGAGCTGGATCACCACCCGCAGCGCCGGCAGCCGTGCCGCGCGCAGCTTCCCCGGTGGGCCGCTGTCCAGCTCCGGCGCGATCTGCCGCAGCATCCCGGCATAGTCGCTGGTCTTGAAGGACGTGGCCGTCACCAGCGCGGCGCAGCCCACCTTGTTCAGCGCGAACTCCAACTCGTGCAGCCGGTAGGCCGGGTTGATCGTCACCAGCACCAGGCCGGCGCGCGCCGCGGCGAACTGGGTCAGCGCCCATTCCACCCGGTTCAGCGACCAGATGCCGACCCGCTCGCCCCGCCGCAGCCCGAGCGCCAGGAAGCCCGCCGCCAGCCGGTCCACCTGCTCCCGCAGCTCCGTCCAGTTCCAGCGCACGCCCTGGCCCCGGTCGATCAGCGCCGGCCGGCCCGGCCAGGTCTCCGCCGTGCGGTCCAGCCGCTGCCCGATCGTGTCGCTCAGCAGCGGCGTCTCGCAGGCCCCATGGACATAGCTGAGTTCCCCGGCACCCATCCTGTCTGTCCTCCCTTGGCTTCTTCCGGAGGGCCTCCCGGGAGGAAAGGCGCCGCCTTTCCCCCGGACCCCCTATCCGCCAGGAACCTGAGGTTCCTGGACCTCCCATTCATTGGTTCTGGCGGCGAGCGCCCGTGCCACCCTGGAAGCCGGCTCACGTTCCAGCGCTGCGCAGATCATGCGCCCCGCCGCGGCGAGGCGGGGGAGGTCCACGCCGGTCCCGATGCCCATGCCGTCGAGCATGTAGACCACGTCCTCCGTCGCGACATTGCCCGAGGCACCCTTGGCATAGGGGCAACCGCCCAGCCCGGCCACGGCGCTGTCCACCACCGAGACGCCAAGCTCCAGGCAGGCCAGGATATTCGCCAGCGCCTGGCCATAGGTGTCGTGGAAATGCAGCGCCAACCGTTCCAGCGGCACATGCTCCGCCACAACCTCGACCATCCGCCGCGCGGCGAGCGGCGTGCCCGTGCCGATCGTGTCGCCGAGCGAGACCTCGTAGCAGCCCATGCCGGCCAGCGCGGCCGCGACGCGCGCCACGGCCTCCGGCGACACGGCGCCTTCATAGGGGCAGCCGAGCACGCAGGAGACATAGCCGCGTACCCGCAGTCCGGCGGCGAGCGCCCGCTCCACCACCGAGGCGAAGCGCTCCAGGCTCTCGGCGATGGAGCAGTTGATGTTGGCGCGCGAGAAGCTCTCCGAGGCCGCGCCGAAGACCGCGATCTCTCGTGCCCCGGCGGCCAGCGCCGCTTCCAGCCCCTTCAGGTTCGGCACCAGCACGGGATAGTCCACGCCGGGGCGCGGCGTGAGCCCGGCCAGCACCTCCGCCGTGCCCGCCATCTGCGGCACCCATTTCGGAGAGACGAAGCTGCCCGCCTCGATGCTGCGGAGGCCGGCATCGGCCAGGGCTTCGACCAGCGCGATCCTCGTGGCGACGGAAACGGGCCGTGCCTCGTTCTGCAGCCCGTCGCGCGGACCCATCTCCACGATGCGGACATGACCGGGGAACATCACGCCGCCTCCGTTGCGAAGGTCACGAGCTGCGTGCCTTCCTCCACCATCTCGTCCACGCCATGGCGGATGCTCTCCACCACGCCCCCGGCGGGGGCGGAGAGGGTGAGCTCCATCTTCATCGCTTCCAGGACCAGCAGGGGCGTGCCCTTGGCCACCTTGTCGCCGGGGGAAACCAGGACGCGCGTCACCCGGGCGGGGATCGGGGCGATCACGCGGTCGCCGCCGGCGGCCTGGCTTTCGGGCGGCGCCAGCGGATCGAGCACGCGCAGCCGCACGCCGAGGCCGCCGCGCAGCACGGTCAGCATGTCGCCCTGCCGTGCCACGGCCATCCGGTGCTGCACGCCGTCGAGGCGCAGGCGCAGCCCGTCCTCCGTCTCCTCCGCCGCCACATGCGCGCTGTTGCCGCCGGGCAGGGCGAGGTCCAGCGATCCGTCCCGGCGCAGCGCCGCGCGCAGCGCCACGCGCTCGCCCCCGGCCTCGAAGAGCAGATCCTGGTAGCCCGCCCCGTTCATCCGCCAGGCATCGGCACAGGCCCAGGGCGAGAAGGGATCGCCCGACCCCCGCGCCGCCGCCCCGGCGGTCCGTGCTTCCTCCTGCAGCACCGTCCAGGCGGCCGCCGCCCAGGCCGGCGTGTCCGGCACGGGCTCGGCGGAACCTTCCAGCACCTCCGGGTGCCGGGCGATGAAGCCGGTGTCGAGATCCGCCGCCAGGAAGGCGGGATGCGTGGCCAGGGCGCGCAGCAAGGCGAGGTTGGTGCGCACCCCCACCACCTCGTATTCCGCCAGCGCCGCCGCGAGGCGCTGCGCCGCCGCGTCACGGTCCTCGCCATGCACGATCAGCTTGGCGATCATCGGGTCGTAGTTCGGCGTGATCGCGTCGCCCTGGCGCACGCCGGTATCGACGCGCACGCCGTCGCTCTCGCGTGGCTGGCGCAGATGCGCCAGCGTGCCGGTGGAGGGCAGGAAGTCGCGCGACGGGTCCTCGGCATAGATCCGCGCCTCGATGGCGTGTCCCTGGATGCGGAGGTCTTCCTGCCGCAGCGGCAACGGCTCGCCGGCGGCGACGCGGAGCTGCCACTCCACGAGGTCCTGCCCGGTGATCGCCTCGGTGACGGGATGCTCCACCTGGAGGCGGGTGTTCATCTCCATGAAGAAGAAGCGCCCGTCTTCCGCGATGAACTCCACCGTGCCGGCGCCGACATAGCCCACGGCCCGCGCGGCGGCGATCGCAGCTTCGCCCATCGCGCGCCGCTGCGCCTCGTCCAGCCCCGGGGCGGGGGCCTCCTCGATCACCTTCTGGTGCCGGCGCTGGATGGAGCAGTCGCGCTCGAAGAGCGAGACGGCGTTGCCCTGCGTGTCGGCGAAGACCTGGATCTCGATATGGCGGGGCCGGGTCAGGTACTTCTCGATCAGCACATGGTCGTCGCCGAAGGAGGCCCTGGCCTCGCGCTTGGCGCCCTCGATGGCCGCCTCCAGATCGCCAGCCGCCTCGACCACGCGCATGCCCTTGCCGCCACCGCCCGCCGAGGCCTTGATCAGCACGGGATAGCCGATCCGTGCCGCTTCCTCGGCCAGCAGAGCCATCTCCTGGCGCTCGCCGTGATAGCCCGGCACCAGCGGCACGCCGGAGCGTTCCATGATCGACTTGGCGGCGGATTTCGAGCCCATGGCGCGGATCGCCGCGACTGGCGGGCCAATGAAGGCGATCCCGGCCGTCGCGCAGGCCTCGGCGAATTCCGCGTTCTCGGACAGGAAGCCGTAGCCGGGATGGATCGCCTCCGCCCCGGAGCGCCGCGCGGCATCAAGGATGCGGGGGATGGAGAGATAGCTTTCCCGCGCCGGGGCCGGGCCGATGGGATAGGCCTCGTCGGCGAGATGGACGTGCCGCGCCGCGCGGTCGGCCTCGGAATAGACCGCGACGCTGCCGATGCCGAGACGCCGCGCGGTGCGGATCACCCGGCAGGCGATCTCGCCGCGATTGGCGATGAGGATCTTGCGGAACATCGCCTCGTCCTCAGTTCATGCGCTCGGGCGGCATACGTTGGAGGATGCGCCAGGACGGAGGGCGCTTGCCGAGGAAGGCGCCCAGTCCCTCGCGCCCTTCCTCCGAGGCGCGCCGCTCGGCGATGCGCCGGCCGGTTTCGGCGGACAAGGCCTCGTCCACCACGCGTCCCTCGCAGAGGAAGACGAGGTCCTTGGCCGCCGCCTGCGCACCCGGAGCCCCTTGCAGCAGCGCCTCCAGCACCTTCTCCGCCTCTGCTTCCAGCTCCGCCGCCGGCACCACCTCATGCACCAGCCCGATCTCCAGCGCCCGGTGGGGTGGGATCACCTCGGCGGTGGTGAAGTAGCGGCGCGCCTGCCGCGCCCCGATGGCGGCGACGACATAGGGGCTGATGGTGGCAGGTGTCAGGCCCAGCCGCACCTCGCTCAGGCAGAAGCGAGCCGTGTCGGCGGCCAGCACCACGTCGCAGCAGCAGGCGAGCCCGACGCCGCCGCCATAGGCCGCGCCCTGCACCAGCGCCAGGGTCGGTTTCGGCAGGCGGGCGAGCAGGTGCATCAGCCGCGCCAGCTTCGCCGCGTCGGCGAGGTTGTCCTGGTGCGAATGTTCCGCCATGCGCCGCATCCAGTCGAGGTCCGCCCCGGCGGAGAAGGAGCGCCCGGCGCCGGTCAGCACCACGGCGCGCACGCGCGGGTCCTCGCCCAGCTCCTCCAGCGCCGCGGACAGCCCGGCGATCAGCGCGTCGTCGAAGGCATTGTGCCGCTCTGGCCGGTTCAGGGTGAGCCGCGCCACGCCGCGCGGGTCGATCTGCAGCAGGATGGTGTCGTTCATGGCGGTCCTCACATCCGGAACAGGCCGAAGCGCGTCGGCTCGATCGGCGCGTTGAGGCTGGCCGAAAGGCCCAGCGCCAGCACGCGGCGCGTCTCGGCCGGGTCGATCACGCCATCGTCCCACAGCCGCGCGGAGGAATAGGTGGGGTGGCCCTGCGTCTCGTACTGCGCGCGGATCGGTGCCTTGAAGCCTTCCTCCTCCGCCGCGCTCCAGCTTCCGCCCCTGGCCTCGATGCCGTCGCGGCGGACGGTGGCGAGGACGGAGGCAGCCTGCTCCCCGCCCATCACGCTGATGCGGGCATTGGGCCACATCCAGAGGAAGCGCGGCGAATAGGCGCGGCCGCACATGCCGTAATTGCCGGCGCCGAAGCTGCCGCCGATGATCACGGTGAATTTCGGCACGGCGGCGGTGGCCACGGCGGTCACCATCTTGGCGCCGTCCTTGGCGATGCCGCCGGTCTCGTACTTCTTGCCGACCATGAAGCCGGTGATGTTCTGCAGGAAGACCAGCGGGATGCCGCGCTGGGCGCAAAGCTCGATGAAATGCGCCCCCTTCTGCGCGCTCTCGCCGAAGAGGATGCCGTTGTTGGCCACGATTCCCACCGGATAGCCCCAGATATGGGCGAAGCCGCAGACCAGCGTGGCGCCATAGAGGCGCTTGAACTCGTCGAACTCGCTGCCGTCCACCAGCCGCGCGATCACCTCCCGCACCTCGAAAGGCTTGCGCCGGTCGGCGGGGATCAGGCCGTAGAGGTCCTCCGCCGGATAGAGCGGGGCGCGGGGCTCGCGGATCGCCAGGGAAGGGCGCTTCGTGGCGTTCAGGTTGGCGACGATGTTCCGGGCGATGCCCAGCGCATGGGCGTCGTTCTCGGCATAATGGTCGGTGACGCCGGAGGTGCGGCTGTGGACATCGGCGCCGCCCAGCTCCTCCGCCGTCACCACCTCCCCGGTCGCGGCCTTCACCAGCGGCGGCCCGGCCAGGAAGATGGTGCCCTGGTTGCGGACGATGATGCTCTCGTCGCACATGGCGGGCACATAGGCGCCGCCTGCGGTACAGCTTCCCATCACCACCGCGATCTGCGGGATGCCCTGCGCCGACATGCGTGCCTGGTTGTAGAAGATGCGCCCGAAATGGTCGCGGTCGGGAAAGACCTCGTCCTGCTGCGGCAGGTTGGCGCCGCCGGAATCCACGAGGTACAGGCAGGGCAGGCGGTTCTGCTCGGCGATCTCCTGGGCGCGGAGGTGCTTCTTCACCGTCAGCGGGAAATAGGTGCCGCCCTTCACCGTCGCGTCGTTGGCGACGATCATGCATTCGCGCCCCGAGACGCGGCCGATCCCGGCCACCATTCCGGCCGAGGGCACCTCGCCGCCATACATGCCCTGCGCTGCGAGCTGGCCGATCTCCAGGAAGGGAGAGGCCGGATCGATCAGCGCCCGGATGCGATCGCGCGGCAGCAGCTTGCCACGCCCCAGATGCTTCTGCCGCGCCGCCTCGCCGCCGCCGAGGCGGACCTGCTCGGCCAGGGCGCGCAGCTCGTCGGTGACGGCGCGCATCGCTTCGGCATTGGCGCGCGCCTCGGCGCCGCGGGGATCGAGGGCGGTTTCCAGGACTGGCATGGCCCGCGCCTCACGCCGTTTCCCGGAAGAGTTCCCGCCCGATCAGCATCCGGCGGATCTCGCTCGTCCCGGCGCCGATCTCGTAGAGCTTGGCATCGCGCAGCAGGCGCCCGGTCGGGTACTCGTTGATGTAGCCATTGCCGCCCAGGCACTGGATCGCCTCCAGCGCCATCCAGGTGGCCTTCTCGGCGGCGTAGAGGATCGCGCCCGCCGCGTCCTTGCGCGTTGTCTGTCCCCGGTCGCAGGCCTGCGCCACGGCATAGACATAGGCGCGGCAGGCGCTGAGCGTGCTGTACATGTCGGCCAGCTTGCCCTGCATGAGCTGGAACTCGCCGATCGCCTGGCCGAACTGCTTCCGCTCGTGCACATAGGGGAGCACGACATCCATGCAGGCCTGCATGATGCCCAGCGGCCCGGCGGCGAGCACGGCGCGCTCGTAGTCCAGCCCGCTCATCAGCACGTTCACGCCCCGGCCGAGGCCGCCCAGGATGTTCTCCTCCGGCACCTCGCAATCCTGGAAGACCAGCTCGCAGGTGTTGGAGCCGCGCATGCCGAGCTTGTCCAGCTTCTGCGCCGTGGAGAAGCCCCGGAAGCCCTTCTCGATCACGAAGGTGGTGATGCCGCGCGGCCCGGCCTCGGGGTCGGTCTTGGCATAGACCACCAGCACATCCGCATCCGGCCCGTTGGTGATCCACATCTTGTTGCCGTTGAGCACGTAGCGGTCGCCGCGCTTTTCGGCTCGCAGCCGCATGCCCACCACGTCCGATCCGGCGCCGGGCTCGCTCATCGCCAGGGCGCCGATATGCTCGCCGGAGATCAGCTTCGGCAGGTAGCGGCTCTTCTGCGCCCCGCTGCCGTTGCGGCGGATCTGGTTGACGCAGAGATTGGAATGCGCGCCGTAGCTGAGCCCGACCGAGGCGGAGGCGCGGCTGATCTCCTCCAGCGCCACGACGTGGTCGAGATAGCCCATGCCGGCGCCGCCCAGCTCCTCCGGCACGGTGATGCCGAGCAGGCCGAGATCGCCGAACTTGCGCCAGAGATCGTTGGGGAAGGCGTTCTCGCGGTCGATCTCCGCGGCGCGTGGAGCGATCTCCCGCCGTGCGAAGGCGGAGACCTGCTCGCGCAGGGCCTCGGTGGTCTCGCCCAGGCCGAAATCCAGCCCCTGGAAGCCACTGGACATGCGTAACCCTCCCCTGAACGCGCACGCTTGGACATGGGGCCACTGACGGGCCTCGTTGCAAACGAACATACGTAAGTTTATGCTGGCTGGGAAGAGGTCAAGGAAACGATGGCGCGTATCGCAGGCTCGAACGGCCCCCGCACGGCGGCGCTGATCCGCGAGGTCGGGCTGACCCTGATCCACGAGCATGGCTTCGAGGCGATGAGCCTGCGCGACCTCGCGGCGGAGGTCGGAATCCAGCCTGCCTCGCTCTACAACCATATCTCCTCGAAGCAGGAACTGCTCTTCGGCCTGGTGCGCGAGCATATGGAGGCGCTGCTCGCCAGCACGGAGGCCGCGCTGGACGCCGCGCCGCCCGATCCCCGGGGGCAGGTGCGCGCCTTCGTGGCGCATCACCTGCTCTACCACATGGACAAGAAGCGCGAGGTCTATGTGGCGAATTTCGAGCTGCGCGCGCTGGAGCCGCGGAACCGCGACGCCATCCTGGCCCTGCGCCGGGGCTATGAGGGCCGGCTCATCGCCCTGCTGGACGCGGGCGTCGCGGCGGGGGGATTCGCCCTGGCCGATACGCGGGTCGCCGCCTATGCCATGCTGGCCATGCTGACCGGCGTCTGCACCTGGTACCGCCCGGACGGTCGCCTGACGCCGGAGGAGGTGGTGCGGCTGCACACCGACCTCGTTCTCGAAGGCTGCCGTCGCCCGGAGGAGGCATTGCCGGCCTGACCGCTCCGACACCATGCCGGGGCTGGAATCGGGGTGCTGTCCGGCGCATTCGTGTCATGGGGGAAATGACGCGATTTATGCACGCATGAAGATAATCTCAAGGGATACACAAACTCACTGCGTGTGGAAAACCCATGCCGGGTCCGTAGTCACGCGCAACCATGACGAATTCTGTTTCCCGTTGCGTTGCAGCATATTACGCAGATCGGCAAGTTTTCCGAGGCAAGGACAGGAATGAAAGCCGTCGCGACACTCTTTTCGGCCCTGATGCTGGCGGCATGGGCCTGCCCGGCAAGGGCCGCGCCCACCGGGTCGGCGCCCGAGGTGATCCAGAAGGTCGTCTACCACAACAACGGCGGCAGCGCGGATATCTCGATCTTCATCAAGGCGGAGATCTTCTTCCGCCGCCATGTGCTGGGCGAGGATGTGACGGGCGAGGCGAACGCGCCCTACTTCAACGGGCTGCTCGACAATATCCGCAACCACATCAATGCGGTCGGCAAGGAGCATGTGCGCATCGCCGTGGTGGACCATTCCGCCGGCGTGGATATGCTCAAGCTCGCGATCACCGACAAGGCGATCGCGGGCAAGCTGGATGCCCTGCGCGCGGATGGCGTGCGGTTCCTTATCTGCGCGAACACGCTCAACGCGCGGCACATCTCCCTGGGCCAGCTTCATGGGGCGAAGCCCGAGGATGTCGTGCCGAGCGGCGTGGCCGAGATCGCGGCGCTGGAACAGGTGGGCTACGTCTATATCCATCCGTGAGGCCATGCGGACCGCGGAGCCGGAGCTCAGGCCTCGCCGCCGTCCCGGTGGTGTGGCCGGTCCTGCCCCAGCAGGCGCTCCGCGATTCCGGCGAAGAGATCCACTCCCTGCGGCAGGGCCGCCTCGTCGAAGTCGAAATCCACCGCGTGGTGGATGCCCTTGAGATCGGCCCCCAGCAGGAAGTAGGTCGCGCTGCCGCCCTGCTCCTGCACCCGGCGCAGCATCAGCGTGGCATCGTCGCCGCCGCCGATCGGCCATTCCGGCTCGATCCGAGCGATCCCCGGCACGGTGCGCGCCACCTCCGCCACGATGGCGGCGGCCTCCGGGCTCGGCGTGGCGCCGATGCTGCCGCCCATCTCCTCGATGCGCAGCGCGACATCCTGCATCGCCGCCGCCCCGGCCAGCACTTCCCGCGCCCGGTGGTCCATGTAGTCCAGTGCCGCCTGCGAGCCGCCGCGTACCTCCAGCACGAGGTGGCAGGAATCGGCGATCACGTTGCGGCCGCTGCCCGCCACCATCCTTCCGACATTCACCAGGGTCGGTGCCTCGGCATGGCGGCTGATGGCGTGCAGGTTCAGCGCCGCCGTGGCCCCGGCCAGCAGGGCGTTGCGCCCTTCCTGCGGTCCCATCGCGGCATGCGCGGCGCGGCCTTCCAGGAAGGCATCCAGCTTGTTGGAATAGAGGAAGCCCGTGGCCACCGGCGCCACCGTGCCCGAGGGCAGCAGGCAGCCGAGATGCCCGGCGAAGAAATGGTCGACCCCGTCCACGACGCCGGCAGCCACCATGGGCCGGGCGCCGCGTCCGCCTTCCTCGGCGGGCTGGAAGATCAGGCGGATCGTGCCCCGCCAGCGCGCGGTCGGCGATGCGAGGCGGGCGGCCAGGGCCAGGCCGATGGCGGTGTGCCCGTCATGGCCGCAGGCATGCATCACCCCGGCGCGGCGCGAGCGGAAGCCCTCCCGGTTCGGCGCATGGTCCAGCACCTCCGTCTCCCGCACCGGCAGCGCGTCCATGTCGAAGCGGAAGGCGAGCACGGGGCCGTCGCCGCGCCGCAGCTCCGCCACCACCCCGGTCTGGCCGCCCGGCATGCGCGCCACCCATTCCGGCGGCGCGCCGGCCGCCAGCGCCGCCTCACGCGCCGCCACGGTCTCGGCCGGGGAGGGGCGGCCGGGCATCTCGCCCTCCACCATGACCTCCGGCCCCGCCTTCACCGACCAGCCGAGCCGTTCCAGCGTGACGGCCACCTTCGCGGCGGTGCGGTATTCCAGGAAGCCCAGCTCCGGGAAGCGGTGCAGGTCGCGCCGGATCCGCACCACGCCGCCATCGTTGGCGCCGGTCGCCGCGGCGAAATCCAGATCCGTTCCCATTTCCGGCTCCATGCCTGGTTCCTTCCGCCTCTGCCCATGTGCGGGGCAAGCCTGCCCGCGATACGGGCCGAAAGACACCCGCGCCCACGCCGGGGCAAGGGTCCGGGCCCCGCCGGCGGTTGACGCGCCGCTGCCGGGGGGCGGAAAGTCGCGGCCCGCCGATCATCCCCGTTCCGCCAGAAACGCCCGATGGGAGAAGCCCGATGAACGTGACCACGCCGCCCTCCAGCCTCCCGCCCGCCAGCCTACGGGGGATCAGCGAGGAGGAATGGAAGATCCGCTGCGAGCTCGCGGCGCTCTACCGGCTCGTCGCCTATCACCGGATGACGGACCTCATCTACACCCATATCAGCGCCCGCCTGCCGGGGCCCGACCACCACTTCCTGATCAACCGCTACGGCGTGATGTTCCACGAGATGCGGGCCAGCGACCTGGTGAAGATCGACCTGGAGGGCAACGTGATCGAGGAGGACGCTTCCTCCAAGCCGGTCAATGCCGCGGGCTTCACCATCCACTCCGCGATCCACATGACGCGGGATGACGCGGCCTATGTCGTCCATACCCATACCAGCGCCGGCATCGCCGTCTCGGCGCAGAAGGAGGGGCTGCTGCCGATCAGCCAGCACGCGCTGAAGTTCCATGGCCACCTCTCCTATCACGGCTACGAGGGCATCGCGCTGGACCTCGACGAGCGCGAGCGGCTGGTCGCCGATCTGGGGCAGCACAAGGCGATGATCCTGCGCAACCACGGGCTGCTGGTCACGGGCCGCACGGCGGCGGAGGCCTTCAACAACATCTACTACCTGGAGCGCGCCTGCCAGGCGCAGGTGGCGGCGCTCTCGGCCGGCATGGACCAGATCGTCTTCCCGCCGGAGGAGGTGCGCCTGCGGACCGCGGAGCAGTTCAACCGCTCCGACTCCCCGCATATCTACGACCTCGCCTGGACCGCCGCGCTGCGCCTCGTCGATGGCGACAAGGTGGATTATCGTTCATGAAGTGAGCCGGGCCGCGCCCGGCCGGAGGAAAGCGAGGTTTTCCGCGCTTTTCCGTGGAATGGGCGCGGCCTCCGCTGCGGGCGCGAAGGCTGGGCAGGGGGGCGGGGAGGGGAGTAGACAGGAACTCATTGCCGGAGTTGCCTGGTTCCCATGTTCCGCCGATCCGCTTTCCGGAAGCGACACCTGGCCCTTCTCCAGGTCCCGATCCTCGCCGGGTTCCTGGTTCTCGCCCCTCTCGCCTGGGCGCAGCCGCCCGATACGGTCTGGCTCGACCAGCTCACCTGGACGGAGATCCGGGCCGCCACCCAGGCCGGCAAGCGTACCGTCATCATCCCCGTGGGCGGCACGGAGCAGAGCGGCCCCTTCATCGCCGTGGGCAAGCACAATGCCCGCGTGGCGGTGCTCGGCGAGCAGATCGCCCGGCAGCTCGGCAATGCCCTGCTCGCCCCGGTGATCGCCTATGTGCCGGAAGGCAACATCAACCCGCCCAGCTCGCACATGCGCTTTCCCGGCACGATCAGCATCCCGCCCGAGGTCTTCGAGGGCCTGCTGGCCTCCGCCGCCGAAAGCTTCGCCGCGCATGGCTTCACCGACATCGTGCTGATCGGCGACCATGGCGGCTACCAGAAGAACCTGCGGCATGTGGCCGACCGTCTGAACCGCCAATGGGCCAAGGGCCCGGCGCGGGCGCACTACATCGCGCAGTACTACGACACCATCGAGAGCAGCTTCGCCCCGGCCCTGCGCGCCCGTGGCCTGGGCGACGACATCGGCACCCATGCCGACCTCATGGACACCGCCCTGACGCTCGCCACCCGCCCCTCCCTGGTGCGGCAGCAGGCCCTCCAGGCCGCGACCGAGAAGCCCGGCGCGGCCCAGGGCGTCTATGGCGGCGACCCGCGCCCGGCCACGGCGGAGCTCGGCCAGATCGGCACCGGCGCCATCGTCGCCCAGACCGTGGCCGCCATCCGCCAGGCCACCGCGCCGCGCCGCTGACCCGCCTTCCGCAGCCGGGAGCATGCCGGTTCACATGCTCGCGTCCCGGCCCCGCCACCCCCTTCGCCCGAGGCGCGGCTTCGTGTTCACGAACCGCACCGCCCCCGGGCGCCCCACCCCGGAAACGGCCCCCGTGACCATGGGCCCGTATCGAGGAATACGCCTGCCGATGTCCCGTTCCGCCTCCCGCCTGCTGCTCCTGGCGATGCTGGCCGCTCCCGCTGTTCTGGCCCGGCCGGCCCTGGCCCAGAACACGGCCCCGGCCGCCGTGCAGACCGTGCCCGGCATGCCGCCCGTGACCGTGCCCGGCAACATCTACAGCGAGACCACCAGCGACAAGCTGGCGCCGGTGGTGCGCAGCGACCTGCCGCGCGTCTATGTGCCGAACCTGCGCTCCAACGATGTCTACGTCATCGATCCCGGGACGATGAAGGTCGTGGACCGGTTCAAGGTCGGCCGCGGGCCGCAGCATGTCGTGCCGTCCTGGGACCTGCGCACGCTCTGGGCGACAAACAATGCCGAGGGCAAGGAGGATGGCAGCCTCACGCCCATCGACGCCGCCACCGGCAAGCCGGGTGAGGCCATCCCGGTGGACGATCCCTACAACATGTACTTCACGCCGGACGGCAAGTCGGCGATCGTGGTGGCCGAGGCCCGCAAGCGCCTCGACTTTCGCGACCCGCACACGATGGCGATGCAGTTCTCCATCGACACGCCGGACTGCCGTGGCATCAACCACGCCGATTTCTCCGCCGACGGGCGCTACGCCATCTTCACCTGCGAGTTCGGCGGCCGCCTCGCCAAGATCGACATGGTGGAGCACAAGGTCGTCGGGTACCTGAAGCTGTCCAAGGGCGGCATGCCGCAGGACATCCGCGTGGCGCCGGACGGCCGCACCTTCTATGTCGCCGACATGATGGCCGATGGCGTCTTCGTCCTCGACGGCGACCGCTTCGTCGAGACGGGCTATGTCCCGACCGGCGTCGGCACGCATGGCCTCTATCCCAGCCGCGACGCCAAGGTGCTCTACATCGCCAACCGCGGCTCCCATAAGGTGCATGGCGCGCGCAAGGGGCCGGGCAGCGTCTCGGTGCTCGACTTCGCGAGCGGCAAGGTCGTCGCCAACTGGCCCATCCCCGGCGGCGGCAGCCCCGACATGGGCAATGTCAGCGCCGACGGGAAGACGCTCTGGCTCTCGGGCCGCTTCGACGACGTGGTCTATGCCTTCGACACCACCACCGGCGCGGTGAAGCAGATCAAGGTCGGCGCCGAGCCACATGGCCTGACCGTCTGGCCGATGCCGGGCCGCTACTCGCTGGGTCATACCGGCATCCTGCGCTGAGGGCGCCGTCCCACCCCGGGTGGCTTCGTGGGTTGCGGCGGGCTGGCGCCTGATACGGCTGGCGGGGCTCGCCGATCCGCGGGCGTGCCCCCCGTGGGCGCGTGGGGGTCCGAGGCGGGATTCGTGGGGTTGGCTGAGCGGCACGGCGCGGGAGGCATGTGCCGCCCCATTCCTGCGGGGCAGGGCATCCGGCCATGCGGGCTGTTTTATCGCTTTAGCATTTTAGGATTTTAAGGCTTTTCCGGCTGAAAGGACGTGGGTTTCAACCGGCGTGCCGGATGATGGCTGATCCGACTTCTGTTCCGGAACAGGTGACGCCGTGGCGGGCGGTGTGCGAGGCGCGCTCAGCCTGAAGCCCCTGGAAGGGCCCGGTGGGACAGCGTATGCCGGCGCTGTCGGCCAGGCTTGGGCGGGACGCTGTCCGGCCAGCCGGGGATTGCCCGGAGGGCGCTGTGGAGTGCTCGGTTGCGGCGTGTGAGTTGACTTTATTCCTATACGGAGGAATGGGTGGAGAAGCAAGAGGTGTTTGCGGTGGCTGTGTCCCCCCCCGGCCGGCGGCGTGTGCCAGGGAAGGGGAGGTCCAGGACCTTCAGGACCCTGGCGGATAGGAGGCTGGGGAAAGACGCCGCCTTTCCCCAGGGCAGCGGGAACCATCCGCCCGGGCGTCCAACGAAACCTCCTGAGCGGCGTTGGTGGGGCATTGCTGAAGCAGCAGTTTTGAGGTAGCGCTCCTGACGATAGATAGTGTCATAGCCTGGAAATATTCGAAATGTGGGATTGGTTCCCCATAATCTTCTTTCCATTCAAGATTCTCGTGTTGGGCACGGGCATGTTCTTCTCTATCAAGTGGCATCACGATCAAGCGAAGAAGAAAAAAGAAACCAGCGGATCATAAGTGCCCGCCGGACACACCTTTGACGCCTCAGATGGGCCGTCCGATATCCAGTGATGCAGCAGCAGTTCACCAGGGCGGCTATTGGGCAGCGTCGGCAGGCGGGTCGGCACGTCCTGGAAATCGGCACAAGGCCGGTTCATGGTGGATGCCGGCGCGACGTTCCTAGCCCCCCGGCAGGGCCACCGGCGCCTCGTCCTTGAGGCCGATGCCGCTCAGCTTGCGCTGCCGGGCCTCGCGCATCAGCCAGGCCAGCTTCTCCGCCGCGCCCTCGTGCGACAGGCCGCCATGGCCGTGGATGTTGGAGATGCAGTTGCGCCCGGAATCCTGGCAGCCGGTGCGCGGCGCGTAGGTCAGGTAGACGCCCAGGCTTTCCGCCACGCTGAGGCCGGGCCGCTCGCCGATCAGCATGGCGCAGAGGGTGGCGCCGAGCGTCTCGCCGATCTCGTCGCCCAGCGCCACCCGCGCCTGGATCGCCACCACGACGGGCGCGATGCGCCAGCCCTTCAGCCGAGCCAGCGTGGCGCGGAGGACGGCGGCCGCGTGCTTCTGCACCGCCAGCGCCGAGAGCCCGTCGCCGATCACGAAGACCGCGTCGTACTCGCCGCGCGACAGCAGCGCCCGGCTTTCCGGTGCCAGCCGCCGGCCCAGATCCGGCCGCCGCAGATAGGTGCCGCGATCCCCCGCCGCGCTCCGGACCTCCACCGCCTCCAGCGGTGACAGGGCCGCCCGCAGCGCCGCCGTGTCGAGCGGCGTGTGCACGGCATCGCGGGCCAGCGCATGGGCCATCTGGAAATCCAGCACATCGGCCAGCCGCATGGCATCGCCGCTGCGCCCCAGCCCGACACGTGCCCGCGTGGCGAGGCGCAGGCGTTCCCAGAAATCCTCCGCCATGTTCAGCCGCCTTCCTCGCGGTCCTGGGCCATGGCGAGCAGCCGTGCCGCCTGCGGGCTCTGCGGCAGGGGCGGGCGCATCCGCCCGTCGGCGCCCAGCATCTCCATCCGCTCCAGCCAGGCCTCGAATTCCGGCGCGGGCCGCAGGCCCAGCATGGAGCGCAGCGCGAGGATGTCGTGGAAGGAGAGGCTCTGGTAGTTCAGCATGATGTCGTCCGCGCCCGGCACGGCGATCAGGAAGTTCACCCCCGCCGCGCCGAGCAGCACCATCAGCGCGTCCATGTCGTCGCCATCGGCCTCGGCATGGTTGGTGTAGCAGGCATCGACCCCCATCGGCAGGCCGAGCAGCTTGCCGCAGCAATGGTCCTCCAGCCCCGCCCGGGCGATCTGCTTGCCGTCATAGAGGTATTCCGGCCCGATGAAGCCGACCACCGTGTTCACCAGAAGCGGCCGGAAGGCGCGGGCCACCGCATAGGCGCGGCATTCCAGCGTCTGCTGGTCCACCCCGTGATGCGCCTCGGCGGACAGGGCCGAGCCCTGGCCGGTCTCGAAATACATCACGTTGTCGCCCGCCGTGCCGCGCCCGAGCGACAGCGCCGCCTCCCGCGCCTCGCGCAGCGTGGCGAGATCGACGCCGAAGCCGCGATTGGCGCCCTCCGTCCCCGCCACGGACTGGAAGACGAGATCCACCGGCGCGCCCAGCTCGATGGCGCGGATGGCGTTCGTCACATGCGTCAGCACGCAGGTCTGGGTCGGGATCCCGTAGCGTTCGCGCAGCGCATCCAGCATCCGCAGCAGCTCCACCGCGTTGCGGACGCTGTCCGTCGCCGGGTTGATGCCGATCACCGCGTCGCCCGAACCGTGCAACAGCCCGTCCAGCACGGAAACGGCGATGCCACGCGCGTCGTCGGCCGGGTGGTTCGGCTGCAGCCGGCTCGCCAGCCGCCCCTCCAGCCCGATCGTGTTGCGGAAGGCCGTCACCACCCGGCATTTCCGCGCCACGGCGATCAGGTCCTGGTTCCGCATCAGCTTCGACACCGCCGCCACCATCTCCGGCGTCAGCCCCGGCGCCAGCGCGGCCAGCGCCGCCGCATCCGCCTCGTGCGACAGCAGCCAGTCGCGGAAATCGCCCACCGTCATGTGCGACACGGCCGCGAAAGCCATGGCGTCATGCGTGTCGAGGATCAGCCGCGTGACCTCGTCCGCCTCGTAGGGGACCACGCTTTCCGACAGGAAGGCCTTCAGCGGCAGTTCCGCCAGCACCCGCCGCGCCGCCACCCGTTCCGCATCCGACCCGGCGGCGATCCCGGCCAGCTCGTCGCCCGAGCGCCTGGGCGTCGCGGCCGCCAGCAGGTGCCGCAGATCCTCGAAGCGGTGGCGCTCCCCGCCCGCCAGCCCGGCCCGGCCCGTCATCCGCCCGCCTCCTCTCGCCCGAACCCGGCCAGCACAGCCGGGGCGCCGCCCGGCGGCAAGCGATTTCCGTGCCCGGATGGTTCTGGCCTTGGCGTGGGTGGCTCTCCCCGGGGGAAAGGCGCCGCCTTTCCCCCGGACCCCCTATCCGCCAGGACCCTGCGGGCCCTGGACCCGATGAGTTGGTCCTGACGGATGCCGGATCGCGCCGGAGATCCATGCTCTCCGGCGGGCTGCCGGTGCCGCGAGCGCGGAGACGGTGTCTTTCTTCTTTTCGGGAGCCTCGCGTTTCCACCTGTTTCGGGGATCAGGCGGCAGGGTAACGGCCGCCACAGGCGCCAACGAAAGGCGGGGCCCGGGGACATAGCATGTCCCCGGCGGAGAGGGGGGCGGAGCCTCTCTGCCGGGGGCTGCCCCGGGCGCCGCGCCCCGCCTTTCCCCGAGGACGGAACGGCCCGCGAAAGCCGGGGCGGGAGGCTGGACAGGGGCGGGAGCCGGTCGTTTGATGCCCGCCCTGAGGAGCGGTGATCCGGGAACCGGACGCCAGCGACGGATGACAGGGCAGGAGTGCATCATGGCCACGCTACGCAGCCAGAACTGGTTCAACGACCCCTCCGACCCGGATATGACGGCGCTCTATCTGGAGCGCTACCTGAACTACGGCCTGACGCCGCAGGAACTGCAATCCGGCCGCCCGATCATCGGCATCGCCCAGACCGGCAGCGACCTCGCCCCCTGCAACCGCCATCACATCGAGCTGGCGGAACGCACGCGGGCCGGCATCCGCGACGCCGGGGGCATCCCGCTGGAATTCCCCTGCCACCCGATCCAGGAGACCGGCAAGCGACCCACCGCGGCGCTGGACCGCAACCTTGCCTATCTGTCGCTTGTCGAGGTGCTCTACGGCTATCCGCTCGACGGGGTGGTGCTCACCACCGGCTGCGACAAGACCACGCCCGCCCTGCTGATGGGCGCCGCCACGGTGAACATCCCGGCCATCGTCCTGTCCGGAGGCCCGATGCTGGACGGGCACTACAAGGGCAAGCTGGCCGGCAGCGGCACCATCATCTGGGAGGCGCGGCGCCGCATGGCGGCGGGCGAGATCGGCTACGAGGAGTTCATGGCGCTGGCCGCCGCCTCCGCCCCCAGCGTCGGCCACTGCAACACCATGGGCACGGCGCTGTCGATGAACTCGCTGGCCGAGGCGCTGGGCATGAGCCTGCCCGGCTGCGCCTCCATCCCCGCCCCGTACCGGGAGCGCGGGCAGATGGCCTACGTCACCGGCAAGCGCATCGTGGAGATGGTCCACGAGGACCTGACGCCGCGCAAGGTGATGACCAAGGAGGCCTTCGAGAACGCCATCATGGTGGCCTCGGCGCTGGGCGCCTCCACCAACTGCCCGCCGCACCTGGTCGCCATCGCGAAGCATGTCGGCGTCGAGCTCAGCCTCGACGACTGGCAGCGTGTCGGGCACGAGCTGCCGCTGCTGGTCAACTGCCAGCCCGCCGGCGCCTATCTCGGCGAATCCTTCCATCGGGCCGGCGGCGTGCCGGCGGTGATGCGGGAGCTGCTGGATGCCGGCGTGCTGCATGGCGGGCCGGTGGGCGTCAGCGGCCGCCCGATCGCCGAGAGCCTGGCCGGCGTGACGGTGGAGGACCGCGACGTGATCCGCCCCTTCTCCGCGCCGCTGATGCCGGAGGCGGGGATGCTGGTGCTGCGCGGCAACCTCTTCGATACCGGCGTGATGAAGACCTCGGTGATCTCCAGGGAGTTCCACGACCGCTACCTGTCCAACCCCGAGGACCCGGATGCCTTCGAGGGCCGCGCCATCGTCTTCGAGGGGCCGGAGGACTACCACAAGCGGATCAACGACCCGGCGCTGGAGATCGACGAGTACTGCATCCTCTTCATCCGCGGCTGCGGCCCGGTCGGCTATCCCGGCTCGGCGGAGGTGGTGAACATGCAGCCGCCCGACGCGCTGATCCGGCGTGGCGTCAACGCGCTGCCCTGCATCGGCGACGGGCGGCAGAGCGGCACCTCGGCCAGCCCCTCCATCCTCAACGTCTCGCCCGAGGCGGCGGTGGGCGGCGGCCTCGCCCTGCTGAAGACGGGCGACCGCGTGCGCTTCGACCTGCGCGCCCGGCGGGTGGACCTTCTGCTGCCGGAGGAGGAGATCGCGGCGCGGCGCGATGCCCTGCAGCCCTATGTGCCGAGCAACCAGACGCCCTGGCAGCAGCTCTACCGCGAGCGGGTGGGGCAGCTCTCCGACGGCGCCTGCCTGGACTTCGCCACAGCCTATCAGGATGTGGTCCATACCAAGGGGATGCCCCGGCACTCGCACTGAGGCGCATCGCCCGTCCTGTTCCTGACCACCCCAGCGCCGTCCCCGGGCCGGTCCCCGTGCGGACGGCCCGACTGACGGAAACGAGTTTCATGACAGATCCGCGCGCCGCCACCGAGGCGCTGCTCCAGGCCCGCCGCAGCCGCGACTGGATCGCCGTCCTGCCCGACGGCGCCCGGCCGCAGGACGAGGCCGAGGCCTATGCCATCCAGGACGCGGTGGCGGCGGCGCTGGCGCCGGAGCAGGGCGGCATCGCCGCCTGGAAGGTCGGTGCCGCCAACCCCGAGGCCCCGCCCTTCGCCGCGCCGATCCTGGCCGGCACGCTGCGCTTCGACGACAGCCCCTTCGCCCCCGGCTTCTTCCAGGTGATGGGGGTGGAGGCCGAGCTCGCCTACCGCATGGGCCGCGACCTGCCGCCGCGCGCCGAGCCCTATGCGCCGGAGGAGGTGCTGGACGCGGTGGCCAGCCTGCACCCGGCCATCGAGATCGCCGACACCCGCTTCATGGGGCTGAACACCACCGACAGGCTGAGCCACCTGGCCGACCAGCAGAGCCATGGCGCCCTGATCGTCGGCCCGGCGCTGGCGGACTGGCGCGGCGTCGTGCCCACGGCGCAGCCCTTCATCCTGCGCCTGAACGGCCAGGTGGCGGCGGAGGGCAGGGGCGGCAACCCGGGCGGCGACCCGGCGCGGCTGCTGCACTGGATGGCGAACCATGCCGCCGCGCGCACCGGCGGGCTGAAGGCGGGCGACGTGGTCACCACCGGCTCCTGCTGCGGCGCCATCCCCGTGCCGCCGGGCACGGCGGTGGAGGCGGAGTTCCCGGGTATCGGCACGGTGCGGACCGCCATCGGCTGAACGGGGCGCCCCCAATCGGCGGGCCGGCCCGTACCCGGAGCGGACCGCCGTGGGGCGCATCGCCCGGGAACGCGGACGCCGCGCCCGGGACGATGAGCCGGTGCCCTGGCGAGGCGGATGCGGACGGGCCGGGAATGCCCTGGCCGGACCTGTGCGGAGGGCCGGAACGGGCAATGGCCCTCCCTCGGCCGGATGTTGAAACGCTGCCGGAGTGACCATGTGAGGCGTGTGGGCACGGAGCCACAGGGAGGAAGAAGATGAGCCAGAAGCCGGCGATCCTGGTGATGTCGAAACTGATGCCGGCCATCGAGGCCAAGCTCGAGGCGTCCTTCGAACTGCACCGCCTGCCCCCGCCGGGTGAAAGGGATGCCTTCCTGCGCGAGACGGGGCCGCGCATCCGTGGCGTTGCCACCAGCGGCACCGCCGGACTGCCGGGCGCGGTCATGGAGGCGCTGCCGGCGCTGGAGATCGTCGCGGTCAACGGCATCGGCGTGGATGCGGTGGACACGGAGCAGGCCAGGCGGCGCGGCATCCCCGTCACCGCGACGCCCGGCGTGCTCACCGACGATGTCGCCGATCTCGGCATGGCGCTGATGCTCGCCGTGTCGCGCAACCTCTGCAACGCCGACCGCTTCGTGCGCGAGGGGCGCTGGGAGCGCGAGACCATGGCGCTCGGCCACAAGGTCAGCGGCAAGCATCTGGGCATCCTGGGCATGGGCCGCATCGGCCGCGCCGTGGCGCAGCGTGCCGCGGGCTTCGGCATGACCATCGCCTACAACGACCTGCATCCGGTAGAGGGCCTGCCGGATTACCGCTTTGTCGGCTCGCTGGTGGAGCTGGCGCGGGAATCCGACTTCCTGGTGATCACCGCCTCGGGCGGGCCGGAATCGCGCGGCCTGGTCAATGCCCATGTGCTCGACGCGCTGGGGCCGGAGGGCATCCTGGTCAACATCGCCCGCGGCTCCATCGTCTCGGAGCCGGCGCTGATCGCGGCCTTGCAGGAAAGGCGCCTGGGCGGCGCCGGGCTCGACGTCTTCGCCGAGGAGCCGCATGTGCCCGAGGCGCTGCGCCGCATGGAGAACGTGGTGCTGCAGCCGCACCGCGCCAGCGCCACGGTGGAGACCCGGCTGGCCATGGGCAACCTCGTGGTGGAGAACCTGCGGGCGCATTTCGCCGGGCAGCCCCTGCCGACGCGGGTGGCCTGACGCTCCTTCGGGGGGGCGTGCAACGGGCGGCGGGGGGGGGCCATCGCCGGCCCGGGAGCGGCCATGCTAGCCTGCCCGGGCAACGGGATGCAGGCAGGGCCGCTTGAGCTTCCAGATCACGAAGTCCCTTTCGCTGCTCGCCCAGCCGAGCTTCCTGCTGTTCCTCTGCCTCCTGTTGGGGACCCTGCTGGTGTGGCGCCGCTGGCGGCGCAGCGGGCTCACGCTTCTCGGCCTGGCGTCGGGGTTCCAGTTGCTGCTGATCCTGCTGCCGATCGATTCCTGGCTGCTGGCACCGCTGGAGAACCGCTTCCCGCAGCCCAATCCGCCCCCGGCCCATGTGGATGGCATCATCGTGCTGGGCGGGGCGGTGCGGACGGAGATGACCGAGGTGCACGGCACCCCCTCGCTCAACGGTGCGGCGGAGCGGATGACCGCCTTCGTGGGGCTGGCCCGGCGCTATCCCGGGGCGAGGCTGGCCTTCACCGGCGGCAGCGGGCGGCTGGTGGCCGGGCATGTCACGGAATCCGAGGTGGCGCGCCGCCTCTTCGAGGAGCTGGGCCTGACCCAGCCGGTCATCTACGACGAGGAGTCCCGCACGACCTACGAGAACGCGGTCTTCCTGCGGCAGAAAGTGCGGCCCGCGCCGGGGGAGACCTGGCTGCTGGTGACCTCCGCCTGGCACATGCCGCGTTCGGTCGGCGCCTTCCGGCGGGCCGGGTGGGAGGTCCTGCCCTGGCCGGTCGATTACCGCAGCGGGGCGTCCTATGGCGAGACGCTGGAGAACAGCCTGCCCGATAAGCTCGGCAACCTCGACGGCGCCGTGCATGAATGGCTGGGCCTGCTCGGCTACCGGCTCATGGGGCGTAGCGCCACGCTTTTCCCGGGGCCGGGGGAGTAGGCGCGGCCGCCGGGTTCAGCCCTTCCCGGCACCTTTCTGCGCGCCCTCGGCACGGCGCCGGGTCAGGGAGGCCGCCACGGGCGGCGGGCGGCCCGGCTCCGCCCCGTTCGCCGTGCCCATCGGCCCCGTCAGGGCGCGATGCACCTCGGCGATCAGGTTGGGCAGGTCGGTGGTCTGCACCGCGTTGTTCGAGACATGGGCCGCCACGATCTGCACGGTCAGCGACACCGGATCGCGCTTCTTCGGGGCCAGCAGCCCGGGGATCTGCTTGCGGGGACGCTTCCGCGCCAGGGCCCCCGGCTGCAGCAGGACGCCGAGGCTGCCCAGCCCGGCGCCGGCCAGGAGGGCGGCGGCGGCATCGGCGCGGACTTCCTCGCTCCCGGCCTGCGCGGACGCCGCCACGGGCTCGGGTTCCGGGGGCGCGACGGGCTGCGCGGCAACTTCCCCGGGCGTGGCTTCCGCCTGGCTGTCCGTGGTGCCGCGTGGGGTGTCCGGGGAAGCCTCCTGAAGGGCCAGGGCGGGCTGCTCCGGCGCAGGAGGGTGTGCCCTGCCACCGGCCCGGCGCGGTTTCGCAACGCTGCCCGCCGGCGGGGCGGCGGCCGGGGGAGGCGAGGCCGGAGCATCCTGCGCAGGAGGTGCCTCCACGGCCGGGGGTGTCTTTTCCCGGGGCGCGGCATCCTGGGGCAACGAAGCCTGAGGGGCCGGCGCCCGGGCTGCCCCGGCCGGCGGCGCATCGGTGGGCGGAGCCGCGGCATGGCCGCCGGAAGGCCCTTCGGAAAGGCCGGGGGCGAGCGCATGCGCGAGAAGGCGGCGCAACGTGCCGGCGGTTTCGTGGAAGCCGTCCCGGCGGCTCACGACAAAGGCCTTTCCGTCCAGCCAGAAGATCCGCTGCTGCATGGACAAGCGATGGATCTGGGATTCGGTCGCCGGCAGGAAACGACAGCCGAGCGATTCCGCGATCGCATACTGCTCGCGCGTCAGTTGCACCGATGAGTTCTCATAATATCTGTAGAACCTGTGCGAAGGGCAGGTGGGACAGGGCTTGGCGGAGACTTGTCACCGGCTGTCAAACCCTGCGTTCCAATCTGTCTTCCGTCACGAAGTTCCTGGCCAAACAACGATTGCGAATGCCTTTCAGGCCCTCTGCGGAAACCGGTCCCGCCTGAGTCAACCCTGCGCTTCTTCCCGGTGCCCATCCGGATCATGGATAGGGGCGGGTTTTGCCCGCTTCCATCCACAGAGGCAATCCATGGATGCCGATGCCCATGGGAAAGCCGGACTGCGGACCGGCGGGCGCGATAACGCGAAGTCCTGTCCGCCACGGCATTCTGCGCGCAAGTGGCACGGGATGCCAGCGCATTTTCCGGAACCCGGCCCGCGCCGGGGGGCCATGGCGGGGCGGGGCGCACGGCCTTGCGCTGCGGTCGTTCCGGCCGGCGCAAGGAAAGCGGCCTTTCCGTGCCGGCCCGTGCAAGCCTTCCCTCGCGCGCCGCGGGCCGGTCAACACGGCGCGCGCGAGAGGTCCGCGGAAGTCCTGTCTTCCGCGAACCGGTGTCAGACGGTGCGCCCGCCATCCACGGGCAGTTCCACGCCCGTGATGAACTCGGCCTCGTCGGAAGCGAGGTAGAGCGCCGCGTTGGCGATGTCCTCCGCCCGCGACATGCGGCCGAGCGGGATGGTGGAGACGAATTTCGCGCGGTTCTCGGGCGTGTCGGGCACGCCCATGAACTCGGTGAGCAGTCCCGTCGCCCCCATCACCGGGCAGATCGCGTTCACGCGGATCTTCCACGGCGCGAAGTCGAGCGCCAGCGACTTCGACATCACGTTCACCGCGCCCTTGGTGGCGTTGTACCAGGACAGGCCCGGCCGTGGCCGCAGCCCGGCGGTGGAGCCGATGTTCAGGATCACGCCGCCGCCCGCGTCGCGCATCACCGGCACGACCTCGCGCGCGAAGAGGTAGATCGACTTCACGTTGACGCGGAAGACGCGATCGAAGGTCTCCTCGTCCACATCCAGCACCGGCTGGTTGCGGTGCGTGGTCCCGGCATTGTTCACCAGGATGTCGATCCGCCCGCCGAAGGCCGCGCGCACCTGCTCCACCGCGCCGTGCACGGAGGGGCCGTCGCCCACATCCGCCGTGACGGCGATGGCGTCGCCGCCGATCTCGCGCGCCACGCGCTCCGCCGCATCGGCGCGCAGGTCCAGCACGGCGACCTTCGCGCCCTCCTGCGCGAAGCGCTTCGCGATCCCCTCGCCGAAGCCGCCGCCCGCGCCGGTGACCAGCGCGACCTTGTCCTTGAGCCTCATCCTGTTCCCTCCCTGGAATCACGCGCCGTGCCGGATCGCGATGGTCTTCAGCGTGGCGAAGCCGTGGAGCGCGGCGAAACCCTTCTCGCGCCCGTGACCGGAGCGCTTCATGCCGCCGAAGGGCAGTTCCACGCCACCCGCCGCGCCATAGTTGTTGACGAAGACCTGCCCGGTGCGCACGCGACGCGCCAGCCGCATCGCGCGGCCGACATCGCGCGTCCAGATGCCGGACACCAGGCCGAACGCCGTGCCGTTGGCCACGCGCAGCGCATCCGCCTCGTCGCGGATGCGGATGGCGACGAGAACCGGGCCGAAGATCTCCTCCTGCGCCAGCACATGGTCCGGCGGCACGTCGCCGATCAGCACCGGCCGCACGTAGAAGCCGTCGCGCGGCAGGTTCGGGCCGAGCTCGCCCTGCGCCAGGATGGGCAGCCCGTCGCGCTCCGCGATGGCGAGGTAGCGCTCGATCCGCTCCTTCTGCGCCGCGTTCACCACCGGGCCGAGATCGAGGTCCTGCGACGCGGCGCCGACGCGCAACTCGCGGAAGCGCGCGGCGAGGTCGGCGGTGAAGCTGTCGTAGATGGAATCCTCGATCAGCACGCGCGATCCGGCGGAGCAGGTCTGGCCGGCATTCTGGATGATCGCCTTCACCACGGTCGGCGCCGCTTCCGCCAGATCGGCATCGGCGAAGACGATCTGCGGCGACTTGCCGCCCAGCTCCAGCGTCACGGGGATGGTGTTCCGCGCCGCCGCCGCCTGGATCAGCGTGCCGACCTCGGGCGAGCCGGTGAAGCTGATATGGCTGATCCCCGGATGCGCGCTCAGCGCCGCGCCGACCTCCTCGCCCAGGCCGGTGACGACGTTGAACGATCCGGCCGGGAAGCCCGCCTCGTCCGCCAGCCGCGCCAGGGCCAGCGCGGTCAGCGAGGTGTCCTCCGCCGGCTTCAGCACCACCGCGTTGCCCATGGCCAGCGCCGCGCCGACCGAGCGACCGGTGATCTGCAGCGGATAGTTCCACGGCACGATATGGGCGGTGACGCCATGCGGCTCCCACATCGTCAGGACGGTGTAGCCTTCCTGGAAAGGGATGGTCTCGCCATGCACCTTGTCGGCGGCGCCGCCATAGAACTCGAAGTAGCGCGCGCAGGCGGCCACGTCGGCCGCCGCCTGGGCCAGCGGCTTGCCGACATCCTCGCTTTCCATCCGGGTCAGCGCCTCGGCGTCGCGCCGCACCAGCCCGGCCAGGCGCAGCAGCAGCCGGCCGCGCGTGGCGGCGTCCAGCCGGCCCCAGTCGCCCTCCATCGCCGCCTGTCCGGCGGCCACGGCGGCGTCCACGTCCTGGGTGGTGCCGCGCGCGATCCGGGCCATCACCTGCCCGTCCGAGGGATTGGCCACCGGCAGGTACTTGTCCGGACCGGTCCAGCGGCCGCCGATGAAGTGCTTGTGGGTTTCCAAGGGCAAGTCCTTCCCATCCTCCGAGCAGGCGTCGCCGCGGCCGCGACGGAAAGGGTGCCGGTGGCGCCGCCGCCGGGGCGGGCCGCTTCGCCGGGTGTTTCCTCCGTTCCGGCCGCTCCCGCGACTCTTGGCCGCCAAGACTGGCACCGCCGCCGCCCGAGGTCCAACCCCGGCCGGACTTTCGCCGGCCCCGCAACGACCCGCCGGCCCCTCGTCATTCCCTTGGGGCCGCGTTGTCGCCTGGCCCGATCTGCGTCACAACCGGGGGCCGTCGCCCCGGCCCGTAGGCACCACATGGGAGGGATGACGGCGGCGGAAGGTGACGGCGGCATGCGCATCCTGGTGATCGAGGACGATACGGTCACGGCCGACTACATCGCCAAGGGCCTGGGCGAGGACGGGCATGTCGTGGATGTCGCGCGCAACGGCAGGGACGGGCTGTTCCTGGCGCTCAACGAGCCCTTCGACGTGATCGTCACCGACCGCATGCTGCCCGGGCCGGACGGAGTCGCCATCGTGCGGGCCCTGCGCGCCTCGAACATCGCCACGCCCGTCCTGATGCTCACAGCGCTGGGGGAGGTGGACCGCAAGGTGGAGGGGCTGGAGGCGGGCGCCGACGACTACCTCGCCAAGCCCTTCGCCTTCGCCGAGCTGCGCGCCCGGCTGCGCGCCCTGGCCCGCCGCCCCGCCGCCAGCACGGAATCCACCGAGCTGTCCCTGGCCGACCTGCGCATGGACCTGCTGCGCCGCACCGTCACGCGCGGCGCCCGGCCCATCGAGCTGCTGCCGACCGAGTTCCGCCTGCTGGAGTACATGCTGCGCCATCCGGGCGAGGTGCTGACCCGCACCATGCTGCTGGAGAAGGTCTGGGACTTCTCCTTCGACCCCACCACCAACGTGGTGGACGTCCATGTCAGCCGCCTGCGGCGCAAGCTGGAGGCGGGCGGCGAGCCGCCGATGATCCGCACCGTGCGCGGCGCCGGCTATGCGCTGGAAGCACCGGAGCGGGCCGGCGCCGAGGGGTGAGCCCGGCCCGTGTGCCTGTCCGCGGCCGGCACGACGCCCCTCAGGGCATGGCGACGCCCAGCTTTTCCGCCCAGGGGCGCAGCGCGTCGAGGATGCCCGCCCGCAGCGCGAGCCCGTCGCGTTCCGCCGCCGCCCGCCGGCGCAGCCCCGCCTCGCCGGGCAGGCGCACCGGGCCGAAGCCCGGGCGCGGCGGGCTGGCGCGGCAGTTGCCGGTGATCGCGTCGGCCTGCCGGGTGAAGGCGTCCAGCCCGGCGAAGGCGCCGGGGTCGATCATCTGGAGGAAGACGGCGTTCGACATGCCCGGCGCCCCGTCGGCGCGGCCATGGCCGGACAGGCCCTGGCTCAGCGCCTCGGCGGTCAGGGCCCAGCCATAGCCTTTCTGCCCGTGGTCCTGGCCGCCTGCCGGCAGGACCGTGCCGCCGCGCTGGACCACGGTGGGATCCTCCGTCACCTGCCCCTCCGCATCCATCAGCCAGGGACGTTCGTAGCGCCGCCCTTCGCGGATCAGGCGCAGCGCCATGTTGTTGGTGGTGATGGAGGCGCTGACATCGATCATCACCGGGTCGCCGCCGGTCGGGAAGCCGAAGGCGAAGGGGGCGAGGGAGAGCGTGCCCTTCACCCCGCCGAAGGGTGCCACCGAGGCCGCGCCGGGCGCCGAGGAATGGATCGAGAGCACCAGCCCCCGTTCCGCCGCGCGCTGCAGATAGGCGGCGAGGCAGCCGGTGTGGTGGCAGTCGCCGATGGCGATGCTGGCGATGCCGAATTGCGCCACGCGTCCATAGGCGGCCTCCAGCGCCCGCAGCACCAGCCAGGCGCCCGGCAGCCGCCTGCCGCGCCAGGCCATCACCGCGCCCCGGTCGGAAAGGATCTCCGGCTCGCCCCGTAGGGCCATGGTCCCGGCCTCGATCTCGCCCAGGTAGCGCGCCGCCAGTTCCAGCCCGTGCGTGTCGTGGCCGAGCATGTCGGCCTCGACCAGGATATCGGCGACGGCCCCGGCCTTGTCCGCCTCCATGCCCGCCGCGCCGAAGAGTTGGGCGGCGAAGGCGCGCAGCGCCTCGGGCCGGTGGCGCGGGGCGGTGGATGCGGACGCGCTCACGCCTGCGCCCCGGTGGAGGTGGCCGGAGCGGGGAGGGGGGTGTCGGTCTTCATGCGCGGATGTTCCTTCCTGACCTGTTGTTCCGGGGTCCCGGGGACGGGGCCCCGAGGGCGGGGCTCTGCGGGACAGCCTGCCACGGTCCGCGCCGCTCCGGCACCGGGCCCGCCGCGGGGAGGGCCTTTGCGGTGAGCGGCGAAGGGGAGGGCGGACCGGGAGAGCGCCCCCCGACCCGCCGCCATACGGACTCGCCTCGCGGGCCGGTTTCGCCCTACAGCCATCGCCGCCGGCGCCCGCGCGCCGGGAATCGCGGTGCCGGAATGGCGCCGCCCGCCGCATGATCCGCTTCCGGGCTCCGCGCGCCCGGCCCGGTGCCCCCCGGCACCGCGTTTCCTGGAGCCCGGTTCCCCAAGCCCCATGCGCCTGCGCCGCCATTTCCGCTGGACCCGCTCCTTCGCCCCGCGCGCCGCGCTGCTGATCGCCGCGGTGGTGATGCTCGCCTCCGGCCTTGGCGCCGGCTGGGGCTGGCTGCGTGCCCAGGCGGCGCTGAACCAGCAGCTCGACCTGATCCTGGCCGCCGAGGCCGAGGGGTTCCTGCGCGAATACGAGGCTGGCGGCCTGTCCGGCCTCGCCACCGTGGCGCAGTCCTATGTCCGCCGCAGCGGCCCGCTGCGTGTGCAACTGCAGACCGCCGATGGCCGCCCCCTGCTGGGCGACCTGCCCGGCGTGCCGCCCGGCCTGCGCGGCTTCGCCACGTTGCGGGGGCAGGACGGCACCCGGCTGCGGGCCCTGGGCACCGTGCTGCAGGGCGGGGTCGGCCTCGTCCTCGCCACCGACCTCGCCCCGGCCGAGCGCGCCGCCGCCGCCCTGGCCTGGACGCCCTGGATTTCCGGCGCCTTGGGGGCCGTGCTCGCGCTGGCCCTGGGCTTCCTGGCGGCGCGCAGCCTGGAGCGCCGCCTGGCCGGGGTCAGCACCGCCGCTCGCGCCGTGATGGCCGGCGATCTCGGCCGGCGCCTGCCCGCCTCGGGGCGCGGCGACGAGTTCGACCGCCTCGCCGCCACGATGAACGCCATGCTGGAGCGCATCGAGCGCCTGGTCGCCGAGGTGCGGCAGGTCACCGACGACGTGGCGCACGACCTCCGCTCGCCGCTTTTCCGCCTGCGGCAGCGGCTGGAAACGGCCCTGGCCGGCGCCCGCGAGCCGGAGGCCGATGCCGCCACGCTGGAGGCCGCGATCGGGGAGCTCGACGGCATCCTCGCCACCTTCTCCGCCCTGCTGCGCATCGCCCGCACCGAGGCGGGGGCGGGGCGGGACGACATCGCCCCGCTCGACCTTTCCGCGCTCGCCGCCCAGGTGGCGGAGGTCTATGCCCCCGTGGCCGAGGAGGCCGGGCGCCGGCTGGAGGCCGGGATCGCCCCCGGCCAGCGCATCGCCGGCCATGCCACCCTGCTGCGCCAGGCCCTTGCCAACCTGCTCGACAACGCCCTGGCCCATGGCGCCGGCACGCTGCGCGTCACGCTGCGCCCCGGCCCGGTGCTGGAGGTCTCCGACGACGGTCCCGGCATCCCGGCGGAGGAGCGGGAGAAGGTGCTCCGCCGCTTCTACCGGCTGGACCGCAGCCGCAACACGCCGGGGACCGGCCTGGGCCTCGCCCTCGTGGCCGCGGTCGCGCGCCTGCATGACAGCCGCCTCGAACTCCATGACGGGCCGGGGGGGAGGGGGCTCACCGTCGCCCTGGACCTTTCCGCCGCCGCGCCTGAGCCCGGTCCGGAACCCTGAAAACTCTTTCATGATCCTGTCGGAGCGTCTCCAGCGGCGCGGGTCCAGATGGCATCCATCGCGGTGGCATCACCACCGGCCGCAGTCCTGAGAGGAACCGCTCGGATGTCGAATCCCTTCCGTAACCGCCGTCGCAACGCCGCCTTCGCCGCCGTGCTGCTGGCCGGCACGGCCCTGGGTGGCGTCGCCACCGGCTGGGCGCCCGCCTTCGCCGAGGGTGCCGTCCAGGCTCCGCAGGGCGGCCAGATCCAGCCCGCCGCCGCCGTGGTGGCCCCGGCCATGCAGGGCCTTCCGGGCTTTGCCGATCTGGTCGCCAAGGTCCGCCCGGCGGTGGTGACCATCACCGCCATCGAGAAGCCGCAGCAGCAGGCCGAGGCCGGCTCGCCCTTCCCGCCGGGCTCGCCGCAGGACCGCATGTTCCGCCGCTATTTCGGTGCCCCCGAGGGCGGGCCGCGCGGCGGCGTGGCCGAGGCGCTGGGCTCCGGCTTCCTGGTCGATGCCGAGGGCCATGTCGTCACCAACAACCATGTCGTGAAGGACGCCGCCTCGGTGAAGGTGACGCTGGATGACGGGCGCGAGCTGCCGGCCCGGATCGTGGGCCGCGACGAGCGCACCGACCTGGCGCTGCTGAAGATCGATGCCGGCGGCAACCTGCCCTTCCTGAAGCTGGGCGATTCCGACAAGGCCCGCCCGGGCGACTGGGTGGTGGCGGTGGGCAATCCCTTCGGCCTCGGCGGCACCGTCACGGCGGGTGTGGTCTCGGCCCGCGGCCGCGACATCGGCGCCGGCCCCTATGACGACTTCCTGCAGGTCGATGCCCCGATCAACCGCGGCAATTCCGGTGGCCCGCTCTTCGCCCAGGACGGCACGGTGATCGGCGTCAACACCGCCATCTTCTCGCCCAGCGGCGGCTCGGTCGGCATCGGCTTCGCCATCCCCTCCAACATCGTCCAGACGGTGGTGGCGCAGCTGGAGAAGAACGGCCATGTCGAGCGCGGCTTCCTTGGCGCCAGCACCCAGCCGGTGACCGCCACCATGGCGAAGGCGCTGCAACTGCCCGAGGCCCAGGGCGCGCTGGTGGCCCAGGTCGAGCCCGACAGCCCCGCCTCCCGCGCCGGGCTCAAGGCGGGCGACGTGATCACCGCCGTGGACGGCACCGCGATCCACAGCCCGCGCGAGCTGGCCCGGGTGATCGCCGACCACCACCCCGGCGCCGAGGCCACGCTGACCGCGCGCCGCGACGGGGAGGACCAGAAGCTCCCGGTGAAGCTCGCCTCGCTGCCCGCCCAGGACGGCGCCCAGGCCCAGGCCGGCCATGGCGAGGATGACGGCCAGCCGCGCTTCGGCATCGGCCTGGCCAGCATCCGCGAGGCCGAGCAGCAGGGCCTGGACCTGCCGCGCGGCACCAAGGGCGCCGTGGTTTCCGCCGTGGAGCCCGACGGCCCCGCTGCCCAGGCCGGGTTGCAGGCGGGCGACGTGATCACCAGCGTCGCCGGCAAGCCGGTGGCCAGCCCCGAGGACGCCGCGAAGGCGATCCGCGAGGCCGCCCGGAGCCATGGCGGCGCGGTGGCGCTGCGGGTGCAGCGCGACGGCCACGGGGCCTTCGTGGCGATGCAGGCGCCGCAGGCGGGCAAGTCCCACCAGGGCTGACCCCCCCCTGGGGCCAGGGATGGAGAGGGCGAGGGCGGCTCCCGCAGGGGTCGCCCTTTCCTGCGTTCCGGCCCCGCATAATCGGCTTGCGGCGGCGCCGCACAATGCGCAGTTTGCTGGCCGGGTTCCGACGGATCGAAAACATGACGTTGCAGGCACGGATTGGCGAAGTCACCGAACGCATCGTGGAGCGCAGCCGCCCGGCACGCTCCCGCTACCTCGACCGCATCGAAGCCGCCGCGGCGAAGGCCCCGCGCAAGGCGCTCGGCTGTGCCAACCAGGCGCATGCCTTTGCCGCCTGCGGCGCGGCCGACAAGGAACGCATCTATGGCAGCGACGCGCCGAATCTCGGCATTGTCACCGCCTATAACGACATGCTTTCGGCGCACCAGCCCTATGAGCGCTTCCCCGGGCTGATCCGCGAGGCCGCGCGCGCCGCCGGCGCCACGGCGCAGGTGGCGGGCGGCGTGCCCGCCATGTGCGACGGCGTCACGCAGGGCGAGGCGGGAATGGAGCTCTCGCTCTTCTCGCGCGATGTCATCGCGCTCGCCACCGCCGTCGCGCTGTCGCACCAGACCTTCGATGCCGCCGTCTATCTCGGCATCTGCGACAAGATCGTGCCCGGCCTCGTCATCGGCGCGCTCTCCTTCGGCCACCTGCCCAGCGTCTTCATCCCCGCCGGGCCGATGACCTCCGGCCTGCCGAACGACGAGAAGACGCGCATCCGCCAGCTCTTCGCCGAGGGCAAGGTCGGGCGCGAGGCGCTGCTGGAGGCGGAGACGCGGTCATACCACGGCCCCGGCACCTGCACCTTCTACGGCACCGCCAACACCAACCAGATGCTCATGGAGATCATGGGCCTGCACCTGCCGGGCGCCAGCTTCGTCAACCCCGGCACCACGCTGCGCGACGCGCTGACGAAGGAGGCCGTGCGCCGCGCGCTGGCCATCACCGCCTCCGGCAACGAATTCATGCCGGTCGGCCGCATCCTGGACGAGCGCGCCTTCGTCAACGGCATGGTCGGGCTGCACGCGACGGGCGGTTCCACCAACCACACCATCCACCTCGTCGCCATGGCCGCCGCCGCCGGGATCACCTTGCGCTGGGACGATTTCAGCGACCTCGCGGAGGTGACGCCGCTGCTCTGCCGCGTCTATCCCAGCGGCAAGGCGGATGTGAACCAGTTCCACGCTGCCGGCGGCATGGGCTTCGTGATCCGCGAGCTGCTCGATGCCGGGCTGCTGCACGAGGATGTGAACACCGTCTGGGGCACCGGGCTGCGCGGCTATGTCGCCGACCCCGGCGTGGCGGAGGACGGCACGCTCACCTGGCGCGAGGTACCGGCGGAAAGCGCCGATCCGAAGATCATCAGCAAGGCCAGCGCGCCCTTCCAGCCGACCGGCGGGCTGCGCGTGCTGGAAGGCGATCTCGGCCGCGCGGTGATCAAGACCTCCGCCGTGGCCGAGGAGCGCCATGTCATCGAGGCCCCCGCCCGCGTCTTCCACGACCAGTCCGAGTTGCAGGCGGCCTTCAAGAAGGGGGAGCTGAACGGCGATGTCGTGGCCGTGGTGCGCTTCCAGGGCCCCAAGGCCAACGGGATGCCGGAGCTGCACAAGCTGATGCCGCCGCTGGGCGTGCTGCAGGACCGGGGGCATCGCGTCGCCCTGGTCACCGACGGGCGGCTTTCCGGCGCTTCCGGCAAGGTGCCCGCCGCGATCCATGTCACGCCCGAGGCCGCCGAGGGCGGCGACATCGCCAGGATCCGCGACGGCGACATCGTCCGCGTCGATGCCGTGGCCGGGCGCCTGGAGGTGAAGGTGCCGCCCGCGGAATGGGCCGCCCGCCGCCCTGCCGAGGCCGATCTGGCGCATTACCACAGCGGCGTCGGGCGCGAGCTCTTCACCGCCTTCCGCGCCAGCGTCGGCTCCGCCGAGAACGGCGCCAGCGTCTTCTGACCGTCACCGCCAGGAAAGAGACCCGAGAGACCGTGATGGCCAAGATCGTTCCCGTTCCGCAGTTCGACTATGTCGTCTTCGGCGCCACCGGCGACCTGACGATGCGCAAGCTGCTGCCCTCGCTCTATCACCGCTTCCGCGACCGGCAGTTCGACGACCGCTGCCGCATCGTCGCCGCCGCGCGCACCGAGATTTCCGACGACGGCTACCGCGCCCGCGCCGAGGAAGGCCTGCGGCAGTTCGTGAAGGCGGATTTCGACGCCGCCACGGTGCAGGACTTCCTGCGGCTGGTCGTCTACAACCGTGTGGACGGCGCCGGGGAGGAGGGCTGGCCCGAGCTGATGGAGCGGCTGAACGAACGCCCCGATGTCGTGCGCCCCTACTACCTCGCCACCTCGCCCGACCTCTATGGCCCGATCTGCCGCAACATCGAAGCCCATGGCGGCCTGACGCCGAAGTCGCGCGTGGTGCTGGAGAAGCCGATCGGGCGCGATCTCGCCTCGGCCCGGGCGATCAACGACGCGGTCGGCGCCGTGGTGCCGGAGGCGCAGCTTTTCCGCATCGACCATTATCTCGGCAAGGAGACGGTGCAGAACCTGATGGCGCTGCGCTTCGCCAACACCATCTTCGAGCGCCTGTGGAACGCGGACATGATCGACCATGTCCAGATCACCGTGGCCGAGACGGTGGGCGTGGAAGGGCGCGGCGGCTACTACGACAGGTCCGGCGCCATGCGGGACATGCTGCAGAACCATATCCTGCAGCTTCTCTGCCTGCTCGCCATGGAAAGCCCGGTCTCGCTCGACGCCGATGCGGTGCGCGACGAGAAGCTGAAGGTGCTGCGCGCCCTGCGCCCGCTGGTGCCGTCGGAATTCGCCGGCACCATCGTGCGCGGCCAGTACACGGCCGGCGCGGTGAACGGACAGCCGGTCGCGGGCTACCTCGCCGATCTGGGCGACGGCGCCAGCACCACCGAGACCTTCATCGCCATGAAGGCCTATGTGAACACCTGGCGCTGGGCCAATGTCCCCTTCTATCTCCGCACCGGCAAGCGCCTGCCGCAGAAGGTCTCGGAGATCGTCATCCAGTTCCGCTCGCCGCCCTTCACCATCTTTCCCGGCGAGGCCGGCAACCTGGAGCCCAACCGCCTGCTGATCCGCCTGCAGCCGGAGGAAGGCATGCGGCTGGAGATGATGACCAAGGAGCCCGGCCCCGGCGGCCTGCATCTGCGCCCCACCGGCCTCGACATCTCCTTCGAGAAGGCCTTCAACAGCCGCTACCCGGATGCCTATGAGCGGTTGCTGATGGATGTGGTGCGCGGCAACGCCACGCTCTTCATGCGCCGCGACGAGGTCGAGGCCGCCTGGAACTGGGTCGAGCCCCTGCTGGAAAGCTGGGAGGACAAGCCCGAGACCCCGCGCCCCTACGCCGCCGGAAGCTGGGGACCCACCGCCGCCATCGCCCTGATCGAGCGCGACGGCCGCACCTGGTACGAGTGAGACGGGCGGGGCCGGGGGGGCTGCCTTACCCCGGCTCCTGCCGCCGGTCGAAGAACAGGCGGACCGCATCCGCCGTCCGCTGGTAGTGCTCCCGCAGGGCCTGCACCGCTTCCTCCGGCCGCCGTGCGAGCGTGGCGTCGAGGATGTCCCGGTGCTCGCGCACGACATCGCGCTTCACGCCCGGGATGCTGACCGACATGCGGCGGTAGAGTTCCGCCCGCGCCAGCAGCGCCCCGCACAGGCCGGTCAGGATCGGTGAGCCGCAGGCCGAGAGAAGGCTGGTGTGGAAGACCGTGTGCTTCTGCTCCCAGTCGTCCCGCATTGCCGAGGGGATGTCGTCGCGCTCGCGCGGCAGGCGCGCCATCAGGTGATGCGCCGCCAGCACGCGGCTTTCCCATTCCGCGTCCCCGTGCAGGATCGACAGCCGCAGGGCCTCGCCCTCCAGCAGCTGCCGGTTGTGCACGATGTCCATCATCTCGGCGGCGGAAACCGGCGCCACCCAGAAGCCGCGGTGGTTGTCGGCCAGGGTGAAACCTTCCGCCGTCAGCCGGACCAGCGCCTCCCGCACCGGGGACACGCTGGTGCCGCAGAGCGTCTGGAGGTCGGCGAAGCGCAGACGCTGGCCCGGCGGCAGCGATCCCCGGCGGATCGCGTCCAGGATGGTGGCATAGGCATCGCCCGCCAGCGTGCGCGTTTCGGCCCGTTCCTTCACCTGCTGCACTTCGGTCGCGCTCCGTATTTTCGAAAATCGACGTCGAATTCGAATGATATTGACATTTCGTAAGTTCAGCGGGAAGCCTGCACCAAGGTTCCAGACTCGTGAAAAGAGCGGCCGACGGTCCTGGCCAGGGGCCGCTTGTTCAGGGAGACAGCGTCTTGAAGCTCGTTCGTTTCGGTTCACCCGGCGCCGAGAAGCCCGGCCTCGTCGATGCCGATGGCCGCATCCGTGACCTTTCCGCCGTGGTGCCCGACATTGGCGGCCCGGTGCTGTCCCGCGATGGCCTCGCCCGCCTGCGCGACCTCAGCCCCGCCGACCTGCCCCTGGCCCCCGAAGGCGTCCGTCTTGGCGCCTGCGTCGCCGGCACGGGCAATTTCATCGCCGTCGGGCTGAACTATGCCGACCATGCGGCCGAGAGCGGCATGGCGGTGCCCAGCGAGCCGGTTCTCTTCAACAAGGCTCCCTCCTGCATCGTCGGGCCGGACGACACCGTGCTGCTGCCGCCCGGCTCCACGAAGTCCGACTGGGAGGTGGAGCTCGCCGTGGTGATCGGCGAGCGCGCCTCCTATGTCTCCGAGGCCGAGGCGCTGGACCATGTCGCCGGCTACTGCGTCTGCAACGACGTGTCCGAGCGGGAATACCAGCTTGAGCGCGGCGGGCAGTGGACCAAGGGCAAGGGCTGCCCGACCTTCGGCCCGCTCGGCCCCTGGCTGGTGACGAAGGACGAGATCGGCGATGTCCAGGACCTGCGCATGACCCTCGCCGTGAATGGCGAGACGGTGCAGGACGGCTCCACCCGCACCATGGTCTTCCAGGTGCCCTTCCTCGTCTCCTACATCTCGCGCTTCATGGCGCTGATGCCGGGCGACGTCATCACCACCGGCACCCCGCCGGGCGTCGGCATGGGCATGAAGCCCCCCCGCTACCTGCGCGGCGGCGACAGGATGCGCGTGGAGATCCAGGGCCTGGGCGCGCAGCAGCAGCGCGTCTCGGCCGGCTGAGCCACCCGGCTCCGGCCAACCAGCAGACCCGGCCACCGACCCGGAGAAGGGCGGGGCCGGAGGGCAGGAGCGGCGCCCGCGGACCGGGCGCCCCCGCCCCGCAACCAGGAAGCGTGAGGCTACGTCCATGAGAATCAAGGATACGATCGACAGGATCCCCGGCGGGCTGATGCTGATGCCGCTCCTGCTCGGCGCGCTGTGCAAGACCTTCGCCCCCGGGGCGCCGCTCTACTTCAAGGGCTTCACCCAGGGCATCATGACGGGCGTGATCCCGATCCTGGCCGTGTGGTTCTTCTGCATGGGCGCCTCGATCAAGCTTTCCGCCACCGGCACGGTGCTGCGGAAATCCGGCACCCTGGTCCTCACCAAGCTGGTCGCCGCCTGGATCATCACCCTCGTCGCCTCGATGTTCATTCCGGCCGAGGGCATCCAGACGGGCTTCTTCGCGGGCCTCTCCATCCTGGCCATCGTCTGCGCCATGGATATGACGAATGGCGGCCTCTATGCCTCGCTGATGCAGAGCTACGGCACGAAGGAGGAAGCGGGCGCCTTCGTCCTCACCTCCATCGAATCCGGCCCGCTGATGAGCATGATCATCCTCGGCGCCTCCGGGGCCGCGCATTTCGAGCCGCAGATCTTCGTCGGCGCCGTGCTGCCCTTCCTGGTCGGCTTCGCCCTCGGCAACCTCGATCCCAAGCTGCGCGCCTTCTTCGCGCCCGGCGGCCAGCTGATGATCCCCTTCTTCGCCTTCTCGCTCGGCAATACGATCGACCTGAACACGCTGCTCTCGCCGCTGGCCGGCCTTGGCGTGGTGCTCGCCCTGGCGGTCATCGTGCTGACCGGCATCCCGCTGATCCTGGCCGACCGGATCATCGGTGGCGGCACCGGCACGGCCGGCATCGCCGCTTCCTCCACCGCCGGTGCCGCCGCGGCCAATCCGCTGGCCATCGCCGCCGTCGCCCCGCAGTTCATGCCGGTGGCCCAGACCGCCACGGTGCTGGTGGCGATCTGCATCATCGTTACCTCCCTCCTGGTGCCGATCCTCACCGGCCTCTGGTACCGGCAGTTCGGCCAGGGCATGGCGGAGAAGGGGCGGGCGGACGACCCGATGCCCGCCCTGCACATGCATCCGGCGGACTGAGCGCGGCCGCCCCTTCACGACGGCATGGCCCGCGGGGCGCATCCCGCGTGCCATGCCGTGACATGCGGGAGCCGGCTCCACGCCCCGACGGAATGGGCCAGGCTCCACAGGTATTCGAGCGGGAGAAGACACATGACTCTCAGTCTGGACGGCAAGACCGCCGTGATCACCGGCGCGGCGCAGGGCATCGGCCGCGCCACGGCGGAGCTTTTCGCCCGTGCCGGCGCGAAGGTCGTCGCCACCGATGTCAACGCGGCGAAGCTGGAGGAGCTGGAAGGCCCGGGTATCGAGCGCCGCGTGCTGAACGTGCTCGACGATGCCGCCGTGCGGGACGCCATGGCCGCGATCGGCCGCGTGGACGTGCTGTTCAACTGCGCGGGCGTCGTCCATGGCGGCACGATCCTGGAGATGCCGGACGCGGATCTGGACTTCGCCTTGGACCTGAACGTGAAGGCCCTGGTCCGCACCAGCCGCGCCGTCCTGCCCGGCATGCTGGAACGTGGCGACGGCTGCATCATCAACATGTCCTCGGTGGCCTCCAGCGTGAAGGGCGTGCCCAACCGCTTCGCCTACCAGACCAGCAAGGCGGCCGTGGTCGGCCTCACCAAGTCCATCGCCGCCGACTATGTGACGCGCGGCATCCGCTGCAACGCCATCTGCCCCGGCACGGTGGAAAGCCCCTCGCTGCAGCAGCGCCTGGCCGCCGGCGGCGACTACGAGGGCGCCCGCGCCGCCTTCATCGCCCGTCAGCCGATCGGCCGCATCGGCCAGCCGGAGGAAATCGCCGATCTCGCCCTCTATCTGGCCACCGCCACCTATACCACCGGGCAGATCCACGTCATCGACGGTGGCTGGACGATGTAGCTTCGGCGGCGCGTCGCGTCGGGCGCTGCGCCGTCCCGGGGGACAAGGCTCCGCCTTTTCCCCCGCGCCCCCTGATCCGCCAGGACGCTGCGCGCCCTGGCCCCCGTTCGTTGGCGCCTGCTGCGGCCGGATCGCGCCGGAGAGCCACGCTCTTTGGCGGCTGCGGGCGCCAGCAGCGTGGACAGGGTGTTGTTCTTTTTCGGGAACGCGCCGATCCAGCTGCTCTGCCGGATCGGGCCGCAGGCTGGGCTTGCCATCGGTGCCAGCGAAAGGCGGAGCTTCCCTCGGGGATGGGACACAGCTGCCCAGGGCAGGGGATCGGGCAGATCCCTTTCAGCCCAGCAGGCGGCCGATCACCCCGGCGGTGTAGTCCACCACCGGGATGATCCGGCGGTAGTTGATCCGCGTCGGCCCGACCACGCCGACCGCGCCGACGATGCGTTCCTGGGAGTTGCGGAAGGGGGCCACGATCATCGAGACGCCGGAAGCATCGAACAGCCCGCTTTCCGCACCGATGAAGATCTGCACGCCCTCGCCGCGCTGTACCAGCTCCAGCAGGCGCAGCATGGTTTCCTGCGCCTCCAGCTGGTCGAACAGCGCCTGGATTTCCCCGATCTTCTGCGTCTGGTCCAGGTTCTCCAGCAGCCGCGACTGCCCGCGCAGGATCAGCGACCCGCCGCCGCCGCCGGACCAGATGCCGAGGCCGGATTCCACCACCTGCGCCGTCAGCTCGTCGAGTGCGCTGCGGTTCGCCGTGATCTCGCGGTTCACCTCCTCGCGCGTCTCGTCCAGCGTGCGGCCGTTCAGTCGGTGGTTCAGGTAGTTGGTGGCCTGGGTGAGCGAGCCGGTCGGCAATCCGGCCGGCACCTCGATCACCCGGTTCTCCACCTGCCCGTTCTCGCTCACCAGGATCACCAGCGCCCGGCCGGGACCCAGCGCCACGAACTCGATATGCCGCACCGGGCTGTTGGTCTTGGGCGCCACGACCAGGCCCGCCGCCCCGGCCAGGCCGGACAGCATCCGCCCCGCCTCGCCCAGCGTGTCGTGCAGCGAGCGTCCGGAGGCCGCGCAGCGGGCGGTGATGGCCTCCCGCTCCTGCTCGGTCAGCTGGCCGAATTCCAGCAGCCCGTCCACGAAGAGGCGGAGGCCCCGCTCGGTGGGCAGCCGCCCGGCGCTGGTATGCGGGGCGAAGAGCAGGCCGGCTTCCTCCAGATCCGCCATCACGTTGCGGATGGTGGCGGGGGAGAGGGCATGCGGCAGGCGGCGCGACAGGGTGCGCGAGCCCACCGGCTCCCCGGTTTCCACGTAGAGCTCCACGATCTGGCGCAGGACCGCCGCGCCGCGCCCGTCCAACGCCTTTTCCAGGTTGCTCGAGATCATGCCTCCCGGGTTCCGGTGCGCTCGGCCCTCAGGGGACATGTCCCAGCAGGCAGCAAGAAATGTTCCAGCACGGTAGGAAGGTAGGTAGGCTCCCCCACCGGGTCAATCGCCGCCCATGGCGGGGCGGGCGGAGATGGGGCCGGCGCGCGATGTTTGCCACGGCCCATGGCGGGTCTGGCGGGAACCTGCGGCTCGCCGTCTCTCAAGGCGGGCGGCTGGCGGGTTGCCGCCTGGGCTCGCTGGAAGTTGAACCGGTATCGAAACGTAGACTGCTCCTCCTGCTGCGCCGGCAAGTCATTGTTCCTGCTGCAAGGCAAGGTTTGCCCAGCACGGTCCCACCCATGCCGCGCCCGGGCCCCCGCCGGGGGCCGCACACCGGGAATTGGGTTGGCAGACGCGCGGGCTTCCCCATGATCCGCCAGGAGAAACGCAGGGGCCCCGCAAGCCCGCTGCGCTGGCCATGCGCCACCGGTGCCGCTCCCTGGACGGGGCGACGCCGCGGGCGGGAAAACTCCGGCCCAGCGTCCTCCGTGGCGCCGGGCCTTCGATGGCCCGCAGGGACAATCCTGTCCCGAAGGCCAGCCTTCGTCCGGGAGTCCCTCGCCGATGTGGACGTGGCTCGTCGAGACGCTCCGGACCTATCCGGAGATCGCCGTCTTCCTTTCCCTGGCGATCGGCTATTATGTCGGTGCTTTCAGCATCCGGGGGATCGGCCTCGGCGCCGTCACCGCGACGCTGCTCGCCGCGATCCTGATCGGCCAGCTCGGCATCACGATCTCGGCCAACGTGAAATCCATCTTCTTCCTGATGTTCCTCTTCGCCATCGGCTATGGTGTCGGGCCGCAATTCGTTCGCGGCATCGCCCGGGACGGCGTGCCGCAGGCGGTCTTCTCGGCGGTGGTCTGCCTTCTCTGCCTTGGCGCCTCCTGGCTGGCCGCCCGCATCGCCGGCTACGACCTGGGCTTCTCGGCGGGGCTCTTCGCCGGCTCCCAGACCATCTCCGCCTCGCTCGGCCTCGCCACGGACGCGGTGAACCGGCTGGGCCTGCCGCCGGAACAGGCCAAGCCGCTGCTGGATGCCATGCCGGTCGCCTATGCCGTCACCTACATCTACGGCACCATCGGCTCCGCCCTGATCCTGGCGCTGCTGGGGCCGAAGCTGCTGGGCTTCGACCTGGAGGCCGCCTGCAAGGCCTATGAGGCGCGCATGGGCGGCAAGCCGGAACCGGGCGGGGAGGGCAGCGCCTGGCACCATTACGTGCTGCGCGCCTATCGGCTGGAGGCGGGCATGCGGGTGGTCGGGCAGACCGCCGCGGCGGCCGAGGCCAGCTATCCGCAGGCCCGCCTCTTCGTGGAGCGCCTGCGCCGGGACGGGAAGGTCGTCGAGGCCAGGGCGGACACGGTGCTGCAGGCGGGCGATGTCGTGGCCGTCTCGGGGCCGCGTGGCGTGATGGTCGATCTCCTGGGCCACGCGGCCACGGAGGTTGATGATCCGGAGCTGCTGAGCGTCCCGATGGAGGGCGTCGATGTCGTCGTCACGCAGAAGGCCGTCGACAACAGGACCCTGGCGGAGCTGAGCCACCAGCCCGCGGCGCATGGCGTCTTCCTGCGCCGCATCCGCCGCGGCGCCACCGGCACGGAGATCCCCGTCCTGCCCGCCACGCGGATCCATCGCGGCGACGTCCTGACGCTGGTTGGCCGCACGCAGGAGATCGCGGCCTCGGCCCGCGCCCTCGGCCATGCCGACCAGCGCGGCAACACCGCCGACGTCGCCTTCATCGGCGCCGCCATTGCCCTCGGCACCCTGGTCGGGGCCCTGGTCTGGCGTGTCGGCGCCGTGCCGCTCACCCTCTCCACCGCTGGCGGCGCGCTGATCTCCGGGCTGTTCTTCGGCTGGCTCCGCTCGATCCATCCCACCTTCGGGCGCATCCCGCCCGCCACGGTCTGGTTCATGAACTCGGTCGGGCTGAACGTGTTCATCGCCGTGGTCGGGATCACCGCCGGGCCCGGCTTCGTCGCCGGCGTGCGGGAACTGGGGATCAGCCTCTTCCTCTGGGGCATCTTCGCCACCTCGGTGCCGCTGATCCTCGCGCTCTATATCGGCAAGTACGTCTTCCGCTTCGACGATGCGCTCGTCCTCGGTTGCTGCGCCGGGGCGCGCACGACCACCGCCGCCCTCGGCATGATCACGGACCGCGCGAAGAGCCAGGTCCCGGCCCTCGGCTACACCGTGACCTATGCCATCGGGAACACGCTGCTGACCATCTGGGGCATGGTCATCATCATGCTGCTCGCCTGACGCCCCCGCAGAAGCCCGATCCCTCCCTCTCTCCCACCGGGGAAGTGCCATGACCGAGATCGACTATGCCAGGCTCGCGCAGCTCAGCCCCTTCGAGCTGAAGGACACGCTGATCAGCCTCGCCTCCAGCCAGGCCAGCCGCACCATGCTCAATGCCGGGCGCGGCAACCCGAATTTCCTTGCCACCCTGCCGCGCCGGGCCTTCTTCGCCCTGGGCCGCTTCGCGGTGGAGGAATCGGAGATGTCCTTCTCCTACATGCCGGAGGGCGTGGGCGGCCTGCCGCACCTGGATGGCATCACCGGCCGTTTCGAGAGCTTCGTCGCCCGCCACCGCGACGATCCCGGCGCCGCCTTCCTGCGCCGCGCCGTCTCCTATGTGCGGGACCAGATCGGGCTGCCCGAGGCGGAGTTCGTCCACGAGATCACCGAGGCCATCCTCGGCTGCGAATACCCCGTGCCGCCGCGCATGCTGAAACTGACCGAGAAGGTGGTGCGCGAATACATCGTGAAGGAGATGGTGGGCGGCCTGCTGTCCTCCGCCGATGTCGATCTCTTCGCGGTGGAGGGCGGCACCGCCGCCATGACCTACATCTTCAACTCGCTGCGGGAGAACCGGCTGATCGCGCCAGGCGACAAGGTCGCCATCGGCATGCCGGTCTTCACCCCCTATATCGAGATCCCGGAACTCTCCGATTACCGGCTCGTCGAGGTGCCGGTGAATGCCGATCCGGAGATGGGCTGGCAGTTCCCGCAGGCGGAGCTGGACAAGCTGGCCGATCCGGCGGTGAAGGTCTTCTTCGTCACCAACCCCAGCAACCCGCCTTCGGTGAAGATCGACGCGAAGGGGCTGGAGGCCATCGCGGCCATCGTCTCGGAGAAGCGGCCGGACCTGATCATCCTCACCGACGATGTCTACGGCACCTTCGCCGACGATTTCGAATCCCTCTTCGCCCGCTGCCCGCGCAACACCGCGCTGGTCTATTCCTTCTCCAAGTATTTCGGTGCCACCGGCTGGCGCCTCGGCGTGATCGCCATGCACCGCGACAACGTGCTCGACCGCGCCCTGGCCAGCCTGCCGGAGGAGGACAGGAAGGCGCTCGACGAACGCTACCGCTCGCTCACTCCCGATCCGCGCAATCTCGCCTTCCTCGACCGCCTGGTGGCGGATAGCCGCAGCGTCGCGCTGAACCACACGGCGGGGCTCTCCACGCCGCAGCAGGTGCAGATGCTGCTCTTCTCGCTCTTCGCGCTGATGGACGGCAAGGACAGCTACAAGGCCGCGCTGAAGAAGGTCATCCGCAGCCGCAAGAAGGCGCTCTACCGCGAGCTTGGCGTGCCGATCGACGACGACGCGAATTCGGTGGACTACTACACGCTGATCGACCTGGAGAAGGTGACGCTCGGCCTCTATGGCCGCGACTTCGCCGACTGGGTGCGCGACACGCAGAACCCCACCGAGATCCTGTTCCGCGTCGCCGCCGAGACCGGCATCGTCCTGCTGCCCGGCAAGGGCTTCGGCGCGCCGCATCCCTCGGGCCGCGCCTCCCTCGCCAACCTGAACGAGTACCAGTACGCCGCCATCGGCCGGTCGCTACGGGGCCTCGCCGCCGAGTTGCACGGGACCTTCCTGAAATCCGGCGGGCGGCGGGACGCCGCTCCACAGGCATCCCCGATCGCCGGGACCAGGACCTCCAAGGGGGAGGGGCCGGGAGAGGAGCGGGGCGCCGGCATCACATCCCATGCGGGCATGACGAAAGAAGAACCCTGAATCGGGGACTCGGCGAGAAGGGATGACGGCGCGTCGGTCGCCAGGGGTCAGAGCGGCTCCCCGGCTCCCGTCCCGGCATGGGGGGTCGGGAAGCACCATTCCTCGCCCCGTGCCGTGGTGACGTATTCCGGCCAGCGCAGGTCCACCGGCGGATCGAGGCCGGGCGGCAGCAGCGGCCCCACCCAGCGCGTGCCGCCGACCCCGCCGCCCGTGCGCTCGCGGAATTCCGCCTGCGCCGCTTCCAGCAACTCCGGCCGTCCGGCGAGGTCGAGCAGCGTCAGTGCCATGGTGCGCGCCGCCGCGAACATCCCCGGGTCCATGGCCGCCGGCAGCCCGCCCAGCGCGTTGTAGGCCCAGGCCGGGTAGCTGTAGCCCGGCGAGGGCGGCCGCAGCCGGGGGCGCGCCGCCAGCAGCCGCACCGTGGGCGCGTGCCAGGAATATTCGACATAGTCGTCGGCGCTCAGGTGCTTCTGCCAGGAGGGGAGGCCGGCGCGCTGCGCCACCTCGTATTCCTCGGGCGGCGTCAGCTTCGTGACCCCCGCGATGAAGGGATCCTCCATCGGCGCCAGCCCTAGGTTGCGCTGGATCTCCCGCCCGAATTCCAGCGCCTCCCGGGAATAGGCGGGGGCGCCGACGGCCTGGAGGTTGCGCCAGGTGATCTCCGTCATCGCGCTGTTCGGCAGCCCGACGCGCGTCTTCGTCACCCAGCGCACGAAGGCGCGGCAGCCCGTGGCCGCCGCCGCCTGCCGCGCGTTGTTGGCCAGCACCCGCCAGATCTGCTCCTGGATCTCCAGCGCCGAACTGCGCCAGGAATACTGGATCTGCGAGAAGCGCGGGGTGAGGTTGTCCGAGGTCGCGCCCGCATCGCCGAGCACGAACTCGTTCAGCGTCCAGGAGCCGGCATGGGGGAACATCGCCTCCTTGGTGTACTTCGTCATCGTGTACATCAGGCACATCGCATCCAGCGCGCCGGGCGAGCGTGCCACCGCATGGGCCGCGTCGATCGGCATCAGCGCGGGATCGACCCAGCGTTCCGGCGCCTCGGATTCGAAGCTGATCACCGCGCTCCAGTAGGCGCCGAAATGCGTTTCCCCGGTCACCGTGTTCAGCGGCCAGGGATGCCAGACCACCGCCGCGTCCAGCCCGTCGTAATAGCCCCGCGCGGCGTGGAAGGGCTTGGAGCCGCAGACCTTCTCCGCCGGCTCGCCGAACAGCTTCAGCGTGCCCGGTGTCCCCTGTGCCTGCATCGCCGATTTCGCCGCTAGCATCGCGGCGAGCGAGGCGGTGCCCAGCACCGAATGCGGGTCGGTGTGCCCGGCGGCATAGGGGTGCAGGCCCTCGCGCGGGGCGGGGTAGGGGACGGCCTGCTGCGAGTTCCCCGGCACCGCGTCGTATTCCGAGAAGCCGGCCAGCACCGGCCCGCCTTCCCCCTGGCCTTCCCCTTGCGTCCAGCGCGCGGCGAAGGCGGTGGGCATGCCGCCCGAGCCTTCCTCGACCTCGAAACCCTCGGCGCGGAGGATCTCCACGTAGTCCCGGACCGAGCGGTACTCGCGCCAGGCGGGTTCCGCATGTGCCCAGATCCGTGCGTTGAAAGCGGAAAGCCGCGCCTCGTTCGCGGCGATCCAGTCCAGCGCGTGCCGGCGCAGCGCCTCGTGCTTTTCCATGCGACGTCTCCTCAGGCCGGCCGGACGTTCCAGAAGGTCGGGAAGCCGTTCAGCACCCCGGTGATCGACTTGCGATAGGCGGTGGGCTGGATGTACTGGCCCAGCGGGTAGAAGGGCACGTCGACCAGGCACTGCTTCTGGATCTCGGTGCAGATCGCCTTCTGCGCCGCCTCGTCCGGCGCCTGGAACCAGGCGTCGCGCAGCTCCTCCGTGCGCGGGCTGGTGGACCAGCCGGCATAGCCCGCCTCGCCATTGCCGCGCAGGGCGATATGCCCTGCCGGATTCAGCCAGTCCGTGCCAGCCCAGCTCGTGACGAAGGCATTCCAGCCGCCCTGCTCGGCCGCGTCCTTGCGGTTGCGCCGGGTCAGCATCGTGCCCCAGTCCAGCGCCAGGTAGTCCACGTTGAAGCCGGCCTGCTTCAGCATGTCCGCGGCGACATCGCCCTGCGACTTCAGCGTCGGGCGGTCGGCCGGCACCATCAGCACCACCTTCTCGCCCTTGTAGCCGGCGGCGGCCAGGTCGCTCTTCACCTTGGCGAGGTCGTGCGGCGGGCTGAACACCTCCAGCCCCGTCTCGCTCGCCATCGGCGTGTTCGGGCAGAAGAAGCCGAGCGGCACATGGAACAGCGCCGGGTCGCCGCCGGTCAGCGCCTGCATGTAGGAGGTCTGGTCGATCGCGCGCAGCAGCGCGCGGCGGATCGCGGGATTGTCGAAGGGCGGCTGCAGGTGGTTGACCCGCAGCATGGTCACCATGCCGGTCGGGTCCGGCACCTGCACCGTCACGTCCTTCATGCTCCGCAACAGGGGCAGCATGTCGTGGTAGGCGTATTCCATCCAGTCCTGCTCGCCGTTCTGCAGGGCGGCGGTGGCGGTGCCGATATCCGGCATGGTGTTCCACACCACGCGGTCGTAGTGGACGATCTTCGGCCCGGCCGTCCAGTCCGGCGTGCCGCCTTCCCGCGGCTTGTAGCCGGCGAACTTCTCATAGACGTTGCGCGCCCCCGGCACGCGCTCATCCGCCTTGAAGCGGAAGGGCCCGCTGCCGATCAGCTCCGGCACCTGCTGGAAGGCATCCGTCCTTGCCAGCCGTTCCGGCATCATCGCGCACATCAGCGAGGGCGTCTTGCCCAGCGCCGCCGGCAGCAGCGGAAAGGATCGCTTCAGCCGGAAGCGGATGGTGCGGTCGTCGGGCGCGGAAAGCTCGTCCGTGGTGGCGATCAGCGTGGCGCCGAAGGGGTCGCGCTTCGCCCAGCGCCGGATCGAGGCGACGCAGTCCCGCGCCAGAACCTTCTCCCCGTCATGCCAGAGCAGCCCGGGACGGAGCGTCAGGTCCCACTGCTTCCCGTCCTGGGCGATCCGGTGCCCCTCCAGCATCTGAGGCTGCGGCTGGAAGTTGCCGTCCATGCCGTAGAGCGTGTCGAAGACCAGGTAGCCGTGGTTCCGCGACACATAGGGCGTGGTGTAGACCGGATCGAGATAGACGAGGTCGATCTGCGGGATGAAGCGCAGCGTGGTCTGCGAGGCCGCGCGCAGCTTCGCCGGCGCGGCGAGCGACGCCACCGCTCCTCCCAGGATCGCGCCACTTCCCTTGAGCAGGCTGCGTCTCTGCATGTTCCGTCGTCCTTCTGCGCCTGGCGGCTTGGCCCGCCAGCCTGTCACGATGCCATGCCCGGCGCCCTGGGGCGCCCGGCGTCCCGGTTCCGCCGTATGACCCCCGGGTGGAAAGGCGCCGCCTTTTCCCCGGGCTCTTTGTCCGCTCCCAGGCAGCGCGGTTCTAGCTTCGCCCGGCGCCGCACCATCCCGCCACGAAGGCGGCGATGCTCTTGGTGGTGCCGCGGATGGATTCGATCTCCACCCGCTCGTTGAAGCCATGCACCTGTTCCGCCTTCGGCCCATAGCAGAAGGCCGGGATGCCGTAGAACAGGCTGTAGAAGCGGGCATCGTTCAGCCCGGTGCCGGCCCGGCTCCTCAGCTCGCCCCCACCGAAGGCCGCGTTCGCCTCGCGCAGCAGCGCCACCGGCGCCTCGGCATTCTCCAGCACGTAGCCGCGCGAGAGATAGCCCGACCAGACCACCTCCGGCGGGTTGTTGGCAAGGAAGGCATCCTTCTGCGCCGTGGCCGCCACGCAGTCGGCGATCTCCTTGCGGCAGGCATCGACGTCCCAGCCGGGCAGGATCGCGATACGGCAATCCACGTCGCACCAGGCGGGCACGGAGGAGGCCCAGTCGCCGCCCTTGATGATGCCCGGGTTGAAGTTCAGCGGGTGCTCCATGGCGCCGTAATGCGGGTCGCTCTTCGCCCGCCGGTTCCAGTCCTCCTCCAGCCCCTCCAGGCCCTGGATCAGCCGGTAGGCCGCCTTGATGGCGTTGGAGCCGTCGCTGGCATAGGCCACATGCGCCGGGATGCCGCGCACCTTCAGCCGGAACCAGAGCACGCCGACGCAGACATCGGTGATCGTCCGGTTGCTCGGCTCCGGCAGCAGCGCGCAATCGGCGCGGTAGCCGCGTTGCAGCGTCGAGAGCGCGCCGACCCCGGTGCTTTCCTCCTCGATCACCGACTGGAAATGCAGCCGCCCCTTGAGGCTGTAGCCCGCTTGCCGCACCGCCTCGACCGCGTAGAGCGCGGCGATGGTGCCGGACTTCATGTCGCCCGCCCCGCGCCCGTACATCCAGCCATCCTTCACCACCGGGCTGAAGGGCGGCGTGTCCCACATGTCCAGCGGACCCGCCGGCACCACGTCGCAATGCCCCTGCAGGATCAGCGAGCGGCCCGTTTCCTGCGCCGGGCGCAGCGTGCCCACCACGGTCCGGGCCTGGGAGAAGTCGTGCTCGATCACGCCGCAATCGGGCAGGCCGGCGAGATCCTCCATGCGGATCGTCCAGTCATCGACCGTGTAGCCGCGCTCGCGCAGCAGGTCGGCCATCATGTCCTGGGCCGGGCCCTCGGCGCCGCGCGTGCTGGGGATGGCGGAGAAGCGCTTCGTCGTCTCGATCTGCGCGTCGAAGTTCCGGTCCACCGCCTCGGCGATGCGGGCGGCGAGTTCGGGGTCGATCATGCGGGAACCTCCTTTGCGGCAGGGCGCGATGATCGCGCGCCGGTGAGGCGGCACAATCAGCTATTTGGCGAGGACCGGTGCCTTTTCCGCACCGGTGCGTCCGGCCCGCCCGCACATGCCGTGCAGCCAGTCCCGCACCGTGACGATCTCCTCCTCCTCCCAGCGGCGCGTATCGGCCAGGACGTGATAGGATTTGGGCCGCACCTCGGAGGGGAAGGGCTCCACCAGCCGCCCTTGCCGCAGGTCCTCCTCCACCAGCAGCTCGTTGGCCAGCGCCACGCCCTGGCCCAGCCGCGCCGCCTCCAGCGCCAGGTGCGCGGTGCCGAGGCAGGAGCCGAAGGGCTGGCGGCGGCAGCGCATGGCCCGCAGCCAGTGCCGCCAGAGGTCCATGGATTCGTCGTGCAGCATCGGCAGGCGCAGCAGGTCGTCCACGTCGCGGATGCTCTGCCGTGCCAGCAGGGCCGGGCTCATCACGGGAAAGACGCGCGGCTGCGCCATTTCCTCGCTCCGCAGCGGCGGCAGCACGGCGAGGTGCTCCAGGTACACCATCTCCACATCCACCTCGACGCCCTCGGGTCTGCCGCGGGACAGGCGCGGCTCCAGCATCACCTCGCGCCCGGGCAGCAGCCGCTGCAACTCCGGCAGGCAGGGCAGCACGCGCACGTTGGAGAAGCCCGGCACGCAGCGGATGGTCAGCGGCCGCCGCTGCCGGCGCAGGTCCGCCGCCGCCTCCGCCAGCCCGGCCAGGTGCGGCGCCACCCGCGCCGCGAAACGCGCGCCCTCCGCCGTCAGGGCCAGCCCGCGTCCGGAGGGGCCGACCAGCGGCACGCCCAGCGCCCGCTCCAGGTTGTGGACATGGCGGGACACCACCGTGTGGCTGACCCCCAGCGCCTCGCCCGCCGCCCGCACGCTGCCGGTGCTGGCCAGCGCGTGGAAGGCGCGCAACGCCACCAGGGGAGGGAGCTTCAGCAGGATCTCCACCTTTGGAAAAGCGGGATCATATCGTGCCCCGGCCGGTTGCGAAGGGCCGGGCACCCGCCCGATCATCATCCACCTGACGCCTGCCTGTCATCGCCCTGTCACCGATCCGCCGCAGTTTCCGCCGCGCACCGGATCAGGGGAGTCGGGGGAACATGCGATCGACGCGGCGTCACCTTCTGGGCGGCGGCCTCGCGGCCGTCCTTCCCGGCCTGCCGGCCGCCGCCAGCGCCCAGGCGGCTGGCACCGACACGCGCCCCGTTCTGCGCATCGGGGTCGCCGACCTGCCGCCGACGCTGGAGCCGGCCAAGGAGCTCAGCAATGTCGGCACACGCATCACCTATTCCGTTTTCGACACGCTGATCCGGCGTGACTTCCTGTCCTCCCCGGATGGGGGCGGTGCCCGCCTCGTGCCGCATCTGGCCACGGCATGGCGGCGCGAAGGCGATCGCGACCTGCTCGTCACGCTGCGCCCTGGCGTGCGCTTCCACAACGGTGACACGCTTGCCGCCGAGGACGTGGTCTTCACCTTCGGCCGCATGATGGGCGACCAGCCGTTGCTGGTGGAGGCGAAGTCCTATTTCCCCACGCTGGAATCGGTGACCGCGGAAGGGCCGCTCGCCGTCCGCTTCCGCACCCGCGTGCCCGATATCCTGCTGGAGCAGCGCCTCGCCTCCTGGTGCTCCTGGATCGTCAACAAGCGCGCCTATGAGGAGCTCGGCCTGCAGGGCTTCGGCCAGGCCCCGGTCGGCACCGGCCCCTACCGCCTGCGCAGCCTCCGCCGCGACCAGGCGATCGTGCTCGACGCCTTCGACGATTACTGGATGGGCCGCCCGACTGCCCGCGCGGTGGAGTTCCGCGGGATTCCGCAGGTCGCCGGCCGCACCGCCGCCCTGCTCGCCGGTGATATCGACCTCGCCACCAATATCCCGCCCGACCAGGTGGAGGAGCTTCAGGGCCGCTCCGGCATCGATCTGCGCAGCGTGGTGCTCGCCAATGTCCATGTCCTGGTCTTCGACCAGCGCGGCGCCGGCCTCTCCGACAAGCGCGTCCGCCAGGCGCTGGGTCTCGCCATCGACCGCGAGTTGCTGGTGAGGACGCTCTGGAACGGCGCCGCCCTGGTGCCGCACAGCCACAACTTCCCCGAATACGGCGACATGTACCTGCCGGGCCGCAGCCTGCGCTATGACCCGGACCGCGCCCGCGCGCTGCTGCGCGAGGCGGGCTATGACGGTACCGAGATCACCTACCGCACCCAGGCCAACTACTACACCAACGCCCTCCCGGCAGCGCAGGTGCTGGTTGAGATGTGGAAGGCGGTCGGCGTCAATGTCCGCCTGCAGGTGGTGGAGAATGCCGCGCAGCTCCGCCCGGCGGCCGGTGGCCAGATCAGCAACTGGTCCAACTCCACCCGCCTGCCGGACCCGCTCGGCGCGATCTGGATCGGCTGGGGGCCCGGCAGCACGCCCCAGGTCTCGAAATCCTGGACCTCCACTGCGGCCTTCAACCGCGCCGGCCATGCGCTGGAGGCAGAGACCGACCCGGCGAGGCGCCGCGCCCTCTTCGCCACCATGCTCGATGCCTGGGAGGACGAGGCGCCGGGCACCATCCTCTACCAGCCCGCCGAACTCTATGCCGTGCGCTCCAACATCCGCTGGCGTCCCTATACCTTCTACTTCATGGACCTGCGTCCGGATAACCTGAGCTTCGCCTGATGCCCGATCCGCGTATCGTCGCGCATCGCGGCTGTTCCGCCTTCCACCGCGAGAACTCGCCCGCCGCCTGGCGCGGCGCGATGGAGGCGGGTGCCGATCTGGTCGAGGTCGATCTCCGCCTGACCGCGGATGGCGAGATCGTCTGCTGCCACGATGCCGACCTGCGCCGCCTCGCCGCGCAGCCCTTGCTGCTGCGCGAGACAGCCGCCACGGTCCTCGCGCGTATCACCGTCCAGGGTGCCCCGGCCGCGCCGCCGCTCGCGCTGCTCTTCGACACGCTGCCCGAGGCGCAGCCGATCCTCTTCGACGTGAAGGACGAGCGACCCGAGGCGCTGGACGCCATCCTCGACGCCTTGCACGGCGTGCCCGCCCGTCCTGTCACCCTCGGGCTGCATGCCCTGGCCTCCGTCGCCCGGGTCTGCGCGGCGGGCTGGGGTGGCGCCATACTGGGCTTCCTCAGCCCCGGAAGCGACGAGGAGGCCTTCTTCGCCGCCGGGGGCACCCATCTGCGGCTCTGGGAATGGGACACCGCCTCGGGACGTATCGCCGCCCATGCGGAACGCGGCCGGCCGGTCTGGATCACCACGGGCGAGGGTGCCACCGATCGCAAGGTCGGCGACTTCGACCCCGCCGCCCTGCGCCGCATGGCCGGGGAGGGGGCCAGCGGCTTCCTGGTGAACGATCCCGCCGCCGCGCGCCGCGCGCTGGCTGCCTGAAGGGGGACAGGCCCCGGGGGCAGGGCTTTCCGCCTGTTCCCCCGGGGCGCGCTCCTTACTCCGCCGGCTGGGTCGCCGGCCCGATGCGTGGCCCGGCGCCGCTCCCGCGCAGCCGCTTCGCCCACTGGCCGAGCGCCTCGAAGCCCAGGTACAGCACCGGGGTCACGAAGAGCGTCAACGCCTGGCTGACCGCGAGGCCGCCGACGATGGCGAGGCCCAGCGGCTGACGCAGCTCCGCCGCCGCACCCCAGCCCGCCGCGATCGGCACCGCGCCCGCGGCGGCGGCCAGGGTGGTCATCAGGATCGGGCGGAAGCGCAGCAGGCAGGCCGCGCGCACGGCGGAAAGCGCGTCCTCGCCCTCCCGCTGCCGGACCAGTGCCACATCCACCACCATGATGGCGTTCTTCTTCACCAGCCCGACCAGCAGCAGCACGCCGATCACCGCGATCACCGACAGGTCCAGGCCGAACCACCACAGCGTCGCCAGCGCGCCGAGCGCCGCCGCCGGCAGGCCGGACAGGATGGTCAGCGGATGCACGAGGCTCTCGTAGAGCACGCCGAGGACCACATACATCACCAGCACCGCGGCCAGGATCAGCATCCCCTGGCCCGCCAGCGCCTGCTGGAAGACCTGCGCCGTGCCGGAGAAGCTGCCTATCACCCCGGCGGGCAGGCCCAGCTCCTCCTCCGCCTGCTGGATCGCCGCCGTGGCGTCGCCCAGCGCCACGCCCGGTGCCACGTTGAAGCCGATCGTCACCGCCGGAAGCTGCCCCTGGTGCCCCACGGTCAGCGGCCCGGTGGAGCGCGTCACCTTCGCCAGGGTGGAGAGCGGCACCAGCTTGCCGCCGCTGGCGCGGAGATAGATCTTGTCCAGCCCGTCCTCGTTGCGCTGGTCCTCCGGCAGTGCCTCGACGATCACCGGATAGGCATTGGCCTGGGCATAGATGGTCGAGATCTGCCGCGCGCCGAAGGCGGAGTAGAGCGCCTGCCGCACCTGGTCGATGTTCACGCCCAGGGCCGCCGCGCGCTCCCGGTCCACCTGCACCGAGACCACGGGCGCGTCCAGTGTCAGGTCGGTGTTCACGTCCTGGAGCTGCGGCAGCCGCCGCAGCCGCGCCGCGAGCTTCTCCGAGAAGTCGTAGAGCGTGTCGGAATCGAGGCCCTGGAGGGTGTAGATGTAGAGCGTGCGCGCCTGCCGCGCGCCGAAGGACAGGTTCTGGATCGGTTGCAGATAGACGCTGAGCCCCGGCACGCGGGCCGTCGCGCGGCGGAGCTGCTGCACCACCTCGCCGATCGGCGGCCGCTGGTCGCGCGGCTTCAGCTCCACATACATGCGCCCCTGGTTGATCGACAGGCTGTTGCCCACGGCGCCGACGGAGGAGTTCACCATCTGCACGGCGGGGTTGGCCTGGATGATCTTCGCCGCCTGCCCCTGGAGGTCGAGCATCGCGTCGAAGGAGGCGTCGCGCGGCCCTTCGGTGGAGACGGAAAGCAGCCCCGTGTCCTCGATCGGGAAGAAGCCCTTTGGCATCGCCACGGCCATCCAGCCCGCCGCCGCCAGCGAGGCGATGAAGAAGAGCCAGACCACGGCCCGCCAGCGCAGGGCGATGTCCAGCGCCCAGGCATAGGCCCGCTCCACCGCGCGGAAACAGCCCTCCAGCGCCGCATCGACCCGCGACGGCTTGCTGTGCGCGGGCAGCCAGGAGGACATCATGGCGGTCAGCGTCAGCGAGACGATGCAGGACACCGCGACGGCCAGCGACACGGTGGCGGCGAAGGCGTTGAACACCCGTCCCACCACCCCGCCCATCAGCAGGATCGGCAGGAAGACCGCGATCAGCGAGCAGGTGATCGAGACGATGGTGAAGCCCACTTCGCGCGAGCCGCGCAGCGCCGCCTCCAGGGGGTGCATCCCTTCCTCGACATGGCGGACGATGGCCTCCAGCATCACGATCGCGTCGTCCACCACGAGGCCGACCGCGAGCGTCAGCCCCAGCAACGTCACGTTGTCGATGCCGTAGCCCAGCAGGTACATCAGCCCCAGCGTGCCGGCAAGCGAGACGGGCACCGCGACCACCGGGATCAGCGTCGCCATCATCCGCCGCAGGAAGAGCCAGACCACCAGCACCACCAGGCCGACGGCGATCAGCAGGCTTTCCTGCACGTCATGCACCGCCGCCCGGATCGAGACGGAGCGGTCCAGGTTCACGTCCAGCGTCGCGCCCGGCGGCAGCGCCGCCTGCAGCGCGGGCAGGGCCGCCCGCACACCGTCCACCACATCCACCGTGTTGGCGTCCGGCTGCCGCTGCACCGCCAGCGTCAGTCCGCGCGTGCCGTTGCGGAAGGAGGCGATGCGGTCGTTCTGCACCCCGTCCACCGTGTCGGCGATGTCGGACAGCCGCACCGGCGCGCCGGCGCGCCCCGCCACGATCAGGTGCCCGAAGGCATCCGCGTCGGGCGGCTGGTCGTTGGCCCGCAGCACGAGTTGCTGGCGCGGCCCGCTCAGCGTGCCGACCGGCGTGTTGGAATTGGCGGTGGCGATGGCGTTGCTCACCTGATCGAGCGTGAGGCCCATCGAGGCCAGCCGCTCCGGCCGCATCCGCACCCGCACGGAATAGAGCTGCTCGCCGAAGGTCACCACCTGCGCCACGCCGGGCACGCGCGACAGGGCGGGGGAGATCAGCGTCGAGGCGATGTCGTTCAGCTTGTACAGCGGCACGTCGCCGCCCGAGAGCGTCAGCAGCAGCACCGGCGCATCCGCCGGGTTCGACTTGCGGTAGGATGGCGGCGTCGTCATCTCCGTCGGCAGCCGCCGCTGCGCCCGGGTCAGCGCCGCCTGCACGTCCTGCGCCGCCGCGTCGATGTTGCGGCTCAGCACGAACTGCAGGGTGATCTGCGTCGTGCCCTGGCCGGAGGTGGAGGAGATGCTGTCGATCCCGGCGATGGTCGAGAATTCCCGCTCCATCGGCAGTGCCACCGAGGTCGCCATGGTTTCCGGGCTCGCCCCCGGCAACTGGGCGGAGACGGTGATCACCGGGAAGTCCACCCGCGGCACGGCGGCCACCGGCATGGAGAAATAGGCCAGGATGCCCGCCAGCACCGCCGCCACGGCGAGCAGCCCGGTCATCACCGGGCGGCGGATGAAGGGTTCGGAGAGGTTCATCGCGCCGCCGCCTCACGCTGCGCGCGGCCCGGTTCCGCGCCGCCGACCTTGGGGGCGCCTCCGGCGGCACCGTTGCGGATCGTCACGCGCGTGCCGTCCTGCAACCGCTGCGCCCCTTCGGTCACCACCGGTTCCCCATCCGCGAGCGCGGCATCGGCCAGGACCGCCCGGCCGGAGGCATAGCGCACCACGCTGACCGCGACCCGCCGGGCGGCGGCGTTGTCGCCCTCCCCCTTCACCGCGTACAGGAAGCTGCCCTGCTGCCCGCGCTGCACCGCCGCCGCCGGGACCGACAGGGCCTTCGGGTCGGTGCGCGGCACCAGCACCACCTCCAGGTACTGGCCCGGCCAGAAGCGCGCCGGGGCATTGGCGAAGCGGCCCTTCATGCGGATCGTGCCGGTGGTGCTGTCCACCGTGCTGTCCACGAAGACCAGCTCGCCCTCGGCGCGCGGCCCCTGATCCTCCGGCGCCCGCGCCAGCACCCGGGGTGCGGCGGCCTGGCCGGCGGCGGCGCCCTGCTGCGCCGCGTGCACCACGGAAAGCCAGCGTTCCGGCACGGCGAAGGTGACCAGGATCGGGTCCGTCTGGGTGATGGTGGCCAGCACCACGCCCTCCGAGGCCCGCACGAAGTTCCCGGCCTTCACCGGCAGCGCGCCCAGCCGCCCCGGCGCCTCGGCGCGGATCGTGGCGAAGTCCAGGTTCAGCCGGGTCTGCGCCAGCAGCGCCTCGTCCGCCCGCACCACCGCAGCCGCCGCGGTGGCGTCGGCCTGCGCCTGCTCCAGCCGCTGCTGCGAGGCATAGGCGCCCGATTGCAGCGAGGCATAGCGCCGCGCGTCCTCCTGCGCCCGCGTCAGCGTCGAGCGGTCGCGGTCCAGGTTCGCCTGCTGCTGCGCGAGCTGGGCCTGGATGAGGCGGCTGTCCAGCGTGAACAGCACCTGCCCCGCCTGCACCCGGTCGCCCTCGTTGACCCAGACCTTCTCCACCTGCCCATCGACGCGGGAGCGGACGGAGATGACCGAGGGCGCCTCGGCATTGCCGTTGGTCAGCACCTCCACCGCCACCGGTCCCACCGTGGCCGCGGCCACCGCGACCGAGACGGCCGGTGCCCCGCCGCCGCGTTCCTGCGCCCCCGCCGGCGCGCCGGGCAGGCACAGGGCCGAGGCCAGCAGGATTCCGGGCAGCGGCCCGGATGGAAACGGGAAGGACGCCCCCGGAAGGGATCGGGCACGAAGCGCGAAGGGCATGGACGAGACCCGCAGGAGGAGGGGACAGCAAGCTTTGATGCTGCCTTTTCTGCAATGATCATACCGGAAACATTACGCTCACCGAGGCGCGAACTTCGCGCTGTGATGCTTTGTCACCGGAAGACCGGGCGTCCGCCGCGCCGGATGAACGGGGCGCAAGCCGGCGGACGTGCCCGGCACCCGGCGGCCAAGGCAGCCGTCGCGGATGGCGCGCCTCGCTTCCACCGGCGAAGCGCCGCTGCCGCGACCTTTTGCGCCGGCCGCCACGCCGCTCCCGCCATCGCGTGATGACGCTGGAAGGATGACGAGGACTTCATCTTCCGTGTTCCGGCCGGTCTCCCTGGATGTGGGCCGTCACCACGCTTCCACGGCCGCCCCTGACCGGCGGGAGGGCGTCCTGCCCCGCTTATGGACCGCGCCTGCCCATGGCATAGCGGTCGGGCCCATGACGCCGCCCGAATCCCTGCTGCCCTCCCCACCTGCCGCCATCCGTCACCAGCGGGCCGAGGGCACGGCGGAACTCGCCTTCGCCCTGGCCGCTTCCGGTGGCGCCGCGCCCCGTACCGTGCTGCGCCATCTCCATCAGGCCGCCCCGCTGCGCGTCCTCTTTCCCAGGCCCGAGCCCGGCGAGCCGCCGCTCGCCGCCCTGGTCAACACCGCCGGCGGCCTGGCCGGCGGCGACGCACTGCGCATCGCGGCACGGCTGGGGGAGGGCGCCACCGCCACGCTCTGCACCCCCGCCGCCGAGAAGCTCTACCGCTCCCTCGGCCCCGATACCCGGATCGCCACGACCCTCCGGGCGGAACCCGGCGCCACCCTCGAATGGCTGCCGCAGGAGACCATCCTCTTCGACGGCGCCCGCCTGCGCCGCGGTCTCGACATCGAGCTCGCCGCCAGTGCCCGCCTGCTGGCCGCCGAGATGCTCGTCTTCGGCCGCCATGCCAGGGGCGAGCGCTTCGCGACCGGCTTCCTGCACGACCGCTGGCGCCTGCGCCGCGATGGGCGCCTCGTCTGGACCGATGCCCTGCGCCTTGATCCGCCTGGGGAGTCCCTCGCCGACCGCTTCGCCTTCGGCGGCGCGGGCGCCTATGCCACGCTCCTCTACGCCGCCCCGGACGCGGCCGCGCACCTTTCCGCCTTCCGCGATCTCGCCGCGTCCACGGGGCCTCTCCAGGGCGCCGCCACCATGCCGCGCGAGGGCATTCTCCTGCTCCGCTGGCTCGGCCCCGCCGCGCCGGTCCGTGCCGCGCTCGCCAGCGCCATTCCCGCCTGCCGCGACGGGCTGCTCGGCCTGCCGCGCGCGCTGCCACGGCTATGGATGACCTGAATCCGGCCCCCGGTGCTTTCGGGCCGGAGGAGAGCCCGCTACCTCTGCCTGCTCTCTGCCCCTCTGGCCGCGGCGATGGCCTCGGCGCCCGCTTCGGCGGAAAGGAGTCCGGAACATGATCCGATGCCTGCAGCCCGGTGACGAGGAGGTCTTCCGCCGGATCCGCCTGGAGGCCCTGCGCGCCGAGCCCGCCGCCTATGCCAGCACCGCGGCGGACTGGGAGGCGTTGCCGCCGGAGGAATGGCGCCGCCGCCTGACCGCGAACCCGGTCTTCGTCGCCTTCCAGGGCGCGGAGCCCGTCGGGATCATGGGCCTGATGGCCCAGTCCTCCAGCAAGACCGCCCATCGCACCATGCTCATCATGGTCTATCTGCGCCCGGAGCAGCGTGGCACCGGGCTGGCGGGCCGCCTCCTGCGCCATGCCGTCGACCACGCCCGGCGGCTGGGCCACCGGCAGGTCGAGCTCATGGTGAGCGCCGAGAACCCCGTGGCGCGCCGCTTCTACGAGCGTGAGGGCTTCCGCCAGATCGGCTGCATCCCCGGCGGCTTCCTGCACGAGGGCCGGGAGGTGGACGAGATCATGATGGTCCGGCGCCTGCTTCCCTGAACGGCGGCGCCCGGCCCGCCGCGTCGTGCTCTCCCCCCCCTGGACCCCCGCCGCGCCCCGCCCGCATACTCCGCCGCACCGAACGGAGCCGCCCATGCACCTGACGCCGCGCGAAAAGGACAAGCTGCTGATCGCCATGGCCGCCCATGTCGCGCGCCGGCGGCTGGAGCGGGGCGTGAAGCTGAACCACCCCGAGGCCGTGGCCCTGGTCACCGACTTCGTGGTCGAGGGCGCCCGCGACGGCCGCAGCGTTTCCGAGCTGATGCGCGACGGCGCCACCGTCCTGACGCGCGATCAGGTGATGGAGGGCGTCGCCGAGATGATCCACGAGATCCAGGTCGAGGCGACCTTTCCCGACGGCACCAAGCTCGTCACCGTCCACGAGCCGATCCGCTAGGGGAGAACGAAGGTGATTCCCGGAGAACTCTTCCCCGCCAGCGGCGAGATCGAGCTGAACGCCGGCCGCCCGGTCACGGAGCTGGAGGTCGCCAATACCGGCGACCGCCCGGTGCAGGTCGGCAGCCACTACCACTTCGCCGAAACCAATCCCGAGCTGCGCTTCGACCGCGACCGGGCGCGCGGCCAGCGCCTGGACATCGCCGCCGGCACGGCGGTGCGCTTCGAGCCGGGCCAGACCCGCACCGTGCGCCTCATCCCCTTCGCCGGGGATCGCGTGGTCCACGGCTTCCGTGGCGCGATCGAAGGAAAGCTCTGACCATGCCCGCCCGGATCTCCCGCTCCGCCTATGCCGGCATGTACGGCCCCACCACCGGGGACCGGCTCCGTCTCGCCGACACCGACATCGTCATCGAGGTCGAGCGCGACCTCACCACCTATGGCGAGGAGGTGAAGTTCGGCGGCGGCAAGGTCATCCGCGACGGCATGGGGCAGTCCCAGACCGGGCGCGACGGCGGCACCATGGATACCGTGATCACCAATGCGCTGATCCTCGACCACACCGGGATCTACAAGGCCGATGTCGGGCTGCGCGACGGCCGGATCGCCGCCATCGGCAAGGCGGGCAATCCGGACACGCAGCCGGGCGTCGATATCGTCATCGGCCCGGGCACCGAGATCATCGCGGGGGAGGGCCGCATCCTCACCTCCGGCGGCATCGACGTGCATATCCACTTCATCTGCCCGCAGCAGATCGAGGAGGCGCTGGCTTCCGGCGTCACCACCATGTTCGGCGGCGGCACCGGCCCGGCCCATGGCACGCTCGCCACCACCGCCACGCCCGGCGCCTTCCACCTCGCCCGCATGATCCAGGCGGCGGAAGGCTTTCCGGTGAACCTCGGCTTTCTCGGCAAGGGCAATGCCGCCCTGCCGAAGGGGCTGGAGGAGCAGATCCATGCCGGCGCGGCGGGCCTGAAGCTGCACGAGGACTGGGGCACCACGCCGAAGGCCATCGACACCTGCCTCGCCGTGGCCGATGCGCTGGACGTGCAGGTCGCCATCCACACGGACACGCTGAACGAGAGCGGTTTCGTCGAGAGCACGATCAGGGCCATCGGCGGCCGCACCATCCAGGCCTTCCACACCGAGGGCGCGGGCGGCGGCCATGCCCCCGACATCCTGCGGCTGGTGGGCGAGCCGAACGTGCTGCCCAGCTCCACCAACCCCACCATGCCCTATACGGTGAACACGCTGGACGAGCATCTCGACATGCTCATGGTGTGCCACCACCTGGACCCGAGAATCCCCGAGGACGTGGCCTTCGCCGAGAGCCGCATCCGGCGCGAGACCATCGCGGCCGAGGACATCCTGCACGACCTCGGCGCCATCTCGATGATGAGCTCCGACAGCCAGGCGATGGGGCGTGTCGGCGAGGTGATCATCCGCACCTGGCAGACCGCCCACAAGATGAAGCAGCAGCGTGGAAGGCTGAAGGAGGAGGTGGGCGACAACGACAACTTCCGCGCCCGCCGCTACATCGCCAAGTACACGATCAACCCCGCCATCTCCCAGGGCATCGCCGAGCATGTCGGCAGCGTCGAGGTCGGCAAGCTGGCCGATCTCGTGCTCTGGAGCCCGGCCTTCTTCGGCGTGAAGCCGGAGATGGTGCTGAAATGCGGCACCATTGCCATGGCGCCGATGGGCGATCCCAACGCCTCCATCCCGACGCCGCAGCCGGTCCATTACCGCCCGATGTTCGGCGGCTTCGGCCGTGCCCTGCCTGCGATCGGCGTCACCTTCACCTCCGCCGCCGCGCTGGAGGCCGGGCTCGGCGAGCGCCTGGGCGTGACCCGGCCCCTCGTCGCCGTGCGCAACACGCGTTCCGGCATCAGCAAGCGCAACATGGTGCTGAACGACCTCTGCCCGCGCATCGAGGTGGATGCCGAGACCTATGAGGTCCGCGCCGATGGCGAGCTGCTGGTCTGCGAGCCCGCGAAGGTGCTGCCGATGGCGCAGCGCTATTTCCTGTTCTGAGAAGCCCCGATGACCGACAGCACCCTGCCGCGCGCCACCACCATCCTTCCCGCCGGGCAATGGGACCCGGCCGGAGCGCGCGACAGCATCACGCTCGATTTCGACGACCGCCATCGCCGCCGCCGCCGCTACACGGGCGGGAAGGGGCTTTCCTTCCTGCTCGACCTGCCGGAAGCCACGGTGCTCTATGACGGCGACGGGCTGCGCTGCGAGGACGGCACCATCATCGCCGTCCATGCCGCGCCGGAGCCGCTGGTCGAGGTGACCTCCGCCGATCCCGCGCATTTCGCGCGTCTCGCCTGGCATCTCGGCAACCGGCACCTGCCGGCCGAGATCGATGCGAAGCGCATCCTGATCCGCGACGACCACGTGATCACCGCCATGCTGCGCGGCCTCGGCGCCACGCTCCGGCAGGTCCAGGCGCCCTTCAACCCGGAAGGCGGCGCCTATGGCGAACACAACCGCCACACCGCCCACCATCATGGGCCGCAGGAAGGTCATGGGCACGCGCATGACCACGATCACGATCACGGGCACGGGCACAGCCACGACCATGGCCACGACCACCACCATGGCGACGGCCACACGCATCACGGCCACCGGCATGGCTGAGGGCGACGCCGCCCTCTACCGCCTGCTGGCCTGGATCTCCCCGGCCTATCCGGTCGGCGCCTATACCTACAGCCACGGGCTGGAGGCCGCGGTGGAGGAGGGCGCCGTGCGCGACCGCCAGGGCCTCGCCGACTACATCGCCGCCGCGCTGACGCGGGGGGCCGGGGCGGTGGACGGGCCGCTCCTCGCCGCCGCCTGGCGTGCCGCGCGGGACGGCGACGAGGGGGGGCTCGACGAGGTGGCCGAACTGTCCCTGGCCTGGCGCGGCACGGCGGAGACCGCGCTGGAAAGCACGGCCCAGGGCAATGCCTTCGCCAGTGTCACCGCCGCCGCCTGGCCCGATCCCCGCTTCGCCGCCTTTGTCGCGCGTCACCCGCGCCGCATGACGCATCCCGTGGCTTTCGGCGCGGCGGCGGCCTGGAACGGCGTCGCGCTCCGCCCGGCGCTTTTCGCATGGCTCTCGGGCTTCGCCGCCAACCTCGTCAGCGCCGGCGTTCGCCTCGTCCCGCTGGGGCAGACGGACGGGCAGATCGCCACCACCACGCTTCTGCCCGTGGTGGAGGCCGCCGCCGACGCCGCCCTGGCCGCCGATCCCGAAGAGATCGGCACCGCCGCCCCGGTGCTCGACCTCTTCTCCATGCGTCACGAGACCCAGTATACGAGGCTCTTCCGCTCATGACCGAAATCGTTTCTGGCCAGCTGATCCAGGCCTCCGCGTCCGCAGGACGCTCCGGTCATCGGCAGGCGAACGGCCCCTTCCGCGTCGGCATCGGCGGCCCCGTCGGCTCCGGCAAGACCGCGCTGACCGACCGCCTGTGCAAGTACCTGCGCGCCACGCACGACATCGCCGTCATCACCAATGACATCTACACGCGGGAGGATGCGGAGTTCCTCACCCGCTCCGGCGCGCTGGAGCCGGAGCGCATCACCGGCGTCGAGACGGGCGGCTGCCCGCACACCGCGATCCGCGAGGACGCCTCGATCAACCTCGCCGCTGTCGGCGAGATGGTGGAGCGTTTCCCGGCGCTGGAGATCCTCTTCATCGAGAGCGGCGGCGACAACCTCGCCGCCACCTTCTCGCCGGAACTGGCGGACCTGACGATCTACGTCATCGACGTCTCGGCGGGCGACAAGATCCCGCGCAAGGGCGGGCCGGGCATCACCCGCTCCGACCTGCTGGTGATCAACAAGATCGACCTCGCCCCACTGGTCGGCGCCGATCTCGGCGTGATGGACCGCGATTCCCGCCGGATGCGTGGCCAGCGCCCCTTCCTCTTCACCAACCTGAAGGAGAACCGGGGCGTGGCCGAGATCGCCGCCTTCATCCTGGAGGCCGGCGGCATTCCCGCCCGCGGCCTTTCCGCCACCGCCCGAGGAACCCAAGCCTGATGCGCCGCCTCCTTCCCGTCGCCGCCGCGCTGCTCCTGCCGCTGCCGGCCCTGGCCCATACCGGCATCGGCCCGGTGGATGGCTTCACCGCCGGCTTCGCCCATCCGCTGGGCGGGCTCGACCATCTGATGGCCATGCTGGGAATCGGCCTCTGGGCCGGGCTGCTGGGCGGCCGCGCGACCTGGGCGCTGCCCGCCGCCTTCCTCGGCGCCATGGCGCTGGGCGGCGCGCTGGGCATGGCGGGCCTCGGCCTGCCGATGGTGGAGGCCGGGATCGCCGCCTCGGTGATCGTGCTCGGCGCCGTGGTCGCGCTCGCCGCCCGCCTGCCGCTGGCCGCGGCCCTGTCCCTGGCGGCGCTCTTCGGCCTCTTCCACGGCCACGCCCATGGCGCGGAGATGCACCCCGGGGCCGGGGCCGCCGCCTATGCCGCGGGCTTCCTCCTGGCCACCGCCGGCCTGCACGCGCTGGGCCTGGGGCTCGGCCGCTGGCGCGCCCCGGCCGGCCGCGCCGTGGCCCGCTCCGCCGGGGCCGCCATGGCGGTGGCCATGCTGGCGCTGCTGCTCCAGGGCTGATCCCGCCACCCTGGCACTGCCTTTCCGGCGACATCCGGCATTGCGCCGTCCCGGGGGACAAGGCTCCGCCTTTTCCCCCGGTCCCCCTTATCCGCCAGGACACTGCGTGCCCTGGACCCGATGAGTTGGTTCTCGCTGACGCTGGATCACGCCGGAGAGCATGGCTCTCCGGCGGACTGCCGGTGCCACAAGCGCGGACAGGGTGTTTCTTCCTTTTCAGGAGCCCCGCTTGTCCACCTGCTCCCGGGGATCGGGCCACAGACCGTCGGTTATCACGCAGAGCCAACGCAAGCCCTGTGTCCCGGCACACAGCCATGGGAAGCGGCGATCCTTCAGGATGCTGCCATGGCAAGGAACGGGGAGGGGCCCGCAATGTCGAATCCGGCGCAGCACCTTTTCGCGCGGGTCGGGCGGAGGCTGGAAGGGCTGGACAGGCGGCGGGCCCTGGGGGCCGCGCCGCTCAGCCTGGGGGAGCATCTCGTCTGGCGTGCCTGGCGCTGGCTGCGCGGCCTGCGCTACGGCAGGCCGAGCCGCGCCTGACGCGGGTGCGTCAGGACAGGTTCAGCGCGTTCACCGCACGCTCGGCGCCGCGCAGCGCCGCGTCGAGCTCGGCGCGCATCGCCTCGGGCCGGCGCAGCACGATGCCGCTCCGGCTCGCATCGATCAGCCCGGCCTTTTCCATGTCGGACAACTGCCGCGACACGGCCTCGCGCCGGGCGCCGATGCGGGCGGCCAGCACGTGGTGCGGCGGCGGTGGGCTGACCACGCGCTCGGCCGTCTGGCCCGGCTTGCCGCGCCCGCGCGACAGGCGCAGGAGTTCGGCATAGAGCCGCTGCCGCACCGGCAGGGCCGCCAGCTCGAACAGCCTTTCGCTGCGCGAGCGCACGAGGTCGGCGAGATAGCGCATCAGCCGCAGCGACACGGCGGGCGAGGCCAGCACCAGTTCCATGAAGGCCGGCCCCGGCAGGACGCAGAAGCGCGAGCGGTGCAGGGCGGTGACATTGGCGGAACGCGGCTGCCCGGTGATGGCCGCCAGCTCGCCGAAGGCCTCGCCGGGCGACAGGTCGCCCAGGATCATCTCGTAGCCCTCCCCGGTGCGCGCCACGACCCGCGCGGCGCCTTCGAGAAGGAAGTACACGTCGTCCGACAATTCGCCGAAATCGATCAGGACCGTGCCGGGCTCGCAGGAACGGCAGCGCGCGTGTCGTGCGGCCTTTTCCAGCGCGGCCGGGTCGGCGCCTTGCAGGAGGGCCAGGCGCCCCAGACTCTCGGTTTCCACTCCATGGCTCCACATGCCCCAGGCTTCCTTCTCCGGAATATCGGAACGGTGCCGGGACCAGTGCAGCGGTTATCCGGAGCCACGGCATTCCGCCAGGGGCAATCGCCCGGGCGGAATGCCGTGGCCGGAGCCGTGGCGGCTTCCTCGGCGGCTTCCTCGAATAGGCTCCGGGTGGCTGCGGCCCGGCTCCGCCTGCTTCGCTGGCCTCCCTGTTCCGGTTTCCCTGCTTCCTCCAGCCTTTCCGGGGGCGAGGCCCGGACGGCGCCCCGCGCTCATCGTCCGCCCAGATTGGCGCGGCCGAAGACCTCGGCCCGTCCCGTCACCTCCGCCCGGCCGGTGACCTCGGCCCGGCCCATCAGCGTGTCGGCGCGGCCGCCATGCAGCAGGGATTCGATGCTGCCGGTGCTGATATCGATGCGCAGCCCCATGTCGCCGCGGTCGAAGAGCCAGACCCGCAGCCCCTCCATGAAATGCCCGGAGTCCCGGATGAAGCCGGTCGTCGCGACACTGCCATGTTCCGGGACGGCGGTGCCTTCGCCTTCCACCAGGAAGACGGCGGGTGCGGGCAGCGGCACGTACTGCCCGTCGTAGCTGTAGCCGAAGATCCGGGCCAGCTTCGGCGGCGGCTCGGCACCCGGTGCCAGCCGCGCCATCAGCGGGTCCCGGAACCCGCCGGCCCGGTCATAGGGCGTGCGGGACGCGTCGGTGATGGCGAGGCCCGGGAACGGCACGCCGAAGAGGCGGATCGCGGCCGGGGCGAGGAGGGTTTCACCGAGCCGCGCCGCAGGGGTGGGCTTCGCTTCGGACTCTCCGGCCTCCGCGCCGGGCTGTGTCGCTTCAGGGTTGTCCGACATGCTTCATCTCCATTCGCGAGACGCTTCGCGGCATTATATCCATTCGGGAACGATACGTGAGTGTTTTCAACCGGCCGATGCGCGCGATCCGTGCGGCATCATCCGGCGTGTGGCGATGATGTCGCCGTGGCAGCCGCAGGGCCTTGCCCAGGACCGGTGCGGAAGGGCCGCCCCCGGCCCGGCCCAGGCGGCGCGGGACATGGGCGGCAGGGGAGCGGAGAGGGCCATTCCGGCGGAGGCCCCCGCCAGGAAGGGGCGGGGATCGATGTCCCGCTCGTCGAAGATATCGAGCAGCGCGCCCATCGCGATGCGCGGGGTGGCGCCCGGCTCCGCCAGCGCCTCGATCAGCAGGGCCGCGACCTGGCCGAAGCTCAGCGTTTCCGGGTCCAGCCGCAGGATGGTCTGCGCCATGGCCAGCCCGACCCGGTCGCGCGCCCTGTGCAGGCAATGGCGGAAGACGCCCTCGAAACGCGCCAGCGCCTCGGCCGAGGCATGGCGCAGCGGCGCCATCGCGGCCGTGACCGCCGCTGGCGTCCAGCTCCGCGTGTCGCGGTCCGGCGGGATGATGCCTTCCGCCACCAGCCCTTCCTGGAACAGCTCCACCAGGATGTCCCAGACCGCGCCGGTCAGCGGCGCCGCCAGCACGTGCGCGTTGCGGCCGAGGTTCAGCGGGTCGCGCCAGGTGCCGTCCTCCAGCAGGCGCAGCCCTTGCAGGTCGCGGAGCCGGACGGTGTTGTCCACCACCCGCACCTGCTCGACATCCGAAAGCTCGCCCAGCCGGCTGACCAGGTTCAGCTCGTAGAGATTGCCCGAGGTCTGGGCGAGCAGCCGCATCACCACCGAGGGGAAGTGGAGCACGGAAAGGGTCGAGATCAGGTCGGCGAAGGCTTCGTGAAAGGCCAGGAAGGTGCCGCCCACCGCGCCGGATTCCGGCACCCCCATCGTGGAGAAGAGGATGGCGTGGCCGACCTCGTGCGCCACGACGTCGAAGCTGAGGCAGAGCGGCAGCGCCTGGCCGAAGCGGGTCCAGCGCAGTCCGGCCTCCAGGAAGCCGAAGCCGGACTGGGCATTGGCCCAGTACACGACCGGCTGCAGCTCCAGCCGCGGCAGCACGTCCGCATGCCACCACCGGACCGGCTGGCCCAGATAGTCCTCCCAGATCTCCAGCACGAGCCGGGTCACGCCGTAGAGATGCGCCGACAGGAATTCCGGCGTGCCGAAGGGGATGTGGTCGAAGTTCCCGGCCCCGTCCGGCTGGGCAGGCGGCAGCAGCGCGCCCCGGTAGGGCGGCAGCCAGGCCGGCGGGTCATAGGGCTCGCGCTTGTCCACCGCATGGGCGACATACATCCGGGAATCCGACGGGCCGGGCCCGATGCTGCCGGGGGCGGCGGCCAGTTCCACCAGCTCGGGCTCGGCATAGCCCTGCGCCCATTGCGGAAAGAGCCGGAACAGCGTGCCGCCGGCCATGCCTCAGCCCCCGCCCCGGGGCGGGGCGCCGTCGGGGGCGGCGGTCCCGTCGGTGGCCGCCGCATCCTCCGTGGCCATGGCGGCGCGGTATTCCCGCCAGATGGCGGCCCGGAAGCCGCCCGCATCGGGGAAGCCATGAGCCCGAGCCTCGGCCTCCTCCTCACCCAGTGGCGGGGGCGGCAGGCCCGCCCGGGTCTCGAACCACCAGCGCAGCGCCGCATCCAGCACGGCCTCGCCGGGCAGGTCCCGGTCCTCTCCCTCCCGGTCCTCCTGCCGCCCGGCCAGCCGCGCCTTCAGCCCGGCATAGCGGCCGGACAGGCGCAGGGCATCGAGCATGGCGTCCCGGGAGGCCGGGGCAAGGGGGCGCCGCAGCCGCTCCCGGATCGCCGCCTCGCGCGCCAGCAGCCGGTGCAGCCCGGCCTCGTCGAGGTCATGCGCCGCCAGCCAGGCCTCCAGCGCCGAGCGCCGCCACAGACCGTGGCGATGCCGGAAATCCTCCAGCGCGGCGGCATCGGGCGCACCGGGCACGGACAGGCCCGGATGGCCCTCCGCCGTCAGGCGCAGTTCCCGCCATGCGACCGGATCGGAGACCGCCAGTTCCCGCAGCAATGCGCCTCCCCCCTGTTTCTCCCCTTGTTCCTCCCCCTGTGGCGGCACTGCCGCCTGCGTGGCGAGGAAGCTCTCCCAGGCCAGGCTACGGGTGAAACGGAAGCCCGGCGCCCTCCGATCGGGGGAGGCGCGGACGATTCGCGCCAATAATTCCTCGGCATCGCGGCGTTTCTGGGCGACCGGGTGGCGCCGCAGCCATTCCAGCGCCTCCGGACCGGGGCACGGCAGGGACGCGGCTTCCGCGAGGAGGCGGGCATGGCTCCTTTCGGGGAAGGGCAGGCGCTTGAGCGCATGGGCCAGGGCCTCGCAGCCTTCCGGCCCGATCGCCCCGGCGCTCCATGCGGTCGCGAGGGTGGCGCGCAGGTCCACCATGGCGTCGGAGGCGGCGATCCACCCAGCCTCGGCGGGCGCGTGCAGGATGGCGACCTCGTCGTCATCCTCGAAGGGACCGGCAAAGGGCGGAAAGCGCCCGTCGCGATAGGCGCGGTAGACGGCACCGACCCCTTCCATCCCGAAGGCGCCGCATTCGGCGGCACGCAGGGCGCCCATGCTGGCGGCGCCCAGCACGGGGATGCCCTCGGAAAGTGCCCAGAGGATCTCCCGATGCCAGACCGCCGGAGCCTCCCGGAACAGCCCGTCCACCAGCCCGATCGCACGGGGGCGCAGGGAGCGCGCCGCGCGGTAAAGGTCGCCCTGCCGCGCCGGGGGCAGCAGGATGGCCTCCGGCGCGATGGCCCGCGCGGCCTCGCGCGGCAGGCTGGGGCCGAGGAAGACGACGGGCGCGTTCATGCGTGTGCCCGTGTACGCGCCCGGGCCCGGGCGCCGGGTGCATAGCCGCCGCCGGCCGGGCCCGGGGTGCCCTCCAGCCCCGCCACCACGGCGCGGACCACCGGGATGCCGATCTCCTCCCGGGTCATGTCCACCCAGGCCGCCGGCCCCAGGCCGGCCGCCCCGATCCGGGACAGCAGCAGGGCGAGGTCGCCATGGATCGTGGGCGCCGCGCAGCCCCGGACGGCCTCGAAGCGCCGCCGGGGCGGCACCGCCTCGGACAGGGCGCGCAGCGCGGCGGCGCGGCGGGCGGCACGGGCGGGGGCGGCATAGGATTCCGGCGCGAAATCGTCCCGGGCGCCGGAGATGCGGGTGACGCGGGACTGTGCGGCCTCGGTCAGGGCGCGGGACAGGGCCACGCCGGGGTCGGGATGGCAGCCCAGGCCGAGCTCCGCCTCCACCCCCGGCTCCTCCCGCCCCGGCAGGGCCAGGACGCGGAAGGCGGGGATGCCGAGGTCGGAGGTGATGTCCCAGATCGCCAGGGCGATGCCGGCTGCGGCAAAGCAAGCCAGGAGATCGGCGCAGAGCGGGTCGGCGATGCTGGCGGGATCGATCGCCGTTTCCGCCCGCGCCGCCGGGGGGAGGGCCAGCCAGAGGGCATGGGCGTCGCGTTCCACCAGCTCGGCTAGGGCATGCACCAGCGCCTCCCCGCGCGTGTTGCCGGAGGCGAGGCCGTTCGTGGTCGCCTGGAGGAAGCCGGAGGAAGGCGGCCCGTCCAGCGCGTAGTCGGCGGTCACCAGGTCCAGCGGCACCCAGAGCGGCGAGCCGTCGGCGAGGTCACGGCCCTCCACCCAGAGCATCGGCGCCTCCCGCGCCGACAGGTCCGGCGCGGCGGCGCTGTGCGGCAGGCGGGCCGGGTCCAGGGGCGCGAGGCCGCTTTCCCGCAGCCGGTCATGGCTGCCCCAGCGCAGCGGCGCTGCCAGGGTCTCGGCATGCCAAGCCTCCACAGCCTCCATCACCGCCGAGGCCTTGGCCGCCGCCAGGGTCGCGCCCTTGCCCTGGAAGACCGAGAGCGAACGCGCGTTGGGCCGCACCGCCGCGGCGACCGGGATGCCGGTCACGTCCAGGCCGGTCAGCACCGCCACCCTTGTCAGGCCGAAGCGCCCCGCATGGCGCAGCGCCCGTTCCAGCGTCTCTTCGGGGTCGCGGACCCGGTGCGCGCCGAGGCGGAAGCGCTTGGCCTCGTCCTCGGGCGGCAAGCCGGGGAGGAGGCCGGGGCCGGTCACGGCGCGAGGGAGATGGCGCTGCGCCGAAGGGCCGCCAGCAGGCGCTCGACCTCGCCGTCTCCCTCCCGTTCCGCCCGCTCCGCCAGGCCGGCCAGCCTTTGCAGCATCTCCGCATCGCCGAGGCGGCCGAGCCGCAGGTCGAGGCTCGCGAGGCTCAGCCGGGCGCGCAGCGCCAGCATCCAGGCGCCCTGCGCCTCGGCCAGCCGCAGCGCCTCGCGCAGCGAGGCCTCGGCGGCGGCCTCCGACCCGGGGCCGCCCGCCTGCAGGCGCAGCAGGCCCAGCACGCGCCAGACCTCCGGCATCCAGATCCGCAGCCCGACGCGCCCGAACAGCTCGCGCGCCTCGTCGAGCTCCGCCACCGCGCGCCGCACCTGCCCCGCGGTGGTCTGTGCCTCCGCCAGCAGGGTGTGGAAGATGGGGAAGTCCTCGATCGTGCCGACCTCGCGCTGCACGGCGAGCCCCGCCTCGATCGAGCGCAGCCCCTCCGCCGCCTCGCCGCGCGCCGAGGCCGCCCAGCCGCCGAAGATCATCCCCTTGGCGCGGTAGTCGGGCAGGTCGTGCGTTTCCGCGGCCTCCATCATGCGCCGCGCCGCCTCCGCCATCTCCGCCGGGTCGCGCCGGTAGGCGCGGTGCATGGCGTGGATGTCCAGCGCGTGCAGGACGCTGCCCAGGTGGTCGATCTCCAGCGCCCAGCCCCGGGCCTGGGCCTCGGCGCGCAGCGCCGCCTCGGGGCGGCCTTCCAGCCATTCCAGCAGCGCCGTCTCGCCCAGCGCGCAGACCTTGGCGTCGTGGTTGCCGTAGATCGTGGCGTGGTGCCGGTACTCGCCGGCCTCGTAGATGGCGAGCCCGGCCTCGATATCGCGGCGGCAGCCGCAGAGGTCGCCCAGGCCGAAGCGCGTGCCCCAGCCGCAGTGATGCGCCTGCAGCAGGCTGCCCGGCTCGCCGCGCCGGGCGGCCCGCTCGGTCAGGGCGTCGGAGCGCAGCCGCTTGATGTTGTAGTCGCGCGACACCCGCCACCAGCCCCAGGCGATGGGGAAGTGCGCACTCTCGTCGGCGGCCGTGTCGTTCAGCACGGCGTAGCTCTCGGCATAATGGTCCTGCGTCTCGGCGGCGCCCGGCCCGTGCAGGGCGATCAGCGCCGGGCCGAGCAGGGCCAGGAGCTCCAGCCTCTGCGCGCGCAGCGCCGGGGTGGGTGGCACCGTGTCGATCGCCCGCAGCGCCCGCCGCAGCAGGCGCGTCGCCTCGGGATAGGCGGAGCGCGCCAGGCTGCGGCGCGTCGCGGCGAGCCAGAGCGGCACGCTGTCCGCCACCCGCCCGGCCTCGGCGAGGTGATGCGCCAGCACTTCCGGCTCCGTGGCGACCCGGTCCGCGTCGAGCCTCGGCAGCGCCTGGGCGAGCCGCGCATGCAGCAGGCGGCGCCGGTCGCGCACCAGGCTCTCGTAGGCGGCGTCGCGCAGCAGCGCGTGGTGAAAGGTCCAGCCCTCGCGGCCCGGCAGGCTGCGCCGCTGCAGCACCCCGGCCAGTTCCAGATGCGACAGGGCGGCGTCCAGCTCCTCCTCCGGCAGTTCCGTGACCGCCTGGAGCAGGTCGCGCGGCACGGAGCGCCCGGCCACCGCCGCCGCCTGCGCCACCGCCTTGGCCGATTGCGCCCGGTCGAGCCGCGCCACGAGGCATTCCCGCAGGCTGGGCGGCACCTCCGCCTCGGCCTCCACCGTGCCGTCCAGGATGGCGCGCGCCAGTTCCTGCGCGTAGAGCGGCACGCCTTCCGTGCGCGACGCCACCAGCCGGCTGATCCGCCGTGTCAGGTGCGGGCCGCCGGCGGCGGAGCCGGCGACGCTTTCCACCAGCTGCACCATGTCGGGCTCGCTCAGCGGGCGCAGATCCAGCAGCTCGACATCGTTCCAGGTGGGCGTGGCGGGCGGGGCGAAGGCCTCGCGCGAGGTGAGCAGGAGCAGGCAGCGGCCCGGCAGCCGGGACAGGGCGCGTTCGAGCAGCTCCATGGAGCTGGGGTCGAGCCAGTGCAGGTCCTCCACCACCAGGCAGAGCGGCTGCCGCGCCGAGAGGCGGGTGAGCTGGTCGAGCAGCGCCGCGAGGGTCAGGCCGCGCAGCCGGCGCGGCGCCATGGCGGCCAGCGCCGCCGGCTGCGCGCCCGCCTCGCCGCTGCCGCCGAGCAGCAGCTCCGCCAGCGCGGCCGCGCGTTCGTCGATCTCCGCGCCCTCGTCGCCCAGCCAGTGCCGCAGCCGGATCAGCGCATCCGGCCAGTCCTGGCCGGGGGCCAGGCGGGCAAGGCCGCGCAGCGGCGACACCAGGGGATAGAAGGGCGTGTCCGTGTGGAAGGGGGAGGCGATGAAGGTCAGCGTGGCGGAGCCGATGCGGTCCCGCCGCGTGGCCAGGAAGCGGCGCAGCAGGCTCGACTTGCCGATTCCGGCCTCGCCCCGCAGCAGCACCGTCCGGCTGGCGCCGGCCAGCACGCTTTCCCAGGCCTTTTGCAGCCGCGCGAGATCGGTCAGCCGGTTGACGAAGGCGTCGGGGCGGGCGAGGCGCCGGCGCTGGCCGCTGCGCTGGACCTCGCGGCGCACCAGGAAGGCGGGGCAGGGCTCGCTGAAGCCCTTCAGCACCTGCGGGCCGAGGTCGCGCATCTCGAAGATCGGGGTCAGCCGGGCCCGGGTCTCGCCGGAGACGATGACCCCGCCGGGCGGCGCCAGGGCCTGGAGCCGCGCCGCGAGGTTGGGGGTGGAGCCGATCGCCATGCTGTCGCCCGGCGCGTCGCCATGGCCCAGCAGGTCGCCGATCACCACCTGTCCCGTGGCGATCCCGGCCCGGGCGCGCAGCGGCTCCTGCCCCGACGGCAGGTTCGGCAGCGGCACGCGCAGCCGCCGCACCGTCTCCACGGCTTCCAGCGCGGCGCGGACGGCGCGTTCCGGGTCGTCCTCATGCGCGGCGGGGAAGCCGAAATAGGCGAGCACGCCATCGCCCAGGAACTGCGCGATGCGCCCGTCATAGCGCGCGACCGGGCCGGCGCAGGCCTCGCGGTAGCGCTGCATGATCCGCATCAGGTCCTCGGGCTCCAGCAGCTCCGCGAGGCGGGAGGAGCCGACCAGGTCGAGGAACAGCACGGAAAGCGGCCGGCGCTCGGCACCGCTGCGGGCGCCCCGGGTCCGCAGCGCCCGGCGGAGCTGCTTGCGGGCGCCGATCGGCAGGCCCAGCTCGCGCAGGTCCGCCTCGCTGAGCTCCGGCAGATCGGACAGGCTGATCCCGTGCTGGGCGAAGTCCGGCGCGTACTGGGCAAGGCCCACCGACTGCAGCCACCGGAGCACGTCATCCATGCTGAATTCCGCCCATGATCCTGCCGCAACCTAACGGATTCAGCGTCTTGGTGAAGGCGTGTCGGCGGTCCGGGAGCGTGACGGCGGGGCAGTGCGGCATTTCCGTGCGTTGACGAACGCCATCCCGGGGAAAAAGCGGCGGCCGATGAGCGGTGTGACCTGCCGCACAGCCCGGCGGGCCCGTGCCCGGCAGGATGTCCTCAGACGAATCAGCCATATGCCGGGCGGACCCAGCCTGGCCGAGAGGATAGACCATGCTGGAAGGCCAAGCGTCATCCGTTCGGACGACTCCGGAGGCCGGTGCCCAGGTCAGCCGGTCCCCCCTGCTGCCGTTGACGGCGCCGGCCGAGGATCCGGTCTCCACCGTGATCGGACTGATCTACGAGGCCGGCATGGCGCCGGAGCGCTGGCCCGAGGCGCTGGGCCGGCTTGCGGACCTGTTCGGCAGCGCCGCGGCGGCGCTGCATGTCGGCGAGACGGGGGTGCCGGCCCGGATCACCATGGCCTATGGCCTTTCCGAGGAGGCGGTGCGCGGCTATGGCGGCTGCTACAACGCGCTCGACCCGGTGACGCCGGCCGTGCTGGCCGGCGCGGCCTGGAAGGCGCCGGCGACCCTGCGGCAGATCGCGCCGGCGCTGGAGCGCACGCGCTTCTTCACCGACTGGATGCGGCCGCACGGGATGGAGGACGGGCTGTGCCTCGCCCTCTGCCCGCCGGACCTGCCGCAGCAGGCCACGCTGCGCCTGCTGCGGCCGCGCCGCGCCACGCGCTTCGGCCCGCCGGAAACGGCGCTGCTGATGCGGCTGGCCCCGCATCTGCGCCGCGCCACGGAGATGCACCACCGGCTGGCCTCCCCCCATGCGCGGCCGGACGGGCCGCTGGTGGAGATCCTGAACCGGCTCGCCTGCGGGCTGATGCTGGCGGATGCGCGCGGCGCCCTGATCTGGGCGAACCGTTCCGCCAGCCGGATGCTGGAGGAGGCCGACGGCATCGGCACCGAGCGCCAGGGCAACCTGCGCGCGGGGTCGCCGGGCATGACGCGCCTGCTGCGGGACCTGGTGAACCGCGCGGCCCTGGGCCAGCACGCGGCGCTGCCGCTGCCAAGGGCTTCGGGAAAGGTGTCCCTGGCCCTCCAGGCCATGCCGCTCACGGTGCGGGAGGTGGAGCGCCACCGCCAGGTCCTGCCGGCCTCGCCGAGAGCCAGCGTGCTGCTGCTGCTGACCGATCCGGCACAGGGTGCCATGCCCACGCCGGAGCTCTGCCAGCAGCTGCGCGAGATCTACGGGCTGACCACGGCCGAGGCGGGGGTGGCGGCCTGGGCGGCGCAGGGGATCGGCCTGCCGGAGGTGGGACAGATCCTGGGCATCACCGTCAACACGGTGCGGACCCATGTGCGCCGCGTCTTCCACAAGACCGGGGTGCGCAGCCAGGCGGAGCTGGCGCGGCAGGTGGAGCGGCTGGGCCCGCTGCTGGCGGAGCCTGCCGAGGCGCGGCCGGTGCGCGCCGCCGTGCCGGAGCGGGGCGCGGAAAGGCTCGCGGCCGGGGCCGGGGCCGGGGCTGGGGCTGGGGCCGGTGCCGGGCTGCCGCGCGCCCGGGCGGCCTGGGCCGCCGCGGGGGATCTGCGGAACGGCGCCTGAGGGGCGGAACGGCTCACCGCCGGCCGAACATCTTCTCCAGCATCGGCTTGTCCATGCGCAGGAAGGTCGGGCGGCCATGGGAGCAGGTGGCGGCGCGGGGCGTCGCCTCCATGGCCCGCAGGAGGGCCGACATCTCGGCGGTGTTCAGGCGGCGCCCGGCCCGCACGCTGCCGTGACAGGCCAGGCGCGCGATGGCGGCGTCGATGCGGGCCTCCAGCGCCTCGGCGCCCTTCCATTCCGCCAGCCCGTCGGCCAGGTCCTCCAGCAGCGGGCCGGGTTCCGGCGCCCCCAGCAGCGCAGGCAGGGCGCGCACCATGACCGCGCCGGGGCCGAAGCCCTCGATCTCCAGCCCCAGGCGCAGCAGCGCCGGCGCATGGTCCAGCAGCCGGGCGGCGCGGGCGGGCGGCATGTCCACCACGGCGGGCAGGAGCAGCGGCTGCATCCGCACGCCGCCGGCCACGAACTGGGCGTGCAGCCGTTCCTGGGTCAGCCGCTCATGCGCCGCGTGCTGGTCCACCAGCACCAGCGCGCCATCCGGGGCCTCGGCCAGGACGTAGGTGTCCAGCAGCTGGGCCAGCGGGCGGCCCAGGGGACCGTCGGCCAGGGGGGCTTCCTCCTCGCCGATGGCTCCCGCCGGGCCGGGGGTGGGCGGTGCGACGCGTTCCGGCGCGGCTTCCGCCACGGTCCAGGCGCCCCCGGAACTCCCCATGCCGGCGCCGGCATCGGCGGGCCAGGACGTGGCGGGCAGGCGGCGCGGCGCCAGCGGCAGGCCCGGCTGGAGCGGCGGCGGCGCAGGGAAGGCGGCGCGGCTTTCCGAGAAGCCGCTCCAGCCTGGCCCCTCCGCGGGCGGCGGGGAAGGGGCTTCCGGCCGGGGCGGGTTCCAGCCACGCACCGTTTCCGCGAGCCCGCCGCGCAGCCCGGCCGCCAGGCTGTTGCCGCCGGACGTGTTGCCCGCCCCGTTGCCGGCCCCGATCCCCAGGGCGCGGCGCAGCGCGACGATCACGGCGCCCCGCACCGCGTTCGGGTCGCGGAAGCGCAGCTCCGCCTTCATCGGATGCACGTTCACATCCACCGTCGCCGGGTCGATCTCCAGAAAGAGCGTGGCCATGGGATGCCGGCCGGATACCATCACGTCACGATAGGCCGCGCGCAGTGCCGCCTTCAGCACCGGGTCGCGCACCGGCCGGCGGTTGACCACCAGGTGCTGCTCCGCCGCCGTGGCGCGGGACAGGCTGGCGGGGCCGGTCAGCCCGTCCACCCGCAGGTCGTCCCAGGCGCCGCCGACCCGCAGTGCGGCGGCGGCGAATTCCTCGCCCATGATGGCCGCCACGCGGCCGAGGCGGTCGTCCGGCGCCACGTCCAGCACCACGCGGCCCTCGGCCTCGACCCGGAAGCCGGTTCCGGGCCAGGCCATGGCGAGGCGCCGCACAGCCTCGGCCGCATGCTCCGCCTCGGTGCGGGGCTGGCGCAGGAACTTGCGGCGGGCCGGAGTGGCGAAGAACAGGTCGCGGACCTCGACCCTTGTGCCGGGGGCGCCAGAGGCCGGGGTGACCTCGCCCTTGCGCCCGGCCTCCACCGCGATCGCATGGGCCGGGCCTTCCGCCGGACGGGAGGTGATGGAAAGCCGCGCCACGGCGCCGATCGAGGGCAGCGCCTCGCCCCGGAAGCCCAGCGTGGCGATGCGGAAGAGCGTGTCCTCCTCGGGCAGCTTGGAGGTGGCGTGGCGCTCGACGCAGAGGGCCAGGTCCTCCGGCCCCATGCCGCAGCCATCATCCTCCACCAGCAGCCGGTCGATGCCGCCGCCCTCGATGGTCACGGCGATGCGGGTGGCGCCGGCATCCAGAGCGTTCTCGACCAGTTCCTTCACCGCCGCGGCCGGGCGCTCGACCACCTCGCCCGCGGCGATTCGGTCGGCGGTGACAGCGGGAAGAAGGCGGATGCTCATGCCTGGCTAGATGGGGCAGGGGGGCCGGGTCTGGCCAGACCCCCGCGCCGCATTCCGGCCATCCCCGGCGGAGGGTGGGGCGGCTCCGGCGCGTGGGCCGGTCTCAGGCTTCGGTGTGACTTTCCCGATCCGGACGCTGCTCCAGCCGCTGCACCTCGGAGCGGCTCAGTTGCAGCACCACGGCCTCGCCACGGACCTCGGAAACCTCGGAGAGCGAGATGGGGCGGACAGGTCCCGCGCCCTGCCGCAGCAGGAGCCGTCCGGCATCCAGGTGATCGACGGAGCCGAGGGCCTCGCCCTGGCAATCGACCACCGCCATGCCTTCCTGGATCATCGTGGTATCGACCATGGATCGTCCTCCTCCGGCAAGGATAGGGACAACGCAGCGTGCCCCCGCCGGGCTGCATGATCCGGGGTTCAAGGCGGCCGGAACGGAAAAGGGGGCCCGTAGGCCCCCTTCCATCCGTGTGCGGCGCGAAGCGTTCAGCCGTCGCGCTCGACCATCATCTTCTTGATCTCGCCGATCGCCTGGGCCGGGTTCAGGCCCTTCGGGCAAGTGCGGGCGCAGTTCATGATGGTGTGGCAGCGATACAGGCGGAACGGGTCCTGCAACTGGTCCAGGCGGTCGCCGGTATGCTCGTCGCGGCTGTCCGCGATCCAGCGATAGGCCTGCAGCAGCACGGCCGGGCCGAGATAGCGGTCGCCGTTCCACCAGTAGGAGGGGCAGGCGGTGGAGCAGCAGAAGCACAGGATGCACTCCCACAGCCCGTCCAGCTTGGCGCGCTCGTCCTTGGACTGCAGGCGCTCGGCATCGGGCGGCGGCGGGGTGTCGGCCTTCAGCCAGGGCTCCACCGAGCGGTACTGCGCGTAGAGCTGGTTCAGGTCGGGCACCAGATCCTTCACCACCGGCATGTGCGGCAGCGGGTTGATCTTCACGTCGCCCTTCACGTCCTCGATCGGCTTGAGGCAGGCGAGGGTGTTCAGCCCGTCGATGTTCATCGCGCAGGACCCGCAGATGCCCTCGCGGCAGGAGCGCCGGAAGGTCAGCGTGGTGTCCACCTCGTTCTTGATCTTGATCAGCGCGTCCAGGACCATCGGCCCGCACTGCTCCAGATCGATCTCATAGGTGTCGTAGCGCGGGTTCTCGCCCGTGTCCGGGTCCCAGCGATAGATCTTGAAGGAACGGACGTCCTTGGCGCCCGGCTCGGCCTTGTGGGTCTGGCCGACCTTGACCTGGCTGTTCTTGGGAAGCTGGAAATTGGCCATGATGCTCTGTCCGTCCCTCAGTACACGCGCGGCTTGGGCGGGAAGACCTGGACCTCGTTCGTGAGGGTGCGCATCTTCACGTCGCGGTAGTCGAGCTTGACGAGGCCGTTGCTGTCGCAGGTGGCGATGGTGTGCTTCAGCCAGTTCACGTCGTCACGCTCGGGATAGTCCTCATGCGCATGGGCACCGCGGCTCTCGTGCCGCGCCTCGGCGCTCACCATGGTGCACATGGCGTTGCCCATCAGGTTGTGCAGCTCCAGCGCCTCCATCAGGTCGCTGTTCCAGACCAGGGAGCGGTCGTGGATGCGGATGTCGGACAGGCCGTCATAGACCGTCTGCATCTTGTCCACGCCTTCCTTCAGGCTCTCGGAGGTGCGGAACACCGCCGCATGGCCCTGCATGGTGCGCTGCATGCGCTCGCGCAGCGCGGCGACGCTGGTGCCGCCCTTGGCGTTGCGCACGCCGTCCAGGCGGGACAGCGAGGCCTCGCCCGCATCCGGCGGCAGCGGCGCCTGGGTCGCGCCCGGCTTGACCGTCTCGGCGGCGCGGTGCGCGGCGGCGCGGCCGAAGACCACGAGGTCGAGCAGCGAGTTGGTGCCGAGGCGGTTGGCACCGTGCACGGAGACGCAGGCGGCCTCGCCCACCGCCATCAGGCCGGGGACCACGCGGTCCTGGTCCTCGGCGGTGGGGTTCAGCACCTCGCAATGGATGTTCGTGGGGATGCCGCCCATGTTGTAGTGCACGGTGGGCAGCATCGGGATCGGCTCCTTGGTCACGTCCACGCCGGCGAAGATCTTCGCCGTCTCGGAGATGCCCGGCAGGCGCTCGTGCAGCAGGTCGGCGCCCAGGTGCTCCAGGTGCAGGTGGATGTGGTCCTTCTTCGGGCCGACGCCGCGGCCCTCGCGGATCTCCATCGACATGGCGCGGGACACCACGTCGCGGGAGGCGAGATCCTTCGCCGTGGGCGCGTAGCGCTCCATGAAGCGCTCTCCCTCGGAATTGGTGAGGTAGCCGCCCTCGCCGCGCGCGCCCTCGGTCACGAGGCAGCCGGAGCCGTAGATGCCGGTCGGGTGGAACTGCACGAATTCCGGGTCCTGCAGCGGCAGGCCGGCGCGCAGCACCATGCCGCCGCCGTCGCCGGTGCAGGTATGGGCGGAGGTGCAGGAGAACCAGGCGCGGCCATAGCCGCCGGTGGCGAGCACCACGGTCTGGGCGCGGAAGCGGTGGATGGAGCCGTCCTCCAGGCACCAGGCCATGACGCCGCGGCAGACGCCTTCCTCCATGATAAGGTCGAGGGCGAAGTACTCGACGAAGAATTCGCAGTTGTGCTTCAGCGACTGCTGGTAGAGCGTGTGCAGGATGGCATGGCCGGTGCGGTCCGCCGCGGCGCAGGCGCGCATCGCGGGCGTCTTGCCGTAGTTCTGCATGTGGCCGCCGAAGGGCCGCTGGTAGATCTTGCCGTCCTCGGTGCGGGAGAACGGCACGCCGTAATGCTCCAGCTCGATGATCGAGGGCACGGCCTCGCGGCACATGTACTCGATGGCGTCCTGGTCGCCGAGCCAGTCCGACCCCTTCACGGTGTCGTACATGTGCCAGCGCCAGTCGTCCTCGCCCATGTTGCCCAGCGCGGCGCCGATGCCGCCCTGCGCCGCCACGGTGTGGGAGCGGGTGGGGAAGACCTTGGTGATACAGGCCGTCTTCAGGCCGGAGGCGCCCATGCCGAAGGTGGCGCGCAGCCCGGCGCCGCCGGCCCCCACCACCACGACGTCATAGGTATGGTCCACCACCCGGTAGGCCGCGCCGCCGATTCCCGGCTTGCTGATCGCGTTCATCTCAACCGCCTCGTCCGAAGCTCGTCCGCGCGGTCAGTGAGCTGGGCAGAAGGAGTGTTCCGCCCGTCCCGGCGCCGCCCGGCACCAAATTCCTGGGAAAGCCGGCCCCGGGGCCGGCCCATGCAGTCTAAATTGGCCCTGCGCCGCGATTTCGCCAGCCAAAAAGGCCGGGGATGCCGCCGGGCGCAGGGCATCGGCCCGTTCAGACCGCGATCCGCAGCACCGCCAGCGCGGCGAAGAGGGCCAGGATCAGGCAGACCGCCTTCTGCAGCAGGTCCACCAGCTTGCGCCGGCTCTCGGGGCGGACATAGTCCTCGATCACCACCTGCAGCCCGGCCGCGGTGTGGTGGAAGCCGATGCCGATGTAGAGCAGCAGCAGCACGGCGTGGAAGGGATGCCCGATCCAGGCCAGCACCCGCTCGTAGGGCGCGCCGGCGAGGCCGGCGACGCCGAAGGTGAACCAGATGGTCAGCGGCAGCAGGGCCATGGAGGTGACCCGCTGCAGCCACCAGTGATGCGTGCCGCCCTTGGCGGAGCCCAGGCCGCGCACCCGGCCGAGCGGGGTCTGCAGGCGAAGTGCTTCGTGATGTTGGCTCATGCTCGTCGCGTCCCTTCGCTCAGCGGATCCAGGCCACCAGGGCGACGATCCAGGTGACCGCCGTCAGTGCCGCGGTGGCGATCAGCACCAGGCGGCCGGTGCGGTAGGTGGTGGGGATGTCGTAGCCGTGGCCGGAATCCCAGACGAGGTGGCGGATGCCATTCAGCGTGTGGTACCAGGCCACGGCGGTCAGCCCCATCAGCACGATCACGCCGACAAAGGAGCCGGCGAACCACTGCACCCAGGCGAAGGCCCGGGGGCCGGAGGCGGCGGCGGCCAGCCACCAGACCATAAAGAGCAGCCCCGCCACCCAGGCGCAGCCGGTGATGCGGTGGCTGATGGACATGGCGCTGGTGATCTGCAGCATGTCGTAGACCTGCAGATGGGGGGAAACCGGGCGGCGGACGGGCTTGCCATCGGAACGCCGGCCGTTGAACATCGCCTCGCGTGCGTCTTGTCCGCTCGCCATGCCGCTCCTCGTCCTCATGTCACCGAGTCCGGGCGGCCTGAACTGCCGGCGCGGCCGGGCCTCGTGTTGCAGTGATCCGTAACCGGGGCCTTTTAGGTTACGGCTTCGCACAACGTCAACGCGGCCCGGAATAACCTTCCTGAAGCGGGACAAAAAAGAAAGGGGAGGCCAAGCCTCCCCGCAAGTAAAATGCGAATGCTTCGCAATACAAATCACCAGCCGCGATAGTAGCCTCGCGGGGGGCCGTAGCCGCCGTAATAGGGCCGCTGCGGCGTGGTGACGGCGCCGCCCACCGCGCCGATCGCGCCGCCCAGCAGGGCGCCGGTGGCCGCATTGCCGCCGGTCAGCCCCGCCACGGCCGCGCCGCCGCCGGCGCCGAGAAGGCCGCCGCCCAGGGCGCGCTGGCCAGGGCTGTAGGGGTCGCTGCAGGCCGCGAGCCCCAGCAGAACCGCGGCGGCCATGCCGGTTCGCAGAACGCGACGCATCTGGTCATCCTCCTTCGCAGACTTCCGTACTGCCGGGGAGGCTGGTGTCCGCTCGCGGCGCCTTTGCGGCACCTGCCGGGCGTCAAAGAGAAGAATTGCGGCGGTTCCGCCCTTTTGGGCGGCCCTCCTTCCACCTCCTCTTCCCGCCCGGAGCGCATGCCTGGATTGTGCTGCGGTGCGGGATGGGCGGGTGCCCATCCCCTCCGACTCGGCCGGTTCAGGTGGCGCCGTGGCCGAGCAGGCCCTGGCGGTGCATCTCCTCGGCGATCTGCACGGCGTTCAGCGCCGCGCCCTTGCGCAGGTTGTCGGAGACGCACCAGAAGGCCAGGCCGTTCTCTACCGTCGGGTCCTGGCGGAGACGGGAGACATAGACCGCATCCTCTCCGGCGCATTCGATCTGGGTGACGTAGCCGCCATCCTCCCGCTGGTCGTGGACGATGAGGCCCGGGGCCTCGCGCAGCGCCTCGCGCGCCTGCTCCACGGTGACCGGGCGCTCGAACTCCACATGCACCGCCTCCCCATGGCCGATGAAGACGGGCACGCGCACGGCGGTGGCGAAGACCTTGATGTCCGGGTCGAGGATCTTGCGGGTCTCGACCGCCATCTTCCACTCCTCCTTGGTGGCGCCGTCGTCCATGAACCGGTCGATATGCGGGATGCAGTTGAAGGCGATGGGCTTGGTGAACTGCTCCGGTGCCGCGGCATCGTTCACGAAGACGCCGCGGGTCTGGGCGAAGAGCTCATCCATCGCCTCCTTCCCCGCGCCGGAAACGGACTGGTAGGTCGAGACCACCACGCGGGTGATCCGCGCCAGGTCGTGCAGCGGCTTCAGCGCCACCACCATCTGGATGGTGGAGCAGTTGGGATTGGCGATGATGCGGCGCTTGCGGAAGCCCTTCAGCGCCTGCGGGTTCACCTCCGGCACCACCAGCGGCACGTCCGGCTCCATGCGGAACTGGCTGGTGTTGTCGATCACCACGCAGCCGGCCTCGGCGGCGCGGGGGGCGTGGATGGCGGAAACCGAGGCGCCCGGGCTGAACAGGGCGAGGTCGGTGCCGTGGAAGTCGTACTTGTCCAGGCTCTGGACCTTGAGGACCTTGTCCTCCCCGAAGGAGACCTCGGCCCCGGCGGAGCGGCCGGAGGCGAGCGCCACCACCTCGCCCACCGGGAACTGGCGCTCGGCCAGGGTCTTGAGCATCTCGCGGCCCACCGCCCCGGTGGCGCCGACGACGGCGACCTTGTAGCTCATCTCTGTTCCAGTCCCTCTGTGTTTCGCGCGATCGGCGGGAAAGGCGGCACTTAGGGCGCCGCTCCGGGCCGCCGCAACCCCGGGGAGTTGATCCCTCTCCGGGTGGCCACCGGGGCATGGTGGAAAAATCAATGACCTTCCGCCATCTTGGGATGGACATGTCCCTGACCCGACGTGCCGCGCTCGCCGCGGCGGCCAGCCTGCCCCTCGCCCCGCCCGCCCTGCGGGCCCAGCCCCCGGAAGGCGCCCCCGCCGGGGAGAAGCGCCTGTTCGATGCCGGGCTCTGGCGCCTGCCCAACGGGCTGCGCGTGGCCCATATCGAGAACCGCCGGGCGCCGGTGGTGGCGCATTACCTCTATTATGGCGTCGGCGCGGGGGACGACCCGGCCGGGCGTTCCGGCACCGCCCATTTCCTCGAGCACATGATGTTCAAGGGCAGCCCGAAGGTCGCCTCGGGCGAGTTCAACCAGCGCGTGGCGCGGGAGGGCGGGCAGGACAATGCCTATACGTCCCGCGACGTGACCGCCTATCACCAGACGGTCGAGGCCTCCCGCCTCCAGCTCATGGCGATGATGGAGGCCGACCGGATGCGCGAGGTGACGCTGCCGGAGGCGGAGGTCGAGCCGGAGCGCAACGTGATCCTGGAGGAGCGGCGGCAGCGCACCGACGCCAATCCGCGCGCCCGGTTCCAGGAGGCCTATGGCGCCGCGATGTGGGGGCCGCAGCACTGGCACGGGCGGCCGATCATCGGCTGGCAGGAGGATATCCGGGCGATCACGCGGCAGGACCTGCTGGATTTCCACAGCCACTGGTATGCGCCGGGAAACGGCGTGCTGGTGGTCTGCGGCGCGGTCGGTGAGGATGAGCTGCGCCGGGTGGTGGAGGCCGAGTATGGCGGTATCCCTGCCCGCGAGCTGGCGACCCAGGCGCCCGGCCGTGGCCGCGCCGCGCCGCCCGAGGCACCGCTGGAGGCACGGCTGGTGCGCAACGACGCCCAGGTGCGGGAGGCGCAGTACCTGCGTTCCTGGATCGCGCCGACCCTGACCTGGGGCGAGACCGGCCTGGCCGAGCCGCTGGAGGTGCTGGCGCATCTCTTCGGCGGCGGCGCGGGATCGCGGCTGCACCGGGCACTGGTGGAGACGGGGATCGCCGTCTCGGCCGGATGCTACTACGACTCCGACGATCTCGGCGCCGGCACGCTGATGCTCTATGCCACGCCCCGGCGCGACGTCGCCCCGGCGAAGCTGGAGGCGGCGATGGAGGCCGAGGTGGCCAGGCTGCTGGACCAGGGCGTGACCGAGATGGAGGTCGCCCGCTCCAGGCGGCAGGTGACGGCGGGCGCGCTGCTGGCGCTGGACGGGCTGGGCGCCGCGCCGCGCATGTTCGGCCATGTGCTGTCCGTCGGGCTGGGGCCGGAGGTGGTGGAGTTCTGGCCCACCCGCATCCGCGCCGTGACCGAGGCCCAGGTGGCCGCCGCCGCCCGTTCCGTCTTCACCCATCCCTCCATCACGGGCTGGCTGCTGCCCGAGGGCGTGAGCGCATCGTGACCTCCTCTTCCCTGACCCCGCCGCCCTCGCACCCGCAGGCCGGCTTCTCCCTGCCGATCCGCGAGGTCACGGCGCCGGGCGGGCTTTCCGCCTGGCTGGCCGAGGATCATTCCGTGCCGGTGGTCTCGCTGGCCTGGAGCTGGTCGGGCGGCGCCTCGCTCGATCCCGAGGGGCAGGAGGGCGCCGCCGCCCTGGCCGCCGCCCTGCTGACCGAGGGGGCGGGCGACCTGCCCGCCGCGCAGTTCCAGGATGCGCTGCGCGATGCGGCGATCGGGCTGTCCTTTCACGGCGACCGCGACGGCTTCGAGGGTGGCTTCCGCGCGCTGGGCGACGCGCTGCCGGAAGCGGTGCGGCTGGCGCGGCTGGCCATGCTCTCGCCGCGCTTCGATGCTGAGGCGGTGGAGCGGGTGCGGGCCCGGGCCATCGCTGGCGCCCGGCAGCAGCTCGAGGGGCCGCGCGGGCAGGCGAACCGCGCCTTCTGGGCGCAGGCCTTTCCCGGCAGCCCCTATGGCCGGCCGCCCGGCGGCACGGCGGAAAGCCTCGCCGCCCTGCCCGTGGAGGCGATCCGTGCCGCGGCCGCGCGGCACCTGCGCCGGGACGGGCTGGTGATCGCCGCCGCCGGGGCGATCGCTCCTGAAGCCTTCTCCGCCCTGCTGGCCGAGGTCTTTGGCGGGCTGCCGGAAGGTGGGGCGCCCGAGGCGCCGCCGCTGCCGGACTTCGTCCTGCCGGCCCTGGCCGGGCCGGCGCCAGGAGGGGGGGCGGTGGTGGTGCCGGTGGATGCGCCGCAATGCGCCGTGCTGTTCGGCCAGCCTGGACTGCCGGTGCGCGACCCGGACTGGGAGGCGGCGCAGGTGGCGCTGCGCGTGCTGGGCGGGGGTGGCTTCTCCTCCCGCCTGATGCAGGAGGTGCGGGTCAAGCGTGGCCTGTCCTATGGCATCGGGGCCGGGCTGGACGTGATCGCGGGGCAGGGCCTCGTGACCGGCTCCGTGGCCACGGAGAATGCCCGCGTCACCGAGACGCTGAACGTGCTGCGCGCCGAATGGGCGCATATGGCGGCGGAGGGGCCGACGCAGGCGGAGCTGGAGGAGGCCGTGTCCTACCTCACCGGCAGCCTGCCGCTGCAGTTCACCGACAGCCGCCGCACCGCCTCCATCCTGATGGGCCAGCGCCGCAACGGCCGCCCGGCGGACTGGCTGGCGAAGCGGCCGGAACGGCTGGCGGCGATGACCCGCGATGGCGTGGCCAGGGTGGCGGCGCGCGTGCTGCAGCCCGGCCGCCTGGGCGCCGTGGTGGCGGGGAAGCCGGAAGGGATCTGATCCGCGCGGGGCGGGGCCGGGCGGGGCTGTGGCCGCCGCCAGGCACAGGCATGCAACGCCCGCGCCCGCTCCCGCGCTGGGTCAGGCGAGATTGCCCGTGCGGAGCGGGCCTGACGGACCGGAAGTGAGGGAAAGGGAATCGCATGCCGCAGGATGCCGACGCCACCGCGAAGTGGACGGAGATCGCATCCCTGGCGCGGGCGCCGGGGGCTTCGGCGATCCGGCCGCTCTTTGCCGCCGATCCGGGCCGGGCGGAGCGGTTCACCTTCCATGCCGATGGGGTGACGCTGGACCTGTCGAAGACCTCGCTGAGCCCGGAGGTGCTGCGGGCGCTGCTCGGCCTGGCGGGCATGCGCGACGTGGCGGGGCGGCGCCGGGCCATGGCGTCGGGGGAGCGGATCAACGCGACCGAGGACCGCGCCGTGCTGCACATGGCGCTGCGGGCACCGCGCGGCACCTTCCGGGCGCTGGAGCGGGACGGGGCGGAGGATGCCTCGGCCAGCGTGAACGACACGCTGGAGGCGATGCGGGCCTTCACCCTGCGGACCCATGCGGACCAGCCCTATACGGATGTGCTGAACATCGGCATCGGCGGCTCCGACCTCGGACCGCAGATGGTGGTGCGGGCGCTGCACCGGCATGACAGCCCGATGCGGGCGCACTGGCTCTCCAACGCCGACGGCCATGCCTGGGAGGCGCTGCGCCACCAGCTCGACCCGGCGCGGACGCTGGTGCTGGTGGCCTCCAAGACCTTCACCACCGCCGAGACCATGTCCAACGCGCATCTGGTGCGGGACTGGCTGCGCGCCGCGCTGGGGGAGGCGGGCGATCGGCATCTCGTGGCGCTGTCCACCAACCGGAAGGCCACGGCGGCATTCGGCGTGCCGGAGGACCAGGTCTTCGGCTTCCGCGACTGGGTGGGCGGGCGGTTCAGCCTGTGGTCGGCGGTGGGGCTGTCGATCGCGCTGTCCTGCGGCTGGCGGGCCTTCGAGCGGCTCCTGGCCGGGGCGCGGGCGATGGACGAGCATTTCCTCGCCGCGCCGGATGCGGAGAACCTGCCGCTGCTGATGGCGCTGGCCGAGGTCTGGCATGTGGACGGGCTGGGTTACGGCACCCGCGCGGTGCTGCCCTATGACGAGCGGCTGGCGCGCTTCCCGGCGCATCTGCAGCAGCTGGAGATGGAGTCCCTCGGCAAGCGCGTGACGATGGAGGGGCTGCCGGTGGCGCACAACACCGGGGCGGTGGTCTTCGGCGAGCCGGGGACCAACGCGCAGCATTCCTTCATGCAGCTGCTGCACCAGGGCACCACGCCGGTGCCGGCGGATATCGTGCTGGTGGCGCGGCCGGACCACCATTTCCCGGCCAGCCACCGGCTGCTGCTGGCCAACGGGCTGGCCCAGGCCGAGGCGCTGCTGCGCGGCCGCGACGCCGAGGAGGTGCGGGCGGAGATGCTGAAATCCGGCAGGTCCGCGGCGGAGGTCGAGGCGCTGCTGCCGCACCGGCTCTTCCCCGGCGACCGGCCGAGCACGACCATCCTGATCCCGGAGCTGACGCCCTTCACCCTGGGACAGCTCGTGGCGCTGTACGAGCACAAGGTCTTCTGCCTCGGGGCGCTGTGGGACGTGAACGCCTTCGACCAGTGGGGCGTGGAACTGGGCAAGCAACTGGCCAGTGCGATCCTGCCGGAGCTTTCGGGGCCGGTGGGGCCGGGGCATGACGGTTCCACCGCCGCGCTGATCGGCGCGCTGAAGCGGCTCTGGCCGGAAGGAACGGGCCAGGGATAGGCTTTTCCCCGGGGTGCCCGGCCGTGGCACCGGGAGGGGAGGGCATCATGGAACGGATCGGCGTCGCGATGGTGGGGCTGGGCCCCGCCGCCCAACCACATGCGCGCAGCCTGCTGGACCTGTCGGACCGGGCCGAGGTCGTCTGGGCCGCCAGCCGGACGGAGGAGCGGGCGGCGGCTTTCGCGCGGGACTTCCCTTTTCCGGTCACGACGGATATCGGGGCCGCCATCGCCGATCCGCGCGTGCGGGTGGTGCTGGTGCTCACCCCGCCGGCGGCGCATCTGGAGGTGGCGCGGCGCTGCCTCGATGCCGGCAGGCATGTGCTGGTGGAGAAGCCGCTGGAACTGGATGCGGCCAGGGGCGCGACCCTGGTCGAGGCCGCGCGGCGGGCCGGGCTCTGCCTCGGCGTGATGCTGCAGCACCGTTTCCGTCCGGCCAGCCTGCGGCTGCGCGCCGTGCTGGAGAGTGGGGCTCTGGGTGCTGTGCAGGCGGCCTCGATGGCCGTGCCCTGGTGGCGGCCGCAGAGCTATTACGACGAACCGGGGCGCGGCACCCTGGCGCGCGATGGCGGCGGCGTGCTGCTGACCCAGGCGATCCACACGCTGGACCTGTTCCGCTCCCTGGTCGGGATCGGCGCGGTCACGGCAGCGGAGGCGCGCACCACGGCGCTGCACCGGATGGAGGCGGAGGACTATGTCGCCGCGCTGCTGCGGCTGGGCAATGGCGCGCCGGGGGTGCTGACGGCCACCACCGCCTTTCCGCCGGGGCAGCCGGAGCGGATCGAGGTGATCGGCGCCGCGGGCTCGGCCAGCCTGGTCGGCGGGGCGCTGGACCTCGCCTGGGCGGATGGGCGGCGGGAGCGGGTGGAGGCCGAGGGCAGCACCGGCAGCGGGGCGAACATCATGGACTTCCCGCATGATGCCCACCGGGCGCTGATCGCCGACTTCCTGGAGGCCTGCCGCATGGGGCGCCCACCCGCCGTTTCCGGGGAGGAGGCGCTGGAATCGCAGCGCTGGGTGGAGCGGATCCTGGCCCGGGCGGCGGAGAGCGGGTGACGGAATCGCCCCGGGACGCATTTGCAGCCCTGGCGAAGGGTTCTACGGTCCGCAGCCGCCTGCGGGCCGCCCTTTGCCGCGGCCGCTGTTCCTGGGAGTCCTCTGTCCATGTCCTATGACCTCATCCTCACCGGCGGGCGGGTGATCGACCCGTCGCAGAAGATCGACGGTGTCATGGATGTCGGCTTCTCCGGCGGCAAGGTCGCGAAGCTGGGCAAGGGGCTGGAGGCCGGGCCGGAAACGGATGTGCGCGACGTATCGGGGTATATCGTCTCGCCCGGGCTGATCGACCTGCACACCCATGTCTATGACGGCGGCACCTCGCTCGGCATCAATGCGGAGCATTTCGCGCGAATCTCCGGCGTCACCACCGCCGTGGACACGGGCAGCGCCGGGCCGGGCAACTGGCCGGGCTTCCGCCACCATGTGATCGAGCGCAGCCAGGTGCGCATCCTGGCCTATCTCCATGTCTCCCATGCCGGCATCTACGGCTTCTCCAAGCGCGTGATGGTGGGCGAGAGCGGTGACCTGCGCATGATGAACCCGATCGAGGCGGTACAGGTGGCCGATGCCAACCGCGACCTGATCGTGGGCATCAAGGTACGGGTCGGTCTGCATGCCTCGGGCAATTCCGGCACGGTGCCGCTCGACATCGCGTTGCAGGTGGCCGACGAGACCGGCCTGCCGCTCATGGCGCATATCGACCATCCGCCGCCGAGCTACGAGGAGGTGGTGGAGCGGCTGCGGCCCGGCGACATCCTGACGCATTGCTTCCGGCCCTTCCCCAATGCGCCGATCACCGCCCAGGGCCGGGTGAAGCCGGTGGTGCTGGCGGCGCGCGAGCGGGGGGTGATCTTCGACATCGGGCATGGCCAGGGCAGCTTCGCCTTCAGGACGGCGCGCGCCATGCTGGCCAACGGCTTCCCGCCGGACACCATCTCCTCCGACGTGCATGCGCTCTGCATCGACGGCCCGGCCTTCGACCAGGTGACCACCCTGTCGAAGTTCCTTTGCCTCGGCATGCCGCTGGACGAGGTGATCGCCCGTTCCACCGTTGAGCCGGCCAGGGCGCTGAAGCGGCCCGAGCTCGGTTCGCTGAAGCCGGGCAGCGCGGGCGACGCCACCATCCTCTCGGTGAAGGAGGGGAGTTTCGACTACGTGGACGTGACCGGCGAGGTGCTGAACGGCGACCGCCGCATCCTGTCCGAGGGCGTGGTGATCGGCGGGCGCTGGTGGCACCCCCAGGAGGCCGGCGCCTTCAGGCGCGCCGCCTGATCCGGACAACGGGATTCGCCGCGGCGTTGCACCGTCCCAGGTGAAAGGCGCCGCCTTTCACCTGGGACCCCCTATCCGCCAGGACCCTGCGGGCCACCAGGAAGCGCAACGCTGAGCGGGACCCGCCACCGGCGTTCCACGGGGAACAGGATGCGCCTCTGGCGGGCAGGTCAAAGGCAGGGCAACGAAATTCGCGCTGAAACACGGGGTTGAGGCGTTTTCTTCAACTGTCGTGAAAGTTACGGCCGTCCGTCATCACGCGGTTGCGATAAACGGTTCGGCGGTCTAGGACACTGTTCCGATGGACGGATCGTTGTCGGGCAGTCTCGCTGACGCCCCGGCTCCCCAGGGGGAAGGGCCGCTTCCCGCTTACCGGAACAGGGTGGCGGCGGGCAATCTGCGCCCCGATCCGGCGCAGGAAAAGGCGGCGGAGCGGCTTCAGGACCTGTGGCAGCGCATCCGGGGCTACGATCCGAAGCCCCTGGCCGGGCCGCCGGCCGAGGGTGGCGGGCTGTTGGGCCGGCTGTTCCGGCGCAGGCCCGCGGCCGAGACGCTGCCGGAGGCGCCGAAGGGCCTGTACCTCGTGGGCGAGGTCGGGCGGGGCAAGTCCATGCTGATGGACCTGTTCTTCGACACGGCCCAGGTGGCACGCAAGCAGCGCATCCATTTCCACCAGTTCATGCAGGACAGCCACCGGCGCATCCATCTGTGGAAGCGGGAGAATCCGGGCGGCGACGACCCGATTCCGCCGCTCGCCGACAGCATCGCCGCCAAGGCCGCGCTGCTCTGCTTCGACGAGTTCCAGGTGCATGACATCACCGACGCCATGATCCTGGGGCGGCTGTTCGGGGCGCTTTTCGCGCGTGGGGTGGTGGTGGTCGCGACATCCAACACGGCGCCGGAGGATCTGTTCAAGGGCAAGCCGGGCCGGGACGCCTTTCTGCCCTTCATCGCCCTGATCCAGGCGCGGACCGAGCTCCTGTTCCTGGATTCGCGGCAGGACTACCGGCGCGACCGGGGGCGATCCCTGACCACCACCTGGCACAGCCCGGATGATGGGCGGGCGGAACGCGCGCTGGACGCGGCCTTCCGAGAGCTGACCGGGCGGGACCATGGGGAGCCCGCGCGGATCGAGATGCCGGGCCGCAGCTTCACCGTCCCGCAGGCGCATGGGGGCGTCGCGCGGGCCGGTTTCGACGAGCTCTGCGGGGTCTTCCTGGGGCCGGGGGACTACCTGGCGCTGGCGAAGCGCTTCCATGCCCTGGTCCTGGACGGGGTGCCGCGGCTCGGACCGGAGAATTACGACAAGGCGCGTCGCTTCATCACGCTGATCGACGCCCTGTACGAGCACCGCTGCAAGCTGGTGGCCAGTGCCGCCGCGCAGCCGGACACTCTCTATGAGCGGGGGGAGAACGCGCAGATGTTCCAGCGCACCGCCTCCCGCCTCATGGAGATGCAGAGCCGGGAATACCTGGCGCTGCCGCATCTCAACTGACGCATGAAGGGGGAAGACATGCGCCGTAGATCCGTTTGGGGGAAGTTTCTGTTCGTGCTGGCGGGCTGTGGCCTGGCGGCGGTGCTCGGCGCGGGGAATGCCGATGCCGCCCGCAAGGGCAGCGACAGCCATCGTGGCACGCAGGTGACGCGGAGCGTCAAGGCGAAGCCGGCGACCGGCCGGCGGGTGGCCAGCGCCGCGCCGTCGTTGCGCCGCGTGTCCGCCGGCACCGCCACCGGGCGTGGCAAGGCGACCGCCAGCCGCTCCGCGCGCGGCTCGGCCAAGGCCGGGGGCGGCGGGCGCCAGGTGGTGGCGGGCAGGCAGATGAGCCGTTCCGAGATGAAGGCCGTGGCCTCCGGCACCTGCCTGCGGCGGGATGCGCGGGGCAACTGCACGGGCGCGCGGCTGGCCAGCTTCGCCTCCTCCGCCCGGGCGGCGACGCCGCGCCGCAGCGTCTGGCACGCCGGCCTGCCGGCGCCGGATGCCGAGCAGATGGCCTGCCCCGAGGGCACGCTGGCCACGCTGGCCCGGGGCCATACCGACACGATCCGCTGCATGCCGCTCTGACCGGCAAAGGGCCGGAAAGGGGGAGGGGGTTCCTCCTTTCTGGCCCGGATGGACGGAACCAAGCGGCTTTTCGCCTTGATTGCAGTAGGTTACGGCCCGCTCCCGGCATTCCGGGAGCGGGCCGTTCCGATTCCGGCAAGCGGTTCCATGGGCGGTTGAGGGGCGGGGGATGGGCGGAGGTTGCCTCCGTGCCCGGACAATCCTCTGTTGCATTTGCGAAGAGGCTGGCGGCGACGCCTTGTCGGGCCGTGTCCACGGGTCTAATCGGTCCGGCGGCCTTTCCACATACGGACGGTCCTTTTTCATAAGGAAACCCCATGGCCCGCAAGAAGATCGCGCTGATCGGCGCCGGCAACATCGGTGGCACCCTCGCCCACCTTATCGGTCTCAAGGAACTCGGTGACGTCGTCATGTTCGACGTCTTCGGTGGCGTGGCGGCCGGCAAGGCCCTGGACATCATGCAGTCCAGCCCGGTGGACGGCTTCGACAGCGCCATGTCGGGCGGGTCCGACTATGCGGCCATCGCGGGCGCGGACGTCGTCATCGTCACCGCCGGCTTCCCCCGCCAGCCGGGCATGAGCCGCGACGACCTGCTCACCAAGAACGCCGGCGTGATGGGCCAGGTGGCCGAGGGCATCAAGCAGTATGCTCCGGACGCCTTCGTGATCTGCATCACCAACCCGCTGGATGTGATGGTCTGGGCGCTGCAGCAGAAGTCCGGCCTGCCGGCGCACAAGGTGGTGGGCATGGCGGGCGTGCTCGACAGCTCCCGCTTCCGCCTCTTCCTGGCCGAGGAGTTCAAGGTCTCGATCGAGGACGTGACCGCCTTCGTGCTGGGCGGCCATGGCGACACGATGGTGCCGCTGACCCGCTACTCCACCGTGGCGGGCATCCCGGTGCCCGACCTGGTGAAGATGGGCTGGACCACCCAGGAGAAGATCGACGCGATCGTGGCCCGCACCGCCAATGGCGGCGGCGAGATCGTGAAACTGCTGGAGAAGGGCTCCGCCTTCTACGCCCCGGCGGCTTCCGCCGTGGCCATGGCCGAGGCCTACCTGAAGGACAAGAAGCGCGTCCTGCCCTGCGCCGTCATGCTGAACGGCGAGTACGGGCTGAAGGACTTCTACGTGGGCGTGCCGGTGGTGATCGGCGAGGGCGGCGTGGAGCGGATCGTCGAGGTCCAGTTCACCCCGGAGGAAAAGGCGGCCTTCGACAAGTCCTGCGACGCGGTGAAGAAGCTGGTCGAGGACTTCAAGAAGCTCGGCGTCTGAGAAACCTGGGCCGGGGCGATCCCGGCCCTTTCCGCATCCAGAGAGCGGGGATTCCGTATGAACATCCATGAGTACCAGGGCAAGGAGCTGCTGCGCCGCTACGGCGTCGCGGTGCTCGACGGCTACGTCGCCAGGACCCCGGAGGAGGCCGAGGCCGCGGCGAAGAAGCTGCCGGGCCCCGTGGTGGTGGTGAAGTCGCAGATCCATGCCGGCGGGCGCGGCGCGGGCCGCTTCAAGGACGACCCGAACGGCAAGGGCGGCGTGCGCGTCGTCAAGCCGGAGGCCGCCAAGGAAGCCGCCGCCGCCATGATCGGCCATACGCTGGTCACCAAGCAGACCGGCGCCGAGGGCAAGGTCGTCAACCAGGTCTATGTGGAGGCCGGCTGCGACATCAAGCGCGAGCTGTACCTCTCCATCCTGCTGGACCGCGAGACCTCGCGCATCACCGTGATGGCCTCGACCGAGGGCGGCATGGAGATCGAGGAGGTCGCCGAGCACCAGCCGGAGAAGATCCTCAAGGTCGCCGTCGATCCGGCCACCGGCATCCAGGGCTGGCACGCGCGCAAGCTCGCCTTCGGCCTCGGGCTGGAGGGCAAGCAGGTCGGCGTCTTCACGAAGTTCGTGACGGCCATGTACCAGGCCTATACCGACCTCGACATGGCGATCGTCGAGATCAACCCGCTGGTGGTGACCGGCGCGGGCGAGGTCGTGGCGCTCGACGCCAAGGTCTCCTTCGACGACAACGCGCTGTTCCGGCACAAGGACCTGGAGGCCCTCCGCGACGAGACGGAGATGGACCCCAAGGAGCTGGACGCCGCCAAGAACGACCTGAACTACGTCGCGCTGGATGGCGAGATCGGCTGCATGGTGAACGGCGCCGGCCTGGCGATGGCCACCATGGACATCATCAAGCTCTATGGCTCCTCGCCCGCGAACTTCCTCGACGTCGGCGGCACCGCGACGGCCGACCGCGTGACCGAGGCGTTCCGGATCATCACCTCGGACAGCAACGTCAAGGGCATCCTGGTCAACATCTTCGGCGGCATCGCCAAGTGCGACATGATCGCCTCGGGCATCGTGCAGGCCGCCAAGAACCTGACCCTGAAGGTGCCGCTGGTGGTGCGCCTGGAGGGTACGAACGTGGACCTCGGCAAGAAGATCCTGGCCGAATCGGGGCTTGCCATCATCCCCGCGGACAACCTCGCCGACGCCGCCCAGAAGGTGGTGGACGCCGTGAAGAAGGCGGCCTGAACCATGGCTATCCTCGTCGACAAGCACACCAAGGTGATGACCCAGGGGTTCACCGGGTCGCAGGGCACCTTCCACGCCGAGCAGGGCATCGCCTACGGCACCAACTACGTGGGCGGCGTGACCCCGGGCAAGGGCGGGCAGACCCATATCGGCCTGCCCGTCTTCAACACGGTGGCCGAGTGCGTGGAGAAGACGGGCGCCGATGCCTCCGTCATCTACGTGCCGCCGCCGTTTGCCGCCGACTCGATCCTGGAGGCCATCGCCGCCGAGGTCCCGCTGATCGTCTGCATCACCGAGGGCATCCCGGTGCTGGACATGGTCAAGGTCAAGCGCGCCCTGGACGGTTCCAAGTCCCGCCTGATCGGGCCGAACTGCCCGGGCGTGATCACCCCGGAAGCCTGCAAGATCGGCATCATGCCGGGCTACATCCACAAGCGCGGCTCGGTGGGCGTGGTCTCCCGCTCCGGCACCCTGACCTATGAGGCGGTGGCGCAGACCACGGCCGCGGGCCTCGGCCAGTCCACCTGCGTGGGCATCGGCGGCGACCCGGTGAAGGGCACGGACTTCCTGGACGTTCTCCAGATGTTCCTGGCGGACCCCGAGACCAAGCAGATCGTGATGATCGGCGAGATCGGCGGCCAGTCGGAGATCATCGCGGCCGAGTTCCTGGGCCAGGAGAACAAGCCCGGCTCCAGCAACTACAAGCCGGTCGTGGGCTTCATCGCCGGCGCCACGGCGCCTCCGGGCCGCCGCATGGGCCATGCCGGCGCGGTGATCTCGGGCGGCAAGGACACCGCCGAGGCCAAGATGGATGCCATGCGTTCCGCCGGCATCTTCGTGGCCGACAGCCCGGCCGCGCTGGGCTCGACCATGATGAAGGCCATCAAGGGCTGAACCGTCCGGCCTGAACCGCTCCGGGGCCCGGCCCCGGGGCACTTCCCCTTTCGGGGAACCCCCGCGGCCGGGGGGCGGGACCTTCTTCCGCAACGCGGGCCTGATCCGCCTGTCGCGGGTGCCATCCTCCGGCCATGGTCACTATGTTTACGGACGTCGCCGCAGTATAGCGGCGGCGTTCTTGCATGTCGTCAGCCGGCTGGCCCGACGGAGGGTCGGCTCGCAGGAGGAAGACCGATGCCTGGTGTGGACATCCTCGCGACCGCGATGACGGGGGCGAATGCCGCCTTCCTCGCGGATCTCTACGCGCGTTGGGTGGAGAAGCCCGACAGCGTCGATCCGTCCTTCCAGGAGCTCTTCGCGGCCCTGAACGACGATGCCCGCGCCGTGCTGGAGGATGCCTCCGGCGCCTCCTGGGCCCCGCGCCCGCGCGGCGGCTTCGCCCCGGAGGAGCCCGCCCCGGCCCCGGCGAAGGGCGGCAAGGGTGCCGCCCCGGCGGCGGCCCCGGGCGCCAGCCGCCAGGAAGTGCTCGATTCGCTGCGCGCCCTGATGCTGATCCGCGTCTATCGCGTGCGCGGCCATCTGGAGGCCGACCTCGATCCGCTGGGCCTTCAGAAGAAGAAGGCTCATGCCGAACTCGACCCGGCGAGCTACGGCTTCACCGAGGCCGACTACGACCGCCCGATCTTCATCAACGGCGCGCTGGGCCGCGAGACCGCCACGCTGCGCGAGATCATGGCGACCCTCCGCGCCTCATACTGCGGTTCGATCGGCACCGAGTTCATGCACATCCAGGACCCGGACCAGAAGGCCTGGATCCAGAGCCGCATCGAGGGCGCGCCCTGGAAGGCCAGGGATGCCTTCAGCAAGGCCGAGAAGGCCGCGATCCTGGAGGACCTGACCGAGGCCGAGGGCTGGGAAGCCTTCTGCGCCAAGAAGTATGTCGGCACCAAGCGCTTCGGCCTGGAGGGTGGCGAGGCCACCATCCCGGCGGTGCAGGCGGTGATCGAGACAGGCGCCAAGGACGGCGTCAACGAGGTGGTGATCGGCATGGCCCATCGCGGCCGCCTGAACACGCTCGTGAACGTGGTGCGCAAGCCCTACGTCCAGCTCTTCTCCGAGTTCAAGGGCGGCTCCGCCAACCCGGACTCGGTGCAGGGTTCGGGCGACGTGAAGTACCACCTGGGCACCTCCACCGACATCGAGATCGAGGGCCGCAAGGTCCATCTCTCGCTGCAGCCGAACCCCTCCCACCTGGAATGCGTCGATCCGGTCGTGGCCGGCAAGGTGCGGGCGCGCCAGGACATGGCGGGCGACACCAAGAGCCGGAAGTCCGTGATGGGCATCCTGCTGCACGGCGACGCGGCCTTCGCCGGCCAGGGCGTGGTCTATGAGACCCTGGCGATGAGCCAGCTCATCGGCTACCGCACCGGCGGCACGGTGCATGTCGTGACCAACAACCAGATCGGCTTCACCACCACCCCGGCGCATGCCTATTCCGGCCTCTACTGCACGGACGTGGCCAAGTCGGTGCAGGCGCCGATCCTGCACGTGAACGGCGACGATGCCGAGGCCGTGGTCTTCGCCGCGCGCCTCTGCACCGAGTTCCGCCAGCAGTTCGCGGTGGATGTGGTGCTCGACATCGTCTGCTATCGCCGCCATGGCCACAACGAGACGGACGAGCCGGCCTTCACCCAGCCGCTGATGTATGCCCGCATCAAGGAAACCCCGACGGCGCGCGCCAAGTACGCGAAGCAGCTCGTCGAGGAGGGCTCGCTGGCCGAGGCCGACGTGCAGGGCATGCTCGACGCCTACAACGCCAAGCTGGAGGACGCCTTCCAGGCCTCGGCGAGCTTCAAGCCGAACAAGGCCGACTGGCTGGAAGGCCACTGGGCCGGGCTGAAGGCCCCGACCGACGAGACCGCCGATTCCGAGTACGAGACCGCGGTGTCCCTCGACACGCTGCGCGAGGTGGGCGGCGCCCTGGCCCGGGTGCCGGCCGAATTCAACGTGAACCCGAAGATCGCCCGCCAGCTCGAGGCCAAGAAGAACGCCATCGAGACCGGCGAGGGCATCGACTGGGCAACCGGCGAGGCCCTGGCCTTCGGCAGCCTGCTGCTGGACGGACACCGTGTGCGCCTGTCCGGCGAGGATGTGCAGCGCGGCACCTTCTCGCAGCGGCATTGCGTGCTGATCGACCAGAAGGACCAGTCCGAATACGTCCCGCTGAACAACATCCGCGAGGGTCAGCCACGTTTCGACGCCTTCAACTCGCTGCTCTCCGAGTTCGGCGTGATGGGCTTCGACTACGGCTACTCGCTGGCCGACCCGCAGACGCTGGTGCTCTGGGAGGGCCAGTTCGGCGACTTCGCCAATGGCGCGCAGGTGATCATCGACCAGTTCATCGCCTCGGCCGAAACGAAGTGGCTGCGCATGTCCGGCCTCGTGCTGCTGCTGCCGCACGGCTATGAGGGCCAGGGTCCGGAGCATTCCTCCGCCCGGCTGGAGCGCTACCTGCAGCTCTGCGCCGAGAACAACATGCGCGTGGTGAACATCACCACCCCGGCCAACTATTTCCATGCCCTGCGCCGGCAGATGAAGGCCAACTACCGCAAGCCGCTGGTGCAGATGACGCCGAAGTCGCTGCTGCGCCACAAGCTGGCGGTGAGCAGCCTGAGCGAGTTCGGCCCCGGCACCGGCTTCCGCGCCGTGATCCCCGAGATCGACGCGATCGCGCCGGAGGAGGAGGTCAAGCGCGTCGTGCTCTGCACGGGCAAGGTCTATTACGACCTGCTGCAGGCGCGCCGCGACGCCGGGGCGAAGGATGTCGCCATCGTCCGGGTGGAGCAGATGTATCCCTTCCCGGCGAAGGCCCTGGCCACCGTCCTCGCGCCCTACAAGAAGGCCGAGGTGATCTGGTGCCAGGAGGAGCCGGAGAACATGGGAGCCTGGACCTTCATGGACCGGCGCCTGGAGAAGGTGCTGAAGGGCCTGGACATCGCGGCCAAGCGGCCGGACTACGTGGGCCGTGCCATCGCGGCGAGCCCGGCCACCGGCCTGGCGAAGACGCATGCGGAGCAGCAGCAGGCCCTGGTGGGGCAGGCTCTCGCCCTTTCCTGACGAGACGGAACGAGAAGAATCCATGAGCGATATCCTGGTCCCCACCCTGGGCGAGAGCGTCAGCACCGCGACCGTGGCGCGCTGGCTGAAGAAGGCCGGCGAGGCGGTGAAGGCTGACGAGCCGCTGGTGGAGCTGGAGACCGACAAGGTCACGGTCGAGGTCAACGCGCCGGAAGCCGGCGTGCTGGAGGCGATCGCCGCCGACGAGGGCGCCGAGGTCGAGGTCGGCGCGCTGCTGGGCTCCATCGCCGCGGGCTCCGGCGCCGCGGCCGCCAAGCCGGCGGCCGCCTCCACCGCCGCGCCGGCGGCCCCGAAGGTCGAGGAGCCGCGCCCGGCTTCCGGCCCCGTGTCCCGCCCGGGCGGTGTCGAGACGCCGACCAAGGGGGGCGAGCACGCGCCGCTGCCGGCCGCCGCCAAGATGATGGCGGAGAAGGGCGTCTCCGCCGAGCAGATCGGCGCCGGCTCGGCCAAGGACGGCCGTATCGCGAAGGGCGACGTGCAGGCCTTCCTGAACCGTCCGGCCTCCGAGCCGGCGAAGCCCGCCGCGCCGAAGGCGCCGCGCGCGCCGCAGGCGGGCGAGGAGCGGGTGAAGATGACCCGCCTGCGCAAGACCATCGCCAACCGGCTGAAGGAGGCGCAGAACACCGCCGCCATGCTGACCACCTTCAACGAGGTGGACATGTCGGCCGTGATGGCGCTGCGCGCCGAGTACAAGGACGCCTTCGAGAAGAAGCAGGGCACCAAGCTCGGCTTCATGTCCTTCTTCGTGAAGGCCTGTGTCGCCGCCCTTCAGGAATGGCCGGCGGTGAACGCGGAGATCGACGGCGACGACGTCGTCTACAAGAACTTCGTGAACATGGGCATCGCGGTCGGCGGGCCGAACGGCCTCGTCGTGCCGGTGCTGCGCAACGCGCAGGAGCTGTCCTTCGCGGAGATCGAGAAGGCGATCTCCGGCTTCGGCAAGCGTGCCCGTGACGGCCAGCTGAAGCTGGAGGAGCTGGCCGGCGGCTCCTTCACCATCACCAATGGCGGCATCTACGGCTCGCTGATGAGCACGCCGATCCTGAACCCGCCGCAGTCGGGCATTCTGGGCATGCACAAGATCCAGGAGCGCCCGATGGCGGTGGGCGGCAAGATCGAGATCCGTCCGATGATGTACCTGGCGCTGAGCTACGACCACCGGATCGTGGACGGCAAGGAGGCGGTGAGCTTCCTGGTCCGCGTGAAGGAAGGCATCGAGGACCCGCGCCGCCTGATGCTGGGCCTCTGAGGCCGACGCCGCCGGGGCAATGCCCCGGTGGATGCGAGGAAGGAGGGCGGGAGCTTCGGCTCCCGCCCTTTTTTCATGGCTGGCGCCGCCGCGCGGGGCTCCGGCGGCGCCATGGCTGGAAAGACGGTGGGCACGTCTCCAGATCCCCGGGGAACCGACCGGCAATCCCGCCGGATCGGGCGGGGGAATCCTCAATGGCCCGACAGTTGCACCTGGGCGCCTTCATGCGCCCCGTGGCCATCCACACCGGTGCCTGGCGCTATCCTGGCGCCTGGCCGGACGCGAACTTCAACTTCGCGCATCTGCGCCATCTCGCGCGCCGGCTGGAGGAGGCGAAGTTCGACGCCTTCTTCATGGCGGATCATCTGGCCGTGCTGGACATGCCGGTGGATGCGCTGAAGCGCAGCCACACCGTCACCTCCTTCGAGCCCTTCACGCTGCTGTCCGCCCTGGCGGGCGCGACGGAGCGGATCGGGCTGGTGGCGACCGCCTCGACCACCTTCGACGAGCCCTATCACATCGCCCGGCGCTTCGCCTCGCTCGACCATCTCAGCGGCGGCAGGGCGGGGTGGAACATCGTCACCACCGCGAATCCAGATGCGGCGCTGAATTTCGGTCAGGACACGCAGATGGAGCACGATGCGCGCTATGACCGTGCGCGCGAGTTCTACGATGTGGTCACCGGCCTCTGGGACAGTTTCGCCGACGATGCCTTCCTCCGCGATGCGGAAAGCGGGATCTATTTCGACCCGGCACGGATGCATGTGCTGAACCATCACGGACCCCATCTGAATGTACGCGGGCCGTTGAACATCGCGCGGCCGGTGCAGGGCTGGCCGGTCATCGTGCAGGCGGGCGCTTCCGAGGCGGGGCGGCAGCTTGCGGCCGAGACGGCGGAGGTGGTGTTCGGGGCCTCGCCGAATCTGGAAGCCGGCAAGAGCTTCTACCGCGACGTGAAGGGCCGCATGGAGGCACTGGGGCGCGACCCGGACCACCTGAAGATCCTTCCCGCGGCCTTCCTCGTCGTGGCCGACAGCATCGAGGAGGCGCAGGAGGAGCGTCGCCGGCTGGATTCCCTGGTGCATTACGACAGCGGCATCGCCTCGCTGAACGGGATGCTGGGCCATGACGTTTCCGGCTACGACCCGGACGGGCCGCTGCCCGAGATCCCCGAGACCAATGCCAGCCGCAGCGCGCGGGAGCGGATGGTCGAGCTGGCGCGGCGGGAGAACCTCACGATCCGGCAGCTCGCCCAGCGGGCCGGCAGCTATGCGGGGCTCGCCTTCGTCGGCACGCCGCGCAGCGTCGCGGACGAGATGGAGCAGTGGCTCGTGGAGCGTGGCTCCGACGGGTTCAACGTCATGTTCTCCTGGCTGCCCGGCGGGCTGGAGGCGGTGGTGCGGAAGCTGGTGCCGGAACTGCAGCGGCGCGGAATCTTCCGGCGCGACTATGCGGGGCAGACGTTGCGCGAGCATCTGGGCCTGCCACGGCCGGGGAACCGGTTCTTTCCGGGTTGAGTGGCCGGGTTCCGGCGGGAATGCGCGATTCGGCGCCGTGCTGCCGGGCTGGCCCCGGGGAAGAGGCTCCGCCTCTCCGCCCGGCCCCCCCCTCTCCGCTGGGGACATGAGCATGTCCCCAGACCCCGGCTTGAGTTGGCGCCGGTGGTGGCCGTCAGTTCCAAGGGACGAGCCGGCAGGGCTGGCGGACACAGTGGGGTGCCGGAAACGGCACCGGGTGGCACCCGCAGTTGCCGGAGAGCCATGCTCTCCGGCGCGATCTGGCGGCAGTGCGAGCCAACTGACGGCAGGTCCAGGAGCCACCGGCTCCTGGCGGATGGGGGTTACGGGGGAAGGCGGAGCCTTTACCCCGGGCCAGAGGCACAACGGCGGCCCATTCCGGCACGAGCTGCGGCGGCTCTATCCCGGGAAGTGGCAGGCCACCGGCCAGGGCCCCTGGCGGACGGTCAGCTCCGGCACATCCGCCGAGCAGCGCGGGAACTGAGCGATCGGGCAGCGGGTGTGGAAGGCGCAGCCGGAGGGCGGGGCGAGGGGGCTCGGCACCTCGCCCGAGATCGGCGCCGGGCGCGGGGCGGCGGAGGGGTCGAGGCGGGGCACGGCGGACAGCAGGGCGCGGGTATAGGGATGGCGGGGCGCAGCGAAGAGGCGGCGGGTCGGGCCTTCCTCCACCACCTTGCCCAGGTACATCACCACCACGCGCTCGGAGAGGTGGCGCACCAGCCGCAGGTCATGGGTGATGAAGACCAGGGTAAGGCCCAGCCGCTCGCGCAGCTCGGCGAAGAGGTTCACCACGCCGGCCTGCACGGAAACGTCGAGGGCCGAGACCGGCTCGTCGGCCACGATCATCTCCGGCTCCACCGCCAGGGCGCGGGCGATGCCGATGCGCTGCCGCTGGCCGCCGGAGAATTCGTGCGGCCGGCGCGAGGCGGCCTCGGGCGGCAGGTTCACCGAGGCCAGGAGCTCCGCCACCCGCCCGGCGATCTGCGGGACCGGCACGATGCCGTGGACGCGCAGCGCCTCGCCCAGCGTCTCGCCCACGGTCAGGCGCGGGTTCAGGGAGGTGTGCGGATCCTGGAACACCATCTGCGCGCGGCGGTGGAAGCGTCGGCGGGTGGCTCCGCGCAGGGCGGCCAGATCGTCGCCGCCAAAGCTCACCTGCCCGCCATCGGGAGAATCCAGCCCGACCAGCAGGCGGGCCAGGGTGGACTTGCCGCAGCCGGATTCGCCGACGATGCCCAGCACCTCGCCCCGACGCACCGCGAGCGACACGCCGCGCAGCGCCTGCACGCGCCCGCCCCGTGGTGCCCTGAAGCTGCGCGTCGCCTCGCTGACGCGGAGCAGCACCTCCGGCGGCGTGAACTGGAGGACGGCGCTCATCGTTCCTGCTCCATCCATCGCGGCGGCAGGAGATCGGCGGCGAGGCAGGCGGCCAGATGGTCCGGCTCCACCGATTCCAGCGCCGGCACGCCGGCCTCGCAGCCCGCCATCCGCCAGGTGCAGCGGGGGGCGAAGGCGCAGCCCGGCGGCATCCGCAGCGGCGAGGGTGGCGTGCCGGGCACGGGGCTGAGGCGGCCGCCCTCGTTTTCCTCGCCCGGCATGGCACCGAGCAGGGCGGCGGTGTAGGCGTGGCGCGGATGGGCGAAGAGGCCGGCGGCGGGGCCGCTTTCCACCACCCGCCCGGCATACATCACCGAGACCCGGTCGCAGGTTTCGGCCACCACGCCCAGGTCGTGCGTGACCAGGATCATGGCCATGCGGTGCTCCTCCACCAGGCGGCGCAGCAGGCGCAGGATGCCGTCCTGCACCGTGACGTCGAGCGCCGTGGTGGGCTCGTCGGCCAGCAGCAGCCGGGGGCCGGGGGCCAGGGCGATGGCGATCATCGCGCGCTGGCGCATGCCGCCGGAGAATTCATGCGGGTAGGAGCCCAGGCGCTCGCGCGGGCTGGGGATGCCGACCTCGGCCAGGAGCTGCTCCGCCCGCTCCCGCCGCGCCGCGCGGCCGAGGCGCGGGAAATGCGCCTGCAGGCTTTCGTCGATCTGCGCGCCCACGGTCATCACCGGGTTCAGTGCCAGTCCGGGCTCCTGGAAGATCATCGCGACCTCCCGCCCCCGCACCTGCTGCAAGGCGCGGGGCGGCAGGGCCAGGAGGTTCCGGCCATTCCACAGCACCTCGCCGGCGATGCGGGCCTTGGGCGGCAGCAGGCCGGGGATGGCGCGCAGGGACACGCTCTTGCCGCTGCCGCTCTCGCCCACCAGCCCCAGGATCTCGCCCGGCGCCACGGCGAGGTCGACGCCGTGCACGATCGGCAGCGGCCCCATGGCGACGCGCAGGCCGCGCACCCGCAGCCCCTCGCCGGTGGCGGGCGCGGCGGCGGATGCGGGCGGCGTCAGGGTTCCCGCCGCCGTCAACGCCGGATGTCCATGCGGTCCGCTAGCCCATCGCCCAGGAGCGAGAAGCCGAGGCCGCAGATCACCACGGCGACGCCGGGGAAGATCGCGATCCAGGGCGCCTGGGTCAGGAAGTTCTTGCCGTCCGCCACCAGCACGCCCCATTCGGCCTCCGGCGGCTGTGCGCCCAGGCCGAGATAGCCGAGCGAGGAACCGAGCAGGATGGCCAGCGCCATGTCGGAGACGGCATAGGCGAGGACCGGCCGCACCGCATTGGGCAGGACGTGGCGGCCCAGGATGCGCGCGGTGCCGTAGCCCAGGCCGCGCGCCGCCGAGATGTGGTCGGTGGCGGCGACCACCGCGACCTCGCCCCGCATCAGGCGGGCATAGGGGACCCAGCCGGCGATGGCGATGGCGATGTACATGTTGGTCAGGCCCGGGCCGAGTACCGCGACGATGGCGATCACCAGCACCAGGAAGGGAAAGGTGACCACGAGGTCCATGGCGCGGCCCAGCAGCGTGTCGGCGATGCCGCCGAGATAGCCCGCCATCAGGCCCAGGAAGCCGCCGACGACCATCGGTCCGGCCACGGCGAGCACGGCGATCTCCAGGTCCACCCGCGCGGCCCAGACGGTGCGGGACAGCACGTCGCGGCCGAACTGGTCGGTGCCGAAGGGGTGCTCCCAGGAGGGCGGGGCCATCAGCGCGTTGTAGTCGAAGAAGAGCGGGTCGAAGGGGGCGATGAGCTGCGGCACCAGGGCGCAGAGCACCACGATGCCGAGGATCGCGCCGCCGAGGGCCAGCGCCCTCATGAGCGCCTCCGCTGCGTGGCGCGCGGATCGAGCCAGGCGACGGTGAGGTCGGTCGCCAGGAAGGTCAGCGAGACCAGCACCGCCAGCACCAGGGTCAGCCCCTGCACCACCGGGTAGTCGCGGGCGAAGATGCTGTCCACCATCAGCCGCCCCACGCCTGGGATGGCGAAGACGCTTTCGGTGATCACCGCGCCGCCCAGCAGCCCGCCGATCTGCAAGCCGACCAGGGAGACCGTGGCCGCCGCCGCGGGACGCAGGACATGGGAGCGCATCACCACGGATTCCGGCAGGCCCTTGGAGCGGGCGAAGGCCACATGCTCCGCCCGCAGCGTGCCCAGCAGCGAGGCGCGCAGCGAGCGCGTCGCCACGGCGGTGAAGGAAAGGGCCAGCGTCAGGGCGGGGAGGAAGAGGTGGTAGATGTGTTCCAGCGGCGTGTCGCCATAGCCGCCCACCGGGAAGATCCGCCACTGCGCCGCGAAGAGGGTGAGCAGCAGCAGGCCCAGGAAGAAGATCGGCGCGCTGAGGCCGACCTGGAGGCCGCTGCGCACCGCCACATCCTCCCACCGCCCGGCGCGCAGCGCGGCGATGAAGGCGAGCGGCAGGCTGAGCAGCAGCGACAGGATGATCGCCATCAGTGTCAGCAGCAGCGTGGCCGGCAGGCGCTCCGCCACCAGTTGCAGCACCGGCACGCGGGCGCCGATCGACATGCCCAGGTTGCCTTGCGCCAGCAGCGTCACATAGGACCAGAACTGTTCCGGCACCGAGCGGTCCAGCCCCAGCTCGGCGGTGAGGCGCGCCACGGCCTCGTCGGTGCCGCGTTCCCCCAGCATGGCCGAGACGGCGTCGCCCGGCATGGCGCGCGCCAGGAAGAAGACCGCGACCACCGCCAAAGCGAGGGTCGGCAGCATCTGGCCGATGCGGCGCAGGGCATAGCGCAGCACCGGCGGCTCAGCGCTGAACCGCGGCTTCCGCGAAAAGGTTGTTGCCCAGCGGGATCTGCACGAAGCCGGTGGCCTGCTTGCGGAAGGCGACCGGATAGGGCGTCTCGTAGAGGAAGAGGATCGGCGCGGCCTCGGCGTAGGTCTTCTGGATCTCCTGGTACATCGCGGTGCGCTTCTCCAGGTCCGTCTCCTTGCTGCTGGCGAGGTAGAGCTCGTCCAGCTTCGGGTTCTGGTAGCCGGAGCGCACATTCTCCACATTCGGGTAGTAGGCGAAGTAGGAGGTGATCTGCGCCGGGTCGGCGATGTCGTTGGTCCAGAGCGCGGTGCGGAGCTGGAAGTCGCCGGCGCGGTAGCGGGCGACCTTGGTGGCGTTGTCGAGCTGCTCGATCGTCACCTTGATCCGGATCGCGGCCAGCATCTGCTGGATCGCGGTCAGGTCGTTCACGTCGTCCTGGTTGCCGGAGATGGTCTGGCAGGTCACCTCGAAGCCCTCGGCATAGCCCGCCTCGGCCATCAGCGCCTTGGCCTTGGCGAGGTCGTAGGGGTAGAGGGCGCCCGAGGCCGGGCCGCTGAACAGCGGCGTGGTGGAGGACATGAAGGAGCGCATGGGCTTGCCCAGCCCCTGCGTGGTGATCGCGATGATCGCGTCCTTGTTCACCGCGTGGTTGATGGCCTGGCGCACCCGCACATCGGCCATCGGGTTCTTCCGGCCCTTGTATTCCGGGCGGCAGTTGAGCCCGACATAGCGCACGCGGGTCGAGGGCCAGAGCTCCATCCGCATGGCCGGGTCGGCCTGCAGCTCCTTCACCCGGGCATAGGGGACGAATTCCGTGCCATCCAGCTCGCCGGCCTTCAGCTTCAGCAGGCGGGTGGCGTCGTCGGGCACGATGTCGAAGCGGAGCTCATCCAGATAGGGCAGCGGCTTGCCGTCCGCGGCCACGCGCCAGTGATGCGGGTTGCGCTTCAGCAGCATGGTCTGGCCACGCTGCCAGGAGGCCAGCACGAAGGGGCCGGTGCCGACAGGCTTCTCGGCGAAGGCCTTCATCTTGTCTTCCACCGTGGCGCCGGGCGCGGCCTCGACCAGCTTCTGCGGCATGATGCCCGTGTTGAAGGTGGCGAGTGCCGCCAGCAGCGTGGCGTCGGGGTGGCCGAGGCGGATCGTGACCTTTCCTTCGCCCGGCTCCACGGCCTTGATCGAGCCGATCAGGTCCTTCCAGGCGCCGGTGCCGCGGGCGCGGTCGAGCGACCAGGCCACATCCGCCGGGGTCAGGTCGCTGCCATCGGCGAACTTCACGCCGGGGCGGAGCGTCAGCTCCAGGGCGAGCCTGTCGTCGCTCCATTTCCATTCCGTGGCCAGGCCGGGCTGCAGCCCCTTGCCGTCCGGGGTGGGGGAGAGGAGCGTGTCGAAGAGGTTGGTGAGGACCCAGATGTCGGCATTCAGCTCGGTGGTCACCGGGTCCAGGAACTGGCTGTCGGTGTAGCGGCCGAAGGCCATGCGGCCGCCGCGGATGGCCGAGGAAGGCGCCCCGGGTCCCCCCGCCGCCTGGGCCAGGGCCTGTCCCGGAAGGGCCGGGGCGGCCACGGCCAGCGTCGCGAAGCCGGCCAGGAGGGAGCGTCGGGTCAGTTCGAGGGCGTCGGTCATCCGGGGGCTTTCCTGGGTTGCCCCTAGGCTGTCCCCCGGATGGCGCGGGTGTCAACGCGCCGCGCCGCCTCGTTTCCCAAGGGTTTTCAAGGTGCCCGGCCCAGGCTGCACAGGATCTGTGCAGCCCGGCCCCAGGCATTGGCAGTCAGCGGCCGGCTTCGTCCCGCATGAAGCCCTTCTTCTGCATGTCGGGCATCAGGATCACCGAGACCAGGGCGACCACGAGCATGATGGTGACGTACCAGCCGAAATAGCTCTCCACCCCGGCATTCTTGAAGCTGAGGGCGACGTATTCCGCCGAGCCGCCGAAGATCGCGTTGCCGATGGCATAGGAGAGGCCGACGCCCAGCGCCCGGACCTCGGCGGGAAAGAGTTCTGCCTTCAGCACGCCGCTGATGGAGGTGTAGCAGCTGATGACGGCCAGGGCGATCAGCAGCAGGCCCAGCGCGACGAGGGGAGAGGAAGCGGTGCCCAGGGCGTTCAGCAGCGGGATGGTGGTGAGGATGCCCGCCACGCCATAGACCAGCAGCAGGTTCTTGCGGCCGAAACGGTCCGAGATGGCACCGAAGATCGGCTGCATGCACATGTAGAGGAAGAGCGCCGCCGTCATCACGAGGCTCACGGTCTTCACCGGGAAGCCGGTCGTGTTGACCAGGTATTTCTGCATGTAGGTGGTGAAGGTGTAGAAGGGCAGGCTGCCGCCGGCGGTGAGGCCCAGCACCGTCAGGAAGGAGCGCGGGTGGGCGAGCAGCGCGCGCAGCGTGCCGGCGCCCTTGGCGCTGCGCGTCTTCTCCGTCGAGGTCTCGTGCAGCGAGCGGCGCAGGTAGAGGGCGATCACCGCCGTGGCGGCGCCGATCAGGAAGGGGACGCGCCAGCCCCAGGCGCGCATCTGGTCGGCCGTGATCAGCATCTCCAGGATCACCACCACCAGCACGGCGAGGAGCTGGCCGCCGATCAGCGTCACGTACTGGAAGGAGGAATAGAAGCCGCGGTTCTTCGAGGTCGCGACCTCGCTCATATAGGTCGCGACGGTGCCGTATTCGCCGCCCACGGAGAGGCCCTGGGTCATGCGGGCGAGCAGCAGCAGGAGAGGCGCCGCGATGCCGATGCTGTCATAGGTCGGCAGGATCGCGATCACCAGCGAGCCGCCGCACATCATGAGCACGGAGACCAGCATCGAGAACTTCCGCCCCTTGCGGTCGCCGAGGCGGCCGAAGAACCAGCCGCCGATCGGGCGCATCAGGAAGCCGATGGCGAAGACGGCGGCCGCCTGGAGCAGCGCCACCGTCTGGTTGCCGCTGGGAAAGAAGGCATGCGCGAAGTACAGCGCGGTGAAGGCGTAGGTGTAGAAGTCGTACCACTCGACCAGGTTGCCGGAGGATGCGCCGACGATGGCCATGACGCGTTTGCGGACCTCATGAGGCTCGCCGACAACGATTCCGCTGCTATCCATCCGATCTCTCCTGTTCGAGCCAGGCCGTTTCTCTAGCGCGGATGCCGGGAGGGCCATAGGGCCGCGGCGGCAGGTCTATCTGATGAATGGGCAAGGCAGGCCGTCGCTTTCATGGATGCTCGTCCATGAAAGCGGCCCTTGCTTCGCCGGGGCCCGGCCCGTCGGGGACGTGTTCCGGCCTCAGGCGCCGCGCATCGCGGGCACCAGCAGGCCGACATTGTGCCGGAACATGGCCTCGTAGGTCGCGGCCGGGCCGTCCGGCGGCGAAAGGGAGTCGGAGAACAGCTCGCCTTGCACCTTGGCCCCGGCATCCCGGGCCAGGCGTTCCAGGAGCGCCGGGTTGGTCATGTTCTCGATGAAGACGGCGGTGACGTGCTTTGCCCGCACCTGCCGGATCAGCGCGGCAACCTGGGCGGCGGAGGGTTCGCTTTCCGTGCTCATGCCCTGGGGCGCCTCGAAGCGCACGCCATAGGCCGCGCCGAAATAGCCGAAGGCGTCATGGCTGGTCACGACGATGCGGCGCGCCTCCGGCACGGTCGCGACCTGTTCCCGCACCCAGGCATCCAGGCTGGCGAGGCGTTCCCGGAAGGCCGCGGCGTTGCGGCGGTAGAGATCGGCGCCCTCGGGGTCCGCCGCGGCGAGGGCTTCCGCGATGTTGCCGGCATAGGCCTGGCCGTTCCGGAGGTCCTGCCAGGCATGGGGATCGGTTGCCTCGTGGCTGTGGCCATGGCCTTCCTCCACCATCTTCCGCGGGGTCACGCCCTGGCTGGCCGTCGCGATCCGGGCCTTGGTGGCGGAGGAGCGGATCAGCCGGTCGAGCCACGGCTCGAAGCCGAGGCCGTTGCGGACCACGAGCCCGGCGGAGCGGATCGCCGCCGCATCGGAGGGGCGGGGCTGGTAGGTGTGGGAGTCGCCGCCGGGGCCGACCAGGGTATGGATGGCCACCCGGTCGCCGCCGACCTGACGCACCATGTCGCCCAGGATGGAGAAGGAGGCGACGACATCCAGCCGTGGCGCGCCGGACGGGGCGGCGGCCTGTGCCCGGGCGGAGCCGGGGGCGAGGAGGTTGCCCAGGGAAAGCAGGGCGGGGGCCAGGAGCAGGGTGGAGCGGCGTCGCATGGCGTGGCTTTCAAAACGTTATAACATCTCATAGCGCCGGCCTGTCCGAGGGGGCAAGGTGGGCGATCACGTCCCGGCCATCATGATCACGGGGCTGGTCCAGCTCCGCTCCGGCTGCCCGGGCACCGCCCTGGGTTCCGCCTTGCCGAGCGGGGGGGGGGGGCGATGCCGCTGGCCGCCGGACCCGTGCCCGGTGCATCCCTGGCTCCCGCCCACGGGCGCGGCGCCGGGCTGTCACGGCCCCCATCTGGCAGGATAAGCGGGGTCATGGCGTGTTCCTGGCGGGGCGCCCTTCAAGCCCGGCGCCAGCCCTGCTACGCCTGCCCGCAACGTCCACCTGACAGGATTGCAGCACCCATCATGTCTGAGAGCTTCGACGTTATCGTCATCGGCGCCGGTCCCGGCGGCTATGTCTGTGCCATCCGCGCCGCGCAGCTCGGCATGAAGGTGGCCTGTGTGGAGAAGCGGGCCACGCTGGGCGGCACCTGCCTGAACATCGGCTGCATCCCCTCCAAGGCGCTGCTGCAGTCCTCCGAGAACTACGAGGAGGCGGCGCACCACTTCGCCGACCACGGCATCGGCGTGGGGCAGCTCACGCTCGACCTCGCCCGCATGCAGGCCCGCAAGGGCGAGGTGGTCGGTGCCAACGTCAAGGGCGTCGAGTTCCTGTTCAAGAAGAACAAGGTCACCTGGCTGAAGGGCGCGGGCAGGATCACCGCCCCGGGCAAGGTCGAGGTCGAGGGCGCGACCTACGAGACGAAGAACATCATCATCGCCACCGGCTCCGACAGCGCACCCCTGAAGGGTGTCGAGGTGGACGAGAAGCAGATCGTCACCTCCACCGGTGCGCTGGAGCTGGAGAAGGTGCCGGGCCATCTCGTCGTCATCGGCGGCGGCGTGATCGGGCTGGAGCTGGGCTCCGTCTGGCGCCGCCTGGGCGCCGAGGTGACGGTGATCGAGTTCCTCGACCGCCTCGTGCCCGGCATGGATGGCGAGATCGCCAAGCAGTTCGAGCGCGTGCTGTCCAAGCAGGGCATCAAGTTCAAGCTGAAGAGCAAGGTGACCGGCGCCACCAAGGGCAAGGACGGCGTGACGCTGGCCGTGGAGCCTGCCGCCGGCGGCACCGCCGAGGAGATCAAGGCCGACGTCGTGCTGCTGGCCATCGGCCGCCGCCCCTATGTCGAGGGGCTGGGACTCGATGCCGCGGGCGTGGCGCTGGATGAACGGGGCCGGGTGAAGGTGGACGGGCATTTCGCCACCAACGTGCCCGGCATCTATGCCATCGGCGACGTGATCGCCGGCCCGATGCTGGCGCACAAGGCCGAGGAGGAGGGCGTCGCTGTCGCCGAGATCCTGGCCGGGCAGCATGGCCATGTGAACTACGCCGCCATTCCGGGCGTGGTCTATACCTGGCCGGAGGTGGCCTCGGTGGGCGAGACCGAGGAGACGCTGAAGGAGGCCGGGACGGCCTACAAGGTCGGCAAGTTCCCCTTCACCGCCAATGGCCGCGCCCGCGCCATGGGCACCACGGACGGGTTCGTGAAGATCCTGGCCGACAAGGAGACCGACCGCGTGCTCGGCGCCCATATCCTGGGGCCGGATGCGGGCACGCTGATCGCCGAGCTGGTGATGGCGATCGAGTTCGGCGCCTCGGCCGAGGATGTGGCGCGCATCTGCCACGCGCATCCTTCGCTGAACGAGGCGGTGAAGGAGGCGGCGCTGGCCGTCGATGGGCGGGCGCTGCATATCTGAGGCGCCCCTCGGCTCTCCGGGCGGGAGGATTCCCGCCCGGGATCATGCGGCATTCCATAGGTGCGTCGGCGCGCCCATGGAATGCACGTAAAGAGTGTATTAACACGCGGTCAGTTACTCTTTGTGGTTGCGCAGCGCAGCAAGCGCTGTGACATCATGCGGGCATGAGTGCCCGATCCATCCAGGCGGCGATCCGTTTCGGCCTGGGGCCGCGGCCGGACCAGCCGGTTCCCCCCGATGCCGAGGCCTGGCTCCTCGCCCAGATCGACCAGCCTGCCCCGCATCCTCCGCCACCGGTAGGGTTCGACCACGTGCCGACCGTGGCGGACGGCTTCCGCGTCTGGCGGGAGCGCGATGCGGCGGGACCGGTGCAGCCGGGCCAGGTCACGCCGGTCGAGACCTATGTGATGGCCGAGAGCGTCGCCGCCTGCGCCTGGCGGATCGACACGCCGGCCCCCTTCCGCGAGCGGCTGGTCGATTTCTGGTCCAACCACTTCACCATCAGCCGCCGCGCCAGCACCCAGGCCAATGTGACGGTGCCCTCCTTCATCCAGGACGTGATCCGGCCGCATGTGACCGGGCGCTTCGCGGACATGCTGATCGCCTCCACCACCCATCCGGCCATGCTCGGCTATCTCGATCAGGCGGCCTCGGTCGGACCGGACAGCCCGATCGGCCGCAAGACGGGGCGCGGGCTGAACGAGAACCTGGCGCGCGAGGTGATGGAGCTGCACAGCGTCTCGCCCGCCGCCGGCTATACCCAGCGCGACGTGACGGAATTCGCGCGGCTCCTCACCGGCTGGCGCTATGAGCGGGACCGCGAGCCCTATGGCACCGTGTTCCGCGACCCGGCGCATGAGCCGGGCGTGAAGACCATCCTCGGCCAGCGCTTCGGCGGCGGCCTGATGGTGGATGGGCGGGCGGAGACGGAGGCGGCGCTGCGCTTCCTGGCCGCCCACCCCGCCACGCACCGGCACCTCGCCACCAAGCTGGCCCGGCATTTCGTAGCCGATGACCCGCCGCCCGCCGCGGTGGCGAAGCTGGAGGCGGTGCTGCGGGACACGGATGGCGACCTGGGCGCCGTGTCCCGTGCCCTGGTGCGGCTGCCGGAAGCCTGGAACCCGCCGCTCACCAAGCTGCGTGGCCCGCTGGACTATGTCACCGCCGTCTATCGCGCCTTCGGCTGCGACGGGGCGCAGTTCGGGGAGATGGCCTTCAAGAGCGCCTTCGGCCTCGGCCAGCAGATCTGGGGCGCCGCGCAGCCCAATGGCTGGCCCGACCGGGGCAAGGACTGGCTGGGCCCCGAGGCCGCGATGCAGCGGGTGGACTGGTCCTTCCAGCAGGCCGGACGCTTCGCCCGCAAGGATCCCATGGCGGTGACGGAGGTGGCGCTCGGCCCCCTGGCCTCCGCCGAGACGCGCGGGGCGATCCGTGGCGCGGGATCGCCGCAGGAGGCCCTGACCCTGCTGTTCAGCAGCCCGGAGTTCCAACGCCGATGAGCCATCTTCCCCCCATCGGGCGGCGCGGCCTGCTGCTGGGCCTCGCCGCCACGGCGGTCGCCGCGCGCTCCCGCCTCGCCTTCGCCGCCATGCCGGCCGGGGTGCTGCCGGGCGAGAACCGGCTGGTCGTCGTCATCCTGCGCGGCGCCATGGACGGGATGGCCGCCCTGGCGCCCTATGGCGACGCGAACTACCGCGCGCTGCGCGGGTCGCTCGCCTTGCCGGAGCCGGGGCAGGAGGGCGGGCTGCTCGATTGCGGCGGCTTCTTCGGGCTGAACCCCAGCCTGGGCGCGCTGCACGGCATGTTCCGCGCCGGGGAGATGCTGCCCATCCATGCCGTCGCCGGCCCCTATCGCAACCGCAGCCATTTCGAGGCGCAGGACATGCTGGAGAGCGGCGCCGTGGAGCGCGGCGGGCTGACCTCCGGCTGGCTCAACCGCGCCCTGTCCGGCTTTGCGGCGCGGCCGAAGGGGGAATCGGATCTCGGGCTGGCGGTCGGGCTGTCGCTGCCGCTGCTGATGCGCGGGCCGCAGCATGTGGGGATGTGGGCACCGCCCCGGCCCGTGCGGCCGGCGCCGGACCTTTATGCCCGCGTGGCCGACCTGGTGCATGCCGACCCTCTGCTCGGCCCCGCGGTGCAGGACGGGCTGCGCGGCCGGGGCTTCGCCAGCGAGGTGCTGGGGGAGGAGCGGGGCGTGCGCGGCGGTTTCCTGGCCCTGGCCGGGATCGCGGGGAAGCTGATGGCGGCGCCGGACGGGCCGCGCGTGGCGGCGCTGGAGATCGGCGGCTGGGACACCCATGCCGACCAGACGCGGCGGCTGAACCCCGTGCTGTCGCAGCTGGATGGCGGGATGAACGCGCTGAAGGCGCAGCTCGGCCCCGCCTGGAAGCACACCGCCGTGCTGGTGATGACCGAGTTCGGCCGCACCGCGCGGGTGAACGGCAACAACGGGACGGACCATGGCACCGGGGGCGTGGCCTTCGTCCTCGGCGGGGCGGTGGCGGGCGGGCGGGTGCTGGCGGACTGGCCGGGGTTGCGCGACGGGCAGTTGTTCGAGAACCGGGACCTGGCGCCGACGCGGGACCTGCGGGCGGTGGCCAAGGGGCTGTTGCGGGATCACCTGCGGCTGCCGCCGCAGGCGGTGGCGGCGGCGTTTCCAAAGGGGGAAAATTTACTGCCTGAAGGCGGTTTAGTCGTAAGCCGCTGATGTTTTATCGCTATCTCGCATCATGATTGTCAAACTCAGGTTATAACAATATCTTGCCTCGGAGCTCATCTGAGCGCTGTAATATAAGAGGTAAGCTGCCGCTATGCGATCCATGGCAATATGCATTTCTGGGCAAGCGCGTCGCTGGGAATCCTGCGCAACCCGGCTGCTAGAGTTGTTCCCAGATGCTCAGTTTTTTGTTAGCCTTTGGGAGCGGCGCGGGATCAAACGTTTTGGTGCATTAAATCAAGGGCAACTAATCAGACTCTTTGGCCCTGACGCGGCCTTCATATTAAATCCGGATTTTCAAAATGAGTTCTTGCTGCAACGCGTCCCAGCCCTAAAAGATGTCCTTCTGAAAGAAGATGAAAAAGCTGGGATGGTCACATCATCGGAAGTGATGGCCTTAATTCCAAACTCCATTTGCCGTATACAGAAAGATAGTGTGTTGGATTGCCCTCCTGCACTGAGAGACGAAATTTCCGATGGTGGGCACACGGCAGCCTCTGACGGTAATTCTGTGCGTATGGTTTGGAATTGGTGGCAATGCGATTTACTTAGGCGACAGGAAGAATATCTTCGTGGCAAATTATTCGATTTGGTTCTCAGGGTGCGCCCGGATTTGTGGATTGAACATATTAATTTGCCTGCTGATGTACCCCCGAATGTGGTGTGTGTTCCGAATCTGCGCAATGGCGCTGTAGATGATCAATTTGCCATTGCGAACTCTGAGACTATGTCATCCTGGTGCGACGGCCCTAGCTTTTTGCGGCCTTACTTTGGTAGGCAGAATAACTGGCGCAACATTCACCTTGCGTTAGGAAACTATGCGAATAACGCCGGTATAAAATTGACGCGAGCGCCTTGGAAAGGGCGGTTGAATGAGGATTATCTGCCTATATCTACTTTGCGCGCGGCTGCCGAAAATTCTCTTCAGCTGTTGCCCGAAGCACTAAGGCCTGAAACCGGAGTCTTGGCACTGTGTCTCCGATCTTTGGAGGAGGCAGATGAATTAAAATCTGAAAATTACTTAAAGGAGGCAGAAACGTTGAATCCGATTAGCCCATCAATTTACCTAACAAGAGCGCTGCTCTACCGCCGCCAAAAAGACGAAAGGTCATTCCGAGAGGCGGTAGGTGCTGCTGCTAGTCGATTTTCTGACAAGCTACATTTAAGGTCTGATATCCAAGCCATCCTAAATGCGTAAGCTAGTTAGTCGGTCTTGAACATCTCATAGTTCACTGATTTATCTGAAATGTTTGCTGGATCGGGCGCTCTGAATTTGCAGAGTGCGATTGTTTTCGACGACAAACGCTGCGATTCTGGTGGGCATGAAGCACCGCCCGCGCCCGCCGGAACAGGCTGATCTGCTGCGGCCGCGGCTGGTCGACATGATCGACGGGCGGCACGAACTGGTGCGGCTGGCGGCGCTGATCGACTGGTCCTGGTTCGAGCGGGAATGGGCCGGCTTCTTCCCCGCCGCTGAGGGACGGCCGGCCACCCATCCTCGCCTGGTCGCCGGGCTGATGTACCTTCAGCACGCCCATGGCCTCTCCGACGAGGCGGTGCTCGCGCGCTGGGTGGAGAACCCCTACTTCCAGCACTTCACCGGCGAGACCTTCTTCCAGCATCGCCCGCCCATTCACCCGTCCTCTCTCAGCCGCTGGCGCGTCCGCATCGGTGAGGAGGGCGTGGAGTGGCTGCTGACCAAGACCATCGAGGCGGGCCGTGCCTCGGGTGCCGTATCGGAACGCAGCCTGGCCGAGATCGCGGTGGACACCACCGTGATGGAGAAGGCCATCACCCATCCGACCGACAGCCGGCTGTACGAGAAGGCCCGTCGCTCCCTGGTGGCGCTGGCAGGCAAGGCCGGGATCAGCCTGCGGCAGAACTACAACCGTCTGGCCCCGCGTCTGGCCATCAAGGCAGGGCGGCACGCCCATGCCCGACAGTTCCGGCGCATGCGCAAGGTGCTGCGGACCTTGAAGGGCTACACGGGCCGCGTCCTGCGCGACATCGGCCGCAAGCTTGGCGCTGTTCCTAAGGGGCCGCTGCGGGCACGGATCGAGCAGCGCCTCGCGCTCGTCACTCGCCTGCTGCGGCAGACACCCAAGAGCGCGGGCAAGATCTACGCCCTGCACGAGCCCGAGGTGGACTGCATCGCCAAGGGCAAGGCGCGGGTGCGCTACGAGTTCGGCGCCAAGGTCAGCGTCGCCACCACGATCGAGGGCGGCTTTGTCGTCGGCATGCGCAGCCAGCCCGGCAACCCCTACGACGGCCACACCCTCGCCGACGCCCTGCAGCAGGTCGAGACCCTCACCGGTCAGCGTCCCAGCCTTGCCGTGGTCGACCGCGGCTACCGCGTCCATGGCGTCACGGCAACCAGGGTGCTCATCAGCGGCACCAGCCGCGGCCTCACGCCCCGCCTGCGCCGGCTGCTCCGCCGCCGCAGCGCCATCGAGCCCGAGATCGGCCACATGAAGGCCGACGGCCGCCTCGCCCGCTGCGCCCTCAAGGGCACCATCGGTGATGCCCTCCACGCCGTCCTCTGCGGCTGCGGCCACAACATCCGCAAGATCCTCGCCCACCTCAGGGCCCTTTTGACGGCTCTCCTCGCCGCTCTTCGCGGAGCCATCCAGCCGGCAGACCGTCGCCCGCTCGCCGCCTCGGCAGCCTGAAGCAGTTATTCAAACCCGACTCGTTATCGTTGATGACGGTCTTCCGAATGATGGGACCAAGTTCACCACGATCCTCGCCGGTAGTGGTGCGCTGAGTTACGGCATGACGGCGCCGAATGTTGCCAAGGGAACGGAAATCGAGAGTGTTCCGGCGGCAGGTAATGGCGGCGGCATGGAAGTTCTGCACTCGCGGAATAACTGCGCGGTGCATCCTAGCGGCTTCGATTGGATCGAAGGCACTCTTGCCGACGAAAGCCCGTCGATTGCCGATCTTCGCGACGGTTCGCATTGGAACCGGGTTGTTGAGCGCAAGGCGATCCCGCTTGCTTTCCTCTTGAGCAAGTGAAGCGAAAACCCTCTCCGGGGCTAGAGCCCCGGAGACTGCCGCCTCGATAACCGAATAGGTGCCGACAATGGCCAAAGATCTAACTCATCCGCTGCGGAAGAATCCGCCGGAAGACGCGCTTGAGCGCATTTCCGATATGGCTGCAAATGGTTGGAGTAAAGCGGGAATTGCACGAAAGCTTGGCGTTTCAGTAACGACGTTTGATCGTTGGCTTGAAGAAGACGAAGAGCTTCAACGCGCCTTCGATATGGGACGCGATGCCGAGCATAATACGCTCTTCAATTCCCTCTTCAAAGCAGCGACCGAAAAGGGCAATGCAACTGCGGCAATGTTCTTGCTCAAGGCGCGGCATGGCTACCGTGAAGGCGATCAAAGCGACATTGCGAACCGCGTTTCTATCACTTTCGCACTTCCTGGTGCCGAAAAGCTTGAAGCCGTGGTGAAGCAAGACAAGAAGAAGATTATTGACCATGAGCGGTGAAGCAATCGAGCTTAATAGCTTTCAGCAACGTGTTTTCGCTGTTCCGGAAGAAGTTGATCTTTTTCTTGGCGGCGGTCGCGGTGGCGGCAAGTCGTGGTGCATCGCGCTCCTAATCCTGCGGCATGTGGAGCAATACGGCAGCAAGTCGCGCATTCTCTACATTCGCAAGAGCTATAAGGGCCTTGCCGACTTCGAGAATACTTTACGCGAAGTCTTCGGAATGGTTTACGGCACGGCAGCGCGGTATAATGCGGCGGAACATGTCTGGCGTATGCCGAACGGCGCTTATGTTGAGCTTGGACAGCTAGAAAGCGCGTCGGATTACACGAAGTATCAGGGCCGCAGTTTCAATCTTCTCGTTGTGGATGAAGCTGGGCAGTTTGCCGATCCGTATTTGCTGGACATGCTGCGTTCGAACCTTCGTGGTCCGAAGGATATGCCGGTTCGGATGATCGTCGCGGCGAACCCGGCTGGCGTGGGGCATCAATGGCTCGCGAAGCGTTACGTCTTCAACGGCGCGGAACCTTGGGAAGTCTTCACCGAAGAGAAGAGCAAGCGCCTCTTCATGCACTGCCCTTCGACCTTCGCCGGGAACGTCTTCATCGACCGCGAGACGTATGCCGATCAGCTAACGTCCTCCTGCCCCGACGATCCGGAGCTTCTTCGCGCATGGACCGATGGCGATTGGGCTGTCTCCCGTGGCGCCATGTTCGCGACCGTGCTTGACGAGAAGCGCGTTGCGATCCCGAACTTCACCGCAAGCGATCTTGGCGCCGATTGGGATTCGGAGTTCTACCTAAGCCACGATTGGGGATCGGCAGCGCCAAGCGTGACGCTGCTTCTCGCTACCTCACCCGGTGCCTACATCCGCGATCAATGGCTCGCTCGCGATAGCGTTCTTGTGCTGGATGAAGTCGCGACGAACCGGCCGGGCAATTACAACGCGGGTCTTTGCCTGACCGTGCCGGAAGTCTCGGAGCGCATCCTTGCCATGTGCAAGCGGTGGCACGCGAAGCCCTTTGGCGTGGCGGATGATGCTTGCTTCGCACGAACCGGGCATTCAACCGGCAGCATCGCGAAAGAGTTCGAAACGGCTGGCGTTTACTTCGAACCGGCTGTTAAGGGCGACCGTCTTTCCGGTCTTGAGATGATGCGGACCATGTTTCGCGATGCTGGGAAGCCTGACAAGCCCGGTCTCTACATCGCCCGACGCTGCGAATATCTATGGTCAACTCTTCCCTATCTCGCTCGCGATGAACGGAAGCCGGAAGACATTGATAGCAGCCAGGCCGATCACGGTTATGACGCGCTCCGCTATGGCTTGCGGCGCTTCCAACTGGCGCGCTTCGTTGACATTCAAATGCCAATCTCTTCTTCGCGGTAATTGGAACTGAACCTATCGGGGGCAAAGCCCCCGATACTGCCGCCCTGATCTGACCGCGCATCCTTTAGTGGCGCCCAAATGGCCCTTGTAGTGGCGCGCGTCAGGGGCCTTGCGAGGCTTCCGGGCAGGGTGATGGCTCCTACGCGCCCAAGGCCAGCCAGCGCCGATCCTCTTGGGCAGGATTGGGGCCTTTGCCGAGGGCCAGGGGAAGCGCCAGGGCGGCAGCCGTGCCCGTTGGGCACGGGGGATCGAGGATAGCCCTTAAAGCTCGCGGCAATTCCCTTTCAAACATCGCGATAATCAAACTCCAAATAATCGCGATGATTAAAGCGGCTCTAGTTCCAAATGCTGAACTAAATGGAAGGAAAAGTAATTGCTTTTCGTGAGAAAATGGGGAACTGGCCAAAATAGGGCTTGCGGGCAATAGAAGAGCCAGCAATTATGCCGTCACCGGGCCGAAACAGCCCGTCCCGAAAAGCGAAAAGGATTTAACGTCATGGTTCCGACGAACGCCGATGCTTTGCTTGTTCGTAAGGATGCTGCCGCCGCGTTGACCGAAGCGGGATATCCGATCAGCCCAAAGACCCTTGAAATGTATGCGGTTCGCGGTTGCGGTCCGACTTATAGCCGGTTTGGAACTCGCACGATCTATCGTTGGGCCGATTTGCTTGATTGGGCAAAGGCTAGGGTTCAGCCGCCGCGAAATCGAGCCGCATAAAAGAAAAGCCCGACACCGCTAGGGCATCGGGCTTGAGTTTTCATGCTTAAGAAAGGGGACTAGTAATGTCAGACTATATACGCAACCATCCTGCCGTAATCAATAGGTGGAATTGGATTTTGGAGCAGGCGGAAAATTTGCCCAAGGTCACTCATCGAATTCCAAATAACATTTGGTCCGACAAGCGCGATAGCCACACGACAATTGCCGTAAGCATTCCTCGCGAACGCTCTTATGATCCTCAACTAATTGGCGGATACACCAAAGTCGGATCGTATCATCAGCGGACCTTTGTCAGCGTATCATTCCTTTGGCGTTGCAATGGAATGAAAGAGCGGTCTTGCCCTGGATTAGATGCGATCATCTACACTCCGGACCGGGATATAATTTTGGAATGGACGTTTGATCGTTGGATTTCGAATCTCATGTTCGAAACACGAGGCAAGTTAGATCGGCTTGATTATATGACTAGGAATTGGGAGCGTCCTAATGTCCGCAAGTGAAGTTCCGGCCTTTCTACAGACGCCGGCTAATAAGTTCGATATCGCTATTGCTCAATCAACCCTCGACTTCTTCGAACCGAATGCGAAGTGGAATCTTCGCACGTTCGATGATAACAAGTCGCGCAACAAAAAGAACCTCATTCGCACGAAGTCGAATGTGCGGCCTTCCGATTGTGAGCGCGAACTTGTCGGACTCAATAATAGCGGTGCGGGCATCTTCTTTGTGGTGAACGAAGGTGGCCACAAGGACGAAGATATTACCCGTATTCGGTCGGTGTTCATTGACATAGATCAGGTTGTTGAAAATGAGCAGAAGTTTTTCGAGTATTTTACTGATATCGAGAAGATCGGTGTTGTTCCCCATCTCATCGTTCGAAGTTCGCCGGGAAAATTCCACGTCTATTGGAAAGTCTCCGATCTTCCGGTTGCTGAGTTCAGTGCGATGCAACAGCGTCTTGTCGCGTATTTTGAAAGCGATAAGACAGTTATTAATCCAAGTCGTGTAATGAGGCTTCCGGGCTTCGCTTGGAATAAGAACACGCCAGGATTCTTTTCGGAAGTTGCGTTCAAGCGCGATGGCGAGCCATTCACGGCGGATCAGCTTCGCGCGGCTTTCCCGGAGCGGCAGCCCGTGGCTGTCGCCACGGGGGCGGGTTCCCTGCCCGAAGGGCAGGCTGCCGCCCCGGCGCCGGGCAATGTCCTGCCGTTCCCCGCTCCTGCGGCCAGCCCTAGCGGCGGCGTGGCGTTCAGGTTCGATGCGACGGCCTATGCCCCAGCAGGATCGGCGGGCAACAGCACGCGGCTAGCCGAGGCCGAAGCGGCGCTATGGGCCATCCCACCGACGAAGGGCGGCTTCTGGCGCCATGCCATGATCGCGCTCAAGGCTGAGGGTGAAAGCGGATGGCCGGTGTTTGATCGATGGAGCGCCGCCGCAAATGACGGTTCTTACGATCAGCGCAAGAATCGCGAGCTTTGGGATGCTGCCACCGCTGCCGATGGCGGTTTGAATTTGATCTTCACCGAAGCGCAGAAGCGCGGCTGGATCAACCCGAATAGCAATGCCGCGAAGCCTGTTCAGCAAGCGCCGCAATCGAACGCTTGGCAGCCGCCAAAGGCTGACAAGTTGAAGTTGGAGTTTAAAATGGCAAAGGATATTGAGGACAACAAAGAAGAATGGCTTATCGAGAAGGTTCTTGAAGTTGACTCTATAACGAGCGTTATCGCAGCTTCGCGCGTTGGTAAATCTTTCTATGCCCTCGCAATGGCATGTAGCGTTGCAACCGGGATAGATTTTCTTGGTGATAAAGTTATGCGCCGGTCGCCGGTGTTTTATCTTGCCGGTGAAGGGAAGGCGGGATTGGCAAAGCGGATTAGAGCTTGGGCGAACTATCATGATGTCTCGATGGATGACATTCCGCTATTCGTCGCGAACCGTCTCCCTGCCATGACCGAACAAAAGAATGTGGATGAGACCATTGAGGTTATTGAATCGCTAGTTGAAGCTCATGGTTTACCTTCGCTAATCGTGATTGATACCCTGGCAAGAGCATTTGGCGTGGGTGACGAGAATTCATCAAAAGACGTTGGTATTTTTACTAGCGGAATGGACAAAATCAAGGCCATCTTTCCCGGATGCTCTGTCTTGGTCCTACATCATACCGGGCATTTCAATAAAGACCGCGCTCGAGGAAGTTCGTCCATTGTGAGCAATTTTGATGGCGAGATTTTCCTCGATAGGGATATTGAAAAGACTAAGAAAATTGATTTAACCATCAAGAAGCTGAAAGATCAAGAAGGCGGGCGAAAGATGAAGCTTATTTTGAAGGAGCAAGAAATACCGGAGTGGAACAAAAAGTCGCTCGTAGTGGATTTGGATAGAGACATTGATCGCGAAACGCAAATCAATATGGCGGTATCATCTGGCCTTCCGCTTCGTCAGTGCGTCGAAAACCTAAAGCGGGATGGGATTAGCATTGGCATCAATACAATTATGGAGCGACGCAGGGAATATGAAGCGCAGCGGAACCTCAATGGAGTTTGAATGACAAATGCTCGAATATAAGTTGTTCCCGGCGGTTGGAACGATCATTGAGTGCGAAGAGAACTTATTCAAGTGCATTGAAGTGAATGAAGGAATTGTCGGTTGGAAAACTAATTGCGAATGCTGCGGATCGGCTTTCGTATTCAGTATGACCAACGGTAATTTTCGCCCGAAGAAGCTTTGCCAGAAGCATAACCGGGTTGAAGTGACTTCCAAGATGTTCCGCAATGCGCCGCTCAATCCGATTGTTGGACGGCAGGTTGTTGAGTTCCGTAACGGCAAGCGAATTGGTTAACAGGAAAGGATTTTAAAATGGCTGATACCATTGAACAGGCGAATGCTCGCATCGCTGAACTTGAGGCCGAAATTATCGCAGTTAAGGGCAACCGGGAAGCGATCCTTGCCGAGAAGCGGGAAGCTGTTGAAGCTTTGAAGACCGCGAAGGCCGAGTTGGAGACTGCCAAGACCGAAGGCGCGGCGACACTTGCCGAGATGCAGGGCAAGCTTGAAGAGGCAAATAAGCAGATTGCGAATTACACGCTGAATTGGCCGGTTGAGAACTTCGTCAACGAAGTTGCCGTTGAAGCTGACACATTCAATATTTTGTTCGGCACGCTTTACGAATGGCGGTTGCACGAAGGCAAGCCCGCTGTATTCGTGAAGGGTTCGGAAGAGCCGGTTCGCGTTGCTGGCAAGGATGGCGAGCCAAGCGTGCTTGGTTGCGACAGCCATCATAGGCTCTATGACTTCCTTACCGCAGATCGCGCCGCACCGCATGAGAGTTCGCCGAAGGGACGACTTGTCGATATTTTCTATTGGTCTTTGAAAAATCCCAGCAAGGCTTCTGGAAGCGGGGCTTCCGGTGGCAGTTCCAACGGTGGGCGGCGAGCGAGCGAGGATCAGGGCCAGGGGCCTAGCCAGGGCGGCAGGGGGGCTACGCCCCCGGTGGCCTTCGGCCTCCGCTAAGCGGCGCCAGCGGCCAGCCTAGGGCCAGGATCAGGGCGGCAGGGGCAGAAGCCTTTGCCGCCCTTCTTATGCCGCCTCGCTGACTGCTTCCGGCTTCTTCTCGCTCATGAGTTCGAGCGTCTTGTTAGCCACGGCATCGGCAGCGGCGAGCAACACGGCATCTGACCGATGGATATAGCGGCGAGTGATACCGGCGCCGTTGCGATGGCCGATCAGTTCACCAATCGTGCTATCTGAGTAGCCAAGATCAGCCGCAAGGCTTGCGAAGCTATGCCGCAGAACATGCGCGGTAATGTCTTCCGGTAGGTTGCCAGCCTTCACGATGCGAGCGAGCGCCTTGGGGAAGCCCGTCATCGTGGCTTCTTCGCCTCCTTTGGCGGGCATGAAGACGATTTCGCGGCCCTCAATGCGAGGCTGTTCCGTAATGATCTTGCAAGCCGCTTCGGAGAGAGGCCGAACGCTGCGACCGGTCTTGCTATCCGTCAGCGTCGCGATCCGCTTCGCGATATCGACTTCACCCCATGTCAGTTTCAAAGCCTCGCCCATGCGCCAGCCTGTCAGGGCCAGGAAACGGGCGAGGGCGAGGGCAGGGGCCGGAACTGGCTTCTGATCCCCGCCCGGTAGGGCGGCTGCCGTCAGCCCATAGGCCAGGGCGGCATATTCCTTGTCCCCTAGCCGCCGCTGCCTCACGCCGTCAGCGGGCTTGCGGATGCCTTGGCATGGGTTGTCGGCTCGAATGCCCTCGGACACGGCCCAGGAGAAGATGCCGCCCAGGAAGCTCATGGTCCGCGCCGCAGCGCCATTGCCGCCCCTGATGTTCGATACGGCACGGGGCTTGTCCAGCTTGGTCCGCTTCTTGATCTTGCCTTCCATGATCGCCGTCATGAACTCGCGAATGTCCTTCTGAGTGACGGCATTCGCTTTCAAATGGCCGATCAGCGGAACGATGTTGGCATTGATCCGGCTATGGTCGCGGCTGAGTGTCGTGGCCTTCTTCGCTTGGCCTTGCCGATTCAGGATTAAGCCTTTCTCGGCAGCCTTCATGTAAGCTTCGCAAAGCTCGGCAACGCTCATGGAGCTACGCGCTTCCTGCTTCGCTTCGGCAGGGTCATTGCCCTTGGCGACTTCCGCTAGAAGCCGCTGCGCTTCCTTGCGTGCCTCTTCGGGCTTCCAGGGCGATTCGAAGCGGCCAATCGTGAAGCGGCGTTGGCGCCCGTCCTTGGTGCGGTAGAGCAGGACGAAGCTAACCGCGTCGCTTTGCTGGCGACGGATGCCGAAGCCCTTCACGACGCTATCCCAAAGCTCTTCGCCTTGGCCGAGAGAGCGGCACTCTTTCAGGGTGATCTTCGCGGCCATTCTCTCTTCAACCCTCGCGGTGAACTAGGTAACATCTAGGTAGCACAAGAGGGCAAAGAGTCGCAAACGCAATCAAGCCTAATAGGGTCTTTTAGCAAGTTAATTCAGACACTTGATGGGATAGATCAGGAGGTTTGGGAGGCTTTGGGGCGATAGGTTTCCCCCTGACACGGGGAAGGTCACAGGTTCAATCCCTGTCGCGCCCACCACGAACCTCCTGAAAACCTGTCGTTCCGGCGCAACGCGGCCATTCTGCCCGCGCCATCGCCGCTCCCCATGTCCGGAAGGCATGGGGCCACGAAAGGCCGCGCGCCAGCCACACCTGCTCCCGCGCTTGCCGCGGGGCTGGCATGGCCAGCGGTGCCCCCGCCGTTACCCTTCCGGCCATGCCTCCGGGAAAGCGGGGCGGACGCGCCGCCCCGATCCCGGTGATCCCGGCCTCAGCGCCCCCAGATCTCCTCGGCCAGTTCGGCGCAGAGCCGCAGCTTGGCCCATTGCTGCTCCTCGGAGAGCTTGTTCCCCTCCTGGGTGCTGGCGAAGCCACATTGCGGGCTGATGGCGAGCTGTTCCAGCGGCAGGAACTTCGCCGCCTCGTCGATGCGGCGCTTCAGCTCGTCCTTGCTTTCCAGCGTGCCGTTTTTGCTGGTGACGATGCCCAGCACGACGACCTTCTTTCCGCGCGGCACGAAGCGCAGCGGCTCGAAGCCGCCCGAGCGCTCGTCGTCGAACTCCATGAAGTAGGCGTCGATGTCGATGGCGTTGAACAGCACCTCGGCCACCGGCTCGTAGCCGCCGGAGGCGACGAAGGTGGATTGGAAATTCCCCCGGCAGAGATGCATGCTCATCGCCATGCCGGGCGGCCGCGCCCGGGTCGCGCGATTGATCATGCCGGCATAGATGTCGAGCAGCCCCTCCACATGCTCGCCGCGCCGCTTCAGCCCTTCGATCTGCTCCGGATCGCAGAGATAGGCGATGTTGACCTCGTCGAGCTGGAGATAGCGGCAGCCGGCGGCATGGAAGGCCTTCACCGCATCCTCGTAGGTCCGCCCGAGATCGTCGAAGAACCCGTCCATGTCCGGATAGACGTCGCGTGCGATCGCCTCCCGCCCGCCGCGGAAATGCACCACGCTGGGGGAGGGGATGGTCTGCTTGGCGATGGCGTGGCAGGTGCAGCCGGCGGTGAAGCGGAAATCCTCGATCATGCTGGGCTTCCAGCCGATCCGCCCGTTCACCCGCAGCTTGTGGCCGAGCGTCGCGCCCTTGAACTGGACCTTGTCCTCGGGCTCGTAGATCTCGATCCCGTCCAGCCCGCCCAGGAAGTCGTAATGCCAGTAGGCACGGCGGTACTCGCCATCCGTGGCGGCACGCAGGCCGACCGATTCCTGCTTCGCCACCACCCGGGCGATCTGCTCGTCCTCCACCTGGCGCAGCGCCTCGGCGGAGAGCTTCCCTTCGGCGCGGGCCTGGCGGGCCTCACGCAGCGCGGCGGGGCGCAGCAGGCTGCCGACATGGTCGGCGCGGAAGGAAGGAAAGGCGGGCGGCTGGCAGGGCTTGCCATCGGCCCCCGTGCGGGTGGCCTCGCGGGCGGCTGTGCTGGCGGACATGGGGTTTTCTCCTGACGTCTTCTGTCATCGCGGCCCGGTCTCCCGGCCCCGCATCCCGTCTCCGGGCGGGCCTTCGTCCCTTCTTTCCCGCCGGAACACCCCGTCCGGCGTGGCCGCGCTGACGTCAACGATGGCAGGTCTCCTGGCTCGCGCGTCATCACCATCCGCCGCCTTCCCGGGGGCGAACCCGGTGGCCCTTGGCGGTGGCTCGGCGCTGACAGTTGCGGGGGCAGCCATGGCTTCGCACCATGTTCCCGTTTTAATCCGCGAGGGAACCATCGCCCTCCGGTGTAGGGGAGGCACGGCCTTCCCGGAAGGGGTGGCAGGCCACGCGGGCGCCGGAACGGAAAAGGGCCGGTGCCCTTGTCCGGCACCGGCCCTTCCCGATCCTTGGCCATCCACCCCCGGGGGGCGGGGAGGGGCCTCAGCCCGCCAGCGCGGCCTCGCCGTCCAGCACCGCCGCCACGGCATGCACCACCGAGGCGATGCGCACGGCAGCCTGCACCTGCTCCTGCGTCATCCCATGCTGGCGCACCACCTTCTCGTGGCTCTCCATGCACATGCCGCAGCCGTTGATGGCGGAAACGGCGAGCGACCAGAGCTCGAAATCCACCTTCTCCACGCCCGGCCGCGCCATGACGTTCATGCGCAGCTTGGCCGGCATGGTGGCGTAGTCGCCATGCACCAGATGCGTGAAGCGGTAATAGACGTTGTTCATGCCCATGATCGCCGCCGACGCCTTGGCCGCGTTCAGCGCCTCGGCCGAGAGCTTCGGGCCGAACTCGGCGACGATGTTCTTCGTCACCACGATATTGCGCGAGGCAAGCGCGCTGGCGATGAAGGTGCCGGCCAGCTGCTGCTCCGTCAGGAGCGTCTCGGCGGCGAGCGAGCCGAGGTTCAGCTTCAGGTCCTTGGCGTATTCGGGCAGCATGTTGCGCAGGGCGTCGAGCGACATCCTGTGAACTCCTCTCCGGTTGTGTTCGGTGGGCGGAACCGGCCCTCGGGGGCGCCCATGCGCCCGGTGCCCGCGGCTTTCGCGGAACGGTTCCTCCCGGGCCAGGGGAAGGGCCAGGGGAACGGGACGAGGGAACGGGGCGGCCGGCTCGGCACACCGTCCCCGGGGGCGCGAAACCCCCGGAGCGCGGTCAATCCGTGGAAGCTGGCCTCAGGCGGCCGGCTTCAGGACCTCTTCGCCCTGCTTCCAGTTGCAGGGGCACAGCTCGTCCGTCTGCAGCGCATCGAGGACGCGCAGCACTTCCTGCGGGTTGCGGCCGACGTTCAGGTCGTTGACGGAGGCGAAGCGGATGATCCCCTCCGGGTCCACGATGAAGGTCGCGCGCAGCGCCACGCCGGCGTTCTTGTCGAGGATGCCGCAGGCCGTGGACAGCTCGCGCTTGATGTCGGCGAGCATGGCGAAGGGCAGGTCCTTCAGGTCGGCATGGTGCGTGCGCCAGTTCATGTGCACGAACTCGCTGTCGATCGACACGCCATAGACGACGGCGTCACGGTCGCTGAAATCCGTGTTCAGCTTGCCGAAGGCCACGATCTCGGTCGGGCAGACGAAGGTGAAGTCCTTCGGCCAGAAGAAGACGATCTTCCACTTGCCGGCATCCGAGGCGTCGGAGACCTCGGTGAAGGCGGTGTTCATGTTCAGCCCCTCGGGGCCACCCTTCACGGCGGTGAGCTGGAAGGACGGGAACTTGTCGCCGACGGTCAGCATGCAGTGATCCTCTTCCCAAAAGAATTCGGTCGCTTCCGGACGGCGCCGCGATGGTGACCCCCGGGCCCGTCCGGCCGGAGGCTGATTCCCGCCCCCGCGCCGTGGCCGGGTATGACGCAGGTGCAGCACGGGTTCAAATGAATAGTTTTCGTCCTTATGATCGGCTGCACCGATGACCGCCTATCCCAGCCCGCAACAGCTCCGCTACCTCGTCGCCCTGGCGGATCACGGCCATTTCGGCCGGGCCGCCACCGCCTGCGCCGTCAGCCAGTCCACCCTTTCGGCCGGGATCATCGCCCTGGAGCGGCAGCTCGCCACGGCGATCCTGGACCGTGGCCCCTCCAAGCGGCCCGCCTTCACCCAGGTGGGACTCGAGATCGTGCAGCGGGCGCGCGACGCGCTCGCCACGCTCTCGGCGGTGGCGGAAACGGCGGCCACGGCGCATGACCCGCTGAGCGGCCCGCTGCGCTTCGGGCTGATCCCCACCGTGGGCCCCTTCCTGCTGCCACGCCTGATGCCCGCCCTGCGCGGCGCCTTCCCGCGCCTGCGGCTCTGGCTGAGGGAGGACCTGACGCAGAACCTGGTGGCCGACCTGGAGGGCGGCCGACTCGACCTGCTGCTCCTGGCACTGCCCGTGGCCTCGGCCGACCGGCTGGACGTGATGCCGCTGGCGGAGGACCCGTTCCTGGCGGCCCTGCCGCCCGGGCACCGGCTGGCCGCGCGCAACATCCTGCCGGCCTCGGCCCTGTCCGGCGAGCGGCTGCTGCTGCTGGAGGACGGCCACTGCCTGCGGGAACACGCCCTGGCCGCCTGCAACCTGCCGGGGCCGACCGGCGGCGACAGCTTCGCCGCCACCACGCTGCACACGCTGGTGCAGATGGTGGCCGGCGGCCTCGGCGTCACGCTGCTCCCCCGGCTGGCGGTGGAGGGGGGCGTGCTGGCCGGGGCGAATGTGGAGCTGCGCCCGGTGGAGGACACGCCCGGCCGGATGCTGGGCCTCGCTTGGCGGGCCCGCTCCCCGCGCGCCAGCGAGTTCAAGGACCTGGCCGCCACGATCCGGGACATGCTGGAGGCGGGCGCCAGAGGGGTCAGCGGCCCAGGCGGAACTCCACCAGCAGCGGGTGGTCCGGCCCCCGCTTGAGCACCCGCTCCGGCAACGCGCCGCCGAAGTCGCGCGGCCGCCATTCCCGGCAGGCGAGGAGGCGTAGCTCCAGCGCCGCGAAGCCGTTGAGGTAGTCGGCGAAGCCATGCGCCACCGTCGGCATGCGGATCTCCCGCCCGCCGGCCTGGAAATGCGCCCCCGTCCCGCCGAGCGACAGGAAAGGGTGGATCTCGACGATCCGGACCTCCCCCCGCGGGCGCAGCAGGCGGCGCGCCTCCCGCAAGGGCGGCAGCAGGTCGGCCATGTGTTCCAGCGAAAGGCAGAACAGGGCCAGATCCGCCGAGGCATCCGGCAGCGCCACCGGCTGGCTCATGTCATGGCGCAGCAGGTGGAAATCCGGGCCGCGCCGCCGCGCCTGGTCCAGCATCCCGGCGGACAGGTCGAGTCCGGTGAGGCTCGCCGCGCCCCCGGCCCGCAGCCGGGCGAGGTTGCGTCCGGTGCCGCAACCGAATTCCACCACGTCGCGGCCCCGGACCTCCCCGGCCAGCCCCTCCACGATCCGGCTCGCCCCGAAGACCATCGGGTTGTCCTGCGTGTCATAGGTGCCGGCCCAGAGGTCATAGGCCTCGGCCACCGGAAGAAAGGAGGAATGTTCCGTCATCTGCATCGCCCCGAAGGAAAAGGCAGGCGCATCCCGGGGGCTGTCGGCGCGCCGGGCCTGCGCGGTGCCTCATGGCGGGGAGCCGCCCCGTCCCGGGGCAAGTAGTTTTCCGGGCCGGCACCCGTTCAGCTCCGCCAGAGCGGAGGCGAATCTAGAGCCGGAAGCGGCCTCGGGCAACGTCCGGTTCGCGCCGGCGGCTCAGCGCGGAAAGCGCAGGTCCAGCCCGCGTTCGATCCACCGGGCCTCGATCGTGTCGAGATCGGTCAGGCCGGCGGGGTCGGCCCTGCGCGGCGCCTCGGCGAGGCCGGGCTCGCGCTGGCGCTCCCAGAGGCCGAGCAGCCGCCGCAGCTCCGGCAGCGGCTCCACATGATCGTCCACCCGCAGGTCCAGGTCAGGAAAATCCTCGGTGGACACCATCACCAGGGCGGCGGACTGGCGGCCGCGCCGGTCGCCGCCCGCCGCCTCCCCTGCCATCAGGGCCTGCACCAGCCGGCGGGGCAGGGACAGGCCGCCATGCACGGCGAAGGCGGCCTCGGTATCCTGCAGCACGGCCGGCCCCGACAGCATGTTGCCGGCGAAGGAGACATGGGGCGCCCCGCTATGCCCCGCCCAGGCGACGCAGTGCCGCCCGGTCCAGGCGGCCACGCGCCCCTGGCGGTCCACCGCATGGACCTGGCGCAGCTCGCGCCCATCATCGCCGGCCAGCGCCTGTTCGATGGCGGCGGCCGGATGCAGCCCGGCCCCGATCCCGTCCAGCACGGCGGGGCCGAGATAGCGGTTGGTGAAGGATTGCGTGGGCACCGCCCCGACCCCCGCCCGCACGAAGGGGCAGGAGGCCCCCACGGCGAGATTGCAGGTGGTCACGGCGACGGCGAAGGTCTCGCGATGCGGGTCGTGCGCGACGATGGACCAGGTCACGGCGCAATCTCGCTCCCTGCGAAGGGAGGAATCCTTCCGCAGCACAGCGAAATCTATTCCGCCCGCTCCCATGGGCGCCAGCGCCGCCGGGGATCGGGCATGGGAAATTTTCCGGCGCGCGAGGCGAGCGCGAGGTAAGTTTCCCCTCCAGATTGCATTAACCTATTCAACCCGTATCAATAATTTAGCTATCCGCCCGATAGATAATGATCGAGCGAAAAACCTGTGCCAAAATCCCCCGCCGGCTCGCTCAGAGTGAGGATCGGGCCAGATCGGGGGATCAGGACGGTGAGCGACACGCTCTCACACAAAGACGGCCTACCATCGCCCGGCCGGCCTGACCTGGATGCCTCCGGTACTCCCGTTGGGATGACGGGGGCCGAAGCCACGGCCCGGCCAGCCGATCCGCTGACGCCGCGGCCTTCCTATCACCCGGAGGAAGGGGCGCCGGACCCGCGCAGCGAATGGTTCGGCATCGCCCGGGCCCTGCTTTACGCCCTGCTGGTGACGGCCTTCCTGACCTGGCTGATCTTCCTCTGGGTCGGCTGACCCCGGATCGGCCGCCCCCGGGCCGCCGCGGAACGGCCCGCCCGATGCGAGGCGGCCGCTAGGGCGACCGGCAGCACGCGATGCGGCGGGGCGGGAGGACACCCGGCCGTCCTTGCCCATGTTGCGTCATGTTTCCGCTACGCCGCCGCGGAAGTCTGCGGCTTGGCAGCCCTGGCCCGGCCCGGCTATCCCGTCACCCATGCGCCGACGCGATTTCTCCCTGGCTCTCATGGGCAGTGCCATGCCGTTGCTGGCCCCTGGGGGAAAGCCGGGCGGATATCCGGCCGCGGCCGCCACGGCCCATGCCCAGCCCGCCGCGCTGCAACGCCTGGCGGAGCGCCTGCACCGGCTGGAGGAGGACGGGCTCAGCCCCGCCGACTACGCCATTCCCGCCGAGGCCGCCGTCGCCGCCGATCCCGCCGCCCATGCGGCAGGGCTCATGCGGGCCGCCTCGGCGGCACTGTCCGACCTGCTGCTGGGCGGTCTGCGCCTGCCCGCCAACCGCCCCGACATCCTGCGCGACCCCGCCGCCATCCCGATGCCGCGCTGGCAGCTCGACCTGCTGGGCGCCGCCGACCCGGCCTCGGTGATCGACCGGGCGGCCCTCGCGCCCCCCGATGCCGCGCTCCTGAAGGCGGAGCTCGCCAAGGCACGCGCCATCGTCGCGGCGGGCGGCTGGCCCCGCGTCCCGGGCGGCGGCACGCTCGACCCCGGCGCCAGCGACGCGCAGCGCGTGCCGGTCCTGCGCGCGCGGCTCGCCGTGGTGGACCCGGCGCTGGCCGCGGCGCCGGTGGAAGGAACGGGCGAGACCTATGACGGGGCGCTGGCCGCCGCCCTGCGCCGCTGGCAGGAGGAACAGGGGCTGGAGGCCGATGGCCGCCTCGGCCCGATCACCCTGGCGCAGCTCAACCGCCCGGCCTCGCAGCGGGTGGACCAGCTCCGCGTCGCGCTGGACATGCGCCGCGCCACGCCGCGCCCGCCCGCAGGCCGCCGGATCGAGGTGAACATCCCCGATTTCCGGCTTTTCGCGCTGGAGGGGAGCCGCACCCTGCTGCGCATGAACGTGGTGGTCGGCCGTCCCGACCGCGCCACGCCGCTGCTGCGGGTCGCGATGACCACGGTGCAGTTCAACCCGCCCTGGGGCGTGCCCGCCCGCAACGCGCGCGAGGACCTGCTGCCGAAGTTCCGGCGCGACCCGAGGGCGATGGTGGCCAAGGGCTTCCGCCTCTTCGCCACGATCGACGGGGAGCGCGTGGAGGTCGATCCGACCACGGTGGACTGGGCCCGGATACGGCCCGACAACTTTCCCTATGCGGTGCGCCAGGATGCCGGGGATTCCAGCGCGCTCGGACGGCTGAAGTTCATCATGCCCAACAACGAAGACATCTACCTGCACGACACGCCGGACCGCTGGGCCTTCAACCGGCCCGACCGCGCCTTCTCGTCCGGCTGTATCCGACTGGAGCGACCCATGGAACTTCTCGACCTTGCCATGGATGGCATGGGCTGGGACCGGGAGCGCATGCAGCGCACCTTCGACACCCGGCAGACGATCAACGTGCCGCTGAAGCGGCCGATCCCGGTGCGGCTGATCTACAGCACCGCCGTGGTGGAGGAGGGGCGCCTGCGCCTGCGGCCCGACATCTACGGCCTCGACGCCGCCTATGCGCGGGAGATGGACCGCAGCGCCCCGCGCGTGGCGGCCGCCCGATGAGCCACCGTTCCCGCCTCGACTGCCCCTGCTGCGCGGACGCGGCCCGCAGCCCCGCCTTCCGCCGGCGGGAGGTGATCCGCGCCGCCCTGGGCGGCCTCGCCTGCGCCGCCGCCGCCACCCCCGTGCTGGCCGATTCCGGCCCCCCGCGCGTGCTGCGCATCCAGCGCGCCTATGCCGAAACGGACGACCAGTTCGAGGGCGTGTACTGGGAGAACGGCCGCTACGTCCGCACCGCGCTGCAGAAGCTGGACTACGTGCTGCGCGACCTGCCGACCGAGGAGGTGACGCCGATGGACCCGCGCCTCTTCGACGTGCTGCACGCCGTGGCGCAGCAGATGGATTCCGGCGAGCCCTTCCAGGTGATCAGCGGCTACCGCGCGCCGGAGCGCAACGCCAACCTGGCGCGGCAGTCGCGGCGCGTGTCCACCGCCTCGCTGCACATGTCCGGCATGGCGGCGGATGTGCGCCTGCCGGACCGCGATTCCTATGCCATGGCGCGGCTCGCGGCGGAGATGCAGATGGGCGGCGTCGGCCTGTACCGCCGCGACGGCTTCGTGCACCTGGATTGCGGCCAGCCCCGCCGCTGGGGCTGAGACGAAGGGCACACTGGCCACCCCCGGGGGAGAGGCCTCGCCTCTCGTCCCAGAACCCCCTCTCCGCCAGGACTCTTCGAGCCCTGGCCTCCGGGAGCCGGCGCCGGTCTCCCCCGGCCCGCGGGTTCCATCCCGCGGAACTGGCGGAAACAGCGGGCACCAGGGAAGAAGACAGAGACCCTGTCCGCGCTTGTGGCACCCGCGGTCGCCGGAAAGCGAGGCTCTCCGGCGCGAACTCCCTTGCTTGCCCGCCGATCACAGTCTATAGGAATAAAATCAACAGACCATCCCCGTTCCACTGCCGCCATGCGAGCCACGGCGCCGCTCACCCCTGGCGCGGTTCTCAGGCAAGATCTGCCTGCCCCGTAGGGCGGAGTCTGCATCCGGCTGGGCGGATAAAAGACTAAAAGCCTAAAACTGCTAAAGCCCTAAAGTGACACGCACGGAGGTTCTGTCCAACCCTGGGCAGCCAGGCCGGACCCCCGCGCGTCCAGGCGCGATCCGCCCGTGGGGTGCGCCCGCCTCAGCCCATCCGGCCGCGCCCGGCATGGCCCGCCGTCGCGCGCCGCATCGGATGCGTCAGGCGCAGCCCGGCATGGCGCAGGGTCTGTCCGAGCGCCACGGCGGCGGCCAGGGCCGCGCCGGCCCGGGGCGTCGGCGCCAGCCGCAGGAAGATCGCCAGCGCCTCCCGCCGCGAGCCGCGCTGCGCCAGGGCAAGGGCCAGCAGCAGCGTTGCCTCGCCCGGCAGGACCCGGGGGCTGAGCAGGCAGCCCATCCCGCACGGGGCGCCGAGCTGTCGCAGCGCCTTGTCCAGATCGTCCCTGGCTTCGCCGATCCCCAGCGTCGCCAGCGGCGCCTGCATCGCCATGGCCGGGGAGCCGCCCTTCCGGGCCGCCTCCGACCAGCGCCGTATGGCCTCCAGCAGCACCGCCTCCGGTTCCGGCAATTCCTCCGGCGTGATTCCGAGCCAGGGCCAGCTGGGCAGTCCTTGAGTCGCCATCTCGGCCTCCTGCGCGTCGCGAAAGGACAGCTTGGGGCAGATGAGAACCGATCTCAAACAGCTTTCGGGGTTCGCGCCCGGTTTTTCAGTGGAAATCCCGCGATCGGCCCAACCGGGGAATGGCCCGGGGGATGGAAGACCGTGGCGAACCGCCCCGCCCGATCTCATCCGCCCGGGCAAGCTGGGTCTCCGCCGGAAAGGCGCCACCGGGCAGGTCGAGCCGGTGCAGGCCGTCCAGAATCGCCGAATGGTCCTCCAGCCGCCGCGCGATCAGGTGCAGGATCGGCACGGCGCCGCTGTCCTCGCGCTCCAGCCGCCCTTCCGCCACCAGCAGCCGCGCGCCCAGCACGGCGGGCCGGTGCGCCGCCACCACATCCGGATAGAGCACGAGGTTGGCGGTGCCATGCTCGTCCTCCACGGTGAAGAAGACCACGCCCTTCGAGGAGCCGGGACGCTGCCGCACCAGCACCAGCCCGGGCAGGCGGATGCGGGCGCCGCGTGGGGCATGGAGCAGGCTGCGCGTGTTCACCGGGCCGAGCCAGGGGCGCAGCAGGGCCAGCGGATGCGCGCGCAGGCTGAGCCCGGTGGCGCCCCAGTCCAGCGCCAGCCTCTCGCCATCGGTGAGCGGCGGCAGGGTGGGGGCGGCCTCGGCCGCGGCGGCGAAGAGCGGCAGCTCGTCCGGCGGCGGGGCGGGCTCGGCCGCCCTGGCGGCCCAGAGCGCGGCGCGGCTGTCCAGGCCCAGGCTCCGGAAGGCATCCGCCCGGGCCAGCGCCGCCACGGAATCGCGCGGCAGGGCGGCGCGGCGCACGGCATCGCCCATGTCGCGGAAGGGGCGCGTGGCCAGCAGCCGCCCGGCGGCCTCCGCGTTCAGCCCCTGCACCAGGCGGAGCCCCAGCCGCAGCGCAAGGCCGCCGGCGCTGCCGGGATCGGGCTCCAGCGCGCAATCCCAGCCGCTGTGATGCACATCCACCGGCCGCACGCGCACGCCATGCTCCCGCGCATCGCGGACAAGCTGCGCCGGGGCGTAGAAGCCCATGGGCTGGCTGTTCAGCAGGGAACAGGCGAAGGCCGCCGGATGGTGCCGCTTGATCCAGGCGGAGGTATAGACGAGCTGGGCGAAGGAGGCGGCATGGCTTTCCGGAAAGCCATAGGAGCCGAAACCCTCGATCTGCCGGAAGCAGCGCTCGGCGAAATCACGCTCGTAGCCACGCGCAACCATGCCCTCGGTGAACTCGGCGCGGAACTGCTCCACCTGTCCCTGGCCCTTGAAGGTGCCCATGGCGCGGCGGAGCTGGTCGGCCCTGGCCTCGCTGAACCCGGCGGCGGTGATGGCGAGCTGCATCGCCTGTTCCTGGAAAAGCGGCACGCCGAGGGTCTTGTGCAGGACGCCCCTCAGCTCCTCGGAGGGATAGGTCACGTTCTGCGGGTTGGCGCGGCGGTGCAGATAGGGATGCACCATGTCGCCCTGGATCGGGCCGGGCCGCACGATCGCCACCTCGATCACCAGGTCGTAGAACTCCCTGGGGCGCAGGCGCGGCAGCATGTTCATCTGCGCCCGGCTTTCCACCTGGAAGACGCCGACGGAATCCGCCCGGGACAGCATCGCATAGGTCTCGGCGCAGTCCTGCGGCACGTGTTTCAGGTCCAGCCTCGGCCCGCCGCCCGCCTCGATCAGCGCGAAGGCGCGGCGCAGGCAGGACAGCATCCCCAGGCCCAGCACATCCACCTTCAGGATGCGCAGCACCTCGATGTCGTCCTTGTCCCATTCCAGCGTGGTGCGCCCCTCCATGGCGGCGCGCGTCACCACGGCGAGCTCGGTCAGCGGCCCCTTCGTGATGACGAAGCCGCCGACATGGGTGGAGAGATGCCGCGGGAAGCCGACCAGCTCCCCGGCCAGTTGCAGCGCCCAGGCCAGGCGGCGGTCGGCCTCCGGCTCCAGCCCCTGCTCGCGCGCGATCTCGGCGAAGCTCGCCTGTTCCAACCCCCAGGCCCCCTTCGCCAGCCGCGCGGTGATGTCCTCGCTGAGCCCCATCGCCTTGCCCGCCTCGCGGATCGCGCCGCGCGCGCGGAAGCGGCTGAGCGTGGCGGCGATGGCGGCGCGGTCGCGGCCATAGCGGTCGTAGATGTGCTGGATCACCTCCTCGCGCCGCTCATGCTCGAAATCCACGTCGATATCGGGCGGCTCGTCGCGGGCCTCGGACAGGAAGCGTGCGAAGAGCAGGTCGTGCTTGTCCGGCGGCACGGCGGTGATGCCCAGCACGTAGCAAACGGCGGAATTCGCCGCCGAGCCGCGTCCCTGGCAGAGGATGCCCCGCCCGTTGGCGAAGCGGACGATCTCGTCCACGGTAAGGAAATAAGGGGCGTAGTCCTTGGCCGCGATCAGCCGCATCTCGGCCTCGATCTGCCGCGCCACCTTCTGCGGCACGCCTCCCGGCCAGTGCGTGCGGCAGGCTTCGGCGACGCGCCGCTCCAGCGTCTGCTGCGCGGTGAGGCCAGGCTCCAGGATCTCCTCGGGATATTCGTAGCGCAGTTCGCGCAGCGAGAAGCGGCAGGCATCGAGCACGCGGGCGGTGTTCGCCACCGCCTCCGGCCAGCGGCCGAAGAGGCGCCGCATCTCGGCCGGCGGCTTCAGATGCGCCTCGGCATTGGCCAGGGCGTGCTCGCCGAGCCGGTCCACCGTCACGCCAAGGCGGATCGCGGTCAGCAGGTCGGCGAGCGGCCGGCGCCCCGGCCGGTGGAAGCGTACCCCGCCCGCCGCCAGCAGCGGCTGCCCCATTGCCGCCAATGCGTCGAGCCGCTTCGCGTCATCGCCGCCATGGCGGTGGATGGCGGCGCAGAAGAGCGGCATGGCGAGGCGCCGCAGGGCGCGCGCGTCCTGCCTCAGGCGCCCGGCGAAAGCCGCATCGGGCTGGTCGGGCGGGATCAGCGCCATGACCCAGCCCTCGGCGGATTCGATCATCTCCTGGCGGGACAGGTGGCACTCGCCCTTGGGCGCGCGCATCCGCCCATGGCTCAGCAGCGTGGCGAGGCGGCCATAGCCGGCGCGGTCCGTGGGCCAGACGAGATACTCGGTGCCGTCCGGCAGGCAGAGGCGGCAACCGGGCACGAAGCGGAGCCGGATCTTCTCGTGCTCCGCGGCCGCCAGGCCGCGCACGAGGCCGGCCAGGGAATTGCGGTCGGCGATGCCGAAGGCGGCATGGCCCAGGGCCTTGGCGGTGAGGGCCAGCTCGTGCGGGTGGGAGGCGCCCTCCAGGAAGGTGAAGTTCGAGAGGGCACCCAGCTCGGCATAGGCTTCGGTCACGCGAAATAGCCGTGCAGGAACCAGCGCGCCGGGGCGTCCGGCGCATCCAGCCCGGCGCGGCAGACCCAGAGCCGGTCGCCCATCTCCGTTTCCAGCCGGTAGTAGTCGCGCAGGGCCCGGGCCGGGTCGTCCCGCCACCATTCCGGCAGGAGGCGTTCCGGCCCCTCGGCCCGGCGGATGCGGAGCTGGCGTCCGTGTAGGGTCAGCCGGGCGGGTGCGCCGTCCGGCAGGGCGGCCACGGCGCTCACCGGCTCGGGGCGGGGAAGGAGACGCACCGGGCGCGGGCGGTCCCGCCAGGCGCGTGGCTGCTCCGGTACGAGCGGGGTGAGCGGCGGCACGCGGCGCATGGCGCGTTCCGGCAGATGCGAGGCCTGGGGCTCCAGCCGCCAGACCGGCAGGCGCGTTTCCAGCCGGTCGAGGAGCTGCGCCAGGAGAAGCTGGTGCCGCGCCGAATCGGCCTGGCTGCCGGCGAAGCCCTGTTGCGCCGGTGCCAGCGGATCGGTGCGGCCGGCCAGCAGGGCGATCCGGTCGAAGCCGAAGCCCGGCGCCAGCTCCTCCAGCCGGTCGCGGAACAGTCGGGCGAGATGCGCCGGGTCGCGCATCGGCAGGCCGGTACCGACCGCGATCTCCTGCACGCCGTTTTCAGTCCACTGGGCATCGGCGCGATGGGCGCGCAGCAGCAGGTGCCGGGCACCGAGCCCGGCCTCGTCCAGCTTCCGGCAGAGCGCGTCGAGCAGCCCGGCGAAGACGGCGTCGATGGCGGCGCGGGTCACGATGGGCTCCGGCAGGTCTCGCGCCACGCCGAGGTCGGGTGGCGGGCGGACCGGGCGGATCGGGCGGCGGGCGCGGCCCGCGACGCCATCCAGCAGCGCGGTCAGCGCCGGCCCGAAGCGGCGGGCGAGGGGGATGCGCGGCTGGGCCAGGACCTCGCCCACCCGCCAAAGGCCGAGGCGGCGCAGTTCCGTGGCCACCGCTTCCGCGACCGGCAGGGCGGTGAGGGGGAGGGAAGCGGTGGCCTGCCGTTCCCCGCCAGGGGGCACGATGGCGGGGACCCCGGCCCGGGCCAGGGCCAGGGCAGCCTCCGGCGTGCCGGCCACGGCACCGGTGGCGGCGAAGCCCAGCCGGGCGAGGCGCGAGACGGCCTCGTCGCGCAGCCCGGCCTCGCCGCCTGTTCCAGTGCAGCCGGCGATATCGAGGATCAGCGAGTCCGGTTCCTCCGCCGCCGCGAGCGGGGTGAAGCGGAGCGCCCAGAGCGCCAGCCGTTCCAGCATCGCGGGAACGGCACCGGGCGATTCAGCTTCCAGCCGCAGGCCGGGATGCAGGGCCCGTGCATCCGCCAGGGGCTGGCCGGGATACAGGCCCAGCGCCTCGGCCGGAACGCTGGCGGCGATCACGAGGCGGCGCGGCCCGCGCTGGCCCCAGAGGACGACGGGTTCCTCCACTCGCAGCAGATCGGTGGGGAGCCGCGGCAGGTGCAGGGCCAGGAAGCGGCGCTCCCTGGGGCAGGGCGGTTCCCGGCCCCGCGTTTCCGGCGGATCGGCGGAAGGCGGAGGCGGTGCCGCGGCGGCCGGGTTCAGGCGAGGCGGGCGGCAGGCACGTCGTCGCATGCCGCATCCTCCCCGGCGGGGTTCTCGGGGATCAGAGTCTCGCTGGCCGGGCGCCAGGCGACATCCCACCGTGCGGGACGGGCGCTGCGGGCGCGCAACAGTTCCAGGCGCCATTGCGGGTCGCCCAGGTCGTGGCGCGACAGGCCGGTCCCGGCCCGGCCGGACACGCGCCAGCGGGTGAGGGCCACGCCGGCTCCCGCTTCCTCCGTGTCCTCGCGCAGCAGCAGGCCGATGCCGCCGCCAGTCTCGGCCGCGAGCTGCAGGCGGCGGGCGGCGGTGTCGTCCGGCCGATAGCCGGCGAGCAGCACGCCGCCGACGGCCAGGCAGCGCAGGGCTTCCTCGGCGGCCCAGAACGCATCCACCGCCCGCTGTGCCCGCACCAGGATCAGTCGTGCATGAGGCAGGCCGAAGCGGGACAGGCCGGGCGGCCAGGCATCGGGGGAGGGAGCGATCCAGAACACCGTGCCACCGCTGCGCGCCAGCAGCAGGGCGGCGAAGCCGGTGGCGGCACCCGAACTGCTCTGCAGGATCTCGTGCAGCGCGGCGCGGGGCAGGCCGGCGCCGCCGGGCAGGGAGGCATCGATCGCCGGGGTCAGGGGAATGGCATCGCCATTACCGCGATCACGCTGCCGGGCCAGGGCCTCGGCCGCCCCCGCGCGCTCCATGCGCGACACGCGGGCACGCAGGGCGGCGAGGAGGGCGGGCCTGTCCATTGGGGGGCTCATGGACAAGGAGAACCGACTCCGGGGTTGCTTGTTCCCTTTATGTTCGCCCAGGCGGCAGATTCGGGTCAAGCATGACGGAGTCGGGAGCAGATGCCGGAGGAGGGGGCGATCCCGCTCCGGAACGGGATCGCCGGAGGATCAGCCGCGACGGCGCTGCTCCAGATCCCAGGCCGGGCGCGCCGCCTCGGTCAGTGCCTCGCTACGGCTGATGCCGATGTCGGAGAGCATGCGATCATCCATCTCGGCCAGTTGGCGGCGGCTCTCGATGGCGTGATGGACGCGGGCCAGGACGTCCAGGAATTGCCGGATGACACCCGGACGCGCCCCTGGTTGCGCAAAGCCCCGGCCGCGGGCGGCGGCCGTGCAGGCACCGGTGGCGAAGCTGTTGCGAGCGAGGTGGGCGGACATGGGAGTCGTTCCTGTTGTTGGACGACCCCTCTATGTTCCATCCACGCGGTTGAAGGAAACGAGTTGTTTTGACGATCGGCATCAAGGATATTGATGCCATGTTCGGCCTTCCACCTGGGATCGACCCCGACCTGCTGCGCTCCTTCGTGCTGGTGGCCGAAGGCGGCAGCGTCACCCGTGCCGCCCAGTCCGTGGGCCGCACGCAATCCGCCGTCTCCATGCAGATGCGCCGGCTGGAGGAGCTGTTGGGCCAGCCCCTCCTGGCGCGTGGGCCACGCGGCTTCCTGCCGACACAGCACGGCGCCTGGCTGCTGGACCGGGCGCGGCGGCTGCTGGAGCTGAACGACGAGATCGTGGCGGGCTTCCGCACGCCCGAACTGGCCGGGCGGGTGCGGCTGGGCACGCCCGACGACTACGCCCTGATCTGGCTGCCTGAGATCTTGTCGCGCTTCGCCCAGTCGCATCCGGCGGTGGAGATCGAGTTGGTCTGCCTGCCCAGCACCGGCCTGCTGCGCTGCTTCGATGCGGGGGAGCTGGACCTGACGCTCTTCTCCGCCGGCAACGAGGCGCCGGGCGTGCTTTCCGAACGCCTCTGGCGCGGGCCGCTGCACTGGGTGAGCGCCACGGATCAGCCGGTGCACCTTCGCCGGCCCCTGCCGGTGGCGCTGTGCATGGAGGACTGTCCCTGGAGCCGGGCCGCGATCAAGGCACTGAACGATTCGGGGCTGCCCTGGCGTGTGGCCTATCACTCGGCCTCGCAGACCGGCACGCATGCCATCGCCCTCGCGGGCCTCGCGGTGACCATGGGGCTGACGGGGATGCTGCCCGCCGGGCTGCGCGTACTGGGCGAGGAGGATGGGATGCCGCGCCTGCCGGATTTCGAGGTGGCGATGCGGGTGCACCACAATGTGCCACTAGCGGCGCGGCTGGGGCGACACATCTCGGACAGCTTCCGGATGCAGTTGCAGAGCCTGCCCAGCGCCGCCTGAGCGGGATGTTGCGGCGGCTCCGGGCCGGGCCCATAGAGCGCGCCCCGGGATGTGCCATCAGGATGGTGAAGGTGCGGTCAAGGTGAGCGACAGGCAGGCGCGGGAAGCGGCACGCTTCACCGGGATCATGGAGGATGGCGCCCTGCTGCGCCGCCGCGTGGCGGTGGAGATGCGGGACAGCGTACTGGCGGTGGTGGACCGCTGCGAGGCGGCCATGCGGGATGGAGGGAAGCTGTTCTTCTGCGGCAATGGCGGCTCGTCGGCAGATGCGCAGCATCTGGCCTGCGAATGGACGGTGAGGCTGCGTGGCGCTGTCGCCAGGCCCTCCTGGCCGGCGGTCGCCCTGGCGGCGGATTCCGTGACGATGAGTGCCAGTGGCAATGACTTCGGCTTCGCGGAGGTCTTCGCCCGCCCCTTGTCCGGACTGGGGCGTCGGGGGGACGTGCTGTTCGGCCTTACCACCAGCGGCCGGAGCCCGAATGTGGTGCGGGCACTGGAAGTGGGGCGGGAGATGGGGCTGGCCACCGTGGGCCTGCTAGGCGGCGAAGGAGAGCCGGCGAGGGGCTTCTGCGACCACGTCCTGCTGGTTCCCTCGGCGGAAACGGCACGGGTGCAGGAGCTCCATATCACGCTGGGCCACGCCATCCTGGAGCTGCTGGAGGACCGCCTGACGGGCCGGAGATAGGCCAGCCGGAAAAACTGCGGAGAGGGGTATTTACAGGCCTGGAAGCCCCCCATATAAGGCGGCCCACGGACGGCGCGGTTGGTCCTGAGGGGCTGACGGGGCGCTGGGCTGTGATCCCCTGAGGGGTGTTGTTGATTTGTGCTGGATGGCTTTTCCGGGAGGGAGGGCGATCTGGGTGGATTGACGGCGCTGTGAGGCGGGAATTGTTCCTTGAAGGTGTGAATAGGGGTTTTACTGTAGGAAGCCTGGATGTTTTGCTTGAGTGATTTGGCACGAGGTTGCTGGATGACTTGAGTGGGACCGTGGCTGATCTGGCGGTGGACTGGCGGGCCTTGAGAGGCTGGGGGCTGGTGCGTGCTTGAACTGGGGCGGAGGCGTCTGGGCTGTTGTGCCTGGGTGCCGAGGTGCTGGGGAGGGATGCGTGGCTGGCGTCCTGGCGGAGCGGGGAGTGTTGGTTTGCGGCGGGTTGGCTGCTGGTGGACCTGGGGACAGGGCGACATCTGGGTGATGTGAGAGAGTGAGCGGGGGCCGAGGAAGGGT